>JAQTLX010000003.1 GCA_028714695.1 Ignavibacteria bacterium | reverse complement strand
TTCCAAAACTATCCCAATCCATTTAATCCTTCTACAAATATTTATTTTACACTTCCCGTAAGAAGCCATGTTACAATAAAAGTATTCGATATTACGGGGAAGGAAATAAAAACACTTATCAACGAATTAAAACCGGCAGGAAGTCATTCTGTTATATTCGATGCTTCTAATTTGTCATCAGGAATATATTTCTACAGGATACATGCATCAAACCAATCCGGCAGTAATAATATTTTTTTAAAAACATTAAAAATGATTTATATTAAGTAGTATTTTGTTTAATTACGCACTTAATTCTGCTAATAAATCCCCACTAAATTCTTTAATTATAAGATTACTATTTACATTTCACTACACATCCAATATTAAATTCGCGTATAATCCTGGTATCATTGGTTATTAATCAATTGGCGCTTATTATTATCTGATATAAAATAATAAGTATAAATATATAGTTATTAAACATATTTATTTATATTTTGCATTAAATAGTTATACTTTTATTAACTAAACACCACTACAACGAAAACAATATCCACCGGTATTATTAACTTGATAGTTTTACTGTTCATGTTTTTAAATTTTTCCATGTCGCAGGATGGCAATCCGAATGACTTAACGGGTGATCTGGGCGTTCACAATAACATGGGACAAAATATTTATGTGTCTATAAAAACGGCCTCCGTTCCGTTTGAAGGAGCGGCCAATCCGCTTGATTCAATTTATAATCGATATAAAAATATACAAGCAGGAACAATAACGCGCTATTTCAATTCAACAACGAGATTTCAATTTGTTATTGATTTTATTAAAGCTATTGGAAGCGGGACCGCGCAGCAATATATTTTGAGTTTAGCGCAATGTAACGGCAGTGAATATTCTCAGCCTGTAGACGGTTCCTGGGGTTTTGCTAAATATCAGTTCACAATAAAACAGAATCAATACTCGGAAGAATATTATACTTTTTATCTCAATAGTCTTGATTCGAAATACGGACAGAATGTTAATGGCGTGACATACGGCAGGGATATACATATTGAATATAGAAATGATTTTCCGGAACATCGAAAAGTGTTTTTTTATGCATATCATAGCGGGGGAGTCGGTTATTATGGAATCGATACTATAGCAAGTTATGATACTATAGCCGGTGGTTTGCCAAGCAAGGAATTTAAAGTTTGGGAAATTGCAGGCCACAGTTCTGTTCCGCTTGAGAAAAACTTCTATGCGCGCACAACCCCGTTTCCGATATCACCTGTTGCACTTGACAGCCATAAGGTGAACAGCCTTATTTTAGGAACAAAAGTCCTACTCGACACGGTTTTCTATAATTTCGGCTCTACAGATAAATGGGGATATAACACTGTTATCGATGCACAGCACTATAATGACTATTACATTGCTCCTCCAATAATAAACAGAAATGTTAATAATCATCCCGGTGAAACATTTACAACTCCTGCATGGCCATATAGAGATGAATACGGCTTTCCAAATATTTGTTTTACTTTTAAAATACAATCTGGAGATTCGCTTATTTTAAAACGGAATAAATATTTTTGGGTAACGGGGTATAATTATGGTCAATCCGGTGGTGGAGATACTGTTATATTAAGTCCAAATTCATATTTAAACAGAGAACAAAATGCCGAAATAAATCTATGTTACAATGGTGTAGTAATAGATTCCGGCAGTAACTATACCTGGAATAATAATTCTGCTTACAAAGTTTTTAAGAACTCATCATTAAATTTCTGCGGACAAAATCACGTAGTAAATAATAGGGGAAAGATAGTCCTAGATACACTTGGAAATCTCGTACTGGGAAATAATACAACTTTAACATTTGACGGGAGCGGAACGTACTTACAAGCAAATGTTTTGTCGAAAATAAAACTTGGAGCAAACGCAAAAATTGAATTTAAGAACGGGGCGAGTTTAATTGCAAACGAAAGTTTAATTTCATCAACTGATGGTCAAAATCCGGGTGTTGGTTTTATTCTTGAGGATGCCGGAACACAGACATCGATTACGAACTGCACTTTTACTAATTTGAAAAATTCTATTAAGATAGTAAACAACAGCGCCTCGACATCCGGTATTTTTCGAAATATTACTAATAATACATTTAATGCAAACAATTTTTGCAATTTTATCGTTGAATTACGCAATGCGTATAATGTTACGATACAGGGTAATCAATTAAATATGCCGGTAAACTACGGAATGGGATTATTGCTGAGATATCCGATAAATTTATCCGGTAATGAAGAAATACAAACCTCTTACAACATCAACATAATACATAACACCATAAACAACGGTGCCGTATCTGCCATGATATTATCCCAAACCAGTAGTCTTGTGCCGATTAATTTTGTAAACAACACAATACAAGGCAGCGCGATGTCATATAATTTTATCGGAAGACAGATAACGGGAACTATCAACAACAATACATTTTCGTCCAACGGCAGTCAGTGTAGAAATTTTGAACTTACTCAATCCGGAACGAATGTTCTAAGAAATATATTTTCTTCCCCATCGTATAATATTGCTTTATATCAATCAAATCCTAATCTTGCTCCATTGCCCGAAAATCCTTCCACAGACGGCGGTTTGATATGGTTAGGCGGGAATAATAAAGTCACGAGTTCAAATAACGGCAATATTTTTATCAATGAAGGTTATGCACGTCTTGATTGGGGACAGAATTGTTTTGTAAAATCAGCCAATACAAAATACGTTTGGGGAGGAGTAAATACACAGACTTCGCCGTATTATAATATGAGGAACAATGACTTTAACGGCACAAATACCCCGAGTGTAGATTTGTTTGGAATGTATGATTTTAATAATCAGAACATCGTAATAATACCATATCTTAACGGTTCTGATTTTGCATGTGAAACTTCAACAGATTTAGGAACAATTTGGCAAATAATTAATTGGAGTAACGGTATAAAAGATACTATCTACAAAACACCGAATAACACTAATACACAATTGTCTCCGGATGATTATTTATATACACAATCATATCAGGAATTTGCAGCAGGAAACTATTTTGCGGCAATTACTTATTTGAAAACATTAATCAACACCTATCCTCATAGCACCTTTGTTTGCAAGAGTGCAATAGATTTATATACGTATTATCAGATGCTTGATACAAGCGGTAACCAGGGTATTAGAAACACGCTTTTTAATGATTTAAAAAATTATCTTGACAATAAGATATTATCAGGCTTGTGCGGAGATGATTTTAATAACACCGCGTATAATATCTCTTTGATGTGTATGGTTAATATGACAGATTATAACGATGCTTTATCCGGTTATGAACTAATTGCCCTATATCATCCGGAGGCGTATATAAGGCTTATGGCAAGTTGGGATTACGATGAAATACTTTCGTTATTAAACGGTTCGGGCGGGATTTCAAGCAAAGATGAAAATATGACGGAAAATGAATATCTTGAATATCTAAAAACAAAAGTAAATTCATCTATTAACGAAGACCCGGTTAAACAAAAGATTTATAGATCGTATGTAAACACAAAGAATGAAAAAGATTCGAAACTTGAAAAAGATATTTTCTCAAGAATTACGGATGTAAAAACAGCAAAATCCGAAATATCCCGAGTTAAATCGGAAGAAAATAAAATAGAACGAAAATCAATTTCCGTTCTTAGATATTCGAAATCACTGAAGAAAGAAGAAAAAGAAAAAAACATATTGGATGACTTTCTGTATTCAAAAATCGGAATTCAAGGTGATAACAATATCAATAATGCAGCCCCCAAACAATACGATTTGTCACAAAACTATCCCAACCCGTTCAATCCGAGTACAACTATAAAGTATTCACTGCCGAAAGACGGAAAAGTAACATTAAAAATTTACGATATTACTGGAAAAGAAATAAAAACACTCGTAAACGATATTAAATTAGCCGGAAATTATACCATAGATTTTAACGGAAGCAACTTGGCATCCGGTGTTTATTTCTACAGAATTCAGACAGGAGATTTTGTACAGACGAAACGCATGGTGCTTGTTAAATAATTTTAAAGATGAAATTGTAAATTATAAATTAACTTAAAGGCAGTTCGAAATATGACGTCGAAAAAGGCTGATTAAATAATAGTTAATCAGTCTTTTTTTTATCCACATCTTATTTTAGAAAACGAAGCCATATAATATTCCGGCATAGAAATTCCATTCATGATTTTATCGTCGTGTTATTGTTCTAAATGTCGAACCTGTCTGTTACAGCAAAGGCACGTAAATATTATAGAAGTGAATTGTTTTTCTTTAAATATCCATAAAGCCTGTAGTGTTATGGAATCAAACTACCGTCCCTATAAGACTCCTTTATCCTGTTATATTTTTCTAAATTACTGCCGTCCCTATGGGACTCCAATATCCGGTTATCGAAATTGGAAAAGAAGAATACATTTCAAAATGATTACGATAAATATATTTTAAGTAAAATATCAAATACAAAAATTTGAAAACAATTTTATGTTACGGCGATTCTATTACTTGGGGATATAATCCCGCGGACGGCACAAGATATCCGTACTCCGAAACATGGCCCGGCGTAATGGAAAAAAATCTCGGAAGCGGATACAGAGTGATAACCGAAGCAATCACAGGAAGAACTACCTGCTGGGATGTTCCGTACGCTCCGTACAGAAACGGAAAAGAGTATCTGCCTATGCTGATGGAATCGCACTCGCCTCTCGACCTGGTAATAATTATGCTCGGATTAAATGACCTGATGAAACTTGTAGGAAAAACCGCGAATGATTCCGCATGGGGACTGATTTCGCTTACAAGGATTGTTCAGTCGCCTGTCTTCGGAGGCACACCTCCAAAGATATTAATTGTTTCTCCTCCTGTTCTGGGAAAAATGTCTTCGTTGAACGAAATGGCATACAGCGGTATGGAAGAAGAATCGAAGAAACTTGCGGGATGCTATAAAACTGTCGCTGACGCCGCACTCTGCGGGTTCATGGATTCAAACAAATATATGAAGGTATCCGATATTGACGGCGTTCATCCCCTGCCCGGCCAGTTTGCTATTTTCGGGGAGGCGGTGGCGGAGAAAGTTAGAGAGATATTTATTACAAAATAAAATGACTTTCGATGTTCCCAAACAGGAGTTTGGGAACAAGAATAATTGAGTTTGTTTTATGTTCTCCTCGTTCCCAAACTCCTGTGCGTTCTTAGTATCCCGATTCATAGGGATTTGGGAACGCGAATCACTCCATTTATTTTATCATCATTTCTCCAAAAAGATTGGCGAGTTACTGATAAAACTACCTTGTTATTATTCAGCAATCCGCCATAAAAGAATTGCGGACTTCTGATTAAATAATTTCATTATTTAATCATCAGCATTTTCTTTACCGCTAATTGCTTATTGTTAATCGCTAATTGATAAAAATATACTCCGCTTGAAAGTTTGCTCCCGTCAAATGTAACTTCATAACTTCCGGGCTTCAGGGATTCGTTTACGAGTTCCGCTGTCTCCTTTCCTGAAATATCAAACACTTTCAATATCACGTTGCCGTTTCCGGTATTCAATTTCCCGCTACCCGGTATATCGAATCTGATTTTCGTAACCGGATTAAATGGATTGGGATAATTCTGATACAATGCAAATTCCGAAGCAATTATATTCGGATTACCTATACCGGTCTGATATGTTGTTACTCTTGCAATCGTTTCGACCTCGGCAAGTCCTGCTGACGATATTCCGTTTATCGTGCCCGTAAAACTTTTTACAATTATTTTCATTCTGTCCATCGAAACCACGGGACTTACAATCACGGATTTCCCGTTTGCATCAAGCGCTCCCGTCGATGCGATGTGACCGGTCTGCGCCGCACCGTTATATAAAAAAATTTCACAATCCGTAACCTGTATGTTTGTGCCGTTTATTAAATTAGGAAAGATGTTATATAATTTTATTTCCCTTACGTCAAGCGGCAATACCCACACCAGTTCTACATATTCGTTGTTGCCGCCCGCCGCAATCCAGTTAACTCCGAGATCAGTGTTTCTTGCCTTCCTGTCGATTACTTTTTTTCCTGTGTAAGAGATATTTCCGGCCTGCCTGTAACTGCTTTGCGTTACTGATGCGGAAGTTGAATAATTTGTATACTGCGCTTCCGCATTATTAATCGGCACGGGCATCAATGAATGCCCGGAGTGGCAGCCGACGCATTTTGTTCCGGAACCGTTCTTGCCAAAGTTCATGCCTGTCACATGCGCGATTTTACCGTCGTCGTTCATAAGCACGTGTCCGGCGGAATCCGTTACCTGCTCGAACATCGATACGTTCGCCGGTAAATCCGGCTGCGCTATTTTACCGTCGTAATTAATCGTGATTTCCCTGAAAAATATCGGCATGTCCTGACCGTCGGGATTCTGTCTCTGAAAATTCAGGAAGAATCTGAACTTTGCGTTTTTTGTCAGTGGAGGCGCATCGTCTATCGGCACGTCTACAGGCGCATTCGCATAAATATTCATATTATCGAATCGGAAAAATCCGCCCTGATAAAAAGACGAAGGATTCGATATGGGCGGCACTTTGTTAGTGTCGTAATCAGTAACATAAGAAGGCACAGGCGGTTTTGTTTTCTGAATCAGTAATTCCGCATTCAGTTCAAGCGTACCCGGTAAATCAACAATCTGCTGTATCCCCGTTCCGTCCCTGCTGCCGGCATAAATTCCGTAATCCTGCACTTCGACTGAATTTGCATACGAGAACATCACTCTTCCGTCTGGAAGCGGCAGCGGGTCCGTAGAATACGGCGGCATGTATGTTCCCGTTGAAGGCGGATTTGAAATATAAAGTGATGTCGAAGTATCGACTCCCGAAATATATTTATATTCGGATAATCCTTTCATATAAAATCTTATTCCGCTGCTGCCGCCCGTAAACACCATCGGCATATGCGGAACAAAAACTCCGAACAAATCATTGTTCGCGGCTATTCTCGGCCGGTATGTAAAAAGCGTGTTTCTTTTTCTCGCGTCGCCCGAATAAAATTTCAGTGCGTCGCCGTCGGGATTTATAATATTAACCTGCCAGATATTTCCAATATCGCTCGTAAGCGCTTCGGAAACATTCCTCGTAAGACCCGATGCAGTCTGATTGCTCGGCATGTCAATATTAAGCCACCATCTCGAATATACTATTCTTCCCGTCGTCGGGTCAATTGTAGGTTTTTCCGCGCCGTTCCTTTCGGAAGTGATTCTGAAAAGATTATTTCCGGATGTATCAATTATAAAAAGATTTGTTGCGAGCACCGAGCCGAATTCCGATACGGTAGGAAATCTTGTCGAAGCAAAAACAATTTTTCCGTCCGGAGTGTAAACAGGATCTATATCATCATACTTTAAAAATCTGTATGCCGCTGCTCCGAACTGCGTAAGGTTGACATCCCTGTCAGTCTTAGTGATTTTTTTGAATCCCGAACCGTCTTTATTTATTTCATAAATGCGCCAGGAACTGTCCCGGCTTTCTATTCCCGAAAAAACAATTTTTACTCCGCCCCAGTCCACACAGGGCTGCTGAACGTCAATAAGATGAATTCCGTTGAACGATATTGTGCTGTCAATAAGAGTTCTTACTGTTCCGTCAACTTCGCGCACCATCAGTCTTCCTCCCGTAACTGTAAAACGAGAATGCGGTCCCATGCCCGGAAGGAGACCTGCTGATGGAAATAAAATGTTTCCGCCCGAAAGATGATTTCGCGAAACAAATACAACGGGGATATTAAAATTGCTCTGACTGAATACCGCCGCTGCGGAAAACGAGAAATAAAACAACAATGTAATTCTCAGACACAACGTTAATATCTTATTAATATATTCAGTTACTTTCGCTGACGATATGTTTTTTTTACGGGAATTCACTCTTATAAAAATAATTGCCGAACTAGATAATTTTATTAACTGTTCAATTGTTTTAATAATTAATTATTAAATTAAGTTCCTTTGAAAAATGAGCACAAAAATTACTCTGTTGCTGCTGTTGTTCGCTGCGGCTGTTAACTTATCGTATTCTCAAGGGTTTAATACAGTTTACAGCCCGGACGGGGTTTATGTCTTTGCCGCGGGAAACGGCGGAAAGATTTTCCGTTCAACCGACGGAGGAGCCGCATATTCATCCTATACTATAAATAATACTGTAAACTATAACTCCTGTTTTGCTTTTGACAGTTCTGTATGGCTTGCTGCAAACGACGGGAAAATATATAAAACTTCAAAATATTCACTTAGCCTTTCTCCGGTGAATACGGGAACAACATCTTCTTTGAATTCGGTTTTCTTTCTGAATAAAAACACTGGATACATTTGCGGAGATAGCGGCGCTGCTATGATAACCTTCAACGGAGGAAATAACTGGTCTCCAATAAATACCGGACTCGCTCAGGTCAATTATTATTCTATAAATTTTCTCGACAGCCTGAACGGTGTTATAGCCGGCGATAACGGGAAATTATACATCACTACAAACGGAGGAGCCGGCTGGTCTCTGCAATCAACCGGTACAACAAAAAAACTTTTAAAAGCAAAATACTTCTCGAACGGAATTGCCGTAACAGGCGAATACGGAACACTTCTGATTAAAAAAGGTGTTTTGCCGTGGGAAACTGTAAACACAAGAATTGATTCCGACATAAAAAGTCTATCGGGCACAAGCATAACGAACGTTCACGTATGCGGAGGAGGCGGATTCATCAGAAACAATACAGGCGGTTCATCGAAGTTCCTGAACTTCGAAATAAACCCAATGTTCGGCGATTTAAAAGATATTCAATTCATTGATTCTGTTAAAGGCTTTGCCGTAAGCAGCATGAATCAGGCAATCATAAAAACAGCAAGCGGAGGAAGCGTATGGAATTTCAATTCACAGACTTCGGTAACATATTCTTGGGTTTCAAAACTGACGGCAACAGGCGGGATAGGAAATAATTTATGCAGACATCCTTACGACAGAAATACTCTTTTCTGTATGTTCGGAAATAAAGTTTACGTAAGCAGAGACAGGGCGGAAACATGGACACAGATTTCATCGACAACGCTCGGAAGCAACGCTCACAGTTTTTATGTAAGCCCGCTCGATACAAACATCTGGATGTGCGCTATACAAACGTCTCCCTGTAAAGTAATAAGAACAACCGACTACGGAGCAACGTGGAGCACAATTTTATCATTAAACTTCAGCAACTACGGCACACCGCTGGAGATGGACCAGAATAATCCGTCTGTGTATTATTTCGCTCCTGACGGCGGAGGTTTTTACAAATCTACAGATAACGGAGCGTCATTCAATGAAATCAGCGGCAATTATCCTTTCAGAAGCCCGTGCGATATTATGGTGATGTACGATAGTTCGAACGTGATATTCGTCGCGGACGGCGTAACCGGTTCGGGTCTCGGCGATATATTCAAATCCGTAAACGGCGGCGGTAACTGGTCAAGAGTACTTACTAATGCTTCGTCAAGCGAGATACCCGCACTCTGCAATTCCGTTTTCGACAAAACAACTATGTACGCCACTAACTGGCCCGGCGGCGATATTTACAGAACAACAAACTACGGAGACACTTGGGCGCTCTTCAGAACAAATTCCTCTTCCGGCTGGGCTGCCGATATTTGCAGGGAAGACCCGACATTTATTATTACTGGCAGTTACGGCGGGAACACATATCTTTCAACGAATGCAGGTGCGAATTTTTTGACATCATCGATTGGAGGCGGAGCAGGCGCAGGACAGATAGCCGTTGACAGAGGTTACGTTGTGGATATGCGGACGGGCAGTATTCAGAAACTCACGGCAAATTACTCCGTGATTACCTCTGTAAACGAAAACATAATTTCTTCCGTGCCGAACAAGTTTAATTTATATCAGAATTATCCGAACCCGTTTAATCCCGCCACGACAATAAAATTCGATATACCTTCGGGCGGTTTTGTGAGCCTCAAAATATTCGATGTTCTCGGACGCGAAGTTGCAGCACCCGTTAGCGAATACAGAAATCCCGGCACTTACGAAGTTAACTTTAACGCGTCATCGCTTTCATCAGGAATGTATTTTTATAAACTTCAGTACGGCGGGTACAGCGAAATTAAAAAACTAACACTTGTGAAATAATTTTTATGAAAATGAAAAGATTACTATTATTAATAATTTTTATTGCGGCATTTATACAGAATGCAAAAGCCTTCGATGACGGCATCGTAAATCTTACGAGAAGACGCGGAAATACAGAAGGCTGCTCATGCCATAACCTCACTCCTTATCCCGAAGTTTCCGTCAGAATAATAGGACCTTCGAGCGTTAGGGCGGGCGATACAGTAGAATTCAAGTTAAAGATTACGGGCGGTCCTTTAGTGAGAGCAGGCTGCGATATATCGGCAGCGAACGGCAGGTTGATACTTTCTCCTGCCGACACTATGCTTCAAAGAGTGCTTGCCGCAACGGACGTTTACGAATTGACGCATGTTTGGCCGAAATTGCCGGGCGCCGATACGGTCACTTTCATTTTCAAATATATTGCCCCGAATACCCCTGATAGTTTTGATACGCTTTACGCGAACGGTAATTCCGTAAATTTCAACGGCACGCCCGACGGAGACAAATGGAATTACGCTGACGATAAAATTATTACAATCACAAGTTCTGTCAACGTAAGAAACATAAGTTCAATCGCCGATGGTTACAAACTATATCAGAATTATCCGAACCCGTTCAATCCCGTTACAAAATTTAAATTTAATATCGCAAAACTCAGCGATGCAAAAATTGTTGTCTATGATATCTCGGGACACGAAGTTAAAACACTTGTAAACGAATCTTTAAGACCCGGTGCATACGAAGTTACATTCGACGGGAGTAACCTATCAAGCGGAGTATATTTCTATCAATTTACGGTTAACAATAAACAACTGGATTCAAAAAAAATGCTGTTAGTAAAATAACACCGCTTTTTATTGGTAACCTGCCGGTGTATCCGGCGGGGAGTTCACAAATAATTTTATACAAAAAGTATCATGCGAAAAATGACGAAGAAATATTCAAACGGCGAAATAACAATTGTCTGGAAACCGCATATCTGCATTCATTCCGGCATTTGTTTCAGAGAATTGCCGCAGGTATTCAATCCGAACAAAGTACCGTGGGTGAATCAGAATGCCGCAGAAACAGGCGTGATAATCCACCAGATAGGCATGTGCCCTTCCGGTGCGCTCAGTTATTTCCGGAATACGGACACGGAAGAACCCGGAAAATAATACTTCATAAAAAGACTTGACTTCACAAAAATAATACCATATTATTGTATGGCATAATTAATCACAGTGCATATGCACATTTTTAAAATAAAAAACAATAACAGCATGACAATCGCACAATCAATTCTGGGGGAATTAAAACAAGAGGCTATTGCGACAAGGAAAATGCTCGAACTCATACCGTTCGATAAAGCCGCATGGAAGCCGCACGAAAAAAGCATGCCGCTCGCGCACCTGGCAACGCATGTAGCCGAACTTCCCGGTTATATAACTTATACTATAGAACAAAACGAACTTGATTTCGCTAAATTCGATTACAAACGTGAAAACGCGGATTCAAACAAATCGTTATTAGAAAAATTCGATTCAAATCTGAGCAATGCCGAAGCATCGCTTTCAAAATGCAGCGATACCGATATTATGAAAGACTGGACACTCAGAAACGGAGAAAAGATTTTCTTTACAATGCCCCGCGTACATGTTATCAGAAGTATGAGTCTGAGCCATCTGGTCCATCATCGGGCGCAACTCGGCGTGTATATGCGCCTGCTTGATATTCCTCTTCCTTCGGTTTACGGACCAACTGCGGACGAACAAATGTAAAAGTAATATCAACCGTTTTATAAATTATTAAATTAGTCTATGATTTTAAGTCTTGATGAAAGAATACAGCGGGCTGTTAAAGAAGAAATTTCGATTGTCCCTTACAATCCCGAATGGATATCTTCGTTCCAGTTCGAGAAGGAATATCTTTTATCGAGATTTACTTCCGATATAATTGTAAGGATAGAGCATTTCGGAAGCACTGCCGTTCCGGGACTTTGCGCAAAACCCGTAATTGATATGCTTGCAGAGGTCAGAAGCCTTGAAGAAGTTAAAAAAGTCATAGTGCCGGTTCTCGAATCGGAAGGTTATGAATATTTCTGGCGTCCCGTGTCGGGTGATACGGGACCCGATTTTTATGCTTGGTTCATCAAAAGAAATAAATCAAGCATACGCACGCATCATATTCACATGGTCGAAAAAGATTCCGTTCTATGGGAAAGATTACTCTTCCGCGATTATCTTAAAATTTCGGAAGAGGATTCAAGACAGTATGCGGAACTAAAATATTATCTTGCCGAAAAATATCCAAATGACAGAATATCCTACACTAATGCAAAAACCGAATTCATCACGTTCGTTACGAAGAAAGCAAAAAACTTCTTCAATAAAAAACGAAGATAAAGCAAATTAATATCTAATCTATTATTTTTAATTCTTTCAGAAGCGCTACCGCTTTTTCAAAATCTTTTTCCTGCACCATAAGCCCCATTCCCTGTGCGAATGTAAGCACAGGTTCCATTGAATTATTGATGTTCCCCTGCAAATAACACTCGATTCCCGCCTCTTCAAGACGCTCCTTTGCAATTTCAGCGTCTATGTCAGTATAAAACATCGCAGCGGTAACAATATTAAAATTATCGTCTCCGGATGTTTCTTCAAGTTCCACTCCGCAGTGAGGACAGGTTTTATCGCTGCCGCTTACCTCTTTGCCGCATTCGGAACAATATAATATTTCTTCGTCCATATTATTTTTATTAATGATACTAAAATATAAACAGATAATATAACAATATACACAAATTTCAGTATAAATTTACATGCCGATACTTCCTAAAAATATAACAAAATCTTAACAAACATTAGTATAGATTAAAATAATTTTTAATTATTTTTTATTGTAAATTAATTATTTATATTTGCTTTAAGGGTAAAAACTGCACTAACTGATAACTCTGCTGTAAAAATTGTTTGAGTAAAATCCTTATTTAATTTGATTTACTTTTACAAATTCAATTCATAACCGAAAGGGGAAACACATGAGAGCAAAACTTTTACTAACCTTATTGTTGTTTTTTATCGCAGGGTACGTAATGTCGCAATCAGACATCAATCAAAATACTGTCAACAATGTGCACAGATTGTACGGTATAAAAGATGTCGAAAGGTCTTATGAGCAGAACAGGGCATCTGTACAGATACCGCAGGAACTGTTTGTTCAACTGGACAATGCAAGAAGAAACAACAACTTTGCCGAGGCGCAAAAGATACAAAGTGAAATAGACAAGTATTCTATCGGCACCGTGAAATCACCTAACACGCCGGCCGATAAGTTTTCACCCGCGCCACCGCCTTACACTCCGCCGTTTAATCCCGACTGGGTATCACCGGACGTAATTGTAAAATACGGACAGGTTTCGGGATATAATTCATCAAACGGCAACCGTCGTACTATTGATATAAAAAGGGCAAAAGATGGAAATCTCTATATTGCCGTTGCAACGGATTCTACGACTGCCGGAACAAAATATATTTATTTTTACAAATCTTCAAATTCCGGACTTACATGGTCAGCCGTAGGCGGTATTCAGGGAACTGATTGTTTTTCATCTGTTTCAATGACAATTGACAGAAAAAGCTCTGTCAATGACTCAATCAGAATTTCGTGCTACTATACTTCCGGTCCAGGAGGAAATGCAACCGACGCCGGCGTATATCTATATTCTTTCAGACCCAGAGCATGGAACGATGACTACCGCTTCCACACTCTTGCTACTCCGACAACGGGAAGAAAATTCTGTTACGTATCAGCAGTAAGCGACGGCTGGTATTATGATGGTCTTACGTATATTGGATGTGTAGTCAGCGAAGTTTCAAACGCTAATGACAGTTGCGCATCTTTGCGGTTTTTCAGAAGCACAGACTGGGGAATTAATCACACAGGTGTCACTCTGAGTGGCGTTTACACGGGATACTGGGGAGATTTTTATCCGTCTGCATGCCTGAAAAGGTCACAGAATGTGTATAGTGATTCTGTTTACATTGCCGTTGAAAGAAGATTTTCAGCATCAAGTGTAGGAATCAGAATAATCACAACACCATGGAGTCCTGCAACAACAACGGTTATTAATTATCTTACATCAGCAACAGCCGTTTATAAAAGACCCTGCTTAACAGTAAGACAGACCGCTTATCAGTTGCCCAGACAGATACTCGTAACCTATACAAAAGACAATGTCTGCTATTATTCGTACTCTTTAACCGATGGAACATCCTGGTCTCTCGACAACTCGCTCGATCCGCAAAGTTCCACAAACGGATTCTTCACGAGTTGTACATCCGATACACTTACAACAACAGGCTGCTTCGCTTCGGTTTTCACTACTTCATCCGATTCGGTTTCTGTAAGAAGAGGTTTCCCGGGAAATCTCAGCAGCGGTACAATACAATATAAATTAAACGCGGTTGTTGCTTCCGGTACAGTTCCGCCCGTTACGGCTATATTTAGCAATAATGCAATTCAAAGAGTTGATGTCGCGTTTGCCGGCTCAGGTCCCAACAATTGCTGGTTCGACGCTGAAAATCTTCCGACTAACATCGGAACTCCAATTGGCGTTGCGGCTAAATACGAACTGTCACAGAACTATCCGAATCCTTTTAATCCTTCAACTTCCGTTTCGTTCAGTATAATGAAACCAGAATTCGTAAGACTGTCGGTTTACGACATCACGGGCAAGGAAATTTCCGTGCTTGTAAATCAACAACTCACACCGGGCAAATATAACATAGATTTTAATGCGTCAAAACTTTCAAGCGGAGTTTATTTCTATAAAATTTCAGCGGGAGATTTTATTAACGTAAAAAAGATGATGCTCGTTAAGTAGACGCTTCCTATAAGATGTTGAATTAAGGCGGAGGGCTGCCCGTAAAAGGACAGCCCTTTGTTTTAGATAACTCCGAACTGTCAAACTATTATTTTAGCAATATCATTTTCTTTGTTTCCATGTAAGCACCGGAAATTAATTTATAAAAATATATTCCGCTTGAAAGTCCCGATGCGTCAAAAACAACAGAATATTGTCCCTCCTTTATTGTCTCGTTTACGAGCACAGCCGCTTCCCTGCCGCTTATATCATATACCTTCAGAGTAACTAATCCGCTTCGGGGAATCGAATATTTTATGGTCGTAACAGGATTGAAAGGATTCGGATAGTTCTGGCTTAAATAGTAATTATCCGGTGCGGAATTATTTACACCGCTTATGCCTGACGTTAAATTAAGCATGGGCAGAGAAATAAAGAAATTACTGCTCAGATATAAAGTGTTCGAACTGTTGTTCATTAAGGGCAAAACATGCGGGTTTGTTGCGAGAAACAACGAATCATCAGGCGTACGGTCAAAATTTGTAACGACCACTCTTATCATGTCGCCTCTCAGAAAAATATGCGAATGCGATATTCCATTCACGGCAGCATTTTTCCTTGTATTCGGTATATTATACCTGTCTGTATAATTGATTCTTGTTACGAGTTTTGAATTCGTGCCTCTTACGTCAAATATCTGAAAATTGAACTGGCATACATTCGAGTTCGATGCATAATCCATATTTATTATCGGGGTTCCCGACATTTTCATATCCTGTGTGAGAGTATCGGTATCGAAAATCAAGGATGTTCTGTGAAAATTCGTCAGAAACAAAGGCGAGTTAAATTCCCCTTCAACTGCCTGCTGCATTGTTAATCCGCCGGTAACGACATTATTAAAAGCAACGCTTGTATTTGCCGTACTGGCAGTCGTTTTGAGACCGGAGCCCGGTTTAAAATACAGATTTAAATTCGAAACGTTATTCAAAGGCCACACTGCCGAACTGTCGTGCACAAATGACCACATATTATTTATCAACGGATACGATGTAAATGCAAAATGAAATTTCGGCCTTGTTAAAATTCCGTTATTAATTTTAAGCAGCCAGTAACTGAACCATTCATTGAAAAAATTCATGTGCCACAAATTTTCGGTTGCCGATGTATCTCCTCCGTGCCCTTTTACTGCGCCGAAATAATATCTTTTCGGAACGCTGACAAGTGGAATGGAATTTATATTTCCCATTGTATTAAAGAATTTGTCTTCCCATGCATTCTCCAGCAGAATCGGAATTTTGTTAAACCCGACAATAGAAGTAAAATTTCTTGTCTGAGGCAGCCAGGTCGCAATACTGTCCCACTTATCAGGCGAAGATGAAAGCACCCAGTTTTGCATAGCCGCTATCTGGGGTGCATATCTTACTGTATCCGGTGGATACGATAAAGACCAGAGATACGTCATTTTTACAGAACCGTTTTCAATCCAGCTGGACGCAAACTCGGGAGACGCAAGCGCCGAAATAATGCATTTCACGTGGAGGTTTCCCATGCATGCAGCCATGTATGGAATTATCCCGCCCTGTGAGCCGCCCATAATTAATATGCTGCTTGTATCAAGCCTTGTATGAAAATCGGTTCTTATGAAATTTACATATTCAACCAGATCCATAGCCTCCGTACTGCTGATAAGATTCGACTGTCCTCCTGAATACCCCTGTCCGCGCATGCTGTATGAATAAACCACATAACCGTAGGCGGATTGTTTTGACGCCAATGTGTCAAGCAATTCTTTTCTTTCACCGAAGCCGTGGCACATTATTACGGCGGGGTAACCGTTGTGAAATGAAGTGTCTGCCGTACTCGGATAATACCGCGAACAATCAAGAACGACATTATCTCTCAAAGTCAGCGTGAAATTTTCCTTTATAGTTGTATATAATGCCGTCTGCACTCCGCGTATAGAAGGAAGCAGCGGAAAATCGTAGGATTCTTTTACCCTGTACTGTGCCCTGGCGGAATCTATAACCGTGAGAAGCGAAACGACAAAAAGGAACAACAATATTATTTTTGCCTTTTTCATTTTTATATCTTATATAACATATAAAACGACAAAAATTCATAATAATTGCTGGTATGCATTTGCATAAATTCATCAGAATATTCTTTGTGCCAAAAATGAAGAGGCAATTGTTGATGGTGTATATGTTTACTGCATATAAAACAATAATCAATTTCTTTCAGATTAGAAACAAAGACTTGATATATTTCGGCAGCGAATAATGCCTGAACATTTAACTTTTATGAGGAAAGTAAATTTTATCAGTTGAATTTATAAATAAAGTATATAATTGATTTATCTCCGCCCCTGCTTTGAGTAATATTTATGCTGACATTCCTTTTGTCTTTTTGTTTTAGAAACATTAACTCGGTTCCTTTTGTCTGATTGTCACGGCTGCCGGGGATCTGTTCTTCGTACCCAGCGTCCGATGCCGATTTTCTGTAATCCGCAATTATTTTTTCAGGACTGCTTTCGGTTTGAAACATTATATCCGTTCCGTCTTTGCTGATATTCACCGAAAGTACCCTGCTTCCCGCGGGTACATGAAATTCCATAGGATAATCATCGGGAAGTTTGATGCCGTCTGTTTCTTCCGGCGTATTGTTCCCCTTCGAATTGCCGGTTTTCTTTTCATTGCTCTTCCCGCATCCTATAACACACAGTAAAAGAAACACGATTGCAATTTTTAATAATGCAGAATTCATAACGCTTGGTAAATAATAATTTTAGATTAACTTTCATTTAAAATAAAATCAATATAATTTAATGATATTTATATAAAATATTAGGAGAAATAAAATGTCAGAAGTAGTAAAGAAAGCCAATCCCGGATTTGTAATACTGGCAGTGTTGTGCCTGCTCGGAGCCGTTGCAACGTTTATACCTTATAAAGATATAGACGATACTTGTATGCTCGGCTATAAAGCCCTTTGCGCGTTCACGCCGATAAGTTCTCTTATACTTATAGTGTTAGCCGCTGCGTTCTGGTTTATGAGAAAAAAATTCTGACGGTTATTCCTGTATCAGCATTCTGTATCCGATACCGGATTCCGTAATAAATATTTTCGGTCTCGAAGGATCGTCTTCGAATTTTTTTCTTAACTGCGCTATATATACGCGCAGATACTGTATTTCGTCCGAGAAGGGTTTTCCCCAGACCTCTTTCAGTATATACTGATGCGTCATCACTTTGCCCGCGTTTCTTATAAACAAAGCAAGTAAAGAAAATTCCGTGGAAGTTAGTTTGACTATCCGCTCTTTGTTCTTTACTTCATGAGCGGAAAAATCAATTTGTATGTTTCCGTTTATGTATACGGATGTTTTCTGTTCCGGCTGATATGACCTCAGACATGCCCTTATACGCGCAAGCAGTTCTCCCGTGTTGAACGGCTTTGTAATGTAATCGTTTGCCCCCGAATCGAGAGCCGTTATTATATCCTTTTCGGAATTTCTGACGGATAAAATAATCACAGGCGTTTCTACAAACTCTCTGAGTTTCTTAAGCAATATAAGCCCGTCTTCATCCGGAAGTCCTAAATCGAGAAGTATGAGCGATGGACGGCAGTTCGCAGATTCCTGCAGCCCCCTTTTTGCATTTTCCGCCTCGTGTACTGTAAACCCGGAATCTTCAAGACTTATTCTTAATAGTCTCCTTATCTGCACTTCGTCGTCTATAACCAGTATGCTGTTCGGTTCACTCATGTTATTTCGGAATTTTAATTTGAAATTTCAAACCGCCGCTCTTTTTGTTGACAACTGTAATTGTTCCTTTGTGTGCCTCTATAATTCCTTTCGATATCGAAAGTCCCAGACCGGTGCCTCCCGCTGTTTTATTGTCAACCCTGTAAAACTTCTCGAATATATGTTCGATGCCCTTCTCCGGAATTCCCGGACCATTGTCGGAAATAAAAATATACGAATATTCATTATCGAAGGAAACTTTTATATCAATCCCAGCCCCGGCAGGTGTGTACAATAGTGCATTTTGAATTATATTTTTCAGCACCTGCTCTATCAGCACAAAATCAACTTTTACAAAAGGCATGTTTTCTGGAATGTCTATATTAATTTTCCGCGTACCGATTTCCGTGCCGAACTGGTTTAGCGCTCCGTTTATTAAATCCTGAACGTCGCAGGCGCTGAGATTCACTACTAGTTTGCCGCTTTCCAAACGCGCCATATCCAGAAGATTCTCCACCAATCTGTTAAGTCTGATTGATGCAGTGCTGATTTCATTATATATATCCGTGCGTGTATCTTTGTCTCCGCCTTTCATCTGAGTCAGATAACTCGATGCAGCCATTATTGCGGCAATAGGAGTCTTCAATTCGTGCGATATGCTGTCGAATAATGTTTTGTATAATTTTTCCGACTCCTCAAGAATCAAAGTCTTCCCCGCGGTTTTATTGAGAAGTTCGCGTTCAACTGCAGAACCTACCTGATTGACGAAATTTTCAATCAGCGCTTCCTGCTCGCCGAATTGCACTTCATTCGCAAATTTTATCCCCGCAGACCCGTAAATCCCCCGCGGACCTTTTATAGGATAATATACGTATTCGGCAAAAGGAAGCGAGTCCGTAAATTTACCTGCTCTTTTTCCGTTTGCGCAAACCCATTCGGCAACACTAAATTCTTTTTCCGGTATGTTCTCCGCCTGATTGTCAATTACCTGCTTCAGTAATGCTGTGTCTTCTTCTTTCAAAAATATTACCGCTTCCGAATGAAAGACTTTTTTGAAATTCTTAACCGATTCTTTTACTACCTCATCCAGATTTATTGCCTTTGAAAGGTCGTTCGCCAGATTATATAAAGCGACAGCCCTCTCTTCTCTCTGCCTGATGGCTTTTTCCCTCTGCCTGATTCTTGTCGTAAGTACTCCCGTAACGTATGCAATAATAAAAAACATTATAAATGTAAGTATGTCCTCGCTTTTGCTTATCCATAGTGTAAACTTCGGGGGTACAAAGAAATAATTCCATATCATGGGACTTAAGATAGCCGCCAAAAGAACAGGACCTGGTCCCATTATAAGAGGCAATAGCGAGACCACAAGAAGCAGTATTAATGCAACTGTCTGATGTCCAAGTATATCGCTGAACGGATAGCATATTGCGGCAACAAGAAATATCAGACATGAGGATATAATATATTTGGAAATATCAGATTGCGCTGCGGGCAGACGAAATTTTTTCTGCTCATCTACCGTTTCCGTATCTCCCGAAACAACATATACATCGATTTTTCCGCTCTCGTCAAGAATTCTGTTTACAATATCGGTCTTGAATATTTTCGAAAATAGATTTCTGTTCTGCGATTTGCCTACAACTATGTGCGTTGCATTTTCGTTCTTCGCTATTCTTATTATTCCTTTTACTACATCGATGTCCGAAGTTATTACAACCTCGGCTCCGAGTTCTCTCGCAAGGTCAAGATTGTTGTTCAGCGACAGTTTTTGTTTTTCGTTCAGTTGTATCGGCGTATCAACATGCACAGCCACCCAACTCGCTTCCATCGTATATGCTATTCTCCGCGCCCACCTGACAAGGTCGGATGAATTGGGATTAGGACCGATGCCGATTAATATTCTTTGTGTTGATTTCCACGGACCGGGTATTCTGTTCTCCTGCATGTAATCCCGCACCTGCCTGTCAACCCTGTCAGCCGCAAGTCTGAGCGACAGTTCACGCAGCGCGCTGAGATTTCCTTTCCTGAAAAAATTCTCTACCGCGTCTTTTGCCTTATCCGCGGTATAAACTTTCCCGTCGGACAATCTCTGTATAAGTTCGTCCGGCGATATATCGACAAGTTCAATTTCATCCGCAATATCAAATATGGAATCGGGAACGGTTTCTTTTATAATTATTCCCGTAATCTGACTTACTGTATCGGCAAGACTTTCTATGTGCTGAACGTTTATTGCAGTGTATACATTTATTCCGTTATCAAGCAGTTCAAGTACATCGAGATATCTTTTGTTATGCCTGCTTCCGGGAGCGTTAGTGTGGGCAAGTTCATCGACAACAACAAGTTTTGGTTTCTTTTCAAGAATCGTATCCACATCCATTTCTTCAAGTTCGAAACCCTTGTAACTAATTTTTTTCCTCGGAAGTTGAGGCATGTAAAATAAAAGAAATTCCGTTTCCGCTCTGCCGTGAGTTTCTACGTAACCAATCAATACATCTGTCCCCCTGCCGTGCGCCTTGCTTGCATCCTGAAGCATGGAAAATGTCTTTCCAACTCCGGCGCACATACCCAGATAAATTTTTAGTTTGCCTTTCTTTTCTTTCTGCTCCGTCTTTTTTATCTGTTCAAGCAGTTCGTCCGGATTAGGCCTCGTTGTGTCTTCCATATCATAATTTATCTAACTCTATATTTAAATTAAGCACATTTATTCTAGGTTCACCCAAAAAACCGAACTGCGGGTTTTCAAGTGTCCTGTCTATCAGTTTCCGTAATTGCTGCTTTTTCTCTTCATTGAAATTCCGTGCTTTCGAAATTCTTTCGCTTTGCAGGACTGCATTCTCGTAACTGATATGCGGGTCGAGCCCGCTGCCTGACGAATATACCGCGTCAGAAGGAACTTTCGCGTCTTCGCTTAGATTGTTTTTCAATATATAAGCAAGTCTCAACGAATCAGATATTGCTTTCAGTTTTCCGCTCGTCGGTCCAAGGTTGCTCGCCCCCGAAGGAAGCGGCTGAAAGTCAACCGCCGAAGGACGAGGCTGAAAATATTTCTCGCTTTCGAATTTCTGCGCGATTAATTCCGAACCTGCTGTATTACCGTTCGCTTCTATAAGACTGCCGTTTGCCTTTGATGGAAAGAATACGCTTCCCGCTCCGAATATAATCAATGGATAAATTATGCCTGTCAGCACAGTCATTATAAGCAAAACCTTAATTGTTGTTATTATTGTTTTCATATTAATTTTATCGACGTTATGAACATATCAATAAGTTTTATTCCGGCAAAAGGCGCTATCAGACCTCCAACACCGTAAACAAGTAAATTTATTTTCAGAATTGTGGAAGCGCCGAGCGGCCTGTATTTTACTCCTTTTAACGCCAATGGTATAAGCAGTACAATTATAACGGCGTTGAATATTACCGCGCTCAATATAGCGCTCTGCGGCGAGGCAAGTTTCATTATATTCAATAATCCAAGCGGACCGGCGCTTCCGTTAAGTGCATACAGAACCGTAAACAATGCAGGAAGTATTGCAAAATATTTTGCTACATCGTTTGCAATGCTGAACGTTGTAAGCGCTCCGCGCGTCATCAATAACTGCTTGCCGACCTCCACAACTTCAATCAATTTTGTCGGATTGCTGTCAAGGTCAACCATGTTGCCCGCTTCCCTTGCCGCCTGCGTTCCAGTGTTCATGGCAATTCCTACATCCGCCTGCGCGAGTGCGGGCGCGTCATTCGTGCCGTCCCCAATCATTCCGACAAGATGACCGTTTGCCTGTTCTTGGCGGATTCTTACGAGTTTATCTTCCGGTTTCGCCTCGGCTATGAAATCGTCTACCCCCGCTTCGGCCGCTATTGCCGCTGCTGTCAGCGGATTATCACCCGTTATCATAACGGTTTTAATTCCCATCTTTCTTAAATGAAGAAATCTTTCCCGTATTCCGCCTTTAACTATATCTTTCAGTCTTATTACGCCGAAAACTGTTTTGTTTTCACAAACAACAAGCGGCGTACCCCCCTCTCCCGCTATATTCTTTACTATTGCGTTCACATCTTCGGGATAAAATCCTCCGTTCTGCTCTATGTATTTTTCAATCGTATCCGCCGCACCTTTGCGTATTACTCTGACTGGCTTGTCTGTCAGCCTGATATCTATGCCGCTCATTCTTGTTTCTGCTGTGAACGGAACAAACTTTACATGCTCGGGCAGTAATTCTTTCGGACGCAGATTGTATTTTTCTTTGGCGAGTTTTATTATCGATCTGCCTTCGGGTGTCTCATCTGAAATCGATGAAAACATTGCGCACTCCGCTAGCGTTTCTGCATTTACTGATGAAACAGGAATGAACTCAGTCGCCATTCTGTTTCCAAGCGTTATTGTTCCCGTCTTATCCAGAAGAAGCACGTCAAGGTCGCCTGCCGCTTCTATTGCGCGTCCGCTTGTCGCTATAACGTTTCGCTTAATCAGCCTGTCCATTCCGCTTATACCGATTGCGCTGAGAAGTCCGCCTATCGTTGTCGGAATAAGACAAACGAGAAGCGATACCAGTACCGGAATTGAAATATTGTTTTCCGTTCCAAGACCAGATGAATTCAATCCGTATAAATAATACGCGGGCAATGTTGCAACCGCAAGAAGAAAAATTACCGTCAGCCCTGCAAGCAGTATTGTAAGCGCAATTTCATTCGGTGTCTTCTGCCTCGATGCTCCTTCAATAAGCGAAATGATTTTATCCATGAAAGTATTCCCCGGTTCCGACGAAATCTTAATCAGTATTCTGTCGCTGAGTACTTTTGTTCCGCCCGTGACCGCGCTTCTGTCCCCTCCGTTTTCACGTATAACCGGAGCAGATTCACCGGTTATTGCCGATTCATCCACACTCGCAACGCCGTCAATCACTTCACCGTCTGCAGGAATTATATCACCCGATTCGCAAACAACTACGTCGCCCTTTCTTAATGCATCGGCAGGAATTATTTTCTCTTTGTCTCCTTCAATTTTCCTTGCATTGGTCTGCTTCCTCGCTTTCTTTAGCGTCTCCGCCTGCGCTTTTCCTCTTCCTTCCGCTACCGCTTCAGCGAAATTTGCAAACAAAACCGTGAACCAGAGCCATACGGCAATTTGCAAATTAAATCCCGAATATGCGCCTTTATATAATTCGGAAATGAAAATCACCGATGTCATCGATGCGCATATTTCAACAATGAACATAACGGGATTCTTCATTAAAACCACGGGATTTAATTTTTTAAACGAATCATAAACCGCGATTCTGATTATTGATGACTCGAATATTTTATTGTTCTTTTTCATATTTAGAATAACACTCCGCCTTTCATTAATAAATGTTCCACAATCGGACCGAGACTCAGCGCGGGAAAGAAAGTCAAAGCGCCTACAATTAAAATTACACCTATAAGCAATACCGCGAAAACATAATTGTCTGTCGTGAATGTGCCCGACGTTACTGGAGATTTGTTTTTCCCGGCAAGACTTCCCGCTATCACCATCACCGGAATAATAACTCCGAACCTTCCGATAATCATTGCAATCCCTGTCGCAATGTTATAAAAGACTGTATTCGCGTTTAATCCCGCAAATGCGCTTCCGTTATTCCCGACAGCCGAAGAAAATGTGTAAAGAATTTCAGAAAATCCGTGCGGTCCTGTATTTCCCAGACTTGATAACCCCGATTCAGTTACCGAAGCATAAGCGGTCAGGCAAAGAATAAATGCGCTTTGAATAAGTACTGCAATTATTGCCATTTTTATTTCAAGCGATTCTATCTTTTTGCCGAGATATTCAGGCGTCCTTCCGACCATCAATCCCGCTATGAATACGGTCAGCAATACGAATATTAGCATGCCGTACAATCCCGCGCCTACACCTCCGAAAATAATTTCGCCGAGCATTATATTAAGCATAGTTACCATTCCCGCAAGCGGAGTCAGGCTCGAATGCATCGCGTTGACTGCCCCGCACGAAACATCGGTCGTAATAGTCGAGAATAAAACACTGTTTGAAATCCCGAACCTCAACTCCTTCCCTTCAAGATTATAAGCGGTGTTTAATGCGGGATTATACGAGAACTCGGAATACATGGATGTTATTAATCCTGCCGCGAGCAAAAACATCATTACTCCGAAAATTATCCATCCTTCTTTTTTCGAGCCTGTCATTTTCCCGTATGTGTAAGTAAGCGCCGCGGGTATAAGAAGTATGCAAAGCATTTCAATGAAATTCGAAAACGGTGTGGGGTTTTCAAACGGATGCGCGCTGTTTGTATTGAAAAATCCGCCGCCGTTCGTTCCAAGCATCTTAATGGCAATCTGTGACGCGGCAGGACCGAAAGGAATCACCTGAGAAACTCCCTCTAATGTCTTTATATCCGCGTAAGAAGAAAAATTCTGTATAACTCCCTGGCTCATCAGCAATATCGATACAATCACCGAACCCGGTATTAGTACATAAAGAACCGAGCGCGTAAGGTCAGTCCAGAAATTACCGAGATTATCCGTTAACTTTGTTACTATGCCGCGTGTAAGCGCAAGTACAACCGCAATGCCTGTCGCAGCGCTCAGAAAGTTCTGCACCGCAAGCCCGAGCATTTGCACCGAATAACTCATTGTTGTTTCCCCCGCATACGCCTGCCAGTTCGTGTTTGTGACGAAACTTATTGCCGTATTGAACGCAAGGTCAAACGGCACATTGCCGAATCCCTGAGGATTAAGCGGCAGCCATTTCTGAACAACCTGAAGAATGAACAATAAAAGAAATCCTGCAAAATTAAATGCCAGCAGCGACCATAAATATTTCTTCCAGTTCATTTCTTCCGCAGGATTCACTCCCGATACTCTCAGAATCAGATTCTCAAGTTTCCCGAATATTGGAGTGAGAATATTTTTCTTTCCTGAAAATACTTTGAACATGTATCCGCCCAGCAGCGGAGTTACAGCGCCCACAAGCAGAAGAAAAACAAAAGGCTGTATTAAATCATTAATCTTCATGTGCAATTAAAATTTTTCGGGTTTAATAATTACGTAAAACAAATACAACATCAGCGCTCCCGCAATAACCAAACCCGCTATATAATCAAATCCCATAATTTTTTTATTCAAAAATATATACTATAGTATAAGTAAAAAATAAAATGATTGACCGAATGCATAAAAATTTCATAAAGATTATATATCCGTCCTTTACCCAAATACGGCACGATGAGTTACTCCTGCGTTTGTATTGATTAATTTAACACAGAACAGGGTTTTATTCCGGCACAATGATTGTATCAAAAAAGGAAACTAAGGCGCGCAAAAAATTAAACCGTAATTAGGGATAAATTTTTCCCTTTTTTGTAACCCCCCGCGGGGGTATCTTTGAATAGAAATTGAAGGTTCTTTGGATTTATATGGAACATTACATCTGAATAAAAGGTATATATAAGTAGGTATATACCGAAAGGAAACAAAGATGAAACACTTAAATAAAATATTGGTTCTGGTAGTTATGTCGGTGCTGTTCTATTATTCTCCTCTCAAAGCGCAGGAGAACAACGGTACACTTCTCGACAGCCTGTCGGATGAAGATGAACTTCTTGACTCAAATCTTGTTTATCAGAACATGCATGACAGTCTCAACAATAAAGGCACTTGGATTAAAGTTGTCAAATCGGAGTTCATAAAAGATGTAAACGGAAACGAAACTGATCTTGACGAATCTGCCTATGATGATAATCAGGTTGTTAACGTTTGGCGCCCGAATGATGTTGACATTAACTGGGCTCCTTATGATAATAACGGATACTGGCTCTTCACGGATGCAGGATGGGTCTGGATTTCGAATTACTCCTGGGGTTGGTCGTGTTATCACTACGGCAGATGGTGGTATTACCCGCTTTACGGCTGGGTCTGGATACCCGGACGCACATGGGCGGCAAACTGGTGCTACTGGCGCGAGTACGGTAATTATTACGGATGGTATCCTTACGGTCCGAGAATCTGGTGGAGAGACCATCACGGCTATAGACACCATAATAATCATATAAGAACGAATCATACGAGATGGGTTTTTGTAAATAAAAAAGATTTCGGCGGAAAGATTACAAAGAATAATGTTGTTAAGAAAAAAGACCTGAAAGAAATCGTGCAGAATTCAGTTAGAGTTAATCAGATTAGCCTGAACGAAAAAGGCAATAAATATATTGGACCGGAAGTGAGCAATGTATCATTGTTAACCGGAAAGAAGATTGAACCAAAATCGTTAAACGAAGCAGTGTCAATATCGAAGAACGAAGTTACTAAGAAACAGATTAACACAAAACAGAATCAGTCAAGCGTTAAAAATTATAACGGCTCAAAAGAAAATTCGAATACGAATACAGGGAATAATAATACCGGAAAATCAAAGAATAACGGACATAAAAAGAATAATAACTCGAACAACAGCAGCACAAAAGAATCGAACAGGAACAGCAATAGTTCGCATGAATCGACAAGGAATAATAACAGTACGCGTGAATCGGGCAAAAACAGCAACAGATCGCACGAATCAACAAGGAACGGTAACAGCAACAGCGGAAACCATAACAGCAATAGCAACAGCGGCAGCCATAACAGCAATAGTAACAGCGGCAGCCATAACAGCAATAGCAACAGCGGCAGCCATAACAGCAATAGCAACAGCGGCAGCCATAACAGCAATAGCAACAGCGGAAGAAACAGTTCGCCTAAAAGCCGTAGCAACCTTGAACAAATTAATGCTGACAACCTGAAAGTGAATCTGAATAACGTAAGCGCGACTAGGAATAACACTGTTTATACTGCACCGAAAGTTGAAGTGAGAAAAGAAAATAATAATGTTCAGACTCAGCAGAAGACTGAAGTAAGAAAAGAAAACAGTACGGTTACGAAGAGCGGCAATACAACAAATAACAACAACACGTCTTCCAGAAAGTAAAGAACAATATCTAAGTGCGTAACAGGCGTCTCCGGACGCCTTTTTTTATCTCCCTTTCCTGCTGTTAAAAAATTTCCATATCAGTTCTGACGCTTTAAAATCCATACAGATATTCCCGACTATAAATTTCGGCAGATACTGTGTCCCGCCGGGATAAGAATGCCCGCCGTTGATAACCTTTACAAGCACAACATCGGTATTGCCGTTCCCGCCTTTATAAATATATTTTTGAGCATAACAATCATCTTCTTCATCTTTATCCGGTATCTCCTCGGTAACGGGCACAGGATTACATTTATCGAGACTCACAAATATTTTCACGGTCTCATCCGTCGATATGGAATATCCTCTGCCTTTAGTTAATCCGAATCCAACTTTGCCGCCCTCGTATTTTACCAGCGGGTCTTCCGTTCCGTTTATAAGCATTACCGAAACAGGTTTTGCAAATGTATATTCGTCTTTAATCCTTTCGGGAATATTCGCGCAGACGGGCGCGGCAGCAAGTATTCTGCTGTTTAATTTATACGCGAGATAGATGGATAAGAATCCGCCGTTCGACATGCCCGTTACAAATATCCTCGAAGTGTCAATTTCAAACTCCGCGAAAGTCGTATCGATAATCCGCGAAATAAATTTCACATCGTCGTATTTGGTTGACTCTGTTGATATTTCCCTGCCGTCATTCCAACCCTTGTTGATTCCGTATGGGTACACCGCGATGAATCTTTCCCTGTCAGATATTTCGTTGAATCCCGTTTCTTTCATTATCTGTTTTCCGTTCCCGCCGTGTCCGTGAAGAACAATCAAAAGCGGAAGTTTGTAGATTAGAGTATTTGTTTCCGGTATATGCAGTATATATTTTCTGTTTGTTCCGTCAACTGTAATATTCCTGTTCATTGTCTGCGAAATAATATTTCCCGCAAAAAGAAAAAACACAATGATTAATAGCGTAATTTTATTCATTTTAAAACTCTAATAATAAAAATTTTGTTCAATAATTATCTGTCTCTCTGATTTATTTTTCATATTAGTAAATTTTTTATTAATGTAACATGTAAAGCGATAAGCATGAGCAATAAACTAAAAGAAAAAGCAAAAGAACTCGGAATAGATAAAACAAGAAAACATATATTTTTATGCTGCGATGCCGCGGATGACAAATGCGTGAAACGTGAAGAAGGACTGAAATCATGGAAATATCTCAAAAAAAGGCTTGCCGAACTTGACCTTAACGGTAAAGGCGGTATTCAAAGAACTAAAGCCGATTGTTTCAGAATTTGCGCGAAAGGACCGCTCGCCGTTGTATATCCCGAAGGCGTATGGTATCATTCATGCACTCCGAAAGTCCTGGAAAAAATAATTCAGGAACATCTTATTGACGGCAAACCCGTGAAAGATTATGTAATTTAAGATGCGTTTTTATTGCTTAGTTTTAATATTATATTGTATATGAAATTATTGGTAGATAGAAAACACAAATTAATGGTAATAATATTCTGACAAACATTGTGTTTGCCGACATCAAAGCCTCTCATTCCTTTAATGAATTATTACTGTTCTAAATTTAAAAAAGTTATTTATTAAACTTTTTTTAATGATTCATTGTCTAAATACAGCGTACTTATTAGCAGGTACATTTAAAAAATTAACAAAACCGCAATATGTCTAACAAAGTAATTTCAGGAGCAATATCGGCAATATTTCTCCTGCTGGCGAGCGCTTATTTAAATGCTCAAACAATTCAATATCTTTCCCCAAAACCAAATTCAATATACAACAACGAAAAATCTACCATCATTATCGGATTTAACTCGGTTTTAAGCGGTGACTTTTTAAAAACAGTAACATTAAGTGTTACAGGCAGTACTACAGGACTGCATACCGGAACCATCATTCCAGTAGAAGCAAATAGAAAACTTATATTCAAACCTGCAGTTCCTTTTTCTCTAAATGAAACGGTCACCGTTTCAGGAATTTTCGGGCAATTAAATTACTCGTTTACTATAAGGAAATATGCGCAGCCCCAAAACCCCAACGATAACAGCGAGATGAGAATATTAAACGGTGAAAATATTATACAGACCCCCGTTGCACCATCGCCGAAAGATTTTCCGGTATTCAATATCACACAGAACGGTCCTACCGAAGACGGATATTTGTTCTTATCAAATTTCAGTCAGGCGTACGGGAATAATTATCTTATGGTATTGAATAATAACGGAACGCCGCATTCTTATAAAGCACTGACTGCAAATGCATACGACTTTAAAAGACAGAAAACAAATATATATACATACTACGAAGAAATGGCGCATTTCTATCTCGGCATGGACGAGAATTACAACGTCATAGACAGTTTCTTCTGCGGTAACGGCTACTCGACGGATATCCATGAATGCCAGTGTACTGCTGACGGCGGCGCGTGGTTGTTAAGTTATGATATTCAGACAATAGATATGAGCCAGATCGTATCCGGTGGATTAACAAATGCTCAGGTAACGGGTTTGATAATTCAGAAAATTGATGCGAATAAAAACGTTGTGTTCCAGTGGAGCAGTTGGGATTATATTCCTATTACCGACGCGACTCACGAAAATCTCACTGCATATAATATCGATTATATGCATGGCAATGCACTCGAACCCATGGATGACAATAGTGTTTTACTCTCAAGCAGACACCTTGATGAAATCACGAAAATTAGCGAAACCACAGGTGATATTATCTGGAGACTCGGCGGGAAACATAATATGTTTACTTTCATCGGCGATACTCTGGGATTCTCACACCAGCACTATGTAAGATACATCGGAAATAATCATTATACATTATTTGATAACGGCAATTTCCATACTCCGGGTTTTTCAAGAGCACTTGAATATGTGCTCGACGAAACGAATATGACTGCAACCCTTTACTGGCAGTTCAGACACAGTCCCGACATATTTGCCGCTGCAATGGGAAGTGTTCAGAGACTGGCAAACGGAAATACTCTTATCGGCTGGGGCTCTGCATCCACCACACTATCCGAAGTAACTCCCGAAGGTAATCTGGTTTATGAACTTTCCCTTCCAACCGGACAGATGTCATACAGAGCATTCAGATTTGAACTTCAGCCTGTTACAGGCACCGGAAACAATGACGGCATTGCAAAGAATTATTCACTGAATCAGAATTATCCCAACCCGTTTAACCCTACGACAACAATTAAATTCAGTATTCCTTCTTCTTCATTTGTTAACCTCAGCGTCTATGATATAACAGGTAAGAAAGTCGGCGAAATTCTTAACGGACAAATGAGCGCGGGACAGTATTCGGAAAAATGGGACGGCTCTAAATTCTCAAGCGGTGTTTATTTCTATGTTCTTAAAACGAATAATTTCCAAAGCACAAAAAAAATGTTACTTATAAAATAACGTAGTTGTTTTATAAGTAACTCGCCAATCTTTTTGGAGAGCTGCTGATTAAATAATGAAATTATTTTATCAGCAGTCCGCCTGCCTTTTAGGGCGGATTAATAAATCATAACGTAGTTGTTTTATAAGTAACTCGCCGCTCTTTTGGGAGAGCTGCTGATTAAATAATGAAATTATTTTATCAGCAGTCCGCCTGTCTTTTGGGGCGGATTAATAAATCATAACGTAGTTATTTTATAAGTAACTCGCCGCTCTTTTTGGTGGAATATTTCAAATAATTTTTTCATTGTGATCTTTCAAGAAATGAAAGCACGGCAAATATTTCTGCCGTGCTTTTTTTATAATGAAAAGTTTACTCTCTCAAATATAAAATGCAGAATCTAAAATTTTGCATGCTCGGCCGTAAATCCGCCGGCCGAAGGCTCGCCGGAGAAATGGGCGGGCATTCCGATGTTCTTTTGCGGGAATCATTTAATAAGAATCATCCTCTTCGTCTGAACAAAACCGCCCGCCTGTATCCTGTAAAAATATATTCCGGAAAACACTTTCGTTTTTGAAATCTATACACGAAAACACTCCGTCATATCTCGTTTGTAAACAATAATTTAACTCACTCCTTGGTCATTTATTGCCGGACTTCTCCTATTATTTTTTATATTTGTACTGAATATTTTTTACAAAAATGGTAACTCTGATAATCACATATCATCAAACAAAATGCGGCAATACAATCGATACAAAAATGATACCTGAAATGACCCCCCCGGGGTCATTTTTAAACTACTTAAAAATCAATGTTTTATCGTCGAAATGATGCCGAATGAGACCTTTTTGCAAAATTCAATAAGTTCTTTGACATAAACTATTGTTTTTTCAATACGGAAACCTGAGAAATGACACCAAAACGGTGTCATTTTGATACCCCCGGTATCATCCCGTCAAATCCGGTTTTCCTGCCTGCATGAACTTTGCACTATTAGGCATCTGAACTGACATCGAAAAATAAAATGAGCCGTTATGAGCCATTATGAGCCGTATTTTAAAAAATATTTTCTTTCTTTTAACCCGCCTGAATGAGCGGCATCTTAGTAGAAATATGGATACAAAAATCTCTGAGCCCCATCGGGGCGGCATCTTGGTAGGAATATGGATACAAAAATCTCTGAGCCCCATCGGGGCGTCATCTTGGTAGGAGTATGGATACAAAAATCTCTGAGCCCCATCGGGGCGGCATCTTGGTAGGAATATGGATACAAAAATCTCTGAGCCCCATCGGGGCGGCATCTAATAGAAAAATGTTATACAATTTCAATTTGATTTTTTCAGCCCTCATATTCGTTCTGCCTCTGATAAAAATGATTGTTCTGCATTTTTGATTTTTGCTATGTAGATTTGATTTTTTATTTTTGATATTTGATTTTTTTTCGATGCGCAATTCAAGGACTGAATCCTCAATTGAATGAGTTTTCTAATTTGCATAAATTCTAATAATGATAAAAAAGTATGTTTGCGCGATTGGCGGGATTAACGTGGATGTAAAAGGTATCGCTTCAGGCATGTCTGCCGACTCGCATCCGGGAAAAATAATTATTACCGAAGGCGGCGTCGCAAGAAATATTTCCGAAAACCTTGCGCGCATGAATGTAAATATCAGCCTCTTTGGTTGTATAGGCAAAGACGAATTCGGAAACAGAATTCTGGAATCAGCCCGCAAATCAGGCATTCGTACGGATTATCTGCTTGTATCATCCGATATTAATACAGCCGTATATTTGTCGGTTGCCGACGACAAAGGAAAAATGAATTATGCCGTCAACGATATGAGCGATTCCATTAACACGGTTAACGAAGATTATATAAACGTGCATTACGATTTTATTTCTAAGTGCGGCATGATTGTTCTCGACTCGAATTTAAATATAAACGTTCTTAATAAAATCATTGGTATCGCGAACAACAGCGGCATCCCTGTCTTTCTTGATGCCGTATCCGAAGATAAAGGAATTAATGTCAGGATAATCAGCGGATTAATAGATTACCTCTCGGTTAATTCATCCGAATTCGAAAGCATTTTCGGCGCGTCCGCGGATTCGGAAGAGAAAGAAAAATATATAACAAAGAATATAAAAAATATAGTTATACGAAAAGGAAAGAACGGTGCGGAATTATATAATGCTGAAATCGCGAAGACTTATAAATGCAAGCCGCTAAGCGTGAACGTGGCTGAACCAAACGGAGCGGGCGACGCGTTTAACGCGGGGTTTATTTATTCCTTTCTTAACAACTACGGTATTGACGATTCTCTTGTATTCGGAACCTGCGCGTCATATTTTGCATTACGTTCAAACCGCACGGTTCCCGATGATGTTACTGAGGATAAACTGGTGAAACTTTTCCGTGAATCAAAAAGTATATTAATGTAAATGAGCCTTAACGAATATCTGCAAATATCCGATGAAGTGAAATCCGCTCTTAACGGCGGCAAGCCCGTTGTGGCGCTTGAATCGACTATAATCTCCCACGGCATGCCGTATCCCCGGAATTATGAGACCGCCCTGCTTCTCGAAAGCACTGTCCGCGAATGCAATGCCGTACCCGCTACAATCGCGGTTCTTAACGGAAAAATAAAAGTCGGACTGGATAACGAAGAAATAGAAATTCTTGCATCATCAAAAAATATTTACAAGGCTTCAAGAAGAGATTTGCCCGTAATGGTTTCAAAGAAACTTAATGCGGCTACGACAGTAGCGGCAACCATGATTTGCGCTAACCTTGCTTCGTTGAAAATTTTTGCTACAGGCGGCATAGGCGGCGTTCACAGAAATGCCCGGGAAACTTACGACATCTCTGCAGACCTTACCGAACTGTCTAAAACGAACATTGCCGTCGTTTCCGCCGGGGTTAAATCGATTCTCGATATCGGACTTACGCTCGAATATCTTGAAACACTCGGCGTACCTGTCATCGGTTTCAATACGGACGAATTTCCCGCGTTCTTTACGCGCGAATCGGGATATAAAGTAAATTACAGAATGGACTCCGAAAAGGATATTGCCGATATGATAAGAACCAAATGGGAGTTGGGTCTCAACGGTGGTCTGCTCATTGCGAATCCCGTTCCCCTTGAATATTCTATGGATAAAGATGAAATACAGTCCGCAATAAATAAAGCGCTGAAAAAAGCGGATGAACTCGGAATAAAGGGAAAGGAAATTACTCCGTTCCTGCTTTCGGAAATAAAAGACATTACTTCAGGAAAAAGCCTTGAGGCAAACATTAAACTTGTAATCAATAACGCAAAACTCGCTGCGGGTATAGCAGCATATTTATAACTGATTATTATTAAACAAAACCATCTTATGAAAAAAGTAACATCATTGTTAATCGTCCTGTTGTTTTTCTTTATCGGAAATTCATATTCGCAGGAATTGACAACCGTAAAACTAAATCCTACTACGAGCGTAAAAGACCAGGGAATGAGCGGAACCTGCTGGTGCTTCTCCGTTATTTCTCTTCTCGAAACGGGAATGCTGAAACAGGGAATCGACAATCCCGACCTTTCCGAACTCTATATTGTAAGAAACATCTATCTTGAGAAAGCGCATAACTACATTCTCAGACAGGGATTCGCAAGATTTACCGAAGGCGCATTTGCCCATGACGTATTTCCCGCTGTCGCGAAATACGGCGTCGTTCCTTTGAGCGTTTATCCGAATTCTTCAGGCGGTAAAATCAACCACATCGGATTCGACGAAAAACTGAAAAAGTTTCTTGACAGCGTGCTCGTTAAAATGCCTATTTCAAATACATGGGAAGAAAATTACACAAAGATGCTTGACGACAGATTCGGCAAGCCGCCTGAAATATTCACTTTCAACGGCAAAGAATATACACCGCTTGAATTTGCGCGGGACGTTGTCAAGTTCAATGAGGACGATTATATCGGTCTGACTTCTTTCACGCATCATCCTTTCTATAAACCCTTCAACGTCGAAGTTCCGGATAACTATTCCGGCGGACTGTTCTACAATCTTCCTGTTGACGAACTCATAGACGCGGCTGAATGGGCAGTCCTTAACGATTATACCGTAGGATGGGACGCCGACGTATCAAACGCTTACTTCGATCAGCCGGACGGCTGGGCAATGATACCTAAAGGCAAGAGCAATCTTAAAGGCACCGTCAATCCCGACGACGAGGAAATTGATTACACGCAGCAGACAAGACAGGAATTGTTTGAAAATCTTACAACACAGGATGACCACTTAATGCATCTCGTAGGTCTTAAAAAAACCGCGAACGGAAAGAAATTTTTCTACGTGAAAAATTCATGGGGTCTCATAGGTCCGTTGAAAGGATTCATTAACGTATCCGAAACTTATTTCGGCATAAACACAATTACACTTGTTCTTCCTCTCAATGCTCTTAAACCCGAGTTGAGGAAAAAAATCGGAAGATAAAATATTAAACGTGTCAGGTTGTATAACCTGACACGTTTTATCCGGATATTCGTAAAACATAATAATTCCGTAATTTTACATTCTCATTTTATTTAGTATGTTTATGTAATTTAGTATCATGAAAAGAAAAACTACTATATTCGTAGTAATAGTTTTATTGTTGTGCGTAATTTCAGCAATTGCTTTATATCGAATTTATTCTTCCGGTCCCAAACCGCCGAAACTTGTAATCGGTATCGTCGTTGACCAGATGGCTTATGATTTCATTCCAAGATACTGGGATAAATATTCTGATAATGGTTTTAAAAAAATAATCAACAACGGATTCTTCTGTAAAAACGCGAACTATATCCATTTCCCGGCCTATACTGCTCCAGGGCATTCTTGCATTTATACCGGAACGGTTCCGGCGATTAACGGCATTTCAGGCAACGACTGGCTCGACAGGGGAAGCGCGCAAATCAGATATTGCGCGGATGATTCGACCGTGCGTACGGTCGGAAGTTATTCTGAAGAAGGAAAGATGTCGCCGTCGTCGCTGATGACTACTACGATTACGGACAGGCTAAAATATTCATCCAATATGAAGTCCAAAGTAATTGGCATCGCTTTAAAAGACAGAGGCGGAATATATCCCGCAGGACATACGGCAAACGCTGCGTACTGGTACGATGCCTCTTCAAAAAACTGGGTTACAAGCACCTATTATATGCCTGAACTTCCCTCCTGGGTGAAAGATTTCAACACGAAAGATTTGCAGGACGAATATTTCAAACAGAAATGGAATACACTGTTTCCTATTGAGAACTATACGGAAAGCATTGCTGACGATAATGAATTTGAAGATACATTTAAGGGTGAATTGAAACCTGTTTTCCCTCATAACCTGCCCGAACTCAAATACAAAAACCCGAACCTGCTCAGATACTCGCCTTTCGGAAACACTATGACAAAAGAGTTTGCGCTCGATGTTCTTAAAAATGAAAAAATGGGGCTTGGCGAAAATACGGATTTTTTATGCATTAGTTTTTCTTCGACTGATTATGTCGGACACATGTACGGTCCCAATTCAATTGAAACTGAAGATACATATCTTAGACTCGATAAAGACCTTGCCGAATTTCTCGGCACTGTCGACATGACAATAGGAATGGATAACACATTGGTATTTCTTACTGCCGATCACGGCGTATGCAGCAATCCGGAATATCTTAAATCCACAAAATTAAACGCCGGCACGTTTCTCCATACGGTAGTCATCGACTCTGTTAATAATTATTTGTTGGGACAGTACGGCATTAAAAATCTCGTACGGTATTTTCTTAATCAGCAGATATTTCTTAACCGTGAACTTGTATTGCAATCGGGTCTGAATATCGATGATGTATCCGGCAAAGTTTCATTATATATAAAAAATAATATCCCCGGTGTAAGAAGCGTTTTTACTTCCGCTGAAATAAAAAGCGGAAAGTCTTCTGACCCTTATTTCGAATTCTTTAAAAACGGTTTTTACGAATCACGCTGCGGTGAAGTGTTCGTAAATTTTCAACCTTACTGGATTGAGGACAGAGTAAGAGGCTCCGAACATGGAAGCCCTTATGAATACGATACTCACGTCCCGTTGGTTTTTTACGGATGGAAAATCCCTAAAGGCGAATTGAATGAACCCGTTAAAATGACGGATGTTACTCCGACTATGGCAGCGCTGCTCGGAATACAACCGCCCGAAGGATGCATCGGCAGACCGATAAAAGAAATTACAGAGAAACTTGCGAAATGATAAATTTTACTAATATAAATACACTGAAATACAGCATTATAACTGTTATCTTGCATAAAATAATTTAAACTTAAGCATATTTTATGAAAGGTATTCTTCTTGCCGGCGGTGCGGGTACCAGAATGTATCCGGTTTCAAGAATTTACAGCAAACAACTGACTTTAATTTACGATAAGCCGCTTATTTATTATCCGCTTTCCATTCTCATGCTCGGAGGCATTAAAGACGTTCTTATAATTTCGAACGACGAAACTATTCCTCTGTATAAAAAACTTTTTGAGGACGGAAAACATCTGGGAATGAACATAAGTTATACCGTGCAGCCTGCGCCGAACGGAATTGCTCAATCTTTTATTTTAGGCGATAAGTTTATCGGCAATGACAGCGTAACATTAATGCTCGGCGATAATATTTTTTACGGCAAACTTGATTTCCTCTATTATGCTCTTGAACATAATGAAGGCGCCACAATATTCGGATACAGAGTGAACGACCCTGAAAGATACGGCATCGTTGAATTCGATGAAAACGGAAACGCTATCTCAATAGAAGAAAAACCAAATCAGCCGAAATCGAATTTTGCGGTTCCGGGTCTGTACGTCTACAATAATGAAGTTGTCGAAATCTCGAAGAACCTGAAACCTTCTCCTCGCGGAGAACTCGAAATTACCGATGTTAACGTTGAATATCTTAAGAGGAAAAAACTTAAAGTTGAAAAAATCGGCAGAGGTGTTGCATGGCTCGATACGGGTACCCCCGTTTCGCTCCTTCAGGCATCTAATTTCTTCGGAGTTATCGAGGACAGACAGGGACAGAAGGTTGCCTGTATAGAAGAAATTGCGTATCATATGGGCTTTATCGATTTTGCTCGGTTTGAAAAAGTTATTGCCGCAATGCCGAAATCGGATTATAGAAATTATCTTGAAAGGGTCATTAAGGAATTATGAAAATCGAAGAAACAAAACTGAACGGTGTATTAATTATTCAGCCCGATGTGTTTAATGATGAGAGAGGTTATTTCTTCGAATCATACAGCGACAGAAAATTTCTTGAGAACAAACTCTATCTGGATTTCGTTCAGGATAACGTTTCATTTTCGAAATACGGCACAATCAGGGGTCTTCATTATCAGGTCGGCGAAAATGCGCAGGGCAAACTTTGCCAGGTGCTGTCGGGAAAAGTTCTTGATGTTGCGGTTGACATCAGATTCGGTTCTCCCGCATTCGGCGAACACGTTGCCGTGGAACTGTCGGCGGAAAATCACAGACAGATATGGATTCCTCCCGGCTTTGCTCACGGATTTTCTGTGCTCTCGGATACTGCGGTATTCCATTATAAATGCACGGCATTCTATTCAAAAAAAGATGAACGGTCCATTTTATATAATGACAGCGATATAAACATCGACTGGAAAATAAACGCGGTTGCGGTATCCGAAAAAGATTTGATGGGTGTTCCTTTTAAAGATATAGAAAAAGATTTTCTTTTCTCGGATTAACGGGAAATGTGAAAATGGAAAATGAGAAAATGGGGAAATGGAATTTGAATTTTGAATTGTAATTTTATCCGCCGCGGCGGATTAATTTTCAATTTAAAATTACCGCACGGTAAACATCTTTAATTACAAATATGATTTCAACGATAGAATAATGTTATACAAAATTGCACGGCTTATACTTTTCAGATTTAAACCCGAATTCATTCATAATGTTATTTTCAGGGTTCTGCCTTTTTTTAAATTGTTTTTTCCTCTGCTAAAGCCTTTTTATTCATTCAATGCTTATGCAAACGATTTCACTATAAACGGGCTTACATTCAGAAACCGTCTCGGCATTGCAGCAGGACTGGATAAGGACGGCGAACTTATAGAATTTTGGGACACTGCGGGTTTCTCCCATATTGAAGTCGGAACTGTAACCCCCCTTCCCCAGCCCGGTAATCCTAAACCGCGTCTCTTCAGACTGGTTAAGGATAAAGGGATTATAAACAGAATGGGATTCAACAACAAAGGAGCCGAACATCTTAGGAAGAAAATTGTCAAAGCAAAGAAAAGAGTAAGAAAGGATTTTGTTATAGGCGTTAACATTGGAAAGAACAAGCAGACGCCGCTTGAAAATGCATTTGAGGATTATGCAAAATGTCTTGACACACTCTATGAAGCAGGAGATTATTTTGTCATCAATATATCATCTCCAAATACCGAAGGACTGAGAGAACTTCAGGGAGAAAAATTTCTGAAGAACCTGCTTTTCGAAATAATTATGAAACGCAACGAAATCGTAAAAGCAAAATCACTTCCTGAAAAAAACATTTTTCTGAAAATCGCTCCCGACCTGACGGACGATGAACTGAAAAGCGTTTACGAGGGGGCCGTTTATTACGGTCTCAACGGCATTATAGCGACCAACACGACAATTACTAGAAACGGGCTGAAAACGAATATAGAACAGAGCGGCGGACTCAGCGGCAAACCGCTTAAATCAATGTCCGACGTTATACTTAAAAAACTTCACGAGTACAACAACGGAAAAAAAGACTTTATACTTATAGGCGTTGGCGGTGTTTTTAATAATACCGATTTTAAAGACAAGATGATTCTGGGCGCAGACCTTGTGCAGGTTTATACAGGTCTGATTTACGAAGGATTCGGATTGGCAAAGAAAATTTTAAAATGATATGATTGCAACTCCGGTTACATTTACGCTTTTGTTCGCAAATATTGCCATTTCACTCTGGGTATGGTATTCCAAATATGATTATTTCAATACCTTTGCCGAGTGGCCGTATCAGATAGTATACGAAAAAAAAATCTATCAGGCGTTAACTTCCGCTTTTCTTCATGCCGATTGGATGCACCTGCTATTCAACATGTTCACTTTGTATTCTTTCGGAACGGTACTGGAAAAATTATTTATTTCGAATTTCGGGCAGACATCGGGAAGTGTCTATTTTTTCCTTATATATTTTATAAGTTTATTTTCCGGCTCAATTCTTACTGTTGCCATGAATTTCAATAACAGAGATTATGTTGCCATAGGTGCATCGGGAGCAGTTTCGGGAATAGTGTTTTCTTACATATTGTTTTTTCCGTTCAGCATGGTCGGGGTTTTCTTTATTCCAATGCCTGCGTTCTTATTTGCATTCCTTTATATGGGCGTATCGATTTACGGAATGAAACACAAGTTCGGTAACATAGGACATGAGGCACATCTTGGAGGCGCGCTCGGAGGAGTCATTTCCACATTTCTTTTGATTGAAGGTTCGTTCAGATTTTTCCTGTCACACTTTTTTTAATTGTAACTTTTCTTCAGCACAAACCTGTCAATCAGCGAAAACATTATTATTGCCGCGCCGGCAAAAAATACGTACATTATTGCGTCTCCCGAAAGAGAAATTCCGAACAGTCCGAATACCTTTGCGCTTAAACCGTTGAACAGGTCCTTTGTTCCCGCGATAAAGCCTCCGGGGTTTTCGTCTGCCCCCTCGCCGCCGAGAAGATATGCGAGCATAACGCCGGATGTAATGATTACCGTTATTACGCCTGCGATAATGAAGTTGAGCAATTTATAAGTTTTCTTGTCTTGTTTCGCAAATTCTTTCGCCATTTCAACCTCACGCATTAGTTTTTCGGTGAAATTCAATGACGTCGATTCTGTCAGAGACTCTTTAATACCGCTTTCTAAAAATTCTTCTATTTTATTGAAGTCATTCATCAATACTAAACTTTTATGTATTCTATTAATTCTTCTTTGTTGAACTCCCTGAACAGAATTTCTTTCAGTTTTTCCTTTGCCCTGAATATCCTGTTTTTCACGGTACCTAAAGGAATCTTAAGTATCGTCGATATTTCCTCGTGTGAAAGTTCATTTATGAAGAACATATTTAAAATGACCGAATACTGCTGCGGAATAGTATTAATATATCCCCTTATAATACTTGTCACTTCAGCCGTTTCGATGTTTCTTTCGGTTGACATGCTTTCTGTGTCGTAAAGACTCCTGTCCACGTTAGGCTCAAAATCCCTTGTCAGTTCGTCTCCGTCGTTGTAATTTGCCTCGTGAATTTCAATCGATGTAACGTTGAAACTCCCGGAGTTGTATTTCCTGTAATAATCGACCGCCGTGTTGTAAACAATCGTGTAAAAATATGTAGAGAACTTTGCTTTTGCTTCGTAACTGTCCGAAGATATTGCCCTGAAAAGCCTCAAAAAAGATTCCTGCAATGCGTCTTCCGATTCTTCCCTGTTCTTGAGAATCTTTATTGTAAGCGAAAAAGCCCTGTCCTTATAGATATCTACTATCTCCTTGAACAGGTTTGTTTCGCCTTGCCTTATTCTCGATAGTATTTCAGGGTTTACTTCATTCATTATATGGTATTATTTCTTTTCTATCTTTATGCTTCCGTTAACAGTCTCCAGTTTCACATCGGGTTTTCCGTCTCCGAGAATTCCTTTGAATTCCTTCTTGCTTTCTTCGGTTTCCTTGAACGAAATATTTCTTTTTGTCACTTTTCCGTTTACCGTTTCGGTTTTGAAGTTGCCGCTGAAATTTTCTCCGACCTCAAGCGTTATACTGCCGTTCACAGTTTCAAAGTTTATCCCTTTTGTTGAATCCACTTTCGCATTTATGCTGCCGTTTGTAATATCAACCCTGAGATTTCCGTAAACGTTCTCGATTTTTATGCTTCCGTTTGTAAGGTCCGCGTTTACATCGTTATTAAGTTCTTCCAGACGAATCTTACCGTTTGTCGATGATAATTTCAATTCAATGCCCTCAGGAATTGAAATTTCATAATTTATTTTATTGCCCTTGCGGAAATTGAAAAATACGAATTCTCCCGACTCCTTATTGACGATGTCCCTCAGTCTTATCTCATTTCCCGTAGTATCTATATCAATAACGAATCCTTTCAACGGTTGATCTAAATCCTTTTTGGAAACATACTTTGTTATTTCCGCCTTTATATGTACGGTGCTGTCTGTGCTGTTTCTGTTTATGACTACGTTTCCGTTCGGGTTATCAACCACGAATCTCTTCGTGTTTCTGGTAGAGAAATTATACTCTTTGACTTCTGTTTTCTCGTACTTCTTCTTCATCAGAAAACACCCCTGCAAACTGACCACCGAAGTTCCGGCGAAAACCAGAAGTAATGCCCATTGTAAAAATCTAAATAATTTTCTGCTTTTCATTTTTCTGACGTTTTAATTTTTAGGAATGTTTATGCCCGTAGTATCTCCGTTTACCGGTTTACCTCTTGAGAGAAAATGGTACAGAACGAATCCCGCCCCTAGAAAAAGCACTATCATTCCGAACGAAATACCGTCGTTAAATTCATAGTATTGTTCGAGAACATTCGCTACAAAAATACCGATACCGAGGAATAGTAATATTATTCCCCATTTAAGCGCGCCGGATGTGTTTCTTGGTCTTCTTTCGACGCTTGTGAAATATTTTCTTGCTTCCTCAGGCGATATACCTTTTTCAATCAATCGCATTCTTTCCCTGTGCTTCGTGTAGATTGCCCAGAATATTATTATTGCCGGAAATCCGAATGCGAATACAAACGCGAATATCGGTACCAGTGTCTCTCTTAAATTATCGTATGGTGACATGATTTTTATCCTTTCGTTTTTTCTTATTTTGACGGATTAGCGATCAAAAAGGTTGCAATAAGCAAAAATAAGAAAAAACTACGTCTAGTGGAAGAATGCACAAAAAAAGGGGCTATTCCCGAGAATAACCCCTTTTATAACTACAAATTACCTAATTCAATTTTAACCGTTGTTCATAACGGGAATTTTGATGTTCTTAATCGCCTCTTCCTCGTTAAATGCTGCTTGTTTTTTCTTCCTGGATTTTCTCAGGAAAGCATTTTTATCAACGACCTTAGTTTCGTCCTGTGCTTCCGGATATTCATAAACGTTATACTTATAGTTTCTGAGAATAATTTTATCCTCGTCTCTTGAGATAACGTAATTAGGAAGCATAGGAATCTTTCCGCCTCCGCCCGGAGCATCAATAACAAACTGCGGCACCGCAAGTCCTGAAATGTGTCCGCGGAGTTTATCCATAATGTCGAGTCCGACACTCAAAGGAGTCCTGAAGTGGTTCGCTCCCTTTGTGAGGTCAGCCTGATATATATAATAGGGTCTGACTCTCATCGCAAGCAGTCCTTTTAGTAATTGTCTCATTGTTTCGGCATCGTCGTTGACGCCTTTCATGAGAACCGACTGATTTCCAACCGGACATCCTGCATCGACCAGCATTGCGCAGGCTTTCTTGCTTTCTTCCGTAATTTCCCACGGATGATTGAAGTGTGTATTAATATAAATCGGATGATATTTCTTAAGCATGTTGACCAGTTTCGGCGTAATTCTATGCGGCAACACACACGGCATTTTTGTACCGAGTCTTATTACCTGAATGTGTTTCATTTCTCTGAGTCTTATTAGAATCTTTTCCAGCATTGCATCTGTGAGCATAAGCGGATCGCCGCCGGAAAGAATAACGTCGCTTATTTCAGTATGCTGTTCAAGATAATTAAAAGCAGACTCAAGAGTGTTCATCGAGATCTTGTGTGAATCTCCCACTTTTCTTTTGCGCGTGCAAAAACGGCAGTAGAGACCGCATTGTGAGGTGACAAGGAATAAAGCCCTGTCGGGATAACGGTGAGTGATGTTAGGAACAGGACTCATATCGTCTTCGTTCAACGGGTCCTCGGGAGCGTCTATGTCCTCGAGTTCAACTTCGTCAGGGACGCATTGCTTCCAGATCGGGTCATTCGGATATCTGATCAGTGACAGATAGTAAGGATTTACGCGTGCCTGGAAGAATTTATCCAGTTTTGAAGCGACCTCACGCTTGATTCCGAATTTGTCGACAAGCTGGTCAACTGAATGAACGCTGTCGCGAATCATTTGTTGCCATAGTTCCATAAAGTTTTCCTTATTTTATTTTGTAATAATTTTTAATCTTAACGGAGATACTTGCCGTAAACAACAAGCGAATCCCCTTCTTTGTAGAAATGTTCAATTTCTACAAATTTGTTATAAAGGTTCTTTTCATAAAACCTTCTTTCCTTTTCGTATGTGGGCTTGCCGCTGGTTTCAATAAGTACCAGTCTCGCAGACCTGCCCTTTAAGTGCTCCTCAATGTGATTTATAAGTTTGCTGCCGATTCCCTTCGACTGTACGTTCGGGTTAACTGCAATCCAGTACAAATCGAATGTTCCTTCCGTAAGAGGTCTCGGTCCTATGCATACATATCCGTTTATAACGCCCTCGTTATCATCAACGAATATTTCATAATCATTTTGCTTTTCGTCTTTCAGATAAAAGTCAATCAGTTCCATTGCAATTTCAATTTCATCCGAATTGAAATTTTCGGTATCAATCAGTATACGTTCGATTACATCTCTGTCTTTATTTTCTAAATTTCTTATCATTATGCTTTTACTGACGCAAAAATTCTCTGCCATCTTTCCCAGGCAAATTCAATAACCTTTGAAATCAAATAATCATATGACCAGCCGTATGCTTTTCCGCTTCTTGTGAATCCCGTATCTTCGTCAACATCGGAAGCAATGTCAGGATTGGGGTTTAATTCGAGCACATACGGAATACCGTCTTTAACTCTGAAATCAACACGCGCATAATCTGATGCGCCGACAATATGATATACGCTTCTCGCCGTCTTCTGTATAAGCGCTTCGAGTTCAGGCGAAAGGTTCTGCGCGGGGCATACCGCCTTCGTTCCTTTGAATTCGACCGTCTTGTACATCCACTTGCAGTTATAACTGACTATCTTCGGATAATCGGCGGGCAGTAACGAGAAATCTATTTCCGAAATCGGGAATACCGTAAGGTCGTTGATATCATTCACAACGTTCCCAACAACGCTGACGTTAATTTCTCTGCCGTCGATGAACTGCTCCACTAAAGCGGGCTGTTTGTGAACTTCAAGAACAAATTCAATTCTTTTCTTTAATTTTTCTTCATCGTATACTATCGAATCGTTTTCAATTCCTATGCTTGCATCTTCGCGCGAAGGCTTTACTATAAGAGGATATTTTCCTTTTAATCTGTGATAACCTTCTTCGTTCATCTTTGAAGGATTCGTACATATAAAATGCTGCGCAGTCGGTATATCGTAGTAATTAAGAATTTCTTTTACTCTTGCCTTGTTAAGAGCAAGTCCCAGAGTGAGAGCGCGCGACCCCGTATAAGGTATCTTCAGCAATTCATACAAGGCGGCTATGTTCATCTCCTGCGTAGGATCGCCGTCGAGCGATTCGCAAAGATTGAAAATAATATCGGGACGGTTGTCTCTTAATTCATCAATGAGTTTATGCAGGTCAAGCGCAACAGGGACAATCTTGGTTTCGTGATTGCTTGTTCCAAGCGCTCTCTGAACGGACTTCATTTCGTCGAGCACGCCGTATTCGCTCATATCAATTGCTTCTTCAATCTTGTCGATATCTGTTACGCCGTCGTCCCATATACGATCTTTCGTATATTGCAACGGGTCGTTATATAAAATACTTACTTTCATTTAAATTATTTTTATACGGTTCTTTAATTTCCCGAGTTTCTTTTTACTGCTTCGTGTAAAACTGCGTTTATCATTTTATTGTAATCCATACCCACGTTCCTTGCTGCCTTCGGATAACATGAATTATCCGCAGGGTCGGGAAGTATTCCCGGAAGAGGGTTGATTTCGATTACATTCGGAACATTATTCCCATCGAGCCTGATGTCTATTCTTGCCCAGTCCCTTATTCTTAAAACTCTGAATGCGTCTTTACAGACTTTTTCTATATGGGAATAAATTTTCCTGTCGATTTCCGCAGGACATCTAAAAATGTCTAACTGGTTTTCTCTCGTGTCAAAAAACCATTTCACTTCGTAGGAATAAATCTTATTGAACCCTTCGGGAACAGTATCAAGGTTTATTTCTACGATGGGAAGGACACGAACGTCATTGCCGTTGCCCAGCATCGCAACTGTAAACTCTTTACCCGTTATGTAATCCTCAACAAGCGCGGGCTGTCCGTAACACGATTTTACCCTTTCTATTTCGGAATTCAACTCTTCAACGCTGTTCACAACGGAAGAATTATAAATTCCTTTTGACGAACCTTCGTGCAACGGTTTTACAAACTTAGGGAAATTCAAATCTGAACCGCTTTTAACAGGCGTGTCAGTAATGAAGAATTTTGAATTTGGAATATTGTAGTAAGATAATATCTCTTTACATCTTGATTTGTCGTGGCAGATACCTATCGTTATTGAATCGCTTCCCGTAAAAGGAATGTTCAGCATTTCAAGCATCGATGGTATTTGTGATTCTCTTGAGGCTCCATAAAATCCTTCCGCTACGTTGAAAACAAAATCCGGTTTGAGTTCTTTTAACTTAAAATAGGAATCATCATTTGCTTCTACGAGTTCCACTTCGTGATTTTCAGATACGAGCGCCGACTTCACTGCATCAATTGTTTCCATCGAATCCCATTCGGCATAAGTATCGTCCAAACGTTCGGGATAATTCTCGACAAGGTCCCGATTTACGTATTTTGCGGCATTCGCCGAAACGCTTTGCATATCTGCATTTCCGCCATTGTCATGTTTTACGTTATATGTCAGCGCTAATCTCAAGAAAATTTAATTTTTTTCTTTTTTAATTTTATGTAATATAACATTATAAGCATAATTGTCAATAAGTTTTTACTTTAAAAACTATTTTTATTCCGTCTTCTCATTATATAAATACTTTAACAAATATATTTCATTAACCTTGCACACAATTTTATAAATAAAAAACCCGTATGCTTATGTGATACGGGTTTTAAAAAATATTTTTAAAGATATTTTTACTTCCTGCCGAATTTTTCCATGAGTTGTTTTAATTTGTTGTCGAGATCTTCCTTCGTTGGCTTCTTTTCCTTTTTCACCGCCTGTTTAGGGGCATCACCGAACCTCATCGAGAGTGATATTCTTTTTCTGACAACGTCGACTTCCGTAACACGCACCATTACCTTCTGATGAACTTTAAGTACATCAGCCGGATTTTTCACGAAACCGTCCGCAAGTTCGCTGATGTGAACAAGTCCGTCCTGATGAACACCGATATCGACGAATGCCCCGAAGTTAGTTATGTTAGTAACTATTCCAGGAAGTTTCATTCCCGCAGCGAGGTCTTCAATTTTATTTATACCGTTCATAAATTCAAACGATTCAAATTTATCACGCGGATCACGGCCGGGTTTTTTCAATTCGTTTCTGATGTCTTCGAGAGTCGGAAGTCCGATTTTATCGGTTACGTAATTTTCAATTTTTATTTTACCTTGATTCAGCGGATTAAGGATCAAATCGCTTACAGAACAGCCGACATCCTCCGCCATTTTTTCAACGACGTGATAACTCTCTGGGTGCACTGCGCTTGCATCAAGCGGGTTCTTACCATTTCTTATTCTTAAAAATCCCGCAGCCTGTTCGAACGCTTTTCCTCCGAGTCTCGGAACCTTCTTTAATTCATCTCTTGAAGAAAAAGGTCCATTGCTGTCCCTGTATGCAATTATAGCAGCCGCAAGTTTCGGACCGAGGCCGGAAACGTATGTTAACAACTGCTTACTTGACGTATTTACCTCAACTCCTACTTTATTCACGCAACTTACAACAACATCATCAAGTTTCTGTTTTAATTGTGTCTGATTAACGTCGTGCTGATACTGCCCTACTCCGATAGATTTGGGGTCTATCTTAACGAGTTCTGCAAGAGGGTCCATAAGCCGCCTTCCGATTGAAACGCTTCCTCTTACGGTTACATCATAATCGGGAAACTCGTCCCTTGCAACTTCCGAAGCGGAATATATCGAGGCGCCGCTTTCGTTTACCATTATAACCTGTATCTTCTTGAGTTTTTCGTCCGGCTGATTTTCCAGAACCTTTTTTACGAATTCCTCGGTTTCTCTTCCCGCTGTACCGTTACCGATCGCTATTACTTCACTACCGAATGCTTTCAGAAGTTCAAGAACTTTCTTTGCCGCTTCGATTGCCTTTCCTTCTCCAGTATGCGGATAAACAGTATCGTTGTGAAGAAGCTTTCCCTGTCTGTTCAGACAAACGACCTTGCATCCGGTTCTGAATCCGGGGTCGAATGCCATTAGCGATTTTTCTCCCAGCGGAGCAGACATCATCAACTGATAAAGGTTTTCCGCAAAGACTTTAATCGCTTCCGTATCCGCTTTTGCTTTTAGCGCCGCTCGGAATTCGGATTCCATGGATAGCGACAACAGTCTCTTGTAACTGTCGGTTACGGCGAGTTTAACCTGCTTGCCCGCCTCATTATCCTTTTTGATGAAATTCTTTTCAAGTATCCCTACGGCTTCGTTTTCATCCGGCATAACTTCTATTCTTAGAAAATCTTCCTTCTCTCCCCTGAACATAGCAAGTACCCTGTGCGAAGGAGCATTTGCCGCGATTTCTTTCCATTCGTAATAATCTTTGTACTTGACTCCCTCTTCATCTTTTCCTTTTGCAACCTTTGAATACATTACGGCCTTAGTATTGAACAATTCTCTCATTTTCTCGCGTGCTGTCTGGTCTTCCGAAACCCATTCCGCTATAATATCGCGTGCACCTGCAAGCGCTTCATCGTCGTTATTGACGCCTTTCTCAGCATCAATGAACTTACCCGCCTCGATTGTAACATCAAATTCATTCTGTTCGAAAAGCGCTAGCGCAAGAGGTTCGAGCCCTTTCTCTTTTGCGATTGTTGCACGTGTACGTTTTTTGGGTTTGAACGGGAGATATATATCTTCGAGCACCGTCATTGTATCGGCGGCGTCGATTTTTTCTTTCAGTTCCTCGGTAAGAAGTTCTCTCTCTATTAATGACTTTAAAATCGCTTCGCGCCGCTTGTCAAGTTCTTCCATTTGTATCAGCCTGTCGCGTATTGCTGTAATCTCAACTTCGTCAAGGCTTCCCGTCAATTCTTTTCTGTATCTTGAAATAAAGGGCACTGTTGCGTCTTCCATAAGAAGTTTAGCGGTATTCTCTACCTGGTGCACTTTTAAATTTAATTCTTCCGCTATTCGCGGCGCATATTTTAAATCCATAATTTCTTTGTACCTTTAAATATTTTTCAAATGTGTTTACAAAAATAAAACTTCTTCCCAGTTTTTCCACGTAATTCTTTTACCGTTGACAATATTCCTGTTGTAACTCTTATCGTATATAACGTGCTCCCACGAAGGTTTACAGACTCCGGTCACTTCCGGTTTGTCGTCTATTAATATATCGCCTTTGATAAGCGTCTTGTCGCGTGAAAGAATAATTTTTGTTGTCCAGTCGAATCCGAGGTGTTTATCAATCCACTCATATTTTTCGGCTACACAGTTTGCATATTGTCTCATAGGGCTAGTGCAAATAAACACATCATGCCCCATTTCTTTTATTGTTTTAGCCGCGTCAACACTGCCTTCAATTTCAGGAAGGCTTGCAACGAATCCTTTTTCGGTGAATAATTCCGTCATTGCAGGCAGAAGTTCTTCGGGATACTCATCTCTCATATAAAACTCTTTCCGTTCATCAAGCGGAATAAAAAACTTATCGGGATAACGCTCCCGCCATTTTATTAGAAATCCCCCGTCAAAATCAGCGAGGACATCGTCCATATCTATTAAAATTATCATCCTGTAAAATTAATTAAGTAAATTTAATATTTAGAATGCTGTATTGATATTCAATTATTCGATACACCGAAAGGAGAGCGGAGAACGTAATTATTCTATTGACATGCCTGTTCCTGCTATATATGCGGTGCTCCACGCGCTTTGAAAATTAAATCCGCCTGTAATACCGTCTATATCAAGAACTTCACCCGCGAAAAATAATCCTTTGCAAATCTTGCTTTCCATCGTTTTAAAGTTAACTTCTTTTAGATTAACTCCGCCTGCAGTCACGAATTCCTCTTTGTTTGTGTTCTTACCTGATATTTCATAAACGTCTTTTTCAAGAATTAATTTAAGTTTCATTAGTTCGGATTTAGACAATTCCCGCCAGCGTTTTTCAGTATTAATCCCTGCTGACAGAACCAGAGTTTCCCATAATCTCGATGGAATCTCTTTCAGACCGTGTTTGGTGATTTTTCTTTCGCTGTATTCAAATTTGAAATCCATAAGAAAATTCGTGTCATTCGTCCATCTGATTTCTATGAGTGTTTTGTAATCCATGTCTTTCAGAACTCTCGCCCCGAAAGCGGACAGTTTCAAAATAGCGGGACCGCTGAAACCCTGATGTGTAATTAGAATACTGCCTCTGGAACTGATTTTTGTATCTTTGATTCTTACTTCGACATTGTTTACTGAAAGACCCGGCAGTTCTTTTAATTTGTTGTTTTCACTGACAAAAGAAAACAGCGATGGAACAGGTTCTACTATTGAGTGACCGAGACTTTTTATGCAGTTGAAATTTTCTTTATTTAAAAATCCGCCAGGACAGTATAAAATTTTATCGAATGCGTATCCCGTTTTCTTTCTGTCATAGACTATAAATGTACCTGAATCGGTTCTTTTAATTTCGTTTACATCATAACTCGTAATGATACGAATTCCAAAAGATTTTGAGAGTGAGAGAAATAAATCAATTATTGTCTGTGATTCGTCAGTTGAAGGAAAAATTCTTCCGTCCTGTTCTGTTTTTAAACTAACTCCGCGCGATTCAAACCAGTCCGTTGTTTCTTTGTTTCCGAATCTGCTGAACACGGAAATAAGTTCTTTGTTTCCGCGCGGATAATTGCCTGTGAATTCCCTGACGCCGCGCAGTGAGTTGGTTACATTGCACCTGCCTCCTCCGGATATACGGACCTTCGTGAGAAGTCTGGTTGATTTTTCCAAGATTGTTATTTCCGCATCCCGGCATGTTTCAGCAGCAGCAAGCGCTCCAAAAAAACCCGCCGCACCTCCGCCGATAATGCCGATTTTTATTTTATCCATTAATTGCCGGGTTCTTCTTCCGTGCTTTCACTTATATCAGTATTCTCAACCATGTTTTTTAATAAATCCTTTGCATACTCTTCATTAGATGGTAGCACCTGAATCTGCACGGGGCCTGTTATCGGATTAAATCCGGTTCCGAACACTCCGATTCCCATGAGGTCCTGAACTCCTTCATTCTTTATAAGATATTCAATACCCGCTTCGTCGAGTACTGATTTTGCGAGAGCAATCAAGCCTTCATGACCGCTCTTAAACACCGTTATAAGTTTTTCCTTATCTAAGTTTTCCATAACGTCTCCTGTTTAATTTTGTATTCATTTAAATATAACGAATTTTTTATTATTTATTATACGAAAATCTCAACGCTGCCTTAAAGATATCCGAGTTAATAAAATCTTTATAGGTTTTAAGAACTTCGGGCGAGGAATCCACGCGCATATTTGATATGCTGCCGTCTTCATTGTCAAAGGACGAATGCCAGTACGAAATTGCTTTTATGCGCGGATACATGCCTCCTGTTATGGCTGTGAATGCCTCTTTAATCCATTCCTGTTTGCTTCCCATTGCAGGGTCTTCAACCACTCCGAATTCTGCAATGAAAAGAGGTTTCTTGGATGATATTTTTTCCATCTGCCAGTAAGCGGTCTGAAATACATCAAGAAACTTTTCCCACGTAGCACCGGGTTTTTGAGAACCGTAAACACTCATGCCGATCCAGTCAATATATTTATCGCCCGGGTAATATGCTTTCATCGTATTCCATTTAGCAACAGGTTCCGATACGGCGTTTACGTGAAACAGCCATGTGATATTATCAGCGCCCTCATCCCGCATAATTTCAACAACGTGCCTGTGCGCATCTTTATATAATTCTGCTCCCGATTTTTTTCCGTTAAACAATCCGCTCCACGGAAACCAATTGCCGTTCATCTCCGGAGCAAATTCGGCAAGCAAAGGTTTGCCGTAAGTCTTTGCGTCATCGGCCCATTTTTTTAAATCGTTGTCGTAAGTTCCGTCGGCAATAAGTTCAAGCCCGTAAACAAAATCAGGCCTGCCTTCAGTCCAGTCATGTCTCGGCATTATTCTTATATAAGGAATTGCGCCGAATTCCGCAACTGTTTTAACTCCCGCCAGAGGGAATTTAATACCTTTGAACCAGTTATTCGAAAAACAAATCCAGACAGGTTTGTGACCTGTCAATTTTATGTATTCCGAAATTCTGTTTTTTGTAATACTGTCCTCGGTGCTTCCCATATCGGGAAAAACACCCGCATATATTCCGGTTTCAGGAGGCAGAAGTTTTCCGCCTTTGTTTTCCTGAGAATATATTCCCGCGGCAAGCAGGAAGAAAAATATTACGAATAAAATTTTATTTTTCAAATTTCAACCTTTTCCAGTTCGCTCATTTTATCCAATGATACAAACGATTTACCTTTTTCGTCAATTAATATTACTCTTTTAAATTTTGCGCCCCATACAAGTTCGTCATGTCTGTAAGAAAACCTCGCGTGCACGGTCTGTGTAAAAGTATCATCATAGGCTTTGAACAGAATCAGAAACTCGGCTTCATCTTTAATCATATCGTCAAGTGTCTTTCCGAAAAGAGGACTGTTTTCGTCAATCACATGATTGACAGTCCATACAGTCGGGAAAAAAACAATCTTAGCATATTCAAGTTTGAGAGCATAAAATTTTCGTATTTCATTTCCGTCTTCGCCGGGTTCAAGCCACGAAGCGATTACCTGAATTTCCGCATCCATCATCTCGGTAGTAAAAGCATTTGCAACCCTGAATTGGAACGCCCTCTGATTATCGCCCCATTTAGCGAATATTGCGCTTCTGCTGAACATCATATTGGTTGCGGGTCTTGAAAACCTTCCGTAAAGCAATCCTGTTGCTACAGCAAAAACCATTAACCCTATACCCGCTTCAAGAGTTGCGATTATATTAGTCCAGGCGTTCTGCGGATTTACTCTCCCGAAGCCAACTGTTGTAAGAGTTTGCGCGCTGAAAAAGAAAGAGTTCATAAACGAATGGAGACTGCCAAGATTTTTTTCTATGCCGAGATGTTCCGGACCGGCGATTACATAGAAAACCGTAAAAGCCAGATTTATTACTATATAGAACAAAAGAGCAAGAATAAAAAAGCGTGTCCATGATATGTTTATCAGATAATGATAAAGATTAAAAGATTCGAAACGTCCTATGCCTGTTTTTTTTACGTTGAACGAACCGTCTCTTCCAATTAACCGCTGTGTTCTCGTTTGAAATTTCGAACTCAGACCGGTATCTTCTATTTCGTTTTTCTTCAAAAGCACTTAAATACTGTTTTTTCTTGCGGCAAAATCCAGAAAGGCATCTGCCGAAAAGACATTGAATATCTTTTTGGTTAAATTATACAGGAAACTCTTTGTCCCAAGTTCGTATGTAAAACGAAGTTGTTCTATATTGTTAAATCCGCTCTTTCTGAATGTATCTTTGAGAGTCTTTGAAGTGAAAAAACTCCTGTGATACAGCGGATGGTTCCCGCCTTTCCACTTATAACCGCTCAATCTGAACTTTATACTGTTGAAGTTTGGCACCTCTATTAATAACACTCCGTTCTCGTTTAAAATCTCCATTATTTGCTTCAATTCTTCGATTGGATTTAAAACATGTTCGAGTACATGCCACATTGTAATAATATCGAATTTTTTGCCTTCGGCAGCCAAATTTGATATTTTTTTATTGTCGACATTCAGACCGAAACTTTCTTTTGCAAACTTCAGGGCATTTTTGGAAACGTCGATTCCCGACACATTGAAGCCTGCATTAGCACAGGATTTCAGGAATAAACCCGAGCCGCATCCGATATCAAGCAACGTGAAATCTTTTTTACCTGCAAGAGTTTTAATCAGTTTAACCCTCTGATTATTTATCTCATAAATCTCATTCAGCATTTCTACATCCGAATCGCTTCGATAATCATCCTTTGTAAATTCAATCTTGTAATAATCTTCGTAAATCTCTTTTTCGTCAGGCGGATTCAACAGATATACCAGTCCGCAGTCATTGCATGACACAATGACGAAACTCTCTTCGCGTATCTTTTCCTTATATCTGCTGTTTCCGCAATTCGGACAGGTTCTCATGATTAAAATTTGATTAAATATAATTCATACTTAGCAATTTTACACTAACGAACGGTGATTCGATTTGACTAATTTACGGAATAATTATTCAGTCCGTTTTCCTTGTTCCTCTTCATATCAAAAAATGCTTTTAAAAGCATTCCGCATTCCTTATCGAGTATCCCGCCGTAAACTTTTGATATGTGGTTTAGTGACTTGTTGTTTGTAATGTTCAGAACGCTTCCGCATGCTCCGCTCTTAATATCATAAGCGCCGAAATAAATATTTTCTATCTTAGCCAGCACAAGCGCCCCCGCACACATCGTGCACGGTTCAAGCGTTACGTACATTGAACATCCCTTCAGTTGCTTGTTTTGAATTGCATCGAATGCCGACGTAAGCGCCAGCATTTCAGCGTGCGCGGTGGGGTCGTTAAGCATTTCAATCTGATTGTGCGCCTTTGCAATAATCCTGTTCCCGTGAATAATCACGCAGCCGACAGGAACTTCATTTTCATCGAATGCCCGTTCGGCTTCCCTCAGTGCATATTTCATCCAGTTGGAATGAATTTCTTTCAACCCGTAATCTCCTGCTTAATTTCAGTCTCCGGATTTTTCTGTCTTCTCTTAAGTATTTCCGTGAAAGTAAAAAACTTGAAACCTTTTCGCTTCAGTTTAAAAATCTCATCCTTATAATAATTAAATTCATCCGCATTGAAGTTCACGAGATATATCATGCTTCTTCCGCCCTTCTGGGTTCGCGAAGTAATATCGGCGAATAAAGCATCGATTTTTCTTTTATCTTTTTCCTCAGGGTTGAATTTTATGAGAATTGTATCTTTGTATGCTTTAAGGTTATATAATCCAAATTCCATAAGTATATCCGTGCCGAGAGGAGCAACCTTCTTCGGGTTAAGTATAATCACCCCGGCGGCTTTGTCGTATTCATAACACGAAGAACGGACTTTCGATTTCCATTCTTTTTCTTTCATGTCTGTCCTGAATTCCGCCGACATATCCTGCTCCGTGCCTATATCCATGAATAACACATAGTCCCTCTTTGAATCCAGCACTACTGTCTGCGCATCTATTCTGTCCACAAGATCGGGAAGTACAACAGAATATTTTTCGGATGACTTTAATATCTTTTCGAGCAGACCTAACTGTATTTCGTCGACCTTGTTCAAAATGATACAAATATCGGCGGCATCACGCTTTATTTTATCGGAATAAACAAACTGTACGTCGGCAAGAGTTTTTTTCGATGAGTCTTTCTTGTTGTAAATATTCAGAAGCAGATTTCCGTTCTTCGGATCCTCTGTACCCTTGCAGTCGAAATCATATTCATAAAGAAAATTGCTTATCTCAAAATTAATTTCCGCTGCCGGGACATCTTTCGGTATTGTAATCTCTTTTGAAAACCAGAGATTATCCTTCGGTAATACAACGGGTTTTTGTTCGGGTTTTTTCGGTTTATCTTTCTTTACTTTCTGCTTGTCAGGTTCGGGCGTATAACCTGCTTCTCTTATCCATTCTTTCTTAATTCCGAACAAATATGAAATGGAATCAATACGCGCAGGAATTATTTTTTTCAGTTCGTCGGTTGAAAGCGTCTTGATAGTTGTGGTTGAAAAATCTTTGACAACAGGCTCGTTCTTTGTTATCGTTCTTCTGTAGAAAAAGAACAATACTATGAAGATAACCGCCAGAACGGCAACCAAAACTATCTTCTGCCGTTGTCTCCCGTTTATAAACTCTTTAAAATTCAAATTATAAAGTTTTAGTTATCCTTAAGCGCAATTGAGATGTCCTGCTTTATTTTACTGAATATCTTTTCATAATGTTTCACGGGCTGCGAACGCGCCAACCCCAGAATATCATCTATGTATTTTTCTTTTCTTGCGCCAACAAGCACACACTTAACACCAGGAACGGAAGATATTGTCAGTATAGATTTCTGCGATAACGTCAACTCAATCTGCTCGCGGTCCAGAAACTCGTCAAAAACCGCATGAAGATAAATCGAACGTTTGTCTGCAATCTCTTTGTAATAGTTAGATGTCATGTTTAGAAGTTTGAAGACAAGTTTTATGTATCTGTCAAACTGTTTTACGAGGTCGTCATCATTCACTTTCTCTTCGAAGTAATCGATTAACAAATTAAGCCTGTGAGCAAAAAAATGTTCCGTCATATCGTTGAAATGTTCTATCGTGCCGAATGATTCCCAGTTATTCTTAAGCGTTCTGCCCGTTACCATTGTGGCATTGAGCAGTTCGAAATCTTTTTCCGGAAGATTTTCGTTCTGGAATCTTTCGCGAAGGAAATCATCTTCCATCAGTTCAACGACTTCAAGATATTTCAGATACTCTTCCTTGTAAAATTTCTGATGTTCGAAATCGGCAAGACGCACAAGTCCTCCCGGAGTGATTGCATTCAAAGGACGGTTCGTAATTACTTCAATACCTTTCTCTTCGGCAAGTTCAAGAACCGTTTTTTCCCCGTCGCACTGGTTTTTTTCAAAGTACGCGGCTGACTCAATAATATTGAAAGGCATTTGTATCACCTTGAAGTGATTGTCCGGAGATATTTCTTCTGCAATCGAAATAACTTTTTCAAGCGATGTAAAATCGTAGGTAACGTCGCTTCCCGGAAATGTATTCGATGATATGCCGTAATATTTTATTTTCCCCGTCTTAACTTTCTCCTCGAGAAATTCAAACGCTTTTTTTATTCTTGAGTAATATTCTTTTTTTGCATCTTCTTTTTCAAATGCGTTTTTTCTAGCGCAACTAAGATAATATTCTGGATTATGAAGCAGATAAACGTCAATGTATCCGCCTTCTGCGCTTTGGTCAAGCCTGTATAACTGCCTGTTAATCTGATCTTCGAGATAATCAGGGCTGATGCAGTGCCAGAGTCCGTCTTCGTATTCCACTACATCGGTGAACGGATTTCCCTGTTCTATTTTCTTTTTGGCAAACTGATAATTCTTTCCCTGCATGTAGCCGCCTTTTGTAACTATCGTGACATCTTCCCTCTTAATTCTTTTGCTTTCAATTAAATCGCAAAGAACGTTTCCTACAAGTATCTCGCTTCTCCCGTCAGTGTAGTTTGCTGAAGTATCTATTAACCTGATTCCGTTTAAAATTGCCTTTGTCAGCGAGTTTACATGCTCCTCAATCCTGTTGTCTATCCTGTAGCACCCGAATCCGAATTTGTTTTTTAATATCATTCTTCTGCCTTTACCTCTACTTCTATAATTTTATAACCTTTAAGTGTTTCTTTAAGAGAAAAAATCAGGCCTATGCCGACAGACATCATGCCCAGTATAAAAATCGAGACTGCTATATAATCAGTAATTTTCGTTACCAGCATCATATCCAGACCGATTACAAGCGATGTAATTATAAAAAGAAAAAGCCCCGTAACATAAAAAGAAACCGTATTTCTTACCAGTTTTGCCCTGAATAATATGTCATTTAACTGCCTTGCAATACTTTGATGCCTCGTAGTTTCCATATAGTCAAGTTCTGCGCCGTCCTTGATTTTATTGTGTATTCTTCTTCTTTCTTCAGTTAAAAGCCTGATTCTGTTGTTTATAGATGAATACTTATTGCTGATTCCCAGCAATAACAGCCCGCACGCGGAAATCATCACCGCCGGTGCCAGCATGAGTTGAATTGCTTTTAAAAATGATTCTGTTTGCATATTGAAAATTACAAATTAAAAACAATTAATAATATTCATTTTGAGTTATGAAGATAATACTTGGTGCATAAAAATAAAAAGTGCCGTCATCGAAACGATAACAGCACTTCCTTAGATTATGAAAGTGACAGAACTATTTATCGGATATTAACCGCTTATAATTTTTGGAGGTTTCAATTTGTTTTGTTTGAACAGTGTATTTATATATACGGGAGAAAATTATGAAGAACCTTGACCTGTCCGGAATAATAAGAGCAATAAATATTATTATTGCGGGATTAAAACTTTGTAGAATAGAATATGAATTATGTATAACAAATGCCGTGTAATGCATTTTCTCCCTTTCGTTATTTAAAACCACTTACCTATCTGCAATTCTCGTACCAGAAAAAACGGTGATTTTATTTGAATTTTAATGGTTTGCAGCGTATAAGAGAAGTAAGAAAACTATAATTAATAGTACGCATATTAACTCTATTTGATTGTCCAAGGGGGGCGATATCTTGGGAGGAAATCGAGTTTCACTTTCTTTGAGTCCCGTAAGGACGATATTATTTTAGAAAAAATGCTATCAGGTTACGAAGCTGACACTTCGTAACCTGTTCAGGATATCAAATACAATATTTTATATCCTGAACAGGTACTGCATTTTGAGAAAGAACTGCCTGTCAGTCATTACATATTTCATCTTGTTTTCAGGTGTGTTTAGATTCTCATAAGAATTTGTGAATCCGAAATAAAATATAGTGAACGGATTAGGTTTGTAACTAGCCAGAGGATTGAAATAAAACCCACCCGAAAAAGAATTATATTCGCCTATAAATCTAAGACTAATTTCTTTCGTGATATTATATGTAGTAACGTCCCTGAAAATATATCCCGCGTATAATTTTTCGCCGCCGTAACTTGTCGCGAGTTCGTAATAATCCCACGAATTCGACATTACGATACTGTTAATTGGTTTGAATGTCGACCAAAAACTGTACGCCTGCTTATAACCGACAGCAGGAGTATCATTCCTGATTATAGATTTGCCAATATCCATATAGGCGCCGAAAGTAAATTTATCAAACGTATTCACGCTGAGGTTTATCCAGCCCGACCTTGCGCCCTGATTGTATTCGCCGCCCCATACTTCGCTGTTAACAGGACGGAAACCCATGTCCACGCTTATCTGGTGTATGAACTGCATCCACACCTCGAGTTGAAAATATTTTTCGCGTAAGTTGCCGGCATAGTCATGAATTAAATGCGTATAAAATTGCGGTTGTACCCGTGTTATAAATTTTGTCTCCGGATAGAACATGTATCCCTGCCAGGTTGAAATTGTAATATTATCATTGCTCGAAAGATATCCGTTGTCTTTTCTTACGTTCGGCGAATTCGCATTGAACTGCACATTATAACTCCATGCTCTCGCATCCCTGTAAAGCGCCGCGTAATACTGCATGCCGGAAAATGATTCGCCGTCAAGCGCCTTCGTTTTTCTGCCGTGGTCAAATGAACCTGAAGCGTTATAGTCGCTGTAATTTATTTCTTTCGATTCCGAATGCAGGACCTGAAAATCCAACGAAAAGTTTTTCAAAAAACGGTACTTCCCGTCAATGCCGTAATTCCTGTTGTAACCGTCAACATCGGGAACATCCTTCCCTTCTTTCCCGACCTGTCTGTCTGTAAATACCAGTCCGATGTATGAATCGTCACTTTTAATTGAATGTTTCACCCTCACAATATTTGAAAGCGAGTGTCTGTTTGTTGCCACAAAATCGCTGGACTCTTTAAAAGGAATAATAAACGGAGTTTTCTTATCGTAAGCGGATAAAATTCCAATTTCAGTTTTACCCGACTTGCCCGTAAGTTTCAAAGCAAACATAGGATTGTTTATTTCCCTGGTGTACACAACCTGGGTCGGCGATGAAAAAATGTTCGCCCCTTCAAGGAAGAAAGGACGCTTCTCATTGTAATAAATTGCATATGTGTTATTCGCGGTAATAACCCCTGCATCTGATTCTACCTGAGAAAAATCAGGATTCACGGTTACATCCGCGGTAAGCGTTGATGTAATTCCATATTTTATATTTACGCCTGCTTCACCTTTTGTTTTTTCGTTCACAAATTTCGAATCGGCATTATCCTTGTCGGATATCGAACCCGATTGTGTCGTCATTAAATATGGAAGAACCTCAAGGTTTTTTCCTCCTTTTATGTTCGTTACGCCTTTAATTGCGCATGCATGTGTAAATAAAGTAGGATCGTCACGTGATATGGGCATCAGAGAATACTGATAACGGTTTTCGCGTGGACGGATTCTGAGGAACTGTATTTGCCAGTCCTGTACATCTCTGTCTGGAAATCTTATGCTCTTGAAAGGAATTGCAATTTCCACTGTCCACCTGTCTTTGTATTCCTTGGCAGCCGAATACCATATCATATCGAATGTCTGGTCTTCGTTTCCGGGCGTTGTCCACATTAAATCGCCCTGAATTCCGTAAGGAGTAACGAAAAGTTCATACGCCTGCCTGCTTTCTTTATATGTATCAAGAAAGAATCCCACGAAGTCATCCTGAAAAATATGGTCGCGGTCGGCAAGCGTCTTGCGCACTTTGGTCATGTCGTTTTCATAACAAATAAAACCAAAATACAAATTGTTGTCGTCATAATACATCATCACTTCCGTTTTCACTTCGGGTTTCGTGTTGTCTCCGGGACTGCATTCGGAAAAATTGTTGTACCTTGCGATTTTCTGCCAGACCGGTTCGTTAAGTTCACCGTCAATCTTTATGCTCGAATTGTCCTGTCTTGTAATGGTTAATTCGGAAAACTTATTCGGTTCAAACTTTCCGTTTGCGGAGACCAGTGTTGAATCGGTTCTGTTCTTTGAAGAATCCCGGGTAGAGATAGATTTACTATCAGGAATTAATTCCGAAATGCTTACCGTATTATCACTCGTTGTATGAATACTGTCCTGAAAACAGCAATTACTCTTTGAGTTGTTATTTTCATAATAGGAAGAGTTTTTAAATCCGGCAGACAATAAAGCGGGTATCAATACCATCAGTGTAAAAATAAAAGTAACAACAATTACTGTTTTTCGTAATTTTACGGTCATAAATCTCATTTTGTGGTTTTTAAAATTTATCCTCCCGTATCAATTTTCATTTTCGAAACGGTCTTACCCGGCATACCATATGCAATATTCAGTAAATGCGCATGAAATTAAAGTCCGTTAGTATATTCTACTGAATTTCTCAAAATTTGTTACATTATTTTAAAAATTTTTAATTTTTTCGGAAACGGAAAAATGCATTATTAAAAGTATTTCATCCCTTTTAATGACTAAAAAAAATCTTTTAATAGAGTTTAATATTAATATTTTTTATTATATATTTTAATACGCTTTAATGAATTATTCTGCACCAATACTCACTATTTGAGAAAAATATTATCAATATTGCTTGTTTTACTGTTTATTTTCAATGCCGGAGGGTACTACTTCGTGTATTTACAGTTATTAAACAACTTTAAACTCGCAGCAGAAAACGAAGGATTAGAGCAACTATCTCTTAACAATCTTGAACTGATAAAGATTAACAATACTCTCAAATATTCAACCGACGAATTTGAAAAGATTAGCGACGAAGAAATTTGTTATAACGGCAGGATGTATGATATTTTTATGGAAGTGTACAAGGGTAATTATACTTATTATCATTGTTTTCATGACTCCTTCGAGGATATTTTGCAAAATGCATTTGCCGAATATCTGAGTGAAGTACAGGACGATGATTCCAACGTAGCCGTAAAAAGCATCGTTAAAATTTTAATAACGCAGGCATTAACGCCTAATGTTTTCAGATATACAAATTATGATTTACCATCTCAAATATCTTTAAAACTTATTTCGAGTTTAAATTGTCTGACGGAAGATATCCCGTCTCCGCCTCCAAAGTCCATATCCTGAAATCACATTTGATTTAATCTTATAATAGCATAAATGTTATTACTCTTTTCCGTTGAAATGAGTCATAATATGCTGTTCTAGCCGTAAACATTTTCAAAAACAAAACTATAATTATATCATGAAAAAATTGGCATTATTGACGGTTTTTTTACTGTCCGTATTTTTGCAGTTTGCGTACTCGCAGACAATTACAATTCTTGACAAAGAAACATTAAAACCCGTTAACGGAGCACAGATTACCGTTGACGGCAAAGAAAATATATATTCCGATGTATTGGGTCAAGCCGATCTTTCGAAATTTAAAGGTTCAGATAAATTGACAATTCAGGCGGTAGGTTATCAGGATTCTTATTTTGCATTTTCCACACTCGAATCAGCCAATTACAAAGTTTATCTCAGTGCGAAAAGTTATTCAACTGATGAAATCATTGTTTCAGCAGACAGGTTCAAAGAAAAACTTCAGGACGTTCCGAATCAGGTATTAATTCTTAACTCAAAGGATATTCAGAATCTCAACACTCAGAACACAGGCGAATTGCTTGAAAAAACCGGGAATGTATTTGTGCAAAAGAGCCAGCAGGAAGGCGGAAGTCCCGTACTCAGAGGCTTTGAAGCAAGCCGGGTTCTTATAGTTGTCGACGGCGTGAGAATGAACAATATAATTTTCAGAGCAGGACACCTTCAGAATGTACTGCGAATAGACCAGAATATGCTTGACCGAGTCGAGGTTCTTTACGGTCCCGGTTCGCTTATGTACGGCAGCGATGCGCTTGGAGGTGTTATGGCGTTTTATTCAAAAGACCCCGCGCTTGGTTTCCTTAACAAGACCTATTACAAAGCCGATGCATACGTCCGCTATTCAACTGCAAACGAAGAAAAAACCGGACATGTTAATTTTAATATAGGTCTGAAAAATATCGCCTTCCTTACAAGTTTTACATATTCAAAATTCGGCGACCTCAGAATGGGCGGCAACTACGATATCACTGCCAGCGATGCATGGAAAAGATATTATATCGGCGGAAGAATAAACGGCAGAGATACAATGCTCGTCAACGATAAGATTAATAAGCAAAGCCCTTCCGGTTACGAGCAGTATGATATCATGGAAAAAATTCTAATAAAGCAAAGCGATAAAGTGAAACATACTTTTAATTTCCAGTATTCGAATACAGGCGACATTCCCAGATATGACAGACTCAATACAATAGGCAGCAACGGCAATTTTACAAATGCCGAATGGTATTACGGTCCCGAACAAAGACTCATGGGTCTTTACAAACTTGACCTTAAAAACGATAAATCGTTCTACGATAACGCGCAATTGATTCTTGCGTATCAGAATATCAAAGAAAGCAGAAACAACCGCGGATGGAACAAATCGGGACTAACAAGCCGCACAGAAAAAGTAAATGTATTTACTTTAAACTTTGATTTGAATAAAAAAATAAACGACAATGAAATACGTTACGGAATAGAAGGAACATATAACGACCTTAAATCTACTGCATTCAGCAGAAATATAAAAACAGGCGTTGAATCACCTGCAAGTACAAGATATCCCGACGGCAGTAATAATATGAAGTCCTTTGCCGGATATATTTCTCACAGTTGGGAAATAAATAAAAATCTCGTACTTTCCGATGGAGCAAGATTCAGTTATGTGACTCTGGATTCAAAATTTGAAGATACAACTTTCTATAAATTCCCGTTCAAAGAAGCAAACCAGAAGAATGCCGCTGTAACCGGACATATTGGACTTGCGGTTATGCCGGGCGATAACTGGAGATTCTATATAAACGGTTCAACAGGATTCAGGGCGCCAAATGCAGACGACTTAGCGAAAATTTTTGAAACTGTTAAAGGCACTTCCACAACGCTTGGTTCGGTCATAGTTCCTAATCCTGACTTGAAACCCGAATATACATATACAGGTGAAATAGGAATATCGAAAGTGTTTCTCAACAGCATAAAAATCGAAGGCATAGCATTTGCGACTCTTTATCAAAATGCAATCGTAACAGCGCCGTTTAAATATAACGGTTCCGATACAATTATCTATGACGGAGAGAAAGCACTCGTTTCCGCAAACCAGAATGCCGAAAAAGGCTCGTACATACTCGGTTACAACCTTAATCTTTCGGCGGACCTTACAAGTTATTTTTCAATCGTAAGCACTCTTAATTTCACATACGGAAGAATTAAAACCGATTCAACGGATGCGGCACTTGACCACATTCCTCCGGTTTACGGACAAACAAGTTTTCAATTGAAACTCAATAAATTCAGAGGGGAATTTTCTGTAGCATATAACGGATGGAAACACTCTTATGATTATAACATGGAAGGCGAAGATAATTTTGCGGACGCCACGCCTTTCGGAATGCCGAGTTGGTACACATTAAACCTGAAAGCGGCATATCAGTTTACTCCGAATCTTTCATTACAGGTAGGACTTGATAATATTCTTGATAAGAATTACAGAACTTTCTCTTCAGGTATAAATGCGCCGGGAAGAAATCTTGTACTTACATTAAGAGGCAGCCTGTAGCATTGAATTAATTTAAACAGAGGGAGAACAACGCATCCGTATAGGGGATATTTTCATTATCGAAAGTATCCCCGCCGGGTGCTAAAATTACAGGCTCTATCTTTTTTATAATCAAATATGCTTTAAGTTTCTTTAAGTACTCTCTTCACAAGAGACTGTATTTCATCTTTCCTGAACGGCTTCGAAAGATAGTCTGAACATCCTTTCTGCAGAAATTCTTCCTTATCTCCGACCATGGCAAATGCTGTTACTGCTATAATTGGAGTATTTTCGTAGTCAGGCATCATCCTTATCATTTCGACCGTTTCAAGCCCGTTTGCTCCTGAACCGAGATTAATATCCATCAGTATCGCGTCATATTTTTTCTTTTTCAGTTTTTTAATAGAATCTATACTGCTCCCTGCCTCATCCAGACAGCAAATATCTTCAAGATATAATTTAACAAGACTGACCGTATCTTCGTCATCTTCAACATACAGTACATTTTTAAGTTTGTTTTCCTGAAGCGGTAAATTCCTGCCGGAATTTTGACTGCTGCCGTTCTGTTCATTGTTTTCCGAATCATCATAAAGCGGGAAAGATACAAGAAAAACAGAACCCTTTCCTACTTCGCTCTTTTCGACGAATATATCGCCTCCCAATTTTTCAACAAAATTCTTCGTGATTGTTAATCCCAGACCGGTTCCTTCAAAAGAGCGGTTGTAGCCTTCGCTTACCTGCCTGTATTCTTCCCATATCAAGTCTTGCTTGTCGGCGGGAATTCCAATGCCGGTATCTTTTACTCTTATAACAGCGCATATTTTTCCCCCGCGTTTTTCTTTATTGGCGTTAATCGTTATACCGCCGTTAGCAGTATATTTGATTGCATTGTTTAGAAGATTGCTGATTACCTCTCTTAGAATTCTGCCGTCAAGATTAATACATAAAGTCTCAAATTCCAGTTCTGTATTGATATAGAGATTTTTCTTTGTTGCTGTATTTTTATAAAACGCCACCATTTCATTGATTTCTTTTGCGATATCGGTTTTGGATTTTACAATAGTCAATTTCTCCGCTTCGATAAGAGAAAGGTTTAGAATAAGATTCAGCGTTTCCATTAATCTTGTCCCGCCCTTGTTTATCATATCCACATATTCTTTTGCTTCCCCTTCTGTTACGATATCGGAAAGAATTTCCGAAAACCCCAGAATGGCAACCATCGGCGTTCTAAGTTCATGACTCATGTTTGCAAGAAAAAACGATTTCAGCCTGCTCATTTCTTCGGCTTTTTCTTTTGCTTCAAGCAGTTCTATTTCTTTCTTTTTCTTTTCCGTAATATCCTCTTTCACGGCAAGATAGTGCGTGATATTTCCTTTTGAGTCCCTGATAGGGGAAATAGACGCCGATTCCCAGTATAGTTCTCCGTTTTTCTTTCTATTGTGTATCTCGCCCCGCCATTCCTTACCGGACGAAATCGTTTTCCATAACCTGCTGTAGTCATCAGGGGAAGTTATTCCCGATTTCAATAACCTGGGATTTTTTCCGATGACTTCATCCGGTTTATATCCGGTAACTTCAACAAATTTCGGATTGACAAATTCGATATTTCCTTTAATGTCAGTGATGATTATTAATGCCGGACTCTGTTCCATTGCGCGGGAGAGTTTTTTAATCTCCTCCTCCGATTCTTTTCTTTTTGTTATATTCTCCATCACTCCGTCTATCCACATCAGTTTGCCCGCTTCATCGAACCTTGCTTTCGCGTTTATTGAAACCCAGATAAGATTTTTATTCAAATCGTAAATCTGCATTTCTTCATTTTTCACTTCTCCCTTTTCGGTAATTCTTATCAGGAAATCATTACGGACATCATTATCGGGATAAAAATCCAGAACGGAATATTTAGACAAAACTTCTTTTTGATACTCGCTTCCGGCACCTGATTCTTTAAAACCAATAATTTTTCTAAATGCGGGGTTGGCCTCGAGTATCTCACCTCCTTGCGCAATCTGATACACTCCAACGGCAAGATTTTCAACAAGTGTTCTGTATTTTTCTTCATTTTCAATAAGGGCTGCTTCGGCTTTTCTGCGTTCGGCATTTAATTCGTAAGTTTTAAATGCTGCTTTTATCGATTTATTAATCTGCGGTATCTGTTCCTTTATTACGTAATCATCTGCACCTGCCTTCAGACACCGAACCGCCGTTTCCTCGTTTATCGAGCCTGTTACAATTATAAACGGAACTAACGGCAGCATCTCCAGTTTTATTTTCAGCGCACTCATTCCGTCAAAAGTAGGCATCGAATAATCGGAAATTATTATATCGGGTTTAAAATCCGTTATTGCATTTCTGTAATCGTGCTCAGTCTCCACGTTCACGATTTCATAGTTCGGATATTCTTTTTTAAGTTGTTTTTCAAGCAGTTTCAGATCGTTTTTGTTATCTTCTGCTACAAGTATTTTTATTCTTTCGCTCATAATTCCGGTTTTATTTAAATGTATTATATTGGCGGTTCATTCATCAGAACCCAGTATAAACCGAGATTTGAAACGGATTCAATGAATTTTTCGAATTCAATCGGCTTTACTATGTAACTGTTAACTCCAAAATTGTAACACTCTTTTATATCACTTGATTCCTGAGATGAAGTCAAAACCACAACGGGAATCTTTTTTGTGCTTTCGTTTGACTTGATTTTACGGAGTACTTCTATGCCGTCAACAAGCGGTAGTTTTAAATCCAGAAAAATGACCTTCGGTATGTCATTGTTGTTTTTTTCGCTGTATTCGTCTTCAGGGAACAGGAATTTCAGCGCCTCCAATCCGTCTTTTAAAACAGTTACTTTATTAGCAAGATTATGTTTCTGCAGTGCCTTTAATGTAAGTTTTATATCACTCGGATTATCTTCAATAAGCAGTATTTCCATAGGCCGAGAATTCATTTTAACTCCTCTCGTTTATGTTAAAAAATACAGTTATAAATCTTCAAAATATTTTCCCGTTATAATTATGAGGAAAATTCCATCATTATTTCAAAGGAAGACTGAAATAAAAAGCCGCTCCCTTGCCCTCTTCGCTTTCCGCCCAAACTTTTCCGTTGTGTCTGAGGACAATCCTTTGAACTATCGCCAGCCCGACACCGGTACCTTCGAAATCTTCAAGACTATGAAGTCTCTGAAAAACACCGAACAATTTATGAGCATAAGCCATGTTAAATCCGACACCGTTATCCTTTATGCAATATATAATATCATTGCCCAATGTCTCCGAACTGACCGATATTACCGCATTAGTTTCTTTCGAAGAATATTTCAGTGCATTTGAAATCAAATTTACCGCAACCTGTTTAATAAGATTGAAATCCCCAAAGGCATCGTGCAGTTTTGAAATTTTTATCTTAGCCTTTTTTTCCAGCAGCGAATTTTCATCAGCGCAAACATCGGCAAACAGTTCTTTCATGTTGATATGAGTTCTGGTAATTTGTTTTCTTCCGAATCTCGAAAGTTCAAGAAGATCATCTATAAGTTTTGACATTCTGACGGAATTGGAAATTATGTCGTTCAGGTATTCCCTGCCCTCGTCATCGAGTTTAGCCGAATAATCTTCGGTTATTATTTTCGAAAATCCCGAAATAGCCCTCAGGGGCGCACGAAGGTCGTGCGAAACAGAATATGAAAATGCTTCGAGTTCTTTGTTTGCTTCCTCAAGTTGCGAAGTCCTTTCAATAACGCGCTGTTCAAGTTCCTCGTTCAGTTTCTTTATTTCCTGCTCTGCTTTTTTCCTTTCCGTAATATCTTCAACTAATGCAAGAATACCCGCTATTTCACCCTGTCCGTCACGGTACGGCGTCGCTGAAAAACTAACGTCGATTCGATTTCCGTTTTTATTCAGGCGCTGGGTTTCAATACCTTTTACTGTCATTCCCTTTAGAACTCTTACTTTTACATCGTATACTTCTTCCAGCATATCTTCCGGAATTATGGGATTTGTTTTTCCTATTACTTCTTCCGCATTCCATCCGAAAATCTGTTCTGCCGAATTATTCCATAATATTACCGCGCCTTCAGTATCAACAACAATTATTGCCTGCGGCGATGTCCGAATAATTGTCTCGAAACGATAAAGGGCTTCATTTAATTTTTCTTCCGATTTTTTACGCTCGGTAATATCCTGTATAATCCCTCTTAGATTTATGATTTCACCGTTATTGTTTTCAATCGCTTTGCCAACTCCGGATATATGTTTGATTTTTCCTTCGGGGAAAACAACTCTGTATTCAAAATTAAATCCGGCGTCTTTCTTAATCGCACTATTCATCAGTTCCTCAAGTATTACTCTGTCTTCGGGATGAATTTTTTCCATCGCAATTTCAAAAAGTTTATCGGAATGAAGATTCTCATCAAGTTCGAAGATATTGAAACACTCACGCGACATCACCGCATTCCCGTTTTTGGGGTTGTATTCCCAGTTACCGATTTTTGCGAGATGCTGTGCCTGCCTTAAGGACTCTTCGCTTTTTTTAAGCGCTTCTACTGCAAGCCTTTGGGGTGTAATATCCCTGTCTGCGCCGCGATATCCAATAAAGTTTCCATGCTCATCATGCATCGGCAGCCCGCTTGTTTCGAGATAAACTACATAGCCCTCTTTGTGAATATTTGCATTTTCAAAGTTTCTAAAGTTTTCTTTCCGTTCAAACACACCCATCGCCGCCGCTTTTAATTCCATTTTTACTTCAGGTATGAAGAAATCATAAAAGTGTTTTTTTCCTATAAGTTCATCGACTTTGTAACCCAGAATATTTTCTTCCATCGGACTTACGTAAGTGTAGATTCCGTCTTTATCCGTCTCCCATACCCATACACCGGAACAATCGGTAACATGCCTGAATCTTTCTTCGTTGACTATTAGTGATTCTTCGGCTTGTTTTCTTTCAGTAATTTCATAATTAATACCAACCATACGGAGAGCAACACCTTTTTCATCTCTGAAAACCTTACCGTTTGCTTTCAGCCAGTGCACTGAACCATCCGGCCACAGAACCCGGAATTCCGTATCATAGTCTATATCACCTTTGATTGCCTTCTGTGAGAATTCATTGCTTGATTCCCTGTCGTCAGGATGAATTCCGTTTAACCACGCGTTGTATGCCTCAGGGAAGACTTCCTTGTTAATTCCATATAATTCATACATTCGGTTATCCCATAAAAGATTATCTCCACGGATATCCCAGTCCCAGACACCTATTTGTGCAGCCTCCGTTGCAAGATTGAAACGTTCAGTAAGTTTTTTCAACACTTCTTCCGAGCGTTTTCTTTCCGTGATATCACGCAACACGACCTGTATCGCTTTCTGTCCCTTAAGTATGAATGGAGTTGCCGTTACTTCAACATCCACAATTTTTCCGTCAAGACGTACAATTTGTTCTTCCGCCGCCGTAACGCCTGTCTTTCCTTCAAGCAAAGTTTCTATCCTTTGTTTCATTAGCGGATGGAAATCAGGATGAAAAACTTTGAAGGGAGATATACCGATCAACTCATTGTCGGTTTTTGCACCAAATAGTTTACGGGCGGAATTATTTGCATAAACTATTTTATTGTTATGGTTTATGAAAACCGCATCCGAAAAAATTTCAATAAGCGTTCTGTATTTTTCTTCGCTTTCTTTTAATTCTTCCTGCGTCTGAATTTTTTCCGTAATATCATTTGCAAGCGCAAGTCTCGCGGGTCTGTTCTCAAAATCAACGAGGTGAGATACTATCTCTACGAATATAATATTGCCGTTTTTCAGTCTGTGTCTCCAATTTCCGGCAAAATTCAAAATATCCTTTGTATCCTCGACATCCTTTAAAAGACGTTTTATATCTTCTTCAGGCCGGATATCTTTGAGTGTCATTTTTAGGAATTCTTCTCTTGTATATCCGTAATGAGACACTGCCGCCTCATTCACTTCAAGAAACCGCAGTGTTTCCAGATCATAAATCCACATCGGAAACGGATTGTTGTCAAACAAATATTTGTACTTTTTCTCACTCTGAATTAATATGTCTTCACTTTTTTTGCGCTCAGAAATATCCCGGATAATAACACTCGTCCGTTCAGCGCCGTATTTATCAGCAAATATGGAAGATGTAATTTCTCCTTCGAATTTTGTCCCGTCTTTCCTTACAAAAGTTAGTTCACCCTTTGTCCGTCCAAAATCATTTCGTTCTTTCAAAAATTTATTCAATCGGGTATCGGTGACATCCACAAGAGCAATAGGGCTTAGTTTACAAATTTCTTCTTCCGTTCTCTGAAACATTCGGCAGGCAGCAGGATTAGCAGAAAGGACGGTCCCATCCGTAACCGTCAGCATTATTGCATCAAAACTGTTTTCGAAAAGCGAATAAAACCGTTCCCGGCTTTCATGAAGCGCTTCTTTTGCAGATTTCTGTTCTGAAATATCTGTAAGCGTCCCTGTCATACGCAGAGGGTTTCCGTCGGAATCACGCTCAACAACTTTACCTCTCGTCAACACCCATTTCCACTCGCCTGATTTTGTTCTAATTCTTTGTTCAACTTCAAACAAGCCGGATTTTCCGGAGATGTGATTTTCAAGATTATTCAGAGTTCCATGAATGTCTTCCGAATTAACCATATCTCGCCATTGCTTTTCAATTTGAGGAAGTTCTGCAAATGTATATCCGAGAATCTCACATCCCCGTGGGCTTAAATAACATTTTCCGGTTTTCATTTGAACGTCCCAGATGCCGTCATTTGTCCCCTCAAGAGCAAATCTTAATCGTTTTTCGTTTTCCTGAAGAGCCCGCTCCGCCTCCTTTCGTGATGTTATATCGTACGAAAGTATGAAAACTCCTTCGGGTACAGGTTGTATTGATAATTCAAACCAGCCCGGAGAGCCGTCAGGAAAAATAAATTTGTTTTCAAACTGATAGGAAATTCTTTTCTCAAGACAATGTTTAATTTTTGCGTACACTTCCGTTCTTTCAACACCCGGCCACATATCGGTATATTTTTTCCCGAGCAATTCGTGTTTTGGGCGCCTGTTATGTTTGTCGGCAGAATCGTTTAGATAAATATACCGCCAATCGAAATCTATTATCTGGCAGCCTTCCAGAATATTATCAAGTGTTGTTCTGTACTTTTTCTCTTCGTTACGGATTTTTTCTTCGGCGGCTTTCTGAGCAGTAATATCTCTTACCAACCCCATAAAATATTTTTCGCCTGACAAAATAAAAAGTCCGAATCTTATTTCAACCGGAAATACGGTTCCGTCCTTTCTTTTCTGATGCCCGTAAAGAGTAAAATATTCACGCTCTTTAATTTTACTCCATTCAGCCTGTGCGCTCTTCAGGTTAAAATCCTGCTCCACATCAGTAACGCTCATATTTAAAAGTTCTTCTCTTGTGTATCCCAGAATATCGCATGCTCTCCGGTTCACTTCAACAAATCGTCCCTGAAAATCATGCACCAATAATGCATCCGCCGCCTGTTCAATAAAGGCATGGTATTTGTTTTCTAAGTCAGTTTGGTCAGGTTTTTTCACAGTACTAATTATTTAGTATGCTATTTTAAAAAAAATATTTTAACGTATTCTTGTGATTGCCAGAAACAAATAAACACTATAGTTTTTGCTAAAATATGGTGAAAGAGGTAATATTGTTGTGCGATTTATTATCAATTCTTCGACAGTACGGATTTGTGAATATAATATACTCAATTTATTATAAGATATTTTTCTGAATTATTAAAGTACTAAAAAAAATACTGTTTCACATATTCAGTCAACCCGGTTAATTGTTTCAACTTAGTATAGAATGGATTAAAAAATTATTTTATCAGAAGCATGCGTTTTACATCCGAATAATCATTTGTTTTTAAGCGGTAAAAGTAAACACCGCTTGTACTCTGCTCTTCGGAATACTGCGTAATGTTAAACGGAACCTCATAGGTGCCGGGCTGAAGGGATTCGTTTACGAGCGTTGCCACTTCTTTGCCGAGCACGTTATAGACCTTAAGTGAGACCTTGCTTCCCGATTTTGTACTGCCGTTTTCAGGGATTGAAAATTTTATTGTTGTCGAGGGATTAAAAGGATTCGGATAATTCTGAGATAACACAAACGAAGAAGGTATTTCGCTCGAAATAATATTAATTCCTACGTAAGCAAGCGTCATTGTAAGCACGGGGTGAATTTCCCTTTGATTCGGCGCCGCGCCCGACTGCCCGTGCGAAAAATCATAAAAGCCAACGCCCGTAATATGAATATTTACATCCGTATATTTCCAGTTTGACGTTGGGTTATAATTCGATACAAACCAGGTTCTTAAAGCAGAAAGTTCCGCATACCTGCTTGTGTTAATTATGCTTGGACATGCGGGATCGCAAATTTCAGCCACCATTGTTTCGCCGGGATTATTGATTGTAGATATAACCATGTGTATATCCTGATCCGATTCGAGTTTATATTTTATCAGATGACAGTTAAGAGAATAAACCGTGTCTTCGAGCGGAAGCCTGTTATTTGCAGGCAGAGTCGATTGTACAGGAAGCGACCTCTGATAAGCAATAGTGCTCGGAATTATATTGCTGAAATTAACTTTCGTAGTGTCGGAATCTATACACGTCTTTATAGACCAGCGCTCTACTCCGCATTGAATAAGAACTCCGTCTTTATATATTAATTCATCGTTATCATTATCTTCTTCTTTTTCAAAAAAGAATCCGAACAAAAGCACTACAAGTACAAGCAGTATGTTTAAAAATATGCGCATAATAATAGTTTAAATTTCTTATTCAAAACAAGGATTCGTTCAAATAGATTCAGACTCATGCCTTTGGGCGGTATTTAAAATGCAAAATAAAACCAATGATTCATTTCACGGGTTTATAACTGCTGCAGGTCAACATGTATAAATTTATCACGAATACTTCCTTTTGTAATATAACGGTTTTACCGAACGTCTGAAAGACTATTTTGTCTTTTTAAGGCCGTATTCCCGGATTTATTATCTTTTGCCGTAAGCAAGGGCAAAATTAAATCAAAAAACACACAATTACAAAATAACTTTAATCACATCTTCGTAATACTTTTTTTAAATTTCCTGCTGTACCGCTGGCTTATAACAAATGCCTCGCTTACATCTTTCAGATAAATTTTATGAGAGTAATTGAACCATCTTTCAACTTTCAGTATATATTCCGTATTAATAATTGTTGAACGGTGTATCCGTAAAAAATGTTCAGGCGGGAGTTTGCTTTCCCATGTTTTCAGAGGTTTTCTTATACAAAACGACTTGCCGTCATTAGTGTATATTTTTGTATAATCTTTGGCGGCAGAAAGATATAAGATATCGCTTATCTTTATGAAATCCGATTTACTGTTGTCGGAAAGGAATATATTTTCTTCGTATTTTAAAGACTGACTGCTCTTCTCATCGGTTTTACTGAGGCGTAATAGAGCATTTTCGTTTTGAAGTCTGTTTTTAATCCTTTCGAGAAGTTCTTTTTCGGCATTAATTTTATTATTAATCTTATCTCTTTTCGCAAGTTGTATTTTTATTGAATTCAGAAGTTCATCTCTTGTAAACGGTTTTGTAATGAAATCATCTGCGCCTAATTCCATTCCCCTGCGCATATCGCTTCTTTCGGTTTTTGCGGTCAGGAAAACAAACGGCGGAGGAAATTTCATTTCCATGGCTTTTATGCTTTCGAGTACTCCATAACCGTCTTTGCCCGGCATCATTATATCGCAAAGTATGATATCGAATCTTGTGTTTTCAATTTCCCTTACAGCCGTCAGTCCGTCAACAACTTTAGTAACCTTAAATCCCTCTCCCTCAAGTATTAATCCGATATTTTCCCGTAAAGACTCGTCATCCTCAACCAGCAATACATACTTATTATATTTCATATTTATGGCTTAAATAATTTTATATCAAACGTAATTTTATTATCGCCGCTTGTAATTATGATTTTGCCGTCATAGAGTTCGACAATTTTCATTGCGATTGACAGTCCTAATCCGGGACCTTGCTGTTCATGAAATTTTCGCTCGAACTGCATGTGGGGCATGATTGCGGTTATTTGTTCTTCAGTCATTTGACTGCCTTCATTAGAAACGGATATAACAATGAATTCATCTTCCTCCCCCGTTTTTATACGGACTTTATCCCCGGGAGAAGAAAACTTGAAGGCGTTATCGATTATTTCATCCAGTACTTTCATAAATCCTTCCAGAGATATTTTCGCCTCAAAATCGGAAATGCTCACTTCAAGATCTTCCACTCTTTCGGCGTATTTTGCTTTTTCGACTGCCGCCTGATTGAGAATTGTCCCCGCTTTGCTTACCCTTTCCATTTTTTGCTTGTTTAATTCTGACGGGTTCGCCGAAATTATTTCAAGACGGGCAATATATAAAAAGTTTTCAATCAGCCTGTGCAGTCTCTTTCCAGATCTATATATTCCTTCCGCAAATTCTTTAATCTCTTCATATGAGTACAGTTCCGGATTATCTGCAATCAATCTGGAAAAACCGATAATTCCGACAAGGGGCGTCCTCAATTCATGCGGCAAAGACATTTCGAGGCTCAAAGTTAATTCTTTCAGTTTTTTCTTATTGCTTTCGTATTTCTCGAGACGGATTTTTATGGCATTCAGCAAATCTTTTATCGAAAATGGTTTTGTTATATAATCATCTGCACCCGTACCCATTCCTTTCCTTATATCCGAAAGGTCGGTTTTGGCAGTCAGAAAGAGAAAAGGAATATCTCTTGTAAGAGGGTTCTTTTTTAAAAAATGTATTACCTCATATCCGTTCATTTCCGGCATCAGAATATCGCATATTATTATGTCAGGAATATTTCTTACGGCTTCCTGATATCCCTTTTTGCCGTTCACAGCCTGTAATACTTCATACCCTTCCTCTATGAGTATTTCGGAAATATTCTCCCTGACGCTTAAATCGTCTTCAATAATCAAAACTTTTTTCTTCATTTTGATAAAAATTAGTTTATGTTTTTATCTCAAGTTTAAATATTGTTCCCTTCGGAGTATTTTTTCTGAATGATATTGTGCCTTTGTGCATTTCGGCTATTTCTTTTACCAGCGAGAGACCTATTCCCGTTCCCTGTATTAAATTTACGTTGCTCCCCCTGTAAAAAGGGGAGAACAGTTTTTCTCTGTCGGAATCGGGGATGCCCATTCCTTCATCCAAGACTTCAAATATAAGTTTTTCTTCTTCGTCCGAAACTGTCAGTTTAATTAAACTGCCTTCTTTTGAAAATTTCGTCGAGTTTTCAAGCAGATTATTCAGCGCCTGCAATATTAATTTGGAATCGATTTCATAATCCGTATTCCGGGCAGTATATTCGAAATTCGTTTTAAATTTATTTAAAGTTCTTTCTTTAAAATCGGAAATCATATTTTCACACAATTCTCTTACATTTGTTATTGTTCTGTTAAAGGATATTCTGCCTGTTTCCGCTTTGTTGAACGAGAGTATATTATTCAGCATAACTGTCATATTGTTTACCGACGTTTTAATTTTCTGCAAATGCTGTTTTTTTCTCTCGTCCGACCAGGCCGAACTGTAAAATTCCAGCAGTTCCGCCGAAGAGAGAATCGAGGAAAGCGGTGTTCTGAATTCGTGCGATGTTGTGCTTATGAATACGGATTTTAACTCGTTTAAACTTTTTTCTTTTTCATATGCGCTTCTTATGTCATCTTCTGCTTTTTTCCTGAGAGTTATATCTCTGGATATTGACAGAATTTTAAATATTCTGCCGTCCTCATCACGTACGGCTGAAAGAAGAATTTCCAGCCATACAAGGTTGCCGTTTTTATGTTTAAACCTTGCTTCGATTAAATAAGTCGGCTGTTTATCGAAAATTTTAGTATCTATTGAGTTCGTAATTTTTTTCGCATCCTCTTCATATATAAAATCATACGGAGATTTGTTTAACACTTCGTCTTCCGTATAACCCAGAATTGTTTTTATCGACGGGCTTACAAATTCGTAACTATTGTCGAGCATATGAAAACATATTAAATCTTGTGAATTTTCAGCGAGGAATCTGTATCTTTTTTCGCTTTGCTGCACGGCTGCTTCGTATCTTTTCTTTTCGGTAATATCCCTTACTATTGTCAGAATTTTATTCTCCGTGCCGTAAGTCAATATTCTGGATTCATAATACGCGCGTTCTCTTTCATCATTTTTTTCAAGACAATATTCAAACACCTGTGTCTTCTTTGTTTTTTCCGCAAGTTTGAAAAATTCAAGAAACTTTTCCGCTATTTCGGCTGTCAAAACTTCACTCAAATGCTTTCCAATGAATGCCTCGGGTTTTACATGCTGTTTAAGTTCGTCCGGCACGTGATAATCGGTATAATAACCGTCGTGCGTCATTATGAACATCATATCAGGAATCAACCCGAGCATTGCTCTGTTTCTTGATTCGCTTTCTTTCAGCGAGTCTTCCATTTGTTTCCTTAATGTAATGTCAACATGCGTTCCAACCATTCTTATGGGTTTACCGTTTGAATCGTATTCCATTATCTTGCCTCTGTCGAGAATCCATTTATAAGTCCCGTCCTTGCTTTTCACTCTGTGCTCGTTCTGATAGTACTCCGTCTTTCCGCTTAAATGTTTTTCGATATCTTCATAAGTTTTTTTTAAATCATCCGGATGCACTCTCGATTCCCAGGTTGCCAGTGAATTTTCAAGTTCATCTTCCTTGTATCCTAGCATTTCTTTCCAGCGTTTCGACAGAAAAACATCGTTTGTAAGTAAATTCCAATCCCAGAGCCCGTCTCCGTTGCCTTCCAGCGCGTATTTCCACCTCTCTTCACTGAGTTTTAAGTTGTTCTCCATCTGTATTCTCTGAGATATATCCCTGCTGATTCCGAATATAACCTGTTCATTGTTCCATTGCCCGAGTTTTACCTTAGTCTCAACTTTTATAACATCTCCGTATTTTGAAATAAGAGGCACGGAACACACATCCAGATTTCCGGCAAGCATTTCTCCAACAACCCTTTGAGCCTCAGACCTTCCTTCGGGAATATGGACAGTCAGCACATTCTGACCGACAAGTTCTTTTTCGGAAAACTTTAATTTATTTGTTACAGCCTCGTTAACTTTTATCATGTTTCCGCTGCCATCAAGCACAAAGAGCATATCTTCTATCGTATTGAAAAAAGAATTAAGGTTCTGTTCGTTCTGAATAAGGTAATCAAATATTTGTCTTCTTTGAACGGCGCCTGCAAGTTGATCGGCTATCGAGCGAAGAAGATTCTTCTGCATTTCACCGACAACTTTTCTTTTTCTGCTTTTAACGTTTATGGCGCCGATGATTTTGTCTTCAACTCTGACAGGAATGCTGGCAAGCGAAAGTATAGAGAAATTTTTGGACGCTTCGGGATTCAGCAGATGGTAATTATCAGTGAATAAAGGCACTCCATCAATAAAAATTCTTTCGTAGGGCTCTTTTGTTATTTCAAGTGATTTTATTTCATCAAGATGTTCTTTTGTTATGCCGGAATGATATACGAGTTCAGCGGTTTTTTTGGAATCGTTTACTATGTAAATACCGCCGCCGTCAAAATCGAGCAGGTCCAGAATGCTTTTCATTACATTTTTGAAAATCTGATTCAGGTCGGGCGATTGATTTGCGGAAATTATTACCTGATTAAGTATCCAGAGTTCCTTTGCCTTATTGAAATATTTTTCTTCTGTTCTTTTTTCTTCGATATAAAGCGCAAGTATGTTTGCCAGTGACTTCAAAATATCAACCTCTACTTCGCTCCATATCCTTTCTTTCTTTATATCGTCAAAACCTATAAATCCCCAGAAAAAATTATCTACAAATATCGGTATGGCAAGCAGCGATTTTATTTTTTGCGGTTCCAGAATTTCTCTTTCTGATTCGGGAAAATCCTTTACCAATCCGCACACTGATTTGCCGTTTATCATAAGCGACTGCCATCTCGGAACATTTTTGTAATCGAAATTCCGGAGGTCCGGATTGTCAATCTGTGCCTCCAAAGGATTAAGGCACCATTCAAATGTCTGACTCATCAGAAGTCTGCCTTTATCATCCTTATGATTTTCAAAAATATATAATCGGTCCACTTCAACGGCTTCACCTATTAGTTTCAAAGATTCATTAACAGACGATTTCAAGTCCGGAAAAGAGAGAAGACATCCCGTTGCATTTGCAAAGGCGCTCAGAAGCCTGTCTTTTCCCGTCATTGAACTTATTGATTCTTTTATTCCCGTAATATTTCGTGATACGAGCAATATTTCGTCATTCTTCAACAAATACAAATTTGCTTCGTAATAATTTTCTTTGCTCTTATTTATCAAAGAATAATTAAATAAAGCACTATTATTTTTCTTGTTTAAATTTTTTATTGAGGAAAAATATTTTTGACATATTTCATCCGGTAAGCACTCACTTATGTTTTTATTTATTACAAATTCGGAATCGGAAAATATTCCTTCGCCCTGCCCTCCTTTTAATTCCAGTATTGTTCCTTCCCTGCTCAATGCCGCTATTAAACCGGGAAAAATATTTGGACATACCTCTTCCCTCATTTCTTTTTCTTCGGCTTGTTTTATCAGGGTTTCATTTGACAACTTCCGGATTTTGGGTTCGTTCTTAAGACGTTTTATTTCGCTGAGCGGGGGTGTGGTCTTTTTTTTGCCGGGTTTATCAATTAGTGTGTTTGACTTTTTTACCTTTTTTGATGTATCGCCCGATTTGTTTTTATCCGATGACGCCATAATCTTATTTTTCCAAGTTTCTTTAGATATCAGTCCCGTGTATTCTTTTTATATATAAAGAATCCCGGTACATTATACGAGAAAAACTAAATAAATTTGTTTCTACATTCAACAAATTCTCTGTTAGAGGCGAATATTCGTTATCAGCGATAATAATATACGACGAATGACAACACACTCAACAATAAGAAAAAATAAACGTAAATAGTATGCTTTAAGAGACGAATACGTTTCATAGATAAAAATCCAAATACTTTATAAAGAAATTTATTATCGATAATACCATGGCGTTTCAGGAGGTCATTACACGGATAATAACAGAACCAAATAAAAATTACTAATATAGAGCGGGTTTAGTAAAATATATTATGGAAAAAACTGTTTTATATATTCGACGTAAATTACGTTTTTTATTTCGCCCTTTCGTATTGCTTCGGCAATTCGTAATTCACATTTAATTTCTTTGCGGCATGCAGCGCCCAGTAAGGATCTCTCAGCATTTCTCGTGCAAGAAGGACAATATCAGCCTGTCCGGTTTTAATAATTTCATCTGCCTGTTCCGGTAAAGTAATTAAACCGACCGCACCTGTAAGAATGTCAGCCTCTTTTTTAATTCTTTCGGAAAAAGCAACCTGATAACCCGGACCTACAGGAATGTTCGCCTTATGCACGTTTCCGCCGCTTGAGCAGTCCACCAAATCGATTCCGGCTTCTTTCATCATTGCAGTTAATTTCAGTGAATCTTCTATGGTCACTCCTCCTTCCGTCCAATCGGTAGAAGATATTCTCGCAAAGAGAGGAATGTTGTCGGGAATTATATTTCTGACGGCAGTAATAATTTCCAATAGCAGGCGGCACCTGTTTTCGAAACTTCCGCCGTACTCGTCTTTTCTATTATTGGAAAGAGGCGAAAGGAATTCGTGAATCAGATATCCGTGCGCGAAGTGAAGTTCAATAACTTTATACCCCGCATCCAGACTTCTTTCGGATGCTTTTATGAAATCATAAATCACCTTGTCGATATCCTGCTTTGTCATTTCTTTAGGCACAGGATAATTTTCAGAAAACGGTTTCGGAGACGGACCGTATGTAAGCCATCCGCCGTCTTCAGGTTTCACCTCACCGCTTCCTTTAAAAGGTGAATACGTTGATGCTTTTCTTCCGGCATGGGCTAACTGAATTCCGGGAACGGCATTTTGTGATTTTAAAAATTCCGTTATTCTTTTATATGCTTCTGCATGTTCATCGCTCCATATTCCCGCATCGTCAGGCGATATTCTGCCTTCAGGCGAAACAGCCGTGGCTTCCTGTATGATTAATGCCGCACCTCCCACAGCACGGCTGCCGAGATGAACCAGATGCCAGTCGGACGGCATACCGTTGACGCTAGAATACTGACACATGGGGGATACGGCAATCCTGTTCTTTAGTTCTACTCCTCTGATTTTCAAAGGTGAAAATAAATTGCTCATAATATCTTTTTCTTATTCTTTAATTTTTAAAACAAAGAAGGATTCAATTAAACTTAATTTGCTGCTTAATAATATTCAAGCATAAATATTTTGAAGTAATAATAACCGCCAATGTTATAGGCCGATTCATTGAAGAAATAAGCGAAATTAGAACTGCCGATAGAAATCAATGTTTCGTAACCGGCAGTCGTTAATACATCAAAATTTCGATATCTTTAATTATTCGATTGTATATTCTTTTGTTACGGGTGTTGCATTGTCAGTGGCTATTTTAACAACTACGGAATATTTACCCGGCTCCAATGCTGAATTAGGTCTGAAGGTAGAATTTACAATTCCGCTCTCCGTTTCCACTTCGGCTTTTCCCATGCTTTCGCTTCCGTGTTTCCAATCGAAAGTTACTTTTGTTTTTGCGGGTGCATTTTTAATATTTGCGGAGCAGTAAATAGCCGGTACATCGCCCGGAAATGAAGATACATCGCCGCTGCATTCGCTGCCGTTAAGCGAAGAACACACTTTTACATCCGAAAGATTTGCGGTTGAAACACCGCAAGAAGGGAATATGCTGGAGAAGCATACCACACCTAAAACGGACAGTGCAAACAGCGCTTTTGAAACTTGCATAAATTTTTTCATATTGTTTTTTTTGTTAGATGAATGATAATCTTCTAACACCATTAAAGCCAAAAACATTCAACCCGGCCGGATTAAAACCTTATTCCGGTCCGGCAAATCATCAGAACTGCCGCCGAAAACAAAGACTAACTTAACGCATTGGAATTATCTGATTATCCTCTTCCTTATTAAAAATTAGAAGACTCGATATCCGGCTTAGGAATGAAAAAGCCCGGCGCGCCGGGCTTTTTGATTCGATGTCTTTTGATAAAAACTATTTTATAAAATATGCTTCGAATACCGATTTCTATAAAATTACTTTACTAAAATCATTCTTTTGACCTGAGTCTGGTTTCCGACAGAAAGTCTATAATAATATACACCCGCGGCATATCTGTCGGCATTGAAATCAACCGCGTATTCGCCTTCGTCCTTGACGCCGTTGACAAGTACGGCTATTTCTCTCCCGATGTTGTCATATACTTTGAGCGACACATAAGATTCGCGGGGAATCGAAAACGCTATTCTTGTCGTGGGATTGAACGGATTAGGATAGTTATCTCCAAGTTTGAATTTAGTGTCGGATTTTATATCGCTTAAAGGATCTTCTGCTATACTCGTTCCGGAAAATGCTCTGTCCATAGTCGTCCATAATGTTTTGGTGTTAGGTACACAATCCTGTTTGTAATACCACCAGAAATAACCGCCGACATAATTCGGGGTTGTTATTTTCATTCCGTAATATCTGTTTATGTATGATGCCTTCTTTGTAGATTTTGTCGTTCCGCATTCGCCGATTCCTATTTTCGAATTCGGGAACAGCACGTGCAGACTGTCCATAACTTTTTGCCAGTTTGGCTGATATCCGTTGCAATCGTCTTCGTAATATGATACCCACACATAATCCAGTCCGTTTTTCATCTTCGTGTTTATGTTAGCCTTTGCCCAGCGGAACATTTCGTTGCTTGCATTTTCCCAGCAATTATTGTTGTAATAAAGCGTTAGGGCGGTTTTCATGTTTTTGGCTTTCACTATATCATAAGCAACATTAAGTTTTGCTACGACAGTGCTTGTTGTACCGCACCATTCGCCGTTTACTTCATTTCCTATTTCCCAGATATCGACTTTGCTGCCGAGCAAATTGACGTATTCATTGGTGCGGTCAGTATATTGCTGTAAACTATATTGCTTCATATAATAACTGTCGAGAAGTTCACCCATAATGAAACTAACGTTGTGAATTTTACTTACCGGTGCCGCATAATCGGTAGCGGGGACCCATTCATCGAATACAATGCGTGTTGTCGGTTTTTTGCAATGACGTGAAAGTGAAGTTACAATTGAAGAGATCTGGCTTGTGGCATCAATTGTTACTCCATATACTTTTGTTGTATCAATTACTGCCGCTTTGGAAAACTGAACTGCTAAAAATACTGTAAGCAGAATTGTGATTACTGATTTCATTTAAATTACTCCTTATTGAATTTAAAATTGTTGCTTGACTATGTTACAGCAAATGCCATGCCAGTATTGATTTCCAGGAGTTTTTAAAATTATGTCTGTTTTTTGTTTGGAATCGGACTTTTTAATCTTATAGGATAAGTTCGGCGGAATGATTAATACTTCGAAGACTCGCACTTTGATCATGTACGGTTAAAGTGAATGATTATGTCGAACTAATACAGCAGTTTGAATCATCAAAATTTTATTCTCATATTAAGACTGCGCGTCTCAATGTGAGAGGAATTTATATCGGAAATTTTTTTTCTTCTTAATACTTTTTTATGTCCCTATAAATCAGTTCGTTAGTTTGTTTAATTTTATCGTGTAAGTATTATCGTTTTTAATGTGCCTTTATATAAAATAAAATTCTTATTTTCCAATAACACTAATCCGGTAAATTTACAATAAATAATATGTCCAAAATGCTTTATATACCAGATGCTTTACAGTATTCCGATTTCGACTGCGGCGATATATGCGTTCAGGCAGTAATGGCTTACTATGGATTCGATTTAAATGAAATTAAACTGCTGAAAAAACTGAAAACCAGAACAGCCACGGGAACAGAGACAGAACATATTATCGAATTCTTTAAAAGAAATAAATTCAAGGTCGAAGCACGTTCAATGGATATAGCGGATATAATCTCATTTATAAATAAAGAGATACCCGTGATAGTGCTTGCCCAGGCATGGAAGACGTCAGATGTAAAATACATCAGGACAAACGCATTCGGACACTACATGATTGCAATCGGTTATGACAATAAGAACATATACTTCGAGGACCCAGCCATATTCGGAAAAGGATACATCCCGATAAAAGAATTCGAAAAGCGCTGGCACGCCGAAGACAAAAAAAACGAATTTCTGACCGGATACGGAATTGCGGTATGGGGCAGAAAGCCGTACAATTATAAAAAGTATGTAAGAATAAAATGATATTTCGAATTATTCAAATCACTGGAATATTATCTCTTACACCTTTTATTAAAAGCCACAGTGTTATGGAAACTTCACCGACAAAGACAATTAAAAGCGTCGGCCGGGTTACGAATGCATGGTAATCCGGAAAAAGTATAGACACGGAACTGTCAATCATATACGCGACACCTGCGGCAAAAAGAAATACCCCGAGAATCCGCGGTATGAATCCGGATTTGAAAACCAGCATGGCTATCGGAATCAGCCACACTCCCCAGTACATTTCCTGAGTCAATGTTCCGTAACTATTAATTTTAAGGAACATCATTGCGGCGTCAAGCCTCTGAGCGGGCTCGAATGTTTTCAGTATTTCTCCTTTGAAAATCATCAGAGAAGTAATGTTGAATGTCTGATTTATGAAAACAACAGGTATCTGCACAAGCACAAGCGCAAGCATAAGTTTAGCCTTATATTCATTAACCTGTTTTAGCAGCCTGTAAAGAGTCAATCCCAGAAGAACAAAAATAGTATTGCTGATGATATCGCAAATTATACCCGTACGGAATATAAATTCTTTGGAGAGGATGTTCTTTGCAGTTGCGGCTGCATCATCCTTGATAATAGTTTGTGCCGGAACATACATAATACAATAGACGCCTGTTAATACAACCAAAAGATACAGTAGGCCTGCAATTCTCGCGGTCTTTTTTTGTGAGTCCATTTTCTGTTTTATGCTTTTTATAATAGACGATTTTTCTGTCGAAACGTTTCACTTAAGTGACGAATTATATTAAAGATAGCATTACATTAAAATAATTGTATTTTTTTCTTTGACACCGGGGGTATCAGAATGACACCTTTTTGGTGTCATTTTCAGCCTATCGATATTGAAAAAACAGTCATTTATGTAATTGGGTTTTCAAAAGATTTCAAAAAGGTCTCATTAACACCGTTAAGTAATATTAACATATTGATTTTTAAGTAATTTAAAAATGACCCCCGGGGTATCATTTTTGGTATCATTTCTGAGTCATGACAAATATTAGTTATAGCACACATGTTACAAATTAATGAAATCAATATTTGATACGAATTTATTTGCAATACAAAAATAATAAATAATAGTTCAGAGTATTCAATAAATGACCAAGCGTATGTTTAAATAGTTGTAAATAAATGAGATATGTACAGTTGAATTCGGGTGTGAAACGGGAGTTTCAGCCGGAGATCGCCAGAGAATTCCTGAAAACGAAATTTATATTTATTAAGATATGACAGCGATATTATTATGAAAAGAACATTCGGCTAAAGCCGATTTTAGGGATTTCTCTTCCCCCGCCTGAAGGCGGGGGCAATTGAGAAAGAGCAAAAATCAAATAATATATTTTTGAAGAGATACCACTCGCAATAATATGTCTCTGTCTCTGTCTCTGTCTCTGTCTCTGTCTGTAGCAGACAGGTGCAGCAGACAGGTGAAGGCGAGTGCAATTGAGAAAGAGCAAAAATCAAACAATATATTTTTGAAGAGAAACCACTCGCAATAATATGTCTCTGACTCTGCCTCTGTCTCTGACTGTAGCAGACAGGTGAAGCAGACAGGTGAAGGCGGGGTCAATTGAGAAAGAGCAAAAATTAAATAAAATATTTTTGAAGAGATACCACTCGCAATAATATGTCTCTGACTTAAGGCGGGAGCAATTGAGAAAGAGAAAAATCGAATAATATATTTTTGCAAAGATGCCGCCCGCAATTATCTGTCTCTGTCTCTGCCTCTACCTTTAGCAGACTGGTGAAGGCGGGGGGCTATTGAGAAAGAGAAAAATCAAATAGGATATTTTTGAAGAGATGCCACTCGCAATAATATGTCTCTGCCTCTGCCTTTAGCAGACAGGTGGAGGCGAGTGCAATTGAGAAAGAGCAAAAATCATATAAAATATTTTTGAAGAGATACCACTCGCAATAATATGTTTCTGACTCTGACTCTGTCTCTGTCTCTGACTCTGACTCTGTCTCTGACTCTGTCTCTGTCTCTGTCTCTGACTCTGTCTCTGACTCTGTCTCTGTCTCTGTCTCTGACTGTAGCAGACAGGTGTAGCAAACAGGTATCAAGGGGAAAAGAATATTATTGTTATTACAAAGATACAACCCGCTACACTCTGTCTCTTCCTGTAGCAAATGGATTTTGCTGACAGGTTTACCAGACGGAGTTAGAAAACCGGTATAGGAACTAAGAGAATAAACAATACAAAGTGAGGTGGAATGTACAGGTTTGGCTCGCGCATTAAGGATTAGATTCACGACAGCGAGTTTTAGTTATACGATAAATATATTGATGAAATGCTATTTGTAAACTAAACGTGCATTTAAGAAAAAGGAACGACCCGGAGCCGGCTCATAATACCTGCCTGCAGCAGCATTTATTGAAACCGAACTGATATAGTGAGTATCAAAAATATTTGAAATGCCGCCGGACAGCATCAACTTAATTTTTTTATTTTTTCCGAAAGAGATTCCATCGTGCCCTATATCAAAATTTAAAACAGTTTTAGAATCGGCATACGCTGTATTGGCATCATTGGCAGTAACTTTGCCGGATGTTTGCATAAGCAAAGAGACATAGAATTCAAACGGAGTATTATATGTTAACTCTGCCGTTATCCTGAGCGGAGTTATACCCGGCACTTTATTGCCTGAGTAATCAAGACCATTTACAACATAGGTTTTAAAATCAGCATCAATATACGTTAAACTAATAAGTGCTTTAAGTGAAGATAGCGGATAATAAATAATCGATAACTCGACACCGCGATGCACAGCCGATCCTGCATTCCTGTAGTAGACTTGTCCGCCTGACGAATCAGAAATGACCTCAAATGGTATAAGTTCGTCTTTAATATTTATGATATAGCCGGTTAAATCATATTGAAGAATCGTACTAAATGAACCTCGAATGCCTGCTTCGTATTCCAGCGCATGGGACGGATTAAGATTAGGATTAAACCCTCCAATACCGCCGGGGCGATTGGCAAGTTCAGTTGATGTCGGTGTTTCAAAAGATGTAGAAACATTAGCGAAAAAATTCAGTGTGTTTGAGAAACGATAAACGATTCCCAGCGCAGGACTAATACCTGTCATCGTCCTGTTTCCCGAATTATCGGTATTCGGCGAATTGGAAAGAAAATCAGTAACTCCAAAGTACGTTTGGTCATAGCGGATGCTTCCTGCAACGTCAATCTCCGGGGTTACCGGAACGATTGTCTGGGTAAATAAACCTGAATTAATTATGCGTTCATTCTGGTCAATAAACAACGCACCTTCTGACCCGTTATTATTTATATAGTTCTTCCTGTTATTAAGCCGAAGACCTGCTTCCGCTCCGACACTCCAATCAATCCTTTTTCCCATTATATTTACCTTGCTGTAATAAAAGGCATCGATACCTCCGTCATTTTGAGGGAGTTCTATTATCTTGCCTACAATCGGATTCCTGACTGAACGGTATGAATCATAAACGTTTATCGTAAGAAGTGAAATAGAATCATACCGGTGCGTCCATGCCGCTGAAACCTGAAATTGAGTCCCATTTTCTCCCGACATATTTTTAATACTCAGAGGATTAGCCAGTTTTGGATTCTGCTCTGCTTCTTGTTTTGTGAGAGAACCAGTGCTCAAGGCAACAAAATGAACATAGCCCGTACTAACCAGCAATATATCGGACGGCGACAGGGAAGAACTCAATTTTATAACAGCCCGTTTGAGATTAGATTTACTATGTTCACGATATCCTTCGTAATTGAAGTCTGTAAAACTTCCCGACACTTTTATCTTTGCGAACGTCCCTCCAATCGTACCATTCAAGCGAAATAAACCGTCAGCGCCGTTTGTTGAAGAAAGCGAAAAATGAAACGGCGCTGAAGGCAGCGGGGTTGAATAAAGTTTTAAAACACCTCCGGAAGAATTACCATAAAGCGAAGAACCCGGTCCCCGCAAAAGTTCCACATAAGACAAATCCTGCAAATCAATCATCTCTAAGTTAGTCTGTCCGTCTGCCATTGTTACAGGAATATCATCTGCAATAATGCGAACTCCGCGAACACCAAATTGTGTCCTTGCCCCAAATCCACGGTTTGTAATTCTATCGCCAACGGATAGGTTATAACGTGCATTAACTTCCAGACCCGGAAGCCCGGCAACCGCTTCAGCAAGACTCAAACCCTGAATATTTTTTCTGGTTTCCATCATCGTAACACTGTAAGGGACAGAACTTTCTTTTACCGGTACACGAAGTGCCGTTATAATAATCTCCGGAAGTCGATAGACGTGTGATGTAGTATCTTTTTCCTGTGCTTCGGTTTTTCCTGAAAAGAGGAAACTTACAGAAGCGGCAAGTAAACACACTATATGGATTACTGTTTTACTCACGTCTAATTTATTCTTTGAATTAATTCTTAGACGGAAGCGAATAAATCACTATCGATGATATACCAAATACTGTTTTAAACAGATAACTATTTAGTCCGGTTGCAACAGCAATATACTGTTTCCCATCTATGGAATAAGTAATTATGCCGCCCCCTATAGGGCCTCCTACTTTTTTATTTAATAGAATTTTTCCTGATGCAGCATCGAATGCCAGCAGGTTACCATCCAAATCACCGGTGAAAAGAAGACCGCTTGCTGTTGGAGTAACAGCCGCGAGCATTGGTTTAGGCGCTTGATATTTCCATAAGACTTTGCCTGTTTCGGCATTTACTGCCGTTAACCAGCCTGACGATTTTTCAACCGGATCTAAATCTCCGAATCCATTATCGGTGCCAAGGAACATTTTGCCGGGCGCTGCATTAAGAAGCATCTCGGGAGCACCAAGTTTAAGAGTTGAAGCCCAATCTGTTGAAGACACAAACAGAGCGTTCAAAGCGGGTGAATATGCCGGACCATTCCATTCTACACCACCCTGTGTGCCGGGCGCAAAGCGTGTTCCTTCTTTAGTTAACGGCGCATCGGTATTGAAAATTGTTGTAATCGGAATTTTATATTTTACATTTACTAATTTGCGGTCCAGACCATACAGGTATCCGTCTTTTCCTGCAACAGCAACCATTTTTTCTCCCGATTTGAGTGAGAATAAAATCGGACTTGATGCCATATCCCAATCATGATAATCATTAGGGACAAATTGATGGTATCCGCTCAATTTGCCGGTTGCGGCATCTAACATGACAACAGAGCATGTATATAGATTATCGCCGGGACGATAGTCTTTTACGAAATCAGGACCGGGATTGCCTGTGGGCACATATAAGAGACCTGTTTCCGTATCGAGAGAAAAAGACGACCAGACTCCTCCGCCAGCCCGTAATTTATTTGGATCCGAAGGCCACGTTTCTGCTCCCGGACCGGCAGCAGGTACTATATCAAAAATCCAAAGCCGATGTCCATCGATTTCATCAAGCGCCATTACACGCCCTATAGCGCCTACATCGCTTCCGGCAGTTGCAACATAGACCTTTCCGCCCCAAACAAGGCAAGCCGCACAGCAATACTCTCCCAACTCAGTGTTGCCCGCCACAACGTCCCAGATAACTTTGCCTGTTTTGGCATCAAATGCAAGTACATGTGCATCAAGAGTACTTCGGAAAATTTTACCGTTGTCGTATGCGACTCCTCTGCTATTATCCAACAAGGCGCCTTTGCCTTTGAATTTGTGTGACCAGATAAGTTTACCGGTAATCGCATCAGCGGCATACGTATTGAAACCGGTTGTAAAATAGAGCGTTTTACCTATCATTACAGGACCGGATTGAAACGGTACTGTATCGGTAATTATATATTCACCCGCCTTAACTATTGATTCGACATTTTGCGGAGTGATTTGAGTCAGCGGAGAGTAACGAATGGCGTTGAAATCCCCGTTGAATGTCGGCCATTCTGAATTTAACTCACTTGTTTTTTGAGAACAGGATACCACGCTAAACAAAACAAGCAACATACAGACTGCAATCAATGCATTCAAAATGTTTGACCCCTCAACTAAGGGTTTTCTCTTTTCAATGATAATATTTTTCATTTTTTTGAGTTTTAGTTAAACAATTTTTATTAAAATTGTTTTAAGATTTTTAATTTCACTAAAAACCAGACCTATAGAGATATTTTATCCAATTTTGGACATCTTTGTATTTCTTTAGACGTGAGAAGGGCTGTTTATGCGGTAAAATGGATCTCATATTTTAGTCCTTATTAATATTTTGAAAATTTAAATATATAAATTCATAGCATTAAATTTTCGATTATATTACAACCGACTATTTATGGTATTACGCTTCTATGGCTAATAAAATTCCGAAAGGAGCAGATGGATAGGCATTTTCCGAAAGAGATTTATAACTTTCATGAAAATTCACATTATTCTGAATTGAATTTGAAAATAAATTCGGTTAAATTGAACCGCTTTCTTAGCTCAGTTGGTAGAGCAACTGACTCTTAATCAGTGGGTCGGGGGTTCGAATCCCCCAGAGAGCACAACTGTAAAGCCCTGTAAACATTGAGTTTGCAGGGCTTTTTGCTTTTATGGTCACTCTATTCTTTAGAAGTGTCAGCACTTTTGTCAGCACTTTTGTCCGGATTTTGAACCATAAAGATTTGATTCAATTCTTTACGCAGATTATCTGTTGACACTGCTGCGTAATATTTTCGTGTCGTTCGAGCATCATCATGTCCCAACAGATCGGCTATTTTAGCCTGATCAATTCCTTTAGAGGCAAGATAAGAAGCAAAGGTTGTGCGAAAGGTTCTCAGCGTAAACACATGCTTTTCTGTTATTTTCAAATGTCTCTTTATCCGCATATATCTCTTTCTTACAATCTCAAGGTTGAAATCCTTAAAAACTCTTTGCTGTTTATCACCACGAATATTTTCACTTAGTTCAGATTCGATAAAGTGTTTTAAATCATCGTACAAAGGGAAAATTATCTGTTTGTTTGTTTTAGAAATGTTCACGATGATAATCTTGTTTCCTAAATCTATATTCCCAACTTTTAAAGACAGAACATCAATTGGTCGTTGCCCTGTCAGTAACAGCATCATGAGGAATTTGTAGTATTCCGGATCTCTTTCTTTAGCTGTTTTAAGAATATCATCAAGCATTTTCTGATTAAAGAAAACGATATTCCTTTTCACCCTTTTGGGGATTTGTTTTTTCCTTATCGGATTTCGGACTATAATTTCTTCTTCAACCAGAAAGTTGAAAAATATCTTCATGTAATTGATATAAGTTAACAGTGTAGAATTTTCAACCTTCGGCTTTAGATATTCGATATATCCGACAATATGTTCAGAAGATACATTTTCGATTTTAGTATCGCCTGGTACTATTTTCAGAAAATGTCCCAAGGCGTCATGAAAGACTCCCTGATGAGATTCGGATTTTAAATTTAAATGTTCTTGTTTAAATTTTTCAACACAAGCAATAACTGATTTACCGGTTGATACGATGTATTTCTTTGATGAAATCATGTCTTCAATTTCTCGTTTAATATTTTCTGCTTCCTTCTTGTTAGCCTTAGTCGCAGCAAGACCCGTGTTCTTGGTTATTCGCTTGCCATCTACCAGCGTATCAATATACCACTTGTTTCTTTTTTTAAATAAAGAGGACATTAATATCTCCTTGTATGTTGTTTAATTATTGAATCAATTTTGTTTTCTACTATGTCTCTTTTCAAGTGCAATTGTTGCCCGCATGATTCTTCGCTTAACTCCTTCGCGTTATTATTTAAAAATTTAATCAGACTTCGGTAGGGTATCTTGATACGTTTTCCGATTAACAACACTTCAATCTTACCCTCCTGTATCAGCTTTTTTACGGTTTCATGTCGCACTTTAAGTATTTCGCGAGCCTCGTTTACAGAAAGAAGCCTGAGACTTCTTTCTGTAATTTCCGGGCTCGTAGTTTGAGTGAGTTCCGAAGAACTCACCATGTATTAAGATTAATATATTTTGTTATCATACTTCATTGTCCTTATAATTATTATATCACATTATCCGTTATTTCTACGATATCAGTATTGTTTTTAGGTAAATTTATTATTTGATACTTGCAAAAAAATCTTTCATCATCTTTCAAAATAAAACCGGGAGACAGGTATTTCATCTCGCATCCCGGCTTTTTAAATGGGGATACAGTATCTTCATAATTATATTCTGCAATACGACTGAAAGCTGATAACGCAATACCGAGATTAGTGTCTAGTGCGTATAATATGTTTTTCTCAAGACTGTGTTCAAAATAGTCCAGTCCTCTTTGCATAAATTCCACTTTATCCATATCTAGATATTCGTATCGTTTGTATTTTTTCTCGAATACTTCTTTAACCTTTTCATCGTCGATTTCAATGAATCGACCTAAAATTTCTATTTTCATTATTTTTACTTTTGCTTTATTAAAAGGGGTTGCTGTCACTCAACCCCTGAATTGTTTAATTATTTTTTGTTCTTTTTAATAATATTTCTTTTCTGACTTTTGCCGATTATGCTTGCCTTTTCACTCAAGACTTTCGGAAATGATAGGGCGCGTAATTCAATTACGTGATCAATCAAACCATAATTCACTGCTTCCTGACTAGTGAAATAAAAATCGCGTTCGGCATCTTTTATAACATCTTCTAATCTTTTACCAGAATGTAAAGCTGTTATCGTGGCCAGATTATATTTCATTTTCTTGAATTCTTCAAACTGAATCGCTATATCAGTTATCTGTCCAGATACTTGCCCCATAGGTTGATGCATCATTATTTGAGCATGAGGATAAGCATACCGTTTACCTTTGGTTCCCGCAGTTAATAATATTTGTGCCATAGAAGCCGCTTGGCCAACACAAATAGTTTTAACATCTGACTGAAGACTCATCATAACATCGTAAATAGCTAATCCAGAAGAAATACTTCCTCCGGGTGAATTAATATATAATTCAATGTCATTTGTAGATATAGCGTCTAAATAAAGAAGTTCTAATATTAGATCAGCAGCTGATATTTCATCAATCACTGTTGTCAAGAAGAGTTTTCTATTTTCCAGCAATTTTTCAGCTGGTCCAGTTGATAACATTCTTATTTTCTCCATTTATAATAATATTTAATAATATTTTTGTTATTGCTAAAATTTTTAATTTAAAATTTGTAGTTTTTTTGTTGAAATTTATTTCGAAGTGTTACTTTGAAGTATTCCTGGAAATAACTTATTACAACAAAAAAAACTATTACTGCTTTCCGCTCTCGCGTAAGCAATAAACTGCACTATTATGAACGAATTCATAATTGCTGTTTAACTATTTATTTGTAGTTGTAATAAGCTATTGAGCGATGTGCTGATTATGTGAAAGTGGGCTCTGCTTATTAAGAGGCTTTCTCAGCATTACTTATATCATTTGAAATATTATTTATAATTTTTCATTTCATGAATATACTATAAATCGTTTGCTTTATCAAGTCTATATTTAAACAATTATTAAGAAGTTCACTATTGATAGTTATATGAACTTCCGAATGTAATTTCTGTCTATCGTTATAATTACTTGTTATTACAATAAATAATATACATTTATATCTTGACTATGATATCTTTTTATAGTATATTTATATTATGATTATAGTACCTTACATTAACAAAACGAATAGTTCGCTATATTTTAGGGTAAAGTTAAATAAACTTGATCTCGATATTATCAGATTACCTGATAACTTATTTTATCAGCTGAAGTGCATAGGGGCAACACCTGCAATATTTGAAAACAAAAATATCTTTACAACAGAAAATCTGGAGTTTAACGATCGATTATTTCCGAGTATACTTCCAGGGGAGAGGAAAAGAAAAAAGGCGGTGTTTGGTATTATGCTGACTAATAGACAAAAGAAAAGCTTCGATATAATAATAAAGATAGAATTTCTAAAAAACAAAATTATACGATTTAAGGATATTTACATTTTAAATAGACATGGCGAGTTGTTGAAAAAATTTATCGAACCTCGCGACGAAATTATTTTAGCATTAGAATTGGAAAAAATATACAAAGTGCTTTTTGATCTTCCAAAACAATTGGACGCGTGCAAGACTTGTAAATACTTTTACGAATATCAAGCGAATGGCTATTGCATAAAATATCATCCTGAATCAAGAATCCCCTCAGATTTTTAATTCAAAGAATACTTTAACCTCATAATAAATTTTCATTTTAAACTTGCACACTTTCTGTTCAAATCTCACTTAATCATATACTGATCCTGACTCCTATTTTCCATTTGTGAACACATTTGTCAAATACGATTCAGTATTAGTAAGAGAATTATTAAAGAATTTAAACATTATCAAGCATGATTAAGAAAAGTGAGCAGAATGAACTTATCGACCTGGCTCAGTTGTCAGACGATGAGGTTCGTAACAAAGGATTGAAGTTTCTGAGAGATTTAATAAGCGTCTTAGAAGAGCACGAGCCATTTTACATGACTCAATTCAATTTTAGGTATTTAAGTGGCGTGCTAAGCCAAGCAAGGGACCGTCTTATGCAGGAAGAATGTGAGGTCTGTTAATGATACAAGTGCCATTAAATATAGAACAAAAGCAAATTCTTGACTCAGTTCTCGAAAGAGAACTTCGAAAGAAGCAAAAGAGATATAAGAGAAAGAGGTTGAGTCATTTTAACAATCAGAAACTGAAAGCAATATTCGACAAGTATGAGGTTGAATTTTCGCCAGTGCTGTATGAAATACCCTTTAAGTGCTATTTCAGTTTTTATTTGTATCTGATATTGAAATCCCAGGTAAAGTTTATGGATTGGCTGGAATGTCCGAATTACTATCGACTAGCCGTGAGTCAGGACCTTAACATTAACCAATTGCACAAAGAAACCGGTATTTGCAGAAACATAATAAGAAGATCATTTCGTGAGCTTGTGAAATTACGAATGGTTGAAATAACCGAATATTGCAAGCCTGAACATAAATCTTGTATATCGATTTTAGTTTTAAACGATTTTTACATTCACAGCTTTTGCCCTGAGCTTGGTTACGTTACTTACAGCTCGGAAATTCCTTTTAACTTTTTTAACAACCCTAAAAACAATTAACTTTATGGAAAAAAAGAAAGAAACACACCATATACAAATAAGTCCAGAACTTTTATTCGGTTCCAAAAATAAATATAAAGTATTTTATGTACCCTGGATTTATGTTTATCTGAAACTGGAAAAGTGTATTATCTTTGATAATAAAATTCATCTTAGTTCTCATCAACTTAAAAAACACTATAAAGTAGACAGAAAAACAATATACAATTTTTATGGGTTCGACAAAACTACTTTATCAAGAGCTTTACATTGGCTAAACGTCATGGGACTTATTGAGATAAATGGAAAGGAGCATAAGCTGATAAATGATAATACATTATTCCATTATGAAAAAAATGACCCTGAAAAAGATATTAATAAAACAGATGATGGTGAAGGATTTTTCCCTTCGTTTGTTCAAATTTATTATAACTTTTATATTGATTTCGTAGAGCTTCTAAAAGAAAAATTTAAACTGAGTAAATCTCCCGGATTGCTTATGAGAACAGTTGAAACTTTCTACTATTTAATTACCAGGAACAGACATATACTGCTGGACATAGAAACATGTGAATCTGAAGAGACAGCATCTACCATTAGTAAATATCTTCATCATGATAAAGAGGATATCAAAAAATGTTTATGGTGTCTAAATGAGATAGGATATATAACTACAGATATTGATGGGAAAATCTATACCCACTATAAATACGGAAAATCAAAAATTAATAAAAGAAAGGCAACAGCATTAAGAAGAAAAGAATATAATGTTGATCAGCAGCTTCAACAAACAGACCATCTGTCACCTCAATGGAACACCGATTTAATTTATAACGAAGCTGAAAATTTCAAGGTTACTGATTCATCTCATGATTTATCGACTGAGGTAACTACAGTTAAAGTTAATGAAGAACAAACTCATATAAATAAAGACCAAGTTAATACTAAGCAAGAGAATAAATATTATCCAGTTACAAATAAAGAGTTGATAGGGCATTATGAGATAATGAGTAACGGAGACAATGAAAAATTCGAACGTTTAATAAAAGAGCATAATATATCTGATATATCAGTTGAAGAGTGGAAACTTGAAAAACTTAAGAAAAATGAATGTAGCAGTGATATAAATAAGTTAGAAAAATTGAAAGATAAGAATAGAACCGAAATGGATTATGAGACTGCAAAACAACACTTGGACTATCTTTTTGCTATATATAAAGACGATAGTAAAATGTTTGGTAAAGAGATTGAAAGGCGTAAGATTCCGGATGAAATGTTAAATATATGGTTAGAGGAAATGGCTGAAGAATTCGCTTTTGAAAGTGAAGAATTATGAAGAGTTTTACAATTATCTGTTTTATAACATGCAACAAAGTAAATATTTATGCAACTACTTAGATATTCATGCAACTATGATAAAGATTTATGCAACATATATTAAGTGTAGTGCAACAAAATGACAATACTAAAATGGCGGAATGTCAATACAGTCAAGAGATTGGGCGATTTAGTGCCCTCCCCTATAGATCTTATAGATTATTATAGATAATAATAAATCCTATATACGACTCTTACGAGTCGGGATTTGGTTAGGATTTTTTTAAGAGTTTTTGATACTTTAAGAATATATGTTAAATTATGTTTGTTTAGGTTTCCGCCCCTTACTATGCATTTTTATATAATCGAAAAACCAAACTATATAAATAATAGAAACCATGGAGACGTTTTTGAAAATCACAAGAGCTATGCAATAACTTATTATAACTGATTCATACTAATCCCAAGAATGATAGAAACCATGGATACGTTTTTGAAAATCTCAAGAGTTATGCAATTTCTTATAATAGATGACCTCTACTGAATTAATAGAAACCATGGAGACGTTTCCCGAAATCTCAAGAGTTATGCAAAATTAAAAATGTTATGAAAATTGAATGCCACAAAATTAGAGCAAAAGACTGTCTATTCCAGCAAAACATAGTCCTCAGTGCCAACATTTCTAAGGAATAAAATATATCTCCGAGGTACAGCATTACGCGAATTTTTACACAGGTTTTGTTCGGTGGTTATGTTACCGCGTGATGCCGTACCTCGGGGACTATCTTCTAAAATCAAAAAATGAAAGCATCTCTGCCTTCAATAGTATTATACGCCATTATATTAATTCATTTGATTTATTTACTTAATTGACTAATTTTCTTTAATTAATAATCCCAAATACTGTTAAACTTCCTGGGGATTTTGTTCTTATTATAAGATTTTAGCGCGTAGCTTTTTTTACGTTCTCTTACGAAAACTGGTATTTTTCAAAACAAGAAAAACGTGGAATGAAGTTGCGTCCCATAAATTTAGGGACGCGCTTTATTGTTCATATTTTCTTGTAGGCATACCAGTGCCTCGTAAGGGATGTGGCTTTAGAGTTAGCGTCCCTTTTTTATACATAAATGTTATACTTTAAAAACTTTATAAAAATCATTATGGCAAATTTTACCAGAATTTTAAAGAGTGCATTATTTTTCGGTTTATCAGTATTAGCAGGAAAGAACTCAAGCTCAAGGGAAAAATCGAACAAGCAATTCTTAAAAGACAGCAACATCAACAAAATGAAAGTGGATAAGTTTGGAACAGTGAAAGATCCATTCGCAGGGAAGGATTATGCCGATTATAAAATGCCACGGAATAGAAAAAACAAATAACCTAGTTATGCGGGTATAATATCCTTAAGAAAAATATCAAACCAAAAACATAACATATGAAAACTTTTACAAAAGTAATTTTAGTGTTATTTCTATTATCAACTAATTACAGTCTTAACGCTCAATGGGTCCCAACAAATTTCTCAGGCGGTAATGTTATAAGTTTCGCGGCAACCAATTCGAACATATTTGCTCAACCCGGAACCACTTCAGGTATCTTCAAATCAACTGATTATGGTATGAACTGGTCAAGTCTTACTTTCTCAGCAACTGTGATGAAATCTTACAATAATGACATTTATGCAAGCACATATATGATGATGGGTTATGGTGGAGGTGTATATCGTTCAACAAACGAAGGCGTTAATTGGACTTTAATCGGTTTTAATAATCATTCTGTAAGTGCATTAGAAGTTACAAGTACTAATATTTTCGTATATACGGATACTGGATTTTATCGTTCAAATAATATTGGTGCAAGCTGGACAAAAATTCCATTGGTCGATAACAATATAAGATCAATTACATCAAGTGGTTTAAATATTTACGCAGGAAGTCTGGGAGTTATCTACCGTTCAACAAACAATGGAGTTAATTGGTCCTCATTTAATAACGGATTACCATCTAACATTAGATTTAATTTAATAACAATATCGGGATCCAATATGTTTGTAGCAGGTCTCAATTCTAGTGCTACCCCTGATAGTGGTGTATATAAATCATCGGATAATGGACAGAGTTGGATCAATGTTGGATTACGCGATAAAAGGGTCACGGCTTTATTCACGTCCGGTTATAACCTATTTGCCGGTACCGACTTAGGGGGAGTATATTTAAGTACAAATGCTGGTCTGACGTGGCTACAAAAAAATCAAGGTCTAACTTCTAATGATGTAACGGCGATTTATGTTTTCGGGGATTATATATTCGCAGGAGGCGGGGGAACTCCTGGTATTTGGAGAAGATTTCTATTAGATATAATATCTGTAAAAAACATTTCTAGTGAAATCCCGGAAAAGTATTCGTTAAGTCAGAATTTCCCAAATCCCTTTAATCCATCCACGACAATTAAATACCAAATAACAAAAAATGAGACCGTTTCATTGAAAGTATTTGATATTCTTGGGATTGAGGTTGCTACATTGGTAAATGAAAAGCAATCACCTGGAACTTATCAGGTAAATTGGAGCGCAGGAAACCTTTCTAGCGGAATATATTTCTATAGACTCCGGGCAGGAAGTTTTACGGATACAAAACGAATGACACTCGTGAAATAAATTAATATATTTCATTTAACGAAGGGGCAACAGCCCCTTTTTTATTTTCTATACCACAATACTGTAAAATATTAGCATCAAATAACATCCGAAATATACAGCGATAAGCGACAAAATTGTATAGAAATACAATATTAACTTTTTTACATTAATTGACAGCAAATCAATATATCGTGAAAAATTACAATCAAATATCCTTATTGAGATTTTCTAAATGCAAAATTTCAATCTATAAATTTGATAAAACTACGGTATCACAAGTATGCAAGACCTTCGATGAAGCATTCGACTTTTGCAGCCAGTACAGAACTTTCTTCTCAACGATTAACAAAAGTGAAATCGTAAAACGATTTGGTGCACCGGTGAATATTGAGGTTATTATATAGGAATAAATTATTGAGTCGTATTTATTGTATAATGGACTTAAAAATTATTAGAGAAATTAAGTATTAATAAACAACCAATTCTCCAATTCAACTTTATTCTATCTCTAAGCAGCACCGACCACGCATGCATTTTCAACTATAGTTAATATTTGTTATTCCTATTATTTGAACCTTTATAATTATGGTTTTAAAAGTTAAATTTCTATAAGATCTAGGATATCAAAGCATAATCATGAGACAAAATTCGGATTGTTTTATTTGTATTATATTCAACAAGGTGAAGAGTTTAATATGGAGGGAGCTATTAATTTCGTTTTGGTATTTTACTCTCATTCTAACAATCATATTTCAATAATTCGGAATTGCTTTTATGGATTAGGATCACAGCCAAAACCGATATTGATTCTTGCTAAAAGGCAAATGAATATTTTTTGTAAAGTAAATTACTGGGCATTGTAAAAATTATAAACTAATTCATCAAATGAAAATAATAAAACTCTTTGCCTCGTTAGTAGATGGGAGTGGAATTTATTTAGAAGATTCTATTGAAATACATAAACAAATTCTTGAATTATTTGAGGGCGAAGTTGAAGACTATGTCTTAGTCGGGAACGGTAAAACGACTTGCCTACTATTATTGGGCGATGACACAGGTGCTCCATTGATAGGCATATACGGGGAATTTACCCATATGGGCAAAAACTATATAATCAATATACCAAATGACAATACCCCCGTTACTATCAAAATACTTCTAGATTATTACGATAGAGGTCTTTGCGAAAAGATTGCATTAAGAAATTTGGAAGCAACCTTTAAAGCAAATAATATAACTATATTGAATGTAGTCGATGAAGAATATAAGTGGGTTTCTAATTGTAGTTTTGAAGTTAAAGAACACAAAAGAGCTGATTCGAAAACAGATAAAATTGTTGAGGTCTTTAAAGAAGATGGGAACCACATATATCGCAGTTAAAATATTGTAATTTACTATGAAATACTAACTACTCCTTCAATAAAGTTTATACTTATACATTTTACTAAGAGTAGAAATCTTTTTATTTCCTTACTATCCAATCTAATTAACTGTCCTGACTTAACTTTTTTATCATCAGTGTTTTTTAAGTATTCCGAATCAACAATCCCATTGTTATGAGTAAAGAGGTGCCTTTTGTTGAACATTATATTTAGAAAAATTTTATCGGAATTCGTAATTCCCGAAAGTATTTCGAACCCAAACCAATTCTTGAAACAATCATTAACTTTTAATATGTTTTGGAAACTCAAACATTCTAAATCTGCTCTTCTTTTTGGCGTATATGGAGAAAACAATAAATTTCTTCTCATTTCGTGTCCTAGGCCATCAAACACAGAAACAGAATTTAAAAGAAATGATTTCCACTCCATTTCTCTTTTTGACCTGTCATTTATAGTCTTTTCCTTATTAATAAAATCTGATTCTAGATTATTAAATTTATCGATTACAATTTGTTTCGCATTGGGCAAAGCACATTGAGGACATCTTCCATATTCACCTAATATATCAAAAGTTGTTTTACAATTCGGACAATATACTTGTGTTTGCTGTTTTTCTTCTGTATAAACCCAAGGGGACTTGTTATTTTCTTCTAATTTAGATGTTAATTCATCCAAATCTATCGTAACGTCAATACCGTTGATAAGAGCATTAATGTAAGCATTAAAATATGCTTCAATAAACTGTATTTGATTTTTTGTAAGATATCTGATGCCGTCACCTTTATAATCACAGTACGGACAAAATGTGGGGTCACCTGGAAAGTTTGTTCTAAAATATCCTCTGCAAATAGGACAAATTCTACCCCACAATCCATTTCTGTCTGAAATAACCATTACCTGCACAGTGTTTCGTTCTTGGGGAGGGGCATCAGGTGCATATCCGCCAGAAATATTAGATTTACCTAATATTACTCCACTAAAAGATACTTCTAAATTAAACATTGAAAAAGCCCAAGGATTAGCACCTTCTATAGTTAATAATAAAGAACCATCTGGTTGTTTTGTTAGCTCTATTTTTCCACCTGAATGGCCTATCTCTTCAAAATCTTTCTGTTGACTTAAATTGTCCATAATATCTGTTTGTGAAAACTAATTTATTTGTATTGGCAAAATGATAAAATGTATAAATTGTTCATAGAAAAACACAATGTAAATATAAAGCACATTTTTAAGGGGGGGGAGATTTAAAGTTTATAAAAATGATTTAATCGTACAACAATCTTGAACTATACAAATTTATAAAAAGCAAAGCGGCTAATATTATCAATCAATGATAATTTATTAATGTGGATGCGTAAATATTATCACCGAATGATAATATTTATCTATATAATCTTTCATATTTTTATACTAACGTATCATAATATCTAAAAATAACATATGAGTCCCGATTCACTTTTCCTGAGACTGAACATCGCCAAAATTGAAAACAAATACCCTGACGACGGTATAATATCATCTTATAAAGATTATCTCAAACAGAGGGAGTTTCTTAATTATTATCAGTTCAATCCAAACGTCTTTTTCTCGCTATTAAGAATAGCAGTTGAAGACTGGAAAAACGGAATGAGAATCAATAAACAAGCGGTAGTATTATCATTGTACAATTATTTAGAGCTATGTAAGAACAAAATAGACCTGCCTGATAGAACTGCATCATTGTTATTTGATTTACTTAAGTTGGTATTAGAAAGTTCAATAAAAAGTAAAAAGACAAGATACAAACTCATTACAAAAATCGCACATTCTTTAATAGGTCTTCACCTAAATAGTGAGGAGATAAATTACTTATTAGGCTATGTTAATGTCTCAAAAACAATTCTTATTCTCATTTTAAGATATAAATATAAGTCTGGCGAAATAACAGCTTGGGCTAAAGAAAATTTTCATAAGGGTCAATACAGGGAATACAGGACTGAGCTAATAAGTTGGATATTGGATGAAGATCCGGGGTATGAAATTGATAAGCAGGTGCTGATAGATGATTTTGAGTATGCAAATGAAAGGGACAGAAAGGCAATACAGGATTACAAAGATGAAATCAGCGCGATAAAAATACTAGGAAAGACACTTAATAAGGTATTTCCGAAACCTGAGTTTGATTTATTTTTTGATGATTTTGGACCGTATACCCGCTATAACCCAGAAATTCCAGAATTAATCTTAACAAAAAGAAATTATTCCGTGCCAACGAATCGAGACGAAGAATTAGAATTGAAACCATACAGATATGTTTATGATTATAAGAATAAAGTCTATCAAGCGCAGAGAGTACATATACCCAATTTTAAGTCTCTGGAAAGCAACTTCCAATACGACCTGGATGAATTTTATGCCAAGACAATGATTTATGCAATAATGTTTTCCAGGTGGGGAATGAAAGAAAAAATTAGCCTACTGGAAAAGTATTACATAAAAGATCGTTTTTATTTGTTCAAATACATTGCTGTGCAGAATAAATCTATTGAAATGCTGAGGTGGCTGATAGAAAGGGAGTAAAAATTAATTACTTTTCTAGAATATCTTTTTTGCTATCTTAAATCATTATTGCTAAATTTTCTCTTGAACCGACATAAGCAATAAATCATTTTATTTTTTCTATCTATTAATGGTTGTTCATCTATAGCAGAAATGAAATATTTGGATTACAAGATAATGACCAATTTTAGGATTATATTTTAAATTTAGATTATTCAAGAATTGTGTTAATTAGATTTTATTAATTAATAGTATTCCCAACAAGTCTTTAGAATTTATATTTGTTTATTTATGGCAATCAATATAAGAGTGATCGGTAATGAGGAAACCACAGAATATAGAGATGCACAGTTTTTAAAAAGTATAATCGCTAACGGTATTTCAAAAAGATTAAATGGCGATATTCTGATTATAACTAATGCCACTTTATTTGGATACCAAGTAAAAGATTTTGATATTATAGCGCTTGGAAATTTTGAAAGAAACAAAAATCCTATTATTAACGACACCTTTATTAATGATTTTTGTTTCATATTTGAAACCAAAAATCATCCCGCAGAAGATATTGCATATGAAAATAATATCTTAAAAGTAAAATATAATGGAAAGTATCACGATATTACAACTCAAAGTGAAAAACAAAAATACTCTCTTACAAATTATTTTATTGATAAATTAAAAGAATCACCATATGTATGTAATTTTGTTTGGTTAAGGCAATTGGCAAATGAGGAGTTGAATATATTAACCGATAATTATTCTGACAATAATTTCCTACCTAACAGATTTTCTCTTTCTTACTTATTTGATAAAGCTTTTTTACAAAATAAACCGTATGGCACAAACTTAAACCGAATGGCATTCTCGTGCGCTAAAAAGATTAAAAGGTTTGATTTGGAAAATTTTAAAGAATATTTCGATCTTTTTCAAAAAACCAAAATCGGAATATCGCTTTTAACACGGAAAAAACTTGAGTTGATAACCAGAAAGATATTAAACGATCAACAATATGTTCAATATATTAGCAAAAAAACCTTGATTGTTAGTGGGAGGGCTGGGACTGGCAAAACTATAAAAATTATGCGCATTGCTTGTGATTTGGCAATTAATAATAATAGTAGATGTCTTATATTAACTTATAATCATGCATTAGTCGGTGATATGAAACGCTTATTTGCATTAGCAGAGATTCCCGATAAAATAGATAGTTATACAGTCAACATAATGACACTCCATAAATTCTTTTTTGAATTAATTATTGGTTTCGGATTAGTAAAAAACGAAAATGATCCAGACGCAGAGGTAAAAGTAATACCAAATTATATTACCAAATATGATGAATATCTTGCTGAATTATATTCTTATATAAGCCAGGGTCTTATTCAAGAAACAGATATACAAAAATTAATGAAAAATAGGCATGATCAAGTTGCTTGGGATTTTGTATTGATCGATGAAGGACAAGATTGGAACGAAATAGAAAAATACGTTCTATATAAAATATTTACACCTATGAAGCTGATAGTAGCGGACGGAATTGACCAACTCGTTAGGAAAAAAACAAAATGCAATTGGGAAAGAGGAGAAAACCAAAGAATCGAAACACATAAAATTCACGAAAAAATTTGTCTCAGGCAGAAAAAGAATCTTGTTATGTTTGTGAATTATTATGCTCGCAAATTTGGTATTAATTGGAATCATGAAATTAAGGAGGAATTGACAGGGGGAAGAATAATAATAAGCACGAAAAAATATTATAAAGAATTGCACGAAAAAGAATATAAGAGATGTCTAGAGAATGGGAATTCTGCATTTGAAATGATGTTTTTTACTTCTCCCAGCAATGTTAAAAAAGTCGGAAATGATAAATACGGAAATGTTATAAAAGAGTTTACTCTAACTGAAGATTTTAAAAAAATGGGAATAGAATTATGGGATGGGACAAAAACTGATTTAAGAGCTGAATATTCTGTTAATCCTAATCAGCATAGAGTTTTGCAGTATGATTCGTGTCGTGGATTGGAAGGTTGGACTGTTGTATGCTTAGAGCTGGATGAATTTATACGTTATAAATTTGAAACTTATGAAAAAGAGAAGGATGACAGCACACTAGGGTTGTTAACGGACGAACAAATAAAAAATAATTTTGTTTATTTGTGGTCTATAATACCGCTGACCAGAGCAATCGACACTTTGATTATTACGATAAAGGACAAAGACTCTAAGTTCGCAAAAACAATTAAAGAGCTAGCTAATGAAAATAGTGACTTTGTGAATTGGATTGAATAATATAGATGATATATTAAAATAAGACGTAAATAATTAAGAAAAAGCACCATATTTCCATTGTGTTCGATAGCCTTTCATGACACACCAAACTCGTAAAGAAGTAAATATTCATGATATAAAATAGCTTGCTGTGCATTCTATTATAGCAATATCGGATCTGTATATGCAAGCTTTGACTGGTGATTTAAGCAAAGTAATAAATCGATCAAGTATTAATAATTCTTACTGTCATTAACTTTACAATGTATATTTATTTATTAACAAGGAAAAACTATATTTAATATTTAGTACATTCAAACAAATATTTCTCGCAACAAACTTTATATATGAACTGTTTAGAGTGGAATAACTTGATTGCAAGGCATATTTTTAATGAAGACAGTGCCAGTAAAAATGTCTATTTATATTTATCAAAAGAAGATATTACCGAAATAGGTAAAAGTACTTTACTTGTAACAAATAATGACGCTATATGGAAGGATTTCATATGTGCAATAAAGAATTGTTTACCTGAAAGTAAGTGTGGTAGTCCCATTATTGAGATGGCGATAAAAGTATTTGAAGATTGGGTAAATCTTAGCAATACCCTTTATGGAAGTAATTCTAATTTTTATCCACCTTATTTAATTTATTTAATATTAACCGTTTTACCTCTTACAGAAGCTCATAGAAACTTTGATCCAAGAAATTATTATGAACCATTTAAGCAATTCCTAGAAAAAAATGATTTACCCGCAGAAAAAATAGATACGCAGAATTTTAAAAAATTAGATGTTTTATGGGATGATTTATTAGTATGGGCAAACAATAAAAAGGCTGGGTCATTAGGTGTTTTTCAATTACATAATTTCGGAAATCCTAACTGGATACATGTAGGAAAACCTTTATCCCAGTGTCTTCTATCTCCTAGCAATCTATTAAAGCTCCCGGATTTATTTAACGAAGCAAAATTAACGCCCTACTCGAATTACTCTTCCGAATATTTTCTGAAAATAGTTTTGTTTCATAATGATAATATTTTAAAGCTAAAAGATTTTGTATATAAAATATTGAAGGAAAATAAGGATACCGAAATTGTTAAAGCTATACTGGGTATTATAAAGAAGGAATTTCAAAAATGGAATGGAGAAACCGAAAGAAAAATAGTATTTGAACACACAGAAAAAGTTGCAAAAGGTTATACAATTGCAAAAATATGTTTTCAGCTTAAAATTAATACTATCAATGAGAAAATTGAAATATCAAACAGATTGTTTTCGGAAAACGAATATCCGGACAATTTAATTTTTAATGACATACAAGTTAATTATGAAATAAACGGATTTTCTTCGACTGTTTTATTTAATTTAGATTACTGCCACGAATACACTGATGAAAACAATAAATGGATTGCGAGATTTCCCAACAGTGAAATTCGTTTATTTATAAATGCAGGATATTATCAACTAAGTAATAGTTACTTTATTGAAACAAATTCATTATCGAGAGTCAACCCAATGTATATGCTTTGCAAAGAAGAATTTAACAGCGAAATTCTAACTTGGGGTGAGAACTTTATGTCAGGTGATTTTAAAAAAATTGAATTTGAAGGAATACCATCAGGATTTTCTTTGTTTTGGCTCAGGAATCCACAAATAAGTAACCCTAAGTTTGAAACTCTGCAAATTTTATATAACAAATCTATTGAAACAAAAGAAGGAATACACTTAAAAGGCAAATCATATCATTATTTATATCCTCCTTATATTGATATAAAAAATGCTGATGGAACAGAGAATGTTTTCATTGAATATACAAACGATGGAACATTAATATTTTTGGAAAAGGATAAAAACTTTAAAGATAGGTTTTATTTCCCAAAAGGCATTAAATGTAATATCCCTTTCAAAATTAAAATTAAGGACCAAGAATTAGCATCGTACGCTTATAGTTACGAATTGATAAAAACCAACTTAGAAGAGATATTAAAGTTTCCTTATAATATACCATTACGAAATAAATTTGGGTTACGGACTGATAATTTGGATCTAAGTATTGTTAAAGGTAACGATATTATTACTAAAAAAGGATTTGCTGAGACTCAAAGGCAATATGTTGATTTATTCAAGAGAAATTATGTATTAGGAATTACATTCTCTTCGCAAAAGAATAACATCACTTATACGAATTATGATGATCCACTTTTGTCTTATTTGTCAACAATAAAAACTTGCACAATTAATGATTTTTATAACAATTTTGAATTCTTTTATAATAAAATCAGTTCAGCTGAAAAAACTCCAGAGAATTTATCCAGAGCGAAAAAGACTGCTTTATATCATTATTCAAATTTAGGTTTTATCGAGTGTTTTTATGAATCTAGGCAAATTTATATTTGTCCCCCACAGTTGTTTTTGATTCCTTCACAATATGGTAGAAAGGCTATAATAACAGGTGCAAGAAATGAAGAGCTAATACAAAAAATAAATAAATATTCGAAAAAATTAGACATCAAATTCAATATTGTGAACCAAAATGATAAAAAAAACGAATTTCTTTTACCAAATATAATATCTTTATTTTCTTTCAGTAATGATTCTAAAAGAGATGAAAGTAAACTATATGATTTATCAAAGAAATGTGATATAGCATTTAATAAAGACATATTTAATCAGATAGGATTTATGATAATGAGTTCATCTGTAAATGAGTATAGAGATTTTATGTTTTCAAACATGGAAAGCCCGAAAGAAGATTATCCGTGGGGAAGGTACATTTTTAATTCAGAGACCTTTACATTTGATCCAAATTATACAGATAATTTTAACAAGGAATTATCTTTAGTCGAGTATCGCTTAGATTATAAATTAAATCAAAAACTATGGATGTCGAATAAGTGTTTTAATATTAATAAAACATGGGGAAGATACTTAGTTTTGAAAAGGATGGGGAAAAATGTAATTTTATATGACAAAAAGAACGAAATATTAGCCATTCCTGTATTATTACCGCTTCCACTGCTTTTAGCAAAAGCGTTAGTAATGTTGAGTGGGGAAATACCGCCTAGACAATTTATAAATTATTGCAATAAAAATTTTCTTTACTATTTATACAAAAATATTCCTGAATCCATAGCTAGACATATATCCGGGATAAAATTAGGACAAACATTAATTTCAGAAAATATTAATTTTAATATATGAAAGATCCTATAGGTTCGTTTGAAATAATTAAGAACAATTTTATTCGATATGTAGAAACTGCTTTCAGAACGAAATTTGAAGGCCTTGAGAACGAACGCAAAACATTACTCAATTTTGACAAAGTTCTGTACCGTAAACCTTGGATTGAACCCTTGCCCGATTATGTCTCTAGCAACAAACGTATTGATGATTTAACGCTGGCAGATTTGGGCAATGTACTTAACGAACATGAGGCGAACACGTTTAAGGGACTTGTAAAAACTGGTTTATTTCCTGCTAACATCATGCTACATTCACATCAAGCTGAAATGTTGAGGCAAGCACTTGAGGGAAACAACTGCATAATTACTTCTGGAACAGGTTCAGGAAAAACTGAAGCTTTTTTGTTGCCCCTTTTTGCACAACTCGCCAAAGAATTTGCAAATTGGCAACCGCCTAATGCGAAACAAGCAACTGCAAATACTTGGTGGAAAGAGATGACAGAGGGAGGACTTACGCCAACACAAATTGTAAATACATCTAATTTCACTCTTAGTGAGGCCGTAAGACAGCGAAAACACGAACAAAGAAAGGCAGGTGTAAGAGCATTAATTTTATACCCCATGAACGCATTGGTTGAGGACCAAATGAGCCGTTTACGAAAAGCGCTTGATTCAAATGAAACAAGACAATGGCTAAACACAAATGTAAATGGCAACGCAATTTATTTTGGAAGATACAATGGTAGTTCACCGATTCCAGGTGAATTAAAGAAAAGGAAAGATGATGGAACATTAGTAATAAACACAAAAAAAGTAAACCAACTCAAAGAACAATTACAACAAATTGAAATAGATGCAGACCGTGTATCGCAATATATTCAGGAAACTGGAAAATCAGATAGTGAAGCAAAAGATTTAAGATCGTTTTTCCAACGATTAGATGGAGTGGAAATGCGATGCCGTTTTGATATGCAAGTAGCACCTCCCGACATACTCATTACAAATTACTCTATGTTAAGTATTATGCTTATGCGAGATATTGACAAAGGAATATTTGAAGAGACAAAGCAATGGCTAGCTTGCGAAGATTTACAGGTCGAACAAAGAGAAACAGAAAAGAACAACCGTATTTTTCATTTAATCATAGACGAGTTACACTTGTATAGAGGAACACAGGGTACAGAAGTAGCGTACCTGCTAAAACTTGTTCTTAACCGTATAGGATTACACCCGCACCATCCACAGTTACGAATACTTGCATCGAGTGCATCACTTGAAGCTGGAGACGATGACAGCAAAAATTTTGTTTGTGATTTTTTTGGAGTGAGTCAAGAACACTTTAACCAAAAGTTTAAACTAATTGAAGGAAGAAACAATCCTGTTGTTGCATTTTCTGAGTCCCCCATAAAACTTCCAGTAAATCCATTTAAAAAAATCTCCATTGCATTTTCAGAAGCAAAAGGAATCATTGCAAATTCAATTTTTATCTCAACTTGCGAAACAGTCGCAACAGAACTTGCATCGGCTTTTAGTTTGCCGGAAAGTGAAAACGGGATATCAAAATTACTTTTAGTCATTACCAATCCTGCTTTCCAATTGAAAGAAAGATTGTATTCACCATTCAATGATTATAAAGCTGTTTGTTCAATACAGGCACCTGGGGATGATGCAACAGATAAGTATTTTGCTGAAACAATTTTTGAAAACACAGCCAGTAAAGAGGATTTGCAAAGTGCGTTAAGAGGCTTGTTGATTGCAAGGGCAATTTTGGATGAAACGGAGTTCAGTGCTATTTCCGATGCAATTCCTGTCGAAAGAAAATTACCTAGATTCAGGTTTCACTATTTCTTTAGAAACATTGAGGGGCTTTGGGCTTCCGTTAAACAAGACGACGTTGGAAACACTGTATTTGCAGATGGAGAGCGTACAGCTGGAAAACTTTATTCAACTACACGGATAAATTCAGAGAGCGGAAACAGGGTTTTGGAATTACTTTACTGTGACAATTGTGGGACAACTTTATTTGGTGGAAGCCGATTAGTTACAAGGAATGAAGCTGGCAACCATTCATTTGAATTACTTCCAATCAGCCCTAACATAGAAGGTATCCCAGAAAAAACACCGGCTAAGCTTGTTGAGAAAAGAAGCTATCAGGAGTATGCTGTGTTTTGGCCATGTGGCAACCAGCAGTTCACACCACATGATGCTGAATCGGGTATTTCTGCTAACTTTTGGAGACAAACAACGACAGGAGTATTTCGGCAAACTGACTACGAAGCAAACTGGATTCCAGCTTCATTGAATCGTTTCTCGGGTGATATTGATTTCGGAAATGACAAATCGAATGAAGACAATACAAATTGGATTAAAGGCTACTACTTCATTATCACCGAAAACAATTCAAGCCGTGATATTGCATATCCTGATGCGAACGGAAACATCGACTCAAGAGAAACGCATAAGGCATTACCAAATGTATGCCCGTGTTGCGGAGTGAATCACCAAAGACGTAGAAACGATTCAAGGAAATCTAAAGTAACTTCCATCAGAGGTTTCAGAACTGGTTTTGCCAAGACAACTCAAATGTTTGCAAAAGAGTTAATTTATCAACTTTCAAACAACGAAGCTGAAAGAAAACTGGTTGTATTTTCAGACAGCCGTGAAGATGCAGCCCAAATTGCAAATGGCATTGAAAGAAATCATTTCACTGATTTATTACGAGAAATACTAGTTAATGAATTACACAATAAAGTATTGAAAAAGCGCCGAATTTTGATTGTGCTTGAACAAAACTTGATTGAGGAAATTGACAGTTTCAGAACACTTAACAACGAAGAATTTTTAGAAGTTGAAGGATTGCTTTCTCTTTCAAAATTAACGGGAGCTAATCCGCTTATTGTTGAACAGAGGACGAACGCTCTAAATCAACTCGAAAAAATACGACAAAATATCTTTAGTGTTAGAGAATTAGTTGATATTACAAATTCTGTGAATCTTGCTCCATTAATCAGGCATTTTGCGACCCTGGGTATAAATCCTGGAGGCAATGACAGAACTATCCAAATGAGATTACTAAACAACAACTTTGTTCCTTGGTATGAACTCATTGATTTTGCAAACTTTCAATGGACAACGGGAGCAGACCAAACGTTCATTAATGATATAAAAGAAGGTACATTTAGCAATCTTGCTTCGATGTTTTTTGGTTCGCTCTTTTATTCGTTTGAATCTTCTGCATTAGGATATGTAACCATAAATCCTGAATTGCAAGTTATTACAGATCAAGCAGCAGCAATTGCAATAGCAAGAATTGAGTTTTTACAAATCATAAATTCTACAATTAGAATACTTGGAGATAAATACAAGCATAATAAAATTGATGATAGCAGTCCTTTTAATTTCACATGTTACAAAGATCTTCCCAGTCAAGTAAAAAAATACGTTCGAGCAGTTGCAGACAGATATTCTGTGCAAGAAAGGCAACTTGGTGATGCAATTTTCACATCACTTTCAATAAGCGGTTTGTTGACGGGGGATACTGGAATTCAAATTGAAAATCTTTTCATAAAAGTTGCACAAGCAGGTGACCCAGTTTGGACAAGTATTAGAGGGAGTAGACCCCACTTACACTATAGCGGTGGCATTTGTACATACTCAGTTACGCCATTACAAAATCTACCAGACAGCATCTGTGACGATATTTGGAAGAAAAACTATCTCTCATATAATGCAATTAAAGAACAACGACCACCAATCCGCATGCATTGCGAAGAACTCACTGGACAAACAGACGAGCAGTTTGAAAGACAACGGCATTTCAGAAATATCATATTGCCAAATGAAGGAATTAAGCAAGTAAAAGAAATTGATTTGCTTAGTGTAACTACAACTCTTGAAGTTGGTGTAGATATTGGAGCATTGCAAGCAGTAATGCTTGGAAATATGCCCCCACAAAGGTTCAACTACCAACAAAGAGTAGGACGGGCTGGACGAAGAGGGCAAGCATATTCTGTGGTACTGACTTTTTGTAGAGGTAGAAGTCATGATGAATTTTATTTTTCAAACCCTCATAAGATTACAGGTGATTCCCCCCCTACTCCATTTTTAACAATGAATCAAGAGAGAATTACTAAGCGGTTACTTGCAAAAGAGATATTGCGGAGAGCATACATCGATGAAGGGATAGACATTACAGCTGATGAGAAGTCAAGTATCCATGGAGAGTTTGGAAACATTGGTGATAGACAGGTGAATTGGATTGCTTACAAAACACAAATCATTCATTGGATTACAAACAACAGAGCGAAGATTGAAGAAACAGTAGATTCTTTGATTACGCCACAGTTGCATGAGAAAAGAGATGATTTTGTCAATTGGATTAGGGACACTACAACTTCAAATGGTTTGATTGAAAAAGCGCAGAGCATAATTAGCAATGAGGAAATATCAACAACAGATATTTCAGAAAAATTAGCTGAGGGTGGAATTCTACCAATGTTCGGAATGCCAACTACAATCAAAAGTTTGTACCATGGAATCAATAAACGTCTTGAACCGCTTACAATTGACCGTGCTCAGTCGATGGCGATTTACGAATTTGCCCCAGGAGCACAGAAGACGAAAGACAAAGCAATACATCAGGTAATCGGTTTTACAAGCGACATCATTAACACTAGGATACGAGGAAATGAATCTGTAATAAACACAAGAAAACTTCCTTTTTCACTGAACCGTTGGTTTGTCCGTTGCAGGGCATGTGGTTTTTTTGAAACTTATTCTGAAGAAATAAAAACAGAATTGGATAATCAAAATCAGTTTGACAGTTGTCCTAATTGTGGAGAAATAAATCCTGACAGATATCAACGACCAGTCAAGCTCAAATCACCAAGAGCATACAGAACAAATCTATCGTTTGGTAACGACACGAAAGATGAATCTGAATTATTACTTTCCCGACCTCCTATATTTGCAGAGAAAGTAAATGACCCAGCAAATCCGGACCAAAACAAAATTGTAAGCAATGCGGATTTAACAATCAGCGATAAGGATGTTACATGGAGAATAAACACAAACTCAGATCGCTATTTCAATGGTCGGCTTTATAACACAAACAACCGATTTCCCTTCAATGCTATCGCTGGCTTTTGGTTCAATAATCAATGGTTGTTAAATGACTTTGCCGTTGACTCTGAAGAAAATGGTTATTCAATTATCATCCAACCCAATGCAGCCGGAGTTGATGAACAAATTGCTTTGGCAAGCAACAAGAAAACAGAAATATTCAGAATAGCACCCTTAAATGTTCCTCTTGAACTTGACTTGAATATGTTTTCAAGGGAAACCGATTTACCTCACATCAAAGCGCAAAGTTACGGAGTGCGTTCAGGATATTACTCTGCAGCGTTTTTGCTTCAAAGAATTCTGGCAGACAAACTTGATGTTGACCCTACTGAAATTGAAATAGCTGATATCTCAATGAAAGCACTTGAAGACGGAACTGACAGGAGAATCGCAGAAATTATTTTAACTGATGAATTGCCAAACGGTTCAGGGTTTGTGAGATACTTGTATAACAATTTTCAAAACATTCTCAAAGAGACAATTAATCCCTCCGACCCCAATAATTATTTAGGAAAAATTCACTCACACTCACATCACAATAAATGCAAAGATGCATGTTATGATTGTCTGAAAGTTTACAGAAATATGAACTACCACAGTTTGCTTGATTGGAAGTTAGGGATGGCAATTATGCGTGTAATGAGTGATTCGACTTTTGTGTGTGGTACGGATGGTAATTTTATTCATTATTTGGAATTGAGTGACTGGATTGCTTTCGCAACAGGATTAAGAAACAGGTTTGCGCAAAGCTTTGGATTTACTCATCTAGCAGAAGTGAACAAATTACCAATAGTCTATTTTGGAAGAAATCAGCAAAATGTAATCATGATTGTTCATCCATTTTGGGATCTAAGAAATATCAGGGAGGCAAATTGGTTAGCAGAAATCAAAGCAGAACTTGACGAATATACTACAAACCGAAATGGAAGGTTAAGTATCATTGACACTTTCAACTTGCATCGCAGACCAGGATGGTGTTATGAAAAATTAGTAAGCAAATAATGAATCGAGTTCATAATATAAATTTCAAGAAAATTAAAAGGATTTCACCAAGCCAGTTTTTTTCAATGAAAAATTGTGCTTACAAATCTCTTTTAGCTGAAGCGTTTGATAAAAAACAATTACTCCCTATCTCTCCAAATGCATATTTTGGAATAGTTCTGCATAAGTTACTTGAATTAATTATAAAAGGTATTATTAAGAATGAGGAAGAGTTCAATAGAGTATTTGACGAGCAAATAAAAGTCGTGGAATCTGATTTACAAAAGAACAATTATAGCTTTTTTATTCCACTTCAAAAGAATGTTAAGGATTTCGGCTTAAAAAAAATTCTTTTGAAGAAGCACCTACGAAAAGCTTTAGAGCAATCTGGAAAGCATAATGGTGCCCGTTTTTTCTCTGAGAAATGGGTAGAATCAAAAGACAATCTAATTGCAGGAAAAATTGATTTATTGATCGAGGCAGGAAGCAAAATCGAAATTATTGACTTCAAAACCGGAGAAATTACAGAAGATATTTTGGATGATACAGGGGAAGTATTTTCTGAAGTGAAAGAAGAATACAAACAGCAGTTGAAGCTTTATGCTTATTTGTATTTTGATAACACTGATAAGTTTCCAACTAATTTGAGTTTAATAGATTTAGCTAAACAAAAGTTCGCAATTGAGTTTTCGCAGTCAGAATGCAAAGCAATCTATGAACAAGCAAAAAACTTACTTTACTCTACTAATGAAGATATAACCAAAGGAACTTTTTCTGCAAAACCAACAGTAATAAATTGCAAATATTGCTTATACAGACCGGCTTGCTCTTTTTTTCAGAAACTGCTTGAGACAGATTATTCTTTCAATGATGTTTCCGGTTTCGTAAAAAATGTCGCAAAGTATCAAAACGGAAATGTGAGTGTATTCTTGCAAAGTAAAACGAGGCAATATACTATTATAAATTTTCCATCAGATGAATATAATGAATTAAATAATAGCTTTAACAAAAATATAAGTATTTATAATTTGCGGAAAGAAGCAACTGAGTTTGTCTATTCTGCAATCAAGACAACAACAATTTATGAGTGATAATAACGAATATAAAATTCCAATTCTCTCATTTTACTCTGGTGGGGGTTTTCTCGACATGGGTTTTGAAATGTCTGGTTTTAACATTATTTGGACAAATGAAAATGATGATATATTTGCAAAACTCCACTCTTCAGGAATAACCTCATGGAGAAAATCAAGAGGAAACGGTATTAAAGCAGAAATATTTAATACAAAATCTATAATCGAAGTTAGTTCAGAAGATATTATTACTGAAGCGTTTAATGGAAAAAAACCAGAAATTTTTGGAATGATTGGTGGTCCACCATGTCAAGATTTTACAATGAATGGTAATTTAGAGGGCTTTAGAGGAGAAAGGGGAAAACTAACTATTATTTTCTTTGATAAAATATTAGAAATTTTACCTACCTTTTTTGTAATGGAAAATGTGACTGGCTTGCTTAAAAATAAAAGCAATAGAGAGTATTTAGCTCAGTTAGTTAATAAATTAAAAAACAAATATCATATTGATTACAAAACCTTAAATTCACTCGACTATGGGGTCCCACAATACAGAGAAAGAGTGTTTTTCGTAGGAATATTGAAGAGTTTTTTACCAGAAAATTTTTTATCTTTAGGCTCTTTTAATTTTGACTGGCCCGTCAACAATAAATATGAGTCGTCTTTTAAAAAAGTAAATTGGCCAAAAACAAATCCCTTCACAAAAAAAATTACAAAACCTAAAAATATTCCATTTGATTTATGTGTTAAAAAATGTTTAGTCTCAAAATCAAAAGTTAATAAAATTCCCAATGCAAAAGAATACTTCCAGTTATTCGCAAAAAAATCAAAGCTAAATAAAATTTGTGAGGGTGAAACTAACAGGCCATCATTTAAAAGACTTCATAGATATAGGTATAGTCCTACAGCCTGTTATGGGAATAATGAAGTTCATCTTCACCCTTTCGAAAATAGAAGAATTTCTGTAAGAGAAGCCTTGCGGATTCAAGGTGTCCCTGACACCTATGTATTACCAGAGGATTTGTCTAAAGCAAAAAAATTTAAAATGATAGGTAATGGGGTTCCGGTTCCTTTAGCGCATGAAGTTGCACAATCGGTATATACTCTAATTATTAGATGTATTAGTAACTCACAAAGTATAAATGGATATTTGGACAAAAGATAAAAGAAGTGATGTAATGTCCAAAATTGGGCATAAAAACACAAAACCAGAGATATTACTTAGGAAAGAATTATTTCAAAATGGTTTTAGATATAGGGTAAATGATAAAAGATTGCCTGGTAAGCCCGATATTGTAATGAAGAAATATAATCTAATAATAATGGTAAACGGATGCTTTTGGCATTACCATAAAAATTGTCCAGAAGGAAGGATACCTGATACAAATAAACTATATTGGAAACAGAAATTATTAAATAATATACGACGAGATAAAAAAAACATATATCTTCTTAAAAAATTAGGTTTGAAGACAATGGTATTTTGGGAATGCGAAATAGAGAAGCATTTGCCCAGAATACTTTCAAAAATAAAAAAACACACAAAGTGTTGTATGAAAAAGAATATATTGAATTAGTAAAAGATTTTAATAATGAGTTGAGAGAAAAAGAAAAGCAAGTATATAAAGGTGAGCTAAACTTTGCTTTGCTTGGTTCACCACTGATGAAATCCGATGTTCTTATATTGGGAATAAATTGGGGAGGTTCAATAGAACAAACCTCAGATGAAAGTATGCCTCTTGTTAACGAATTACTAGCATGGCCTAAAGAAAAAAACAATAAAACGCTTCTTTGTTTTTTCACAAAAATATTTGGAAATAAATATGATGTAATTCAGTTTTTGAATAAATCAATTTATACTAACGCTTGTTTTATAAGAACACCCAATACAGAATGTGATAATAGTAAAATAGTAAAATTCGGATTTGATTTAAGCCTTCCTTACTTAAGTCAAATGATAGATATTATCGAACCGAAAACAATTATTTGTTTTGGAAATGGAGAAAATTCAACTCCAACACTTTCAATTTCAAAATTACTCGGGTTAGGTGACAAATGGTGGACAAAAATTCCTAAAGAACAAATAGAAATAATTGATGAAAAAGCTACTTGTTATTATTTTTGTGGAACAATTAATAAGCAAAAAGTTAAAGTCTATAGCTTTCCACATTCTAGAAATATAAATTGTTGGGGTGAAAATGCTTGGCAAAGTTTAGATAATAGCAAGATATTCTTAAAATTAAAAATTGAATTAAAATAATCTAAACCTAGATAGCAATAATAAAACATAAATAATAGCCATGCCAGTTCCAGTAAGAGAATTAATAGACACCGAAAATGTACTTGTTATACATTGTCTTGCTCCAAATGGGGCACTTCATATCGAAAAAATAATTATTGAAGGAAAAGAAAAAATAGTCTATGCCAGATGTGGATTAACTACACGGTTAAGGTATATTCAAGGGAAAATTAATAAAAATGAGAATTTTTATCTGAGTTGTTCAACTTTTAATTTAGGCGTCGATAAAGCATTTTGTTATAATCGAGAGAAAAATGAATCCGGGCATCTTTTTCGAAATGGGGGAATAATAATTAGTGGAGGTTCTATAACTCATGCATCAGTATGTGATGCAGGATTAAGTAATGATACACAATTAAATTTATATGACAGATTATTGGTAAATTCAGTTGAAAACATTAGAGCCAATAATGTCTTAAACTCTAATCGCGATGGTCATAACGAACTCAGAATTGAAAATCCGCGTGCAATGGGAATATTCTTTTTCCCCCTAACCGGAGATTTTTATGAACTTATCGATTTTGAAAAAGCAAGTTTAATATTTAACTTACCTCTCTATTGGTTAGGGGAAAATAATAAGAATGATATTCGATTGATAAATAAACAAATTGATTGGCAAAACTTTTTAAAAGAATTTATTAATTAAATTCGAACTTTAAATAAAAAAGGGAAGATGTTTATCCTCCCCCTATTTTTTCCTTTATTTAATTTTCTCAAACAACTCTTTCGCATTCACCTCCTTAAAGTACAAATCCCGTTCAATACCCAGACCTAATGGGCCACTAAAATTTTCCAAATCGGATTTAGAAAAACTTCCAACCTCTGTTTCAAACAATTGAACGACTCCCCAGAGAGAGTCGGGGTCTTGAGGATCCTGATTCATAAGCCACCAATTCCCAGCACCACATGGGTTAAAGAATTTTGCGACTATAACTTGATTTTCCATATCAGAACCTAGCGGGAACTGAGCCTGAGCTTTGGCTTCGATTTCCTTTGTGAATAGTTTCATAATTATTAAGTGTTTTGTTTTTAAAGTGATTAGTGAAAATTGTGTGTTTTAAACGCTCATTATTGCTAAGGGGAACCGAGGGGACCCGACGAAAATTGATTGAAATCAACATTTTCTATTCTGTGCGAAATTTTTCCACGGAATAAGAAAGACGGCATTTTGTGGATTAATGCCGCCTTTTAAATTATTTCTTCCATTTATTTACCCGATCGAGTATCAGTAACTCAATCAGAATGATTAATATCTTCTTTGATAGGTCTATCAGTAATTTCGGTGGTATTGTCATTTGAACTCCTTTCTTCTCTTCTGGTTTCGTAAATGGTTTTCATAGTCTTAAGGACTTCTATGCCTAGGTCAAACAAGAGCTTGACGGTTTCCTTTGATACAATTGGTTTATCCATGGTGGTGTGGTTATATGATTTTTCAATAATCGCGGTATAATATATATGCGGAGATTAAAATGGATGTTCGTTTGATGCCATAGAAGCTCCGCCGTAAGATAGACTGTCTTCGATGTTGGTAACACGGTAATCCAGGTTTTCAATGGATTCATTTACCTCATCAAGCATGTATGTTCTCAGCAAATCATAGTCGAGTGATTCTTCCGGAAACAGTTTTTCTACCGGTCTATCAATTGCCTCGCTGAAAATATCCCTTTCATCTGATGCAGTTTTACCAGATCGCCATTCGTCAGGTCTTTCTTTTTTTCTTCCGAACGTAGTAATAAGAGATTCCTGTTCGATGTTAGATATATCGATATTCTCCATGCCATAATCGATGTAAATTTCAACCGGTATCTGGATTAAGTAATCATCATGTTTAAGATTAAAGACCCCATTGACAAATCCATCTTCACGGGTAAATAATATCGAAAGTTCAAAGTTTTGATTAATAAAACTTTTATCAGTCGAAGAAAACGTGTTCATTCCATCGGGATGGCGATGTATAACAGTGTTAAAAGAATAGTGATCCGGCAGGTATTCGATTGATGTCTTGGCTACTTTTTGTTTTGGTATGTAATACTCATCCGACAGTGTCAGCGTATTATCTTCTTTTTCTTTGATATTCGTTACAATCGAAAACTCATCACCACGTACCTTGTCGGCTATCTTATTACAAACGAAGAGCAACCGTACCGGTATTATTACATCAACCTTTTCAAGAACTCGAATTCCGCTTTCCCATGGCTCCTTACGTTCTGTTTGTAAGACCTTTCTGGATTTATCTGATTTACCTTTTTTTGATTTTGTATCCTCAAGCTTTACATCTTTGAGGTTAATAAGCTTATTGTCGTCCATTTTTGATTTTGTAGGTTAAGAAATACGGTTAGTTTGAGTTGTCTTCTATCTGAGATACCATCTTCTTCACGTTCATATTGATTGTCTTGGAAATAGGCTTCATTTTAATTACAAGTTCTATAATAGCCAGAGCCGATACTATTTGTGGCGTACCAAAGAAACTGGGAGTCACTGTGTAGCTGGAATCTTCGCCCCATTGTCCTGTACTGAAATCATTTAAACACATAGTCGCATGAAATCCATCATAACCTAGCTTGGCATATTTCGATAATACCGGATCTTCCTGATTTTCCAGAGTACTTAATGATTTAGATTTTGTATTTACCTTTGGCGTTGTTTTGCTGAATTCGCTTAAATCATTCTTCAGACGCGTAGGATCGGAGCAATCGAACATAAAATCGATTCCTTTGTATTTGTGAATGTATTCAGCCTTAAATCGTTCTTCGTTTGTTACGACTATGATGTTCTTTCGCCTCTCAGATATTAACTGTTTAACAGCCTTGGTCTTATATTCGCCAACCTGGGAGAGTTTAAATAGCGTACGGTTGAGATTTGAGTTCTCTATCTTATCATCATCATATAAAATCAAGGTTCCAACACCAAGTAGTGCCAAATCTACTGCAATCCAGTTTCCGATGCCTCCAAGTCCAACAACCAGTGCCACATGATTTGAAAAATCACCTACAAGGTCCTGCTGTCTCTGATTTATCTCGCTTGCGGAGGTAGTAATTACATTGCTGTCTTCCATACAGTATTATCCTTTCTTGTAGTTGATTCGCCAATGGGTTTGTAGTAAGAAGAATCCATGTAAAATCGCTCGTAAGTCGATGATATCTCATTCAGTAACTGTAATAAGGCATCTGGATCATCCAATGTTATGGGCCTTCCAGCCAGACTTCCTGCGCATGCTGTGCCGAATGTTGCTTTTTCACAGTTTGGGTGTTGGCCGTCTGAGGCTAGATTGATTGTGCTGAAAGAGATCTTGTTGTGAAGGATGTTTACGTATATGGCTTTTAAATGACAAACGGGATCTTCGTAATCATAGATAATCCCCTTGGTCTCAGAAATCCCTATTGTAACCTCATATGCAGGCTGATAAAATTTACAGAGATTAACGGACGCATCTTTCATAAGCAAATACCACCCTTCTGTTGCTACTGTCCTGACCATTTCCAAGAGTTTACTGCCAATTACCTCACTGCGATATAACTGCTGTAGTTTAATCACTTCGTTGTTGTATAGGTCGTTGACCTTGTCTATTGCCGCTTTTAGTTCCTCCTTAAAGACAGATTTTAATTGCTTGATTGAGTTAACGAAGTCCAGTTCGCTTGTTAGTATTACTTCCCTTACTGTAATTTTCTCCTGCTTAGACTGAATTAACTTCTCATTCAGGTCTTTCATTTTTATTTCCCTGGATATCACATTCCTCAGTGTATCTCCGGAAAAATCAAGTTTTAGATCTCCCTCCTTTTTATCTTCATTTAATCGTTTTATAAACGATTCATCCAATTGTGGATCTAATGGTTTTTCTTCGCTCATAAATGAATTTATTGTTTTTTAAAGAAAATGATTTTATTTTCAAACGTAATCAGATTAAAGAAAATGCCGCGCTTAGTTAAAAACACGGCATCTTCGAAGTACAGAATGTTAGGGTCATTTAAACTCTTTACGCGGCAGCATTAAATCTTACCAGGTTCAGGTCTCCAGTGAAATTACCGGATTCGATATCTGCCGGAGACAGACTGTTGTTTGTTGAATCGTATATATCGAATTTCGACACGCCGTTGTCACGGGCTATTGCTTTGAGTTTCTCTACAAGTCCAAGCCCTGATAGGCCTGTGATATCTGTTTTATTGCCGTTACAGGTAGCGTATGTCTTCTTTTCGGACGCAGATTGTCCTTCAGTTGTGTTCCATGTCATATGGAATATTCCTTTCGAATTTTAAATAATGGTTTAAAGTAAAATTAGTTTTAAAGTAGAACTAAATCTTTTGAGTAGTTACAGGGAAGCAACATAGATTGTTGTAATGCTGAAAGCCGGTTTTCATCATCTGGTGAGTCAACGTCTTCTTCTTCAAGTTCGACTGTCATATCACTGTAATTATATTCGTTACTGCCACAATCATCTCCGTCTTCATAATCTTCACTTTGTCTGTTGTCGCAATCGTATGCCAGATCTTCAGCTTCTTCCTCGTCTTCAGCATATACAAAAGCTGATAGAGTGCCGTATCGAACGTATGAATATGGAATTTTTACGAAATATTTGTTCATACGGCTTTTGATTGATTTACAAAGTTCAGATGAACCACACCCTCGGCTATCTTTTCGAAGTTCTCTGGAGCGGGTGTGGATTCGTCCTTGAGGTTGTCTGTGAGTATTTCGTTTACTAATCGGGTCATTGGAATACCGCGTTCCTTGGCCTTTCGGTAGAGTTTCGGTATTAACTCGGGAATGATTTTGGGTGAATACATGATGGGAGCTCCTTTTCTGGTTAATGTTAGCTAACATTACTATTATACCAGAAAAGTAGAGATCTTTGAGATATACTTTTGTTAATATTAAGCCTTGAGTTTCTTTAATTTGTCGTTTTTATTTCCCGTAATATTGTTTAATATCTATCAGGGTCAGGAAATAACTTTAGGAAATGGGTCAAAAGTTCTTTGGCATCATTTGATTTATTTTGATTCAACATCAGTTGAAAAAGGTTATATTGCCCTAATCGAAATTTCATATCTAAATCTTAATTCAAGTATTTAATAATTATTGATAATGGAATTACTGTTACTTTAATCTATACCTATAAATAAATTTAACATTTAAACAATATTGACATCTATCATAATAACTTTTATTAATTCCAAATAAATACACAGTGAAAAAAATATTTACAATTTTTGTTGTTCTGATTATTTTTACAACTACTTTATATACCAAGGAATGTCTGGCTCAGTGGGTACAATGTGATGGAATATACGGTGGAACTGTTCAAGCCCTTGCAGTCAGTGGAAATAATATTTTTGCGGGTACATTAAATGGGGTCTTTCTCACAACTAACAATGGTATGAGTTGGTCTCAAACTAAATTGACAAATATGGAGATTGTAGGAATTGTTGCAATCGGGAATAATATATTTGCAGGAACTTATAACCATAATGGATTATATAGGTCAACAAATAATGGTGAAAGTTGGAATCAAACTACTTTAGGTAATTTAACTATTCGTTCTTTTGCAGTACTTGGGAATATTATATTTGCTGGTGGAGAAGGCGGTGTCTATGCAACAACAGATAACGGAACAAGCTGGATACAAACGAATTTGTTTACCACAACTTTATCCCTTATCGTTAGTGGCAATAATATTTTTGCAGGTACATCGAATGGTGTTTATCGTTCAACAAATAATGGAGCAAGCTGGGCACAAACTAATTTATCTAATTATACTTATTCCTTTGTTGTGCTTGGGAATAATATTTTTGCAGGTACATCAAGTGGTGTTTATCAATCAACAAATAATGGTACAAACTGGTCCCCAGCTGGTTTAAATTTTGAATATTCATACATACAATCCCTTTCTTCTGTTGGAAACAACATTTTTGCTGGGACAAGAGAAGGTGTCTATTGTTCTACAAATAATGGAATAAACTGGTCTCGAACTTCTTTGGATACAAATATAACTGTTCTTTCTCTCGGTGTAATCGGAAATAATCTTTTTGCTGGGACTAATTGGAAAGGTGTTTATCTTACAACTAATAACGGTGTAGGTTGGACTCAAACTGCATTTAATAATATGGAAGTTTCTTCTCTTGCTATAAGCGGCAATAATCTTTTTGCTGGTATAGCAGATCAAGGTTCTTATGGTATAAGAGGTAATAGTTGTGTTTATCAATCTACAAATAATGGAACAAACTGGACTCAAACCAATTTTAAAGATCATAATGTTCTTTCCATTGGTGCAATCGGAAATAATCTTTATGCGGGGACAGATGATATATCTGATGATGGAGGAGGACTATTTCTCTCTACAAATAATGGTATAAACTGGACTGGTCCGACGCTTAATTATCCTTATGTTCATATTTATTCCATCTCGGTATTTGGGAATAATGCATTTTTGGGATTAGGTCAAAATAACAATGTTGGTGGAATTTATCGCTCTATAAATAATAGCGGATTTAGTCAATGTTTTGGTGCCATAAGTACTTGCATAACTGCAAACGGAACAAATATATTTGCTGGTATGCAACAATGCTGCGTAATGTTCTCTACTAATAACGGCACAAACTGGGATAATACTGCAAGTACCACCGGAGAACCATTTTCTCTTACGTGTAATGCAAATAATATTTTTGCTGGAACACGTCACGGTATCTATCGCTCAACAAATAATGGGATGAACTGGAATATGGTAGGATTTGGCAGTAATTTAGTTCGTTCGCTTGCTATGAGTGGAAATAATGTTTTTGCAGGGATAGATAGTGGTGGTATATATCTTTCAACAAATTATGGAACAACTTGGATTGAAAAAAATCAGGGATTAAATTCGACCTCATTCGTTTATTCAATATTAGTAACAAATAATTATGTATATATTGGAACGAAAGGCTCTTCTGTCTGGCGCCGTTCACTCACCGAAATAATAGGTATACAAAACATCAGTACAGAAATACCATCTGCTTATTCACTAGCACAAAACTATCCCAACCCATTCAATCCAACAACGAACATTAAATTCAACGTTGCTATATTAAGCGATGTAAAGATAGTTGTGTATGATTTGACGGGAAGAGAAATTCAAATACTTGTAAACGAATCACTCAAGCCCGGAACATACGAAACAACATTCGATGGCTCGCAACTAGCAAGCGGAGTTTATTTTTATAAAGTAACCGCAGGAGGTTTTTTAGAAACAAGAAAAATGTTATTTATTAAATAATATTTAAAAAGGAGATATTAATGCGTTACATTTTAGCTTTACTCGTTTGTTTTATTTTTGTTTCTTGTAGTAAGGAAGAAAAGAGAAATGAAAGCATTTCTTCAAAAGACTCAATATCATTAATTCAAGCTTCAAAGGAAAAATCTCTACAAGACTCTATTAAGAAAATGCAAGAAAAAATAGCAGCTCTTGAAAAAGTGAAAGATGATGATAAAATTAAAGAGACTCAAGATGTTCAATCATCAAAGCCTTCTGATTCTCAATTACAAAAGGACTTTAAAAATAAAGTACCCGTAAAATTCTTTGGAAATGCCAAAGCATTAGGATTTACAAAAACCAATGGAATTGAAAATGATAGAGGTATAGGAAGTTTTACAGCAATGTTTGATGGTGAAATTGAAGCTACGAAAGATGATTTGCAATTTGGGATGAGTTCTGGTGGAACATACAAAGTCAAAGGGAACATATATTATAAAAAATCCGAGAAAGGGTGGATTGTTTCGGATTTTGATTGTAATATTAAAAGATAATAAGGTAAACAATAGTTGTTGTTAATTAATATATATAATGTGAAAATTGAATTAATTGTTGATTTATTAAATATTATTTTCTATTAATTATAACAAAACTATTTTCCTATTCAGGTTCTTTTATTCGATAAAGCGAGATTTCGTTTGCTTGGAATATAGAAAAACTAAAAGGTGATTAATAATTTCAAAATCATAAAACATGAAAAATATCATACTGTCATTGTTGGTGTTTGTTATTACTCAAACTTGCTATGGACAAGTTAATAAGATATATAATAAGAAAATCGACGTTTATAAAGAACCTTGTATTATAGAAATATCCAACAATAATGTTATTATGGCTATCGTTTATAAGAAGCCACACCCAAGGTATACTTATAATGACAGCTATATTGAACTATTAAATTTAAAAGATTTTGAGAGTTTGGATAAAATTAAGATTGAGAGAGGGGATGTAAGAAGCGCTAATTTCTCTAGCGACAGCAAATATTTTGCTTATTCCTGCAATAACATAGTCTATATTTACAATATTAATAATAAAACCACAAAACAAATTGTATTTAATAAAGATAATGAACCTAATAAAATAGAAATATCACCGGACTGTAACTTTATTGCTATATTAGCCGGTGAACTAAATATTTATGACATTAACAAATTGACTAAATTATTGACAATAGATAAAAATGAATTTTATAAACCCTTCACAGCATTAAAATATTTCCACAAAGGTGATAGAGTTGCTGTTGGCTCTGAAGGAGAAATAGATATTTTTGAAACAAGAAATGGTAAGTTTGTCGCTAAATTTAAATCTCGTAAATTTCTTAATTCGGATTTTAATAAATTCATAATTACGGACAATGATAGTTTGTTGATATGCACTGAAAGTGGTGAGAATATATATTTTTATGATGTAAATAATTACAAGTACATAAAGGAAATACGGTTTAATGCCGCACAGGATATAGATATTAGTCCTGATAATAATACAATTTCGATTTGGAATTTTGATTGCGGTTTATATTTTTACAATATCGATTTAGATAAATTTGTATTTGAATTGAAAGGTAGTTATAGGAACGATGGCCTTCATTTACTAAATTTTGCTCCAGATTTTAAATACATTTATTGGACATCATTTGATACTTTAAAATTCTATCCCCTATCAAACAATTTAAATAGAAGCAAATTATACGAGAAACGATTTAAAGATTATATATCAGAAGTCGGATTAAAATACAAGGGTCATTCACAAAGAGGTGAATTTGAAAGTATTGATGAATATATGGCAAGAGCAAAATTATTTTTGACGGATATATATAATATCAAATTGAAATATATGAGCGAAATATACTTTATAGAACAAGGGATTCTAGATCAAGCAATTTATTCCGGAAATGAAATCAACAATAGAATAACCTCTTCAATCAGAGATACGTTAATTAGCATTGAAATGGTTGGAGAGTACGATATCGATAATAAATTATTACCTATAACAATTAATGGAAATATTAAAAATATATTAATGGATGTTGATGAAGCAAAAAAATTCAAAATGAATATTAAAGATGTTATTGTTCGGGCTAAATGTAAATTAAAGACCGATTTAAAGACCTTAGAATACTACGATATTGTAATTATACATCCATATTCTAAAAAAGAATACCTGTTTTAGTTTAGAGTGTTAGAGTGTTAGAGTGTTAGAAAAATTGCGGATGCAATAAAACAATAAATGGGTATGTCGTTTTTAAATATATATATTCTCAATTGACTGTAGGCAAATGCATTATAACATCTGATGGGTATTATTTTATTGTTCTGCCAACAGGGAAGATCACAGCAACAAATATCCATATTAAATGTGGAATTTATTGTAAATTGGTCGAATGGATTATATTTTTTAATAATAATGAGGAGCAATGGGAATTAAAACTTTAATATTAATTATTTATTAACAAATTAAATTTAAATGTATGAGCAAATGTAGTAGCTGTGAAGGAAAAGGATACGTAAAGTGTCCCGATTGCAATGGAACAGGAAGAAAAAGTAAAGGATTTGGTGGTGGTACCTATGAATGTAGTAATTGCAAAGGTACTGGTAGAAAAGAATGCAATATTTGTAAAGGCAAAGGATATAAATAGTCTATATTTTCTTAAATAATATATTTCTATATGTGCAATTTAATTCATTTTTAGATGAAGATGGTTAAAATTGCGCTCTTAACTTTTAATATTTTCTTATTTAAAAAATATTTAATATTACTATAAATTTAAAATATATACTCATGTGTGATTTAGACAAAATTGAAATTTACAAATTAGAAGAATGATCTTCCCGAGATATATCGGACATATCGAACAACATAAAAGTGCAGTATCTTAAATTTAATTAATAGCATTTTTAGATTCAAATTCAAAAGGCGATAAGTAACCTAAGGTAGTGTGCCTTCTCTGACGATTGTAAAATATCTCGATGTATTCAAATAAACTTCCCTGCAACTCATCAAGGTTAAAGTACTTTTCTCTGTAAATAAGTGCTTTCTTTAGTGTTTAGAAGAACGATTCAAGCACAGCGTTGTCATAACAGGTTGCCTTTGCTCCCATACTCTGGCCTATGCCGTAGCATTCAAGCGCGGTTCTTACTCTGGTCGAACAATACTGAGTTCCTCTGTCAGAATGGAGTATCAGCCCTGATTGGGGATTTCTGTTCTTTTCCGCTGTTTCTGTCGCTCTGATGATGATGTTTTCACTCTGAGAGTCGTATACCTCCCAGGCAATAATCATTCTTGAGTAAAGATCCATTACAACAGACAAGTATTTCCTGCCCTGTTTCGTTCTGATGTAGGTAATATCCGAACCCCAGATTCTGTTTCGATTAAGGGGATTAAACTGCCTTACTACAAGGTCCGTATTTATCTGCCTTTCTTTGTTTCTCATGTAATTTCTTCTTTTCTGTCTCACTTTTACCGAAATTGAGCTAAGTTTTATTATTCTGGCTACACGGTTTTTACCGGCGTTGACTCCTTCGGCTCTCAGTTGCGTTGTTATTCTCGGACTGCCGTATCTGCATTTACTTTTCAGATATATCGTTCTTATTCTCTCAAGCAGTCTTGCATTCTCTATGCTGCGTTCACTTTGGTATTTGCCTGAGCCGTAACGGTAATATGCGCTTCTGGATATATCCAACGTTCTACAAATCAGTCCGATACTGTATTCCGGATTGTTTTTCCTGATGAAGTCATACGTTACTCCGTGTGTATTGTGAATACAGCTATGGCTTTTTTTAATATATCTCTCTCCCGAGTAACACGGAAAAGTTGTTTTCGCAGTTTTGTCAGTTCCGCATCATCGGGTTTCTGGAAGCCCTTTCCCGGAAATGAGTTCTCCTTGTCTTTTAGGTAGTCCCGTTTCCAATTGATGAGTGTGTTAGAGCTTAAACCGAGTTCTTCTGCTATTTTGTTCATTGATTTTGTTCCTTCAAGAACAACTTTTATGGCATTGACTTTGAAGTCTTTGTCAAAGGTTCGATAGGTGCTTTTTGAGTCCATAATTTTGTATTCCTTTCTATACAAAATTACGTTATTCGTTTTGTCTATCAAAGTGGGGGAAGTACACCTATTAATTCTAAAGGAGGAAATACAAATTCCCGCCCTAGTATAAGAAAATTAATTTTTTATTTTTTAATTACTCCTGATCTGCAGTTTCTGTTTCGGTGTTTTCGATCGGCTTAGAATATATATCCCTGAAACTCAGATAATTTTTACTGAATGTGTTATTATTCTCATACAGTTTCAGCAAATCATCAACAATTGAATTAATTAGCGGATCAGTTTCTTCCTTGTTGGTATAATCTTTTATATTAAATTTTTTTACGCCGTCTCCATATGCTAAGAAGTAATTATCGTTTTCGTTTAATGACCTCAAATCAATTAACACTTCATCCTGCACATCAATAATTCTTGAATTACTAATCTGTGGTTTGTAGTTGTATGGTTTTGTGAAATCCACACTAAACAAAAGTTTTTTTAATAATCCTTTTTCGACGAGACTATCATAAATCAAATTATAATCGTATGTAATATTATTCTGAAATTTTTTAGAGTTTTCTAAATCTCTTTCATAATATTTGTATACAGTTATTGAACTCGGATGACACCCTATTTTTTGTAAAATCCCGCTTATAACTGTGAAGTATAAATAAGTTGAGAATATTCTATCCCTCTCACACACCTCAATCGCCTTGATAAGTTTTTCACATATTTGTGAATATATTGAGTTTTGTGCAGACGGGTTTCCTATCGTAACAACAGTTGCCATATAATAATACTTTTAATTTATTGATTTGTGTTTAGAGTAAATTATTTATATTGAATATACTGCGTTTCGATTAAATTGAATTAATTGTTACTGAAATTTGTCAATATCAAGGAAATTAAGATCAATAATATAATTTAAAGAAGAAATAATCTCAATTCAAGTTATTTGTATTAACTGCAGACATACAGTTAACTGCGCATTTTTAGTGTTTGCAATAATTGTTTTAATATATTTATTTTTTTATTGTATTTATCGTTCTTGCTTATTAACTTTTTGTCAGTGCATAAAACACGCCCAATTGATTAAACATTCCTGCAGGGCGAGAAATCATCGTTTAACATTTATTGATCATATAAATAAATACCATGTATATTTCTTGCAACTTCTTTATTCTGTTTCATTTGCGCCGCAAAAAAGGCCTTATATTTGATTAGTAATAATTCTCTAATTATATAACCGCTTATTATTAAAACCAGTAAGCGGATTTATGAAAAATACAGGATGCATTAAATCGTAATTTTATTTACAAATAATATATTCCGAAAAATATTATAAAATATTAATTTTTTTTAATTACATATATTTGCATATGAATGAAAATGTTTCTGAGTTTTACAGACTTCAAGACGAAATGTGGAAAGAATTCATACCTAACTTAATCGATGCTGCTACAAAAATCCAATTTGAACACAAGATTCTAAAAAGTGACGGTTTAATAATTATCGAATTTTTTAACGAGAAATCCGGCAATGCAATTCAATATCTTCATGGATATAAAGACGAAATGGGGGGATGTTACGAAAGGTTTATAAGCCCTGTCTGTCAATTTAACGATAGTGTCGATTCGAAAATGTTGCTCGAATTTGGCAGTACCCTTGGCATTTCCGTGTATATTGACAATAATTTGTTTGATGGCGCAGTAGTAAATAAATACGACCATCCTAATATCGCGGGATACCCTGATGAAATATGGTTTGAGTATATACTTAGACGGCTTGACGCTACAACAACAGCATTAAGCAAAATGCTTAATATATAAATGCGATTGAGATAATTTTGTTTTCTCAATTAATGAGCAACCAAAAAGTTAATTGGCGTAAAAAATAAAACATTATATTTGATAAACCAAATTATATGAAATGAACACTAACATTCTTGCAATTCTTCTTGTGATTTACATATTTGCCTCAATAATTGTTGGCATAATCTATGGGAACAAAAAGCTTGCATTTACCGAAGGACATACAATCAGGGGGTGGTATTTCACATGGTTCGTTATAAAACAAGCTTTAATATCTTTTATCTTATTTGCTATTGCAGTTTTAATTGTAGAATTATTTTCCAAACAGGATGTTTGGGGATATTTTATGGTAATAATATTAGGAATATCTAATTTCTTCTATGCCCGCAATAAAGTATCGGAAGAATATAGAATTATGTTTAAGCCGGGCGAGGGTATCTTAACACCGGAAGGCAGGGCCAAACTAGAAAAATATATGGAATCAGCGAAGTAATCATTTCATTCTATTTTATTCTTTCTAAGAAGTTTTTTATTAAATAACAATTATTGTATTATGAGTAAAGAAAGAGATGTTTATTTGGAAACACTGGGTATTTTTATTACTCAAAATTGCTATCTGACCTATACTTCTATTGGATCCATTGCCGATCATCTTGGGGATGAGACCTATGAAACCGAATTGATATTGGAGGCTATTAAATCCAACGAACAAATGATTACAGTCGCATTTCACCAACTTCAGAAACTGCTTGATTCCAATACTTTAAGCTATGCCGATAAGGAATATGTACAAGAACTTAATTCTATATACACTCTATTATATCATCAGGCAAAATCTTGTATCGAATATATTGAATCAGAAGGAAATCCTGATATAGCAGATATATTTGAATCATATAGGCTGCAGGCATGGGACAAAATTGAAGGTTTGGCGAAACAAAGTTCCTAATGTATTTGAAAAATCCAAATTACTAATTTGTTATTATTGTAAAACTTCTATCACCATGTTATTAAAATATGATTAATAATCTTTACAGACCGGAGTGGACTTGCGGTAGATTTCATAAATCGACAAAAAACAATTACGCCCTTATGTATAACATAATTGATGGAAATGGGCATTTGTTTGAGGAGGAATCGTCAGAATTTATAGAGATGATTTTAAAACAGACCAAAGGAGGTTTTATTAATGTTGATTTAATATATAATAGATTTTCCAACTGTTTTTCAAAAGATGAAATTGATGATTTTCTTAATGTCCTTATAGATAATGGTTTGTTGACAGTTGGTAAATTATCAACAGAAAATATTGTGTCGATACGTCAAGCAGCGAATAGAAACCGCATTTCAAGTGAAACTGAACCGGTAAAAAGCATTAAAGAAAAATTACCATTCAAGCAGACAAATGTTGAAACAGAATATATGAATATTCTGGAAAATGACAATATTCCCTTTTCGGTAATGCTGGAACTAACATATAATTGCAATGAAAAGTGCGTTCATTGTTATAATCCCGGAGCAGCGAGGAACGAAAAAGATCAATCCAAACGCCATGTGTTTAAGGAATTAAGCATAGATGATTATCGGTGTTTGTTAGACGAGTTAAAGGAATTAGGTGTTGTTAAAATAATACTATCAGGAGGTGAACCTTTTATCAGGAAAGATATTTGGGAAATTATAGAACTGATTTATGAAAGAGATTTTGTTCTCGATATTTATACAAATGGGCAATATTTAATCAACAATTGTCAAAAATTATCCCTTTATTATCCTCACAGCATTGGTATGTCAGTATATAGCGACAAAGACTATATTCATGACAATATTACAAAAATTAAAGGCTCATTTGATAAAACTTTATTTGTTGCACAGGAATTGTCGGAATTGGGTATACCGCTTTACTTTAAATGCCCTATAATGTACCATAATTCAAATACTTATTTCGGTGTTGAAAGACTAGCGTGCAAATATAGCGCAATTCCTCAGTTTGATATATCGCTCAGCAATTCACTGGATAGTGATACAGCTGTTTTTGATCAATTACAAATAAAAGGAGATTTGCTCGAAATCATATTAAGAGATCCAAACATTCCATTATATGTTGGTCCTGAAGCCCCGGGATGGGGGCAAAAGGAAATAGACAATTTACAACCATTTTGTGGTGCAGGTATAAATTTTGTGAATATTACTCCCGAGGGGTTCCTAAATCCATGCAACTCCTTTCCAACGCAGTTCGGTAATGTCAAGGAGAAATCATTTGCTGAGATATGGCAAAGGTCAGAATCATTAAGAAAATACAAGCAAACAAAGATAAAAGATTACTATGAATGTGGCACACATGAGAAATGTTATTTTTGTAACAGATGTCCGGGGGCAAGCTTCATAGAAAGTGGTGATTTTAAAAAGCCAAGTACTAATAATTGTTTTCTCGCTATTGCAAGAATGGAATTATCAAAAAAATTGCAGAACAATATTGATCCATTAGGCAATAAAAATATTCAAGATATATTAAGTGAGAACATCATTGATCAACAGATTCTAATTAGCAAAAACGTTCAGAACATCAGCTATAGAAATAAAGAGGTTTTATAATTATTAAATCTTACAATTATATCATGAAAGGATAAATGACCTCTCCTATTTTAAGCAGGTCAATAAAACATGTTGTGTTTATGAAAAAAACATTAAAAATCAAACTTAGTACACCAACCCCATGTCTTGGCTGTCCTAAGGCTTTCACAAGTACTTGTGGAATCGCCTATCGCCAGTAATTATTTAAATTTTCAAGGTTGGTAGCGCGAGCAACGCTACCAACTATATTTTAAACATGATGCAAGAATCTGTATAATGCTTTAATAATAATATGTCTGAAAATCCATATTTGGCAATTTTCCCCGAAGGAATTGGTGACGCGCTGTGTGCAAACGTGTCATTTAGTATTTTGAAAAAGAAAATCAGTAACGACATATATGTGATTTGCTCTGATGCTTTATTAAGTTTATTTAACAACACACTAAATATAAAGCAGGCATTTACATATGAAAACACGGATAAATTAAAAAATCTCCATTTCGAATGGATTATAGATTTATACAGTATAGATAAAACTCAAGATATAATTTCACAACTGGATTATTCCAACAGCATTTATAGAAATCCGAATAATATTTTAGAAATAATCGTCAATCACAAATCAGCAATTAAGAAGCTTAATTCACAAATATTCAATCCTGAAAACGGAAACTGTAATTACGATCATCCTGCATGGGCATTGGAAGCTCAATTGATAGCTTACGTAATTAACGAAGACTATCAAAATTGGATAAACAACAACATACAGCCCTGTTTAGAATTAAAAGAAGAAACAACTAGTATAAATATGAATGAAATACACAGCGAAAATATTTATTTATTCCCTTGCGGAAGCGCAGAGGCCAAAAGATGGCCAGAAGAAAACTGGGTTGAGCTTTGTCAAGATTTAAAAAGAAATTCAAATTTCACAATACATATTTTCTTAGGTCCATTTGAAAACAACACATATAAAAAATTAATTAATTTACCATATGTTATTGTTCATAATTCTATAGATTTATTTGTAATAGCCAAAAGTTTGCGTTTTTGCAAACTAGCTATTACTAACGACTGCGGACCAATGCATTTGATTGCCAATTTTGATGTTCCGATGATTTCAATATTTGGCCCCACAAATCCAAAATGTTGGTTTTTTTATAATTCTCCCCAAAAGATTTTTATACAGTCAGATGAAGCAGGAAGAAGAATAAAACGAAATGGCATAATCCATAACGTAAATAAAAAATGGAAATATTGGGTCTCTTCTGAGGAGGTCTACGATAAGTCTAAGGAGATGTTGAACTAAAATTATATTTCATTTATATAAATAAAATTAAGCAAACTAGAATTAACGCGTTGTGAATTGAGTCTACTATGGAATTAGAAATTGCAGGATTTACCATTATCGGGAAATGTAGAAAACTGAACCAGGATAGAATATCTGCGAATAACGTGATAATATCAGATGGGTTTGCATTTTTGGAGAAAATAAATTCGACCCATTGTTTTTTAGCGGATGGTGTTGGGGGCAGTAACGCAGGTGAAGTATGTTCTCAAATTCTTATGCAATATTGTAACGAGGAGTTCTTAAATACATCAGATTTGTCAAAGGAAAATATTATAAAAAAGTGTAAACAAATTAATGCCAAAATATTAAATGTTGCAAAAGAAAAAGAAGAATATTTTGGAATGGCCTCAACATTAGCTGCTATAATAATTCAGAATGATAATCATTGCATATTCAATGCAGGCGACAGCCCAATTTGGGTTTTAAGGGGACAGTCGTTTTTCCAAATATCAAAATCTCATGTACTAGAAGAGAACGAAAATAATAGCCCAATAACAAGTTATTTTGGGGGTAAGACCGATAATTTGGAAATATTTTTCGCTAATTCATTGAGAGAAATATTAAATAATGATTTATTCCTTATGTGTTCCGACGGTTTATTAAAAGAAATGAGTACTAAAGAGATAAAAAATATTTTAAAACAGGATATGCCTATAAAAGACAAAATGAAAATGTTGTGCCACAAGTCTTTTGAGAAATCTGCCGAAGACAATATAAGTGCTATTCTTATTGCTATTACTAAATAAACTAATCAACATTATTATATTTTATGACAGAAGAAAACAACTTTGCGAATCATTATCTTGATCGGGAACTTAATAAATCGGGAGTATATGATAAATCGGATAATAAATCTGGTCTGTATGATAATACTTCAGAACAGAATACGGGTAAATATAACGGGAAAAGCGATGACTCCAACTACGAAAGCAAGAGTATACACAACATATCTATTAATGACGAAATAATACTTTCGGATCTTAAATATATAATTTTGGATGTAATATCCAGCAACACAGGAGAAGGAATAATATACAAAATGGCGGACCCTAAAGGGAAATTGTTTGCCTTAAAGTTGTACTTCCCGTTTGCAAACATGAAAGAAGAACCTAATTTTGAAACATTATCAAGAATATCTCAATTTGACGATCCCGATATTTTGAAATTATACTCGTTCGGAACAAATCAAAATAAGTATCTAAATAAATTCTGTTATGAAATATCTGATTATGCCGAAGGGGGTAATTTATTTGATGTTAAGAGCCTAAAAACGAAATACAATTACGAATTTTTAAAAAAATACGTAGTACCCCAAATGCTATTAGGTTTAACGAAATTACATAGTTATGGCATTGTTCACGGAGATATAAAACCGAATAATATTTTTTATAAAGATAAAGAACAGACAGACCTGATAATTGGAGATTACGGTTCGGCAAAATCATACGATTTGCAAGATCCAAAACCGCTTCATGTTACATCGGCATTCAAGGGAACAAATTATTATATGTCAACAGACCAATCAAAGGGAATTATGCGAATTGAGAATGACTATTTTTCGTTTGGAATGGTGCTGTTTCATTTAATGTACCCAGAGCATTTTTCTTATGATGACGATTTCCGATTGGTTGACAAAGAAAAATACGAAAGAATTACCGAGGTAATAAATGCACATGTACCTTTAATTGATTTTGATGATGATTACAAGGATTTGAATACTTTAGTGGCAGGTTTAACATTAGGTGATACGAGAAACAGATGGGGGAAAAAGGAGGTACAGAATTGGTTAAATGGGGATTATTGTGAAGTGGTTTATTCCAATTTAGGGCATTCTATCCAGATAAAGATATCAAATTACACTATTAGAAATTATAAGGATCTTGAAAAATATATAACATCTAATGAAAACTGGTATGAAGATTTAATTGAGGACAAAGAAAGTTATTCACTTCTACTCAGCCTGGTTATGCAAATTGAGAACAGGGAAAAAAAGGTATTATTCAACGAATTGATAACCATGCATAGGCAAGACGGGATGGATATAATTAAGTCGTGCATTCTGATGTTCACTAATCCTAAAAACGCAATTACTTACCGAGGGTATTCATTTAACCTTTCCCAGTCCACAAATATAAGAAAAGATATTGCAAAAATTATTGGCGTAATTGACGAAAGTTGGAAAACATCTGATCTTAATGATATCAAAAAAACAATCTTTGAACTGGAATTATCTTTAAGGCTAATTTTGTTGGAATTATCTCAAAAGAATAAAGAAGCAATTGAAATGATCATTGCTGAGTTTGCTTCTGTAATTGATCATGAGTTAATAATAGATTTTTCAAAATTAAAATGCGAAATCTTTTCAACGATTACAGATAATTATCTAATAAAGCTATTTTATTTCTATAACCCCGAACGGGTATTTATAGATTCAACAGGCACCAGGTTAAACAACATAGAAGAAATCGCTCTATTTTTTGCGTCGAATGAAAAATTATATGGTAATAATTTCTTCAGCCTTGAACTAAATCTGTACCTGGAAAAGATACATAGAGATGACTTAAAATCTTTGACATATAAAGATTTTTTATATTTCATCTTCCGTGACCATGCCGTCGCTACAATTGAGATCACAAACGTTAGTTTAGATTATTCGAATAATTCCCAAATAAGAATTAACTATAAATATAGTTTGTCTCTTAATGATTTTTTTGAAAATAAAAACATAAATCAAAAAGTATCTAAAGATACGGGAGACAGAACGCTTTATTACACATACCATAAAAGATTTTTTACTCCATTATATTTTATTACTTCGTCTTTTATTAAAGAAGCTTGTGAGAAAAACAACATTTCTAAAGAGGTGATAACGAAAAGAAACAGAGAAGAGATCAGGAGGCAATTAAAAGAGGCTATTTATGCGAAATTTAATATATTTACGTTCCTAATTGCAATTACTCTGTCAGTAGTAATGGGCTGGTGTATAGGATATTTAATATTGCAATCCCAAATAATTCCGGAGACAATAAATGCAAATAAAACCAATATTATTTTACTAACACTCATTTGTTTGTTTGCGCCTTTATTAACCCTGGGGATTTTTAATATAAAAAGAAGAGCAAAGTTATCAGGTGTTTCAATAATACTCTTATCCATTATTCCGTTAGCTCTATTTGTCAATACTATTGTGGTTACGTTTAGCGAATCTAACAAAATAATCAATTTCAGGCACAACTTTTATGTCAATAACCTCTTACTGGATACCGGAGAAGAAAAAGAAATAACAGTTTATAAAATGTTAAGTGTTTTGAAAGACGACATATTAAATCGAAACGATTACATCCCATTTGTTAATGGGTATATCAACAATGATATATTTTACACAACCTCTAAAAGCAAAATACTCGAAAGGGAGTTTTATGATCTGGGGTTTTTAAAGTCTTATGAAGTAAGATTTAAAGATGTATACCCAAGTGTTTTATCAACAGACAGAAAAATATGTGAGAGCAAATCTTTTATTAGAGCCGCATTACTTGCTGATATCAGTGATTATAGAGTCGCAGAGCACTATTCATTGAGATTAAAATATGACATTAAATCTTATTCTGATGAAAACTTTTCTGCTGCAGGATTCAGGATAAACAGATTTCTAATACTATCTGATAAAAACACTGTAAAATTGATTAGCGAAGAGCCTTTTCCGGAGAACCCTAATGATGATGAATATCGTTTTTTTGTTATATCAGGTCAAAGTAAAAGCAATTCTTATCTGACTCGCTACAAAAAAGGTTCGGTAGCTGATAATATACCTCTAGGGATAAGCAACAAAGTATTAACTTCTAAAATATTATCCGAAGCATACATACTCAAATCAGATGGAGGTTGGATCACAGTCGACATAGTAATGTCAAAAGACAATATATTAATAAAAGTAAATGATGTTGATCTTATTAATTATTCGGGTAATCTTGATTTCGACACTAAATATTTCAAATCAAATTTAATGACTTGTTATGAACCTTTAGCTGATTATTCAATTGCGAATGCTTCTATTTTTAAACTTGACGAAAATAGTAAATATGATAAAGGTAAAGAAGTTGATATTCACAAATACACAAAGTTAACAGCAATGACTAACGAGGATGTTCAATTATTTAAAGAAAGTAGTGACAATTCAATCGGCTATTTATCAATCCCAAAGAATACAAAAGTCGAGGTTCTATACGAAGACAATAATCGTTATTTTGTGAACTACGAAGAGAAAGAAAAGACAGGTTTCGTTAACAAAGACGGAATAAATAATTTTAAATTTGAAGATATTCAATAATAAAACAATATGAGTGGACCCAAATGTATATCGAAACCGCCGCCTCTATTTTCCGGAAAAGCCTTCCAAGGAAAATTAAAGGATATATTTGAATTACAGGCAAGCATAAGAAGTCTTCTTGACAAAACAAATGACAGTAAAATATTTGATAAAAACCTTGGAATAGACATTGATTGTAAAGCAGATGTACAGTTCTTGGAAAAAGAAATTAAGTCCCAATTAAGAGCATATACATTAGAGGTCAATAAAGAATATTCACTAAATGAATATAACGCTCAAAATGCTGAAATTACTAAGAAAATTAACGATCTGAAATTAACAATTAATAACCTCGCATTAATACTTAGTCAATTTGAGGATGCGCGAAATGATTACTATGCTTATGTTGAATTAATTGAATATCTCGAGCAGGTTAAGAACGAATTAGAATCAAGCAAAACAAATTTACTAAGCTCACTTAAAATCGAGCTTACCAGTGATAATATTGATATTTACGAAGATGTAAGTAAAAAGTTGATGGAAGTTGAATTTGATTATATTGTCCCGGATTTCTCATTAGGGTTTAGAAACAAACGAAACAAGGAAGTTGAGAATCTGCAACTGGTTGTTCAAAATATCGACAAAAGATTTACTTTTATAAATTCACTCGCAATTTCCGATATTGTGAAGAGAATTCCAGAATCTAAATTAGATATCACTATTCTTCTCAAAGAAAGTGAATCATCGAAAAAGAATAGCTACACCGGCAAAAAAGCAGAAATAATTTCTAAAATCAATAACTTTATATCTTCCATAGATAATCCCGCGCGAAGAAACAAAGCCAGTCAACAACTCCGCAACATGAACGATAAAGACAAGAACAAGACGGTTTTTCATTACGAGCAATTATTGAGCGATATTATCGAAACTGAAAAAACGGCAACAATAAAAAACAAAACAAATAAGATACTTGTCGCAACAATAAATCTGAAATTGCACAAAGAATTAGAAAAAGAGAGGACCAGATTGTACGATGCGATTAATGAAATACTTGATAAAAAGGCGGTTAAAGAAAATGATTTTCAAGGTTTAAATTTTATGTATCAAGCTTTAATAAATAGGGATAGTGTTTTAAGCGACAAGGAAAATCTAATTATTCAAGAAAATGAATTTATGAAAGAACAGATGATAAAAGCATTTATGGATTTGGGTTACGAGGTAATGACTGACTTGGAAGTGATAGATTTCGAAAAAGACAGCAACGTGGTATTGTCTGTCCCCAATCAAGAGAATTTCATTAATTTAACTTTTAACGACAAACAAATAACAAACTATTCTTTTTTGATTCCGGAAGACAAAAAAGATTTAAGCAACGAACAAATTGAAAGTAAGGTTACGGAAATGGAGAACACCTGTAAAGATTTGAAATCGTTTGTTAAGTGGTTGAATGAAAACGATGTAAAGGTTGAGCTGACGCCTTTAATGAAAGCAAATGCTGACGCCTTAATAACCGTACCGGAAAAAATCAAGCATATCATTAAGAATAAAAAACAAATAACCAATCAAAAAAAGAAACTAAAAACAATTATAACAAAATGATGATAACACAAGAATTATCGCAAAAAATATTTCCGAAATGGCTTCAGGAGTTTAAAAGATTTATTTGCTTAAAATCCCAATTTTATTTTTCGGGTAATATATATGATTGTTTTTATTTTCCCAGCAACATAGAAGTATCAGAAAACGAAGATCAATTAAAATGGGGCAAATGGGAATTTAAGGATTTATTGACATATTATCTAATATCAGAGTCGTATGATCTTGTTTGCTATTATGATGTAATTGACGGTCTTACTATCGAATCAGCCAATAATGTGATTAATTCCAGAAATATTTTCGAAAAAACATCTGGAAGAAAAGATTATAAACCGGAAAATAGTCTTGCCAATTTTGTTGAAAACAAGAATCAATGTTCAGCCAGAGGTATAGCAGCCGCAAGCAATGCTGTAAGTTTTTTCAGATACATCGTAGAAAACAACAACGTACTATCCGCAGGGATAATAAATTTCAGCTCCAGGTTCACATCCGACCCAAATAATTTAGATGAAAATCAAAATGAATTATTCTTAAAGATTTTAAAATGTGCTCAATATTCGAATGTATTTCGAGAAAAAGACGAAAAACGAAATATACTAATCTTTATTTGCGACAAACTAAACGATATTCCTGCTTGGCTATTGTTGGAAAACCCACTTACCAAAGGAATAGAAATATTTAAACCAAATCGCGAAGAAAGAAGCCGTTTTTTTGGTATAAGAATTAATCAGTTCTATACCGAAGGAACAGACCCCGATATAAAAAAATTAGAAAAAGATTTACCCGATTTAACGGAAGGGTTTACAAATCGTGAACTTGAAAATTTAATTTCTATCTCGAGACAGGAAAAGATTCACGCAAATGAAATTAAAAAAATTGTAGATTTATATAAATACGGGGTGAAAGAGAATTTATGGACAAAGATAGATTCTGAACTGATAAAGAATGCCGCTGAAATACTCGGTAAAAGGGTAAAAGGGCAAGAATCAGCAATTGCTAAATGTATAGAAATACTTAAGAGATCAAAATTGGGAATGGAATCAATTGACCAGTTGAAACCTAAAAACAGACCTAAAGGAGTTCTATTTTTCGCAGGACCTACAGGAACAGGAAAAACAGAATTAGCAAAATCTCTTGCAGATTTGATATTTAGTGATGAGGATTCGATGATTAGATTCGACATGAGCGAATATAATGACAGCAACTCTGATGTGAAATTAATAGGATCTCCCCCAGGATATGTTGGCTACGATGAAGGAGGGCAATTAACAAAAAGAATTAAAGCAAAACCTTTTTGTGTAATATTGTTTGACGAAATTGAAAAAGCGCACCCAAGGATATTTGATAAATTTTTACAAATTTTAGATGACGGGCGATTGACGGACGGAAAAGGAGAAACTGTATATTTTACAAATTCAATTATAATATTCACAAGCAACCTTGGAATGAATAGAGATGATGATAACTCCGGCATAATAAAAAACGTTTCCTATGAAGACCCTTACGAAACAATGAGCAAAAATATTTTATCGGAGATCGAACACTTTTTTAAAGTAAAGCTAAACAGACCTGAAATACTGAATAGATTCGGAAACAATTTTGTGGTATTTGATTTTATAAGACCGCCATTCGACGATATGATATTAAGGCAAAATCTCGAAATAATGAGAACGAACTTAAAAAAAATCCATAAAATTGAATTAATATATGACGATGAATTTATTGCTAATTTCAAAGAATCATTTATTAAATCGCAACTTGAATTTGGAGGACGCGCTATAGTAAATCAAGTGGAAACATACATAAAAAATGGAATAACTAATTTTTTGTTCGAACAGAAAAAAATTGAAGAGATTAAAGTAAAAGTTACAATTACAAACGGAACAGAGAAAGTAAAATTTGAATGTATATAAAATTAAATAGAATTCAATATCCTGTTTATAATCTGGGACCAGGTAAAAGAATAGGTATCTGGGTACAGGGATGTTCTCTCATGTGTTCAGGGTGCTTAAATCCTTCAACTTGGAACAAGAAAAACGGAAAGTTCGTAGAAATTAAAAAGTTGGTTAATATATTGATACCTTTGCAGCAGGAATATGACGGTATTACAATATCAGGAGGTGAGCCTTTTGAACAATATCATTCATTAGTAATACTTTGTTCCCTTATTAAACAATATACAAAATTCGATATTTATTGTTTCACAGGTTATTATTTGAAAGAACTGGAAAGTACTCACAAAGATAAAACATTTAAATATTTGATCGACTATTTAGTTGACGGTAGATATGAAGAAGGCAATCAGAGCAGTAATAATATTGTGGGCTCCAAGAATCAAAATTTATACAAATTTGTAAACGGTAGAGCGTATCATAAAAACAAATCAGCAATTGATAAAAAATGGTCGATAAGTTATAAAGATAAAGTTTTTTACATGGCTGGAATCCCATCAAAAAACGATTTAGAAAAGGTTACTACAGTTCTAAATAAAAGCAATATAAAATCAAAATACTTGTAATATGTCCAATTATAAATGCGTTCAATGTCAAAATGTTATTTATAAACCAGAAAAGAATAAACCTCCTGATATTTGCGTTAATCCTGACTGCAATGGGTATATTTTTATTGAAAGTGATGACGAGAACAATCTTGAAGTCAAGGAAAATAAAAAGATAACATTAAAATTAATATATTTAAAGACCGGAGAAGAAATTAAAATAGAGACTTTTCCGGCTATATTGGGGGTCGAAAATATTGGGTGGTCGGTTTTCCAAAAAGCTAAAAATTCTAAAAATCAGAATTTAATCAGCCGCAAACACTGTGAAATATCAATCAAAAATGAAAACATCTTGATAAAGGATTTAGGCTCTACAAACGGTACCTTCCTTGAGGCAGGTAACACATCGGAAAAGGTTGGCCCGGAATTCAAATCAATGGAAAAAGCAGACTATTTGTTATTTGGAAGAGAAAGAATGTCTATTCAGATTATTAGAGATGTTAACATTAAAAGTACAATTAAGGAGGAGCCACCTTTAAATGAATCAGAACAGTTGTGCGCAAAAAGATTCAAGTGCAAGGAGTGCGGAAGGGAATTCGAGACGAATATAGTTAACTGTGAAAAATGTGGCGCTATGAAATCAATTATTGAAATTATATAAAAACAACTTGATGCGTTTTAAAATCCGTACTTCTATTCAATATTAGAAATCGAAGGTGCAGTATTTTTAACATAAAAAATAATTATTATCAGATTATGAACTTTTGGACCAAAAACAGAAAAGTTCCAACTATGGCAATACCTCTTTTAAATAAAGCTACGGACCTTGTATCAATGTCCTCGTTAATTGCACTAAGTTTCAAGTTGAGTCACTTCGTTCCAGGTGCTTCTAATTATATTTTAATATTAGTCCTTCTGGGTGCGGGATATATATTGTTTTTTGGAACACAGGATGAAAACATGAAGTGTATATTAAAAATATTAATCTCTTTAATAGGTCTATTTGTTGGAGGTATTATCATGTTGTAATCTAAACCCGAACTAAATGCCAGGGTTACTGAAAGCAACAATCTCTTTCAAAAAATCAAAAAGAATTTTTTGCAGAATCAAAACTAAACTTATAACAGAATGGAATATAGAGTTTTCTATTTCGGTGTAGCTGCGAATAAAGTCCCCCCTCGGGAAGACCACATAGTCTGTTGTTTTAATGGATTGAATGAAACAATAAATAAAGCGATAGAACATGGTTGGAAACCAATCGGAGGAGTAACAATCACCTATGAAAAAAGCACATATTTGGCTGGAATAATTAGTAATGATGATTTGCACGACGAAGATGACTCATTTTATATAGGCTCACAAGCAATGATTTACAAATAATTCACTATCGTATTACCAAATATTATTTAGGCCGAAGTGGTTGTTTAGATAAGTGTTTTCTAATACAGAAACAGAATATAACTATACTAATAACTAAAAAATAATTAATCATGGACGATGCTGATTTATATCAATATTATTGCAAGGAAGGATTAGAAAAGTATGAATCCGGTAACTATAAAGATTCGATTTATTTTTTCACGAAAGCAATTGAAGCAAACGCAGATAATGCAATCGTTTTTGCTGTAAGGGGCCTCTCTTACGGATTCTTAGAAAAACATTATGAAGCAATAGCGGATTTTTCCAAAGCTCTAGAAATCGACCCAAATTATGAAGAGGGCTATATAAATCGTGGAAATGTTTATAAAAATATGAGCGATTATTCAAGTGCTCATTCCGATTTTACAAAAGCGATTGAAATAAATCCTTATAATTCAGATGCCTATTATAACCGAGGAAATCTTTTTTTATCAAACGAAGATTTCAATAATGCAATAACTGATTACAATAAGGCTATAGATTTGAATCCGAATGATTCTGATGCTTACCGAAATAGAAGCCTTGCATTTAGCTATTTAGGAAAGACTGAAGAGTCTTATAAAGATTTACAAAAATCTGATACATTGGGTAACGAAATTGCAAAATCTATTTTAGCTTCGATAGATGATAAATTAAAGCATAAATCAGAAGAGGCTTTTTCTTATCACGAAAAAGGTGCAAAAGCTTATGATTTGGGGAAATATGATGATGCAATTAATTATTTTGGAAAGGTGATTGAAATTAATTCCAATGTCGCAGAGGTGTATTTTAATCGAGGTCTCGCATATTCAAAAATAAATGATTATTCGAATGCCATATCTGATTTTTCTAAAGCGATAGATATTAATTCTCAATATAGTGAGGCCTATTTGAATCGCAGCTCTGCATATATTTTATACGAAAAGAATGTAACTTTGGCGCTTACTGATTTGCAAATTGCAGTTTCTCTAGGTAATTCCGAAGCTATTAAAGTAATGGAATTATATAATCAAAATTTGAATAAATATACGGAATCAAAATCAGTTAGATTTAATGGACTTTATTTTACAAAAGAAAAAGATGGCCATTTCGGTTATTTGCGTTTTTACTCAAATAATACCGTTTTGTCCGTTACTTCTAATGGAAATGTTAACGATTTAAAAGCGTGGTTCAAAAAAGAAAGCTTTGGCGCACAAGGGAAATATGAAATAGTGAATGATAAAATAGAGTTTATAGTTGAATCAACTTCCGGAAGAGTGTCATATAAAGGGACCATTGTTTCGGAAACTGAAATTCATTTAAATATCGAAAGTTTTATAAATGGTTATGAGTCTGAAAGAACTTATTCCTTCGTTGAATTTACAGAGAAATCAGAAGAAAAATCAAATGCCGGTACTACATTAAAAACAAATAAACAAAATATCAAAAGTAATAGAAGCAGTTTAAATGTTGACTTATTTTATGATTTATACGAATATATGAAAAATGGTATATTTGCCGGTGCTGTATTAGGTTTCTTTAGCGGTTTTATAGGTTGTTTCATTAAATTGAGTCCGAAGGAAATGCCTTTTAGTATGCCATTTACATATACGTTTTATGGTATTTTAATAGGAGCAGCAGGTGGTTTTATTTTCTGTATTATTAAAAACAGCGCCTCAAAATAAGAGTTCATGTCTTTTGACAGGTTAGAAACGATTTATTCTTACACGACTTTGTCACCTGAGAATTTATTGAATTTCCCGATTTTGAGTTTCCTGTTGTGACCAAAAGTAGACAGTTAAGTATTGAAGTATAAAAATTTTTTTCCATTCGAAGAAGAAAAACTGTCCAAAAAATTGTGGCTGCACGGTTAACTATAAAACTCGGTGATCTAATTCATAAACAAGGTTGGTTATCTGTATTAACCGACCTAAAGCATCGTTATGCGGAATTTGTTCTTCGTCTCCATGACTTAGATTGTTTCTCCACCACTGCATAACCCCCATTGTAATATATTTGTATCCTATTTGTTTATTAACTTCCTGTTGTATAGAAATCTTATTTAGCTTAATTTTAGGTGTCTGTTCATTAAATACGTGAGCCATTAAATCTGTTCCAATCTTATTATGTACACCCGATATATCTTGAACTAATTTTTCAAAACACTCCAATGCTTTTCTGACAGATTCATTTAAATGTCCATTAATAAACATATCCTTGCAATCTGGAAGCAAGCAGGTTATCATACTGTCTTATTCAATGCTTACAATTTATCATCCGATATTTATTTCTACAGAATCATTGCCGGAGATTTTATACAAACTAAGAAGATAGTGCTTATCAAATAGTCTTATATGAGGATGAAAAAGAAGAAAAGGAATGCATAGATTAACTTAATATTTATTTAAACGAAGGTTTAATTTTATTCGAAGTTAATTTTGTTTGTATCGCGAATAATTCAGAATTCATATTTGAATAATAGTAATTATAACTATTATTTATTATTCTAGCATTTATAACATTAACAGTATCTGTATTGACAGTTTTAATTACGCTTAAATCATTATTAGTCCCCATCATACAAACATGTGGTGTTAAAGGGAAATATACTTCAACTTCTTTTAATCCAAAACCCGGCAAATACGGCTGCTTCCAATTATTCATGAATGGAAAAACAGGTCTATCAGAAGTGATAAAATACACATCTAAAGGAGAGAGAAGAAAACACCACTTCATTTGAATAAAAATCTTTTTGAGAACTTGCGATGTTGAGTAAATTGTTTTAACAAATTGGTTTTGAGACATACCCAAATTCATGCTATTCAAGTTTTTTTTAATATAATCTTGAAATTCAGGGAATGATATTTTCTTTCCTGTATTTGGATTTACAATATCTTCCCCAATTTCTTTAGAGTATAAACTTTCATTATCAGCAAGAATCCTTAAAATATTTTTGTTTTCTAAAATTATGGATTGATCTATTGAATCTTTATTCGCAGGAATTCGAGCCCTTAAATAAGACATAAAGGTCAACAAAGTATCATAATCATTATTAGTAAGATCATAATTATTTTGTCCAATTTTTTTAAAAATTCTACCTGTCTCAGTTTCCATTTTACAAAGAAGCTTTTCAATAATGTTTGACTGTCCCTCCGGCGTATCTATCATATAATAGTTTTCTATTGACGCAACATGTTTATCAATCGAAAGTAATTGGACATTCTCGTTTGAATAAACCCAAATAAGCCCTTTTCGGTTTTGAGGAGAAAAGTGTCTCAAATAAAATTGTGATACGTAATGATGGTTTTCTTTCAAATATTAGATCTTTTATTAGTTTGTATAAAAAAGGAAAATAATAATTTTTTCCTTAATATTGATTACAAAAAGTGTCAGCACTTTTGTCAGCACTTTTGACCAAAATGGGGCAACTTTGGGTAAAATGGGGAGGAAAATAGTTTGAAAACAGCAAAAAAACGCCGTTTTTGTTTCCCTGGAATTTCTCTTAATCAGTGGGTCGGGGGTTCGAATCCCCCAGAGAGCACCACAAATAATTGTAAATTTTAAATGTTAAATTCTAACCGGGTTTAACATTTTTTATTTATTATCCGGTGTATTACTAAAACTCATTGAATGAAATGAATTTGCGGGGGTTCTCCCGATATATCGGGACCAGAGAGCACCACAAATAATTGTAAATTTTAAATGTTAAATTCTAACCGGGTTTAACATTTTTTATTTATTATCCGGTGTATTACTAAAACTCATTGAATGAAATGAATTTGCGGGGGTTCTCCCGATATATCGGGACCAGAGAGCACCACAAATAATTGTAAATTTTAAATGTTAAATTCTAACCGGGTTTAACATTTTTTATTTGTTATCCGGTGTATTACTAAAACTCATTGAATGAAATGAATTTGCGGGGGTTCTCCCGATATATCGGGACCAGAGAGCACCAGAGACAATCTTCAATTGTCAATCTTCAATCTTCAATGAAGAGTTTTTTAAAATGATAAATCCTAAAGGGATTGTATTTGCAATTTACAATTAGTAAAGAACGGTTAACGATTTATTGAAATGCTAAATCCTAAAGCAGTTCAATTTGCAATTTGCAATTAGCAGTTAGCAATTTTTCGAAATGCTCAATACTAAATTTGCGGGGGTTCTCCCGATAAATCTGTTGTTTTAAAATTTCTCTTTATCCGCTAATCTCTTTTTCTTACAATCTCAAGTTTGAAATCCTTTAATACACTTCGGTGTTTATCTCTACTAATAATTTTTATGTCTTCGAAATCCATTGGATAACGCGATAGATTTATTTGACGTAAAGAGGATTATTATTATTTACGATTTAGATTAATGGAATCCGCCGGGTTAATGCATATCCGGGGGAAGTGTTGGAAAGAAAAGACGATGTATTTATCTAAATCATAGTAATTTAAATCATACGTTTTTTGAAAAATCCGTCTTAAATTTAATAAATACGTCTCATAATGAGAAAATATAAAAAAATATAAGGCAAATAGAACAAATAAAGGCACTTTATTTTTTGGCGCGGAACTTGATATGAGTATATTAAAATTATGAATAAAAAATATGAAAATAAATTTCCACCCCTATAATTGAGCTGCCCTTCATAATAAAAACGATTTACCTTTCATAATAAAAAAATAAAACCGAAAGTTTATAAGATCGGTTAAAGAAGTGACTAACATAAAAAATGGAAACCAGAAACCATTTCAAAAACGGGGCGAATCCGAAAAGCCTAACGAGTAGGGAATAAAAGAAAGAATTTTATGAAAACATTTTTAAGATTTTCAAATCTGATTTTAGTTTTGTTCTTCTTATTTACATTTACTTCTTGTAATAAATCCGATCCAGTCGGTCCATCAGACCCCGGAATAAACCCGTTTAGCAACGGAGGAACCGAAAGGAATATGATAGTTATTATGAGTGATATGCATCTTGGCGCCGATCTTTCTTATGCCGAGTGCAAGAATAATCTGCCGGCGCTTGAAAAACTGATTAAACAAATTAAGGCTTCTCCTAATGTTAAAGAACTTGTTATAGGCGGTGATTTGATTGATGAGTGGTTTGTGCCTGCTACAACGAATACCTACGAGGGCGGAGGTCAGTCCGGTTTTGTCAGCCGGCTTGCGGCAGCCAACAGCGGCGTGTTTGCAGCATTGAATAGTATAATCCGGGAAGGGCTGATATTGGTAACTTATGTCCCGGGCAATCATGATTTAGCAATTACGGCGGAAAGTATTGAGAGTGTTCTACCCGGGATAAATCAAGCAAGGGATAATGTGCTGGGTTTAGGAACTTATTCTCCTGCAGGACTGCCAAAGATAGCCATTGAACACGGGCACAGGTACAATTTCTTTTGCGCGCCTGACCCAATTTCAAACCAGACCGTTGCACCGGGCACAATAATGCCCCCGGGATATTTTTTCACAAGAATTGCCGCGCTCTACGTTAAACAAGGTCATCCTGCGCCGGGCGATACGACACCGATTATTACACCGAACATTTCGGGCGGTATGTCACAGGATTTAATGTACAGGTATTGGAAGGACTGGTATATGACAGTGAATTTATTCCCGATAACCAACAGATTCGACGAGAATCTTATCGTTACAAATATAAATGGATTCACAGGGACGTATAAAGTAAACGACCTTATTCCTTATCAGACAACTCAGGGCGGATTTATAAACGTGAATCTTTATAATGGAATTCAGGATAACTGGGAGACAAGGCAAACTCATAATAATGTACCTGTTCATATTGACGCACCTCTTGCAATCGATTCGGTTAATTCAAATACATTTACCGACTATCAGGCATATCAGCAGTACTTTGCGAATCCTAACTCGGGCGTAAGACTTGTTGTTTTTGGTCATACTCATATGCCTAAAATTTCCGTGTATCAGAATTTATCAAACGAGAAATGTATTTATGCAAATTCAGGAACGTGGATTGACAATAATCCAAACCTGACAACGATGCATTTTGTAGTCATAACACCGCAGGGCGCTTCGGCTACTTCTCAAACTTTAGTAAAACTATACAACTTTGAAAATCAGGTAGTAACTAAAATGGATGAAAACTCATTGCGTTTTTAGTGATAAGCAGATTGTAACGTTTAATAAACGAATTGTATAAAGCCCTGTAAACATTGAGTTTCAGGGCTTTTTTTGATTGCCTTGTTCTTTACTTATATAGATATTTTTATTCGTTAAACGGTTATTAACCGCTGTCCGGCTATTTCCAATATTTGATGACAAAAATTGAGTTTAGCATTTTGTGTTTGACGTATAAATATTATTAGGTGTATGCTTAAAACCGAAGTTAATGGTTTAAAAATTATTACGACTATGCCGTCTTTCTTTTCTTTATACGGCTCTGTTTCAATAATCGCTTTTAAGTCATTCCACATCGGGAATATTTTTTGCTCATGTGCTTTCGAAATATTAGGGTTAATTCGTGCCGGCAACATCAATATTGCCCGCAGTAAGCGACAGGACATCAATTACCTTTTGGTCTATTAGTATGTATATATAATAAATAATTTTAAGATGAGTAATAAAGAATTAAACTTTATTTTAATTTAAATTGTCTATATAAAAAAACAATAACTAAATTTTATTAAATGAATGTTAAAAAGTTTTTATATTTACCGGTAATCTTGATATTGCCATCATTTATTTCTTTGGGCTGCTATTCATCAAGAGGGGTTGTAAAAGAAAAGAAAACAGTTGTGGAAACGCGCGACGGCGAAGTAGTCACAATAAAAACATTCAGGGAAGAACTCGACGGCGACGGGGAATGGATTAAAATCACCAAAGAAGAAATATTGCCTGATGGAGAATCTGTCAGCACAAGTGAAACTATAGAAATAGATAACGATCTGGATGTTGAATATATCTGGCGCCCGTATAATGTTCACGAAGGCTGGTCGCCTTACACAAACGGAAGATGGGTCTTCTCTAATCAGGGCTGGGTATGGGTCTCCAATTATAATTGGGGCTGGGCACCTTATCATTATGGAAGATGGTGGTTCTCATCTAACTATGGATGGGTTTGGTCGCCGGGACATACATGGGCGCCATGCTGGGTTCACTGGAGATGGACAGAAGGAAGTGTCGGCTGGTATCCCATGTCGCCCTGGGCGCACTGGGAATTCAGAAACAACGTAATAATCTCTCATCCTGTCACTGTTAACGAAAAAGTGGTCAATAATAAATGGGTATTCGTGAATAAAAATGAATTCACGAACGTAATAAGCAAAAAGAATATAATAGACATTAAGAACAACAAAGAAATTTCATCTAATACCGAAATCAGAGAGGATGAACATATTAAATACAGCGGGGGACCTGATGTAAAAGAAATTGAAAGCGCAACAGGCAAAACAATAACTCCGAAAAAAGTTAGCATTACAAACGATAAAAGCAAAGTAAAGAACGACGATAAATCATTATCCGTTTATAAACACAAGAATATAAAAAACGATAAATTAGCGGCGGATAAACATTTTAAAGGAAAAACCGACAAGGGAAACGGAACGGACATTCACAAGAAAGACAACAAACCGATAGATGATAAATTAAGAAACAGTGAACACGAAAAAGAAAAGGAACGCGAAAAGGAAAAAGAACATGAACAGGAATAGACAGCAATGAGAAGAAGTCTTCATTTTGCAAAATATAAATTTAGACTGTGTTAAAAATATAAAAGGAACTGCAAAGGTAATTGCAAATTGTAAATGCTAAATTCAAAATGAGTTTAGCATTTTTTAATGAATAAAGCCTTGTAGAAATATAGTGTAACGCGGTTTATAAAAAACAATTTTATTTTAGAAGAGCAATTTCTGCGAAATATTATTAAGACAATGTATGATGTAAATAATATATGATTAAAATAATTTCTAATTTGCGCTTTCAATATTTGCTATTCTTCTCGGACACTGCGGCAACTGCATTTTAACTTCACAGTCATATCCGCCTTCAAGACAACTGACGGGGTCGCAGCAGGTATTGCAGACTCTTTTGTATGCGCTCAGTCCAATCAATTCAACGTCCGGAGACAGGTAACCTTCTTTTTCCTCTTCGGGTCTTAACAGGTCCGTGCTTAAATATTTTTTATTATCGTCCGAAAAAACCGTCACGACATTTGCATTGCCGCCGAGTTTGTTCTGCATTTTAAGCGCTCCGATAAAATTCGCTCCCGAAGAAATTCCGACGCCTATGCCAAGTTGTCCCGCGAGTTTTTGAGCCATAATAATTGCATCCCCGTCTTCAACGCTCACAATTTCATCAAGCGAGCCGAGATTTACAATCGGCGGAATAAATTCGTCGGAGATGCCCTGTATTCTGTGTTTGCCGATTTTATGACCTGTTGTCAGTGTGGGAGAGTTTGCCGGTTCCAGCGGATGGATTTTAATTCCGCTGTTCATTTCTTTCAGAAATTTTCCGACACCCATTATTGTACCGCCTGTTCCTACTCCTGCAATAAACGCGTCCGGCGTGAGGTTTCGAAATCGCATCTGCCACCATATTTCGGGGCCCGTTGATTCATAGTGCGCAGTAATATTATCGTCATTTGAGAACTGCCGGGGCAGAAAAGTATTTGCGTTCGATTTTGCATACTCTTCTGCTTTTTCTATGCTTCCCAGAAATCCGCCTTCTTCTTTGCTGACGAGATTTATTTTAGCGCCGAGACTTCCTATTAATTCCATTCTTTCCCTGCTCATCCAGTTCGGCATATAAATAATTACCTGATGCCCCAAAGTTCTGCCGATAGCGGAAAAGGATATTCCGGTATTCCCGCTTGTTGCCTCAATAATCGCGTCGCCCGGTTTGATTGTTCCTTTTTCATACGCCTTCTTCATTATATATAATGCCATTCTGTCTTTAATACTGCCTGTAAGATTGAAGTTTTCTGCTTTGGCATAAATCAGGCGCGTTTCGCCTTTATATAAAAATTCTATCTGAAGCAAGGGAGTGTTTCCAACGAGATGTTTAAGACCGTGAAATTTGCGGGCTAGTAATTTATCGAGCATATAAAAATTATTTAAGTTTCCGGAAAAGAATAAAATAATAAAGAATAATCAATCGAAAAAATAATCATTACAAAAAACGAAAAGTTTATTTTCCGAATGCGTTAAAATCAAACGTGAATTTCAATGCTCCGAAACTGCTTTTTGCGAAATTTTTAGTCTGGAGTTCATTGCCTATCATTGCGTCTATAGAAAACAAATCCGAGAATGATATGTTTGTTCCGATGTCAATTAAGTTGACGGGCGGCTGGTATTTTGAATAGTTGCCACCCAGTTCAAAATAAGCAACAATATTATCGGCTACATCGAAGTTCGGATTAATATTAAAATTCAGCACGGGGTAAGGACTGTTTCCGTCCCAGCCTGCTCCCAGACTGTAGTCTAAACAGGTAACATCGGAAACATTGTTTTCCATGTTTAAAGTAGTAACAAATCCTAACTGTTCGTTTCTGAAATTTGAATAGCCTGTTTTGGGAATATAAAACTCATTGCTAAGATTCATGCCGGGAAGCATTTTATGCTCGTTAAAGAGGCCGAGATTAAGTCCAAGCATTATGGGGTTAAGTCCGTCCGATGTTTTATTTGCTTTAATTGTTCTGTTCGATATTCTTGATGAAAGCGATGCTTTTGACACTATTTTCCTGTAACCGGTTATAAGTTCAATCGAAATTCTGTCAACAAGACCAACTTCAACATTGACCTCAGGAAGCATATAATCGTTTGATTTCCCTTCGAGCGCAAGTGTATTTATAAACAAGTTTCCACGGACACTTCCGAATGACAAGCCAAGACTTGCTGAAATATATCCCGGATTTTCAAGACCGCCGTAAGGTGTAACATCATCCGATGATTTTTTTGATTGTGAAAAAACCGGCACGGCAAAAATTACAAACAGGAATAAGAAAAACAAGTGTTTACACATTCGAATTAATATTTTTGTTTTTTTAAGTTATAAATATTATGTGATAAAAAAAAGTATAAAGATGTGAGATTATAAGCGTTTAAGAACCGTCCGTCCCGAACCGGGGAAGACAAAAGCCGGGCATTGATTTCCATCGGATTTACCGATTAAAAACGGAATTATTCGTTATTAAAAATAATATGTTGAAATACAGCAAGTAAAATGCTGTACCTGTTTTCTCACTTTAATCACATCACTAATGCCGTTATATTGAACGAAGTAATGAGAAAAATCAAACACATATCGAGTTTTTTAATTTTGCTTGTAATGACATTTTTATTCTTACATTCGGAACTGGATTTTTTCAGTCCGGAAAACCACATTCACTCAACTCATGATTTTTGTGAAATTATAACGGGAGCAAAAACAGAGAACATCGATATCAATAAATCAGGAATACTAAATTTAGACATTTGCAATATTTCTTACGACATTCCTGTTTTCACTTCAACGATAGCACTAAAGACATTCATCATTCCCCAGAAAGCCATAACCGGCACAAACTTCAGAATCTTATATAGTTCATTCCTTATTTAGCCGTTTTTCGCCGCACCGACACTTTCTATAAATAAAAATATTCACAAAAAATACTTATGAAGCATATTATATATATAATATTTTTAATTTTTATAGTTAAAAATATTTCGGCGCAGGATAATCTTCCTCAATATCTTAGTTTATCCGCGGCGGAAAAGATTGCAAAAGAAAACAATCCGGTATTAAAGAAAGGGGCAAATAGAATCCTTTCCGCAAAAGGCAGGTACTTTTCGGGAATATCTCCGCAAATGCCCGAATTATCTCTTTCATACGATTTTGTACCCATAGGTTCCGGACTTCAGAATTATGAAGAAAGAAGCATCGAACTGAATCAGGCAATCGAGTTTCCGTTAAAAACAATTTACAGAGGCGAACAGTTAAACAGCGCCATAGATCTTGTTAAGTCGGAAAACGAAATAGAATATTTAAACGTAATAAGCGGTGTACGCAAAGCGTATATTGAAGTTCAGGAAAAGCAGGTACTAATAAAACTCGCCGAAGAAAATCTGATTACCGCGGGCGAGTTCAAAGAAAAATCCGGTATCCGTTATAATGCCGGGGAAGCAACCAACCTTGAGAAACTGACTGCCGAAGTTCAATATACGCAGGCAAAGAACAATCTCGAAATTCTGAAGAATAATTACAAGATTGCTCTCAGTGATTTGCTTTATTCCATGGGAATAAAGGAAGCGCTAAAAATTTACAATCCTGTAATTACCGATACGCTTACATTTTTGTCTTTCGATGAAAGCCTTGAAAGCACAATGGAAAGAACGATGAATACGAATCCACTTATACGGCTGGCTGAACACAAAACATACTATTCACAGATAAACAAAAAAGCCGCTCTCAGTTCGTATTTGCCGGATTTCAGCATTGGATATAAACGCCAATCCGTAAACGGCATTAATAGTTATTACGGAATAAATTTCGGCATATCGATTCCTCTGTGGTTCGTCTTTGAACAGCGCGGAAAAGTTGAAGAGGCAAACGCAGAGATTAAAATATCTGAAAACGAATATGACGAAACATACAACTTCATCAGAAACTCCGTGAAGAAGGCATACGAGAATCAAAAGAACAGCGAGAAGCAAATTCTGCTTTATAAAAACACACTCATTCCGGAATCGGAAGAAATACACAGGATTGCGAATGCGGGATATCAGACGGGAGAGATAACATACCTTGAATATTTACAGGCAAAACAGATACTTGTTACGACAAAGGAAAGTTACATCTCCGCTCTGAAAGAATACAACCTTAATTTAATCGAACTCGAAAAAGCCATAGGCAGAAAATTATTTTAAAAATCCAGATGAAAAATTTAATAATCACACTACTCACAGTAATATTTGTTTCGGGATGCACCGAAAAAAAGGAAGAACTTAAAACGAACAGTTCCGAAAAACAAAAAACGGAAACAGTAACTCTGTCAAAAGAATCCCGTGAGAGAATTAAACTTGCAACAGAGATTGTCCGTGAAGAACAATATTCCGGCAGCATAAAAATTCCTGCCGTGATTATTTCCGACCAAAATAACGAAGCCCAGGTAGGACCGATAGTTCCGGGAAGAGTGAAAAAGGTGTTTGTAAACGTTGGCTCAAACGTAAGCGCGGGACAGACTCTTATGTTAATAGAAGGTCTTGAGATAGGAGTTCTTAAGGCTGATTTTCTGAAATCTAAAACCACGCTCAACTTTACGGAGCAGGAATACAACAGACAAAAAACTCTTGCCGAACAAAACGCGGGTTCACAGAAAAATCTTATTTCCTCAAAGGCAGAATACGAAAAAGCGCTGGCAGAATTTAATGCCATGGACAAGAAAATACATTCCATCGGACTTAAGGACGATGAGATACTAAACGATAAAAACGATTTGCATTCTGCGGGGGATCTTGCAATTAAATCCCCTATCAGCGGCGTAATTGCAGAGCGCAACGTTGTTATAGGTCAATACGTCGAATCATCATCGGTTGCATTTAAAATCATGAACACGAAATCACTTCTTGTGGAAGGGCAAATTTACGAAAGCGACTTTTATAAACTGGGCAGCAATAAATCGGTTGAGTTCGTGTCTCCGTCATTGCCAAACGAAGTGTTTTTGTGCGAAGTAACGTATAAGGGTCAAACGATAGACGAGAAGACAAGAACAATCAAAATAAGGGCTAAGGTTATTAATCCGAGAAGCAAACTGCTGCCGCAAATGTTCGGCGACCTGATAATAAAATCGGCTGACAGCAGGAAGGGCATATTTGTCCCCTCTTCCGCAATACATAAAGACAGCGAACAAGCCTTTGTCTTTATGCAGGAAAACGACAGTACATTCACAATGAAAGAAATAAAAACAGGAACAGAATTTGAAGACAGAGTCGAAATTATTTCAGGCTTGAAAGAAAAGGACATAATTGTAATAAACGGAGTGTTTGAATTAAAATCGGAATTGCAAAAAGAAACATTCGGAGAAGGAGAATAATATGCTTGAAAAAATTATTTCCGCGACTCTTCGATATAGAAATTATGCAGTTATATTTTCTTTGCTAATAATTATTGCAGGGATTATCGTATATCAGAAACTTCCAATCGATGCATTTCCCGATGTTACGAATGTACAGGTTGAAATTGTAAGCAAGGCTCCCGGTTTGTCGGCGCTGGAGATAGAAAAGTTCGTTACGTTTCCGGTCGAATATTCAATGCGCGGTCTTCCCGACCTGACTCAAATGCGCTCAGTTACAAAATTCGGTCTTTCGGTAATAACGCTGGTCTTTAAGGATAACGTCGATATCTATTTCGCTCGAAACCTTGTTTTTCAGCGTCTTCAGGAAGCCAAACAAAAAACACCGGAGGGTGTTGAGATTGAAATGGGACCGGTGGCAACGGCGATGGGCGAAATATATCAGTTTACACTTGAGGGGAAAATTCCGGATGATGAAAACGGGAAACTTCAATATCTGACAAACCTCAGGACTATGCAGGAATGGATAATCACTCCGCTTTTGAAAACCGTTCCCGGCGTAAACGAAATAAATTCATTCGGCGGATATTTTAAACAGTATCAGGTGATAACTTCACCGGATAAACTCATAAAATACAATCTTACGGTTGAAGATGTTTTTGATGCTATACAGAGAAACAACAAAAACGCCGGAGGAAACATACTTAATAAAAATTCATCTCAAATAATTATCAGGGGCGTCGGACTTTTAAAAACCGAAGGGGATTTAAAAAACATCACGCTCAAATCCTTTAACGGCATTCCTGTTTTTATTAAAGACGTTGCAGAAGTAAAAATCGGAGAGGCTGTGCGTCAGGGGGCGTCAATGATGAACGGCAAAGAGGAAGCCGTCGGCGGTATCGTTATGATGTTAAAAGGCGAAAACGGAAGAGAGGCGGTAAAGAAGGTCAAGGAAAAAGTCGAGGAAATCAACAGCAGCAATGTATTGCCGAAAGGATTAAAAATTGTTCCGTATTACGACAGAAGCGATATTGTTAACAGCAGTGTCAGAACGGTTTCAAAAGCCCTTATAGAAGGAGCGGTTTTTGTTATCATTATATTATATCTGATGTTAAGAAACTTCCGCGGTTCTGCCATTGTAATATCGGCGCTGGCTATGGCAATCTTCCTGACATTTGTGGTAATGAAATTAATCGGATTGGACGCCAATCTAATGTCGCTTGGCGGATTGGCAATTTCAATAGGGATGATAATCGATGCGACAATTATACAGGTCGAAAATGTACAGAGACATTTGAGCGAAAGCAAAAAGGGCGGGAATAAGTTGTCGACCGTTTTAAAATCGGTTATCGAAGTAAGGAAGCCGAGTATACTCGGCGAACTAATAATAGCGGTAACTTTTCTTCCGATAATTTCTCTTGAAGGTTTAGAAGGCAAAATGTTTACACCGCTTGCATTAACGGTTGCGATTGCATTGCTGTCTTCTTTGATGCTTTCAATATTTATTATCCCGGCATTATCATCAATAATTCTTAAGCCGGGAAAAGAAAAGGAAAGCATTATAATGAAATATGCGAAGAAAATATATTTGCCTGTTCTTAACTGGTCGCTGAAAAGAAAATATGCGGTATTAAGCATTGCAATAATTCTGTTCTGTTTCACAATTTATCTCGTTCCTAAATTAGGAACCGAATTCATACCCGTTATGGATGAGGGCGCTTTCGATATGGATGTTCAACTTCTTCCGGAAGTTTCATTGGACAAATCACTCGAAATAAATAAACAGGTCGCGCAAATACTTATGAAATTTCCCGAACTGAAGATGGTAATTTCAAGAACAGGGCAGACGGGCGTATCTGTTGAAGCGCGGGGAATTGACAAAACAGGATTCACGGGTATTTTTCTCCCGCGTGACCAATGGAAAACAGCGAAAGATAACGAAGAGATGGTTAATATGATGAGAGACAGCCTGTCATCAATTCCGGGAATAGTATTCAGTTTCAGCCAGCCAATACAGTGCCGTATCGACGAACTTGTCGCCGGTACGAAATCACAACTTATAATAAAATTATTCGGCGAGGATATTAATCTGTTGAAAGAAAAAGCGAACGATATTTCAAAATTAGTTTCAGGAATCCGGGGTGCGACCGATGTGGTGGTAGAACGCGTTGCGGGTCAGCCGTATCTTTCCATAAACGTAGACAGGGATAAAATTTCCCGCTACGGATTAAACGTAAACGATGTTCTAAAAGTCATAGAAATCGCAATCGGCGGAATGCCCGCGACACAATTGTACGAAGAAAATAAATCTTTCGACGTTGTTGTCAGATTTCCCGAAGAGTACAGAAACTCTGTTGATAAGGTAGGCAATATTCTTGTTCCTACGGCGCACGGCTATAACGTTCCGCTGAATCAATTGGCTGATATTTCGATTTCAAAGGGACCTGTTCAAATAAGCCGGCAGGACGGTCAAAGAAGAATAGGAATTGAAATGAACGTAAAAGACAGAGATATAGGAAGTTTTGTTTCGGAGGCTCAGGAAAAAATCAGGAAGAAAATAAATCTTCCGGCAGGATATTATACTTCATGGGGCGGACAGTTTGAAAATCAGCAAAGAGCGATGGCTAAATTGTTAATAATTTTACCGGTGTCAATTTTAATAATTCTTTCGCTGCTGTTTCTTACATTCAAATCACTGAAACTCGCTCTGCTCGTTATTTTCAATCTTCCTTTTGCTTTGATAGGTGGGGTTTTCGCTCTGTTCATTTCGGGAATGTACTTATCCGTTCCAGCGTCTGTGGGATTTATTGTTCTGTTCGGCGTAGCCGTATTAAACGGAGTGGTTATTGTTTCTTATATTTCACAACTGCGGCAGGACGGAATGGAATTGAAGGAGGCGATTATCAAAGGCAGCAACGACAGGTTAAGACCCGTTTTAATGACGGCATCGATTGCAATATTCAGTTTAATTCCGATGCTGTACGCAACAGGACCGGGTTCGGAAATACAAAGACCGCTTGCAGTAGTCGTGGTCGGGGGATTGTTTACGTCGACATTTTTAACACTTGTGCTTATACCGACAATTTACAGTTGGTTTGAGAAAAGAGATATTGAGAACGAATTATAATCCGGATTTAATCCGCGGGGATAACCGGCTGAATATAAACGAAAATTATTGGTTTATATAAATGCAAAAAGGTTACGCGGTGTTGCCGCGTAACCTTTCTATAATCGAAATGCTATTACTATTTTATAAGTGTGAGTCTCTTAACGTCCTTGAAATCGCCTGCCTGTATTGAATAGAAATAAACTCCGCTTGAGAAATTCGCGGCGTCCCATTTCATTTCGTAAGTACCTGCCGTCAGCGGCTGATTAACTAATTTCGCAACTTCTCTTCCTCTAATGTCATATATCTTTAGAGTCACAAAATTATTTTCCTTTATCGAGAATTTAATGCTCGTGCTCGGATTGAAAGGATTCGGATAATTATTATACAACTTGTATTCAGCCGGAATTTCACCGTTTGAAATGCCGGACGGAGTTCCGACGAGAAATGCGAATGCAGTTGAAGGCGCTGTTGTTCCCGGAGGATTTATTCCGCTTCCGCCTGCGGGCAGGGTCGCCAAATTTGGATTTGGAAGAGCAATGTCCTCTGCCGCAAAATAATACTGAACCTGTGTTCCCAGCGAACTTCCCGGGATTGCAAAATAAAAAGTGTCAAGAAGCACGCTTGTCTGGTTTACCGGCGTATATGCATTCCAGCCGCTGCCCGTATTTTTTCTGTAATATAATCTCGGCGCTTCTGTAGAGCGGGTATATCTTATAATACCGTTGTCTTTTATCATTGCCTTTACAGTAATGACACCAGTATTTAATGTGCTTGTGAACGGAAGTGTATGAACAATCGTCGGAGGCTGAGTGTCCATTTTTCTTGCCGAATCAACAGACATCTTTGCATTTATTATACCCCACCCTATGCTGTTATTGGGTGAATTTGTATTGCTCGCAAATTTTTTCAATAGTGAAATCACCTGCGGAGGCGTTAAATTTTTATTTGCTGAAAGCATTAATCCGCAAACACCGGCAGTTAACGGGCATGAATATGAAGTTCCCGAGCCGATGGTATAAGAGGAAGAGCCTCCGGTTGAAGCGACGTAATTATCGCTTCCCATTGCATCGACATCAGGTTTTATTCGCGCGGGTATATCCGTTGTGGGACCGCTTGAACTGAACGATGCGACAACTCCGTTTGATTCGACGGCTCCGACGGTAACGATACTGTCAGCGTCAGCCGGACTGTTCAAAGTATTTTGACCGGAACTCTGACCGTTGTTTCCCGCTGAGTTGCACACAACCACTCCGTGTCTCTGAAGCCAAACGGCTGCGAGAGTTGAGACAAGTGTATGTCCGTTCATATCCTGCCACGTCCAACTGGGATATCCGGAGTCGAAAGCGAGATAACCGAGAGAACTTGTTACTATATCGGCGCCGAGACTGTCTGCCCAATATGCGGCGGCAGTCCAGTTATCCATCTCTATTGGTCTTTCGAATGAATCGACTTCGGTTCTTGCAACTATAAATGATGAGCGGAAAGCCGGTCCAATCATCTGTCCGGGTTTATAACCGCCCACAAGGGACATTGTATTTGTTCCGTGCGAACCGCCGGTGCGGTAAGCGACAGTGTCATTCAACTGAAAATCATGCTGCTTAAGAATCTTTGTCGGCAGTGTAGTAAATACTTCGTGAGCCTGGTTTTTAAAACCTTCGTCAAAGTTTGCGATAATAACGCCCTGTCCGAAAATTCCCTGATTGTGAACGTCGTTGACGTGTATCTGAGAAATCTGCGTGAACCCCGAGCCGTAATTTAATGAATCCGATAACGGCTGGTCCTGTAGAGTTTCGACAACATGTGTTTTCGAATCGGAAACCGATTCATCAAAATTTCTGTTTTTAATCATCGTTTCCACGAGTTCAATTTTGTCAACAAAACCATAATCCGCAATCGCGTATAATTGAGCCTTGTTAACTTCAGCGCTGATTGCATTAACGTATTTCAATGTATGCCTTATTTTCAGAACATGTGATGATACGTTATCAACATATCCCCCGTAAACAGGAATATCTTCAAAACCTATCAATTTGCCCGCTGGCATTACTTTTGCGCGTCTTTCAAGCGAACGCTCGGTAACGAGAGCCGGCTGATTCAATAAGAATTTTTCGGCTTCAGGGCCTTTATCCTTAAAGAATATATAAACAGTGTAAGTGTTTCTGCTGTCAGATTTAAGAACGTTGGATAAAACTTCTCCGAATTTACCCGTTTTCGGTTTTGACGCTATGAAAAGTGTGATGACTAATATACAGACAGCGCCAAGGGAAAGAAATTTTTTCATGCTTTTTTAATAGATTATAATTATTTCTTATTAAAGAATAAACATAAACCTAAGAATAAAATTGCAATAATAGTAATCAAAAATTATGGCAAGAAATAAGACTGACGCGATATAAACTGCTCCCCAAAAAACACAGAAAAAATAAAAACAATAAGACAGCGGGGAGGCGCAAGTCCGATTAACACGGACGGGAGAGAAATAATTTGAAATTCTTCCCGAATATTAAAGAGCGGGACGGGATACCCGGTTCAAATGTCAGGAACTTAATAGTAATATTTTAGTTTTAGACATTAAGTATCAAAAAAAAGCAACTTCAGCTTAGTAGGTTGTTTAATGTTAGGAGTAACAAAACATTTGTTCGCTTTGTAACGAAAATAAAATACATTTTCGTTTTCAAGTAAAATGAAAGAGCAGGTTTTATACAGGTAATATTTACTTGAAATCAAAAACAAAGGAGAAACAAATGAGAAGCAAAAGAACAATCTTTTCAATGATTGTTGTACTATATCTTTTCTGCATTTCGGCATACGCGCAGAATAACGGAAAAGATTTACGAGAGAAAGTATCAACAATTTCGACCGAGGTACTGCCTAACGGACCTCAGCACGGCACTATTACGCCTAATCCAAATGCGGATGAAATCAACAGACTATCCGTGCAATTGGATATTGCGCGTAAAAACGGCGACATGATACTCAAGTCGCAACTTGAAGAAAGAATCAATTCGTTAAACGGAAACACCGTCATCAGTACACCAAATACGAACGGACCTCAGCCGGTATATCAAATAGTTAATAAGCCCGGAAACACGGAAACCGATATGGGACTGACTGCCATTCAAAGTTATGCAAACTGGTCGGTGTCAACATCAACAGAAAAAACGACAGGTAGAATCTGGCTTGTGACGGCAGAATATAATGCCGGCGGTTCAGACTCTGTATTGTTTTTCTCATCAGTGGATAATGGTGTTCACTGGACATTAACGGGTAAATTCGGATACGGTGTTACGGGAGTGCACTTTACAGGCAATTCTTTCCAGTCCGAAGCATTATATGACGGCACCTCCGGCTGGATTTATACAGTCGGCAGTCTGACCTACACCGGATACACATATTCTTTTGTAGCAAGAATAAAAGCGGACGGAACAAATCTTTTTTATTCTTACCTTTATTCTTCAGGAGCAACTTTAAGACAATACTGGCCGAGATTGACAAGCGATAATTTGACGTACACAACAGGCACGTATGTTTGTATCGTAAATACTCAGGATACGATTCTTGGCGCTAATAATCATACTTTGAGTACTAAGTTAACAACAATTACTACACCTTACGCCACAACGCCGTCGCTCACTCCCCAGAACCATAACGGAAACAATGGTTACTACTGGTTTGCAAGCGCTGTTTCGGATTCAACGGCGTTATATTCCGACATTGCGTATTGTGATTCGGCAGGAGCGAATAAACTGATAGTCGTATCTAATTTTTACAATCTCTCGGGAGGAACAATAAACAATGTCTATATTGCAAATACACTTAACTACGGTACTACATTGCCGACAGTCGGATATTACATCACAGAAGCAAACAAGAACCTTTATCCTTCGATAGCCTTTACAGGCGGAAATCTTGGAACGGGAATAATAGTTTACACAAGATTTTACGGCAGCGGCGATTGGGACTCATATTACCAGAAAACAACAAACTTTGGAAATACATGGTCAAATGGTTATATAGAGAGTTCATCGGATACAACCGTATTTGCCGATGCAAAAGCGGTAAAGGGCGGAAACGGCAATATAAAAATTGCAACCACAAACAAAAGCGGTACCAGTTATGCGAAAATTTATCAAAACTCATTTTGGAACGGAACTTTCGGTACTAATACACTTGCCGCACCTTCAAATTTTGCCTCACAGACTTACGGTGTTGCTCGCGCAGGATACAGACTTACAACCGACAGTTGTCTTACTGTCTGGTGTACATCTGCAGGTTCGCAGGTTTATGTTACTTCAGGCTGCTCGGGAACAATAACCGGAACAGGAAATCCGGTAAATACTCCGATAACTTTCAAACTTGAACAAAACTATCCGAATCCTTTCAATCCGACAACAAGAATCAGTTTTGCAATTCCGAAAACCGGATTGGTATCTCTAAGGGTTTATGACATTACGGGTAAGGAAGTTGCAACGCTCGTAAACGAAGTTAAAACACAGGGGAATTATTCCGTCGACTTTAATGCCGCAAATCTTTCAAGCGGTGTTTATTTCTATAAAATAAATTCCGAAGGATTCTCTGATATTAAGAGAATGATACTCGTCAAATAAATTAAGGATAAGAATAAAGCAACAAACTAAACGGTCTGTTCAGGCAGACCGTTTAATTATATAAATTCCTGCACACGGAAATTTTAAAAAAGCCAAAAGCAACTAAGCGGCATGTATTTTATTCAGTTCACAAATCTCATCTTCATGTTCATGTTCAATTTGAATTAATATAATTCAAACACGGTTAAATATTATAAGGGTGGTTTTATACTGTTAAAATATTATTAACCATATTGTATAATAGATTATGAAAACTATACCTTTAACAATCAGATTATTCATCACTGCATTTTTATTCTCTCTCACAATATATTCCTGCGGCATACAGGAAAAGAAGGAAGTGAATCAAAACAAAACCGCTGAATCTTTAAAGATTGACGCTGATTTAGCGGCTAAGGGAAGATTCATTTATACAAAGAAATGCATGGAATGCCATTCGCTTGATATTGCAGTGAAGGGACCCGCGCTCAGAGATGTCACAAAAAGGAGAAAGGCGGAATGGATAATGATGATGATACTTAAGCCTGAAGAGATGCTTGAAAAGGATTCGGTTGCAAAAAGTTTGTTCGGTCCTCACATGGTAAAAATGACGACTCAGGATGTAAGCGAAGAAGATGCAAAAGCATTGCTGGAATTCTTCAGAAGCGTTGAGACAAAATAAAAGAGGTCAGCCATAAAGCCGACCTCTCTTCTAAAGTAACCGCCATGTTAGTTACTTTATCAAAATCATTTTTTTAGTTTGAATAATATCTGCTGTACGTCCTGTTTGATCTGAGACATATATCCTGTAGAAATAAACTCCGCTCGGATACGATGAGGCGTTCCATGCCACGCTGTAACTGCCTGCATCCATATTCTGATTCACAAGCACCGCCGTTTCCTGACCGAGCAAATTATAAATCACAAGTTTTACTTTGCCGTTATCAGGCAGGTCAAATTTTATATTTGTTACGGGATTGAACGGATTCGGGAAATTCTGGGACATTACAAATTTATCGGGTACGCTGCTGCCAATATGGGTGATGCCCACATAAATTCTGTTCAGAATAAAATTGACCGAGTCAATTACACTCTTTGAACTAAGGTTTACATTCATACTGTCGGTATTGAATCCAATCCGGTTCACAATTATTTTTAGATTGCCCGCGGGCAATGAGTTTAAATTATATCTCCCGTTAAAATCCGATGAAGTGCATTGAACAAATGTATTTCCGTTCCTTGCATAAAGATTTGCGTCTTTAAGATTCACATAATTCGAGTCAGAAATACCTGTAACTCTCCCGTTAACAGAATTTCCAGTAGCGACGACACTCATCCTTATTGCCCCCAGATTTATATTTGTGAGATTTTCCGTCGGAAAAATCACTGATGCCTGCTGCCAATATATCGTCGAAGGATAATAACTTATAACATAATCTCTCGGCGGTGTTGTTACAGGATAAAGACCTATATCAACTGAATCTTGGGGAACGTGGCTTAGCAGATATGCCCCGTTTGATTGTACGTAAGCAGAGTCTAACACCATAATTCCGCCTGTAAACCAGTTGAACCTTACTGCTTTAACCATACCCGATGTTACAGGCTGGCTATTATCAACATACCTGACCGTTCCCGAAACAGAATGAAATACAAAATTGGAATTATAAAAATACTGAGCATACTCTCCAATTCTTCTAAGCTTTGTAACTGAGTTTAAATTGTTTGTTCCTCTTGCTGCCATTTGCGTTATGACAATTTTTTGAGTATCTCCGGGACTAACAGTTAAATCAGTTGCGCCTGTATTTATAAAAAACTTCCTACTTCCGGGTGTCAATCCCGAGATTTGTCCAGAATCAATTCCGCAATTATTAACCCAGCCTCGAAATTCAGTCCAACCGGTACTCGATTCTGGATTACCTGAGAAACAAAATTTAGACGGTGTTCTTGGTACCATTACGGGATTCATAAAATGTGCACCGTCTTTTTTCAGACCGTTCATTAAATTCAGAAGTTCATTTGGATACAATCCGGTTGGAAAACCTTCACACGGCGCAGAGCCGTTCAACGGTACAAACGATGTCATCTTCATATTTATTCCTGAGTTTTTCTTAACCGCTCCTTGTAATAGTATTATACCTGCTGCCGGCGGATTCTGACCATATGATGGCGGGCTGCCTGTTCCGTCCATATTATCGGAATTATAACCATAAGCAAATTGCCCGGTCGAATCACACCCCATGAAATCATCACTCGGATCTCCTATTTGCATATCGCAAAAAACAGAGAAGAATGTAGAATTCCAGTTATCCGCGCTTTTATTAATTATTTCGAATTTTATAAATTGAGCGTCGTTCAATCCTTCCTGATTATATGCCCATGCAGTCAAATGCATCTCTGCTTTTAGCGGTCGTGTTCCACCGATAAATCCTTCACTGCCTGAATGCGTTGCCGGAAATCCATCTGTCATGCAAATAAAAATCGTTTGCTTTGCATTTTTTACACCGGGTGTGTCAATACCCTGATCATATATTCCGTTATTATTTATATCTACATACGGCGCACCGAACGGTATCATTTTATACCAGTTCGCCCAGTCCGGATTCGATGGGCCGTCTCCTCGATTTATTTTATAAAACTTGAAATCGCCGCTTGTAAAAGGGCTTCCGTTTTGCATACAACCCGATGAATATTCCCCTTTATATACCGCACTCGCGATTCTAAGGCTGTCGTTTACTCTCGCCACTGTTAAAAGGCCTGAAGAATATATCCCAAAACGGTTACTCCCGAGAGGCCACATAAAGCCCGGCGTATTCATGGTTCTGACATCCTGATTAAATATCCCCGAGGATACAAGATAAGTCGAAATATTATTCGGGTCAAAGAGCACATAAGTTTGAGGCGCCTGGGAAAAAACAAGACTCTGCTCCATTAAGGTGAATGCGAGAAGTATAGTTAATACCGTTTTCATAGTGTTTTTCAAAATTGATATTAAACAATTTTTATCTTTTATCTCAATATATTACTTTATCAAAATCATTTTTTTAGTTTGAATAATATCTGCTGTACGTCCTGTTTGGTCTGAGACATATATCCTGTAGAAATAAACTCCGCTCGGATACGATGAGGCGTTCCAGGTTATACTGTAACTTCCGGCGTTCATGCTCTTATTTAAAGGTGTTTCAAGTTCCTGTCCGAGTGCATTATACATTGTAAGTTTAACGAATCTGTTAAACGGCAGATCAAATTTTATGTTTGTTACGGGGTTGAACGGGTTCGGAAAATTTTGAGAGAGCATAAATTTATCGGGCACAACATTCCCTAACCGATCAATACTCAGATAATAAGGGTTCAAATAGAAATTTACACAATCAAAAACATTGTTTAATGCAAGTGTAGCAGCGGCACTGTCGCCCCTGTAACCAAGTCTGTCAACTATTATTTTCAATTCTCCCGAAGGAAGTGAGTTTAAATGATATGTTCCGCTGCTGTCCGAGATTGCGCAACGCAAAAATGTATTTCCGCTTTTGGCGTAAAGATTTGCGTCTTTAAGGTTTCCGACGAATACGCCCGAAAGACTCACAACTATTCCGGAGATTGATTTATTTGTTGTTGTTTCGGTGTACCTTGTTGCGCCGAGATCTAAGTTCGTGAGATTTCCTGTCGGATATATAACCGTAGCCTGCTGCCAGTATATTGTAGACGGATAATAACTTATCATATAATCCCTTGGCGGTGTTGTTGTCGGATAAAGTCCTATATATAACGAATCCATCGGTACATGGTGCAGAGCATACGTTCCGTCCGTTTGGACAAATGCAGAATCAACTGTAACAACATTCATATTTACTCTATTTAGTTTTACAGCCTTGACAATTCCAGCAGTTACAATCTGATTGTTGTCGTTGTACCTTACCGTACCCGAAACAGTGTAGTACATATTAGTGTCGCCGTAAGTTATACCATTTACACAGCATCCAAGTAATGTATACGTTGTTCCGGTTCCCGCCTCTGATGAACTTGAACTACTAACACCTATATATTTTGAATATGCGGCCTCTCCTAACGCCAATCCGTCATGCCTGAAGTTTTTCCTTTTTGTATTAAAATTACCGAACAATGTTGAAGTTAAAGTATCTATGCAAGTTCTGGTTAGAAACCCCGTATAAGCGCAATTATTGCAATTGTCGTTTACTTTTGATGCAAGGGAATCGACTATTCTATCCGAAGCATAATTCCCGCACACACCGAAATTAGTTCTCGCAAGTACCATACGCGTTGTAGAATCGTAATGAATCCAATAGTTTTGAAATAACGGATTATTCTGAAACAGAAAATATTTATTCCCTTCAATTATAGAGTCTCTTATAATTGTTGATTTAACATAAGTCGGATTTGTAAATTGAGGAGTTTCATATCTCATATAGATATATTTATTACCGACTGCCATAGGCAGGTACCTTGCTGTTGCAGTATCCCAGTCGGGACCGACGCCGCCTGTAACCGTTTTAATTAAAATCCTTTGCGAATTGATTCCCCAGCCTGTATACTGATTCAAAAAGAAAATTTTATCCATGTAATCGGGGGTAAATTGATTCGTCCAATTCAATCCCCCGTTTGTAGTTCTGCGTATAAATCCGGCTCCGGTGTTTCCTCCGCAAATCCAGCCCGTGTCTTTGCTTATGAAAAACAGATTTCTTGAACCGTATGAGTTTACTGAATCTATTTTTACAAAACTGACGCCGCCATTTGTTGTTTTCTTCAATACATTGTCATAGAAGTAACCCGTGTTGACATCGGGAAAATAGATTTTCGAATTGGGTGTACCAAAACTATTAAACAAAGTGTCCTGATACGGACGTTGCCAGGTGTACCCTTTGTTTGTTGTTTTATAAATATATCTGTGTGATGTCGTAATATCATTGCTTGTATAACCAAATATAAATCCATTCTGTGAATCAGGAAAACTCATTGAAGATAAGCATACGTTTCCTGAAATAGAATCAGAGAACCAATTAGTTCCGCCGTTTGTTGTTTTTGTGCATGAACCCGTACTCGAATATCCAGAAATATCAATGCCGTACGATAAAATAAAAGCATTGTTTTCGTCGGAAACAGAAAGACTGTTGAAATGATGTCCACTGGATGTTGTAAATTGAGTAACCCAATTTACTCCTCCGTTCGTAGTTTTCACAATCATAGCATACTCGAAATTAAATGGATTTGAGTACCACAGTCCTCCTACAGCCCAGCCTGTCATTGAATTAGCAAACTTAATCGAGTACAGTCTATAATCGGTTCCTGAATTATACAACGTCCAGTTTGCACCTCCGTCGGTGCTTTTATACACACGTCCGGAATCAGAACTTATCCACCCTGTTTGAGCATCAATAAAGAATATATCCGTTATGGGATATTGAAAAGTACTTTGCTGTATATACCAGCCTTGCTGCGAATAGATGTCCTTAACGGACATCAACAAACAAATTAGCAGGAAAAGAAAGGGGATCTTTTTCATAATAGTAAGTTAAATTCTAAAATTTATTCTGCATTTTATATTCCTTTAGTGTTTGTGCCTTTTCCCATAGTGTAAAAAACACCGCGGCATGGCTTTCGGCAAATTCCTTATTTCTTATTATTATATCGGCTTCATTGTATTTAGGAACGGATTTATCGACTATGTTCATGAAAACTATTTCCCTGTCTATTATAGTGTAATTGGGAATGCTTAGCGTGCTTACGCGCACCTGCTCGCCGTAATTTTCAAACTTCGTGAATATGTTCATGAGGTCTTTCGGAGCAGCCTTTATCCATTTGTCGTCTTTCCTGACCTTAAGACCGCCGCCGACCTCATATATAGATTTAATCACGCCGCCGTTCTTAATGAATTTTGCCGCGGTCTGGTCAACATCATCGGATATGAACAGTTCGAGACGCACCATAAAAAGTATTTCTTTTTTTGCGTTCTTCAAGAGTTCGTAAAATTTTATTTCACGCTGCTTGTTATATCCGCGGATTAATTCTATGTTTGAGTTTGAAGGTTTTTCGGATTTTGAATTGTAAAGAGGTTTTAGAATGTTGAATGTTTCGTCAAATGCCTTTGATTTCTTCTCTTTTTCCCGCTCAAGGTTCAACTGGATTTTCCCGAGTATAACTTCCGGGTCAATCATTTCGTATTTCAATATCGAATTTGTCTCTATCTCGTTGCAGTATCCTTTATCAACAAAAGATTTAAGAATTGTGTAAACATCTGTGCGTGTGACTTTTGCGGCTTTAGCCACTTCGGTGGCAGACAAAATACGTCCCTGCAGCAATGCGAGGAAAATTTTTGATTCGTTATCAGTGAATCCCAGCGACCGTAATTTAAAAATTAATTCAGTCAATTATATATTGTTGTATTTTGCTACCACAACAATTTATATACTGTTAATAATAATGTCAAGAAAAAAATTCAGCCCTGCACATCGGGCATTATATTTACTCTTTGATCCGCTTAATTAAGATTCCGATTACATGTCCGTTCACTGATAATTTCAGAATAAACAGGAGAGCACAGTTTCAAATGATGCTGAAAACCGGCTGTCAATTTTTATCAATTACTATTTTCTAATTAAATAATTATTTTTTGTTTGACCGGCAGTAAGTCATATAAAAATGCTTAAAAAAGACAAAAAGCCCGCAAAAATACTGATTATAGATGACGATGACACAATTCGCCAATTCGCATCCGATGTGCTTACTTCGGAAGGTTATTATGTTATGGATGTAAACAATGCCGAAGAGGGAATTAAGAAACTGCTTCCTAAAGAAAACAAAGATAGTAATACTGCTTTAGAGTTTGATATTGTTCTTTGTGATATTATGATGCCCGGAACCGATGGTTTTGCAGTTCTGAAAAAACTAAAAAAAAGCGGCAAGAAAATGCCCGTATTTATCTATATAACCGCCAAGAAGGAAAGAAATGACTTAAGAAAAGCGATGGAGTCCGGCGCCGACGACTATATTTCGAAACCTTTTTCCGCTGATGAAATAAAAAGGTCGGTAAAAGTACAGTTGGATAAGAAAAACATTATTTTGAATACTTATAAAATCGGACAGCCGCCGGAATCCTCAATAGAAAATGAAAATCAGGATATGCCTCAAGGTTTGGAAAGGTTCGGTTACGAAGATAAAGTTTTTGTAACAAGCGGAACAAAATCGAGATTCATTTTCATAAAGGATGTTGTTTTAATAAAAAGCCTGAAAGATTATACGCAGATTTTCATAAACACGGATGAGCATTTTTTTATAAGAAAACCCCTAAAGAACTGGGCACGGTCGCTTCCGGAAAAATTCTTCCTTCTTGCAAACAGGTCCGAAATTGTCAACCTGAATTACGTCTCTTCAATCAACAAACAGCCGAACGGTACCCACGAAGTCGAATTAAAGAATTACAGGCATAAAGTTAAAATCAGCAGACGCATCGGAATTAAACTTCACGGCAAATTAAAAGACATATAATATATTCTTTAAATAAAAAACGGGCTTTGCTCTAAGCCCGTTGAATCTCGGTTCATTTTGCAAATACCGGGAAATTTTCTATGTCGGTTATAAAATATTCAGGCTGAATAAGATATGAAATTAATAATATACGAACGGAAAAAATAGTTTACGAACGGTTTTAATCCGCAGGCAGCGAAACAGAAAATATACTGCCAACTCCTCTTTTTGATTTAATTGTTATGTACCCGCCCATCTTCTCGACAAATTCCCGGCTTACAAGCAAGCCAAGTCCGGTTCCTTTCTCGCCGCCGGTTCCCTTAGTGGAAAATCTTTCCTTGCCTGTAAGCAGCGTTTTTAAACGGTTTTCAGGAATGCCGATACCGTTATCACTCACGTTTATACGGACATATTTGCCGGATATGTTATTTTTTTTTCCCTCCGCGTTTACGGGGTGTTTGCTTGTATATGCAGCGGTTATTTCTATACTGCCGTCCCTTGGAGTGAACTTGACAGCATTTGAAATTAGATTTCGAAGAATACTTTTCAGCATATTCCTGTCGGCTGTAACACTTATCTTTGAGTTAATAACATTTCTAATTTCAATGTTCTTTATGTCAGATGGAATTTTACAGAAATCCGCGACCTCTGCAATTAACTCCGAAACACAAATGGTTTCAACAGAGGGCGTAATTTCATTTCTCTGAGTTCGCGACCAGTCAAGCAGATTATCAAGCAAAGAAAAAACCGCCTTGATAGAATTGTTGATTATTCCCGCCTGTCTTATAATACTGTCTATTTTTATTAAATCCTCGTGCCCAAACTCAGGGTTTTCAGCCGGTATTTTTATCTGCCCTTGTTTTTTTTCGTAACCCTTCTTTTTCATATTGTTCCATCCGATTTCCTTTATCATCAGTTCCGAAAATCCCATGATTCCAGTAATCGGATTAATAAGATCGTGCGCAATAATGGAAACCAATTTCTCGCTGTTATTGTCGGAATTCGGTCTGACGTTTCTACTGCCGCCCTCATGCTCCAGCCATATAATAACCATGTTGGATTCCGAAGAATTTTTATTTCGCATTTGAAATAATACTACTTCCCTGTGAATTCCGAATTCTTCCTTTGATTCCGCTGTCTTGTTTATTACAGATAAACCGGTTTCTTCGCATTCTTTTATACCAGATGCCAGTTCGCTGTTAATATCCATGTAATCATAAATAGACTTACCCTGAATCAACTCCATTGGAAATAATTTCCCGGCGCTTTTCCGTGATTTTTCGTTAAAACAGATAATTTCTTTTTTCCGATTGATTAATACGGCGGCATGCGGTATTCTGTTAAGAATATCGCTGAAAGAATTGAGTTTTACGTCATTGTTTTTACCGGGCATTAAATACGATTATATTAAAATCAGATTGCTTTTTAAAATCGCTAATAAAAGATTCACACAAAAGTCCATATAAAAGTACTTAATACGGTTTTTACGCCTTTCGTAATGCAATATTACCGCTTGTATATTTCGAGTTGATATATCTGCCTTTTCGATATAGTTTTGATAGAACTTAGAAACAAAATAAATTAATCAATTAATCATAAGGAGTTTAAGATGGCCGATAAAAAGTTCAACGCATTTGACATGGCTCAGACACAGTTCGACAAAGTGGCTGAAATATTAAACCTCGACATTCCAACAAGAGAATTACTGAGGGACCCATTAAGGGAATATAAATTTTCCATACCTGTCAGAATGGATGACGGGACAGTAAAAGTTTTCCGCGGTTTCAGAGTACAGCATAACGATTCGCGCGGTCCGGGAAAGGGCGGAATAAGATTCCATCCGCTGGAAACGATAGACACTGTAAAAGCACTTTCAATGTGGATGACATGGAAGTGCGCGGTTGTGGATATTCCCCTCGGCGGCAGCAAGGGCGGCGTTATATGCGACCCTCACAATCTGAGCATGCGCGAACAGGAAGGTATCTGCAGGGGCTGGATAAGACAACTTTCAAAGGATGTCGGTCCTCTCCGCGACGTACCCGCGCCGGATATTATGACAAATGCACAGCACATGCTCTGGATGCTGGATGAATTCGAGACAATACACGGAGAAAAATATCCCGGTTTCATTACGGGAAAACCAGTCGGAATGGGCGGCTCACTTGGCAGAACCGAAGCAACCGGTTACGGTGTTATTTTCACACTTCGTGAAGCGCTCAAACAATTGAACATCAAACCCGAATCAACTACGGCGAGTGTTCAGGGATTTGGAAATGTAGCGCATTACGCAATCGAATTATACACGACTCTCGGCGGAAAAGTAATTTGTGTATCCAGTTGGGACCAGGAAGACCAGGTTTCTTATTCTTTCAGAAAAAAAACGGGAGTTATTTTGCGGGAATTGCTCGCCATTACAGACAAGTTCGGTGGAATCGACAAAGAAAAAGCAAAAGAACTCGGATATGAAATCCTTCCCGGTGATGCATGGATAGAACAGGATGTCGATATACTAATGCCATGTGCACTTGAAAACCAGATAACAGGTGAAACGGTAAAAAAAATAAGCAACAAAGTAAAGATAATAGCCGAAGGCGCAAACGGTCCGACCACACCCGATGCCGATAAGATAATAGAAGAAAAAAACATATTCCTGATTCCAGATTTTCTGGCAAACGCCGGCGGAGTAACGTGCAGTTATTTCGAACAGGTTCAGAGCAATATGAATTATTTCTGGGAAAAAGACGAAGTGCTCGGCAAACTTGATGTAAAGATGACTTCCGCATTCCTCGCGGTTTATGAACTTGCAAGGAAAAACAAATTATACATGCGTGACGCTGCTTACGTTATTTCAATCAGCAGAGTAGCACAGGCGTGCAGGGATAGAGGCTGGGTTTAATTCTTAGTATTATTTAAATTAATACTCCCGCTGAATAACTTAACAGCGGGAGTATATTTTATTTTATGGTTCAAAAAAAACAGAATACGGATATACTCAACGAACTGAAGCCTTTTAACAGAGGATTTTTCGATGCAGGACAGGAATTCACTTATATAGGCAATGGCTCGCCCGGAGGAAAAGCCGCAGGGCTTGCGTCATTTAAAAGAATACTTGAAAATAGTTTTCTTGAAAATGAATTTCCCGGAATATCCGTAAGCATACCGCGTTTCGTTTTAATTACAACCGATGTTTTTGATTCGTTCATGCGAATGAATGACCTTTACGGTATTGCATTTTCAGGCGATTCAGATGACATGATTGCGCATAAATTTCTTGATGCAAGCCTTCCGACAGAATTACTCGGCGATCTTCGCGGATTGATAGAGAAAGTACATACGCCGCTTGCTGTAAGATCGTCCAGTCTGCTTGAAGACTCGCTCTATGAACCGTTCGCCGGAATATACGGCACAAAAATGATTCCGAATAATCAGTTCGACGCGGACACAAGGTTTCATAAACTTCTCGATGCACTGAAATTCGTTTATGCTTCCACATATTTTAAAGAAGCGAAAGATTATATACGCGCCACAAAGAATGACATTAAGGACGAAAAAATGGCTGTGATAATTCAGGAGGTTGTCGGACAAAAATACGGAAGCATTTTTTATCCGACAATATCAGGAGTTGCGCGCTCATATAATTTTTATCCGCAGGGAACTGCGAAACCCGAAAACGGAGTCGTCGATCTGGCGCTCGGACTTGGTAAAACGGTTGTCGACGGGGAAACAGTATGGACATATTCCCCAGCCTACCCTTCCGTTAAACCGCCATTCGGTTCGCCGGGACAATTTATGAAAAATACGCAAAAAGAATTCTGGGCTGTTAATATGGGCAAACTTCCATCATACGATCCGGCAAAAGAAACGGAGTTTCTTGTAAAATGCGATTTGCTGACGGCAGAAAAAGATCAGTCTCTAAATCACATTGCATCAACATACGATATATCTTCGGATAAATTTAAAATCGGCACATGGTATACGGGTCCCAAGGTAATTGATTTTTCACCTGTTCTGGAGTTGAACACGGTTCCGCTAAATGCGGTTATAAGTAAATTACTTAAGGTATGCGAAAACGCTTATGAATCAGCCGTTGAAATAGAGTTTGCCGTAACTCTCGATATTGAAAAAGGAATTCCCGCTAAATTCGGATTTTTGCAGGTCCGCCCGATGGTTGTTTCCGACGAGAATATAAATATCGAAGAAAATGAATCAGAAGGATCGTCAGTCCTTGTTTCATCCGACAGGGTTCTTGGTAACGGATTTTTAAATACGATTAAAGACGTTATTTTTGTCAAGCCTGAAAATTTTGATGCTGTTCATTCAAATGCGATAGCAGGCGAACTTGAACTTATTAACCGGATTCTTACAGAAGAAAACAGGAAATATCTTTTAATCGGCTTCGGCAGATGGGGTAGTTCGGACCCCTGGCTCGGCACTCCCGTTAACTGGGGTCAGATTTCAAACGCAAAAGTTATCGTTGAGTCAATGACGGAAGGAATGAATGTTGAACTGAGTCAGGGCTCTCACTTTTTTCATAACATAACCAGTTTTCAGGTTATGTATTTTTCGGTACCCTTGAATAATAAAACAGCGGTGGATTGGAATTGGCTGAATAAACAAAAAACAATGAATGAAACGCATTTCATAAAGCACGTAGTTCTTGATAATCCGCTTTGCATAAAGGTTGACGGTAAATCCGGAAAGGGAATAATCTTAAAATGACGGATAAGAACGAAATACTTTCATCGCTTCAGGAAAGAGCGAAGGAGTTGAACTGCCTGTATAAAATAGAAGAACTTCTTACGGACTATACTATTGACCTCAACGAAAACCTTCAGAGAATTGCGAATGTAATTCCGCCGGGTTATCAGTATCCTGAAATATGTTCCGTAAAAATAATATGTCATAACAATACGCTGTTTTCTCAAAATTTTTCCGAAACGGAATGGATGCAGGAAACACTTATTACTATTCAGGGAAATAAAGAAGGATGTATATGCGTTTTTTATTCAGAAGAACGACCTGTTTGCGATGAAGGACCTTTCCTGAAAGAAGAAAGAAAACTTCTGGAAACAATAGCCGATAGATTAGGGGCGTATGTTTTCCATTATAAATTAAGAAAGATATTCAGCGAAGAAAAAAACGATAACGCACAGGAAAGCAAGCCCGAATGGCTTACTGCGATAAATTTTATAAAGGAAACAGACTCAAATCTTTACAAGGTTATTGCGCGTAAAATGGTAAATTATCTTTGCTGGAGAGGTATAAGCGCCGCAGAGAACCTGCTTTACACAAACAGCATTCAAAACGTAAGAGAATTTGATACGGAGGACATCGACAATAAGCCTCAGGAAAAACTTGAGATTAAGGAAATTCACGATGAAGTGTATGATATCGCTGCAGCCAATCTGACCAATGACGAAATATTTTCGAAGATTCAGAAATGGATGCAGGAAGAAAGGTCAAGTTTTCTGGTTCGGACAATTGAAGATCAGGGGAGCACTCTCTCGGAAATCGCCGATACAATACGGCGGTTTGTTGAAACTACTCCCAAAGATAAAGACTTATCCCCCGTTGTACAGAAAGGAATTAACGCTTCGTTAATAAGAAGATTTTTATCTGACCAGTTGGAATTCATAGGAATTGCAAAAGATTATGTGACGATTAAAGATTTTCACGAGTTAATTCAGAAAATGATATATCCTCCGAAGAGTCACGGCAGAATCGGAGGAAAAAGCGTCGGATTATTTATTGCGCAAAAAATATTAAAGAATTCCGAAACGAAGTCATGCATCTTAAAGAACATAAAAACACCGAAGACCTGGTATATTACTTCCGACATGGTAATAGAATTTCTTCATTACAACAATCTTGAGGAAATCATTGAACAGAAATACAAAGAAATAGACCAGATAAGACAGGAATATCCTTACATTGTTCAGATATTTAAAAATTCAACTTTCCCTCATGAAATTGTAAAATATCTTTCAGTAGCGCTCGATGATTTCGGAAACGTTCCTTTAATCGTAAGAAGTTCAAGCCTCCTCGAAGACCGCTACGGTTCGGCTTTTTCGGGGAAATACAAAAGTTTGTTTGTTGCAAATCAGGGAAGCAAAAGCACAAGGCTGAATGCTCTTATGGACGCAATTGCGGAAGTGTATGCATCACTCTTTAATGCAGACCCTATCGAATACAGGAAAGAAAGAGGACTCCTCGATTACCATGAAGAAATGGGTATAATGATTCAGGAAGTTGTAGGTTCGAGAGTGGGAAAATATTTCTTCCCTTCTTATGCCGGCGTTGCATTCAGCAATAACGAGTTCAGATGGTCGCCAAGAATCAAACGGGAAGACGGTCTTATACGTTTAGTGCCGGGTCTCGGAACGAGAGCGGTAGACAGACTTAGCGACGACTACCCGATACTCGCAACTCCCGGAAAACCGGGGCTTAAAGTGAACGTTACCGTTGACGAAACAATCAGGTATTCGCCCAAAAAAATCGATGTCATTAACCTCGAAACAAATACTTTCGAAACAGTCGAGTTAAAAACAATTATTGAAAAATACGGAACAAGTTATCCGAACCTGATTGATCTTGTTTCTTTGTGCGGACGTGATTTCGTCAGGGATATAAGCCAGTTCGATATAACGGCTCATCATGATGACCTTGTTGTCACTTTCGATAAACTTACAAACAGGTCTAACTTCATTCCGATGATGAAATCAATTCTTGACGTATTAAAGGAAAAATTACAGACTCCTGTCGATATAGAGTTCGCGTCAGACGGCAAGAATTTCTTTTTGCTTCAATGCAGACCTCAAAGTTACTCGCCGGAATCAATGCCGGCGCCGATTCCGAAAGATATTCCCGCGGAAAGAATTATTTTTTCGGCGAATAAGTTCGTTTCAAACGGCAAGGTGCCCGAAATTACACACGTAGTTTACGTTGACGCGGAGGAATATAATAACATTTCCGACCTTCCGCGGTTAAAGGAAGTAGGCAAGGCAGTCGGCAAACTGAATAAAATCCTTCCAAAGAGACAATTCATTCTTATAGGACCGGGAAGATGGGGCAGCAGAGGAGATATTAAACTCGGGGTTAATGTTACTTATTCGGATATAAATAATACATCGGTACTTATTGAAGTTGCAAGAAAAAAAGGAAATTATCTTCCTGACCTTTCATTCGGAACTCACTTTTTTCAGGACCTTGTGGAATCTTCCATCAGATATCTACCTTTGTATCCCGACGACAAAGACACTGTTTTTAATGAAATCTTCTTTAAGAAATCGGATAATATTCTGACAGAAATTCTTCCCGAATATAAAGATTTGAAAAGTGTATTGCACGTTATCGACGTCCGGAAATCCTGCGAAGGAAGAATTCTGAAATTGCTCATGAATGCGGATCTTGATGAAGCGCTTGCTTACCTTTTGCAGCCGGCGGAAAAGAAAGAAGAAATACAGACGTTGACATACGATGAACAGGTGTCCGAAGATTTTTGGAGATGGAGATTAAGAATGGCAGAAAAGATTGCCTCTGAAATAAATCCTGACGATTCGGGTGTCGCGGCATTTTATATTTTCGGAAGCACTAAAAATGCAACTGCCGGTCCTGCAAGCGATATAGATATACTGATACATTTTACGGGCAATGATAAACAACGTGAATTGCTTGAAAGTTGGCTTGTAGGCTGGGGACAGTCGCTCGCGGAAATAAATTATCTGAAGACAGGATATAAAACCGGAAACCTTCTCGACGTACACATAATAACCGATACGGATATAGAGAATAAAAACAGTTATGCGGTTAAAATAGGCGCGGTTACTGATGCTGCGCGTGAAATTCCTCTTGGATAATCACCTATAATAAAACTCTCTCTGCGCTCCACGGGTCAGACAGATTGAAACGAATAAGCGACAATTCCGGACCGTCCGTTGCCGCATTAAAACAAATTGTATTTCCGATTTTCTCTTTCCATGAACCTGTAAGCCTTGTTGACTCGTGAATATGACCGTGCAAAGTTAAAAGAGGCTGGTATTTTTCTATAAATCTTCTTATTGCGATGCTGCCCGTGTGACAATCAAGCGGAACATAATCAACGAACTTTCCCTCAAGGTCCGCATAATCAAGATTTGTATCATAAGGAGGCGAATGAAATAAAAAGACCGATTTCCCGAAATCCCTGTCCGGGGTGAATGCTTCCAGATCTTCCTGTATGGTTGAGTATCTTATTACACTCGCATCAACAGCAATAGTCCTCATTCCCTCTTCGGGCGAGACACAGCCCGGGTCAATGTATCTCGACACATCGTATTTCTCCCAGTCCTTTAATCTAAAAGGAGTTGGAGGAACGAACGAATAACCGGTGAAGTAATACCCGTCTTCCTCTATTGTTTTCTGATTTATATACTTAAGCAAATTTAATTTTTCACACTCAACAATTTCGCCTGCAGAATTACCCGCATCGTCATTTCCAAGAATAATATAAATCGAAGGGTATTTATCAAGTAAAGAATTTTTTAATTCCTGCAATCGGGGAATAAAAAAATCGGCAATGAAATCATTTCCGTGTATTAAAGATTCGATTCTTGAAATATATGCATTTGGATATAAATCCCCGCCTATCAAAACTATGCCGGGTTTTTCTTCAAGTATAGTTTTGAACAATTTATCGTAACGTTTTGAGTGTCCGTGCAGATCGCTTACAAACAAACAATTTAATTTATTTTCCATAATTACATATTCAACTACGCTCAATTACTAAACACCGGAAATCGTTATTTATTTCCTTCTTTTTCGTCCTGATTTTCATTCTCGTTCTGTTTTGTCTTTTTCGACTTCTGATAATATTCATCGGTATTTCCGAAATTGTAAGAAATGTTTATAAATAATAATCTCGAATCCCAAGTACTGCTGCTCACGCTCCTGAAGCCTATTCCATTGTTTTCACTGCCCCATTTTCTTGTGTTAAATACATCTTCGGCGCGCAATCCTATTGTTAATTTCTTTTTGAAAAATTCCTTGTTTATTCCTATGTCAAAATTCTGCATCGGGTCATTGAACCCGGTTGCATTATATCTTTTTCCGTTGTAATTATAATATAACTCCACATTCATGAATTCGCCTATCTTTATCGTTGAGCGGATGTTTGCGCGCCAACTGAACCCTTCTTCTCCTTTGTAATCATTCAACTCACTTCCTTCGAACTTCGACTGATACATGCTGAATGTCGCGTTGACAGTAAGCCATTTCAGAGCGGACGTCCTGACAATAAAATCGGAGCCGTAAGACTGCGCTCCCGCACCGTTTCTGTATGTAGTTACTGTTGTAGTCGTGTCGATAATATAACTGTAATTGGACATAACATCATAAGACTTTCTATAAAAAAGCGATGTTGTAATCGTGATATAATTAGTGAAGAAATTGTGGCTCAGTTCAAACGAATTTGTGAATTCGGGCTGCAGTTCCGGATTGCCGTAATATATATAACGATTATTGCTTCTGTTAACGAACGGATTGAGCCTCCAAATATTAGGACGTGTGATACGCCTGCTGTAACTGAGTTGAAATTCGTTCATTGTTCCGATTTTCTGCGATACGCTTACTGTCGGAAATAAATTCGTATAATCCTTTGTGAAATTATCGCCCGTTGTAATAAGTTCTCCGTATGTGTGCGTGTGCTCAAGCCTCAATCCGATTTTAAATTTGAAATCTTTTATCTTGTGCGACAAAGTTCCGTAAGCCGCATTGATGCTTTCATTAAGTTTGAAATGATTCGTAAGACCCGTATTTCTTATATAACCGCCGTATGAATAATTCAAAGTGTCATATATATAATCATTATCGTTATCTCTGAACGTCCCTTTATACCCTGTTTCGAGTTTTGTTTTGTCACTGAATGGATTTGTGAAATCCGCCTGAAGTTTTACGTTCGTGTTTTTGTTGTTCGTGGCGCTCTTTTGTTTGTTCGGTTCCGGAATAGGCGAAAGAAGCGAATCGTAATATTGCTGTATCTGATTATTCGAATAATCGTTTATATCCTTTCCCAGATATAAATCGATATTTAATTCTCTTCCGGGTTTCTTGAATTTACCGTTATAATAAAGACTTACGCCGTAATTGCTGTAATTACCGTCGCCGTCAGAGCCGTTGTCATAAAGCGATGTAAGATAGCCGAGTAAATTATAATTTTTACTTTTTCCGAGATTTGAATTTGTATACGTGTAAGGATTGATGTTTATGTCGGTTCCTATTGAGTGTCCCTTTGTTATTTCATACTCGGCGCCTATAGAACCATAGCCGAACTTGCTGTTTCCCGTACCTTCCGAATACGATTCAAACGAAGAAACAGGATTGTCATAATCTGTGTTTGTAATGGAATTATTTTTCCTGTCGAAATTACCGCCGCCGCCGTTTATGAAATAACTCCATTTTCCCATTTTGACATTAATGCCTGCACCTAAATAACCGCCCTTTACATCGCTTCTTATTCCCGTGTACGTATAACCGTTATAACCGAGTACATCGGGTTTCTTATCCTGCATTATAAGGTTAATAATTCCCGTAACACCCTCGGATTCATATTTGGCTGACGGGTTCGTAATTATCTCGACATTTTTTATCGCATCCGCGGGTATCTGGCGCAAACTTGCGAATTTCATCGGCTTGTCGTCGATAAGAATGAGAACATTCGCGCTGCCTCTAAGTGTTACGTTATCATTCATGTCGACATCAACCATAGGCACTTTCTTCAGAACGTCAAGTGCGGTTCCGCCCTTCGTTGAAGTTAGTTTTTCAACATCGAAAATCTTTTTCTCGTCTTCAAACTTCATGTCCGGTACATCGCTCTCAACGTTAATTTCCTCCGTTGAATAACCTTCCGAACTTAATTTTATAGAATCAAAATTTACAGCAGCGTTAGTTTCGGAAATATTTATTTTCTTATAAAGATTTTTGAAACCTATATACGAAAATACAAGATTGTATTTTCCGAATCCAAGCCCGTCAATAACGAAACTGCCTTTTTCGTCCGTTGCTGTTCCTTTAACAAGAGAAGAATCTTTGATTTTTAATACTTTAACGGTGACTTCTTTTAGAACGGAGCCGTCTTTTGAGTCATAAACCGTCCCGGTTATTTTGCCCTGAGCAAAAACAGCAGTGGAAATAAAAATAGATATGAGAATTACCGATAAATAAAACGAGAGTTTTGGTTTCATTCGAAAATTTATTTAAACTGAATTTAATCAAAATACCTGAATTTCCAACAATCATAAAGGAATATTCGAAAAAATATATTTTTAATTATTATTGTATATTCAGAAACAAAATTCTTTTGGATTTTATATTATCTTAGTTATTTGTTTACTAAAGCACTACAAAATATATTTTACAATAAATTCGAATTTTTAAAAGTGAGCACATTAGTCACTATGTTATTAGAAAATAACACAAAGAGTGTTTTTATACTCCATAATAATCAACAATAACTCAATAATTATTAAGTTTGCGCTTATTTATATATATAAATACATAATAATATATCCTCAAATCATTACTTTCAATCTAATTAATGCAATTAAATAGCGCATTATCATATATTGGTTAATATTTTAAGAATAAAACAAAAAAATATACGGTTAATAAAAAGTGCTTGCTTTTATCATAAAACAGAAATAATTTACTTTAAATTAGCGTTCAATTGATATCAAAATAATCAAAAAGAGGTGTAATATGAAAGAAAGTAAAAGAAAACTAAAACTCGAAGACATCAAGGTGGAGAGTTTTGTAACATCTATCAGCAAGGAACAAACTCTTAACGCAAATGGTGGCGCAACAGAGAAAACCTGCGAAACTTGCTATTCTGTTGTAGACACCGCGTGTGGTCAACATACTTGCGAGGTTAACTGCGGTAATACAAATGAATGCTCAGCGGAATCATGCCTTACTTTTTGCGGTTCTTGTTCTATTTGCCCGTCTGCTTGTAATACTTACTGTAATTGTTCTTGTTTTCTTGAAGACACCTTAGTTAACACTTCCGAAATAGTGTTGAAGGCTATTCAGGAACTTAGGGAGGGCGATAAAGTCTTAAGTTATAACGAAATTACGGGAACTAAATTACTTTCTAAAGTAGCTAACGTTTTTATATCCGAGCAGCCCTATTACTATATTATCAACGATGAAATTAAAGTTACAGAGAACCATCCTTTTTATGTAAATGGGAAATGGATAAAAGTCAAAGATATCAAGAAAGGTGATTTCCTTATGGATAAAGAGTTGAATCCAGTTGAGGTCTTTTCTATTGAAATGATAAATCAAAATACAAAAGTATATAATCTTGAGGTGGACAATATTCACACATTCTTTGTTCACAGTATTCTCGTTCACAATAAAACCGTCTGTTCACAAGCTGGATCCTGCAATTGTCCAACAACAGATTCTCCTTTAGGTGGATGGTAAAAATAATAGAAAGTTCCATAGTTTTTCTAACCTAATATAAATTAAAATTATGAAAAACAAAAAAAGAAAACTTAAACTTGAAGACATCAAAGTCGAAAGTTTTGTAACTTCCTTAAACGATGACACTTCAAAAGATGTCAAAGGAGCTGGGGAAAGCCAGCAACTTACAGCTTGCCGAACATGGTGCGATATTGCTTGTCATTCCACGGTTTGTACAGATCCGACTTGTATCGGTTGTCCGACAGGAAATACCTGTGGTGATACCTGCGTAAATACTTGTGACAGTTGTCCAAGCGGCTGTAACACGTGCCCAACGTGTGGAGGTTCCTGTGCTTCAGTATGTTCCTGCGCTTCGTGCAATTGTTCTTGTTTCCTTGAGGATACTCTTGTAAACACTTCTGAACTAGTTCAAAAAGCTATTCAGGAGCTTACCGAAGGCGACAAAGTATTAGGCTTTAACGAAGTAACTCGAAAGATTGAAATGTCAAAAGTAATTCAAGTCTTTGTTACTGAACAACCGGGATATTATATTATTAACAAAAACATTAAAGTAACAGAGAATCATCCATTTTATGTGAATGGTAAATGGATAAGAGTCAAAGATATAAAGAAAGGTGATTTCCTTATGGATAAAGAATTGAATCCCGTTGAGGTCTTTTCCATTGAAATGATAAATCAAAATACAAAAGTATATAACCTTGAAGTGGATAATATTCACACATTCTTTGTTCACAGTATTCTCGTTCACAATAAAACCATCTGTTCACAAGCTGGATCCTGCAATTGTCCAACAACAGATTCTCCTTTAGGTGGATGGTAAAAATAATAGAAAGTTTCATAGTTTTTCTAACCTAATATAAATTAAAATTATGAAAAACAAAAAAAGAAAACTTAAACTTGAAGACATCAAAGTCGAAAGTTTTGTAACTTCCTTAAACGATGACACTTCAAAAGGTGTCAAAGGAGCTGGTGAATCTGTCGAAGTGGTGTGCCATACCGCCGAATATGCTACGTGCCAACAGACTTGGATGTGCTCCTGCGGTGGAACCTGCGATAACACATGCGCAAACTCATGTGCTAATACTTGCGCCGGAACGTGCGCGGGCACATGTGCGAATACTTGCGCTGGAACATGCGCCGGAACATGCTTTTCTTGCTATTCTCATTGCAACTGCGGCTCATGTTTCCTCGAAGACACGCTCGTAAACACTTCGGACATTGTACAAAAAGCAATTCAGGAAATTTCTGAGGGCGAAAAGGTTTTGGGATATAACGAAAAAACCAAAAAAACAGAATTATCAAATGTAATAAGAGTTATCATTACCGAGCAGCCCTACTATTATATCATTAACAAAGAAATAAAAGTAACCGAAAATCATCCGTTTTACATAAACGACAAATGGATTCGCGTTAAAGATATCAAGGTCGGAGACCAACTTACTGATAAAAATTTGCAACCGGTAAATGTAGTTTCAATAGAAAAAATAAAAGAGAAAACAAAGGTTTACAATCTTGAGGTGGACAATATTCATACTTTTTTTGTTCATAATATTCTCGTTCATAACAAAACATTGTGTTCCGAACAAGGAAGCTGTAACTGTCCCACCACGGATTCGCCATTAGGAGGCTGGTAAAATATTTTAAAAGGGGCTATATTATAGCCCCTTTTTTGAAATTTCAGTTTACTTTTTTCTATAAATCCACTGATTAACGTACCATACACTACAGACAATTTATTGGCTTTGAAATAAAACTAGTATTCTTGATTGATCAATTTTAAAAATGAATCTTTTATATCGTTAGGGTATTAGAAAACCTTTTGATAATAAATTTTTAATTTGCAATAAACCATTATCCCGAATAATTTTTTTCTGCTCTTCGTTATCATTATCAAATAATTCGGACAGAATAACCAATGCTTCTTCGGTTGTTCTTTCCTCGTTGAACAAAGATATTGTATGATAACAAAAATCCGATATTTCGGTTATTTCGATACCTGTGTGCGAAGCAATAATAACCTTGCGTGTGTTCTCCTTATGTAAATGCATTAAGTTGTTGAGATTCCATTCTTCAATTTTTTCCCAATTCCACTTTGAGGTCAATGCCATTGCATCATGATTTATCGACAGAGCTGTTTTCTTTAATTTATCCTCGTCATTAATCAATTCTAATATGATTCCTTGCCCGAACAGTTTTCTGGCATTCGCTAATGAATAACTTTCGATATTGCTGTCCAGTGTATATATATTTGTTTCGTATTCATACACGTCATTCAACATTTCTGCTTTTTTCTTGTCTTTTAATTCAAGATTTTTAAAAAACAATCTGAAATCTTCAATCTCGTTATTTCTGAAATTTGAAGAATCCAAATTTAAATACTCATTGAACTTCTGAATTTCAAATACTGAAATCAGTTTAACCGTATTTTTAAAAACTTTGCATATTTCGATTCTCCTGAGTTCGCTCAAGTTTAATTTTGAAAAAAAGAATTTTGAGGTGCTTTCGTTGTTTGCTAAATTTTCCTTTATAACCGGCGATAATATTGAACTTTCTTTTTTCTCATCAAGTAACCTTAGAAAGTAGTACCCTATTCCGGCATTACCCATGAATAAACTCAAATCCTCCATTTTACCGGAATAAGAAGCGAGACCGGAAGTGTAATACTTCTTATCCTGTATAAATCTACAAAGACGCTTGATTATTACCTCGTATCTGGATTTTGTATCCTTTGACCACAGAATATTTGGTATTTCGTTAATAAGGTCAAGATTTCCTCCAAGACCATGACATAACGTTAATGAGGTTCCTTCGAAAATCGGCGCTTCAATTTGGCTTAATACAGCATCCTCGCATTTATTCATTTCGATTTTATAAATTTCCTTTTTAAGTAACTCGTACGCCCTTAATCTCGTGAATCCTATTCCCGGCGCACCGTGACACCAGGCATACATGCTGATAGGCTCAGAAAAAAACGAATAACGTTTTTCCAGGAATGCACTTTTGTGTTTATTTTCATCTTCGGTACTATAAATTCCTTTTCTGAGATCCATCCAGTTTTTTTGTTTTTCACCGTAATAGTTTGACTCATATGCAAATGCTTGTTCCGCCAAATAATAATATGCTGTGTTATCAAAATAATGCCCTAATTCAAGAAATGCCAGCCCGATTCCTGCAGCTCCGTGTGTAATACCGCAAAGACTTTTTATAACATTTATACTTCTGTCCCAGTGTATTCCGCTTTTATTGTATCTTGCATTATCTATAATATACTTTACGTATAAATCAATTTTTTCAAGGACACCCGAATCCTTAGTCCCGTCGTATAAATGCAGCAAAGAAATTAATGTCCCTGCGGCGCCGTTTAGGAATTCGCGGGGCGGATTATTTGAGGTAATAAATATATCGCATTGGTCTCCAATTTCCAAAGCCGTTTCAATGTAATCCTTACCATATAGATTATTCATCTTTAGCAAAGTGTATGGAACACTCATTCTCCCGGTGAAAAACGAATAGTTTACGGTTTTATTTTCCCTGCAATAGTTCACGACCCAATTCATAGATTGTTTGCATATTTTCAAATATTTTTCATTCTGGTTAATTTTGTATAAATACAAATAGAAAAGAATAATTCCCGAAACACCTGAATATATATTCTCCGAAACAGTCCATTCTATAGCATTTGTCTGGCTGTTAAGCGACATTGTTTTCCAGTATATTCCGTTATTATCTTCTATTCTTTTGTCATATATTTCATCTGCTATTCTGATTGTCTCGTTCATCAGAATGTTTTTTTGTTCCTGGCTGATTAGATTCATATTTTAAAATTATTTAAACTTTCTTTTATTAAAAAACTGATAAATGGCTCATCCTTATTTTCCAAGCCAAGCCTGTTATGGGTCATGTGAATATAGCTTTGGTATAAATAGAACAATTCATACATGCGGTCATTTTTAAATTCTGCCACTTTCTTATAATATTCGTCAATTGATAATTTATTCTCAGCCTGTGCGTAAATTAATTTCGTTGTTATATTTTTATTCCCGCTGATCCAATTATTAAACCAATCTTCTTCGAATTTTGCATTATTTGTTATTGCATCAATAAGATCCCTGTTCAAATCTATAAAATAGTTTTTCCTTTTTTCGAATATTTCTGAAAATACATGAATCATTTTTTCCCTGTACTGTTTGAAATCATAATCTTTTTCGGGTGAATAATATTCCCTTATGCTGGCAACAATCCAGGAATCGCAGTAATGAGAAAAAAATTTTGAAATTTGATCAACACTCATACCAGCAGCCAGACAAAAAGAAAGATTAAGTTGCATAGCCCTGCCAAGCGCTTTTTCATAATTCCACGTATCGGATAATTCGAGTATTTTCAAAACTGTTTCGGAAGATAACTGAAACTGCTCTTCGGAAATCTCCATTCCTGTTATACCCGCATATCTTTCTAGTTCGGGTTCGTAGTCAATAAATCGTACAGAGTTGTTTTTAAACCACTTCAGGTTGTCCGGAAGATTTTTCACCCAGTCCGGTTCGATATTTTTAGAAGGACGCTGTTTAAAATAATTATTAAAATGATCTGCTAAAAGTAATTTTATGGTATTGTAACTTTTTCTCGATTCTGTTAAGATTCTTAATCTAATATGCGGACCGCGTTCAGGATATCTTATAAAAAAGTATCTTTTAAATCCGCTTATTGATTTCAAGTTCTTTATAAACGGATAAACAGCGTCTTTTAAAAAAATATCGCGCGAATCGGAATAAAATAAATATGCCGATAACCACTTTTTCCCATTTGTGCCGGCTTGCATAACTAAAAATTATAAGTTTGATTGACGAATTCGGTTACGTATCTTTTATTGTTTATTTTCAGCAAATTATTTGACGCCGGTAACATTTCGACAAATTTCATCGATTCAATCACTTTTCCAAGTTGTTTTTCAAATAGCCTGATTAAAAAAGGATTTCCAAAACAAATATACTGCGGTTTATAATCATCTCTTGTAAAATTCTTTTTTGCTTTAATTTCTTTTTTATTCTCAAAGAACATTGGTTTTATGAAAAAAAACATTTCCTCGGGAAGTCCAAATTCAACTCTCCACTTTTGGATTCTCGTAAAATAATCGGATTCTTTTTCGTTATAATGTTTAAATGGTAGCAATTTTGTAGGAATTATCCACTCTCTTCTGCTTATTATTAATTTATCATTATAAGATATTCTGGGACGAATGCTCACTTTATCCGATATATGATTGTAGGTCATCTCGACAGAATTAAACAACCCGAAGATTTTCCTCAAAAGGGGATGCAAAAACAATGTTTTTGATAGCGTAAATGTTTCAAGAAATTTAAATAATTCCGAACGTCCTCCGTAACCCTGAAATCCCAGATCGAATGTAAAGACTCTTTTATTGCTTAATGTATCCGTTAACTGAAGATTGTCTTCTTTTTTGTTATAACTAATTACCAATTGGGATACCGATATTCTTCTTTCAGGTTCAAGCACATAATTTCCTCCGGGAATGCTTATTTCATAAGGCATTAGAGCCGGGTGGAGATTGTAGTTCATTATGCTTGAATCAATATTTTCCGCAAGAATATAATCACCCGAATATTTTTCGTTCCATTTCCGTATCTCTTTTGTAAATTCATCGGGAAACAAATTGAGAAATCTGCTTACCATTTTCCCGTATCCGGAAAACGAAGAATTAATAACAGATTTAATACATTTTTTACCCTCTTCGGTTTTATCTTCGTAAAATTGAAGAAAGAATCCGAGCGATGAGTTTAATTCAAAATCTTCCTGTATTTCGGATTGTTTATTGCAATCCATAAACATTTTCTCATTTAATTTTATTTCGTCATTTATAGTATAATTTTCTTTCTTTATAATTTGGAAAATGTTGTTTAACCATTTATTTTGAAGTTCTTTTCTGTCTTTTGTCTTAACAATAATTTCTTCTCTAATTACATTTTCTTTGTTCTCATGCCCCTTTTCCTCGTTATTGTTTTCGTCATTCCTGCCTGAATCTTTCCTTTTTCTCTCTTCTTTCTTATAACCAATATATTCTTCATAGAACGTAAGAAGATTTATAAATTCATTTATATTATATTTCTTTTTAAAATAATGAGTTACTTTTTCCATTTCGTCCTTATGTCCTTCGAATAATTTGAAATAACTCATTAATTTATTTGCATTATTTATTATTTCTATACTTTCATCCGAATTAATCAATAATTGGTCGTTCAGAATTGTGTCTTCGTAAAATAAAGATTCGGGTTTTATATCAAGATTGTAATACTGAACATTTTTTATAACCTGCTTATTTTGTTCTTCGTTCTGATCTTTATCATTACTACCCGCTGCTTCTTTTCCCGCCTCCGGACTTTCAACATTATTAACGGTTTCGGGTACAGCTTCTTTTGGTTTTACAAGAAGGTCTAAACATGCTTTCATCTCGGTTACCCTGCCAAATGCCTCTATAGACGATTCATAACGCTCTTGAGAACCGGAATGCACCATTTCTCGTGCTTTCGAATTAAGATATTCTAATGTCCTAACAATAATATTTTTTGATTCCGAATTAACAGGAATGATTTTCAGTAAATTCACTAATTCAGTTATCCAGTCAACATTCAATCCCGAGATACCAATATCAAATTCGAAAAAACCGACCTCGATTAATTTATAAACGTAATTCTCAAGCTCATCTTCGTCAGCATCAATTACTTCTTCATCAAATATAAGACTTATCAAATCGCAAAACTTCAATTTCCTTTTTTCTTTTAGGTGTTCATAAATGTAATCTAAAATCGGATTTAATTCTATCTTCTGAAATGATTCAAGGTTAGTGTAATTTATTAGGTATCTGTATTGAGATCCCTGTTTGGTGATTGTCGGATTAGCAATCAGATAAAGATGTGTAAATAATTCTCTTATATTTAAGATACAGTTTCTTAAATAAAAGAACAAATTGTTGTTTACTCTTATAATGCTTGACGCTTTTATTTCTTCGTTTTCAGGATAGTAAAGAAAAGATTCTCTCCTGTTCTGTGATAATTTGCCAATCGCTAAACTGTTAAATGAACTAAAGGGAGATGTTTTCGTGTATGTTCGGGAAAGATATTTAATCAAACTTACCTCGGTCTTTTTTATATCTTTCGTGTATTCGCCTTCGTGTTTTAAATAACTCTCGAAATTCTTTAATAGAGAGTGGCTTGAAAAAACAAAGCCGTTTCTAATGCATTCAGTTACTGTTAAATCCCTTAAATTCTTACACAACTCGATTAACGCATTATCATAATTATCTTTAACTGAGTTTAAATAATTGTCGATATTTTCTATCGTTGAAAAATATTCGCCGATTTTCTCCGCTGCTGCTTTATCAACAATCTTGTCGATTTTATCAATGCCTGATCTTTGAAGTTTCTTATCGTTAAATATATCTCTGCGTAAATTCAACAAAATATTTTGCTCTTTGCTGGATTTCAATTCAGGTATGATTTGATAAATCAATTCACTTATTTCATTCTTTATAACCTTAACTTTCTCATATGTTATTTCCAGATAATCGTCCTGTTGAAATTTCAGGGAAGACATACAATCAAAAGACCCGCCGCCGATTCTAATCAGCGTTAAAGGAAATATTTCCATTAGATTATAGTTATTTTAGAATCTGTTTGCTTCTTTATATTTGTAAAATATCTTTTTAAACATACTTTGACCGTTAAGAACAATTTCGGCAGAACAATCTATTATTCCGCGTTCCAGAATATACTGAGGAATGTCATTCTTTCTTTGCTTAGGAATTGTCGCTGTTACTACCATTAAATTTTTCTCTTTATATGTTACTACGGAATCTATTCTGCACCTGTTTATAATATACATATCAGCCCCAATTATTAATTTTAAATCTAAAAATTGCTCGACGGATATTTTTTCTTTTAAATTCGGATCTATTTCAAGTATTATTGATGATAATTCCTGATCTCCCTTATCGCTGTTAACAAATATTTCCATTGTATCCGCCCTTACATTACCCCGAAATGATTTCTCCGCGATATCTGCATAGCCGCTAATTGAAGATTTTATGATATTATTGGTTTCCCATTGTAAAAATTTCTCAGAAAGAGAATGGTACGAAGAGATACTTATGCCGACTAATTCCTTTTGAATTGAAGGTTTTTCGCGTGAACCCGGCTTATTCATGGTAGTCGTTAGTTCTGCAAGGTTTGTTTTCATATTTTCAAGACTTTCCCTTAAGAATCCGGGATTATTACATTTTACGGCATCTAAATCCAAATTAATATATTCCGGATTTTGTAAATAAACCTCTGTAACTGCAAGTAATTTTTTCAGATTTAATATTTCCTGAATGTTTGCGGAAGTATCAAGCGATACAAGGTACGCTCCCTTTTCCAAGTAATCACCGTTCTTAAACAGAATTTCAGCCTTTGTGTTTTGTGCCGGCAATTTTATCCTCTGAACTCTATTTTCAATCCTGCATTTGTATGTTTTCACTATCTCGTATGTTTTTATATAATCGGATAAAAATAACGAAAGAAGTACCACCAAACCCACAATGGATATTCCCCATCTAATAATCCAATTTGGATGATAATTAATCAGTTCCTGTAATTCAGTCCCGGCGGTTTTATTATTTTCTTCTTCTTTCAAAAAAATTATGTTTGATTTTTAAAAATATTCGGAAATACACCGTTCAGGGCAATCAGTTGGTCGTAATTACCCTGTTCCGCAATTATTCCGTCATTCAGAACAATGATATTATCAGCATTTTTTATTGTGCTTAATCTGTGTGCTATTAGTAATACTGTTTTATTTTTAAAAAAACCATCTAAGTTTTCCATAATTTGATTTTCGTTCTGAGAATCCAAATCACTCGTTGCTTCATCAAAGAATACGTAATTTGGATTTTTGTATATTGCCCTCGCTATTAAGATTCTCTGTTTTTGCCCCTGACTTACTCCTTCGCCCATCATCCCAACCAATGTGTCCATACCCTTCGGTAGAGTTTCTAAAAATTCGTTCAGGTTCGCCGCCCGTATTGAATATTCAAGTCTTTCTTTATCAATTTTTTTTGCACCTAATATTATATTATTTTCTATTGTATCGGAGAAAACATAACCGTCCTGCATAACACTTCCGCATTGTTTTCTCCATTCGCTCGGACTTATCCCGTCAATATTATTGTTTCCAATGTAAATACCGCCTTCATTCACATTGTATAATTTCAGTATGAGTTTTAAAAGCGTAGTCTTTCCGCTCCCGCTGGATCCAACTATCGCAGTTATCTTGTTCTTTGGTATCTCAAAATTTATCCGACTTAGTAAATAATTTTCATCAGTTTTAAAATATTTAAAGGATACGTTTCTAAAATATATACTTTCATTCAGATTTGTTTGTGGAATATAATGAATGGCGGGTTTTTCTTCTTCCTCACAGTTGTAAACCTCCGATACTCTGGCTAAACTGATTTTGGCATCCTGAAATGTTTGTACTAATCCGATAAACTGTTCTATAGGAGCACTAATCTGCCCGATTATATAAGATATTGCCATCATCATACCGAGTGTAATATCTCCGTTAATGACCTGCGTAGCGGCTATGACAGTGATTAATATATTTTTGAACTGATTTAGAAACAATGAACCGAATTGCTGCATCTGCGACCAATATAAACTTTTTATGCTTATTTTGAATATATTGGTTTGTATTTTCTCCCACTCCGAACGCTTTTGCTCTTCAGCACTGCTTAGTTTTATTTCCCGTATCCCGGTAAGTATCTGAACCATGCTGTTTTGAGAAGCTGATGACTCGTAAAATCTTTTGTAGTCCAACTCCTTTCTTTTTTTCAGAAATAAGAATACCCACAAAACACCAAGTACACTTCCAATTATAAAAATAACAAATATTTTCGTGCTGTATGTTATTAGCATGAAACTAAATAGAATCAAAGATATAAAGGAAAAAATAAAATTTAGTGTGGTTGAGGATATAAATCCCTGAAGCCTCCCTAAGTCTGATATTCTCTGATATATATCGCCGAGAGTTCTAGAGTCTACAAACATTATGGGCAGGCGCATTAGTTTAAACAGAAAATCAGATACAAGCGAAATGTTAACTTTAGTAGCAATATGCATGAAAATCCAGCTGCGAATAAATCCGATGGCGCTTTGGCTCACAAAAAGAAAAATCTGTGCAATTAGAATCAAATACACGAAATTTAAATTTTTCTGGTTTATTCCTATATCAACAAGCGATTGGGTCAAAAATGGAAAAATAACCGAGAATACGGTTGTTACAATAAGTCCGATAAATAATTGCGCTACTAATTGCTTATATTTTGAAAAGTATTTTAACAAAAATCTAAAACCAATTTTATCTTTTGTTGGGGGAGGGATTATATTATAAAAATCAGGGGTCGTTTCTAACAGCAATACTTCGCCCTCGCCGGTTCTATAACTCCAATTTTCCTCAAATTCTTTTTCCGAAAATTTTATTAATCCGAAACTTGGGTCTGACGCATATATGAAGTTATCCGATACCTTATAAATAACTAAAAAATGTCTTTGTTTCCAGAATATTATAAATGGTAAAGGCAGTTTTTTAAGATGTTCAAACGATGTTTTAAGCGATAGGGTTTTGAATCCTATTGATTCCGCGCATTTTGCTAAAGCAAATAAAGTAGAACCATCGCGATTTACTCCAATTTGTTCGCGTATATATTCTAATGGGTAATATTTTTTATAAAATTTGGCAACGATTACGATACATGCGGGTCCGCAATCGTTATATGAATATTGTCTGAAATTCGGAAATTTAAAATTGAACAATACCGTAAAAAAACGTTAATGTTTAATGCAATAATTAGTGCTTCTTTTATTTTAACGTAACAAAATAAAATACAAGAATCACATCAAAAAAATATACATTTAAATAAATATCGACGTATATGAAAGACTAAACAAAGGATTGCTTACAATATAACTAATTCATTTAAAGATATTTCAAGATTTATCCGGCTGGATCTTATTGACAAAATGATGCTAATACATTTATTAACATATTAATACAAAAAGGAAACACCTTAGCGGTTTGGTGTTTCCTTTTGTTCTTTTCGGGTTATGAAGATTAATTTCCTGTTTGTTGTATTTCAGTTTCTACTTCTCTTTGCTTCCTTTGCGACGTCTTTTGCGACGTTGTTTTGCTTATGTCTCCAAAGTTAAATGTTAATGTAAGATATGCAGTGCGCGAGTTTGACTTCTGTGATATTGTCTGATTGAAATTGTTTCCCGAAGCACTCATGAAGAATTTCTGCTGGTTGAATAAATCATTTACCCTGAAACCGATGACAAGTTTCTTGTCGAATATTCCCTTCTGAACCGCGAAGTTAAACATCTGCATCGGGTCCACCGAGCCCTGCGAGTTCTGCTGCTTTCCGAAATAAAAATAGGTGAATGATACATCCGCTATATTCGGGATTGACGCGTTAGTTGAGAATCTAGCCGACCATGCATCGTATGTTTTATCAAAATTGTTGTTCGGATCCTTGTTGAATAAATTCGTGTTGAAATAACTGAAACTCCCGTTGAATGTCCACCATTTTGCAAGTCCGCCCTGCAGTATGATTTCCGTACCTATCGTATTCGATTTCCCCGCGTTTTCAGGTCGAGCCAGAGTTACTCCGTTTGAATCTACGTTCGAAACAAAATTTATCATATTGTTCAGATTTCTGTAATAGCCTGATATTGTTACACTTCCAAAAGGAAGAAACCGGGTGTATCCCAACTCGATTGAATTAATGTATTCGGATTCAAGGTAAGGATTACCCGAACGTTTCGTGTATGCGTCAAACTGGTCTATGAACGGATTTAGCAGGAATAAATTAGGTCTGTTTATCCTTCTGCTGTAACTTGCCTGTATCTGATTTCCTGTTCCGATTTTCTGCGATAAACTTACACTCGGGAAAATATCAAAATACGATTTGTTGTATTTCTGCGTTCCCTGCATAATCGAAAAATCTATATATGTATGCTCGCCTCTTAATCCTGCCTGATAAGTAAAATCCTTGTATCCTCCGGAATAGGTCACGTATGCTGCCGATATCGCATCCCTGTAACTTGCGTCATTGTCCATTCCGGGAATTGGTGTCCAGATTCCGGAAGCGCTGTCGAGCGCCTTGAATGTATACGTCCCTTCAATAGAGCGAATGTCCGATTTTACCCCTGTTTCGAGTTTTGATTTACCGCCGAGCGGCTGAACAAAATCCGCCTGACCGTTAAGGAAATTAAAATAGAAGTTTGAATATCTGTCCTGAAGAGATATTGAACCGTCCAGATGGTTTATGTAATGCACCGGCGATTCTTCTTTTCTGCTTGAAAAGTTTACAAATGCTGTAAGTTCTTTTTCTTTCTGTTCGTATTTTTTCGAGTATGTAACAGTTGCATCAAAATTATATCCTTTTCTTCCGTCATCCATATCAACTATAAGTCCGGAATTTGTTCCTGTGTTTATAACATCCAGATTGTTTGTCGATTTTAGATTCCTTTTGTAAACAAAAAGATTCGCTGCAAATGATATTGTATTGAATTTATTAATATCATAATCCGCGCCGAATGAACCGTAGTGCGAGATTCCTTTGTAATTCCAGTCAAGATTTGTAGTAATGTTCGATGGTCCCGTACTTCCGAAAATATCCCTGTATATCTGCGATTTACCGGGTAAATAGTAATTCCAGTAACTGTAATTTCCGTTAAGCGTCCATTTTCCCTTTTTCACAGAGCCGCCTGTAGCAAAATTATATTTGTCTTCCGTTCCGCCGTTAACTTTAATGTTGCCGCTGTATCCCAGATTGTCGCTCGGCTTCATAATAATATTCAGTATTCCCGATACACCTTCGGCTTCATACTTTGCTGAAGGATTGTTTATGATTTCAACTTTTTCAACCATGGTTGCCGGAATATTCTGCAGGACCTGCGTTCCGTTGCTGAGCAGTGCAGAAGGTTTGCCGTCAATTAATATTTTCACGTTACCGCTTCCCCTTAGACTTACATTTCCGTCATTATCCACATCCACCGATGGAATATTCTTAAGCATATCAAGCACTGTTCCGTTTTTTGAAGTAAGATCTTTCTTTACATCATATACTTTTTTCCCCGCTTCAAAAGTCAATGCAGGAGCCTCATCAACAACGTCTATCTGCTGCGTCATTTCGGAATTTACTTCCAATTGCACCTTGCCGAGATTGATTTCCTTCTTGTTTGCTTTTACGTTTCGCGCAACCGCAGTCGCATAACCGACATAACTGATTTTTATATTATATGTACCCGTAGGCACTCCGCCGATTAAAAAACTTCCGTCTTTGTCTGATGAAGCGCCAGTAACGAGCGTGGAGTCCTCTGCTCTGAATATCTGTATCGTCGCAGATTCCATAGGATTACCTGTCGACTTGTCTACAACGGTTCCTTTCACCGCTGCATCCGTTGAATTGATTTGCGAATAACCCGGTAAAGCGAAAACCGCGAATATGAATATAATTGATATTGTTGTATTTATAAAACTTTTCATTTACCCTCCATATAAATATTATAGCATTAAATTTATATACGGCAAAAAACGCGTCTTGTTGCAAAAATGGAGGATTTAATGGGAAAGTACTAACAATTACAATTTTTCTAACACTGCGCTGCTCCGGTAATTTTCAAAAAGATATCGCATTGAATACTCGAGATTACTCTAAGCAGTATTATTAATATTGACTTTTAAATTCATTCCAAATAACTTGCTAATAGCAATTAATTAATCTTTTCCCCGAAATAAAAAAGATTAAAATATAACGATTGATATAACCGGATGAAAAAAATATTCTTTATCATTACTCTCATTGCTCTGGTATTCGCCTCGTCATTGATATTACTTATGCCGAAGCAAACCGACCTTACGCCGCTTGATATTTTGAAGAGAAGGCTCTCAAAAAAAGATTCTTCCTCTGCCGACCATACGAAGTTTGCCGTTCTTCAAAAGGATTTCTCTTCACCACAGCAGGTTACTGAAGCATGTATTTCCTGTCATAACGAAAGACACAAGGAAGTCATGAATTCCAGCCATTGGAACTGGGAAAGAGACGGCTACGTTGAAGGGCGGGGCATTGTGTCAATAGGCAAGAAGAATGCAATTAATAATTTCTGTATAGGCGTCGAGGGCAACGAACAAAGCTGCGCGAAGTGTCATATTGGCTTTGGCGTTGCTGATAATCTTAATATTTATACGGATGCCAATAACATTGACTGCATGGTCTGTCACGACAATACCGAAACGTACGTGAAAGCAAACGAAAAGAGCGGTTACCCCGACTCAAAACTTAATCTGAGCAATATCGCGCAGCATGTCGGAAAATCCAAACGGTCAAACTGCGGTGTATGCCATTTCTACGGCGGAGGCGGAAATAACGTTAAACACGGAGACCTTGATAAATCCATGTTCGAACCTTCCAAAGACGTAGATGTTCATATGGCTGTCGACGGCATGAACCTTCAATGCGCTTCCTGCCACGTAACGAAAAAACATAAGATGCTCGGAAGGGTTTATTCGCTTTCATCAATGAATCAGGATAGGTCGACATGCGAGCAATGTCATTCGGAAAATCCTCATAACGAAACGATACTGAACGAACACTCATTAAAAGTTGCCTGTCAGACATGCCACATTCCGTTTTACGCAAAGGTAAATTCCACAAAGATGGAATGGGACTGGTCGACAGCCGGAAAATTAAAAGACGGACAGCCTTACGAAGAGGATGACAGTCTAGGCAATCACACGTATCTTTCAATTAAGGGAAGTTTCAAATGGGATAGAAATCTTAAACCCGATTATATCTGGTTCAACGGCACCGCGGAGCATTATTTACTGGGCGATAAAATAAAAGATACGTTAAAACCTCTGGCAATAAATGAATTAAACGGTTCGTATAAAGACAAAAACTCAAAAATTATACCTGTTAAAATTCACAAAGCAAAACAACCGTTCGACCCCGTCACGGGAATGCTTATTCAGCCAAAACTCTTTGCCGATAAATCAGGTGAAGGCGCTTTCTGGAAGGATTTCGACTGGGTTCGGGCGTCCGATGTAGGCATGAAAGACGTAAATCTTCCGTTCAGCGGAAAAGTATCCTTCATAAACACAATTATGTACTGGCCTGTGAATCACATGGTTTCTACTAAAGAAAAAGCCGTTCAATGCGTGGAATGCCATAATAGAAAAGACAGCAGACTTAAAGGACTTAACGATTTTTATATGCCCGCCAGGGATTACAGTCCGGTTATAGAAACCGGCGGAACAGCGATGATTATACTTACTCTTTTCGGAGTTATTGTTCACGGTGTTCTTAGAATTAAATTTCCCCGCAAAGGAGAAAAGAAAAATGGATAAAAAAGTTTATATATACAGGGCTTTCGAGCGCTTCTGGCACTGGATGCAGGCATTTTTGATTTTTATGCTCGCGCTGACAGGATTTGAAGTGCACGGCGTTTACAAATTCTTTGGTTTTGAAAATGCGGTAAGATATCACATTATTTCGTCTTACGCTTTTATAGTGCTCATAATTTTCGCGATTTTCTGGCACCTTACAACAGGCGAATGGAGACAGTATCTTCCTACGCTGAAAAACCTTAAAGCACAGATGAATTATTATATATTCGGAATTTTCAGAAATGAACATCATCCGACCAAGAAAACGGTTTTAAGCAAACTGAATCCGCTTCAGAAAATTGTGTACCTCGGACTTAAAATTCTCGTGATTCCTATAATGGTCTTTTCAGGATTGATATATTTATTTTACAGATATTCTCAACAGAATAAAATTGAATCTCTGAATCTGGATTCACTTGAACCGATTGCTCTGCTGCATACAGCCGGAGCATTCATGCTGATTGCTTTTATAATAGCGCATCTGTATTTGATAACTACGGGAACGACAATTACATCTAACCTGAAAGCAATGATAACGGGATATGAAGACATCGAACAGGAAAACAAATCGGATACGGATAATTTAAAGCCGGAACAAAAAATCTAAAACAAAATTTTATTTCATAAGATGGAAGAAAAAAAATATATGAATCCGTACCTTGCGGGTTTTTTGCTCGGCCTGCTGCTGCTTGTAACAATTTTTATCACCGGCAGAGGACTGGGTGCAAGCGGCGCATTCAAAAGCGCTGTTGTTGCAATAACGAACACTATTGCTCCTTCACACGTTGCATCATCAAAATTTTATACTGAGTATGTGCAGGAGCACACAGACGGTCCGCTGAAAAACTGGCTCGTCTTCGAAGTCATTGGAGTCGTTATCGGCGCATTTATATCAGGACTTATCTCAAACAGGCTTAGTTTTAAATTTGAACTTGCGGGAAAATCAACAAAGGGAATCCGGATTTTCACGGCCCTCATGGGAGGTGCTTTGTTCGGACTGGGTTCGCAACTCGGGCGCGGATGTACAAGCGGCGCGGCTTTGAGCGGGATGGCAGTGCTTTCGACGGGCGGGCTGATAACAATGGCCGCTATTTTCGGAGGCGCCTATTTATTCGCATTCTTTTTCAGAAAATTATGGATAACGAAAGGATAATATTATGGCACCATTAGTTCCTGATTTAATTGGAAATGAACTGAATTTTATAGTCGCTCTCCTCATTGGAATCGGCTTTGGGTTTATACTTGAACAGGCAGGCTTTTCAACATCCAAAAAACTTGTCGGACTTTTTTACGGCTACGATTTTACGGTGCTTCGCGTTTTCTTCACAGCAGGCATTACGGCTATGTTCGGAGTTATTCTTCTCGGGCATTTCGGACTGCTTGACCTCAATATAATTTACATTAATCCTACTTATCTATGGTCTGCAATTGTCGGAGGTCTCATAATGGGACTAGGGTTTGTTGTCGGAGGATTCTGTCCCGGAACAGGTGTTTGTGCCGCGGCTATTGGAAAAATTGATGCAATAATATTTGTGCTCGGCTCGGTTATCGGAGTTTTTGTATTTGCCGAAGCGTATCCTGCATTCGAAGGACTCTACAAAGCCGCCTTCATGGGAAACGTAAGAGTATTCGACTCTCTCGGGATGCCGCAGGGGCTTTTTGCATTCCTTCTAGTCTTCATGGCGGTTGCGGCATTTATAGTTACAACAATGATTGAGAACAAGGTTAACGGAAAACAGAATCCCGACTTGCAGCCGAATAAAAAATATCTTGTACTAGCGGGAATAGTTGTAATAATCGGAGTAACCGCTTTTGCTCTTCCCGAAAAACAGGCATCGCTTATGAATGAAGTCAATGATGCTTCTATTGTATCAAAAGCAGAATATAAACTAATTACCTCCGATGAACTTGCATACAGGCTAATGGATGACGACAACGATATCCTTATCTTCGACCTAAGAAACAAAGAATCCTTTAAAGAACTCGCCCTGCCGAAAAGCAGTAATGTAGCGCTTGAGTTCATATTCGGGAAAGACGCTCATAAAAAACTATCCCTAAAAAACACAAAGAAGGTTTATATTTCAGATTCGGAAAACGACGAAAAGAGAGCCGCCTATATTTCTTCCAAACTCGGTTATGACGACATATATATACTGAAAGGCGGGCTTGATGAATTCAAATCAACAATACTGAATTTCAAAATGCCGGGAGGCGAAATAAGCCGTAATGATGCGGATACATACAGATTCAGAACGAAGGCCAGCACGGTTCTGCCTGTATTGATACAGAATGCGAAGAAACAATCGGGTACTGAAACAACAAAAACCAAACGTGTCGTGGGGGGGTGCTGAGAAAAATATTTTTGCATTATTCTTTTATTGAAGAATGCATAATTTTGTTTCATGTATTATAATAACATATTAAGTTTAATAGGAAATACGCCGCTCGTAAAACTTAACAATATTACGAAAGGCATAAAGGCTCTTGTTCTTGCCAAAATTGAATTTTCAAATCCGGGCGGGAGCGTTAAAGACAGAATCGGGATTTCAATGATTGAGGACGCTGAGAATAAAGGATTGTTAAAACCCGGCGATACAATTGTTGAAGCAACTAGCGGGAATACGGGAATCGGGCTTGCGCTTGCCGGAAGAGTAAAGGGTTATAACGTAATTCTCGTTATGACTGATAAGATCGGAAGCGAAAAAAGAAATTACCTTAAAGCGCTTGGCGCCGAAGTCGTAATTGTTCCAAAGGAAGCATTACCAGATTCACCCGATTATTATCGAAACAAGGCTAAACATCTGGCAGAAACTATTCCCGGCGCGGTAAATCTTAATCAATATGCAAACAACGCAAACCCCGATGCACACTATCACACTACAGGACCCGAAATCTGGAAAGATACGGAAGGAAAAATAACGCATTTTGTTTGCGGAGTAGGCACGGCGGGTACAATCACGGGTGTATCGAAATATCTCAAAGAAAAGAAACCCTGCATTAAAGTTATCGGAGCCGACCCGGTCGGTTCTAATTTTAAAAGATTCAAAGAGACAGGAACACTTGGCGAAACAGCAATGCATCAGATAGAAGGTCTCGGCACGGACATTATCCCGCCGATAACGGACTTTTCGTATGTCGATGAAATAGTAAGCGTATCGGATAAAGACTCAATCGATATGTGCAGACGGCTTTCAAAAGAAGAAGGAATTTTCTGCGGATCATCATCGGGCACCGCCTGTTATGCTGCAGTTGAACTCGCAAAAACACTCGGCGAAAACGATATTGTTGTTTTTATAGTGTGCGATACAGGCGAGCGTTATCTTTCGAAATATCATAACGACGAATGGCTGAAAGAACATAACTTTTAGACCTGCTCAGAAAATAAAATATTGACAATAAAAAACCCGCTCTTCCGCGGGTTTTTATTTTAAAATATTTTACAAGTATTAATTGTGTCGGCAATCGCCGCCTTCATGATGATGGTGATTGCAGGTTTCTTCCGAATCTTTCAGATTTCCTTTAAGCCAGTCGTTTACAACAGCAGAAACTTCACCCGAACAGCCCCTGATAACCTCAATGCCGAACTGATTCAATTTGTTTACCGCTCCGTCACCCATATTTCCTGCCAGCATTGTCTGAACGCCCATGTTAAAAAGCGTTTCAACTATATTGCTCTTGCAGCCGCAGCCCTGTACGGACGCGATTATTTCTTCGTTAACCGCTTCGTTCTTATCATTGATTGTATATACCGTGAAATATTCACTGTGACCAAAATGATCTTCAACCATACCATTATTTGATGGAATTGCTACTTTCATTTTATATTTTCCTTTATGTTTTTATGTTTAAAGCATTTCGGACAATTATGCGAGTTTTTCAGCCCGTCCGTGAGGATGAAATGGTTTTTGCATTTTCTGCATCTGAGTTTATTGGATTTTCCGTATATATAACTTCCGCCTTCTATTTTAATCGCTTTACCGTTAATAACAGCATCGGCAATTATCGAGTGCGCGGAATCAACAATCCTGCCGAGCGTCTGCCTCGAAACTCCCATTTTCTCTGCTGCTTCCGCCTGATACAGCCCTTCCAGATCGGTCAGACGAATCGCTTCAAGTTCCTCAAACGACAATGTAACTTCTTCAAGTTCCATTAAAGGAATTCCTCTCGGTTTGAAGTAACTTATTTCGGGTATGTTGAATACCCTCCTTATGTTTTTCGGTCTAGGCATATTGTTGTACTAACAATATGGGCATATGCCCATAAAGACGCAAGACAGAATATTTTACCGGAATAGGTTTGACAGGCGGCAAAGGATCAACATAACGTTTCCATATCACAAATATTATAGTTGCTATTGGCAACATTTATTTATAATTTTAAGAAAACAAAACAGACAAACAAATGGAGATATATTTCGAAGGAAAGAAACAGGTGACAGCATTGCATCACGGACATACAATCAGAACCGACCAACCGCTTGAATCGGGAGGCGAAGGTTCGGCTCCGACGCCTTTTGACCTGTTCCTGGCATCTATTGGCACCTGCGCCGGAATCTACGTGAAATCATTCTGCGACCAGAGGGGAATACCGTCCGAAAACATACGGATAATACAAAACCCGGAATACAATCCCGAAACCAGGATGATAGAGAAAATAAAACTCGACATTCAACTGCCGGACGGTTTTCCGGTTAAATACAAAGACGCACTAATAAACGCTGCAAATCTTTGCGCCGTGAAAAAACATCTGCTTAATCCGCCCGAAATAGAAGTTGTTTCGACGATTAAGTAATGTCTTAAAAATATTATTAATGGCTGACAGATTTAAAAGAAATATTTTTACGATAGCCGGAGTATTTGCAGGGGCAGTTGCCGGATTTCTATACTGGAAATTTATCGGCTGCGCTTCCGGCACATGCCCCCTGACTTCCAGTTGGAAAATTATGCTTGTCTACGGAGGCATAACAGGCGGTCTGCTTGGAAATACGGCTCAGGGATTTGTTAAGAAAAAGGAAACAGCAAAGTAAGTCTTTCCATAATTGAATTGAAATTTATTATTCTTATATTGAGTTTAGATTATTAATTAAACTTATGAATACAAAATTCAGTATCAAAAAAAGGCTGCACGGCAGATGGGGAAAGTATTCAATTTATTTAGTCGATGACGAAGCGATAAGGAATAATGCCGAATATGCGGAAGAGTTCAGCGATTACGGCGTGAACATAGGTAAAAAAGGACTTCCCACACTTAATTTTAAATTCATACCCGAAAACGAAATCTGGATAGCAAAATCAATAAAAGCATCCGAAAGACAATTTATCACCGGCAATGCTCTCGCTTATATAAAAGGGATTGAAAAAGGAACCGAACCCGGTGAATCATACGACAATGCTCTTGCTCACGAAAAGTTGCTGCGCGAAAATGACGCGGCGAATAAACTTCGCATCAAAAACTTCAGACAGATAAACAATCCCGTGCATAAAGATGTACCCGAAAAAGTATATTACAAAAAGTACGGCTCGATTAAGGATGTAAAGGAAACTGTCAACATTTTTCTTGTTAACGGCAGGGTTGTCCGCGACCTTTACAAAACCGACTATGTTGAAGGCGGACACTATTATGTTTATGACTGGATACCTAATGATGAAATATGGATAGAGCAAACCGTAAAACCGGATGAGATACCGGTGATTATTCTACATGAATTTCTCGAACGGACTTTAATGAAATATAAAAAGTTTCCGTATGTCAGGGCGCATGTTGCAGCCTCAAAAGCGGAATTTGAGCATCGCGGAATCTTTGACAAAAATGATGCTCTCCGCTTAACCAAAAGCATTGTTATAAATAAACTTCTGAAAGATATTAAATATTAATACGGGTAATTAAGTCAGTATTACGGATATTTTAGTACAACATAATCTATATTATCCGCAACGAATAAAAGTCCTCTAAATACCGTGACTCCAAGTGCATTACCCTGTGTATCGTAAATAGCCAGAAGAGCAGGATGGGACGGACTGGAAATGTCATACGCCTCAACACCGCTTTCATCTTCAGCAACATACAGAACGTTACCGTCTATTGCACAGCCTAATGCATTATCGTATGTGTCGATGAAACCGATTTCTGCAGGACTCGACGGATTGCTTATATTAAATATGGATACGCCGTTTATGTCATTCGCAACATACGCATAATCCCCGCTTAACTTAATGTCGTATGCATAATTCTGTGATATTCCCTGTGAAAGCCGGCTCGGCGACTGCGGATTTGTTACATCAACTATGTCAAGCCCCTGGTCCTGAGCGAAGTAAGCGACATTTCCCCTGATGAGTATTTCATTTATAATGCTGAAAGACTGATATGTGCTTATTGAAGAAACATTGGGAAGATTCGAAATGTCATATAAATATACTTTCTTGCTTTCGCCTCCTGCGTACATTATTTTATTTGTCGTGTCTACATAAACCGCTCTTATATAATCGCCCGAAAAATTTAATATAGTATCAAGTATTGCCGAATTTATATCTTTCACATCAATTATGGATATACCGCCTGTGCCTGCCGCAATAAATACATATGGAATGCTGTCTCTTTTCCACACAAATGTTTCCTCAACATAACCCGTAACGTTATAACCGACAACGTGCGAAGGATTTACCGGGTTCGATATATCAAGTATCTGTAACCCGGAATTACCGTCGGAAAGAAACGAGTAATCGATACCGTTTATACTCTTTATGAATGAATGTTCGAAAGTTTCCGATGAACCGTATTTACCGAGATACGTCATTTCCCTTGTCTGTTCGGGAGAGACACTGTCGTTTTCACAACCATAGAAGAGTGAAAAGATAAATAGAACTATAAAACCCGCGAATATATTTTTTATGTAAGTCATAGACAAATAATAATGATTATTATTAAACTAATATATTTTATACTTCCTGTATAGGCAAAACGTTCCCGAATATTATGAGACTTGCGAACTCCTAATATGCACACAACGGCATAATCAGAGTGCTTATCATTAACTTCATATCAGGCAGGATGATTGAATAAATCAAAACGAAAAGCCCTGCAAATTGGGGGATACAGGGCTAATCTGGAAGAGAGTACTATTATGAATATACTGACTTACATAATTTCATTATAAGTTGTTCCGTATTTGATTTAATATGTGATTTCTATTTAAAATATATAGTGTTTTATTTTTTAGCAAAGAACAATTACTGCATATTTACCCACACTATATGCCGTTATTAACCTTTTTTGCATGGATATCCAACCAATATATACATATATTTTACCCAAATATAAGTGCTTGATTATGGAGAATTTAAAACTATTCGGACTTTTTTCCTCTTTTTCACAAAAAGACTGGGATTCGTTTAGCCTTTACGTTAAATCCCATGACGGGAGTTCGTCAAGAAAATTTTTTCCGCTTGTCACCGAGTTTAGAAAATATTTTTCGCACAAAGAATCTTTTGATGATGCCGGCGTTTTGTCTTTGCTTGAGAAAGCATACGGCAAAGGCTCCTATAAATATCAGACAATCAAAAACAGGCAGTCCGAATTGTTGAAAATTGCCGAAAAGTTTCTACGGTACCAATCTCTTGAAAAAGATTTTCTGGCGGAGGAATTTTACCTTCTTGATAATCTTTTTGACAGAGGGCTCAGGAAAAATTATTCGGGATTATTCGAAATGATACGGGAAAAACTTGACGGAAGGAAATTCGACGAATCCGCATTTCTTAAACTCGACAGATATTATCTTCTGAAAGCGTCTCATTTCCAGTCATCGAATAAACCTGAAGACGGATTTAATTCTTATTTCGAGCATTCAAATGTATTAATTGCATATTGGCTTTGCCGCATATACCGCGAGGGTTTTGAGTATATAATTCAAATGTCATATAACATTACATATGATTTTAACCCTGTTTTCGAATTTCTTAAACATTTTGACGATGAGCCTTTTTTTCTTAAACTTGAAAAGCAGAAAAAAGATATTTATCTGATTCCCCTGATAAGATTCTATATGTTCAAAAGCATTCAGAATCTCAACGAAGGAAGATACATTGCAAAATCAAAAAAACTGTATTTCGATAACGAAAAGAAATTTACGGATGAATTCAAAACCGAAATTTACAGGATGCTTATGAGTTATTATCTCCTTAAAATAAACAGCGGAGAAAAAAAATATTATACACACCTCTTTTATCTGCATCAAAAAAAATTGAACCAGGGTCTCATAAGCGACATTAAACGATGCACGTATCCGGCAAACGTATTCAGAGAATATGTTATAGTCGCGCTGAAACTTAACCGCTTTGAATGGGCACAGAAATTCGTGAAGAAATATTCACATTTGCTCCCGGAAAACATTAGAGAAGATGAAATGTCTCTCGCTAACATAAGGATTTTGTTTTCCAAAAAAGATTTTGTAAAGACACTTGCTCTTATCGAAAAAACAAAAAGCGATAAATATCTTCATTACCTCGATACGTCACGATTTAAACTGATGACGTATTTCGAACTGTCACGCTTCGAGGAATCTTACCCGGAAATCGACAGGATAAGACACTATTTCCGAAATAACAAGAAACTTCCGGGATTTGACGTAAATAGTTTCTCAGTATTTCTTGAAAAACTTTCCGGACTTATTAAAATTAAACTTGACCCAGATAAAAAGAACAAAGATTATTTTATTTCGGAATTACAGAATTCGAAGGTATTCATTACTTCAAAGGAATGGTTTCTTGAAAAAGCAAAAGAATTGTAATCTCTTAAAAGAAACAAGAGAAGTAATGACCTGATGTTATTTCTTTTTCTTCAGGTTCTTTCTCCGAACAAATATCAGCAGCCTTGGGGCATCTCGAACGGAATACACACCCCGACGGTTTTTTCATAATCGATGGAATATCGCCTTTCAATATTATCCGCTCGCGTTTTTCCGATTTGTATTCAGGAACGGGTATCGACGATATCAGCGCTTGTGTATACGGATGCGCAGGATTTTCAAATACCCGGTTTGTCCGTCCGGTTTCAATAATTTTCCCCAGATACATAATCGCGACATCAGAGCAGACACTCTCTATTATCGACAGATCATGTGCAATCATTATTAGAGTAAGATTGAACTCCTTTTGTATATCGCTGAACAAATTTAGTATCTGTCCCTGTACAGATACGTCCAGAGAGGAAACCGGCTCGTCAGCAATCAATATTCGCGGATTCGTTGAAAGTGCTCTCGCAATACTCACCCTCTGTCTTTGCCCGCCCGAAAGTTCATGCGGATATCTGAAAAATACATCTTCCTGCAATCCGGTCTTTTCCATTAGAAAGTTTACACGCTCCGCACGTTCATTTTTCCCGAGTTTTGTATTGTATAACAAGGGTTCTTCAATAATTTTTCCCGCGGTAAACCTGGGATTAAGCGAAGAGTTGGAATCCTGAAAAATTATTTGTATCAGTTTTCTGTATTTTTTCATCCCGCTCCGGGACATGTTCGCAAGATTAATTTCTTTTCCGGCTATATTTATTAATATCTCTCCGCGGATTTTCGTTTCGGGATTATTGAAAAGCAAAAGATTTGCTATCGCCTTAACCACTGTGCTTTTTCCGCTTCCCGATTCACCTGCAAGCCCCAGAGAACCCCCTGCGGGTAAATTGAAACTAACTCTGTCTACGGCGCGAAGTCTTTCGCGGGATAAGAATTTTTTTCTCCCGGATGGATATTCGATAACTAAATCTTTTACCTCAAGTATGTTTTCAGCCTTCATATAAATGACATCTTACAAAATGTTCTTTTGATATTTCTTTTAGTTCCGGTTCTTTTTTTTCGCATATATCTTTCTTAAATTCGCATCTGTTACAGAACTTGCATCCCGGCGGGAGGTTGAATATATCGGGCACCATCCCCGGAATTGTATTTAATCTGCCTTCGTGTTTTTTTCCGAAACATGGAATTGATTTAATCATCGCCGAGGTATAAGGATGCAGCGGATTCTCAAATAAATCTTTGACATTAGCGGACTCCTGTATCTTTCCCCCGTACATCACAAGAACGCGGTCACACATTTCAGCAATAATTCCAAGATTGTGCGTAATCATTATTATCGAAGATTTACCATTTTCCCTTTTTATGTCCGACATTAAATCAAGTATCTGCGCTTGAACTGTTACGTCAAGCGCCGTAGTAGGTTCATCCGCAATCAATAACGACGGTCTGAAAGCCAGCGCCATTGCAATCATCACTCTCTGCTGCATTCCTCCGCTCAGGCTCGAAGGGTATTCCTTTATTCTTTTCTCCGCGTCAGGCAGACCCGCCCTTTTTAACAATTCAATTGATTTTTTTAATGCCTCTGCCCTGTCTGTTTTTCCGTGACTCATAAATACCTCACACATTTGTTCTTCTATTCTCATTACAGGGTTCAACGATGTTCCGGGTTCCTGAAAAATCATCGATATTTCCGCACCCCTGTATTTTCTTATCTCTTCGGAAGACAGTTTAAGCAAATCAATACCCCTATAAATTATCTCGCCCGATACAATTTTTCCGGGCGGATTGGGAATTAAATTCAGAATCGAATATGCTGTTACGGATTTTCCCGAACCCGATTCACCGACAATGCCGAGAACTTCATCTTCATATACGTCGAAAGATACTCCGCTCACAGCCTTTCCGGGAATCAGTTCTTTTGTTTCTTTTCCCTGCCCCGAATGCTTTGCGTAAAAGACGGTGCTCAGGTTTTTTATTTCAAGAATCTTATTCTTCATATTATTTTCCCGTACTCTCTCGGGTCCATGGCCTCCCGTACTGCTTCGCCAATAAACACAACTGCAAGTAATGTCAAAAATTCAGCGCCCAGCGGAAACACAGCCAGCCACCAATGCGATAAATTTCCCATTCCCTGATTTATCATTTCCCCCCAACTCGGCGTCGGAGGCGGTAATCCGAATCCAAGAAAATCAAGGCTTACGAGCGATACTATATTAGCGACTATTGCAAAAGGGGCAAATGAAATAACCGGTACGAGGGAATTCGGTAAAATGTGACTTGTTATAATTTTTGTGTTTGATGCTCCTGTTGACAATGCAGCAAGCACATAATCTTTTCCTTTCTCGCGATAAACTTCACCTCTAATATAATACGTTATTCCTGTCCAGCCGAACAGTGTCATTATCAGAGTGAGCAGTAAAAAATTCGGCATGAATATGGAACTGATAATCATTATAATCAACAGAACAGGAAGCGTTGACCATATTTCAATTACTCTTTGTCCGAAAGAATCAAATTTCCCGCCGAAAAAACCAAGCACTGCTCCGATAAAAATACCTGCGGCAAACGAGATTAACGTTATTGTCAGTGCAAAGGATATTGATATATTGTAACCGTAAACAAGGCGGGAAAAAACATCGCGCGCCCTGTCGTCCGTTCCGAGTATGTGTTCCCGTGAAGGTGCATGGGGCGGGGTTTCGGAAGTTTCATCAAGAAGATTTTCATTGGGACCGTACGGGTATACCGGCATAAGAACAAAATTTCCTTTGCCTGCAGCAGCGAATTCTTTTTTAAGCAAACGATAATTTGCTTCACCGTAAATTTTTTGTCCGAAAGTACCGGCGTCATAATATTTTACGACAGGAAAATAGTACACACCTTCATACCTCACAAGCAAAGCATCCCTTCCGATTATAAGCGGAAGAAAAAATGATATAACATAAAGAATTAACAAAGCCAGAAGAGAATAATATCCCCGCTTCATGCTGCGGAATTTATCCCACCTTTTTCTTAATAGGGAATTCGTTTTTATTATTTTCTTCTTTTTCATATTATTTGTATTTAACCCGCGGGTCCACTGCCGCATATAAAAAATCCGTTATAATATTCCCGGTAAGCAATATCAAACTCTGAAAAACAAGCAGGCCCATGATTACCGGATAATCACGGTTTATTATTGAATCGTATGCAAGCAGACCGATTCCCTGTATGTTGAACACTTTTTCAATCAGTATGCTGCCCGCAAGCAGTATCCCAAGGAATTGTCCCAGCCCTGTAACAATCGGAATAAGAGAATTTCTTAAAGCATGAACATATATTACGCGTTTTTTCGATAAACCTTTCGCGTATGCCGTTCGTATGTAATCCTGATTAAGATTTTCAATAACGGAATTTTTTGTCAGTATGGTAAGCGTTGCAAAACTGCCGAGCAGGTAAGAAATTACGGGAAGTATCGTGTGGCGCAACTGGTCGTATATCTGTCCGAATAAATTCATATTATCGAAATCATCTGAGCGGAATCCGCCTAGCGGAAAAACGTTTAGAAAACTTCCGCCCCCAAAAAATATAAGCATCAGCGCTCCGAATGCCCAGCCCGGCGTGGAATATCCAAGAAAGACTACGATGGAAGAAATTAAATCAAATTTCGAACCGCTCCTTGCAGCTTTGATTACCCCCAGCGGAACACAAATTAAATACGTTAGAACAAATCCTATTAAACCAAAATATATCGATACGGAAAAGCGGGATGTTATAACGTCTATAACGGGTTCCGAATAAGCATACGATTTTCCAAAATTCAAACGGCATAAATTTAAAACCCATTCCAGATATCTTTCCGGAACGGGTCTGTCAAAACCATAGAACTCTCTTATTTCTTTTAATGCGGATTCGGGTATGTTTGTCATTCCGGTTCTGTTTGAACCGACGGCTCCCGATTCCGAACCCGAAACGACATTACCCATCTGCAACTTGAGCATTTCCCGTTCAAGCGGTCCGCCCGGCACAAACTGAAGAATCAAAAATGTGATAAACGTAATACCTATGAACGTCGGAACAATTAATAATATTCTTCGAAAAAAATACCGTAACAATACACACTCCTTCTTTTCTGATTGCCGTTTTTATATCACTTCCTTGTTTTGTTTATCCAGTATTTGTTTTCAACTTCTCCGGACGGTAAAGTGATTTTTGCGTCTTTGACCGCCTCGTCGTATTCATACGCTTTTTCAGGATCGTTGAACCACAGAACCGGTATCGACGGAAGAAAAGATACTTTGTCAAGAATGCCGTCTGGATAACCGAACTTGTTGTGAAATACAAGTCTCTGATAAGGAGCGTACCACATTAAAATATATTCGAAATTATTGCATAAGATACTGTCTATTTCTTTAATAATTTTTATCCGCTCGGGTTTTTCGAAAGTAACATTATATTTATCGCACAATTCGTCTATACGTTTGTTTTTTATTCCGCTCCAGTTAGTCGTGTTCTTTTCGTCCGCAATATTGGATTTCGCAAAACTTTCGGGATTGGGAATTTCAAGCCCCTGCCAGTTTATCATTAGAAGAGAAAAATTCCTTTCGCCGCCAAGTTTAAATGTTGTTGTTGCATCGGTTTCCTTCAAATTCAGTTTGATGCCTGCTTTTTTTAAATCTTCCTGATAAATTGTAAGATACCTTTCGCTTCCTTTTTGGAACGGCAAATCAACTTCAAAAATTTTTCCGTCTTTTGTCAGATACCCCTCCGAATTTTTTTCAGTCCAGCCTGCCTCGGCTAATAGCATTTTTGTCGAATCCAGATTGAATCCTGTTTTGGGATTAGAAGTATTTTCATATTCCGAACCGGAAAAATATGACGTCATCGGAACATAGGAATTGTAAAATAATTTCTCGTTGAACTGACTTCTGTTGAAAGCATATATAAAAGCCTTGCGGACTCTAATATCATCAAAAGGTTTATTCCTTGTGTTTATGCAAAGTCCCTGTATTCCGTTCGGATACAAATTAAATATTTTACGTTTTAATATTAACCCTCTCTTGACATCATCGAATTCAAATTTCTCCTGCCATTGCGATGACCTGTAAACCGGCAGCACGTCAATTTCGCCTTTTTTAAATTTTTCATATTCAAGCGACTCGTCCTTTGTAAATACAAATTTTATAAAATCAAAATTGTTTATTCCAGCGTTAAATTTTTCTTTTTCTCCCCAGTAATCGCTTCTTCTCCTCGCTATTATAGTTTGCTCTTTGACTATATCGGCATCCTGTATATAATAAGAACCGCTCCCCGGAATATATTTGAACTGATATTTTTCCAGAAAGTCCTTTCCGCTTATTCCGTCTATATAATGAGCGGGCAGTATTCTTATATTTGTGGAAAAATAATAAAATTGCCTCCAGTTGAATTCCTTTGACTTAACGGAGACAATGTACTTGCTTTCGGCTACCGGCTGTTCAAAAGTGTTCATGAGCATTGCGGCGTACGGATCAAGTGTTTCGGGATTTACCAAAAGCCTCCATGTGGAGATAACGTCCTGCGAAGTCACCGGTTTCCCGTCTGCCCATCTTGCATCGGGATTAATCCTGAATTTAAACGACATTTTATCTTCGGATATTTGCCAGTGCGTTGCCAATCTCGGCATGTATTCTCCCGTTACGGGATCCAAACCGAGCAGCGTTTCGTATAGTAAATCTTTTGTTACTTCAGAGTACTCGGAATTATTATCCTTGCCGACTATTCTTAGTGTCGCGGGATAATCCTTAACCGATATCACCAGACTGCCGCCTTTAACCGCCTTCGGATTTCCGGCTGTGTTGTAATTAACGTTTGTCTGCCACCCTTCGCCCTTAAATCCCGCACCGCCCATTTCTGCAGATACGCTTGGATCCGCACCGGCGGGAGTGTCATACTGCTTGATTGATATCGGAGCCGTATCGAAGATTTTTTTGGGTCTGGATTTTCCGCATCCGGCAATTAGTAAAAAAGAAAAGAATACTATTGATAGGATAATATATTCTCTTTTCAAAATTTTGTTGTTTAATTAATGGACTGTTATAAAATATTATAAAAAATCAAAAATTTCCATTCTAATAAAACTTATTGTCTGAAGGCAGCACCATTATTATCCGTTTTGTTTTTCTTAAAAGATATAAAAAAAACAGGGTGCGAAGCACCCTGTTATATGTTGCGTAATAATTCTGTTTTTTCTTACTGCGCTTTTTTCATCTTGTCCTGCGCTTTTGCAAGTATCGCTGTTTTTTCAATAAGCCATTCCTTATAAATTACGTCTTTCTCTCCATGTAATTTCTGGTTGAGATACCCCGCAGGCGGCTGCTGTCTCTTCGAAAGATTCGATTTGAGAAGGCGGTTGTAATATTTGAGGAAACGAACAAATGAATTCTTTGTGTCCTTGTTTATCATCTTGTCGTAACGTATGACGGATTCGTAATTGTGGAGTATGCTCTTTGCCGCATCGTAATCTCCAAGTTCGTAATAACAAAAGAGTTGATAGAATTTAAGGTCATACTTGTACACGAACACATCAAGATTGACTTTGTTCGCAAATTCAACCGATTCCCTGTAATTGCCTGTCTTGTAATTAAGAATCGCATTGCTGTAATTGAACATGTTCTGAGCATGTGTAGGATTTAGATTATAACTGTATTTATCTATGAACAGTTTTGTCCAATCATATTCATGCAGAGATAAAGCATTCAGCAGAATTGCGCGGAATAAAACATCGGGCAGATAATCCGTTTTGTCGGTCTTGAACAAATGATGCTCGAGATAGGTTTTGTACAATCCGTACAATTCTTTCCTGAACAATTCGACATTTTTATTGTCGTTGACTCTGCCTATGCAGTATGATATCAGCCTTGCATAGAGAAACGAAAGTTCGCTTTTACTTACTTTGCTGAAATGTGTTTCGACAGACGCCTTGTATGCCTTATAATAATCGATCTTGCCTGTGTCGGCATACATCTTTAATAACTTCATGTAAATTTCAAGAATGTATTCGTATTTGTAACTGTTCTTGAAATCTGCGAATATTTTGTCAAGATTTATATTCCCCAGAATTAACTTGGGCAGGTTCTTATCCTTCGGCAGATTAAATCCCGCAAGATACTCAAATGCATTAAGGAAATAACAAACTGTTTCGGTAATGTAAAATAATGTCAGATTCTGCGCAGCCTGATCTATTATTCTTACCTGCTTTTTAATGCTTGTGGGGCGATTCAACTTACCCGTGACTGCTTTGTAGTTGAATATATTTGTATGATACTTGTATAACTGAAAAATGTTTTCCTGATAGTATAATTTATCTTTCTCTATCTGGCTGTACATCATTTTGCTGTGCCGTAAGAACAAAGCATTTAAATTACGTTTTCTTAATTCATTAAGAAAAAGATTGTTTGACGCAAAATGATTTATTTCAACACTTTTTTGTTTGACAAAATTCTGAATTTGCTGCGTAAGATATGAAATTAATACAATGAATGAAGACTTTATTATCTTACAATTTGCACGGACCTCGTCAAAGATTTCATCCTCGGTGCACTCTGCATCGAATTTAGGATAATACTTTAACAGTTCTTCATAAATGTCTACGAGAACTCTTCTCGAATTAAAATAGGGTGAGTTTAAATATCTCTTTAACTCCCTTAGCTCTTTCTTAGTAAATGTTCTAAGAAGATCAAAGATTACTCTTTTCTTCATGGCGGTTTTGTTAATTAAAAAACAATATCTGTTTTCAATCTCGGAAATTATCATTTAAAAAGCAATAGACAATAAAATATCTTCTCAAACAAAAAAAGACGTTAGTTAATAATAGAAAAAGATAAGGTTTTTTATTGTTCTTAACCTCAATATTTTGTACTAACTTTAAATTAAACCAGAAAGGTAAAAAAATGAAAAAGATTATCCTCGTCCTAGCAATTTTCACCGTTGTCTTTTTATCACAACTCTCTTTTGCAGAACAAAGCAATACAACAGCAGTGTTCAACGAATACAGCACAATTGATCAGGATCCTCCTAATTCCACAAGGGTTCTGATTAACGGAGTTTGGTACATCGTTGTTTTTGATTCGTACGGAGGTCCTATCGAAGTTATTCCGGTGCCGATAAGAAACTAGGTCCCTGATTTTCAGGTATTTCGACCGTTAAATATAAAAAATTAACTGGAAATGAAAATTTCAGCGAAAGTCATTTTTAAACCGGATGTAGAAGTCGAATGCTCATGGGTTCTTTCAATAAACACCATAAACAGAATAAAAAAAATATGGAAAAGTCTTGAAAGCAACACCCTTGAACTTACAGAGTGTAATGAATTCGGCTACAAAGGAATTAAGGTCGAATGCGATACAGGCCTGAATTATTATGTAACACACAATAGTGTAATACAAAAAGAGAGTTTTGTCACAAGCGTAAAAAACGATACATTCGGAAAGATTGAAAACCTGCTGCTCAGATCTATGCCGGATTCAATTTTGTGTTTTGTAAAACCCTATGTATTTGCCGACATTGTTTACAAAAAGGCAAAGTAGTTTATTTGCTTGAGTTTAAATTTGTTTTACTTTATTAATTTAATTATTTGGAATATTACGGGGGATATATTCTATTGAGAATGAAAATGTTTTGAATATTACTTTCTTCTGAATAAACATTGCTCGTAGGGAGAACGGCAAAGAACAGAAGATTTATTTTACGACATAGTTCTAAACTTTTTACTAAAAATTGTATAAAATGAAAAACGGAAGTAAAAATTCGTGCCGTATATTGGTTTACTCGGGAAGTCTCGACCCTGAATGGGAAATTTCAGAATCCGATGCTAGATATCTCGATGAATTATGGAGCAGCCTTAGTGTTTCCGATAAATCATCAAAAGAACCGGTGCATCTGGGATATAAAGGCTGTATATATAAAAACAGCACAGGACAGACTTTTTATGTGTATAACGGCGTGATATCACTTATGAATAATGGAAAATCAGAGCATAAGGTTGATAATGGCAGAAAATTCGAGAAGCACATTATCACACTGGCTCTCGAAACAATGCTGCCTAAAGAACAAAGAGAAGTCACAAACTTTAATCAATCGTAGAAACGTATAGGAATGACAAAAAAATCGAGATTTGCCTCCTTCGGAAATAGGATAAAACATTTAACGCATTTAACTGCGGATATGTTATAATATATCCGTTCGTTCTTTTTACATTTCTTCTATTTTGCTTTTTCCAGTTCCTTTTTTAGACTCGATATTGCATTAACAGGGGTCGGATTGACTTCATTCAAAATAGCGAGATAATAACTGACCCAATCACCCAGATATATTAAATCGAAAATTCTGCCAAGTTTTGTCCTGCAATCGCTGTATACGTCAAATACATTAGCCGCATATTTTCTGTAAACCCTTTCTGTTATCTTCATGCGCAGTTTTACTCTCTCGTTGTCATCTTTGTCATGCAGAACAATCACGGCGATTTTTTTCAGGATTTCTTCGTTAAGTTTCCAACCGACAAGTTCGTTGTGATTCATTTCGGGGTATAAATTACCGTAAGCCAGTATCTTTCCGTTTTCCGATATCTGACCGCGCCATCTTAAATTAACCGCATCAAGCAAATCCGCGGAAGAATAAATTACGGGCATATGCCCCTTAATTGCCGCGGCTATCCTTAATGCCTCGTTGGTTTCAAAAGACAGACTGACGTATTCAGAAAGACTCTGATCAAGATTTATTATTACGTCATTTATTTCATCCGATTTATCTTTAATGAATCCTAACTTCGTGAATAATACAAGGAGCGTAAAAAAAGAATAACCGAGAGCACACCTTGGCTGCAAACCGCCGGGAATTTTCATTAGTTGTTTCCCGTGTTTCTTTGCGAGTTTCTCTATTTCGCCCCCGCTGCTTATACATATTATATTGCACTCTTTATTGAGTGCGTCGCGAAAAGCGGATACGGTCTCTTCCGTGTTCCCCGAATAACTGGCAAGTATCGCAAGAGTGTCTTTTCCCGCATACCCGGGAAGCGAATAATTACGGTTTACCGAAACGGGAATTTTCATCTCTCCCGAAACGTAACTCCTTAATATGTCTCCGCCTATTGCCGAACCGCCGAGTCCGTTTATTATTATATTTTTTATCCCTTTATAACTGTATTTTATTTTTGTACTTGCTGCAATGTCAACTGCATCGCATATCTGAACGGGAAAATCGAACAATACCCTGAACATATCCTGTTTATCGTATTTCTTGAGAATTTTTCTGTCTATCATAATATTTTCGTTTTTATTTTTGTCTCGAAAAATTTTTCGACTTCGTTTTTTATTTCTTCTTCCGTAGGCATCTTCAATAATCTGCCGACAAGCGCTTTTGCTTCGCTTGATTTCATTGCCCTTACTATCTGCTTTATTTCGGGAATAACCGAGGGAAGCACGCTCAGTTCATCTATCTCCAACCCGATTAAAACAGGCACAGCCAGAGGTACGGACGCCATCTCGCCGCATAAACTTACTTTTATTCCATGCTTGTGTCCGCTGTCAACAATTTTTTTCAACGCTCTTATTACCGCAGGATGAAACTGCTGGAACATTCCCGATATAAGTTCGTTGCCCCTGTCTACTGCCAGAAGATATTGTATCAGATCGTTTGTTCCTATGCTGAAAAAATCTGCCTCCGATGCCAGTTCCTCTGATAATACAAAAGCAGACGGAACTTCAAGCATTATTCCCAGCGGGATTTTTTTGTCGTAATAAATCCCCGCGCTGTCAAGATCTTTCTTGACCTCTTCAAGTATAACACGCGAACGCCTCACTTCGTCAACCGAAGAAATCATCGGCAGCATTATTTTAATGTTCTTCTTCACCGATGATATAAGCAGAGCCTTCAACTGGTCCTTGAATGTGTGTACCCTGTCAAGCGACATTCGGATGCCGCGCCAGCCCAGATAAGGATTTACTTCCTTGTGGCTGTCCTGCTGAAGTACTTTGTCGCCGCCTAAATCGAACGTTCTTATTGTAACGGATTTCGGAAATGTAACTGCCGCAATATGAGTATATTCCTGAATCTGTTCCCCGCTTGAAGGAAAATCCCCTTTTTCCATATAAAGGTGCTCAGTTCTATAAAGCCCTATACCGCAATTTCTAATAAAATCGGTTTCTTCAACGAACTCTATGTTTGCGGTAATCTCAACATGCTTGCCGTCTTCCGTCTTGCATGGTTTATCCGCAACTTCATCAAGAAGGCTTACGTGATGCCTTATTCCTTCAATTTTTGTGTTGTAAATTTCAAGAGTCTCGGGCGAAGGGTGCACGATAACAATCCCTTCGGTGCCGTCAATAATAACATTGTCGCCCGTAGCGATAAATTTTGAAATTACTTTCATGCCTACAACCGCAGGCACTCTCAGAGCCCTCGCAATTATTGCCGCGTGAGAAGTTACCCCTCCTGTATCGGTACCGTATCCTTTGACTTTGCGCCTGCTGAAAAGAATTGTGTCCGCAGGAGTTAATTCATGGGCAAAAATTATCGATTCTTCATCAACCTTCGATACAAGTTTTTCCCTCCTCATATTGCGAATCACCCTGTTCTTCACGTCCATTAAATCATCGTATCTTTCCTTTATATAATCATTTGCGGATTTGAGGAATATGTTTCCGAGTTTTTCTATCTCGTCATTGAAAATAAATGCAGCGGATTTTTTTTCTTTTTGAATTCTTTTTATTACGCTTTCAAGAAATATACTGTCCTTCAAAATTTCTATCTGCGCTTCAAATATTTTTGAGTTCTTTTCTCCTATTTTTTCTACGGATATTGCGTAAATTTTATCGAGTTCCTTTAATGAAATCGATATTGAATTGTTGATTGTATCAATTTCATTTTCGATTTCGTCCGTTGTCAAAACCGTTGTAACAATATTGACCTGACGGCGTGTGTATAAATACGCTTTTCCTATTGATATGCCCTGTGAGGCGGGTACACCTCTGTATGTTTTTTCTTTGTGCAATCTAATTCTTATTTATAATCAAAATCAAAATTTATTCGTAAAAAATCAAACTATTTTCGCTTGATTATTTTCGTCTTTTCCGTTATGAAATCTATTCCCTTCGCGTGTTCGTCGGTATCTTTAAAAGAACCGCGTATCTTTCGGTTTATGTCCATTAACTTCAGTTTCTGTATTATGTCTTTTGCAAGTTTCAGATAGTTAACGGACTCATTCTCAACCCTCGCAAGTATACTGTCTGCAGGAAGAAAATCCGTTTTGGTTATTTCAAATTTCGGAGTGGATTCGGTTAAAAGAATTTTCCTTATTTCTTCATCTTCAATCTGCGAAACAAGTTTTGAAACGTCTATCTTGTTTTCATTGTGCCATTCGTCCAGCATTATTTCCACCGCGCCCAATACTTTTTCGTCCGTAATGTAATCAATGTATATATTGTCTGCTATATAGTTTATTGCGTCAAAATTGCCGGACAGGAAGACTTTTATAATATCATACTCTGCTTGCAGATGCTTCCCGTTCCCGTCTTTCTTTTCTTTCGATTTTCTTTCGGGAAGCGCTACCGAAGTTTTCGGAAACAGCGTCTTCTTGAATTCCTTGTACGCGCGGTTTAATTCATCCCGCATATCGGATTCGTATAACCTGTAAGTCTCCGCAAGTTCCTTTATGTAAAAAGATATCTTGATGCGGTCGGGAATTCTTACTATGTAACTTATTATTTCCTTAATGAAATCGGTCTTGCTTTCTGGTGTGGCTAAATTGCCTTCCTTCTTATATATGTCGCTTATGAATGTTATTATTGATTTTTTTGCGGCAATACTCTTCTCGAATTCTTCGACGCCCTTTGTGCGGACAAATGAATCGGGGTCCTCTCCGTCGGGAAGCGAAACGATGCTCAGATCAAGACCCTGTTCGAGTATTATCTCTATTCCTCTCTTCGCCGCCTTTATGCCCGCGACATCCGCGTCATACAAAAGTACTATGTTCTTCGTGTATCTTGAAATCAAATGCACCTGCTCAATTGTGAGCGCCGTGCCGCTCGAAGCCACTACGTTCTTTATTCCCGCGTGAAACAGAGAAACAACGTCCATGTATCCCTCTACAAGTATTACGTAATCCTTAGACCTTATGCTGTCCTTAGCAAAATTTAATCCGTAAAGTATTTTGCTCTTCGAATAAACCCTTGTCTCCGGCGAATTTATATACTTCGCGGTTTCCTTATCGTTTGTAAGAATCCTGCCGCCGAAGCCCACAACCTTTCCGCTTTCATTAAAAATCGGGAATATTAAACGTCCCCTGAATCTGTCGTGGTATTTTCCGTCTTTCTCCGCTTTTATAACCAGCCCTGCGAGTTCAAGTTCCTCAAGTGTGTATGATTCGTCTTCGGTGAAATTATTCATCAGTGAGTGCCAGTTATTGCTCGAATATCCGATTCCGAATTTTCTTATAATATCTTCGTCAAGTCCGCGTTTTTTAATATAATCGCTGACGAGTTTTTTCTCCTCGCCGCCAATGTTTACAAGGTTGTCGTAAAAATATCTTGCTGTCTTCGTGTTGATATCAAATAACCGCGCGATTTCATTTGAAAGGTCGGGGCGCCTTGCAAAAGCCCCCAGATTAATGCCCGCCCTCTGCGCTAATCTTTCCACCGCTTCCATCCCGGTTATTTTTTCGTAATCCTGTACGAATGTAATTACGTTGCCGCCTGCTTTGCATGAAAAACAATGATATACCTGTTTCGTCTGCGATATATGCATGGATGGATTTTTGTCGGGATGGAAAGGACATAATGCTATGAACGAACTGCCTCTCCTTTTTACGCTTATATACGAAGATATGACGTCAACTATGTCGTTCGCCCTGGTAATTTCATCAAAGATTTCATCGGGAATTCTCATGTTTTAAAATAGAAATATTTTCGGATTTATAAAAACTATTTAATAATAATTATTTTATGCGGCGTCCGGTATATCGCGCCAAATAACGAAAAATACATTTATTCCATATGAGATATTGTTTAACTTTCCGTATTATGAATATAAAAGATAACTGGAAAGCGTTCCTTACAAAGAGGACTAACGCGTACCTGCTCATAATAACGCTTATTGTATGGATTGCGTGCGTATATTTTCTTTCACGGTTTATTATATTTGTTGAGTCGAGAAGCGGAGTGGTTTTAAATGATCCTTTTTTCAATCGTTTTTCCGCTGTAGAACTTAATATACCCGTTTTCACTCTCATTTACGGCTCTCTTATCACCTGTATTGTTTATCTCATAATAAATTATCCGGCGAGATTTGTTGTTGCGCTTCAGGCATATACGCTCCTTGTGATAGTGAGAATTGCAATGATGTACGTTACGCCGCTCGATCCGCCCGCAGGTACAATAGACCTGCAGGACCCTCTCGTGTTCATAGTGGGCACGGGAACAAAGATAACGCGGGACCTTTTCTTCTCGGGGCACACTTCAACCCTGTTCATGCTTTTTCTTGTTACGGTGAACAGAAAACTTAAATATACTTTCCTTGTAAATACAGTGCTTGTGGGGCTCTTCGTTATATTGCAGAAAGCGCACTATACCGTTGATGTTCTTGCTGCCCCATTCGTTTCATATTCCGTTTATAAAATTGTTTTTTACCTTAACGAAAAATATTTTCAGAAAAATAATTCTCTCTCATGAAAAAAATAATATTGTCACTTCTGTTCCTTTTGTTTCTGTCAGGGTCCGTGATTTCACAGACCCTTTTTCAACTTGTTGAAAGCGTTCCGGAAGAAACCGTTCTTCAGGAATCGAAACTTCCCCGCGCAGCCGATGTCTGGTATGAAATGATTACGAATGCAAAAACATCTCTCGATATCGAAATGTTCTATATTGCCAATGAAAAAGGCGAGCCGCTTGAAAGAATTGTAAACGCTGTAAAGAACGCAGCGAATAACGGAGTTACGGTTCGCATAATCATAGATAAAAATTTCTTCAACAGATATAAAGAATCTACCGCCGACCTCGAAGGAATAAAAAATATAACAATCAAAAAAATCCCGTTCGACAAAATAGGCGGCGGAGTAATGCATGCCAAATATTTTGTGGTTGACGGCGAAGACCTGTTTGTCGGAAGCGAGAACTTCGACTGGCGCGCGCTCAAGCATATTCACGAAATGGGCGTCCGCATAAAACACCGCGAACTCGCAGGCATGTTCCTTAATATATTTGATATGGACTGGAAACTTTGCGATGGATATGATGACGCGGCAATAAGCGGACTCGTAAATAATAAGCCTTCTAAGATTTATAATGCAAAAAATACGCTTACGATTTCGACTGATAATTACGGCAAAGTTACGCTATATCCGGCTTTCAGCCCTAAGACAATAGTGACCAAAGGTTTTTCAAAAGAAGAAACCGAACTTCTGAAACTTATAAAGAACTCCAAAAAGCGCCTCTGCCTTCAGTTCTATTCTTATTCCCTGAAAGGTTCGGAAAAGGAAACCCTCTATAAAAAAATCGATACGGAACTACGCAAGGCTGCAAAAAGAGGAGTCGACATTAAAATTATCTTTTCAGACTGGGCAATTAAAAAAGACGCTACGGAACAGATACAGGAATTGTCAACCGTGTCCGGTATTGAGATAAAATTCAGCACAATGCCGCAGTACAGTAAAGGCTATATTCCTTATGCACGTGTTCAGCACTGCAAGTTCTTTATCGCCGATAATAATATTTCGTGGATAAGCACATCAAATCTTGAACAGGATTATTTTTACGAAAGCAGAAACGCAGCGCTTGTATTAAAAAATGAAATGATAAATTCCGAACTGGAAACCGTTTTTAACCGCGTCTGGAACAGTTCATACGTTGAAAAGGTCGATCCGGAAAAAGAATATAAATCCGTAAAGAGAAATTGAACAATCACGTCATTAAGATTGTTTTAATATATATCGAATTACAAACAAAAATAAAAAAACATGAAATACAGATTATTGGGAAGATCGGGTCTCAGAGTATCCGAACTCTGCCTCGGAACGATGACTTTTGGAGAAGAATGGGGCTTCGGTACAAATAAACAGGATTCAAAAAAGGTTTTTGATGCATTCACGAACGCGGGCGGAAATTTCATCGATACCGCCAATTTATACAACAACGGCACAAGCGAGAAATTTGTAGGGGAGTTCATTTCTTCACAAAGAGACTACTTTGTTCTCGCGACGAAGTTTACCTTGCAAAATCCGGGCGACCCGAAAAATATTAACTCATCCGGGAACAGCAGAAAAAGCATGATGAATTCCGTTGAGGATTCTCTTAAAAGGCTTAATACCGATTACATAGATTTATTCTGGGTTCACGCATGGGATTCGCTAACACCCATCGACGAAGTAATGAGAGGACTTGATGACCTCGTAAAATCAGGAAAGGTACTTTACGTGGGCATATCGGACACACCCGCCTGGGTTGTTTCTTCGGCGAATACAATGGCAGAAATAAGAGGCTGGTCAAGGTTCGCGGCGCTGCAAATCGAATATTCTCTTATCCAGCGTGCTCCAGAAAGAGATTTGATTCCGATGGCGAACGCTTTCGAACTCGCGGTAACTCCGTGGGGCTCCATCGGCGGCGGAGCGCTAACAGGAAAATATCTCTCGGAAACGGATAAAGGTCCGAAACGAATTAAAGAAGGAAGCGCCAGACTTAACGAACGAAATACCGCTATTGCGAAAGTCGTCAAATCTATTTCCGACGAATCGGGAATACCCGGCTCCATAATTGCTCTCAACTGGATAAGACAGCAAAAGGGATTGTTCATTCCTATCGTCGGTTCAAGAACAGACAAGCAATTGATTGAGAACATGAAATGTACGGATATTATTCTATCGGACGATATAATGAAAACGCTTGACGAAGCAAGCAAAATCGAATACGGATTTCCGCATGATTTTCTTAAAGGCGAACCGGCAAGAACGATCGCTTACTCCGGTCAGTTCGACAATATAATTAATCACAGAAAATAATATCATCAATTTTACAGAATAGTTCTCGTATAAACATAGCAGGTTACGAAGCCGTTGAGTTCTTTGTATCCAGACAGGTCAAGACTTCGTAACCTTCTTTTCGCTCTTTCCAGCAGCCGCAGGTTCGCCGCGGAGAGGCTGTAAATCAGAGTTTTATCGCTTTTGTCATCAACATCTTTAAATTCCTTTTTTATTTCCTCCAGCAATTTTAAATTGATAAAAAACATTAATAATGGAAAACAATACAAATACTCCCACAAGCGATGAAAGGCTGCTTGCTCTGCTTTCGCATTTGTCGGTCCTGTTCGGAGGAATAATTCTTCCCATCATTCTCTGGGCTGTACAGAAAGATAAATCGCAGTTCGTGAGATTTCATTCGCTTCAGGCAATATTTTACCATCTGGTATATTTGTGTGCTGTTTTGATCTTTGTCATTGCGCTTGTTTTCTTTGTGATATTTTTCGGTGTAAGTTTAGGCGCTATTACTTCAAGGCATCATAACGACCCGGGAGCATTTCCTGCGCTGATTATAGGTCTTACGGCTTTCTTATATCTGGGTATATTTGTAATTATCTTTGCTTTCATAGGATATGGAGTTTACCTTGGTGTAAAGGCTTACGGCGGTCACTATATAAAAATACCTGTTATCGGGAAAATTATATACGAAAAGATTATCGGAAGACAATAGAAAACAAAAAGTCTATATAAAACAAAAATGGTTACGGATGATAATCCGTAACCATTTTATTAAATCCTTTGCGCTTACTATTTTACCAGCATCATTCTCTTTGTTTCCGTGAAACTGCCAGCCATTAATTTGTAGAAATATATGCCGCTTGAGAGTGCCGTACCATCAATGGTTACGCTATAAGTTCCTGCTTTTATATAACCGTCAATATATGTTGCTACTTCTTTTCCCTTAATATCATAAATCTTGAATACTACATTTCCGTCTTTCGGAACCGAGAAGTTTAAGTTCGTTGTAGGATTAAAAGGATTAGGGTAGTTCTGACCTAAATCATAATTTGTCGGGATTTTCTCTATATTACCAATCCCTGTTACCGTGTAATCCGATGCTGCTGTCTTCAATCCGTTCTGAACAGGCGCGTTCGTTGTGTATGGAGAACCCGCCTTATAAACAACGTAATTTATATGACAGTTTGCTATATTGATTCCGGCCGGAATAACATAGTTTAGATTATATGTAAGAACTGTATTTTGATTCCATGGTCCCGCAGTTAATTGTGTTCCTGTCGTCGGAGTTACAATCGCCCTAACTACATGGTCGTGAATATAACTGGTTCCACCCGTGCAGGAGCCATTTCCAGACTGTGTGTAAACCAGTTTGTCCTCTGTAATTGCTATAAAAATATTATAGGAGTCTGCAAGATTCGTTAATGCGGTTGCAGAAATTGTGCCGTATATAGTTCTTGTTGTCGGGTTTACTCTGGCGTTGCTCAATTCCACTTTAACATTTGGAGCAACTACAGCCTGACCGGAAATAGCGGAATACCATGAAGTACGCTGCAGAATTCCTGAAGATCTGCCTACAACACCTGACGGGTAACTACTCATACCGAATAAGTTAATCATAGGCGTTCCGACAGAATACCAGGGATCACTTGTAGATCCACCATGATAACAAAGAACAACCGTTCTTGGATACATTTGTAATATCGATGTTAGAATCGTATGTCCGCATGGGCACCACTGACACCACGTACCGGTACATGTTTCAATTACTACGTTCATACTATCAGATGTTGAAAATAAAGGATTATCGGATGCCTTTAAAGTAGTAAATGTCAGCATAAGACCGATAACCAAAATTGCAACCTGTAAATAAGATTTTTTCATAATTTGATTTTTTGTTTCCCCGGCATTAAACCGGAATTGAAATATTATTTGATAAGTAACATTTTTTTTGTTTCTTTGAAATCCCCTGAAATCAGCCTGTAAAAATAAACTCCGCTGTTCAAACTGCTGCCGTCAAAAACCGCCTCGTATGTTCCGGGCTGCAAACTTTCGTTTAACAGAACCGCAACTTCTTTTCCGGTTACATCATACACTTTCAAGGAAGTTATAAATTCGTTTCCGATTTTCGATTTCCCGTTTTCCGTTATAGAAAATTTAATTTTCGTTGCGGGATTAAATGGATTCGGATAATTCTGCTGCAGTATATATTTCGACGGGGTTTGTGTAGAAAGATTTCTTACTCCGAGAGCAATATCCACAACGGCAGTATAAATATCCATGTCAGAGCCGCCTGCTCTCAGGTCTGTCCATACAGGAACTATCTTGCTGCCTTTGTAATCGACATTAATGTAATCGCCGAAACGAACTTCAACATTTGGCCAAGTTGCGGTAAAAGATACAGCGCTTAATTTTTCGTTTACGAAAGTCTGACCGCCGTCGGTCGAACGTGCAAGCCACGCTTCAATAATATTGTTGCTCGCGCCGTTTCTTGAATCATAATATAATATTGCAATCTTGCCTTCTTCGTTTACGGATATCCACGGCCAGCATTGCAGTTTGCCGTTTCCTATTACATCGTTGTTCACTCTTACGGGTATTGACCAGTTGTCTCCTCCGTTGGTAGAGTTCATAATGAATATATCCGGGTCGCCATTTCTTGAATCGCACCAGGTCACATATACGTATCCGTTCCTCGGACCTCCGGTTATATCCGTTGCAATAGACGGAAATGTAACATTGCTGCTCGTAATGATAATATTCGGCAATATTCCCTGCGCTATGATTTTTTCCGTGCCGAAACTTGCACCGCCCGTTGTTGATTTATTGAAAAATATACTGTTGATTGATGTCGTTCCGCCTACCCAGACAACGTACACTTCTCCGTTAGGTCCGATTGCCGGGTCGGAACCTTGAACTCCGTTGCCGCTGCTTACCTGCACCGGCGATGACCAGTTGACACCTCCGTTAGTTGATTTTGTCATCAGTATTCCCGCAGGAGTTCCGAATCTTGTCCAACTGACATAAAGATTGTTTTTATACGCACTGTTTCCTTTAGTAAGGTCGCACGCCATCCATTCTTTGTCTTCGGTGTTTGAACCTCCGCCCTGCACGAATGAATAAGTCGGAAATGTAACGCCGCCATCCGTAGATTTGAAAACAAGTATATCAAGCGCTCCTGCAGCCGTCAATGATATTGTCGCAACATAAAAATTTCCGTTAGTATCCGAACAAACAACCGGATCGCTTGCCAGAGGATGATTAGGGTCAAGCGCAGGTATTAACTGTGAAACTGACCATGTGCTGCCCCCATCGGTTGAATAACTGTAACCGATTCTTCTTTGTGCTGGCGACACCCCAGTTCTGAAATCTCTCCAGGCAGCAAGTACCTGGTTTGAATACTTTGCGTTGAACTTCACGGAAGGTTCGTTCTGAGGATACGGATCTCCGCTTAAATTAATATTTGTATATGGATTAGGCAGATCGGAGTAATGTTTTTCCGGCGCCTGCGGCACGCTTATTATTTTGCTGTTCTCCGGATAAAAATCATGTGGTTTCGTAAATCTGCCCGCTTCCTGCGCAATAGAAAACAAAGGAAATGAATTAATAAACACTAATGCCACTAAGAAACGGTTTGCTGCCATACATTTTACTTTGCCGTAATTTATATATTACAAATTTAACAATAAATGATTATTTGCAGATAGCCACTATTCAGAATTTAAGAGTTCATTGATTGTATCAAAATCAAATCCTTTGGATATCAAAAATCTATAACATTTCTGTTTTTTGTCGGCGGGATTCTTTGCTCTGACCTTTTTTTCATATTTTTTGAGCAGTTCCGCGGCTTTTTCCTTTTCAAGTTCTTCGGAATAATTTTCCGAGACTATCTTTTCAGCCGTTTCCTTCGGTATACCCTTTTCGGTAAGTTTCATTTTTAACACTCTTCGCCCTTCGGGTTTCTGAAGAATCTTGCTTTCCAGATACATTTTTGCGTAGGTTTCGTCGTTGAGGTATTTAAGGTCTTTAAGAAATGATATTACTTTTTCTATGCAGGGTTCGGAGATTTTCTTTTCTTTGAGTTTTTTCCTTACTTCCTTCTCGCTTCTTTGTTTGTAGTTAAGAAACCTGTAAGCAACACGTTTGGCAAAACCAATCTCATCCGAAGTTTTTATTTCTTCGGCTTTCTTTTCGTTAATTTCATCGTTCACACGCAGACCGAATCCGTATATTGTTTCCCTGTATAAGCCGAATGCGAATTCGCCGTCGAGATAAATATTAAACCGGCCTTCCTTTTTCTGCTTTTCTATTGAGGTTATCTTCATAAAATAAAAAGCCGGTATTTTTGGTACCGGCTTGTATTATTTACGAAATTTTATTTCTTTTTTTCTTTTACCGTTTCCTCTTTTACGGTCTCCGTCTTGGCGGTTTCCGCTTTTGTATCGCCGTTTCCGTTGTCGAATCCAAGAGATGCTTTAACTTCATTTGTTAACTTTTCAAGCATTACCGTGTCTTCCATGAGAAGTTTCTTGAGTCCGTCTCTTCCCTGAACCCTGTTATCTCCGTATGTGAACCATGCACCGCCCTTTTTAATGATTTCCTTTATTACGGCAAGGTCAATCACATCGCCGACTTTCGAGATGCCTTCGTTATAAAGTATGTCGAATTCAACTTCTTTGAACGGGGGCGCTACTTTATTCTTTACAACTTTCACTTTTGTTCTGTTGCCGATAACGTCCGTGCCTTCTTTGATTGCCGCTATTCTTCTTATGTCCATTCTTATGGATGCATAGAATTTCAAAGCCTTGCCGCCTGTTGTTGTTTCGGGACTTCCGAACATAACTCCGATTTTATCCCTTAACTGGTTTGTGAATATCAGCACAACGTTTGACTTCGATACCGCTGCGGTTAATTTTCTTAATGCCTGCGACATTAATCTCGCCTGCATACCCATTACGGAGTCTCCCATTTCGCCTTCTATTTCAGCGCGGGGTGTTAATGCCGCTACCGAATCAACCACAATAACGTCGAGCGCGTTGCTTCTAACAAGCGTTTCGCAGATTTCAAGCGCCTGCTCGCCGTATTCAGGCTGTGAAATTAAGAGGTTACTAATATCCACGCCGAGTTTCTGCGCATAATTAGTGTCGAGCGCGTGCTCAGTATCGATAAATGCCGCAAGTCCGCCTGTGCGCTGCGCTTCGCCGATTATGTGCAGACATAATGTTGTTTTTCCCGAAGATTCCGGACCGTAAATTTCGATTATCCTGCCGCGCGGAACACCTCCTATGCCCAGTGCAGCGTCAAGTGATATTGAACCCGTCGGTATCGCTTCAAGTTTTACTGCGGGTTTATCACCGAGTCTCATTATCGAACCTTTCCCGTGGTCCTTCTCTATTTGGTCAATCGCCATATCAAGCGATTTCATTCTCATAGTTCTGTCATCAGCCATTTTCTTATTGTTAAGTTTTAAGTTTGTTTATACAAATAAAGTGATTTTATATTAAATATTATTATCAATAAATGATAATTTTTTTGCCGTGTTTTCGGGCTTTATTCCTCCGCGCAGGGGAATGGCTAACATGAATCGGTAAATACAAACAATTTATTTTTTCTTCAACTGCCTGTTTTTATTCAGCGATTCCTTTTTAATTTCTTCCATAAACTTCAGCATTTTGCCGAGAAGTTTTTTATCCGAGGCGCCGAGAATTTTAACAGCAAGCAGTGCGGCGTTCTTTGCATTGTTTATTGCCACCGTTGCAACGGGCACACCGTAAGGCATTTGCACTATTGAAAGCAGAGAATCGAGTCCTTTCAGCGCCTTCGATTCAACCGGCACGCCGATAACAGGTATTGGCGAATATGCAGCGCACATTCCGGGAAGATGCGCAGAGCCGCCCGCGCCCGCGATAATAACTTTTATTCCGCGCTTATATGCATTTCTGCCGTAAGACGCCATTAAATCGGGTGTCCTATGCGCGGATGTGATTTTTATTTCGTACGATACGCCGAACTTTGTTAAAATATCGGCTGCCTGATTCATAACGGGTAAATCCGAATCGGAGCCCATTATGATTCCTACTATTGGTTTTGACATTTTATTATGTTAAGGTTGTCTATCTCGATAATACCAGTATGCTTATATCGTCCAACTGTTCCGCATCGCCGGTAAAATTCTTTACGTCTTTAACTAAATCGTCGATTAACTTCGACGGTTCCGTGTCCTGATTGCTGTAGAGAAAATTTTCAAGTCTTTCGAATCCGTATTCGCCGCGGTATGAATTCATTGCCTCCGTTATCCCGTCCGTGTACAGCAGTAATATGTCGCCTTTATTGAAATCAAAGGACACCAAATTGTCTCCTCCGTCCGCTGCAAGCCTTTCGACGGCTCCCAGCGTTATACCATGTCTCTTTATTTTGAAAAGTTCGTGCGATTCTCCCGATATTCTGTAAGGCGGAAGATGTCCCGCGTTGAACAATGTGCATTTTCCTTTATTGGTATCTATTACCGCGAACACAGCCGTTACAAACATTTTTCTGTTCTGCGTGCGTCTTATCATCCTGTTGAGTTTATCGAAAACTTCCTTCGGATTAGCGGTATCTTCGAGTATCAAATGCATGCAACTTCTTAATCCCGAAAGCAGCAACGCGCTCGCGACGCCGTGACCGGATACGTCGCAGATGAATATCCCCGTTACACCGTCCGAGATTTTAAAATAATCGTAATAATCTCCTCCGACTTCGCTTGCGGGCAAAGACGTTGCCGCAATTTTTAAATCACCGATTTCCATGCGGTTTTCCGGAAGCATCGACAACTGTATCTCGCGCGCGTAATTCAGTTCGCGTTTCATTCTTACACTGTCCGAATGGCGCTTGAAATATGCCTCGTATTGTTTGTAGAATTTTCCGTGTCTTTTTCTTTCCGTTGAATATGAAATAACGAAACACAATCCCGCGGTTATTACCTCGGGTATTTTCCCGCTTATTCCGAAATTCCGGAAGAACAGCAGTTCCGTTAAAACAGGAAGTCCGAGTACGAGCGAATACAATTGCACAATATCGCTCTTTGGAAATCTGAAGAACAAAAGGAACAAAGAGAAGAAAATCACGATTGTAACAGTATCCGTTTTTTTCTCGTCAATATCAACCGTAATACCGATTCCTTTTGGTTCGTTTTTCGCCGACTCCGTTTTCGTAATTTTTTCGGAAGGTGTTTCGGTCTGAAAGAATGATTGCAATATCCCCGAGAGCAAAAATCCGAGAAGAGACAACACCACTAAAAGAAATAATCTCCGCCGTATATTGACAAGATTGAAAATTCTGTGATAAAATATTCTTATGAAAAGCGAAACGGCGAACATCGCGAAATAAGCGTATGAGTCATAATCCACACTCCCGTCAAACAAGGTTGTTATAGTAATGAATCCCGAGATGATTGAGAATATGAGTATAAACATTCGCAGAGAAGAAATGTTCTTTTCGTCCTGATGGAACCTGTAAGCGTCTTCCTTCGAATGCTCTATATATTTGTCAAACTCAAACGGAGCTGCCATAATATTTTATTATTTTTCGGGAACGAATTCATCGGGCAGTTTCCCGCCTTCGCCGAAGAAATATTCCTTAATCTGGTCTTCGAAAATCTTATCGCTGTTCGGCGAACTAAGGTCAAGTTGATATTCGTTTACTATCATCCTGAAATAATCAAGAAACATCTTAAATGCTTCCTTTGATACGCTGTTGTATAACTTCTCGCCGAGTTCACCGGGCATCGGTTTCCTGTCAAGCCCGGGCAGGTCTTTATTCAACTTTATGCAATGTACTATTCGCGGTTCTGCCATTATTCTTATTTTTACTTATTAATGTCAATTACTCTTTTTTCAAATACGTTTTTAATTACCTTTTGTTGCTGTACTGCTTCCATTAAAGCATCGCGGTCAATAACGTTCGTGTCAACGGCGTCTATTTCCATGCCGAAATCGCCGAAATATTTTTTCGCCTGTGACGCTGTGTAACTGTTCGTTGTTACAGTGTATGTTTTTTCGGGGTCAAGCGGTTTGCCGTTTACTTCGATGCTTACTATTATATCTTCCGTGTTCTTTGGATTTTTATTCGAACCGTCTATTTTAATAATCATGCCCGAGGAGATAATCATGTCGTAATCGTTCAGTGTTTCGTCTTTCATTGCCTTCGTAATATTATTCGCCATCATCTTTTTCAGAGTCTTGCCCTTTATGCTGAAAGTTACTATGCTGTTACCGAAAGGATTTATTTCCCAGATATCTCCGACGGTAATATCGCCGGGCATCATGTCTTTTCTTATACTCCCCGAATTCATGAATGCAACATCGGTCTTAAACATTTTCCTTAACACATCCGTATTCCACTGTCCGCATGCGTCTTTCTTCCAGTTGACTTCGAGTTTTCCAATGACTCTTTGCATTTCCGGCTGAATCGATGCAATCATTTTATCAACTTTTTCGCCTGCCTGTTTGTCGAATATCGCGGAATCCATTACGGTTTCTTTCAGGAATCCGAAATAACTTACCACGGTGTCTTTCGAAATGTCAACCTTCATGTCAATCTTTCCGATGTACTTGCCGTACGACCCCGCCTGACAAATCATTACTCCTTCAACCACTTCAGGTTTGAAAATAGGTGTGTGCGAATGTCCGCCGATAATAACGTCGATGTCCGCATGAAATTTTTCGGCAAATTCCCTGTCCGCCTGAATTCCGTTGTGCGACAAAAGAACTATGAGATTGCACTTTTCCGCTTTAAGCGCTTTGATGCAGACTGCTATTACGGAATCGGTATTCAATACATCGATATCGTCAACGTTCTTCGGAAGCGTAAGCGATTTTAAATCCATCGGAGAAACGCCGATTATACCGACTTTCACGCCGTTCTTTTCCTTGATTACATAATTCTTGCCGAACGTTTTATGCTCTTTTATCATGTAAAGATTTCCGGAGAGAACGTCGAAATTCGATTTGCTCATCGCGGAATCGAGCGCCATGTAGCCGTAATCGAATTCATGGTTGCCTATTACGAAAGCATCGATGTTGTACAGGTTCAGAAGTTCGACCTGCGAGTTTCCTCTTGTGATTGAGGAAATAGGGCTTCCCTGAAAATCATCGCCGCCGTTGAGAACGAGCGATTTGTCATTTCTGTATTTATTCAAATATCCGAGCATCGAGCCCGTACCGCCTATATCAATGGTTGTTGTTTCGCCGTCTTTTTTCTTATTTGTTTTGTAAGGTTCGTTCCTTGCATGGAAATCGTTCCAGTGTACTATGTTAATTTCTCTTATATTCTCCTGCGCATATAGAAACGAGAATGAAAACAGAACAAATAATATTATAAATTGCTTTTTCATACTTTTTTGACTCTAATTTTAATTTTTCAGAAAATACTCAATATTTGGTTTATAAGGAATGGAGAAAAAGGCTCTTGAAATGAACGATTCACCACTGAGAACACGGAAAAGAGCTTTTGCCACGGATTAACACAGATTTGCTATGATTTAAAGAAAGAGCTTTTCACCACTTAGAACATCCGCCTAAGAGATGGTGGACAGGCGCCGCACACTGAGAAGGACAAGAACTTCTTAATATAGCACGCGGGAAAGAAGGGAAAAATAGTGAAAATTAATGAGCGGGTTTACAGAGATACACCCGCCACTCGCCACGGCATGCCTTCGGCTGGCGGGCAGGCAACGTAGACACAGAGGTACACCGAGAAAAGCATTTTACGGCTCATCGAAAGGAACGGAAAGAAAGAAAAGGTCACTACGCAGAAGTCATACAAGGCTGATTTACAACATAGTGACCGTATTAAAATTCTTTAAACCAAAATATGTTTTACAAACCCGCAAATTTAAAAGGCGGGGTTTCAACGAATTGGGATGCCGCATTTCCCGAGTATGTTTCGCTGTTTGAGACGCTTAGTTTTTTTACTTTCGCGTCTTTTGAGAAATCCACGTCTTTTAAATCAATCCAGAATGTATTCGGCGTAAGCGACGATTCATAAAAATATATTTTGTTTTTATGGTCGGATACTGTTCTCCATCTTGTCGATGAAATATTCGGTTCGTTTGGAGTGCTTATTCCGAAAGGAACAGAGCAGTTGCGAATAACGCTGAATACGCTTGCAACGGCGAGACGTATATCGTCCGTCTGCGGAATGGCGTTAATATAAAACGACGCTCTCACAAACCTGTCAGCCGCCCTGTTCGTGCCGGGAAGCATTACAGTGCCGCCTATCTGGCTCCAGTATTCATTAAGCGCTAATTGCTTTTCGAATATAGGTGAGTTTGTCATAACCGTATAAGATTTATCGTGATGTATTACAAGTTTGCCGCCTATGTATTCAAAGATAGCGTTGTCGCCGGAAACATCGGAGATTGCCAGATGAAGCGTGGCAAGGCGCGACCCGTCGGGCAAGCCCGCGGTAACAACAATGAAATCTTCTTTTTGAAGCGCCGTTACGGTTTCATCGACTGTCGCGAAGTTATCGAGTACATACTGTACCCATACGGAAATTGCCAGACCCGGTTTCTTTTGGTCCCATACGGGATATTCGGATTCCGCAAGCCACAAGAGATTTGCGACAAGTCCTTTTTCGTTCATGCCGTCAGAACTTGAATTGTCGAATGCGGAAGCAATTATACTCCCGTATATCGAAGTCCATTTAAACGAGTTAGGTCCGACCTCTCCGCTGCGTTCAATTCCGCGCGGGAACAGCCACAGGTTTGTGCCGATGTCGGTTTTCCAGTCCATGGAACGGGCAGTGAGAATTGTTCCGTTCGGTCCTTTGTAAACAACGCGTGTGCATGCATCGGATTGATTAATCTGCAGCAATACCGCGAATAAGGTTATTAAAAAAAGAGTCACAGTATTTTTCATAGGTGTGATGTTTTATTTGTCGTTTGTAAAATATAAAACAATTGCGAAGAAAAAGAGAGGGAGAAAGACTCGTCGGTCAGAGTCCGGAAGTTATTGTCCGGAATGGTAAATTACCCTCCCCCCGGCTAAAGCCGCTCCCCCTCCAAAGGGGGACATTCGCATACCATTTATTGTCTTTAAATTCTACGAGTTGTTTCCAATATTACCTTACAATTAGTAATTGGTAATTAATAATTAGTAATTGGCAGAACCTTTTTGAAGAAATAATTTTTGTAATTGACGGTATTCAATTTAAAAAAAATTGAAGAAATAATTATTGAAGAAGAAGATTAAATATTACGTTGTGTTTCCCGCGCTTGTGGTTTCAGCGCTTGTGCTGGCGGGTATGGTCGCGTATAATTTCTACAATATTTATTCTTTTAAGGTGTATCTCATCGCTCCCGAGACGAAGATTCTTGTTTCAACTGAGTTTACAGCCACAATCCTGATTAAAGGCAAGAAGATGCCGAACGAAATCGAAGTGTTTATAGACGATAAACTCGCGCAATTGAGCAATGCAAATGCTTTTGAATATACAGACCTCGGACTGCTTAAGGTTGCCAATTTGAAAATCGATCCTTTGTATCTTTCATCGGGCACACACACAATGTCTGTCGTGCTGAAAGGCGGGATGTTTCTAAAGGACAGCAAAATTTCAATGGACTTCATTTACGAAAAAATGAATCCGAAAATTACGCAGCCAGCCCCGGAAGATATTATAAAAATGAAAAAGTTTTTCTCGGACGACGTTCCTTCGCTGATTTCAAGGCTGAACAACGCGCGCGACTATTACGTTAACAGCGACTGGAAACTTTCCGATAAATATGCCGAGCAAAAACAAACAGTGAAAAACGCGGATGCAGACGCGGGAGTAAAAGAAAAATTTCTTAAACTTATTTCGGATATTGAAAATAAATCATCCGTCGACGAAATAAACAATTCCACGAATTCGCTTAACCTCGAACTCTACAACAAGGGATATCCTTTCGCTAATCTGATGTTCGAATACAGGTATAATAACGGTTCTACGGGTTCATTCCTGCTTTCGTATGAGATTTCGGATACGATTATACCGAACCCGGAAAATCCTTCTTCGAAAGTTTACACTCTGAAACGCATAGACAACCTCAACATAACAGAACAATTTCTCGGAATCAAACTTCCGAATTCGCCGTTCTCTTTTATACTTAGCGAAAACCTTGAACTCGCCGAGAAGCGCTGCGCAGCGGTGCTTTCAGGAGACAACTCCGCATCGATAAAAGAAATCAAGAGAATGATAGGCAGATATGCGGTTGACGATAAAGACGCTAAATTGCTGTCAGAGAAAATCAAAGAGGAAACTCTGAACGCTTTGAGAAAAGAATCGCTTGCCAATCTGATTAAGACGTCAAATGCTTATCACGAAATACGGCATCTCAACGATTACAAAGAAGCGCGTGTAATAGGAAACAGCGTGCCCGATGTTTTGAAATATTTCTACGCGGATAAAAAGGAAGAGAGCATTTTCAATATTGACAGTTCTTTCACCAGAGAGAAAGATATCTGCGAAACGCTTTTAAAAGTTAATCCCGAATATTCCGCATACCTTTTCGAACTTGCAAATTCGAAAGGACTCAGAAGATATTTGCTGCTGTCGCTTTTTGAAAGAATCATAAATCCGGATAAAGAGGATACATCACACCACTGGGCTTCAAAACTTATAATATTCAATCTCGCGAAGATGAATAACTTCACGGACAAAGAACTTGTGAGCATGCAGGTGAACGGTAACGAAGACGCATGGTTCGCGCTTACGAAAAGACTTATAGAACTTCCTTATGAAAAACTGGACAGGGACGCGGCATCGCTGCTGATGAATGAGTTCAGGTAGAGCAGAATCTAGAATCTAGAAGAAGAGCATTAAGAGCGAGAACACGCCGCTAATTATCACGAATTACACTAACCAAATCAGAGCAAAGAAACCAAAGATTTCACCTATTTATAAAAAAAGAAACTTTACACACAGATAAACAAAGATTAAGACAGATTATCACAGATACAACTTTTCCATATCCCGCGGGAAAGAGCGGAAAAAACGTTTAGACAGGTGAGTTAATATCGAAAGTCAGTTATTAGAAATGAACTAAGAAGAACGAGAACATTTCACCGCAAAGTTCGCTAAGAACGCAGAGATTTTACATGATAGTAAAAGCAAAAACTTTACACACAGATAAACAAAGATTAAGGCAGCTTATAACAGATACAACTTTTCCATATCCCGCGGGAAAGAGCGAAAAAAACGTTTAAACAGGTGAGTTAATATCAAAAGTTAGTTATTAGAAATGAACTAAGAAGAACAAAAACATTTCACCGCAAAGTTCGCTAAGAACGCAGAGATTTTACATGAGAGTAAAAGCAAAAACATTACACACAGCAAATAAAGATTAAGGCAGATTATCACAGATACAACTTTTCCATATCCCGCGGGAAAGAGCGGAAAAACGGCAAATCTACGACTAAGATTTCATACAGAGTACCGGAGGTACGACAATTTTTTAGTAAGCAATGAATGTTTTTTTTAAGACCCGCAGGGGCGACATTATTTTACTGTTTTTTAATAAGAATTTCTAACAAGGATATTATTTTCATCGACTCTTCCACCCCCGCGGCTAAAGACGCCCCCCGCCGGCGGGGGACATTATAAAAAAACGTTCCCATGCAAAAGCACGGGAACGTTTGTATTATACACATATTAACTTTAACTTATTCCCAAACTTCGTCCGGGAACGAAAGAGCAACAAACCTACTTTACGGCAGGCGGTGTAAAAACTCTTGCTTTGAGTTCATTATCGATGATGAACAGACCTCCGATATCGTTTCCGATAAGTTTCATCTTGTTTACAAGTTTCGTTACAGTTGCTTCTTCTTCAACCTGCTCGTCAACGTACCATTTAAGAAAACTTGCCGAGGCATGATCGTTTTCTTTCGTTGCAAGGTCAAGGAGTTCGTTAATCGACTTTGTTACAAACTGTTCATGTTCGAGTGTTCTTTCAAATACATCCAGAGGAGATTTGAAATCCGCCGGGGGCGTGTCAATTTTTGTTAAAACCACATTTCCGCCTCTGTCGAGAACGAAATGATAAAACTTCATTGCGTGTGATGTTTCCTCCTGATATTGTACGTAGAAGAAGTTTGCAAACCCGTCTAAATCCTTTGTCGAGCAGTATGCCGACATTGCCAGATAAAAATAAGCAGAGTAAAATTCTTTGTTGATTTGTGAGTTTATTGCATCTTCGAGTTTCTTTGAAATCATGTTATGCTCCTGTTATTTGATTATTTGTGTTCTATATATGAAACCCATTTTATTAATGAGTAGTTTCCGATTAAAATTAAATAATAAATCAAGCAGAATCAGTCCTTTTATTATTCATTTTCGATAACTGTTTTCATAAACCGTCCACCAAGGCGGATTTTCAATTGAAACGGTTTTGTTTTTATGCTTATTTTTACCCACGGTTAAACCGTGGGCTTAATCGAAAAGATAAATTATTTTGCTGAGATTATATTCTTTAAACATCTTTTTTTCATATGCAAGAAAACTCTGTTTAGGTACCCCTCCTATGGCAAAAGTCTTAAATTTGCCGCTACAGACCGCACCTCCGCTTATAGAACGGTGGATGTTTACTTCCCGCGAAAAGCAAACACTGGAAAAGTCTAATTCTCTGTTATAACAACGCTTTCAAGCACGTCGTCAAGATAAATCTTATCGACATTCTCCATGCCGCTTACAACTTCTCCGAATATTGTATATGCGTTGTCAAGATGGTAAAATGCCGAATGCATTACGAAGAACTGACTGCCTTCCGTATCCTTGCCGTCCGATGCCATCCCAACAATTCCCCTTTCGAAACTCGCGGGAATGAACTCCGAGCGGATTGTGTACTCAGGTCCGCCCCAGCCGCTGTTGAGCGGGTCGCCGCCCTGTATAACGAAATTCGGAATTACCCTGTGAAATGTTGTGCCGTTGTAAAATCCTTTCTCGGCAAGTTTCACGAAGTTTAACACTGTGAACGGCGACAAATAAGGATACAATTTAATTTTGATATCGCCTCTTGTCGTTTTCAGTGTCGCAAATTGCTTTTTCAAAAGTCCGTTAAGATTATCGGGATTAAAGAAACTGACTTTCTTCGCCGCGAATGTATAATCTTTCCCCGTGATTTTTTTCAAAGCATCCGCCGACTCTTTGCATATTTCGAAATCATTTATCTTAAGATTGTTTTCAAGTATTCCGACGGCCGTGTCCGATTTCAGTTCGCCGAATTCACGAATAATTAATTTCATTGTCTCTTTGTCTTTCGGATAAACAAGGTCGGGATAATCAAGCGTAAGTATAGTCGCCGTTTCCGTTCTCTTGGTCGAATACAAACTGTCGTTCAATGCGTTTATGCACACATCCACAATAGACGGGTCTTTCGAACTTACAAACTCAGAAAATATAAGGCGCATAATTTCCCTGTCGTCCGTATTTCCGACCTTTTTCAACTCATCCAGAGTTTCAACAAACGTTCTGTAAATCGGCGCAAGTTCTTTGCCCGCAATCATATCGCCTTCCGTAATCTTATTCTTATTTACGTAATTCTGCACGTCCTCGGTAATCAGTTTTCTCAGGTCCTTATAGACTCCGGCGTTTTTCATATATTTAAAAGCCGATATCAAATATGGTTTCAGATAATATCCTTCGGCATCAGTATATCTTTGAATCAAATCATCTTTTGCTTCGTCTCTGAATATCATGCCGAGAGTATTAACCGCTTCGCCTATAGTTGCAAGTTCAACGGCTTTGCCTTTAATCATGAACCATTGCAAACGCGGTTTTAATTCTGTTTTTAAACCTGCATCGGTTGTATTCTGAAATATCGCGCCAAGCACTTTCAGCGCCGTTGTTGAAAGATAAGTGTCTTCTCCCTCTCCTTTATCAACAAGGAAGAATGCAAGTTCTTTATTGTCCGAAGTTTCTTTATTGAATCTGTAAACCGTCTGAAGCGAATTCAGTATATTTACTTTAACCTGCCAGACTGTTTCTTTTTCATAAGCGTCCTGAAAATATTTCAGTTCATTCGCTCCCGCCGTGTAGCCGTAGGCAAGGAATGCCCACATGCGCGCATCTGCATTCTTCGAATTCGTAAGCGCGAGCAGTTCATCCTTCGCGGGCAATAACAAATCTCTGTTTCTCTGATTTGCAAAGGCGTAAGCGCAGAAACGCTGTACACTTTCATCGCCGCTCTTAACCAGCGTTTTCAGGGTTTCAACCGCGCCGGCATTCTTGATATTCCTTCTTCCGAATCTCGCGATTGAAAGCGCGATGGCTGACTGAAGACTGGCTGCCGGAGCATTGTAAGCGCACACTTCCTGAAGATTGTCGTTGTTTCCGGTAAATCCCAGCGCGATGATAATTTTCGCGATTACAATTTCGTCTTTCTCGGTTTTGAGCGCCTCGCTCAGATTTTTGTTTGTTTCCTCGCATGGAATAAGGCTCAATGCAAACGCAGCCGCCATTCTTATGTCGGGATTGTTATTTGACATCAGTTGTTCGGATATTACTCTGACGTTTTCTTTATCGCCTAAATTGCCAAGCGCAACGAGCGCCCTGATTACAACGGCGTTATTGTGCGCGTTCAGATAAGTAAGCAATTCGCCGTTGGGTCCTGTTGTCCGCAGGTCCTGATATTTGAGAATTTCAATTTCTTCCGGTGTAAACAACTGTGCGTTTACGTTAAGCACAAATACAAATGAAAGCAGTAAGAAAGCAAATATTTTTTTGGTCATGTTATTAATTATTTTTTCCTCTTTATTCAGGCAATTATTTTCCGAGAAGTTTGAACATATTCTTTTTATACATTTCCACGCCGGGCTGGTCAAACGGATTTACGCCCAGCATGTATCCGCTTAATGCGCAAGCGAATTCGAAGAAATAAACAAGCCCTCCGAGAATACTCTCCGTAAGTTCGGGTATTGTAAATGTCATATTGGGAACGCCACCGTCAAGATGCGCCTGCATAGTTCCGAGCATTGCCTTTTCGTTAACGAAGTTAAGGTGTTTTCCTTTCAGGTAATTCAATTCGTCGGAATTATCGTCAGCATAAGGTATAGAAAGCGGGTACTTCGGTTTTTCAATCCAGATAAATGTTTCGAATATATTTCTTAAACCGTCCTGAACGTACTGCCCCAGCGAATGCAGGTCTGTGGAGTAAACCGCGCCCGCGGGAAATATTCCTTTTCCGTCTTTGCCTTCGCTTTCTCCGTAAAGTTGTTTCCACCATTCGATAAAATAGTACAATGACGGAAAGAAACTCGCGAACAGTTCAGTCGTCTTGCCTTTTCTGTACATAAGATTTCTTACCGCGGCATAGAGCATGGCGGGATTTTTGTCGAAGTTACCTTTGCCCTTGAGCGCCGTTTCCATTTCTTCCGCGCCTTTGAGAAATTCTTTTATGCTGAAACCTGCGCATGCTACGGGCAGCAGCCCTACTGCCGACACAACGGAATAACGCCCGCCGAGGTCGGCAGGGATTACAAATTGTTTGTATCCTTCTTTGCCGGCAAGTTTTTTCAACGCGCCTTTTTTCTCATCCGTAATTACGACTATGTGTGTCGAAGCAATTTCTTTTCCGTATTTTCTTTCGAGATGATTCCTCAACAGCCTGAAAGCAATGGCAGGCTCGGTAGTGGTTCCTGATTTCGAAATCACTATAACCGAGTATTTAAGATCTTCGAGAACTTCCAAAAGTTCAGCGTGATAATCCTCGCTTATATTCTGACCCGCAAAAATTACAAGCGGATATCTGTTCTTTTTCTTCTGCAGAAACTTAAAATTGTTCTGAAGCGCTTCTATTACGGCACGCGCGCCAAGATAGGAACCGCCGATTCCCGTTACAACTATTACGTCGGATTTTTTTCTCAGGAAATGCGCCGCATCCTCGATTGCCAGAAGTTCTTTCTTCATAACGTCCGAAGGCAGGTCGAGCCAGCCGAGAAAATCATTGCCGGTCCCGCTGTAGTTTAAGAGCATGTTATATGCCTTTACGGCTTCCCCTTTTATAGAATTAAACTCATCGTCCTGTATGAAAGGAAAAATGTTCGCCGTATTGAGTTTTATATTGTTTAATGTGATTTCCATTGTTATTCCCCGTGTATATTCTTCGGATATTATAATATTATTTACTAAATTTTGTAATTCAATAATGGTTTCCCCGCGGAATAAAAAATTATCTGCCTTTAATAATTAATTTGGCATTAATATCTTAATCACAATCAAAAAAACTCTATGCATATTATCGACTGGTCAATCGTAGTTGCTTATTTTATTATCAACATACTCATCGGTTTATATTATTACAAAAAAGCAAGCGGTAATACGGAAAATTTCTTCCTCGGAGGAAGAAAGATGGCATGGTGGCTCGCGGGACTTTCAATGGTCGCCACTACCTTCGCCGCGGATACGCCTCTTGCAGTGACGGAACTCGTCGGTCAGAACGGGATTGCGGGCAACTGGCTCTGGTGGAATATGATGTTCGGCGGTATGCTTACGGTTTTTTTCTTTGCAAGGCTCTGGCGGCGCGCTAATATTCTAACAGACGTCGAGTTCATCGAATTGAGATATTCCGGCAAGGCGGCTTCTTTCCTCCGCGGATTCAAAGCCATATATCTCGGCATCTTTATGAACATTCTAATTATGGGCTGGGTAAATCTCGCACTCGGCAAAATACTAAAAGGAATGTTCCCAGGCTCCGTCACTGACAGCAATGTTATGTTTTTCATTCTCGGAATAATGATTATAACCGCTATTATTTCCGCCATGTCAGGATTGTGGGGGGTCGCGGTTACGGATGCATTCCAGTTTGTAATTAAAATGACGGGCTGTATCATCCTTGCCGTGATTGTTGTAAACTCCGACAAAGTCGGCGGTATAGCGGGTCTTCAGTCAAAACTTCCCGAGTGGGCGCTGAGGTTCACTCCCCAAATCGGGGAAAGCGCCGCAGGCTCAACGGGGGCGGGCGGAATATTCATGATGACGATTTCAACTTTTCTTGCATATATAGGCGTGCAGTGGTGGGCAAGTTGGTATCCGGGCGCGGAACCAGGCGGCGGCGGTTACGTTGCGCAAAGAATGATGTCCGCTAAAAACGAGAAACATTCGCTTCTCGCAACTTTGTTTTTCCAGGTGGCGCACTATACGCTTCGCCCCTGGCCGTGGATTATCGTTGCGCTCTCCGCAATCGTCTTATATCCGGATTTACCCGCGGCGGATAAAGGGCTCGGCTACGTAAAAGCAATGAACGATTTTCTGCCTGTCGGACTTAAAGGACTTCTGCTTGCTACATTTTTTGCCGCATCCATGTCAACTATAGCAACGCATCTCAACTGGGGCACGTCGTATTTCATTAATGATTTTTATAAAAGATTTGTTAAACCGAATGAATCCGACAAACACTACGTCTCGGCTTCAAGATGGATGACTATCGTATTTATGATTGTTGCTGTTCTCGTAACGAATTTCATGACAACAATTTCAGGCGTTTGGGCTTTCGTGCTTGAATGCGGCGCGGGTCTCGGTCTTGTGCTTATACTCAGATGGTTCTGGTGGCGCGTAAACGCAATCAGCGAAATAGTTGCAACCGTTACACCGTTTGTTATATACGGAATTCTGCATTTCGGAAACTTCGGAATTAAATTTCCCGAAACACTTTATGTTATTGTTCCTATTACAACGCTCGCATGGGTAATTACTTCTTTCATCACAAAGCCTACGAACGAAGAAAGGCTGATGGAATTTTACAGACGCGTTCATCCGGGCGGTATAGGCTGGAAAAAATATGCGCTTAAAGCCCCTGAAATTAAAGCCGATAAGGGTTACGGAATCCTGTTCTTCGACTGGTTTCTTGGTGTTGTGCTTTTGTATTCCTTTCTTTTTGGAATAGGCAAAATAATTTTCGGCGATTACTTAATGGGATTCATTTATGTGGCAGCAGGCATAATAGCAGGCTTTATAATACTCCGCCACGTCAACTATCTTGGATGGGGAGAAGTTAACAAATAAAGTTTATAACCGAACAGAGACTTACGAAAATTAGTTTTTCTTTTTCTCTCCGATATCGTCGACGGAGTCCTGTATGTCTTTTGCTGCTTTTTTGAATTCCTTTATTCCCTTTCCTAAACCCTGCATGAATTCAGGGACTTTCTTGGAGCCGAATAAAACAATTATTGCGAGCAATATAATTAAAAGATGCGGACCTTCAAAAAGATTTCCGAACATATGTTTTGTTTTTATTTAATTCTGTAAATATAACAATAACGTTTTAATAAAATTCACTCTATACGGTTCTTCAGCGTTTATCTTTTTTATAATCATATACTCCGAATACGCAAACACCAAGCAGCGTAACAAGGCTTAACAGCAAAAATATTTTTATGTTTCCTTCGTCATAGTAAAATTCTACTTCCGAACCCGCAGCGGGCGAAACGACTCCGCGCATTGAATTGTTAACCCTGTAAACCGGAACCTCCGTTCCATTAACCCGTGCTTTCCATTTCGGATACCATGTGTCGCTCAATACCACAAGACCCGGAGCGGATGCTTTTATTTTTACAAGATGATTACCGTCCTGCACTATATCAGCATTGGAATTCGCTGAATTCACGGGCATTTCGGGCGCATTGCCGTTAACGATTGCCTTTTCCGCGGGATTGAAATTATTGTCCAACAGCATTTCAGCGCTGTTCTTGTTGTCTTCCGGAGTCGATATAATATCCTTAACAACCCATGCCCTCGGCATTACATCGGAAAGTTCATAATGTTTTACTCCCAAACTGTCTGAACGTTTCACGAGCGGTTCCGTAAGATTGAATATTGAAAGATAATCCTTGACTCCCCACATTTTTGCAAGTTTCACGAATTGCGGCGAAAGAATAATTGTTTTATTGTCTTTCGATGAAACCGATTTGCGTATTATACCTGAATGATCCTGGTCGCCCCATACTTCGTATACATAATGCGGACAAAGATTAATATAACCTCCCGTTGACATTATGTGAAAACATGACGGAAGGTTCGGAGGAAGCATCCCCGCCATTATTTTGTACATCGATTTATCGCCTTCCCAGCCGCGGCTTAACCGGTATATATTAGAGCCGAGTTCTACCTCGCCCATTGTAAACACTCTTCTGAACCCGCCCGTTTTAATATAATTTATCGTTCCGTTTTCCGAAGGAAAGAAAATGCTTCTGTCCGCCGTCGTTACTCCGCTTCCCGTCATTAAATAAATGTCAAGTATTACAATTACGGCAAGTGCCAGTCCCGCGAAATAATGTTTCCTCTGTATTTCCTGTTCGTTTGGAACAACTTTTTCAACAGCCTGCGTTTTAACTTTTTGTTTCCCCTGTTTAATCGGTTCCTGTTTTATTTTTTTCCCTGCGAAAATCATATCGAACAAATACTTAACCCCGAATACGCTTACGAACAGCAGGGAAAACTCCGTTCCAATTAGCCACCTCAAAGGAAATCTGAACGCTTTTATTACAGGGAAAAAAGAAAAGATGCGGTATAGTTTTATGTTTTCTCCGAGAGCAAACAAAAATGAAATCCCCGCTATTATTAAAAATATTTTAACATACTGATTCGTTTTGAATGACTTTATTATGCCGATAATTGCTATAAGAATCAGAACCAGACTTATATAGTGAAAAGATTCCCAGAACATGTATGTTTCAGGTATGCTGTATGTATTGGTTCCTGCATTGCCCGAATAATAAGGATAGAAAAATGTCATCAGTCCGCCCCACGCAAGACTTCCCATGCCTGTATACCCGGGTGAAAGCGCTTCCTGGCTCCTGATTGAAAATGTTGACAGGAGATATGTTTCTTTCAACTGGTAAAACCCGATTAGCAAACTTATTACGATTGCCGCACCGAGAAACAAGGAAATGCTCTTGTAATATTCGGAAAATTTCTTTTCGCCGAAATAAAACCGCAGATATAAATATAGCAGCGAAATAAAACCGCAGATAAACGAAAATTGCGGATGGTTTGTAACAAGCATTAAACCCAGCACGGAGCCGTATAGCATTGCTGAAGATAATTTTTGTTTTTTTGCGAATGATTCAGCAAACAAAAACAGCCATGGCATTAAACTTATTATCGCGTAAACATTCATCTGCCTTATGTGCCCCGTTGTCAAAGCCCCGCAGATTGCAGCCGCCACGCCAATCGGTATCGCCCACGAACCGCTGCCTGAAATTTTCTTTGCAAAGAAATAAGAACCGATTCCCGCAATAATTGAGTGAACAATAATAAACCAGTTCATCGCGGGTATCGGGTCAAGAAGATAACACATAATCAGGTTAAGCGGATAAAGAAAACCGCTCTGCCCTTCCGCGAAAACGGGGTATCCGGAAAATATGTAAGGCGTCCATTGAAGTATCTGCCCTGCTTTTAATGCCTCGCCGTACAGAAACCTGTTCGGAAAATATAAATACCAAAGGTCGTTTGTGCCGACATCGCTGGAGGCTATCACTTCGCCCATTATAAGATTGTGAAACATTAAAAACGCGGCGCCGATTATCAGCAGTATCGCGGATATGTCAATTATTCTTTCTTTTAAAAAATCATCCTTCATTCTTGAACTTATTTTGTTTTTGTTGTGTCGCTGAAAGTCTTCAGCATATCAAGCGCTCTTTTATTTTCAGGGTCGGTTTTAATTACTCTTTCCAGATATTTTTTGGAATCTTCGTTTCTCCCGGTCTGCCTGCAGTAATTCGCGTATTGAAATAAAGCGTCTTTGTAATCCGGAAATATTTCGAGCGCTTTCAATAAATTTCTTTCGTAATTCGGACCGTCTTTCATTGCTCCGTATGCGAACGCAAGTATAAGATACGTAAATGACGACTGCGGATCGGTCTTTACAGCCTGTAATAAATATTGTATCGCCTGCTGATAAGCCCTTTGCGCCATCATGTCCTGCGCAGTCATAATCAGACTGTTTGTTTCCCTGCTTATTATGTGCGTTTTGCCGGGTTCGAACTTATAAACATCCAGGCCTTCAATCGGTTCCTTATTTATACTTGTGTACAGCGGATTCTGATTCACAACCCTGAACCATTCCCTCTGAAAAGCAAGATAGTTCACGTTGTTCTTTTTCATAAAATCCGACATTATGCTTGCGTAGTTGTCGTCGTTTATTTTCGAAATCAGTTCCGGATTCATCAGACCCGCTGCATCGACAATTTTTCTGTTGCAGTAAAAACCGATTGCACCGACGTCGTGCGTAGCGATAATATCTTCAGGCTTTGTATTTTCTTTAATCCAGTTTGCGGTAACCACATGCCTGTCGTGTATGTAAACACATTGCTCGGCGTAATTCTGCGCGTTGTCTTTGTAGTTAAAAAAGGAGTACAGTATTATAACGGAAGAAATTCCTATCATTAAAACCTGCGTGATTTTTCCGCTCTGCATATAGTTTCCCGCAAGTTTACAGAGGTCACGGAATCCGAGACCGGAAAGCAAAATAATGAACGGTATTGCAGGCATCAAATATCTGCCGAACCTGTGAGCGTAAGGAAGTTTGTACCAGTACACGAAAACAAGCAGTAATGGAAACAGTACGTACAAAAGATTTCCGTTGTATTTCTTTTTGAATAAATCAAAAATCATTTTTGCCGCCGATATAAAAAATCCGATTATTATCAATCCGTATGCGCCGCGAGTGAAATAGTCCCATACTTCATATTTGAGAAAACTTACGCGGCTTCTGAATTCGGGTGAATAATATGCGAGTTTCGCTGAATAAGTATTCGGAAGCAGCGAGCCCGAAAGAATTAAATTAAATCCGAGATATATAATGGCTATCGAACCTGCAATGATTCCTATTTTAATAAAATCTTTCTTCGTAAATAATTTTATATCAGCGCTGCCTTTTGAAAACTTATACGCGAGAAAATAATCCGCCGCAAGCGCAGCCATAAAAGCGACAGAATCCGGTCTTCCCCATAATATTAATCCGAGAAATACAGCAAACGGCACCGCCTGTCTCTTCTTATAGAAATACGCCGTCGAAATCAGCATGAATATGTACATCGTAGTTTCCATTCCCGTCACGGAAATGAAATTCATCCATTTGTCAATAACGAATACGGCAGTGAATAATATTGCATAATAATTTTCTTTGCCGAATTCAAAACTCGTTAATTTGTAAAATGCTATGCCAGAAAAAACGAAGAATAAAATTCCGAGCGCATAACTCAGAATCATCTCGTTGTTATAAAATATAAATCCCGCTGCGAGTATGAACGTATAAATAGGCGATGTCGAACCCGCCGTCGCCATCTCGTTTTTGAAATAAGAGAAACTGTGATACTGCACGAGGTTTCTTGCAAATGTCAGGTGTATCCAGGGGTCATCAAGGGGAAATCCAAAATATCCGTTTATTGAAAGTGCGTTTCTCAGATAATAATAAGCGAGAAAGAATGAAATCACTGTAATTGCGGAAATTATTATGCCCTTTTCTCTTTTTCCGGGTTCGAAAACAAGTTCAAGGTTCACGGTATCTTTTTGCTTCTTCTGTTCCGGACTGCGCTTTTTGCTCATTCGATAATTTTTTGAAAATAGATGAATGTTCAAAATAATTATTTCAACCTGTAATATCAATTTCGATTATAAGGAAATTATATCCGGTAAAAATTTTAAATGCACATAAAAATGCATGATAAAATTTATAAATGCTTTATATCTTGAACACAATCAAATGAGTTTCTGGATATACATCTGAAAAATATTACGGTTAAAAAACCATTGTCCGAAGACGTTCTGCTGAATTTCAGCAAACTTGATATCACAGGCGGCGCGCGGCTTCTGATAAAAGGACCGAGCGGTATCGGCAAAACCACGCTTCTTCATCTTATCGCGGGATTATTCCTTCCCGATAAAGGCGAAGTGCAGATAGGCGATTCGATTCTTAATAAACTTTCCGATAACGAAAGAAGTACGCTCAGACGAAAATCTGTCGGTATTATTTTCCAGAAACTGAATTTGATCGACCACCTTACAGTATCCGAAAACGTTGCGCTTCCGCTGTACGGAAAAAAAGAACGCGAAAGTAAAATTACAGACGCGCTGAAAAAAGTAAACATGGAAAGTTTTGTAAACGAATCCTCAAACGTTTTAAGTCTCGGCGAACAGCAGCGCGTTGCCGTTGCCCGCGTGCTTTGTATGAATCCCGATATTGTGCTTGCCGATGAACCTACCTCAAGCCTCGATGACATAAACGCGGAACTCGTTATTGATTCGCTTATAAATCTTCCGAAAGAAACAACATTGATAACCGTGAGCCATGACCATAGAATAGAAAATAAATTTCCTAAAGTGCTTAACTTCAGCGATATTAAATGACGCCGCTTAAACTTGCAATATTGAATCTTTCAAGAAGAAAACTCACAACGGTTTTTGCGATTATTTCAATTTCCGTTTCGGTTGCTTGCAGCGGGCTGCTCCTCAGGTCTTATTTACTTTCGTCTTCAAGATTCAATACTCTCGGCGACGGCGGCGACGCGATTGTCGGAGCGAAGAATTCGGGAATTGAAATACTTCTCGGCTGTCTCAATGCCGAAGGCTCTTTTCCTGATTTCATTCCGTACGTGCTTTTTGAATCGCTTAGAAAAGAACAGGCTGAACCCGGAACATACGCATCGACAAGAATTAAATCCGTCATTCCATTTTTGTATTTCGCTAAATACAAAAATTACCGAGTCGCGGGTACGGACGAAAGTTTCGTTAAGCGGCCTCCGCCTTCACCGGACATAAATCTCGCGCAGGGAAATTGGGCTGTGAATGAAGGCGAAATCGTAATCGGATATTCCGTGGCGCAAAAAGAAAATTTAAAAATCGACGATGAAATATCGGTGAATCCGTGGCTCAGCAAAAAAGATTCTACCGCGGATAAATACCCGCCCGTGAAAATGAAGGTAACGGGAATTTTCGACAGAACAAATACCGCGTGGGACTTTGAATTGTTCTCGAACGTGAAACAGGCTCAGAATGTTTACAGAACAAATATTGACTCTGCAAGGATTTCAATTTGGGGGCCGAATATTCTGCATTACTATCTCGTTTATCTCGACTACGGCGGCAAGACACCATTCGTTGATTTGATAAACAAAAGAACAATAGCGCAGGTTGTATTTGTAACCGATGAAACAAAAAAACTAAGAGAACTGCTGTCAACGGGTAAAAATCTCGGCATATTCATTACTTCAATGATAATACTGCTCGGCGGACTTGTTGTAAGCGTGCTGATGATTACGCGCTTTGACGCAATGAAAATTCAACTTGCCGTTCTTAGAGCAATCGGATACAGGAAAAAAGAAATTGCCCAATGGCTTCTGTGGGAAGGAATACTGCTGGGAATTTCCGCGTGTATTTTCGGAGCGCTTTTGGACATCGCTATGTTCCCGCTTCTAAAAGGCGCCGTCGGAATCGGTCTGCCCGAAACTGCATTCGCGGCTACAAGTATTTTTCAGAGTCTGCCTATCTGGCTGATAACAATCGTTGCAACTTGTATCGCAGCATTCATTCCATTTATTATTTTTAACCGCCTCGATATTCACCGGTCGCTTAAAGGATTATAAAAATTTTATGCATAAAAAAAGTGCCGGGTTTTTATGTCCGGCACTTTTAATTAAGTAAAGGGTAATTTGGGGAACTCTTTATAAAATATATTCTAAATTATTTTATTTTTTAATTCAAACGAAACTTTATTTAAAGACATCAACATAACTTGAAAAACATGAACATACACAAAAGACAATATTATCGACACTTTCTTCATAAGTCTTTTCTACTTTTAATGTTGCAATTTCAATGCCATAAATACACACCCTTTATTATTTACTTGTTAAATTTTATTTACTTGAAAAAACAAGATATTAGTTTTTTGCTCACAGTTTCCTGCAAATGCAATTCATACTTTTTTGGTCTCAAATTGAGAAATCTTTCTCATTATGAGACAATTTTTATTAAGGCATAGTATCGGCATTTCAAAAAAAAGCGGGTTTACATCGAAAATACACCTCAAAAAAGACTTTAATTTTTTCCAAATATTGAGTAAATATTAAAATAGAAATTATCCTATGACTACAAGACAAGGATTTTAAAAAATCTATGCTTTTAGCGGGAGTATTCCCTTTTTTATGTAAAATTAGGTTATTAAACGGGAGTAATACTAAAATTGAAGTCGAACGGTCTGTCTCCATTGGGAGCCTGTAAATCGGGCGTTGACAGAATTGTGAAGATTAATAGGGATAAATCAAAAGGCATACAGGCCGGTTTCATTGTAATAAATAAATCCGGCGAATACGGAGCATACGCAAATCAGAGGGATTTCGAATATGCCGTTTATTCGGAAACAGAAACGAATATATTGAAAAAATCTAAAAGTGTTTTTTAAATAATTATGAACAGTGTAAATCTGAAATTTATTTGTAATGATGAATTAATTGATACGAACATTAATCCCTCGGTTACCGTGCTGGATTTTCTTCGTCTTGAAAAACATCTTACCGGAACAAAAGAGGGGTGCAGGGAGGGCGACTGCGGCGCGTGCACTATATTAGTAGGCGAGCCGGAAGGAAATTTCATTAACTATAAAACGGTGAACTCATGCCTTCTGCCAGTTTCCGAAGTAAACGGGAAACATGTTGTATCAGTCGAAGGGCTTAATACAAAAGGTCTCTCGCCGTTTCAAGCGGCGCTGGTTGAAGAAAGCGGTACGCAATGCGGTTTCTGTACGCCGGGATTTGTTGTGGCGTTCACGGGATTTCTTTTATTTACGGATTCATTCGATTTGGAATCTGCAAAAATTGCACTTACCGGAAATCTATGCAGATGCACGGGGCATTTCAGAATTATAAAATCAATCGAAAAGATTCTTAAACTTTTTTCCGGAAATACGGCTATTAGTTTTACGGAAAGAATAAACCTCCTTACGCAATTTCAGTTTCTTCCCGAATATTTTAAAAATATTCCGGACAGACTGCAGAATATTCAAAGAAGACTTTCTTCAAGTGAAATATCTGCATATCCGGTCTTCGTTTCGGGGGGCACCGACTTATTTGTTCAGCAGGGTCATAAACTTAAAGAAAAAAACACAGTGTTCATGTCCGATATTCTAAAAGGACAAAAAATCAGAATTGAAGACAACGAATTATCTATAAATGCTTTCACGACTGTAAGCGAACTTGAAAATTCTTCCATCATAAAAAGAATATTTCCATCTTTTAGCGGAATATCAAAATTGTTCGGCTCACTTCAAATCCGCAACAGGGCTACACTTGGCGGAAACATAAACAACGCATCCCCTATCGGCGATATGTCGGTTTTTCTTCTCGCGCTAAATTCAAGAATACACCTTACTGACGGCAAAACGACGCGGAGCCTGTATCTTAAGGACTATTTCAAAGATTATAAAAAACTCGACCGCCGTGATCATGAATACACTCTTAAGTTCACAGTTAAGATACCGCCGCGGAATTTTCTCTTAAATTTTGAGAAGGTCTGCAAACGCACTTACCTCGATATTGCAAGCGTGAACACAGCAATTTATCTTGAGACTGCAAACGATGTGATTAGAAGCGCGAATATATCGGCAGGCGGCATAGCGCCTGTGCCTTTATATCTTAAGGAATCATCCGCATTTTTGAAGGACAGGAAAATAACGCCTGAAACCATTATAGAGTTAATAAATATTTCCAAAATGGAAATCTCACCGATAAGCGATGCCCGCGGCTCGGTTGAGTACAAAACACTTCTCCTCGGACAATTAATATCGGCGCATTTTCTAAAACTGTTCCCCGATGTAATCAGACAGGAGGAAATAATATGCTGAATTATGATTCAATAAGACACGTAAAGGGCGAATCGATTTTTCTTGACGACTATAATGCTCCTTCGGGAACACTGCACGGGGCCGTTTTCTTTTCCCCCGTCGCGCACGGAAAAATCAAGAACATTGACATATCCGATGCTTTGAAAATCCCGGGTGTAAAAGGAATTTATACCTGTAAAGATATTCCGGGCGTTAATCAGATAGGCGGAATCATTCAGGACGAAGTGCTTCTTGCCGAAGACGAAGTTGAATTCATCGGCGAGCCGATTGCTCTCGTTGTGGCAGAAACACAACTGATTGCAAGGAACGCTGTTGGAAAAATCAAATTTGAAATTACAAAACTTGACGTTATAACAAATCCGAAAATTGCTTTTGAAAAAGGACATCTTATAATACCAAAAGCCCGCATCTATTCATGCGGCAGTACCGAAAACACATGGAAGAACTGTGATTACGTATTCGAGGGTACAGTCGAATCGGGCGGGCAGGAGCATTTGTATCTTGAAACTCAGGCATCACTTGCAATGCCTGTTGAAGGGGGTTGTTTTAAAATTATTTCCTCTACTCAGAATCCTACAGGCGTTCAGAGAACAGTATCCAAAGTGCTTAACATCGCCGATAATAAAGTAGAGTGCGAGGCTATGCGCCTCGGCGGCGGCTTCGGAGGCAAAGAGGACCAGGCAACAGCGTGGGCTGTACTTGCCGCTCTCGGAAGTTACAAACTCGGAAAACCCGTTAAAATAGTTCTTTCCCGGCAGGAAGACATGAAAGCCACGGGAAAACGCCATCCGTATATTTCTGATTATAAAATCGGACTTACAAAAGACGGGAAAATTTTATCGTATGAAGTTGCATTTTATCAGAACGCAGGCGCGGCAGCGGATTTGTCACCGGCGATTCTCGACAGAACACTTGCGCATGCAACGGGAAGTTATTTCATCCCGAACGTGAAAGCCGCGGGATACTGCTGTAAAACCAACCTGCCGCCAAATACGGCATTCAGGGGTTTCGGCGGACCGCAGGGAATGTTCGTGCTTGAGACCGCGATATATAAAGCAGCCGCTGCTATGAATATGCCGCCCTATGAAATCCAGGAAAAAAATCTGCTTAAAGAAGGCGAAGAATTTCCTTACGGACAAAAAACGGAATTCTGTAAAGCCGTAAACTGCTGGAGAAGTGCTAAAGAAAAATTTAATCTCGATTCAATCAGAGACGAAACTGCAAACTTCAACAAGAGCAATTTTCTTTTCAAAAAGGGATTCGCTTTGATGCCTATTTGTTTCGGAATATCGTTCACAAACACCATGCTGAATCAGGCAAGTTCTCTCGTGCATGTTTATGCGGACGGCAGCGTAAGCGTAAGCACGGGCGCCGTTGAAATGGGACAGGGCGTTAATATGAAAATCAGACAGGTTGCTTCAAGAATCTTCGGGATTGGACTCGATAAAATAAAATCCGAAACTACGAACACAACAAGAAACGCAAACACATCCGCGACCGCCGCAAGCAGCGGAGCCGATATGAACGGCAATGCAACAAGGCTTGCATGTCTCGAAATTTTTAAACGTCTAAAAGATTTTTATATTAAAAAGAATAATCCGGCGGCGGATTCGGAATTTGCCCTCAATGACGGGTACGTTTGGATTAATAAGAGCAAAACAAATTTCAGTTTTGAGAAATTGGTAATTGACGCTTATAAAAACAGAATTGATTTGTCCGCTCATGGATTTTATGCAACTCCGAAAATATTTTTCAATCCTGAAACGAACAAAGGAAATCCGTTCGCTTATCATGTTTACGGAACTGCAATCATTGTTGTTAATGTTGATTGTTTAAGAGGCACTTATAAAATCGAAAGCGTGCATGCTGTTCATGACTTTGGCGACAGCATTAATCCGGCAATTGACAGAAGTCAGGCAGAAGGCGCTCTGATGCAGGGCATCGGCTGGATGACGATGGAAGAAATAATTTTTAACAGCGACGGAAAACTCCTCACGGATACTTTATCAACTTACAAAGTACCCGACATGGGTTTCACACCCGAAAAAATTGAAATCGAATTTCTTGAAAATAAAGATAAGAATGCTGGAGTATTCAACTCAAAGGCAATCGGGGAACCGCCGTTCATGTACGGCATAGCGGCTTTCTTTGCTCTTGTTAACGCAATTAAAGAGTTTAATCCAAAAGCGGGTTTTGATATTTCGTCTCCGCTGACACCCGAAAAAGTTTTAATGAACCTATACGCTAAATGATATGACCGAATTGAATTTCTGGCAGTATGTAAAAAATAAAATCAATAACGGCGATTCACTTATTTTAACGGTTGTTTTTGACGCAAACGACTCCACTCCGGGGAGAACGGGTTTCAAAATGATTGCCGGAAAGAACGGCGATATATTCGGCAGTATAGGCGGCGGTAAAATGGAGTTCGAAGTAATTAATGAGGGAATAAAAAATCTTGACAGCGCGGATTTTCGTAATTATTTCAATTCGTACAATCATTACGGCGATACTCCCGGAAGCACGGGAATGATTTGCTGCGGTTCGCAGATAATCGGCTTCGTTAAAATCGGCAAAGACGATATTCAAACCGTTTCAGACATTACGGAGTCAATCGAAAAAAACAAAAGCGGACTCCTGAGCATCAACAAAGAAAGGATTTTCTTCTCGTCTTCTGACGGAAGAACAAAAAAGTTTTCATTCGATAAGTCCGCATGGCTTTATGAAGAACTTATCGGCATAAAAGAACGTGTTTATATTTTTGGAGGCGGGCATGTGGGGCTGTCCGTGTCGCGAATTATGTCTTTAATAGATTTTCACGTTATCTTGATTGAAAAACGAAAAGACATTTTCACTTTAAGACTGAATGACTTTGCAAACGAATTCATTCACGAAGATTACGTCGAATTTGCAAAAAACATCATTGAAGATGATTTTTCGTATATAGTGATTGTTACTCCCAGCCATCTATACGACAAAGATGTTCTCAGAGCGGTAATAAACAAAAACGTTAAATACATCGGCATGATGGGCAGCAAAGCGAAAGTGAAAACGCTTTTCGATGAACTGAAGAAAGAAGGCATTGAAGACAAATTGATTGAGCCGGTTCATTCGCCTATCGGCCTGCAAATTGCCAGTAAAACACCGGATGAAATCGCAGTCAGTATAGCGGCCGAAATTATTAAGGTTAAAAATTCAGTATTATTTTAAACCATAATAAACTATTTTACATTTCTTATACAAAGGAAACGGGGGATCACTATTATGAAAAAAACATTTTTTTTCAAATTTATTATTATTTTTTTTATGGTCGGAAGTTTATATGCACAGACGAGGCAGATACCTCTTAAAGATTTTTTTAGAAATCCGGATAAAACCGGCTATCAAATGTCGCCCGACGGTAAGTACATCTCATATCTTGCACCCTGGGAAAACCGTTTAAATGTATTTGTCCAGATGATGGGCGAAAAAGATGCCGTCAGAGTTACATCTGCAAAGGAAAGGGATATTTCCGGATATTTCTGGAAAGGCAACGACAGAATTGTATTTCTTCTGGACAGCGGCGGCGACGAAAACTATAAACTGTTTTCTGTCGATAAAGACGGAAATAATTCAAAATTGCTTACACCTGCCGAAAAAGTTAAAGCGGAAATTGTCGATGACCTTGAAGACATTGACAATGAAATGCTTATATCAATGAATCAACGCAACCCGTCAGTATTCGATGTTTACAGAATAAATCTCGCTACGGGAGAACTAAAACAAATTGCCGAAAACCCCGGCAATATAATAAACTGGATTACTGATCACGACGGTAAATTGCGCATGGCGATTGCGAGCGACGGCGTTAACAATATCCTTATGTACCGCGACAACGAAGATGAACCGTTCCGTGAAGTGTTAAGCACAAATTTCAGGGACGAGATCAGCCCGTTGTTCTTTTCATTCGACAATAAATATATATACGCATCTTCTAATCTCGGAAGGGATAAATCTGCTATCGTAAAATTCGATATCGCCAGCGGAAAAGAAATAGAAACGCTTTATGAAAATTCAGACGTTGATGTTTCCGGACTTAGTTATTCCAAAAAAAGGAAAGTGCTGACATACATAAGTTACGTCAAAGATAAAAGAGAAATGAAATTTCTCGACGAAATAACAGAAAAGCGATACGAAAGATTAAAGAATGAACTGAACGGATACGAGATTGTTATTTCGGGTGCAAACAAAAACGAAGATAAATTCCTCGTAAGAACATACAGCGACCGTTCGCTCGGGGCGTATTATTATTATGACGAATCAAAAAACGATTTCTACAAAATAACGGATGTAAGTCCGTGGATAAACGAAAACGAATTGTCGCCTCAAAAACCCGTTCAGTATACATCAAGAGACGGACTTACAATTCACGGATATCTTACTCTGCCTCTCGGAGTCGAACCGAAAAATTTACCTGTTGTAATAAATCCGCACGGCGGTCCGTGGGCAAGAGATAACTGGGGTTACAATCCGGAAATTCAATTCCTTGCAAACCGCGGATATGCGGTACTGCAGATGAATTTCAGGGGTTCCACGGGCTTCGGAAAAAAATTCTGGGAAGCGTCGTTCAGAGAATGGGGATTGAAAATGCAGGACGATATTACGGACGGCGTGAAATGGCTTGAAGACCAGGGCATCGCAGACCCGAAAAGAGTTGCTATATACGGCGGAAGTTACGGCGGATACGCAACGCTTGCAGGCGTTACGTTCACACCTGATTTATACGCATGCGCGGTTGACTATGTGGGCGTATCTAATATGTTCACGTTCATGAAGACCATTCCTCCGTACTGGGAGCCGTTCAGAAAGATGATGTACGAAATGGTCGGCAATCCGGAAAAGGACAGTGCATTATTTAAATCAATCTCGCCCGTGTTTCATACGGATAAAATCAAAGCGCCTTTATTCGTAGCGCAGGGAAAGAACGACCCGCGCGTAAACATTAATGAATCCGACCAGATGGTAAAAGCAATGAGAGACAGAGGACTCGAAGTTGAATATCTCGTAAAAGACAATGAAGGACACGGATTCAGAAATGAAGAAAACCGTTTCGACTTTTATGCGGGCATGGAAAAATTTTTCGCAAAGCATCTGAAGAAATAAATATTTATAATTTAAACTTGTACTTTACAATTGCTCCCCTTCCCGGACTCCGGTCCGGGAAGGACGAAATATAAAAAACATGCATAACAATAATTACACTCATTGCTAAAAGAAATTTTTAAAATATTTTGCATATTACTTGCCGTGATTTTATTCGGCTGTTCAGACAGGAATAAAGATCCGGGAAAAACGCAGAAAAACGACGCATTAAAGGACACAACATCCGCACTAATCAAATATGATTTATCGGGCATGGGGTCAGGCGCTATAGTACTTACAAAATATAAAGACGACATAAGGATTGATCTTGTTAAAAATTTGAAAGAAGGCGTCAGCAAGGAATCCAGATTTATATCCGGCGGATATGTTTATTTTTATATCTCGTCCGGAAATCTGCCGCAGCCCGTAAAATCGAAAATCATTAAAGATAACAATTATCAGAAAAGTTTCTCTGCGTTTACTGATGCAGGCGAGTTTATTCCGAGAATGAAAAAATCAGGAACGGATATGGTTTCCGGATTTCTCTGCGATGTTTATAACGACGCATCGGACGGTTCTTCTTTTTCAGTATTCGGAGGCAGGTATATTTTAAAAGCATCTTTCGGAGGAAACGTCATTTCCGCGAGTTCCGTAGAAATAAACGCTTCTGTGGATTCCAATTATGTAAAAATACCCGTAAATGTTGACTTCCGGGATATTACACAGTGATATGACTTAATACAAATTAAGTTCTTTGTTGTATAAATTGAATGTTCTTCCGTCATAACAAACAAAATCCACTTCTTTAACGGATTCGTTGTCTTTTAAAAATTCCATGATTTCGTTAATTGCAATCTTCGCGGCCTTTTCCGGAGGAAAACCATAAGCACCGGTGCTTATAGCCGGGAATGATATTGAAGTAATATTGTTTTCTGCGGCAACAATTAGTGAATTTCTATAACACATCGCCAGCAGTTCTTCTTCGTCTTCATTGCCGCCTCTCCACACCGGACCTACGGTGTGAATAACAAACTTCGCCGGCAAATTATAGCCTTTAGTAATTTTTGCATAACCCGTTTTACAACCGTTAAGGTCCATGCATTCGCGAATCAGTTCCCTTCCTGCAGCCCTGTGTATCGCGCCGTCAACACCACCGCCGCCGAGCAGAGTCCTGTTTGCGGCGTTTACAATAGCGTCTGTTTTCTGCTTCGTTATATCCCCAAGAATTATTTTTATTCTTTCTTTCATATAACGTAAATGTTTAAACGGAATTTATAAAACTAGTTTGCTTTGTTCGTGATGATTCTCTGCTGAACAGGAAATTTAATACCGGCTTTGCCGAATTCCTGAAGTATTCTGTAGTTTATCTGTGAGCGTATTGCCGCATGCATATCCTGGTCCTTTATCCAGACCCAGAGTTTAACAAGTATGCCGATATCGGTGATTTCCGAAAACGAAACCGACGGCGGAAATTCTTTCAACACAAGTTCGTTCTCGTTACCGAGATTCAAAAGAATTTGTTTGACTTTTTCAAAATCCTCATCGTGTGAAATTGTGACGGGAATCTCTATCTGCGTTTTGTCTATGTAACTTCTGTTTATTACCTCTTTCTCTATGAAATATGAATTTGGAACAATAATCATTATTCCCGTATTTGTTTTTATTTTTGTACTTCTGGCGGAAATTGAAACCACCGTACCCATCTTTCCCCCGACCTCTATGAAATCGCCTTCTTTGATAGGCCGTTCGAAAAGTATGATTATTCCGCTGATGAAATTGTTGGCAACGTTCTGAAGCCCGAATCCAATGCCGACCATCAGCGCCGCGCCTCCTGCAAATAAAAGCGAAACGTTGATTCCGGCAGCATTGAGAGCAACAAGCAAACCAAGAGCCAGAATGAAATAGTTTGCTATTCTTGCAATCGAGCGGGCAACGCCTTCGTTTATTTCGTGTCTCGGAAAAATTCTTTTGATAAGAATCTTTCTAAGCACACGGGAGAAAATTATTACAAGCAGAAAAACAAACACGAACATTACGATGGACAAAAGCGTAATGCTCTGGCCGCCTATTTTAAAAAGAGTCTGCTGAAGAATATCCATATATTAATAACTCTCTTCTTTAGTCGGGAATTTATTTTCTTTCACGTCGCTTATGTATCTCCTGAAAGCGTCCTTCATGTCCTGTGCAAGCGTCATGTATTTCCTTACAAATCTCGGTTTGAATTCCTCTATCATGCCAAGCATATCGGGAGTAACAAGCACCTGTCCGTCGCAATACTGTCCCGCACCGATTCCGATTGTCGGAATTTTAAGCGCTTCGGAAACTTTCTTCCCGAGTTTTGCGGGGATTTTTTCAAGCACTATCGCAAAACATCCCGCTTTTTCAAGTATGAGCGCGTCTTTATAAATCTGGTCTGCTTCAGATTTTTCTATACCGCGGGTTTTATAACTTCCGAACTTATTTATAGATTGCGGTGTCAGTCCGAGATGCCCCATCACCGGTATTCCGATTTCAACGAGTCTTTTTACGGTTCCCGCTATATAATCTCCGCCTTCCATTTTAATTGCATCGCATCCCGTCAGTTTCATAACCTTGCCGCAGTTCCTGACAGCATCATCTTCTCCTACCTGATAACTCATAAATGTCATATCCGCTATTACCATCGCTCTTTCTACGCCTTTGCGGACTATCGAAGTATGGTAAATCATTTCTTCGAGAGTCACGGGCAGCGTTGTTTCGTTTCCCTGTACAACGTTGCCAAGCGAATCGCCAACGAGTATCATTTCTATTTTTGCGGCATCGAGAAATTTCGCGGTCAGATAATCATAACAGGTAAGCATTGTTATTTTTTCTCCGCTGTCTTTCATCAATTGCAGCACTTTTGTAGTAACATGTTGAACGTCTTTTGATATTAATCTTTTAACCGGCATTTTTGATTTTTTTAGTTAATAAATCCGAATAAGAATACTTAATAAACGTTTTTTCGTCAAGTCCGAACGTGTTTATAAGTTTTTTCATCGTCCTTCTTGCGATATCAATTGAATTAAAAATAACTTCAAATTCAAGATATTTTCCCAAACCTTTAACGCTGTCCAGGTGAATTCTTACGTTATCCGAGATAAATATTTCTCTTCTTTTTTTAACTGTTACAAGTTTTCCGAACAAACCCGTCATTGTGGCGTCAAGTTCCGCGGGAGTGCTCGTTTGAGAAAGATAATAATTCGAAACGCGTTTTTTTGTTTTGCTGCTTCTGTTGTAGAAAATAAGTGTTCCGTTTTTTCCGTTTATGATTCTGAGTTTCAGCCTACCCTGTTTGACGCTGTAATATATATCTTCCTGATTTTCGAAATAATGCAGCGCGGATTTTTTATTCCCGCAGTAATTCGCCGCGATTTTACGGCAGGCGCTGAGATTTTCGATGGGTGCCTTTATCTCAAGGTTTTTTCTGAATTTCATACTGATGGGTTTTATTCTTTGTCGGTAAGAATTCCGCGTGTGCTTCTTGCAATAAAATCCAGAATCGTTTTTATTTCGCTTGTCTTTTCCATGGTATCCTTAATTTTCTTTGCTGCATCGGAAATGTTTAAACCTGACTTGTATAAGATAATATATGCTTCTTTTATTGTTTCTAATTGCGATGAAGTGAAGTTCTTTCTTCTTAATCCGATAACGTTAAGTCCCTGATATCTCATAGGATTGTCTCCCGCAAGAATAAACGGAGGAACATCCTTGACCGCTTTTGTGAATCCTGCAAGAAAACTGTATGAGCCGATTTTTACAAATTGATGCACGGCAACCAGTCCGCCTACGAAACCGTAATCGTCAATCTCCACATGTCCGCCCAAATTTCCGCTGTTTGCGATAATTACGTTATTTCCGACTCTGCAATCGTGTGCAACGTGCGAGTATGCCATCAGCAGGCAGTTTTCTCCGACAACTGTTTTTCCGCTTGCCTCTGTTCCCCTATTGAGGGTTGCATATTCCCTTACCACGGTGTTTTTTCCGATTTCCAGTATGGAATATTCGCCGTGGAATTTCAGGTCCTGAGGAATCGTGCTCACAACGGCACCGTGATGAAGTTTCACGTTGTCGGAAATCCTTGCACCGTTGTCGATAATCACGTTAGAGCCGATTTCGACATTGTTGCCTATTTCAACGTCATCTTTTATTACGGTGAAATCACCGATGATAACGTTGTTTCCGATTTTCGCTTTATTGCTGACTGAATTCAGTGGCATTACAATATTGTTTCAATTAAAAAATCTTCCTCGTGCGCTGTTGATTTAGTTATCATTTCCGCTATAAAACCTATGGAAAAGAACTGTATGCCCACGATTATAAATAATATACCGCCAAGAAACAAAGGTCTGTTGCTTATTGACGCTCCATCAAGAATTTTAAGAAGCGACAGATACAAAGTTATGATAAATCCGGCAAGAAACGAAATCATTCCAAGCGTTCCGAAAAGATGAAGCGGCTTTTTCATATACTTGGTTGTAAATACAACCGTAAGAACGTCAAGGAATCCGTTTATAAATCTGCTGGCTCCGAATTTTGTTTTCCCGAATTTTCTCGGATGGTGCTTTACAATTTTTTCTGTTACGCGGAAACCCGATAAATGCGCAATCGCGGGCAGGTATCTGTGCATTTCGCCGTAAACTTTCAAACTCTTAACAACGTCTTTCTTGTATCCCTTGATTCCGCAGTTGAAATCGTGAAGTCTTATTCCCGATAACTTTGAAGTAACATAATTGAATATCTTCGAAGTGTTTCTTTTTATGAACGGGTCGTAACGGATTTTTTTCCATCCCGAAACGAGATCGAATCCGGATAAAAGAATCTTAAGCATTTCCGGAATTTCGTCCGGGTCGTCCTGAAGATCAGCATCCATTGTAAAGACATAATCTCCTTTTACAGCCTTAAAACCTGCTGCAAGCGCCGCGGATTTACCGTAATTCTTTCTGAGTTTTATGCATTTAAAGCGGTTATTTTTATTGTGTATTTCGGAAATGCGTCCGAACGAGCCGTCCGTACTTCCGTCATCTACAAAGATAACTTCATACTGGCAGTTAATTCTTCCCATCACATCCTGAAGTTTATCGGATAATTCCCTGAGCGAGTCAACTTCGTTTAAAAGCGGAATTACAACCGAAATAGATTTATTCGTTGGAATTGATACTTTGTCCGGCTGCGGATTTTCATTTTTTGTCCTGTCGTTGTGGTATTTTTTATCCCTGTATTTATTGAACCGTCTTCTTCTGTAATTATTGGGTCTCTTAAAACCGCCCGGTTCTTTATTCTCGGTATCAGCCATAGTTTAAGTTAAATTTCAATAATATAACAATTTGGAATTCGAACTAATATTCAAAATTACCGTTCTACTTCGCTTTTACGGTATTCTGCATAAAACATATCAATCCGAACAGCAATAGGGGGATTATGTGTATCTTATATCTCAGTGTGCCGAGCGGACCCGACATAAACCCCAGAAAAAGCACCATTAACGTCAGATAAATTTTTATGTCTGTATTTATATTTTTTTTAAACAGAAAAGCGACAAACCCCGCAAACAATACTATGTTCATTATAAAAACAAGCACGAGATACGCAAGCAGCGCCGGATTCTGCTTAAGGAGTTGATTGAATATTCCTATGTATCCTTCTTTTGCAAACGTAAACATCATTCCTTCGTTGTTCTTCTCCTTAAGTTGTCCGGTGAAATTTAGAAAATCAAACCTGCCGGGGTCAAAGAAATAGTTCAAAACCCCCTTCATATGCAGTTTGGCGTAAACCAGTTTATTGTCGTTAATAAGTTCGAGCCCCATTCTTTCGCGCTCTTCCGACATTTTTTTGTAATCGGTTATCCCGAATAAATATTTCTGCTTATCACTAATTTCCCTGTTTGCCGTTTCTATATCGCGCGTGTTTACAAGTATAAAATACCCGTTGTAATAGAGCAGGTTGTTGTCTTTCAAACTTGAATAAGACATACCGCATGAAATCCCTGCGGGTATTATTAAAACCTTACAATTCGCTTTTTATCATTCACTCCTTAAATTCGCAAGGAAGAATCTTTTTATAAAGTCCTTTTTTTATAACAACAAAGATAAGTGAATATACGGCTTTAAGGGTTTGCTTTAAAAAAAGAACCCTTTTCGGTAATTCCCGGTGCCAAAAACCGATTCTTTATTTGTAATTGATTTTCAAAAATAATTATTTCATATTGAATCAACCAAAAACATAAACATATAGCCGATAGCCGGATTTTTACAACTTTATTAATTAAAAAAGAGTCTTATGATGATAAATAAAAAGGTAATCTGGCTTTTTTTATTTTATCTAATTCCGGGATTTGTATTAGCAGAATCCAATCCGGAATTATCAAATAAATGGATTAACCACACCGATCTGAAAAAGGTTGTATCCATTGCAGTGGATAAAAATCAAACCGCAGCCTATTGCGGTTCTGAAGGCGGTTTATTTATTGTTAACCTCGCTCAGGGCACGGTTCAGAAAAAAATGACAAATATTGACGGTCTTCTAACGAACAACGTATCATCAGTTTACGTTGATACGCTCAATAGGGTTTGGGTCGGAGGGGCTGACGGCTCAATTACAATTTTCGATAATTCGGGTAATTTCAAATATATATACGATATCAGGAATTCCAACGAAGCGAATAAAATCATAAAAGATTTCATTCAATACGGAAAATATATGTACGTTGCAACAGGATACGGCATTCAGAAAATCTCCGTTTTAAGTTTTTCTTTTGTGGACGCCCCTTATTATCAATTGGGAGTGTTCACGGGAAAATCGAAAGTAAATACTTTGACGGTCAATGCCGGTAAAATTTTCGCAGGTACAGTTTCCGGAATTGCTTACGCTAATCTGACCAACGCAAATCTAAACGACCCGATGTCATGGACAAACTACAGTACTGCTCCTGTAAACCTAAATGTTAAATCATCCGAAACTTTTGATAACAAAGTTTTTATGGGGTCTGATAACGGCTTCGTTTATTATGATAATTCGAACTGGCAGTCATATCCAAATCCTGCTGTATCGGGAAGCAACATAGTAGATATTAAAGCAATCGGCGACAGTTTATATTTTATTGCAAACAACTCAATCTATTTTGCCCCTAAAAATAATCCGGGACAGATTACGCAATATTCGGCTTCGGGAAACTATCTCACGCTGGGTTCCTATAAACATTTACCTCTAATTGGAGTTTTTGAAAACGGAATTTCGTATGTACTAAACGGTAATGCGGTTTCCATTTATCCTAACTGCCCCTACAGAAACTCATTTGATTTTTTATCGATAGGACCGGACGGTACGCTTTGGGCGGCAGGAGGACAGGATATTACGGGATTCACTGCGGGATTTTATAAATATGATGGCAATGCCTGGGTGTCATACAACACATACAATACACCGCAAATAGGTAACAGTAATTTCTTTAGAAAAGTCTACGCCGGAAATGGGGTGGTTTGGGCTCTATGCTATGGCGGAGGAGCTACAAAATTGACGGGCAATAACATACAAAATTTCAATTCTTTAAATTCGCCTTTACCGGGTATTTCCGGAGATTCAACTTTTTGCGTTCCTTATGGAGGTGCTTTTGATAATTCGGGTAATTTTTGGATGTCATTCTTTAATTCGGGAAATTCAAGAAATCTTTATGTAATAACAGCCGACTCTATTCTTGGTTTTATCAATCCCGAAGTAATTCCAAATTCCGGGCATTTTGAACAGGTTGCTATAGATAACTATAATACAAAATGGTGTGTCCTCTCAGGAAGCGGGGGAGGACTTTATTTCTTCAATGAAAACGGATCTATCTATAATACCGGGGATGATATTTTCGGGTTTTATAATGCAAACGATTTCGAAAATAATGACCTGACGGGTATTGTAGTAGAGAAAAATAACGAGGTCTGGGTCACAACTATAAACGGCGTCTATATGATTAGCGACCCTTATAAAGCCATACAGGATCCTAACCACAAACCTGCTCCGGTAAAACTCGGAATAATATCGGGGAACCTGAGGGTACCTTTCACCGAAAATTGCAAGTGCATTGCCACAGATGTTTTAAACCAGAAATGGATTGGAACAAAAAATAACGGCGTATTTCATTTATCGTCGGACGGTTCCACTTTGCTTGAACAGTTTAATGTATCCAACAGTCCGTTATTAAATAATGAAGTAACTTCTATTGCAGTAAGTTATATTGACGGCAGAGCATATTTTGGTTCACTTTACGGACTTTCATCCGTCCAGACGGATGCAATAGCCCCGGTTGCCGATTTCGATAAAATAATCTGCTCTCCGAATCCCTATCTCGTTCCGCCAAGAGTCAATTTAAAAATTGACGGGCTTGTTGAAAATTCATCCGTAAAAATAATAACACTGACAGGAGAAATAGTAGCGGAATTCGATTCTCCCGGCGGCAAAATTGCATCGTGGGACGGGAAAGACAAAAAAGGCAATTACGTTCCTTCGGGAATTTATATAGTAGTTGGATTTAATAAAGACGGAAGCAAAGTTGGAAAGGGCAAACTGGCCGTAATAAAACAATAAAAATGTTAGTAATACCTGTAATAGACATAAAGGACGGCAAATGCCTGAGGTTGTTTCACGGACATTATGAAACAACAAATTACTATTCCGATAACCCTGTTACGGTTGCGCGGCTATTCAGGAAAGAAAATTTCAAATGTATTCATATCACGGATCTTGACGGCGCTGTTCAGGGAGAAATGAAAAATTATCCTATTATCCGTGAAATATGCAAATCCGTTGATATTCCGGTTCTTCTCGGAGGCGGCATAAGAGACTTTGAAACTGCAAAAAAAATCATTGAAGATCTGGGCGTTTACAGAGTAGTAATCGGCACAGGAGCAATTGCAAACCCCGATATGATAAAGAAGATTATCGATATTTATTCTCCGTCCAAACTTGCCATAGGTATTGACGAAAAACTTAACAATGTTGTAACGAACGGCTGGATTAATTTTGCGAACATCACGCCGCTTAAATTTGCCAGGATGATGGATGACCTCGGAGTTAAAAGAGTCATTTATCAGGACGTAACGAGAGTAGGAAACTGTTCCGGGGCTTTCACGGAAAGGCTTCTTGAAATAGCCAATAACACAAAAAATATAAAAATCACATCTGCCGGAGGCATAGGCAATTATCCCCAACTTAAAATGCTTGCAGACTTGAATAATCCGAAAATTGACAGTGTCATGATTTCTAAAGCACTCTATGAAAATAAATTTCCCTGTCAGGTGATATGGAGAGACATAGAACGAATTGACACTTCTCTGGAATTGCCAAAAGTTAAAAAATAATAACTTATTTGAACCGAATATTTAGTTTAATAATAATTACGAGTTTTTTGTTTCTTTACGCCGGACAGATACATTCTCAGCCTAAAGGCGCAAAATTCAGAATTGCGCGCCTCAAATATTCGGGCGGCGGCGACTGGTACAACGATCCTTCTGCTGAAGTCAATATGATGAACTACCTGAAAAAAAACACGACAATAGATGTTGATGAACCGAAATTTTATTCGGTTGACATTGCATCGGACGAAATTTTCGACTATCCGTTTATTATTATTACCGGTCACGGTAATATTGAATTCTCTGAATCGGAACAAAAACGGCTTAAGCGTTATCTTGAAAACGGCGGATTTCTTTATGCCGATGACGATTACGGCATGGACGAATCTTTCAGAAGAGAGATAAAAAAACTCTTTCCTAACGAAGAACTGAAAGAACTTCCTTTTAATCATAAAATATATAACAGCCATTATAACTTCCCCAATGGTCTCCCGAAAATTCACGAACATGACGGCAAACCGCCTCAGGGTTTCGGCATATGGATTCAAGGCAGACTGTGTGTCTATTACACATACGAAACCAACATTACAGACGGCTGGGCAGACACAAAAGAGCATGACGATCCTCAAGAAAAAAGAGATGAGTCATTCAGAATGGGTACAAATATTATCGTGTATGCACTGACCAACTGACGTTAAATTAATTCCGCATTTTATCCCAGTGTTAAATTATTGTAAAGTCCGTATTTCGGGTGAACTTAGTTTGTATACTTTCTATTTTGTATGTATATGGATTCAATTGATAACCCCGAAAACAAAACGATTGTTAATACTCTAATCCTTTCCGATATTCATCTCGGTTCAGATGTATCAAGAGCAGACAAAGCCAATGAAGTTATCGGATTATATTCGTTTAAAAGATTAATACTTCTCGGAGATATTTTCGACGATTTAAATTTCAAAAGATTAAAAAAAGAGCACTGGAAATTTTTATCAACCGTAAGAAAACTTTCCAATCCGAAAAGGAATGTAGATGTAATCTGGGTTGAAGGCAACCACGACGAAGGATTGGGCGAAATAATGGCGCTTATGATTGGAATAGAAATTCACAAAGACGTAATCTGGAAAACCGGAGGAAAAACTTTTCTTGCAATACACGGACACCAGTTTGACAGATTTCTTAATGAAAATGTGGTTATAAGCAACATCGCTTCTTTCGTTTACGACAAGATGCAGAAAATCGGGAAAGAGAAACAAAGACTTGCCAGATACGTGAAGAAAAAAAGCAAAGGCTGGCTGAGGCTGGCGGGAAAGATCGCGCACGGCGCAACCGAATATGCACGGCACAAAGGAGCGCAAACAGTTATATGCGGTCATACGCATATAGTTACGGATGTCCCCATTGTAGAAAAAGGAATTGAATATTTTAATACGGGATGTTTTACGGATATACCGTCATCATATATAATAATAACGGAGGAAGGAGATGTGCTGGCAAAAAGAATTTAAAGTAATTGAATTTCCGGGCAAAAACACAAAATTAAATTGCCTTTATTCTTCTTAACTTTTCAATCTGCGATAACTCACTGTCATAAACTCGTTTTACTCCGTCGCCCAGCGATTTTTCTATATCGCGGATATTCTCCACAAGTCTGTGCAGACCTCCAATTTCAACTGATGCTGCCTGATCCGAACCCCACATAGCCCTGTCAAGCGTGATGTGCCTTTCAACAAAAGCAGCCCCAAGGGCAACTGCCGCCCAGGTAGGGGCAAGACCGGTTTCGTGTCCCGAATAACCGATTGGAATATGAGGATAAAGTTCTTTAAGAGTTACTATCATACTAAGATTCAACTGTTCAATAGAACACGGGTATGCAGATGTAGAATGTGCAATCAGTAAATTATCTTTTCCTATTTCATCTACGGCATATTTAATTTCTTCCATCGTCGACATCCCTGTTGAAATCAACAAAGGTTTGCCTGTTTGTTTTTTCTTTTTCAATAAGGGAATGTCCGTTAACGATGCGGACGATGCTTTGTAACAAGGGGGGTTGAACTGTTCAATGAAATCGACAGATTCCTCATCCCAGCATGATGCCAGCCAATCGATATCCAACTCTTTGCAGTAAAAATCTATTTCACAGTAATCCTCAAATGAAAATTCAACTTTCCGTCTGTATTCTATATACGAAATTCTGCCCCAGGGAGTATCTCTTTCAAGATTCCATTGACTTTTTGGGACGCATAACTCGGGAGTTCTTTTTTGAAATTTGACCGCGTCACATCCGGCCGCGCGGGCTCCCTTTATAAGTTTTTTTGCAATTTCTAGAGAACCATTATGGTTTATTCCTATCTCGCCTATAATATAAACTCTTTCTCCGTCTCCGACACTTCTATTTCCGATTTTTACTTTTCTGTTTTTTTCCATTTTTGAGAGAATTTAATTTTTACCATGCTGTCCAGCCGCCGTCAATCACAAGACACGCACCAGTCATATATGAAGACGAATCACCGGCAAGAAAGACAACAGCGCCTGAATAATCTTCGGGCTTTGCCATTCTTCCGAGCATGGTTCTTTTAGAATAATTGTTTATAAAATTTTCGTCCTGCGAATCTTCAACTCCGCCGGGACAGAGTGTATTCACCCTTATGTTCCTACTTCCCCAGTATGCTGCGAGATATCTTGTAAAATTAATAATCGCTCCTTTTCCAGCGGGATATGCAGGAGATTTATAAAACATTTGATTACCGCTTTTATCTTTATACAATGACTGATCGGGACCGACAAGTCCGTATGTGGATGCTACATTTATAATGCTTCCGCCGTTTTTTTCCGTCATTGCGGAACCGAATATCCGGCAGGAAAGAAACGCGCCGGTAAGATTAACGTTAATCGATGCATTCCAGAGTTCAAGAGGATAATTTTCGAATTTCGATTCTTCCAGAACGGAAGATTTGTCCGAAAAAACATCATTAATTGCCGCGTTGTTCACGAGTCCGTTTATTCTGCCGGTGTTAGATAAAATTATTTCCTTTGCTTTTATTAATGAGTCTGTATCGGTAACATCAGCGTATACGGGATACGATTTTTCATTCAGAGTGTCCGCTATTTCCTTTGCCGCTTCATAATTTAAATCGCATACTGCAACAGATGCCCCGAAATCGGACAGGGCCTTGCATTGAACGCTCCCGATAAGCCCTGCGGCGCCGGTAACGACAATCGATTTGTTCTCAAGAGAAAATATTCCTTCATGCATCATTTTACAGCCTCTTTAAAATTGGTTGTTTTTCTGAAAACGGGTTCAACGGGTTTTCCTCTGAGATACTTTAAAATATTATTTTCATCAACAGCCCGTTTTAATATCGGAAGTACTTCTTCGTACGCTTTAATTGTATGAATAAGTTCTTCGGCAGTATGAGAATAACACATGTTGTGAAAACCTCCCCATAAAATTCCTCGTTTAATCATTTCCTGCTGGACAAGCGATTTCATTTCCAGAGGATTTGCCGCCTCGGGATTAAAGGTTACTATAGTTCTGACATCATACCCTGTGCATTTTGTGTAATCCATTCCCAATGATTGCGCAATTTCATTGTACGCATCTTTAAGTATTTTCCCTTTTTCAAATAGACGGGGAATTATATTCTCATTACTGATTATTTCCATTGTTGCCAAAGCGGCTGCCAGAGAAAGAGTTTCGCCGCCGAAAGTAGTAAAGAAAAAGACTTCCTTTTCCAGCAGTCTCATTATTTCTTCTTTTCCTGTCAGCACAGACAAGGGCATTCCGTTTGCAACGGCTTTTGAATATACGGCTAAATCGGGAACAACGTTAAAATATTCCTGTGCGCCTCCGGGAGCGAATCTGAACCCCGTCCACATTTCATCAAAGATAAGCAGTGAACCGTTCTTATGTGTTTCTTCCAGAACACGGTTAAGAAAATCGTTTTCGGGTTTTTCAAAAATTGCAGGTTCCATAATTACACACGCCGTATCCGCATCAAGCGAATTTACAAATGAATCAATATCATTATAATTGAATGTGTGCGTCAACTCTTTTGTGGTTTCGGGAATACCCGCTGAACGGTCAGTGACCGAAATGTACCAGTCGTGCCATCCGTGATAACCGCAGCAGAGGACTTTATTCCGCTTTGTATATGCGCGCGCAAGCCGTATTGCCGCTGTTGTTACATCACAGCCTGTTTTCGAAAAACGAACACTTTCGGCGTTCGGTATCATTGAACTTATTTTTTCGGAAACTTTCACTTCAAGCGGATGCATCAACGAAAAAGTTATTCCGTCTTCCAGTTGTCTTTTTATTGCTTCGTTTACATGTTCAAATCCATAACCCAGCACAATAGGACCAATGCCCATGTTGTAGTCAATAAACTCATTACCGTCGGCATCCCAGACACGCGCTCCTTTTCCTTTGACAAGATATTTAGGCGCTACACCGTCTACCCATTGAGTGGGGCCCTTTGCCAGCGTTTGGGTTAACGCGGGTATCAAACCGCTTGCCCTTTCGGCTAAACGCAGTGATTTTTTTATTTCCGGATAATTATCATTCATTTTTTCTCTTCAAGTTTCTTAATAATTTTTTCAAAAATCGATTTTGGGTTTAGTCCTTCATAATCAAGAACATCATTATACAAAGCCGGTTTAAACCATTTTTCTTCGAACGATATGGGAAGGACATTTCCGGACACATTGTTTTTCATCGCAATTTCCGAAACAATTGAAAATAAACCGCCGGTCAGGAAATGGTCTTCAAGAGTTACCGTCATGCCGTAATTTTTCAATGAATCCAGAATTACTTCTTCGTCAATCGGCTTTAATGTTCTGAGATTTACGAGTCCTGTTCTCAACCCTTTTTTTTCAAGCAATTCCATAACTTCCAGCGCCTCCGTAAACAAGACGCCATAAGTCAGAATATTAATATCTTTGCCTGTAGAAATTATTTCCGCGTGTCCCTCAACGTAGTTATTCAAATGCCTGTAAACCGGTTTTCTGTTATTGTATCTGATATAATATGGCGACGGACTGTACAAAATTGTTTCAATGCACTTTAACATGTCATTTTCGTCTGCGGGACAAAAAATTCTCATATTCGGAATTCCCCTCATCAGGGAAATATCTTCAATCGCCTGATGAGTCGGGCCGTTTGCTTCCGACAGGAGACCCGGAAATCCCCCTACAATTTTGACAGGCAGGTTTGCTATTCCGACATCGGTTCTGATAAATTCGAATGCCCGCATTGTAAGAAAAGTTGCCAGTGCATGGGTGACCGGGATTCTGCCTCTCAGCGCAAGCCCTGCCGCCATTCCTATAAGAGTCATTTCTGTAATTCCGGTATCTATAAATCTGTTTCCGATTTTCTGCTGCAGATTTCTTATGGCTGCACGGTTTTCCGCCGTCATAACTATAAATCGTTCGTCGTTTTCAACCAATTTCAAAAGTGTTTCTTCGTAATTCATATTATCTTACCATTAATGTTTCTGATGTGAGAATTGTCTTTTCCTGTGTTGCCAATTCATTAAGCAATTGCGATACTTCGTTTTGCGTGAAATTTACAAACCATCTGTCTGCTCTCGCTTCTATGCTGGGAAGTCCTTTACCCCTTACAGTTTCGGCAATAATCATTGTCGGTTTTCCGGATTCCGTTTTTATGTCCGAAAAAACTTTATCCATTTCTTCAAAATCATGGCCGTTTACTTTTTTTACATTCCATCCGAACGTTTCGAATTTTCCGTCAAGCGGTTCAAGAATATTCAGTTTTTCGGTTTCCATGTTTGCCTGAAAATGGTTTCTGTCAACAACCGCAATTAAATTGTCAAGTTTAAGGGAGGCGGCAACCATTGCAGATTCCCAGACAGAGCCTTCGTTTAGTTCTCCGTCGCCGAGCAATACAACTGTTTTGTTATTTATTTCTTTCAGTTTGGAATCATAAGCCGAGCCCATAGAAACACTCAGAAGATGACCGAGCGAACCCGAGTGAAACTCTATTCCAGGAATATTGACATTCGGATGCCAGTAAATGTAATCGTCGGTTTTAAGGTGACGGCTGAGTCTTTCCTTTTTTATCAATCCAATTTCAACAAACGTACCGTACAAAGCCGGGACGTCATGACCTTTTGACAGGAAGAAATAATCCCTGTCGGATTTATTTATATTATCTTTGTTTGTGTTGAGAAAACACTTATATAAATATACAAGTATGTCGGCGCATGATAATGACGCTCCGATGAAACATCCTCCGTCGGTTGCCATTCGTATAATATGCTCCCTGACTTTAAATGCTGTCTCTTTAAGGCTGTCGTAATTATTGTTGTTGTTGTTCATAATATTTTCGTTTGTTCGCGGGTCACTGTCTTTAGTTCGTCAATATGTTTACCGTACCAGTTCACACCCGCATATTTATTGTTGATTTCATAAATCTCCGGTTTGTTTTTTAATAATGTCAAAATTTCTCCCAGTCCGAATCTGTGGTTGAGATCGTAAAGATTTTCATAAACTGCTTTAATAAAATCATAGTCTTCCGCATAGTCTATCGTAAATCTGTGCGACATGGAATAATCACGCCCTGTTATCCATCTCACATTGCCAATTTTAAAAATATCGGGATTATCCCAAATGTACGGTGTTGTATGCTCTCTTTCGTGAGGAAGAGAAGCATTTTTCCAAGCCCTGTCAAGCACGGACATCTTCATAATTTCAACATCGTTTCCGTCCGGATAGGAAGCCGGGTGAAGATTACTCACATAATCGAACTTAAATATATTGTTGAAAAAATATTGAAAAACTTTATCGATAATTTCGGGATCAATAAGCGGACAATCCGAAGGAATTTTGCAAACATAGTCTGCTTTATATTTTCTTGCGGCTTTATAGTGTCTGTCAAGCAAATCGGTCTCATCGCCGCGGAACACATCAATGTTCTCTTTTTTGCACAATTTATATATTATATCGTCTTCGGTATTTTTAGTTGTGGCAACTGCAATTCTGCAATTATATTTTGTCGCTCTGACACGCTCGACCATTCTCAGTAGCAGTTCTTTCCCGCACAGAGGCAGAAGAATTTTATCCTTAAAGCGGGAAGACCCCCTTCTTGCCTGTATTATAATAATTAGTTTTTCTTCAAACTGTTTTATGTCCATCATTAATATTCCGGTACCGGTATTAGTCCGTCGTTTACGTTATAATTTATTTCCGGATATCCGTTTATGTAATACTCGCATATTCCGGCAATGTTTTTTGCGGAATCTCCGTTGTTTTGCAGCGGCGTCATTAATTTCAATTTATTCATATCAAAGGCTGAGTAGACTTCTTTCCCCAGCGCTAAACCGACATAAACAACCGATGAGTATTTAGTAATGAGGGTACTGCAGTTCGCTATCATTTCGTTCGTATTACCATCGCTGAACACAAGCGCTCCCGGCGCATGCTCCCTTATTTCCCGCGAAGCCCTTTCGAATTTTTCGTTCGGATGAAGTTTAAAGATTAAATTTTTTCCGTTCGCGATATTAAGCGCTTTTCTTATGAATTTCTTCCTGTTTTCGGGTTTAAGGGTTTCCCTTGCATCCGATGTGCATACTAAAACATAATCCTTGTAAGGGAATTGGTTTTTTTCGTATTTCCTGCAGTTATCAAAATTCGGTATCCCGGTCACGTGTATTTTTGAGGGATTGCACCCTTTTTTAACAAACAGGTTTTTGTAACCTTCCGAAGCCACACAAAACGATATGTAGGCATCCGAAAGTCCGGTCGTAGAAGTACTTGCCAGATATCTCGGGAATTTTAAATATTTCGATAAATAGAAAAAGACATTTTCGGGGTCTGTCATTCCCTCCTGTATCAGTATCACTTTCTTCTTTTTAATATTCTTCTGTATTATTAAATCTGTACATGTAATGACAAGATCATAATTGTTTCTTATACCGCAATAGTCTTTTTTTAAATTATTCTCTTCAATATAACGTTCTGTTGCCGCCTTGAATTTTCCTCCGAGAATAGTAAAATCAAGAAAACCGCGTTTGACCAGATGCGCTTTAAACCCGTCCGTATAATAAGGCGTGAACCAGCAGTCATAGTTATTTTTGAGGTGTTCCGAAACCTGGTGCATCATTGTGGTTTGATTAAGAGAACCGCATATAAACAGTATTTTTCTCATGTAAAAATTTTATTTGCCTTTTCAAGAGCAAAAATGAGTTATTGTTTTTGTTTTATGATTACGGAATTATTAAAAAACAATTAAGTCGTTTTTCGATAAGATTACAAAGGCAAGACTATTTAGAGGCTGTGTATTTTATTTCTGAAGTTTTAGCCGCATGAAAATCACATCCGGCAAAGGATTATCGCGGTACGGCTCCGTTCTTTCGAAACCCATGGACGCGTAAAGATTGACCGCTTCTTTCATTCTTTCGAGAGTGTCAAGTCTCATTATTTTATAACCCTTTTTTACGGCTGTCCCGACAATTTCATTCGAAAGCATTCTGCCGATTTTTAATCCGCGAAATTCTTTTTTTACGTACAATCTTTTCATTTCGCATGTTGTATCATTAATTTTTCTCAAAGCCGCGCAGCCGGCAGCAATATTTTTAACGTAAGCAAGAAGTATGCAGCCGTCCGGTTTGCCGTAAACGGTTTCGAGGTGTTTCAACTCCTCTTCAAATCCCTGGAAACAAAGGTCGAAATTCAGCCATTCCGCATATTCGAGAAAGAGTGTTTTCACAACCTCATATTCAGTGTTCACTTCGATTATTTTAATTAAATCTTCCAGATGCTTTTTACCTGAAAATGCCTATTTTGAGCAAATAAATCCAGATATTCAGAATACGCCTTTGTATATGTTAAGGAAGACTATAATCTCCGAAATAATATTGTGAAATTACTTTTTTCTCTATTTACATTTGAAAAGAATTTTCGGATATTTTATTGACTATTGAGGTCCCCAATAATTGTAATCCTAAATAGTTGAACATTAGTGGAAGAAAACAAAGCTACGATTAAGGTTTACACTTTTTTGTTTTTGTTCATTATCATAGGGTTTATCGGTTTTCTGGTCTATCAAGGTATCAGAGATGCAGAATATAAAGATAAAGCTTCTCCTAGCGAACGGCACAGGAAATTTAAAAGTGAATCAACCTTATTCTCAAAAGAGTTAACGAACTACAAGGGGTAATTGGTGAGTGGTAATTTCGGCTAGAAAGAAATTTCGATTCCGAGATTCAACCTGTTGTTAATATTACCCTGTATCATATCATTGCCTGTACCGATCGTGGCAACACCATCAAGGTAAGTGGCTGAATATTTAGCGTTAATTTCAGCATAGGGCCAGGGTCTATAAGCCAGCATAACATACCATCTCGTTCCGTTTCCATATAATCCGACATTCGACATTATTCCTTTTAAATCATCTTCAAATTCATAAACACGGCTGTCATAATCTTCCGTCTGGAAGACCATGAACCTTGTCGATGCGGAAAGATTTTTCAACAGAGATGCTTTTAAATCCGAATAGAACAAATATCCTTTGTTATTTCCGCCGTAATTGTCGTACTTAACCATTACGTATTCATATCTTGTACGGGTCCTCACCGATTTGGAAATATCGTAATCAAATCCTATTCTGAAATTCATCTGATTTCTGTTGTCTATTTTCTTCACGTCTCTCCCGAATTCATCCTGTATAGTCCGCGACTCTTCTTTATTTTTGTCCCTGTATTTAAAATTCAAAGTAAGATTTTTGTTAACTTTGTATTCTGCCGTAGCAAGAAAATCATTTCCTGAAGTAGGCATAGGATTGAAATAAGATCTGTACGGGAATTTAAACTGGTCGAAGTATGTATTAAGTACAAATCCTTTAAACGGTCTCAATGTAAGCCCCGTATAAAATCCGACTTCGTTTTGTGTGTTGCCGTTGTTCTCGCCGAATCCGAACGAATGAACAGGCGTAAAGTTTTCCGGATAGTTTCTGTAAAGTATTATGAGGTCGGCAAATCCCTGAAAGTTCACCTGTACGGCTCCAAGTCCGGCAACGCTGCTTGCCTGAGAGCGGGCGACCTCTCCAAAGAAATTAATATTTTTATAAACGACGTCATAATCAACGCTCAGCATATTGGCATTGTTTCCGCTGAAATTATATAATTGCCTTGAACTGTCGGCGGCTATTGTCTTTGAAAATGTGGAGTTCCAGTAAGTCGCCCCCAATCTGAGAAATCCGTAATCCGCGAGTACTCTGCCGCCTGCGAATTTTTCTCTGCCTGAGTTTTGTCTGTTTTGTTCGCTGAGTGTTCTGTGGTAGCCTTCGAAATAAAAACTTGATACTTCGTTAAGCGTTGTGTCTACGGATGCATCAAAATAATTATTTGAATAAAACGCATAGAAGTCGTAGTTCTTGTATGAGATATCTGTTGCCGCGCCTCTGAAAAACTGAACTTCGTTTGTTGACCTGTAACTTTCGATTGTGTGGTCGTCTTTTTTTACAACCGATACCGCTTCGCTACCCTTTGAATATGAAAGCGAAGTTCTTAGCCCGAGCCCCTGTCCGAAATTAAGGACATAATCTCCGACAACCGCTCGTTTAACAAATTTCCAGTTTTTCAATTCGACATAAGCCGAAGAGAAATCCGCATAATTTGTTTCGCCGGCATCTTTCTCAAGAGTAACGTTGCCGCCCAATTGATAATCTTTACCCGTATATATTCCTGTCAGCCTGTTATAAACTTTTTGCTTAGAACCGGGGTACTGTCCGTTTAAAAAACCGGCTCTTGTCTGAAGGTCTTGCTGCACGCGGCTTCTCAGCCTTATGTCAAGATTGTTGAATAAATTCTCGGCTCTCGTTGAACTTTCTTTTGTCACATATCCGGATTCGTCTTTTATGTAATCGGTTTTTGAATTTCTTGCAAACACAAATACTTTAATCTTTTCATAAAAATCTTCCGTTACGCCCTCTATCTGGAGAAGTTCCCTTTTTGACTTAAAGGATTTCTTGTTCCTGTAATCTATGATTTTCTTTGCTATGATAGTGCTCATGAACGGAATCTCTTCAAGGTCGGAAAGCGACGCGGAATTAAGTTCAACGGGATTATCTTTCATGTAGTCAATTTTATCAAGCAGTTTTGAGTCTTCCGTATCTTCCATGGAATTTTCAAATAATTTCTCAACATTATTATATGAGTTCAGGTCTGTGGTGTCCGGAACGGCTTTCAGCGTATCGGTTCCTGCCGATAAAAATCTGCTTCCCGCCAGGAAGGCGGAAAGCAGCAATATTTTAATGAACTTTTTTATAAGCGGATGATTTAATATAATTTAATTTTTTCAACGCCTAAAACGCTTTTTGAGCCCTTGGACTGCACGAAAACAACTATGCTGCAGTTCTTTGCTATAACGCCCGAAGGTATCGCATACGGAACTTCAAAATCAGATGATTGTCCCGGCTGTACATTAATGCTCATTCCATCAGTGCCTGTAAATAATTTTCTCATTGTGTTCTGATGCCATTTTTCTCCGTTTGGCGCCTCGTAGTACAAATCGCTTTCCGTAAGAACCGCATGCATTGTCAGGTCTGAAACAGTTGAGCCGGATAACTGACCTACGCTCACAGTAAGTGTTCCTGTTCCTGCAAGAGAATCATAATTGTTTGCAATATTGATTCCGAACTGATTCTTCAGTTTAAGTTTGCTTTCTATGAGGTTTGTCCACGTTGTTGTATTGAACGCGGGCAGAAGAACTCCGTTTAATACCGTATATGGATTAAATAAAAGCGCTCCGTAATAATTTGACCTTGCAAGATTATCAACGGTGTTAAACAGATAGAACGGATCGTTCAACGATGTTACCGTTGTATGCACTCTTATTATAATTACGTTTGTATCATTTAATGTAACGCCTTTCAGGCTGTCTATTTCATCAAGGTAATGTCCGGGAATCGGGCAGTTAACGCATGTGTGGTTCGTAAAGAACTCTATCAGCACTTTGCTGGATGCTTTAAAATCCGAAGTACCTTTTACAATCGGATTATCGTTGCTTTCACAGGAAAGAAATGACCCCGCTACGAACAATATTATTATGTATAAAGCAAATTTTTTCATTTTCAGAATATTAAAAAAAATTTATAATAAAATTAATTAAAACTTAGTACTTAAGGTTGCCCTGAGTCCTTCGAAAGGCCTGACAAACCTGCAAATACCGTTCGTGCATTTCAGCCCGCCTCTTTCGGTTCCGTATGAAACCGTCAGAGAATTAGTTGAATTGAACTTGTAAGAGACTTCGCCGAGATACCAGCTTTTCTTTCCTGTCGGTTCTTCGTTGTCATTCGTGACTTCAGCGCTTACCGTCGCGCTTATATTCGGAGAACGCGATACGCTAACCGAAACCAGATTGTTCATGTATGTTTTGTCGCCGACTCTTATATTGTTTTCCACCCATTGATTTTCCACTATGAACTTCAAGGTGTAATCCTTTGTAAGCGAATATCTAACTTCAACGGGAATCGTGTTTACTTTTAAAATTTCGGATGCAAGCGGATTGACATAATTGTATGTCACCGCGTTCTGTCTGTCGAATGCCAGTTTTGTATAAAGGCTTTTGTTTACATAATATTCGCCTTCGGCGTATAATTCCCAGTAAGGCGAGAATTGATTGTCCATCGACGGCATATAATTACCGCTTCTGTCTATTCTTGCATAAACTACTTTTCCCGCATTTGTTGTTTTTGAATAATCATAATGTCTCGATGCAACTGCAGCATTCACATTAAATGTAATATTATCTTTCGGAGCATAAACAATATCCACCTGAGCGCCGACTTCATCGTTAAAGTCAACGATGTGCGGATTTCTTGAAATCAGTGTCGAAGAATGTTCTTTTACGACCGTCGGGGGATTCTGAAACGGAAGCATTTTAGTAGGTCTGTCGTTGCTTCTGTTGTCGGGGTCCGTGAGGTCAAATCTGTAATTCTTATAATCCAGTGTTATACCCAGTTTCGGCATTGAATAGGAAAGCGAACTGTACAGTCCGTCTCCTTTTGCAGAAATAGGAACGGGATAAGAAGTGTTCGGCGCAGTTGTAACCTGTTTGTGAGCATAAGAAGCGAAGAACTGCAGATTATTATAATTGAAACTTAAATATCCTTCAGGCAGATATGCTTTTATCGACGTCGTATCAGAACTTGTCGGAACCGTTCCGTAAGCGTAAACATAGTTGGTACCGATGTTTAGCATTTTAAACGGGGATATTTCAAAGTTACCGTCCCTGACGTTATAAACTTCAACACGTGTCGGGTCGGCAAAATCGTTGTATGCAAGCGTTCCTCCGAGCACTTCGGCTTTAACTTTTACAGGGTGTTTATCTCCGAAAGTGTGTTTGTAAAATGCCTTTACCCCGTCTATTCCCGTATCATAAAACTGTGTACGGTCCTCAAAGACGTTCATAGTAAGACCGCGTGAAATCACTTCCCAGTAATCGCCCGCGCGCACATTTAGACCGTCTTTTACGTTGTTATATTCAATGAATCTTTTTTTAATGCCTTTGAAGTTCACGCCGTACTCTATCGGCTGGCTGTATTCGTAGCGCATTCCGAAGATAATATCGTTGACCGAAAGGCGCGCGTCGGTAAGGTTTTCAAAATATTCCTTTCCGTAAGCAACATCGTTGTTTCTTTCGGTTCCGCTTCCGTATCTGAGCACATTGTTGAGCGATGCCTTAACGTCCAGTTTTAACTGTGCAAAACCGACAGACGAAATAAACAGTAATAAAATGAGAGGTAATATTTTCTTCATTTCCTAATAATTTGTTTTATAATAATAGGGGAAAAATTATTTAATGCCTAACGCTGTCTTAATTTCTTCTTCTACCTTGTTTTCATCGCCGGTCTTGAATCCTATGTGTACGGCAATAATGTCTTTGTTTTTATTAATCATTAATGAATAAGGAACTTCGTCCTTGCCGCCGTAAGATTCAAATACTCTCTTTTCCGTGTCCATGAGAACTTTGAACGAGTAACCCTGAGCGGTAATAAACGATTTTACTTTTGCGGATGATTTCTGATTATCTATGCTGATTGCAAGATATTCAAATCCCTGGTCTTTGTATTTGCTGTAAACGTCTTCGAGTTTTTTCATTTCCTCTTTGCACGGTGTGCACCATGTAGCCCAGAAAGCAACGAGCACAACTTTCGAGTTATCAAAAACTTTACTGAGAGTTACATCGTTGCCGTCAATGTCGGTAAGCGTAAAATCGGTGTACATCTGCGCTTTTGAGACGGAACAAAGAACGAATACTAAAAGAACGGCTAAAATAACTTTTTTCATTTTATATAAATTAATTTTTTAGAAGTGCCATATATATTGCCGCAATGACAAGGTTTGCAATTGCAAGCGGCAGCATAACCTTCCAGCCGATGTTCATCAACTGGTCATACCTGAATCTCGGAATTGTCCATCTGACCCATATAAAGAAGAAAACCATAAATGTAACTTTCAAACTGAAAGTAAGCATCTGTATTATGCTGACTGCCATATCCGGAAGACCGAAAGTCTGAAGATACGGAAACTGCCAGCCGCCGAGATACAGCGTTGTTATAACAGCGGAGGAAACAATAACCGCGGCGTATTCCGCCATGAAAAACATCGCGAACTTCATGCTTGAATACTCTGTGTGATATCCGCCTACGAGTTCCTGTTCTGCTTCCGGCAAATCGAAAGGAGTCCTGTTGGTCTCAGCAAATGACGCGACAAGAAACGTCAGAAATCCTATAGGCTGCAGAAAGATATTCCACTGCCATCCGTACTGGTGCTGCACGATTGTATCCAATCTGAAAGAACCGTTTATAAGCACAATACCGAGAACGGCAAGACCCATCGAAAGTTCGTAACTCAGCATCTGAGCGGAAGAACGAAGCCCGCCGAGAAGCGAATATTTGCTGTTCGATGACCACCCGCTTAAAGTGATACCGTAAACTCCGAGCGATAGAAGCGCCAGAATGTAGAGAATTCCGATGCTGACATCGGCAATCTGTAATTTTATTTCGTGCCCGCCGATAACAATTTTATCTCCGAAAGGAATAACGGCGAACGTTGAAAGGGCGACAAAGATTGAAATGCCGGGAGCAAGAGAGTGTACGAATTTATTCGCGTTGGCGGGAACGATGTCTTCCTTCATAAGAAGTTTAATCACATCGATAAACGGCTGAAGCAGTCCTTTATAACCGACACGGTTCGGACCTATTCTGTTTTGTATAAACGCCGAAACACGTCTTTCCGCCAAAACAGCATACGCGACACCGGTCAGCAATACCGACTCAACGACAATTATCTTTGCCAGAGTTATAAGTATATCAATTATCCAATTCTGCATATAATAAAAGAAAAGTTACCGAAAAAATTATAATTATTGAACGTATAAATGCGGTTAGCAAGTATTATAACGTTTTTTTCCTGCACGTTAAAGCCGTATAAAACAACGCTTTGAACCATACCCCCTTATAAAAAATTTTCCTGTTTGCTGATATTACAACTATTTTTTAAAACATTACGCTATATCTTCAACGTTCCGGTAAAAACGTTGAATTTGAAATTTATATTTCCTCGTTTAAAATTATTTTATAAGCACCATTTTTTTTGTAACAACATTAATTCCCTTTGAGTCAAACGCTTCGAGCCGGTAAAAATAAATTCCGCTGGAGAGTTTTGAGCCGTCGAAATTTATCTTGTATGTTCCGGGAGTCAGTTCGCGGTTGAACATTGTATTTACGAGTTTTCCCGCTGCATCGAATACAGACATTTTTACGTTTGCTTTTTCTTTAACGGCAAATTTTATAGTCGTTGCGGGATTGAAAGGATTCGGAAAATTCTGTTCGAGATTATAATAATTCGGAACGAATGAATTTATAGGCAGTACGCCGACGTTCGGATTTACTTTGTAATATATCAACTGTGTTTCAACCCTGTAAAACGGTTCCGTGTGTCCGGTGCTGTTATAGTTGCAGTCAGTGCAGGTAACGCCGCTTACGCAGTTGGGATTTGTCGGCCTGCAGGAGTTCACATAAGGTTCGAGGTAATAACCGTAAAGTTTGTTTTGCCCGGGCGCGACGTATGATGTAATTGTCGTATCCCACGGAATTACGCTTGCTCCGGGACACCAGCCTGCACGCGCATAATGCCACGTTCCGCCCTGCGGACTGCATGTGTTCGTGATGCAGTCGTATCTCCACAGCAGATAACTAAGCGTATCATTGCCGACAATTATACCGTGTTGTTTCACGCTGAATTCGGCGGCGTTATCAGAATTACCCTGCCCGTGCCCTGTTGTTATTATTCGCGCTTTAACGCTGTATGCATTCTGGTCGATTGTTACGTTCTTCGGAAGAAGGTGCGATGACGGAGGATTCGCCGTATCGCCGTAAACCAGATACTGGTTCTGCCATAAGTTAACGACCTTAAAAGGTTTCGGCTGAACTTCGCCTTCAATGAGCGCGAATTTTATAGTTGCAAGCCATCCTTTCGGATTATTAATCCACGTCTCAATGTAGTTTCCGAATTTAACCGAATCATGGAGAAGGGGCATGTAGTCCGTAAGGTCATAATCATACGTGCACGTTCCGGGATACCCGGCTCCCACAATGTTGTACGGAGTTATAACTCTTGCAATTTCATAGTATGTATTCGTATCTACAATTACCCTTAGACATCCGAATCTGTCCCATGGATCGCATCCGCCAGCAGGACATCCTAATGTGTATTTCATAACAATCTTACTGTAGTGGTGCGACGTGTCCGGAAAATTAACTTTTTTATAATGCACATCAGCCCAGTAATGCAGTTCCTGATTGTAGGCGGTTATCCACGTAGTGTCGCCCGGCGCGGAATATATATTTGAAAATGAAAATAAAACGAAGAATAATATTAAAATATAAAACGGTTTATCATTTCTCATAATAATGCTTTTTTTCTTAAATATTCCTAAAAGGAAAATAAAGAACAATGATAATAGAGGAAGGCGGAACGGGAAAATGGAAAACGGAAAGTGGGTTAATAGAAAAGAGTTTTAAACCGTTGAAACGGTTGCTTTCTTTCACATTCTATACCCACGGTTGAAACCGTGGGCTGTATCGAAGAGATAAGATGTTTGGGTATCAACATATCGTAAAGAGTTTTAAACCGTTGAAACGGCTGCTTTTTTGCACATTCTATACTCACGGTTGAAACCGCGGGCTGCATCGAAGAGATAAGATGTTTGGGTATCAACATATCGTTTTGAGAATTTCAAGTGCGGGGTTATTTTCGCGTTCCAAAATGGGACTTTGGGAATGAGGAGAAATATGCAGGCTTACGTTCTCCACGGCGAATCTTTGACCTGCGTGTCAGGTGTAACCCTCCCAATGAGAAGGCGGGCAGGCACATGACACCACTATAACGATAATATTCGGAAATGACTGATACATAATATTAGGGATTGGAAAAATTATATTTTCTTTTCATTTTGACAGCAGACAAAACCCTGTGCTCAGAACATTGTTGGTTTTCATCCGTATCTTTATATATAACACAGGTTTCAATTATTTAATATCACATGGATTTTGATTTTTTAAGGGAATATGCACTTTCAAAGAAAGGCGTAACGGAAGGAATGCCGTTCGGTGATTCGGTGCTTGTGTTCAAGGTTATGAATAAAATATTCATGATGATGAATTTCAAAATTCCTTTTGAATTAAGTCTCAAGTGCGACCCGGAGCGTGCCGTAGAACTGCGTGAGAGATATGACGCCATAGAACCGGGATTTCATCTGAACAAAACACACTGGAACACGGTTACGATAAACGGTTCTCTTCCGGGAAAACTTATTCTTGAAATGATTGACCATTCATACGATATAATTGTTGAAAGCCTTCCCAAAAAAGTCAAACAGGAATACAACTCTTTATAAAATTTATGCTTATGAAAAAGAAACTTATTATTTCGTTTTTATTATTACTTTTTATTATTCCAATTTCGAACGCACAGGATTTTTCAGATGCATTCAAACTGTACAAAGCGAATAATTATTTCGCTCTGAGAGACGCCATTCCGAAGACTAAATATAAAAACGACTGGCAGAAAAAATATCTCGAATCGCTCAGCAAAAATGTATTTTCGGATTTCAAAAATTCGAACATGCTGATATCGGGGCTTTTAAAAGAACATTCTAAAGAAATACCCGATTCGCTGAAAGCCGAACTTTTAAAAGCAAAATCGAACAACCACGTAAACCTTTATGAATACAAAGACGCGCTCGAGTGCGACCTGCTCGTCACAAAAAATTATTCCGCATATTTAGAGAAAGATGAAAAGGAAGATATTCCCGACGATATAAATCTCTGGACGGCGCTTATAGACGCGAAACCGCAGACAATCACAAAACCGGGAGAGGTGAACATTCCCGCAAAAAAGGACATTGCAAACCTATGGAATATTCCGGTAACGATTAATGACGAAGATACGGATTTCATTTTTGATACAGGCGCAAACTTTTCAGTTATTGCGGAATCGCTTGCAAAGAAATTCGGTCTTAAACTTATAGACACCAAAATGAAGGTCGGCGCAATAACAGGCGTAAAAGTAGATTCCAAAATTGCCGTCTGCCCTTCGCTGAAAATAAAAGACATAACAATAAACAACGCCGTGTTCCTTGTGCTTCCAGATGAGGCGCTGTCTTTCGGCTTCTATAAAATAAAAGGGATTGTCGGAAATCCCATAATAAGAAGTTTCGAAGAAATCCGGATAGTCTTCGACACGAGCATCATAGTTTCCGCAGCGCCATCAAAAAGCAAAGTACAAAATCTCGCTTTTAACGGATTCACTCCGGTTATACAAATGTACCGCGGAACGGATACTTTAATTTTTACATTCGATTCAGGCGCGATGGCAACAATGTTATACAAACCTTACTTTGACGCATACAAAAACGAGATTGAAGACAAACTCAAACTTGTCGATATAACAATCGGCGGCGCGGGCGGAATGAAAACAATCAAGGGTTATTATATACCTTCGCTCGAACTAACCGCAAACGGCAAGACGGGAAAGTTGTCAAATACGCCGCTTCTCTCCGAGTTCTCAAAGAACAAGGATAAATTCTTTTACGGAAATCTCGGACAGGACTACTTCGGCAACTTTAAAGAAATGACGATTAATTTCAAAGATATGTTTATCGAGTTCAGATAAAAGAACTTTTTAAATATTTACTTGTTGTTTTATTTATATAGATAAATAGAAGCAGTTTCAAGAAAGGAAAAATATATTGTTGTGTGCTTCTTAAAACAAATTTCATTAAGTAAAATATTTTTATTAATTAAAATTAATCCATAAAGAATAAATACGTTTTCAAAAACAAAAATTTGTTTTATTAAAAATACAATAATAATATTTTTCCTTTCGCTTGTTCTCCTGTCGTCCGGTTCTTATGCGCAGGAAAGAGACCTTTCGGAAAAGACTTTCACAAAATACGCTACATGGTTTCTGCTTCAGGCAATACCTTCGCCCGCATTTGTGAGCGATGCAAACGACAACAATGCACGCTTACAGTTTTCCCTGCGCTGGCAGATTACGCCCGTTAACTTTTCTTTTAAAACGAATAAATTCGTTAGCCCTGTGCAATTCTTTATGATTAATCCCGTAAGACGCGTAACTGGTTCCGCGGAATTGTTCATTCAGCCTGAAATTGCAACTTCGGGTTTTAAATATTCGGGATTCGATAATTTCGGACTGAATACAGGTGCAAGAGTAATTATTCCCGTTCAGGAAATGGGAGAGAATATTTCAATGTCTCTCGGAGGAAAATATACTTTCAGAAAAAACTCAATCACAGGCGACAGTGGATATCCGGGTGTAGAGGCGGGAGTTTATTTCTTCGGCGGAATTGCAGGAGTTCAATTTACGAAGAATTTCAATAAAAACAATTTGTATTCCTTCTCATTCTATTTGAAATATTTCTGATGAAAAAAATGCCGATGAAAATACTGCCTTATCTTATGCTCGCCATGTTTATAGGAGGGTGCGGATATGTTAATATATTAATGCGGAATGCAGGCGATAGTATTTTTTCCGAACCGCTTAAAGTATCCAAACTCGATAACCCGCTCAGAGACAGCGTCAAAATATCCGTTCTCTGGGGCGGACACTCGACCTCGCTTGTGCAGATGTACGACAAAGTTCTTATATTCGACCCGTTTTTCAGCAAACGTTTCGGCGGTGTGATACTGAGAAGAAAGGAACTCGGGCTTAACGTTGACAGTCTGAAAAGACTCGACTATATATTTGTTTCGCATTCTCACATGGACCATTTGAACTTTACGGCAATAAGTCAATTGTCGGAAAAATTTCCCAAAGCAAAACTTGTATTTCCGGAAGGTGTTGAAAACTATATGCCCGGATTCGATATCGACATGATTAGGCTTGAAAATCGCGACGCGCAGTTAAAAGATTACATAGGAAAGACGATTAATATCGACGGCATGAAAGTTACTCCCGTATATGCAAAACACATGGGCGGGCGGTACGGATTCGATGTTTATTCCTGGCTTGAGCAGGGCGCTACGGGATATGTTCTCGAATATAAAGACGCAGTGGTTTATTTTGCAGGCGATACGGGATACGACAACAAAGCGTTTAAAGAAATAGGAAAACGATTTAGTATAGACGTAGCATTAATACCTGTAGGTCCCTGCCGGAACTGTGATTCCATGGGTTTCTGGTTTCATACTACATCTTTGGAAGCATTAGAACTCTTCAAAGACATCAGGGCAAAATATATGATACCTGTTCACTACGGTTCGGCTAAATATATGTCGGATGCAAACAAACCGCTCGACGCAATGATGAATATTTTAAACGACACTACATCAGGCTACAACGATTTGAAACCGTTCGTGAAGACTCTCAAAGAGGGAGAACAGATTTACTGGACAATTAGTAATTAGTAATTAGTAATTAGTAATTAGTAATTACTTTTAGAAATTAGAAAACAAGAAATATGATTCATATATTCTTTTAGATTACTCTACAAAAATTTTAATATCCCCGGACAAAAAAAGAAAAGACCCTTTACGGGTCTGTCCTTTTTTAAAATCAAAATTTCCGATGGTTAAACCATACCGTTTTCAATTACTAATTATTAATTACTAATTACTAATTGATTAGAACGGCATATCATCATCGCCCGGCATAAAATCAGGAGGCGCTGTTTCGGGCTGCGAGCCTGAGCCTGCCGATTCAATTTTCCATGCGCCCAGAGAATTGAAATATACTTTTTCTCCTTTGGGATTAATCCATTCTCTTCCTTTAAGGTTAAAATAGACCTTAATAGTATCACCGGGTTTATAGTTATCGATGATAGAGCACTTATCCTGAATCAGTTCGAATTTAATGTATTGGGGAAACTGGTCGTTTGTGTCGTCCAGCAGAATAAATTCTCTTTTCGTAAAACTGCTCTTTATTGTCTGAATCGGGAAGATTTCGTGTATTTTTCCTGTTATGTCCATTTAATTTCGTTGATTTATAAAAGAAATAAAATAATGTTTAATCTACTTTTTTGAAAGTGAGAACAACATCATTTCCCTTTTTAAGATACAGCGTAAGTTTTTCTATTTTCCATGAATCAACGGATTTAAGGGCTGTTAAAAACTCTGTTTCAACGGATTCTGCGCAGAACATCTTTGTCTGCGAAATATCCGAAAACTTAATGAATGTATCGCTGTATTCGAGTTTCCCGCTCATTTCGTTGCAGCCGGTATTGCCGAGAAACTTGCCGTCTTTAAGATGCAGTTCAATCATCGGCTGCGGTTTTTTCTGTTCCGTGGTAAGTTCTTTATCCTGAATTTTTACAAGCGCCCAGATGTCATTGAGGTTCATTGTTGACTGCGGCTGAGTCAGGGGTTTTTGCGATGAACATCCTGCCAAAACAACTGCAAGAATCAGTAAAAAGATTTTTAAGTAATTCATGGTTTTGTTATAAAGAATTATTGAAAAATTATGTGTTTAAACCAGTAAGTTTCTCGCTAATGTACCACAGTTTTTTACAGTCTGCAATACTATAAGAGCCCTCTTTTGATTCCGCTTCTTTTCCTTTAACGAAATATTTTCCTGTTACGGTCTTATTTTTCGACGGAATTGTAAGCGGCATAATTCTGTCGGCGGATTTTTCAGGTGTTATAAAGAACGGCCACATAAGGTCTATTAAAATTTTTCCCGGTCCTTTAATATGTTTGTAGATAGCGGTCTGCACGACTCCCGGGTGAACGCAGTTGACCGTAACGCCCGTTCCTTCGAGTCTTCTCGCAAGTTCATACGAAAACATGATGTTTGCCATCTTCGAATGTTTGTAAGCCTTGAATCCGTTATAGTTTTTTTCCGACATAAGGTCATCGAATTCTATTTTCTCGTGTGCTTCAGACGCTATGTTGATAATTCTTGAAGGCGCTGTATTTTTCAGCAGGTCAAGCAGGAGATTCGTCAATAGAAAAGGTCCGAGATAATTCGCTGCAAATGTCATTTCGTATCCGTCGGCGGATAATTTCCTTTCCTGTACGGAGAGACCCGCATTATTAATAATAAGATACATTTCGGGAAAACTTTTCTGAATATTTTCTGCGGCTGTGCGGACGGAGTTCAGTGAAGAAAGGTCGGCAATAATAATATGTACATCTTCGTTCCCCGTTTTTTGAATTATTTCTTTCCTCGCCGCTTCAGCCTTTTCTTCGTTGCGGCAAAGCATAATCAGTTTAGCTTTCTTGGCGGCAATTTTCACCGCAAGAGCTTTTCCTACGCCGGAGTTTGCTCCGGTTATAAGAACATTTCTGCTAATCATAAATATTAATTAATCTACTTAATCAGAGAAATCGGGAAATGACCCAGTAAATACACCCGCCCGAAATCATTGAAAGAGGAATTGTCAAAACCCATGCCCATACGATTTTTCCCGCGACGCCCCACCGTACCGCGGAAAGTCTTTGCGTAGTGCCTACGCCTACGATTGCCCCCGTAATTGTCTGCGTAGTGCTTACCGGGATTCCCAGTAATGCCGTTCCCAGAAGAGTGGTTGCGCCTGCAAGTTCGGCGCAGAATCCGCCGATGGGTTTTAACTTTGTAATCTTCATACCCATAGTTTTCACTATACGCCAGCCGCCGTACATTGTTCCGAGGGCTATTGCCGCGTGACAGAGAATAACCACATAAAAGGGTATGTAAAACGAATCTATATATTTTGCCGAGAACAAAACGCCTGCTATAATACCCATTGTTTTTTGCGCGTCATTTGTTCCGTGTCCGAAACTGTAAAATCCCGCGGAGACCAATTGCAGTTTTCTGAAAGCCTTATCCACCTTCCGCGGTTTCTTGTTTCTTACAATCCAGGTTGTGACAAACATATTAATTGTTCCGAGCAGCAGTCCGAGAAGAGGCGCTACAAAAATAAATACAATAACTTTAATCCAGGCAGGAAGTATAAGTACGCTCCAGCCGAGTTTCATCACCGCGGCTCCGCCGTATCCGCCGATGAGTGCATGAGACGAACTTACGGGAATTCCGAAATACCACGTAAATATATTCCAGAAAATCGCGCCGAGAAGTCCGGCGGTAAGTACGTAAATATCAATTTCAGTTATCTTTACAAGGCCGCTGCCGATTGTTTTCGCGACGGCAACATCAAAGGTGAATGCCGCAACAAAATTGAAAAAAGCGGCAAAGAGTACCGCTTTCTGGGGAGTTAAAACCTGTGTGGAAACGATGGTTGCGATTGAATTCGCGGAATCGTGAAATCCGTTAAGAAAATCAAAGATGAGTGCGATAAAAACAACTATCAATACAAGTTCAAGCATGTTCATAAATTTTTAATCAACGCCCCTTCTATTGCAATGGTTGCCGTCTGGCACTTATCCACTGCCTTTTCAAAATTTTCAAGAATTTCTTTTCTTTTAATTACTTCTATCGCGTCTTTTTCGTTTTCGAAGAGGTATGTGATTGAATCTCTGAATATTGCATCGCCTTCCGTTTCAAGATTCCGGATGATTACAAGTTTCTCAAGTGTTTTCTTAAAATCGCCCGTCATGCTTCTTACAATTTCGTTCAGAAGTTCGGTCTGTCTCAAAAGTATCGTGGCTAGTTGCGGTCCGAAATGAGGCGGTGTTTTAATTTTATAAAGTTTAAGTTTCGACGCTATTCTGTCTATGCCGTCGACAACGTCATCAAGCGCGTTTGTTATGGCGAATATATCCTCCCTGTCTATAGGCGTCACGAAAGTTTCATTGAGTTCGTTTGCTATACCGTGAGTAATCTCATCGCATTTATTTTCTATGACATGAATTTCCGATGCAAGTTCATCGAGGTTATCGAGATTTCCCGAAAGAGTCATAAGTATTTTCGCCGCTTTGTGCGCTTCCTCCGTAAGAACGGCAAGCATCTCAAAAAATTTCGGCTGTTTTGGCATAAAGGCTTTAAACATAATGGAAGTGTAATTTTATATTTTCAAAATAAATATGCGGGTTTGGAAGATAAGAACAATTTGTAAACGAATGTTTTAAAAATTGTAAAGTAATCATCAATAATATGACTAAGTTATTGCAAAAAGAACAATAATTTTAATAACATTCAATTGAAAAACCCTGCCAAAAAATGAATGATTCCGCGTTTTTGTTTATTTATGCGCGGATAAATTAAAAATGAAAATTTTAGAATGCAAAAGTTCAGTTTAAAATTAAAAATTCTCCCGTCTAATTCTACATTAAGTGAGAGTTTGAGATACATTATTTCGGGAATACACAAATCTATAAAAATTTGAATTTTAAGGCTTGGAAATAATTGCTATTTTTGGAAACAAACTTAAATACCAAATCATGAAACTTGAACATTTAGGAATCGCGGTAAAATCACTCGAAAACTCGGTACCCGTATTCGAAAAAATATTCGGCGTTAAGGCCGGAGAACAGGAATACGTCGCGGAACAGAAAGTAAACGTAAGAAAAATCAAACTTGAAAATTTCGATATAGAACTGCTCGAAGCAACATCACCGGAATCGCCCATCGGAAAATTCGTTGAAAAAAGAGGCGAAGGAATACATCACTGCTCGTTTCAGGTACCGGACGTAGCGGCGAAACTCGACGAACTTAAATCGAACGGTATTCAACTTATTGACCAACAGCCCAGAATCGGCGCCGAAGGAATGTTAATCGCCTTTCTGCATCCGAAATCAACGAACGGCATACTGATGGAATTGGCGCAGCACAACAAATAAATTGTTTGTCTTTGTATCAGGCGTTTGGAAGACATATAAAAAATCAAATATCAAAAATAAAATAGGAAAAGTTCAATCAATTTGATTTTTAAACGAAAAGATTTTCTTTGTGAAAACCAATAAATACCGATTTGCAGAAACTTTTTTCTTTTTTATATGTGTTTTTGATTTTTTATATTTAATTTTTGATTTACGAAAGTTTGTTTTTTCAAAAAAATAAATGCTTTAAACTGAAACTTTTTAGTCCGAAATACACTATATATTTATAATACTTATAACTTTAAACAATACTATGAAAAAACTGCATTTTCTTTCTATTTTAGTTCTTGCTGTTGTATTCACTTTCGGTTTCGGTACAACACTGAACTCCGTCAATGACTACGGATATCATTACACGGTAGTCCTTGACGGCAAGGAAGTTACAATTCCAATGAACGTGTTCGACAAAATAAGAACGGACATAGGCGGAACGGACCTTCCCGATTGGGCTCAGTTATCACCCGAAAAAGACGGATATGAAGGCACAAGAACACTTGAACTGTACGATTACATTAAAACTCTCGGGCTTGAACCGAAACCAATCATTGTTGCTATTATGGATTCCGGATTCGAGATGGACCATCCCGATTTAAAAGCCAATATTTGGAATAATGAAGCCGAAATAAACGGTGTTGCGGGAGTTGATGACGACAACAACGGTTTCGTTGACGATTTTCACGGATGGAATTTTCTCGGCAAGGCAACAAATCTGACGCTTGAAGTCACACGCGAATACGCGCGTCTGCAAAAAGAAGGCGTGCCTGAAACGGATGCGTATTACAAAAAGGTTAAAGAAGAATACGACAGGAAGAAAAAGGAAGATTCGGAAACATATGATTATATAAAGATGCTTGCAAAAGATCTTAAAGACGCGGTTGCAGTATTGAAAGAAAACAAAGTTACGACAGACCCGAAAAAATTACAGGAAATATCCGGAACGCTTACAGGTAAATCGAAGGAAGCGGCACAGAAAATTCTCGGAACCTATATGCTTGTAGGCGCAGGTCCAGATGAAATAATCGAATACGAAAACTCATATAAGGGAAAAGTCGAATCGCTTTATGACCTGAACTTCGACGGCTCCAAATTAATCGGAGATAATCCAAATGTACTCGATGAAAAGAACTACGGCGATAACGACCCGTCGCCCAAAGAAAGCAAACACGGCACGCACGTAGCCGGAATTATAGGCTCGACGAAAAAAGGAATCGGTCAGGCTCCTTTTGTAAAATTAATGTACATAAGGGTTGTACCGGCTGACGGCGATGAAAGGGATAAAGACATCGCGAACGGAATCAGATATGCGGCCGATAACGGAGCAAGTATAATTAATCTTTCGGCAGGAAAATATTTCGCGGGCAATGCGGATTACGTAAAAGAAGCAATCCAATATGCCGAATCAAAAGGAGTGTTATTTGTAGTTGCTGCGGGAAACGAAGGGACTGACATTGAAAAAACAGTGAACTACCCGATGAAGTTTTACGTAGAAAACGGCGAAATTAAATATTTCTCGAATTTGGTCTGTGTTGGAGCAAGCACGTGGATGAAACAGTGGAACAAAGAAAAAGACCCTCTCAATAAAAACAGAAAGTTTGACCTTGCGGCTTCGTTCTCGAATTTTTCCGAAAACGTAGTCGATGTTTTTGCACCGGGAATTGAAATAAACTCGACTGTACCGAACGGAGGTTATATGTCTTTGAGCGGCACATCAATGGCGTCGCCCGAAACAGCAGGGGTTGCGGCTATTATTAAGGGATATTTCCCGAACCTCACGGCGGCACAGATAAAAGATATTCTTACAAAGTCATCACGCAAATATAACGGCGTTGAAGTGAAAACAAACGAACTCGGAAGAGTCGATTTCGCCAGGTTATCGAAAACAGGCGGCATAGTAGATGCATACAATGCATTTAAGATGGCGATGGATATGAAATAACCGTTTGAAATATATCATTGTGTTTAATAAAACTCCGTTCATTAGAACGGAGTTTTTCTTTTATTTCAAAATATTTCGTTACACTCTTTGTCATTCCCGTCCCCCTTGTCATTCCTTTATGTTAAAATGCAAGTCCCGATTTATTAGAGCATAAAAATTTATGACAAGTCTTTTATTAGCGGTCAGTTTGTCGCCGCAAGTTCTACTTATTATGTCTTTATATATCGGGCCG
>JAQTLX010000002.1:290974-454774 GCA_028714695.1 Ignavibacteria bacterium | reverse complement strand
TTCAGCCAAAAATGAATGAAATAATTAATCGAATAAATTCAAATCGATTTTAAAGAAAAACCCTCTTACTGCTATATTTTATTAGTAGTTGCAGCCTTCCGTGTTTTTTAAGCGGGACACTACTGATATTAAATTACTAATTATTAATTATTAATTACTAATTGCCTAAGTATTCCAGTCCCTGTTATACCTGAAATCCACATTCACAGTTCTGTTAGATACCTTCGCTATTAAAGGCGGAACGCGTTTGAACTGATTCCTGACTATCATGGAATTGATTTTATCCATGAATGATTTTTCAAATCCCATCTTGATTAGTTCTTCATCGGTTCTTCTTTCGTCGACTTTCTCGAATAAATATTTATCCACCCCTGCATAAGTGATACCCATTTCCTCTTCGTCTGTCTGACCTTCCCATAAATCGGCTGAAGGTTTCTTGTCTATAAGTTCCTGAGGAACGCCGAGATGTTTTGCAAGATCGAAGACCTGTGTTTTATAGAGGTCGCCAAGAGGATTTATACCGCAAGCGGAATCCCCCCAGAGCGTTGTATAACCCAGAAGTACTTCCGTTTTATTTCCTGTCCCTATAACAAGAGCCTTTTCTTTTGCTGATTCGTCATACAGTACAATCATACGCATTCTTGCCATCACATTGCCTTTTCTCAGATTAGAAACATCACCTTCGAGAGTATTTAGATAAGCATCCACCATCGGCGATATCTCAACTTTTTTCGAACGGACACCAAGCGCATTAACAACCTTTTCTGCGTCAGTAATACTGCTTTTGCTGCTGCTCTTATACGGCATCATAACACACAGAACATTTTCCGGTCCGAATGCTTTCGCTGAAAGGTATGCTGAAACTGCCGAGTCGATACCGCCTGAGAGACCTACAACGGCTTTGCTTATGCCGATGCGGTTCGCTTCGTTGCGGAGAAAATTAATAAGAAGGCTCTCTATGATTGTATTATCGTACTTCATGACTTTTTTACCAAATTAATTATAAAATGGAAATAAAAAAAGCCGGCAGAAAATCTACCGGCTTTTATAGAACTATAAAAATCCTTACTTCGACACCTGGTAAACTATCTTTCTGATTGTATCAAATTGTAGATACGGAAACATTTCCTGTATTTTATCGATTGCCTCTCCTGCACTCATCTCACGCCTCATATCCTTATACATCTGGCGAATTTTGTAATCCCTGATGGCTTTTTCATCAAGTAATTTGTATTTCTTCAATGTGTTAAATACTTCATCATCTATAAGTTCACTCAACGGATTATCACTTTTTGACTTTGTTTTTGCTGTTGGCTTCAAAATTTCTCTCCTTTATTTATTTTATAATCTAATGAAAAAAGAAGTAATTATCAAATCTCTATAATATAATTCAATTGATTTATAAATTGTTCTTATACAAAAATAACTGAAAATCAAGAGAAAATCAAGCATACACGCCGAATTAGGGCTTTTTCTGTTGAAATTACAAGTAATTACAGGTAAGTTTCTTAATTATTTTGCATTAAAAATTATTAAAAACCTGCGGGTATTGGTATTATGAGAAAAAAATCACTTCTTTTTTTGTTGTTTTTATTCTTTTCCCTGAATTTATATGCTCAGGAAACTGAACACCTTTCGTATAAAGTTTTTTCGGACAGAGAGTCTTACTCTTCTGCCGATACGGTAAAAATTGCTTTAAAGATTAAAATTAAAGAAAAATACCATATAAATTCCGTTTCTCCGGCTGACGATTCGTTTATAAAAACAGAACTTTTGTCGACCGCTGCGGATTTCAATATTATAAATTTTTATTATCCTGCTCATAAAATGTACAAGTTCGCTTTCAGTTCAACCGAAATTCCGGTTTATGAAGGCGAATTAGTCATCGGCGTAACTATGCTTCCTAAAAAAGATTTAAAGGACGGCACGTATTCAATACCGCTTGAACTGAGTTATCAGGCATGCGATAATGCTGCATGCTATCCTCCTAAATCTTTAAAGAGTGATATTAAAATAAATATTTCCAAAAAAGGAGCAGATGCAAATAAAGATGTTTTTGCAAAAATTGATTTTTCAAAACCAACTAAAAGTGATGTTCCTCCTGTCAAAGAAACAATGAAGGAAAATCAAAGACCCGAAGGTCAGAATCCTGATGAAGAAAAAGTTTCTAAATTCATCGAAGAAAAAGGATTATTCCTCGGTATACTTGTGATTTTTGTATGGGGACTTGCTTTGAACCTTACTCCGTGCATTTATCCTTTAATCCCTATTACAATAAGTTATTTCGGCTCGCAGTCAAGCGGTAACAGGTTCCAGAGCATCATGATGGGAGTTTTCTATGCAATTGGAATGGGAGTTACATATTCTCTGCTTGGACTTTTTGCAGCATTGACAGGGAGCATTTTAGGAACCGCATTACAAAGCCCTATAGTTATTGTAGTTATTGCGCTTATTTTTGTCGCATTATCAACTTCAATGTTCGGACTATGGGAAATCAGAGTACCTCAGAAACTTGCCCTGGAAGGAAATAAAAACCGTAAAGGATTTATTGGTTCGCTTATGATGGGACTTCTCGTTGGCTTCATTGCGGCACCGTGTATCGGTCCTATCGTTCTCAGCCTCCTTGTTTATGTCGGAAAATTAGGCAGCCCGTTAATGGGATTCTTCCTATTCTTCGTCCTATCGCTCGGTCTCGGTGTTCCGTACATATTCCTTGCTGCCTTCTCAAGTTCAATAAGCAAACTTCCCCGTTCGGGCGAATGGATGATTAGCGTTAAAATTATTTTCGGTCTGGTGCTGGTTATCATGGCGTTGAATACGCTTGCTCCGCTTATTCCTGAAAACATTTATAATGTCGTATTCCCGCTTTCAATAATTCTCTCCGGCGTGTATCTGATAATTTTTGATAACAAAGGACTGAATGCAAAAGGATACACCAAAGTAAAATATGCTATAGCAATCGCCGGTATCGTGTTCGGTGTATGGTTAATAAAGCCGGAATCAAAAACCGTAGAAGTCGAATGGAAAAAATTAACATCAGTAGAACAAATTGAAAATTCAATTAAGGCAGATAAGAAACCAATTATGATAGATTTTTATGCCGACTGGTGCGCCCAATGCAAAGAACTCGATAAGTACACTTATGTTGATGGAAAGGTAGTTGACCTGTCAAAATCAATGAACAACATTAAGATTGACTTAACGAAAGAAAATTCGGATATTTCAAGTAAATATGCTATAAAAGGTCTTCCCGTTGTAATTTTCATGAAAGCAAACGGAGAAGAAATAAAAGAGTTGAGGGTTACAGGATTCCTAAAACCCGAAGAGTTTTCAGAAAGAATTCAAAAATTATTAAATGCAAAATAAAGCAAAAGTTGCTGTTATAGTTATATCGTTGTTGTTTGCCGCAGTATTGAATGCGCAAATTAAAAATACAGACGGCGCATATAAATTATCGGATGCAAGAAACAAAGTTATGACAACTGAAACAACCGGCAGAACATTAAACGGTGCAGCGGATGTAAACCAAAAATCCCCTGCCCTGTCGGCATTGCTGTCGCTGATTTTACCCGGTGCCGGGCATTACTATGCCGGAAGAATGGATGTGGGCGGCTATTTTCTGGGCGCCGAAGCGGCAATGTGGCTGGGTCTTTTCGGAGTGAATTATTACGGAAATATTTTACGTGACGATTCGCGCTCTTATGCGTCAACGCACTCAGGACTTAGTAAAAGCGGTAAAGACGACGATTACTTTTCCAATGTTGGCAGTTTCCTCAGCATTTACGATTACAATAATAATAAACTTGCCAGAGGTGAATACAATAAATTATATGATATAAATACATTTTACTGGAACTGGGACAGCAAAGACAATATGGATTTATTTGATTTGCAGAGGAAAAGAAGCGAACGTACATATAATGTCAGAACCTTGTTCATAACCGGAATGATTATTAACCGTCTGGTCAGCGGCATCTCCGCTTTAATACTTACAAACAAAGGAAATGCTCAGACCGGCGGAATGCACTTAAGCAGCGAATTTACGACATCTCCGCAGAACAAAATCGACGGATTACGTTTGAATTTTGTAAAATCATTTTAATTTGGACAGACTGAACTACAGGATAATAATTGAATATGACGGTTCGGATTATGTAGGCTGGCAAAGACAGAAGAAACACAGTAACACAATACAGGAAGTCCTGGAAAATGCTTTATTTACTATACTAAGAACGGAAATTAAACTAACGGGCGCCGGCAGAACAGATGCCGGCGTTCATGCGTATAACCAGACTGCAAACTTCAAAACCGCGGCAAACATTGATGATACCGAAAAATTTTTATACTCTCTTAATTCAATTGTTCCAGAAAGCATCACAATAAAAAGCATCGAAAAAGTAGATGACGCCTTCCACTCAAGATATTCCGCTGTTGAACGCGAGTACATTTATAGAATTACAACGAACAACATTTCAATCGGAAGAAAATATTATTTCAAATTAAATTACGCACTTGACTTTAATATTATAGATGAATTTATTAAAATTATATGCGGATATAATTCTTTTAAATCGTTTTGCAAGAATCACAGCGACAAGCACGGATTCAGGTGCAATTTAAAACAAATCAAATACGTTTACGATAAAAAGAACGGAAAACTTGAATTTGTTATTTCATCCGACAGATTTCTTCACTCTATGGTGAGGGCTGTAATCGGCTGCCTGATTGACCTTGGAAGAGGCAGACTCGAAATAGAAGAAACTAAAGAAAAATTTTCAAAAGGAGATAAAATAAAGGCAACATATTTACCGGCTAACGGCCTTTTTTTAAACAAAATTTATTATTGATGAAAAAATCAAAATTATTAGTCGTTGTAATAATTTTCAGTTGTATTTCGTTTTATAATTCATATGCGCAATATGCAAATATGAATAATAACTTCGATAAAGATAATTCTCTGCAGGGTCTAAGCACGAAAGTTTTATCCGTTGATAATATCAGCAATAAAAAGTTCGTTACTAAAACGGCTGACTATGATTCAACTAAAGAAAAAAATCCTTTTTTGGGAGGAGTACTTTCGGCTGTTATTCCCGGCGCCGGTGAATTTTATGCAAAGAGTTATATCAAGAGCGCTATATTCCTTGCGATAGAAGCGGGTTTGTGGGTTACTTATGCGACATTCCAGAAAAAAGGAAACGATCAGACAACCGCATATCAGCAGTATGCAGACCAGCACTGGAGTGTCAGGAAATACGCAGCCTGGCTGGTTTCACAAAATTTTACTGGCTCAAGCGGAATTAATCCGAATGAACAAAATCTTAATACGTTAAGAGCACAAGTAAATTCCTGTGAAGAACAAAGCGGATTTTCTCATACTCTGCCGAATTACGGCGATCAGCAGTATTATGAGGTTATTGGAAAATACAGAACTTATACGTGCGGCTGGGACCAGGCAGGACCTGATATTACTAAAAACAATTATGAATATTATCCGGAACTTTCACAGATAAGTAATTATATGACGGACAGGCAGAATGCAAACAATTATTATGATAAAGGTACAACGACTCTCACTGTCGTAATTTTGAATCACATCGCATCAACTGTCGATGGAGTGTTGAGTGTTCACTCGTATAACAATAAATTATCAGCACAGGGAAATATTAGTTTTGCTCCAGTATATTCCGTAAAGGAAGGAAGAAGTGTAATAACATCTTATTTTAATCTGAAAATAGGATTCTAAGATTTTAAATCAGCCGATAGCGACGAAGTAATCAAATGCTTTAAAGTTGTTAAAGGCTGATTTTATTTTACTGCTGCCTTTTCTGTCGAATAGTCCGTAAAGAACGGCGCCGCTTCCGCTCAAAGAAGTAAAATCCGCACCGAACGATACTAATTGATTTTTTACTTCTGCAAGTTCTGGATATTTTTCAAATACGACTGTCTCAAATTCATTTTCAAACAAATTCCTATTATCTATATCAAATTCTTCTATTTCGGATAATGTTGTTTCTTTGTTAAGGTTACTGTCAAAATTAAGATTTTCATATGCCCACTTTGTCGATACATGTTTGTTCGGATTGACGAGCAGAACATCATAATCAAGCAAAAACTTATTCAGCAATTTAAGTTTCTCCCCCCTGCCTGTAGCATAGCAAGGTTTCTGAATAAGAAAAAATGGCACATCGCTGCCGACAGACAATGCTGCTTCGATTATCTTATGTCTGTTCTCTGCAATATCAATTTTGAAATATTTCACGAGATATCTCAGAAGCGAACCCGCATCGGAACTGCCGCCCCCAAGACCGCCGCCTATCGGAATGTTCTTTTCCAGAAATATATTTATCTTGAATGTTTCCTTTATCCGGAATACTTGAAAAAATGATTCGATTATCTTAACGCAGGTATTTGTCTTCGTAAGAGGAACGGCGTGTTTTTCGGTCTTTATAATAACGGAATTCAAATCACTTTCGCTGGGAAGTATGCTTACATCAATTTTGTCGAAAAGTTTTACGGGATAAAAAATTGTTTCAATCGTATGATATCCGTCATCCCGTTTATTTAAAATCCTTAAGCCGATATTTATTTTTGCCGGTGCTTTAATAATCATAGTTAATAAATTTAAGTCATCGTAAAACAAAAGGCATTGAATAATTACGATTGTAATTATAACAATACCTTTTCAATAAAAATTATATTGCCCACTTCAGAAGTATCGAACCCCACGTAAAACCGGCTCCGAAACTCGAAAGAATTAAATTATCGCCTTTTTTAACTTTGCCTTCATAAAAATGTTCCGAAATACAGGACGGTATCGTACAGGAAGTAGTGTTACCGTATTTATTAATGTTTATCATTACCTTGTCAAGACTTACTCCCATCCTGTCTGCTGTCGCCTGTATGATTCTTAAATTCGCCTGATGCGGAACAAGAAAGGCAACATCCTCGGACGTAAGACCGTTCTTTTCCATAATTTCAACCGAAATATCAGCCATCCCTTTTACCGCTTCTCTGAATACAACTTTTCCTTCCTGATGTACAAAATGCATTTTCTTGTCTACTGTCTCATGCGTCGGAGGATTAAGACTGCCTCCTCCCGGCTGGCAAAGAAACTCTCCTCCGCTGCCGTCCATATGCAGTAACGCGTCCATGACACCGATTGTCTTATCCTCTGTCGGCTCAAGAAGAAATCCTGCCGCGCCGTCGCCAAAAAGCACACATGTGTTTCTATCCTCCATGTTTGCTATGCTTGACATTTTATCGGCGCCTATTAATAGTACTTTTTTACATGTGCCGTTTTCAATGAACTGCGCTGCCGTATTCAGTCCGAATATAAACCCGGAACATGCTGCCGATAAATCAAACCCCCAGCATTTTGCGCCTAGTTCATTCTGAACCCGCGCTGCCGTTGAAGGATAGAACATATCCGGCGTTACGGTAGTAATAATTATTAAATCAATTTCTTTTGCTGAAATTCCTCTTTTTTCCAGTATCATTCTGGCCGCTCTTACTGCTGCGTATGATGTCGGCTGATCCTTCTCAAGATATCGTCTTTCCGAAATGCCGGTTCTCGTTCTAATCCAATCATCAGTCGTATCCAGATAACTTTCAAAATGTTTATTTGTTATAACTTTTTCGGGGAAATAATGCCCCACTGCACTTACGTATGCATTGAAAGGCGTTTTTTTGCTCATTAAAATTATCCTTTAATTTCTTTCGGCTCTTCCACAATTTCATCAGATGAATCCATATTTGAAGAACCTCCTTTAACGGGTTCGAAAACAAATTCTTCAGTACCCTTCTTCAATTTAACTCGAACTTTTGTGTTTTCCTTTACATTGCCTTTTAATATCTCTTCGCTTAAAGGATCTTCCAGATAATTCTGTATCGCCCTTCTTAAAGGTCGCGCACCGTAATTCTGATCGAATCCTTTGTCGGCAATTAATTCCTTTGCGGATTTTGTAATTTCAATTGTTATATTCTGATGCTTAAGTCTTTTCTGAAGTTTTTCAACTGAAATATCAACAATTTTTAGAATACTTTCTCTTCCAAGTTGGTGGAATACTAAAAAGTCGTCAATTCTGTTTAAAAATTCAGGGGAAAAAACTTTCTTAACTGCATCATCAATATTCGTTTTCATCTTTTCATATTTTGTTATATCTTTCGAATCTCCGAATCCAAGTACCTTATCCATCTTTATATCGCGAGTGCCGATATTCGAAGTCATAATTATTATGGTGTTCTTGAAATCAACTTTTCTTCCGAGTCCGTCCGTCAATGAACCGTCGTCTAACACCTGAAGCAGCACATTAAACGTGTCAGGATGCGCTTTTTCAACCTCATCAAGAAGCACTACGCTGTATGGCTTTCTTCTTACTTTCTCCGTAAGTTGCCCGCCTTCTTCATATCCTACATATCCCGGAGGCGCTCCCACAAGCCTTGATACATTGAATTTTTCCATATACTCGCTCATATCTACGCGTATCAAAGCGTCTTCCGAATCAAATAAAAATTTAGCGAGTTGCTTCGCAAGTTCCGTTTTACCCACTCCCGTAGGACCGAGAAAAACAAATGAACCAATAGGCCGGTTCGGATCCTTCAATCCCGCTCTTGCCCTTCTTATGGATTTCGATAACTTCTCAATCGCTTCATCCTGCCCTATTATCACTTTTTTCAGATAATCTTCCATGTTAACGAGACGGTTCGTTTCGGATTCTGCAACTCTGTTCACAGGTATTCCTGTCATCATTGCTACAACATCGGCAACATTCTGTTCCGTAACTTCGTAAAATGTATTCTGTGACTTTAAATCCCAGTCAAACTTTGCTTCTTCCAGATCTGATAATAATTTTTTCTCTTTGTCCCTAATCTTCGCCGCTTCCTCGTAATTCTGCGACTTAATAACCTGAGTCTTTTCAATCCGCAGCGCTTCTATGTCCGCTTCAAGTTTTGCAATATCGGCAGGTACTATGATGTGTGCAAGGTGAACGCGCGAACCCGCTTCATCAAGTACATCGATTGCTTTGTCCGGTAAAAACTTGTCGGAAATATATCTGTCGCTGAGCCTGACAGCCTCCTCAATTGCTTCTTTCGAATATCTTACCGAATGGTGTTCTTCGTATTTGCTCTTAATGTTATTCAATATCTGTATGGTCTCATCAACTGTTGTAGGTTCTACCATTATTTTCTGGAATCGCCTGTCAAGCGCTCCGTCTTTTTCAATATACTGCCTGTATTCATTCAATGTTGTGGCGCCGATACACTGCAACTCGCCTCTTGATAACGCAGGCTTAAAAATATTCGATGCGTCAAGCGAACCGCTTGCGCCGCCTGCTCCTACAATAGTGTGTAATTCGTCTATGAAGAGTATTACGTCTTTTGCCTTTTCAAGTTCGTTCATTACGGCTTTCATTCTCTCTTCGAACTGGCCGCGGTACTTCGTACCCGCGACAAGCGCCGCAAGGTCAAGCGTTACAACCCTTTTATTATGTAATATTCTAGAAACTGTCTTCTGTACTATCCTGAGTGCAAGTCCCTCGGCAATTGCTGTTTTACCTACACCCGGCTCTCCGATAAGTACAGGATTGTTTTTCTTCCTGCGGCTCAAAACCTGCGCCACTCTTTCAATTTCTTTTTCTCTGCCTACTATCGGATCAAGTTTGTTATCGATGGCAAGTTTCGTAAGATCGCGCCCGAAATTATCAAGAACCGGAGTTTTTGATTTGTCCGCTTTCTTATCCGAAGATTGTTTCTGCTGAACCGGAGTTATGTTTCCCGTCGGTTTACCTGTCAGTATATTTACAAGTTCGGTTTTTACAACGTCATATGTGACTCCGAACTGATGCAGAATCTGCGCTGCCAGATTATCGTCTTCCCTCAGCATCGATAAAAGCAAATGCTCTGTCCCTATTATGTCCGACTTAAATAACTTCGCTTCCAGATAAGTTATTTTCAAAACTTTCTCTGCCTGCTTTGTAAGCGGTATATTTCCAACCGTCAGCGTGCTTCCTGTATGCTTGACCGTATCTTCTATTGTTTTCTTTAACTGCGATATTTCGACTGATAAATTTCTGAAAATATTAATCGCGAGTCCTTCGCCTTCACGAATAATACCGAGTAGTAAATGTTCCGTGCCTATGTAATCATGCCCCAGCCTGATTGCCTCTTCCCTGCTGAGCCTTATAACTTCCTGAACTCTTTGCGAAAAATTACTGTCCATAATTGCTCCTTTTTACATGTTCTTTTAATAAATTTACGACTAATTCTGCAACTCTGTGTTCATCAGAATTTTCTATTTCATTTCTCTGAATTAAACTAATTAATTTACCATCCCTCAACAATGCAATTTGAGGTGACGTTGGCACATTTCCGGCAAAATAACCTCTTGCTTCAGCAACCGCTTCCCTGTCAACTCCCGCAAAAACAGTAAGTAAGTTGTCCGGTACGCAGTCGTTTTCTCCTGCATATTTCAATGCCAGTTTTAAGCCGGGTCTGGCTTTACCCGCCGCGCATCCGCAGACGGAATTTACAAAAACCAGTGTATATCCTTTCTTTACAATCTCTCTTTTTACATCCGAAACAGTCGATAATTCTCTGAAACCCATCGATATTGCTTCATCTTTCATCGGTTTTACCATGTTCGGATCGTACATGTTGATATCAATTTTCATATATATGTTTTTATAATATAAAACATATGTATCAATAAATAAATTTCAAATATTTATCAAACCAGGATTTTCTTAATATAGATACTTCTTTTCTCTTTGAACGTAAATAGTGATCACCCCTGTCAAATAACACAAGTTCTATATCCGATTCGAATGATGGCTTCAGTAAATGATACAAATCCTTTGAATCATCGCATAAAACTTTATCATCGCCCGTTCCGTGTATTAAAAGCAGAGGTGTTGTTTTTGCCATCTTATCGTAAAAATTCACTGCCGATCTTAATTCAATTTCTCTGCCGATAATATCGGGACTGTATTTGTTGAATTTATTGAAAAATTTATTTCTTAATTTCAAATTAAATTCAAAATTTCTTTTTAAATTTGAAATTCCCGAAACACTTATTGCGCATTTAAGAAATTTAACCTGCGTAAGAAGTATATATGTCATCATACCGCCGCGGCTCCAGCCTTCAACCCCAATATTTTCTCCGTCGAATTCAATAAGTTCCATGCCGGCTTTCAAAAGGTTCATTACATCATTTATTTCTTTTCCGCCGAATTCATCTTCTTTTCTGTATTGCGATGCAATGACAATATATCCCCACGATGCAATTTCCCCAAGTATTCCTGACGCAAGAAAATCATCGAGCCTGCCATCGGATTCATCTCCTCCCCTGTTCCATAAAATCATAGGAAGTTTCTTCTCGATAAGTTTCGGTTTAGCAATATATCCGTCAATTAAATATCCGTCAGAATGATATATTATTTTCGAAACACTGATGCTGTCGACAACTTTATCTCCCCAGCCGTTACGAACCAGTGATAGTTGTTTATCATCGAGTTTAATAAATTCTTCCTCTTTTATCAGTCTTGTTTTCATAATGAAAATTAAATAAAATATTGAAGTTTATTAAGTCAAATGAAAAATATGGTTTATATCTATGTTAAATTATATGTTTACTTTTTAAATAAAAAAAGAGGCGGATAACCGCCTCTTTATTATATGATTGTATTTACCCTTATCTTACTTTATCAATATCATTCTCTTTATGTCGCTGAAGTCACCCGATTGTACTCTGTAGAAGTATACTCCGCTTGAAAGTTCCGACGCATTGAAATCAACTGAATAATTTCCTGCCGGCTTCACTTCATTTACGAGTGTTCTGACTTCCCTTCCGAGTACGTCATAGATTTTCATTGTTACTAAACCCTGTTTCGGTATCGCAAAGTTTATCTTCGTCGTCGGATTGAACGGGTTCGGATAGTTCTGCGATAATTCGAACTTCGTCGGGAGTATTCCTGCATTATTTATTCCCGTAAGAGTTCCGCCGGAATATATTTGAATACAATACTGACCAACATGACCCGTATCGCCGCTTGCATTGTCAGTAACTCTGAATCTCCACCACCCGTATGCGTCCTGTCCGTTGAATGCCGATAAAGGACTCGTCGGTATAAATGTTCCGGTAAATGGAGCAGTTCCGCTTGCAATAGGTGTTGTTGCGGAATCGTTGAAAACCGTATTTGTATAATTATCTCCGCTGCCACCGTTGTTGCTTGTAAGAACCACTTCCGTACCGTTTGGCGATCGTAGTGCAAAGGTTACGTCGCCGTCATATGTATGTATCAGGTTAACCATTGTGAAGTTAACTTTGATAATGTTAGAATGTGTTCCTACCTGTACACTGTCGTAAGTTGATACATTATCTCTGATTGGAATCCACTTTGTGATACAAACGTTTGTTGCTACTACGTTTGTTATTGTGAATTTGTTTAATGCTGTAGAGTCTCTGTTGTGACCGCTTGAATTATCCTGAGCAATGACTCTGTAAAATATCGAATCGCCGATTGCTACATCGGAATTTAATGAATTGAATAATGCCGAATATGTAGAACCGCTCGTATTCGGTAATTTAAATACCTTAACTCCTAAACCTGTATTATTTTTATACCATCTGACCCAAACTGAATCTATTCCGATATTATCTGTTACGTTTGCCGATACACTTACAGGCCAGGTAGTCTTAGGTGTATTATTGATTGGTATATGTGTTATAACAGGTTTAATTGTATCTGTCGATGCTAAGAACTGAACAGTATTTGCAGGTGCACCTGCAGGATATGTCGCTGTTCTGCTTAATCCGTCTGTTGCCGTTATATAATATCTGTATGTACCTGCACCTGATAACGGTAAGTTTGCTGTCCAGTTATTTCCGCTCGAATTTGTCATCGTTACATTCGAAGTGAGTGTCGGATTATTCAGCGAATAATATAACTTTACTGTCGAAGGTGTAATAGGACTGCCTGCCGGCGTAATAACACAATTCACCGGTCTGCTGCCTGTTATTTGTTCCGTATTGCCAAGTGGTGTATGTACGATTGAAGGTCCTAAGTCAAATGAAGCGGTCCATGCATTATAAAAACCTGCCGCACCTGCTTTATCGTCCATCCAGAAACCGTAAACTTTGTTGTTGCCGATTGCAAGACCTATATAGTCGCCCATATATCCCCCGCCCATACCTAATTGTGATTTCGGCTTAAAATGATGGTCAGTTATTTCAAAATCCGTAAAGGTTGCTCCGCCGTCAATAGAACGTGAAACCATTACTGTTGCTGAGTCCGCATTCGGGAAATTTCTGTTGTCATAATAGATTACGTTAACACCACCGTAATCATCAACTTTTACTGCTGGAAAGAATTGTCTTTTTCCGTTATTAAGTGCATCCTGATTAACTCTGACACCCGGCATCCAGGTTGCACCCTGATTTGATGAACGATACATAATAACGTCTTCATCTGAACCTGCCGGTGCTAAATTCTTTTGCATATCTACAATATAAATCCAGCCGTTGTGTGCACCGCCGGATTTATCGACGTCTATTCTCGGAAAGTCATTGACTCTTAAAGACCAACCGCCGAATGATCCATTATCTCTTGCCCCGTTGATAACTATACTCGAATCTATTGCACTAAAACTTGCTCCTCCGTTTGTTGATTTCGATACTCCTAATTTAACGCCGTTCCATGGTGACATAGTAGGTTCAACATTACATACTACATAAACTTCCCCATTAGGTCCTGTTGCAACATCATGACCCTGAAAATAGCGTCCTGTCGAGGAAGCCAAAGTAATATACGAATCCCAACTTACTCCGCCGTTCGTTGTTCTTGATACCCTTGAAGAAGCAGGTGAACCGAGATAACACCATGCAGTATATGAATAGCCGTAATAAGGGCTAGATGGTGAATCGTCTGAGTTACTTAAATTTTTATCACAATTTGCACCGCTGTTATCAAAAATTACTGTTGATGACCAGTTTGCTCCGTAATTTGTAGAATAGTTTGCCCCTATTCCTATCACATCACTAAAATTTGCGGAACTAACTAAGTGTGAGAACAAGAATCTCATATTCTTATCAATCATAGGACCCGGATCACCGCGCTGATCATTTGTATTACCTGAATTTATTTGCTGATATCCGCCCCATGTTAAACCGTTATCTGTAGAGACGAAACATCCTGAATTAATTGAACTGCCGTTTACATTATTCGATGAACCAAATAAAATATTTCTGTTTGCTTTATTTGATGCAAGGTATAATTCCGATTGATTCCATGTTGTGGAAGGCAATACTCTTACACTGGGATTTACTGCTAATACACCCTGTGGTGTATAGATATATCTCGGACCGTTACTAAAACTTACAAACCTGTCCGGCTCGCTTGGTAATTGAACGTAATTACCTTTGGGATATGCTACGGTACTCGGTGTCCACCGCGGACCATTATCCTGATATTTTTGTCCTGTGAGTATAATAAACCCCAGCACAAAAATTGAGAGAAGAGAGAGAGCTTTTTTCATTTTTGTTTTTTTTGGTTATGAAAAATAAATTTATATTATGAAGAGAGATAAATTTTTAATCAAATTAAATATAAGATTCGGACTTGTTAAAGAACAAAGATGGCATCAAAAAGAAATAAAGTCGGCGGTATATAACTCAAAATACTAATTCACAATTTATATATAAATTTATCCGATTCTGAAATGAAATTCAACTGAATAAATTCTATTCCGTGTAATAAAAAAGGCGGTGTAAACCGCCTTTTTATTATATGTTTTTATTTACCCTTATCTTACTTTACCAATATCATTCTCTTTATATCGCTGAAATCACCCGACGTCAGTTTGTAGAAATATACACCGCTCGGCAAATCTGAGGCATTAAACTCTATCGAATACTGTCCTTCAAGTTTTACATCATTTACTAATGTTTTTACCTCTTTGCCTAATATATCATAAACCTTGAATGAAACAAACGATTGCCGTGGAATCGAATAATCAATACGTGTTGTAGGATTAAATGGGTTTGGATAGTTATTGGATAAAGAATATTTGAATATTTTTGTACCCTTCTTTATATCTTTATTCTCCCGCGGAACGTCTTTGTTTTTTGAGCCTAATGTACCGCCGATGCTTGTACACTCACCCATAATTGAGTCTATTGCCCTCCATACAGGCCTGTTATAAAAACTGAAATTTGTTGAGTCGAAACAGTCTGTCTGATAATTCCAGTAGAAACATGCTGTAGTCCAATTATTATATATAGGAACATTAGGAGGCGCATATGTATAATAATAGTCCACTATATTTAATTTTGACGAAAGTGTAGGCATATTATCACTATCCCACCCAACTTCACCGAATCCTATTAATGAATTTGGGAATAATGTAGATAGTGAGTCAATCTGTGATTGCCAATACCAATTTACAGTGGTTAATGTATCACAACCGAAATAATTCAATGGATAATACGATATAAATACATAATCGATATATTTTACAACATCAGGGTAATTCGTAACAAAATTTGTTGCCCATTTTAACATCATATAATTATCCGCTGTGTAAGGTAAATTTCCGTTGTCTTCGACACAGCCTTCACTGGGATAATAGAACAAAGTTAATGCTGTTTGTTTATTGCCTTTAAGTGCGGCAATTTTTCCTTTGGCAATTCTAAACAATGTATCTAAATCCGATTGAACAGCAGGTATATCACCGTCGTGTACCCACGTACCGTTCGATTCGTTTCCAATTTCCCAGATATCCACTTTATTTTTTAGTATTGAATTGTCCATAAATCCAATTAACCTCGTTTTCAATTCATCTCTCCCAAATGACAAACCGGATAATTCCTCACTCCATGATTCGCTGTCTAAAAATAATCCCATAACTTTGCTTACGGTCTTTATTTGTGCCGTTACACTATCATACCAATCGGGATTTGGGTTGTATGGATTCCCATCCAGCGAATCAGGATTATATACAATCCTTGTCGTCACACCGCATCTTAATTTCGAGAGTGATGAAACTATGCTGTCCATAAATGGCTGCTTGGTATAACTTGTATCATCCATTATATCCTCCAGCGTTATCCCCCATAAATTAATAAGCGGAGGTCTTTTTAAAGACGTGAAGTTTTTTGGAATCATTGTTCCCATAAAAGAAATCATCAATACCGATATTAATATCGGTATCGAATAATAGCCCAGAAGCCGCATTCTTTTTTTCATAATGTTTAATTTAATTATTTGTTATTGGGAAAACCCCTGATGATTAAAGTTAATATTTGAACTAATTCTTTTCCCCGCTTCATTTTCCGGAATCCGGATAAAAATTACCGATTGGCAAACAACTATCGTAACAAAAATGGGCATTATCCGCTTTTTATCTGTATTCATATTCGCGAAATTTGAGAATCGTTAAAATGGATTATTAAATATAACACATAGTAATATAATTAATATGTATATGTTCATAAACATATAATTTCCTAATAAATGAGATGTCTCGTAATTTGTTTAATGATTATATAAAGTTAAAATTTAATAATATACTTTTATATTTAATAATTGCTCTTGTACTATTACCGCGCTGCCGGATATAATCAAGCAATTTTTCTTCTTATTGCACCATTTTAAGCAATTGTAAGGTATATTTAGAATTTAAATTAATTTCTTTTTTATATAATATTTTTATTTGAAGTAGTATAAGTTTGTATCGTGCTTTTTTCAAACTATATCTTATTAATATAAAAATCAATATAATTATCATTATAATTATTAATAAAATTAATTGAAATAAAATATTATGTTAATAATTTTTACTTTCGCTATTTCTACATTGGCAATATTTTAATATCACCTGTGAATTGGTAATTCATTCTAATCTATACTCAATATCATCAGCCGGATAGTGAATATAATCAACAAAATTCCAATTATACTCATGCTGAAATTGTTTTGAATTTAATTGTCACCTGCATTTCATAGATTATATACATTAAAAGTCTGCGTTTATAAAAATTAGATTCACTCATACCGCAAAGAAATATTTATTTGCAGGATCTTTAAGAATTGCGCTCTGCTTCAGATAATGATATTGTTGAGTATATTTCGGAATTGAACGGTTGGAGATTAAGTGTGATGTTAAAATCGCTTTGATATATAAAATATATTTTTAGTTTCAGAATAAAAATGGAAGGTCAGAAATTGTTTATTAGGTAATAAAAAGGCGGTGTAAACCGCCTTTTTATTATATTTTTTATTTACCCTTATCTTACTTTATCAATATCATTCTCTTTATATCGCTGAATGTACCCGCGTCCAATTTATAGAAATAAACACCGCTGGCTAAATCCGATGCATTGAATTCAACTGAATAATTACCAACCTGTTTTATTTCGTTTACAAGTGTTCTGACTTCCCTTCCGAGTACGTCATATATTTTCATTGTTACAAGTCCCTGTTTCGGAATTGCAAAATTAATCTTCGTCGTCGGATTGAACGGATTCGGATAGTTTTGTTTTAGCGAATAATCTGTCGGTATACTTGTCAATGTAATGGGTGTTACTCCTGTGACCGTTGACGATTGGCAGAGATTGTCTATGAATAAATCATTGCCGAAACCGCTCTTCGCTCTGAAACGCACTTTATTTGTTCCTGCAGGCAATACAAATGCTCTTGATTTCCATTGCGATGCTGTAGGTGTAAATTGTGATGTTGAACTTGTTGTAGACATACATAAAGGTGCTGTATATGTGCTGCCCGCATACATTGGCGCTATACTGGTCCATGTTGTTCCGGCATTCACAGATGCTTCGACTATGAGAGAATCAATCGATGTATTGTATAATGCGTGTGCAATGTCGAATTTAATTGAATCTCCGGCAATTGTCGGATCGAAAGTTAATGATGTTAACATTTCGTTTGTTCCCGCGCTCGCTGACCAGAAATTGAATTGTGCTGAACCCGTTCCGGCTCCATAACCGCTTACCGAATTATATTTCCAGTATGTTCCGCTTACTGTCCAACCTGTAGGAGGTACTACGCCGCCTGAAAAGTCTTCACAAATTTTTAAATTTATGATTTTGAATCTTATCAATGATGAAGAATCTCTGTTGTGATTGCTCGAATTATCCTGAGCAATAATTCTGTAAAATATAGAATCGCCTATTGCTACATCCGAGTTTACCGAATTGAATGACGCTGAATATGTTGTTCCTGCTGTATTCGGTAACTTAAATTGTTTTACGCCTGTTCCCGTGTTGTTTTTGTACCATCTTACCCATACCGAATCAATTCCGATATTATCCGTTACATTTGCTGTTACGCTTACCGGCCATGCATTCTTTGCCGTATTACCAATTGCTGTATGCGTAATAACCGGTTTCACTGTATCCGCGGTCGCCGTGAATGTATAATAACTTGCCGGAGCGCCTCCGGGCGATGTTGCCGTTCTGCTTAGCGAATCCGTTGTGGTAAGATAATAATTATATGTGCCGGCTCCTGAAAGCGGTAAGTTTGCCGTCCAGTTTGTTCCGCTTGAATTAGTTAATGCTATGCTCGTGAATGATGAGCTGTTCTTGGCATAATATAACTTTGTTGTTGAAGGATTAATCCCGCTTCCGGCAGGTGCAATTGTACAATTCACTGCTCTGTTTCCTGTTGTTTGTTCTGTATTAGTGAGAGGTGTATGTGTAATCGATGGACCTACCGTCAATCTTGATGTATATGCCTGAAAATATGTACCTGTGCGATTATCACTCCAGCAAGCCCAGATGCTTCCGCCGCCTGCTGCTGTTTCATAATAATCTCCGCAATATCCGCCGGCATACGGAGCCGGTAAAGCAACTGGTGTAAACCTTACGTCGCTGACTTTTGTTCTGTCCCAAGTTGTTCCGCCGTCCACTGATGTTGCCATATATCTTGCGGTTAAAAATCCTGTCGTATCCATGCTGTAATAAGAAACACCTACAATACCGTTTGTTGCGTCAACACCGATTGAAGGCATCCATTGCTGCTTTCCGTTTCCGACTGTTTCGCCGTTTACCCTGATTGCTGAACTCCATGTCGTTCCGCCGTCAGTTGAACGTCTTAAATATACATCCGCATCACCGGTATTTTTATCGGGATATACGATATAAATCCAACCTCTTCTTGGACCTGCTGATCTGTCAACATCCATTTTCGGAAAACTGTTAACACGTGTGTTGTTAAATTCCGCGACTCCCGAATTTGTTGTCCTGATTCCTGTCATTGTAAACGCTGTTACCGAAGTACTGTAACTGACGCCGCCGTTAGTGGATTTTGTAAAACCCATGCCTGTTTCAGGTAAACTGCCTGATGAATAATCCGCCCATGCTACATATACTTCACCGTTCGGACCTGATGCCAAAGTCACGCCGTGATTAAAATGCGGGCTCGGAAGACTAATGTTAATTTTTGTACCCCATGTTACACCTTCGTCAGTTGAACGATTTATGTATAATGGATAAGGTGTTGAAGTAAAATCTGTCCATGCAGTATAAACGTTTGATGGATATGTGCCTGATAAGTCGCAAATAGCATGCTGCTTGTCATCATTCGCGCTTGCAGACGGATCTCCGTTTCCTAATGTTACCCATGTAACACCGTTGTTTGTTGTTGATGCAAATCCAATGCCGCCCGGATCTTTAAGCGTTGACCAAAATGCTTTCCCGTTATGATTGAAAAATGCGACCGGATCGCCGAAATTGGCAATTCCATTTGGGTTTGATTCAGACCCAAACCATGTGCTTCCTCCGTTTGTAGAAAAGAAGTACGGCTGACCGCTTAGTTCATTAAAAGATACCATCAAATTGTTGTAATTGATCGGATTGATTCCAATCGAATTTTCAGTCTGATAGTTTGATGATGAATAAACCTGTACATCGGATTGGTCCATACCATCAACCTGAAATATCGGGCTGATTTGTGGTGGCGCGAGAGGATAAGTACTGGGAAGTAGAATACCTCTCATTTGATACCATTTTTGTAACTTGTGAAAATTCCAGATAAAGGATCCGTCTACTTTCTGACCTTTATCCATGACTTGCCCTGTGAACATAAAAAAACCTAAAAGCATGACACAAGAGAGAAGAATTGCTTTTTTCATTTTTGTTTTTTTGATTAAAGAAATAGAACTAAATTAATATATAAAGAGAGAGAGTTTTTAATTAAAGCAATTAAATTAGTCGGATTTGTTAAAGAACATTATTACAGAAAAAAGACTCAACGAAGACAAATCTTAATCCCTAGCACAGTTTTACACATTTATGTGTAAAATTATCCGATTCAAAAATAAAATTCAACTGAATTATAGAGATTTTGAAAATAAAAAAAAGGCGGTTTAACCCGCCTTTTTTGTACTGCTTATTTCATTTTTGCTTTACTTAATCAATATCATCCTCTTTATATCGCTGAAATCACCCGATTGTACCCTATAGAAGTAAACTCCGCTTGAAAGTTCCGACGCATTGAAATCAACTGAATAATTTCCTGCCGGCTTCACTTCGTTTACGAGTGTTCTTACTTCCCTTCCGAGTACGTCATAGATTTTCATTGTTACTAAACCCTGTTTCGGTATCGCAAAGTTTATCTTCGTCGTCGGATTGAACGGGTTCGGATAGTTCTGCGATAATTCGAACTTCGTCGGGAGTATTCCTGCATTATTTATTCCCGTAAGTGTTCCGCCTGAATATATTTGAATACAATACTGACCAACATGACCCGTATCGCCGCTTGCATTGTCAGTAACTCTGAATCTCCACCACCCGTATGCGTCCTGACCGTTGAATGCCGATAAAGGACTCGTCGGTATAAATGTTCCGGTAAATGGAGCAGTTCCGCTTGCAATAGGTGTTGTTGCGGAATCGTTGAAAACCGTATTTGTATAATTATCTCCGCTGCCGCCGTTGTTGCTTGTAAGAACTACTTCAGTTCCGTTTGGAGACCTGAGTGCAAATGTTACGTCGCCGTCATATGTATGTATCAGGTTAACCATTGTGAAGTTAACTTTGATAATGTTAGAATGTGTTCCTACCTGTACACTGTCATAAGTTGTTACATTATCTCTGATTGGAATCCACTTTGTAATGCATACATTTGTCGCAACTACGTTTGTTATTGTGAATTTTATTAAGGCTGATGAGTCTCTGTTATGACCGCTTGAATTATCCTGTGCAATGACTCTGTAAAATATCGAGTCGCCGATTGCAACGTCCGAGTTAACGGAATTAAATAATGCTGAATATGTAGAACCGCTCGTATTCGGTAATTTAAATACCTTAACTCCTAAACCTGTATTATTTTTATACCATCTGACCCAAACTGAATCTATTCCGATATTATCTGTTACGTTTGCCGATACACTTACAGGCCAGGTATTTTTTGGCGTATTGGTTATTGGTGTATGTACGATAACGGGTTTCACCGTATCGGATGATGCCGTAAATGAATAATAACTTGACGGCGCTCCGAATGGTGCATATGAAAACCTTCCGGCATTGTCTGCAGTTCTAATGTAATATCTGTAGACTCCTGCACCGCTTAATGTAATATTTGCAGTCCAGTTATTACCGCTCGAATTTGTCATTTGAACGCTGTCGTAAGTAGAAGCAGGTTGTTTCAAGACGAATAGTTTTGTCATCGATGTAACTATCGGAGCCGTGGCAGCAGTTATTACTGCATTCACAGGTCTCGTACCAGTGGTCTGCTCTGTATTCGTTAACGGCGTGTGTGTAATCACCGGACCCATCATTTGCAATGTTGCCTGCAAAAGTTTGTAAGCATTAATTTTACCGTATCCCATTTCGTTGTTCCAGGTATTTCCCAATATCGACAATGGTCCGCTGCTTGTATAAGAATACGAACCGATTTTGTCCGCGGTTCTGCTTATTCTTACTCTTAAGGAATCCCATCTCGTTGTCGAATCAAGTGATAAAGCAAGCGCGCAAACACCTGCCGCATTAGGAGTTGCGCTTGATGTACCGTTAAATGTACTGTCGTAATTTGTCGGTGAATAACCAACCGAACCCATCCTGTCTGTAGCATATATTTTTACGCATGGGGCAACTACAAATAATCCTGTCCCGTAATTTGCGCCCCACCATGTTTCGCCGTCGCAACTTGAAGTTGATTTTCTTTGGTTGCATGGACTGTTCCCTCCAATTGAAATAACATTTGGATTTGTGGAAGGCCATTGCAAAGCGCCGTTGCTGTTTCCTGTTGCTATACAAAATACGGTTCCTTTTCCGCCTCTGCCGTTTGTAACTCCATCCAGAATAGCCTGATCTGCAGCATTTACAGGTGAGCCGCCCCCCCATGAGTTGCTCGAAATCCATTCGCCCTGCTGCCATGAATAAATTAACCCGTTTGTTAATGCTGCCGTTGATGTATTTCCGGCAGCGTTGAATATTTTTATTCCGATTAACTTTACGTTTGGCGCGATACCTGAAATACCGATAGTATTATTTCCAACAGCGCCTACAATACCGCCTGTACATGTTCCGTGATTCATGTCATCCGTCTGAAAAGCATGACCGTTAATAAAATCATAACCTTTCGAATTTATCAGATTTGCCTTTATATCTTCATGCGTTGTATCTATTCCCGAATCGACCATGCCTACTATGCACTGTGGAATACCAAGAGATATGTTCCATGCACTGTCAACACGCATATCACATCCCGCTGTACCGGCAATGCCTTCAGGCACGTTGTTGCCAGTATTTCTTACGGACCATTGCCTCGGATAAAACTGGTCATTCGGAGCATAGGTCAGTAATCCTGAATAATAGAAATTCGGCTCTGCCCAATTTACAAGTCCGCTGTTGTATACTTCGTTTGCGGCATCCATTGTATATCCGCCGGAAACCTTTAATACATAAGAAGTCCCGCCGCCTAAGTCAAGCGATTGAACTATTTCAAGATAATTTTTACGAAGATATTCCTTAATTGCATTGTTCGAAATGCTTTGTTTGAATTGGACTAATATTTCGTCAGTTACACCTTGCAGTACTTTTGTGTTTCCTTCATTTTCCCGCGGTGAAAAGACTGGGGATGAATATTCTATATTCGGATTTGAATTTAATGATACCATCAAATCGCTTATTTCTGAATTACTAAGTGATTTATTCAAATCGACGAACTGCATTTTTTCCCCTGCGTCAAATTTGCTGAAACCTGATATCTGCGAATAACCGCTTAAGACTGATTTCATTCCTTCAGAGGACAATGTTTGCTTTGTTTTTATGAATATTTTTTCAGGCCTTAAATTCAATATGAATGGCTTGTTTTGATAATAATAAAAGTTCGTGATTGATGATTGTTCGGATTTGAATCCCAACACAAAAATAACGGCCAAAATCATCAATGAAGCCAGGACAATTAATTTTTTATTTTGCATATAATAGTAGATTAATAGGTTAACAAAATGGAGAGAGAGTGATTTTTGTCCCGTTCGGTTTATTAATATTTATATGTATTTTTAAAAATAATACTATTATTCTTATTATTCAACAAATAAGATAAAATAATCGGATGTTTTTATTTTGAATAGTGAACCGCTTTAAAATAAAAAAGGCGGTCAGAATTTGACCGCCTTATATATGTTAATCTACCCTTATCTTACTTTATCAATATCATTCTCTTTATGTCGCTGAAATCACCCGATTGTACTCTGTAGAAGTATACTCCGCTTGAAAGTTCCGATGCATTGAAATCAACCGAATAATTCCCTGCCGGCTTCACTTCGTTTACGAGCGTTCTTACTTCCCTTCCGAGTACGTCATAGATTTTCATTGTTACTAAACCCTGTTTCGGTATCGCAAAGTTTATCTTCGTCGTCGGATTGAACGGGTTCGGATAGTTCTGCGATAATTCGAACTTCGTCGGAAGTATTCCTGCATTATTTATTCCCGTAAGTGTTCCGCCTGAATATATTTGAATACAATACTGACCTACGTGACCCGTATCGCCGCCCGCGTTGTCAGAAACTCTGAATCTCCACCATCCGTATGCATCCTGACCGTTGAATGCCGATAAAGGATTCGTCGGTATAAATGTTCCGGTAAATGGAGCGCTTCCGCTTGCGATAGGTGTTGTTGCGGAATCGTTGAATACTGTGTTGATGTAGTTAGCGCCGCTGCCTCCGTTGCCGCTCGTGAGAACTACTTCAGTTCCGTTTGGAGACCTGAGTGCAAAAGTTACGTCGCCGTCATATGTATGTATCAGGTTAACCATTGTGAAGTTAACTTTGATAATGTTAGAATGTGTTCCTACCTGTACACTGTCATAAGTTGTTACATTATCTCTGATTGGAATCCACTTTGTAATGCATACATTTGTCGCAACTACGTTTGTTATTGTGAATTTTATTAAGGCTGATGAGTCTCTGTTATGACCGCTTGAATTATCCTGTGCAATGACTCTGTAAAATATCGAGTCGCCGATTGCTACATCGGAATTTACTGAATTAAATAATGCCGAATATGTAGAACCGCTCGTATTCGGTAATTTAAATACCTTAACTCCTAAACCTGTATTATTTTTGTACCATCTCACCCAAACTGAATCTATTCCGATATTATCCGTTACATTTGCCGATACGCTGATAGGCCATGCATTTTTGGGTGTATTGTTAATTGGAGTATGTGTTATTACGGGTTTCACGGTATCAGTTGATGCCGTAAATGAATAATAATTTCCCGGCGCTCCGAATGGTGCATATGAAAGCCTTCCTGCGTTGTCTGCAGTTCTAATGTAATATCTGTAGACTCCTGCACCGCTTAATGTAATATTTGCAGTCCAGTTATTACCGCTCGAATTTGTCATTTGAACGCTGTCGTAAGTAGAAGCAGGCTGTTTCAAGACGAATAGTTTTGTCATCGATGTAACTATCGGAGCCGTGGCAATTGTTATTACTGCGTTCACAGGTCTCGTACCGGTAATCTGTTCTGTATTTGTAAGAGGTGAATGCGTAATAACAGGTCCCATCATCTGCAGTGTTGTTTGTAACAGTCTCAGTGCATTCACCTTTCCATAACCCATTTCATTATTCCAAAGTCCTGTATTGCGGGGTCCCGGTTGATTGTATGTATATGTACCTACTCTGTCGGCAGTTCTTCCGACACGGACTCTAAGGGAATCCCATCTAACCGTTGAGTCTAATGCTAATGCTAACGCGCATACTCCCGATGTGTTCGGAGTTGCGCTTGATGTGCCGTTGAATGTTGAATCATAAGCGGTTGAAGTAAATCCGCCGCTTGTCATATCAGTGGCATAAATTTTAACGCAAGGCGCTACTATATCGAGATTAGAACCATAACTCGCGCCCCAGAAAGTTTCGTTATCGCAACTCGTTGTGCTTTTTCTTTGGTTGCAAGGACTGACACCGCCGACAACAAGAACACTCGGATGAGTGCTTGCCGGATATCTCATTGCACCGTTTTCATTTCCTGCTGCAACAACGAAGAGAGTACCCTTGCCGCTTCTGCCAAGATTTACGCAATCTGTAATCGCCTGATCCATTGCATTGCTCGCGCCGCCGACAAATCCCCATGAATTACTTATAATCCATGCGCCATGCTGATAACAATAAATAATTGCATTTGTCGCACCCGCATAATCGCCGTTCCCTGATGAGTTCATCCACTTAACAGGCATTAGTTTTGTATTCGGGGCAATACCCGAAATCCCTTTATTATTGTTTCCGACTGCGCCGACTATACCTGCGCATCCCGTACCATGACCGTAATCATCATAACCGCCGGGTGTGTTATTATAGAAATTGTAACCTGTACCGGGTATAAAATTTGCCGAAAGGTCTTCGTGCAGTGTATCACACCCTGTATCATTTATCGCAACTTTTACGTATGCTGCACCCAAAGTTATATTCCAGGCGCTGTCAACACGCATATCGCATCCGGCTGTCCCGCTGATGCCTTCGGGAATGTTATTTCCTAAATTCCTTATAGCCCATTGTCTTGGGAAAAACGGATCGTTCGGTACATAACATGCCAAATTTGTAAAAAATAGATTCGGCTCGGAGAAATTTACAAGACCGCTGTTATAGACATTATTTGCAACGTCTATCGCGTATTCGTTTTTGTTTACTTTGTAAATAATACTGGTGCCGCCTGTCAGCGCCATTGTGCGAATTTGCTCGATACCCTTTTGCTTCGCAAATTCCGCTATCTGAGACTTGGTTACATTTGATTTGTACTGTACAATTATCTCATTTTCAGTTCCAATAAGTGTTTTCCCTTCATCAGGTGAAAAAGCCGGTGAACTGTACTCAATTCCTTCCGTGTTATTCAGTCTGTTTACCAGATTTTGTATCGATTTATCATCGAGATTCGAATTTATTCGAATAAAATCCTTCTTGTCTTTAACATTAAAAGAAGAACTTTTATTTACTTCGGGAAATTGAGCGATGATTTTATTAAATGAATCGCTTGTGGCATTATCACTCAGTTTTACAAAAATTACATCCGATTTTAATTTTAGGTAAAACGGTTCGCCTTTGTAATAATAATAATTAGTGATAGCGCTTTTTTGCATTTCAAATCCCAAAACGGTAAGAACTACGATTATCGTCAGGGATAACAGGATAGTCAATTTTTTATTTTTCATAAAATTAGTTTACGAGGTAAAAAAATTTAGGAGAGAATAAATTTTTGACCTGATTTAGAAAAAATATTTGTTTGTCAAAAATATCATTTACAATATTCTTTTTCAATATAAAAACATAAAATAATTGAAACTAATAAACCGTTGAAATACGTAAGAGGCAGCATATTTTCTCCATCACCGCCGCAATCCTGATATAAATATAAGGATTCTTTCAGATTTATCATCCCGGCGAAAGTCGAAAAAATGCCCTGGCGGACCGGGATCCATAGACGTCTGAAAAAGGATGCTTTCAGATTTGTTAATTTGTGTACTTTTCCGCCCGTCCAATATAAGCATTTGATAAATTTTCGATAATATATCGCTTATAATCGGGGAGTGCTTTTTGTTTCAAACGATATACCGCCTTTTGTAGTTCGAAGTACGAAAGCATCACCGCAAAACCATCAGGCATCTCTTTTGCAATAATGAACCCCGTATTCTTAATCCTTAATCCTTAATCCTTAATTCTTGTTCGCCACGGCGAATCTTCGAATTCTTGATTCTTGATTCTAAATGTTTCTACATTCTGCACTTTTTTAGAAATGGATATTAAATATATTATGTAATATAATTTATTTGAAAGATTTCAGAAAAATATTCGATAATAAAATCGCTCTCGCGCCGATGGAAGACGTGACCGAACCTCCGTTCAGACTTATATGCAAACGAATGGGAGCCGATATATTATATACTGAATTTATTTCATCCGAAGGGCTTATTCGCGACGCAGTTAAAGCCAGAGCGAAACTTTTCTACTATCCCGAAGAAAGACCCGTCGGAATTCAGATTTTCGGCGGCAATACAGATTCAATGATTGAAGCCGCTAAAAGAGCGGAAGAAGCGGATCCGGATTTCATAGATATTAATTGCGGATGCTGGGTAAAAGATGTTGCAATGAGAGGCGCTGGCGCCGGACTACTGAAGGATTTGCAGAAAATGAGATTCATTGCGGAATCGGTAGTTCGGAATGTTAATCTTCCCGTTACGCTTAAAACCAGACTCGGATGGGATGTAAACAATATAGTTATTGTCGATGTCGCGAAAATGATGGAAGATATCGGCATTCAGGCGCTTACGGTTCATTGCCGCGTCAGAGGTCAGGGCAATAAAGGCGATGCCGACTGGTCATGGGTTAAAAAAATTAAAAATGCCGGTGTGAAAATACCGATTATTCTGAATGGAAATATTAAAACACCCGAAGACGTAAAATATGTCTTCGATAATTTCGAACCTGACTCCGTAATGATCGGACAGGGCGCCGTCAGCAATCCCTGGATATTCAGACAGGCAAAATATTTTATTAAAAACGGAGTTCACGAGCCCGAACCCGATATGGAAGAAAGAATAAATACTTGCATTGAACACCTTAAACTTGCCGTCGATTTAAAAGGCGAAAAGAAAGGCGTGCTCGAATTCAGAAAACATTATACGGGCTATTTCAGGGATATTAAAGATATTAAGTCTTTCAGACTCGAACTCATGCAGTTTGATACAATGGAACCTATCGTAGAAAAGTTGCTTGAGTTTAAAGAAAATTATTACAAAGTTAAATCAAATTAAAACAAAAGGAGTTCAACATGAGTGCTCTCGCCAGTGTCTTAATGGTATTTCTTTTATTTATTGGTTTTATACTCTTCATTATAATAGTACGTTCATTCCGAATTTTAAATGAATACGAACGAGGCGTCATTTTTAGACTCGGAAAATTTTCCAATATAAAAGGACCCGGATTAATTATTCTCGTCCCGATTCTTGACAGAATGGTCAAGGTGAGTTTAAGAACTCTCGCTCTCGATGTGCCTTCGCAGGATATTATAACTAAGGATAACGTTTCCGTGAAAGTTAATGCGGTAGTTTATCTGAGAGTTACCGATCCGTCAAAAGCAATTATTCAGGTCGAAGACTTCATTTATGCCTCGTCGCTTGTGTCGCAAACAACCTTGCGCAGCGTACTCGGTCAGAGCGAAATGGATGAACTGCTCTCGCACAGAGATGTCATAAATGCGAAACTTAAAGATTTAATAGACCGCGAAACTGAACCGTGGGGCATCAAGGTAATGAATGTTGAACTCAAAAACGTCGACCTGCCTCAGGAAATGATAAGAGCAATGTCACGGCAGGCTGAAGCGGAAAGAGATAAAAGAGCAAAGATTATCAACTCCGAAGGCGAATTCCAATCCGCGGCAAAACTCGCAGATGCGGCTAATATTCTCGGAAGCAATTCGAATGCTATGCAGTTGAGATATTTGCAGGTCATGACGGAAATCGCCGCTGAAAGAACTTCAACATTAATCATTCCGCTGCCGCTGGAAATAATGAAATATTTCCAGAATATGAATGATACTATGGAGAAAAAATCTTAATTAATACTTGCATTCTCAGGTTATTCTAAATCGTATAATTTAAAGCGACATGAAAAAAATATTTTTCTGTTTTTTGCTGATTCTGTTACTTGTAAACACTTTGACTGAAAGCCGTTATTCTTATTCAAAAGAACCGTCATGGGCGGAAAGAACTCTGGGGAAGATGACACTTCATGAAAAAATTGCGCAGATGATTGTGACTTATTCCGACGGATACTATCTTGACGAAAATGACAAAGAATTCCTTCGCCTCCAAAATCTGATTGTGAATGAAAAAATAGGCGGAGTAATATTTTTTAAAGGTAAAGCGCTTGAAGAAGCAAGATTGATTAATAAATTGCAATCATTGAGCGAAACTCCCCTCTTGATTTCTCAGGACTTCGAAAGAGGAACGGCTATGAGGCTTGAAGACGGTTCTATTTATCCGAGTAATATGTCGCTCGGCGCTACTCGGAATCCGGACCTCGCTTATAAAATGGGATTCAGGATTGCAAAAGAATGCAGGGCGCTTGGTGTGCATCAGAATTATTCTCCCGTAATGGACGTGAATAATAATCCGAAGAATCCTATAATCAATGTCCGCTCTTTCGGAGAAGACCCGAAACTCGTCAGCGAAATGGGTCTTAATATGATTAAAGGACTTCAGGAAGGCGGAGTTATTGCTACCGCCAAACATTTCCCGGGACACGGAGATACGGATATTGACACGCATAACGACCTGCCCGTCATTAAATATGATATGAAAAGGCTTAATCAAATTGAACTCGTTCCTTTTAAAAGTGCGATTGAAAACGGAGTTAAATCGGTTATGATTGCACATATTTCTTTCCCCGAACTGGATAAAACACCAAATGTACCTTCTTCTATGTCTCAGGCAGTCGTGAAAGGATTGCTTATCGACCAGTTGAATTTTCAGGGACTGATAGTTACCGACGCGCTTAATATGGCGGGTATTACAAAATATTTTTCGGGCGAACAGGTTGGAGTAGCCTGCGCCGAAGCAGGTATCGATTTAATCCTGATGCCGCAGGGCGAATCGAAAGTTATCGATGCAATCGAAAAAGCGGTAAACACCGGAAAGATTACGGAAGAAAGAATAGACAGGTCCGTTACAAAAATTCTCGAAGCAAAAGAGTGGCTTAAACTTAATGAGAACAAATTAACGGATGAATCGAAAGTTATGAGTACTGTGAACAGCGAAGCCGCTCAGGTCCTTTCACAGCAGATTGCAGACGAATCAATAACACTTGTGCGCAATGAAGATATGCTTCCCCTGCCGAAAAAACCTACGAATGACAAATGTGTCATTCTATCGATGTATTACGGCAGCGAACCGGAAAACACACAATATTTTTACGAAGAATTTACGAAGAAAACAGGCGACATTTTTAATAACGTCGTCAAAACAAAATCAATTAACGGCGACATAATAAGCCTCGAAGCCGCTTTCAAACAGATGGACGATTTCGACTATTATATTATTCCTTTGTTTATCAAGGTCAAAATGAAATCGGGTACAGTAGGAATGAATGAGTCGCAGGCGGATTATGTTAACTTTCTTACTTATAACGGCAAAAAAGTAATCGTTATTTCTTTCGGAAATCCTTACCTGATGGATAATTTCCCGGAAGTACCAGCGTATATTTGTGCCTACAGCGATTGCAAGCCGTCAATTAACGCCGCTATTAAATCACTGGTCGGAGAAATAAAACCGAAAGGAAAACTTCCGGTAACTATTAACGAAAATTATAAATTTGGTCACGGTCTGACATATAAATAATATGATTGATACAAAACAACTTCAAAATATACGCATAAACTACAAACAAAAATCTCTTGGCATTACCGATGTCGAACTTAACCCGTATACTCAGTTCGAAAAATGGTTCGATGAAACAATGAAGTCTCAGATTCTTGAGCCTACTGCATTTATTCTTGCAACTGCCGATAAAAATGCAAAACCATCCGTTCGCGCATTATTAATGAAAGGATTCGATGAGATGGGCTTCTATTTCTATACAAACTATGAAAGCCGCAAAGGGAAAGAACTCGAACAAAATAATCAGGCATCTATAATGTTCTTCTGGTCTGAACTCGAAAGACAAATTCGCATAGAAGGCAAAGTGTATAAATTATCACAGGAAGAATCTTTCAAATATTTCAAAACAAGACCTTTTAAAAGCAGGGTCGGCGCCTGGGCTTCAAACCAAAGCACTGTAATTGGCAGCAGAATGACAATAGTCATGAAATTTTTGAATTATTTCATGAAATTCCACAGCAAAGACATTCCATTGCCGCCATATTGGGGAGGTTATATACTGAAACCTGAGATATTCGAATTCTGGCAGGGACGCGCTAATAGGCTCCACGATAGAATAAGATACAGAAAAGAAGACGACAACTGGATAATCGAACGTTTATCACCATAAGAAAAGGTTTATACGGGATTGCCATATAAACCTTTTCCTTTAATAATTTATACATAACTTTTTTGTATTTATAGCGGTTATCTCTACCTGCTAAACGAATAAATACTTGTCTTTACGATATCTTTTTAATGAAACACCTTCTCCTTTTATGCTGACGGGAATCGAAATATTTCCAGTGTCCCTGTACCAGAACGTTTGTCTCAAGTTCGATATTGCTCTCAGCTGAAATTATTTTATTCTTTATGCATGACCTCGTAAGTTCCGTCATCAATAGCGCATCGGCGCCCTTCCCCTGCAAATCGGGTCTTATGGCTCCAAGATATAAATCAACATATTTGTTTGATTTTTTCATCGCCTTAAGAATATAAAGGAATCCCAGAGGCAGCAATTTCCCTTTTGATTTTTGCAGTGCTTTTGAAAGCGAAGGCATGCCGATAACAAAACCGGCTACGTGATTATCTTTATCCAGAAGTAATTTCGTATAATCTGCGTCAACGAATCCGACATACTGTTTTATGTATTTATCAATTTGTTTATCCGATAATTCAACAAATCCGAATAAATCTTTATAAGCGGCATTAAGTGTCAGGAAAAGTTCTTTTCCGTACGGCATAAAATCTTTCGCTTTTTTCGCATTGAGTATACTTATTCCAAATTTCTGTTTTACTATGTTTGCAATTCTCTCGGCTTTGTCCGGTATTTTTTCGGGCACCTTTATTTCAAACTCGACCCAGTCAACTTCCTTTTCAAAACCTAATTTCGCCAAATGCTCGGGGTAATAAGAATAGTTGTAAATAGTTGCAAGTGTTCCGGTTTCCTCAAAACCTTCAACAAGCATCCCCTCATAATCCATATCAGTAAACCCCAATGGTCCGTGAACGTAATCCAGATTATATGATTTTGCCCAATCGATCACAGTATTAAGTAAAGCCGAAGATACTTCTTCATCGTCAATAAAATCAATCCAGCCGAATCTTGCTGCCTTTTTACCCCACCTCTCGATGTATTTTTTATTTATTATCCCGGCAATCCTCCCCGCGATTTTTCCGTCTTTATATGCCAGCCAGAGTTTTGCGTCACAGTATTCATAAGCGGGATTTTTTTTCGGATTAAAAGTGCCGACCTCGTCAAACATGAAAGGAGGTACGAACATTTTACAGTCCGAATACAAATCAAGAGGAAAATTGATAAATTTCTTTAATTCTCCCCTGCTGCTAACCTCTTTAATAGTAATACTCAAATCGTTATATAGTTATTTCTCTAATTAATAATAAAAAATAAATAAAATCGGAACGGTTATTTTTTCAAAATCATTCTCCTCGTATCGGAATAATCACCTGCCTGTAGTCTGTAATAATAAATCCCGCTTGCAAATTTCTCCGCGTTCCATTTAACTGAATATTCGCCGCTATTCATCTCCTTGCTTATCAGAACTTCCGCTTCCCTGCCCAGTGCATCATATACAGCCAGTTTAACAAATGAATCTTTCTTCAAATTAAAATTTATCGTCGTTGACGGATTAAACGGATTTGGAAAATTTTGTTTTAATTCGAAAGTTGTGATATTCGCGTTTCCGTTGTTTATATATGTCGGAATCGGACTGCCCGCATTCACCCATGCCGTATAAATAAGCGAAGCAAGTTTAAGCGACGCGTTTTTAAACAATATATTCGTAAATCCTGCCGCTTGTTCCCAGAATATCTGATAATACAATGTACTGCCGGTGCTTCCCGACACAATATGCGCAATGCTGTCCGCCCTGTATACAGAATCAACATATCCGTAACTCGTATACGTTATATTAAAAGCAAAGTTATTTATATTATTGACAAAAGCAGCCGCGTCATATGGATACTGAAGATACGCGGAGTCTCTGTTTATCAGTCCGGTCTCGAATCTCGAATGTATTCCGTTTGAAAATGTACTCCAGCCGTCGTAATATCTTGTGTTGTGTAAAGGATTGTGCGCATCCCCTACATAATGTCCGAGATCGGCAGCCTTTAACATCGCGTACTGCCAGTTATGCTGCTGTAAATATATTTTCACCGAATCCGTGTAACTTATTATTGCAAAAGGCACAATTCCATTCGTAGTTACGAATGTCGCTCCGTGAAGTGCAATCAATGAATCAAGATTCTGAGGAATGCGTCCGTTCGCAAGAAATTCGGGATAAATGTCTATATCAATGTAGTGACGGTATGACTCCGTCGGGTCTGCATTCTTTCTGTAATCCGCGTCGGAACTGTGCGCCGCCAGTGAATCCCTCCACCATGAAAACGGCAGCATGCCGGCAGAAAAAGAATAAACAGACTTTCTGTTTATTATCTTATGGCCGGTGGCTCCCCATCCGTAAATTAGGAATACAGCCGCCGCAAGTATAATAAATAACCTCAGTTTCTTCATGTTTGAAAATACATTAATCCGCACATAGTATCTATGAAATTTTTTTTCAAATAACGAATTAATTGAACTGAAACTCAAAAACAAATATTCATTAACACTCGCATCAAAAATAATTTTACATTTTTTGGATTGTTTTAAAATTATATTGGTGTGATTTTTGTTAAATTATTAGTATGAATAAGAAAAAAATATTTATAATTGCTTCTGCAGTTGTAATTCTGATACTGGCTGCATTTGTGTTCTACCGCGTCAATGCTAATCTGAAAGCATCTCAAAAGCAAAGAACCATAGTTCAAATAGTTAAAGTAACAAATCCTGAAAGAGGAGACATAGACAATAGATTGCTCCTATCAGGTGATATTTCTGCGATTCAGCAGGCTAACATTTATTCCAGAGTTACCGGAAACATACAAAAAATATATGTGGATGTCGGTGATTATGTACAACAGGGTAAACTACTTGCGGTTATCGATAGATCCACTTTTGTTCAGGCGCTGAAACAATCCGAAGCACAGTTGAACCAATATAAGGCTATGCTCGAAAATAATAAACTCAATGCGGAAAGAACAAAAGTCCTGCTTGATAAAGGTCTCGCTCCTCAGGGTGATTATGATAATGCCGTGACTCAATTGAAAGTTTCTCAAACTCAGGTTGAAGCCGCAGAGGCAAATTATAAGAGCGCTCAACTTCAGGTGAGTTACTGTAATATCACAGCGCCGTTTACCGGATATGTTACAAAACGCCTTCTTGATGTAGGTACTCTTGTGACATCGACAGGAACCACCACTAATTCAATATTTATTATCTCGGATATCAGTGTGCTGAAAATTTTAGTGAATATTCCCGATAAAAATATTTCATCAGTCGATCAGATTCATGAGGTAAACGTGCGTACGGATACGTATCCTGACAGAACTTTCAAAGGGGATTTCAGAAAAGTTTCTCAGTCCCTTGACGTATCAACAAGAACAATGCAGGCTGAAGTACGTTTAAAGAACGATGACAATCTGCTCAAACCGGGTATGTTTGTAAAAATAGAAATTCTGCTCGGTAAACATTATAATACAATGCTTCTGCCCATTCAGAGCGTTATGTATGATGATAAAGGAAATTTCCTCTATGCCGTAAACGATGAAAATATTGCCAGAAAAATTTATGTCCAGACAGGTTTCAGTTCTGATGATAAAATAGAAGTCCTGACAGGAATTGATGATAACAATAAAATTGTAACAGTTGGACAGGAACTGATTAACGATAATTCAAAAGTTCAAATTACACCTTAAATTGTATGTGGCTAACCAGACTTGCTCTTAAATATCCTATAAGTACGTTAATGGCTTCGCTTGCCATGTTCGTACTCGGAATTGTGTCATTTGTCCAATTGCCAATAGACATGCTTCCGAATATTCAAATTCCCAGTGTTACTGCTATTACTTATTTTACGGGCGCAGGTCCGCTGGATATGGAACAAAGTGTTACAGTTCCAATCGAACGGGCAGTCAGTTCAACAAGTGATTTAAGTTATGTTCAGTCATCAACGCGTGAAGGCACCTGTCAGGTAAGACTTTATTTTAACTGGGACGCTAATACTAACGTAGGATTAATAGATGTTATTCAGAAAATAAACCGTGTAATGAATATATTACCGGATGGTGTTTCTCAACCTCTTGTGCTAAAATTCGATATTACAAACGTTCCTATTATTACTGTTGCTCTAAGCAGTGACATGGATGAAAGATCGCTGTATGACCTTGCCTATAACGTAATCGAACCTCAGTTGGAACATGTTCCGGGCGTTGCGTTTGCTCAGGTTGTCGGAGGTAAAATCAGAGAAATACATGTCGTAATGGATAGAAACAGGGTCGAAAGTGCTAACCTTTCACTACAACAGGTTTTGCAGGCAGTTCAATCATCAAACCTTATCCTTCCTTCAGGCGATATTAAAACAGGTATTTTCGATTACTCGCTGAAAACCGAAAGTATGTTCAATGTAGTAGAACCTATCGGGGATATAGTAATTAAAACCGTAAATAATGTTCCTGTCCGTGTGAGAGATGTCGCAAAAGTTGAAGACTCCTTTATGGAGCAGACTCAAATAATTAGAACAAACGGAAATCACGGTGTAATTCTGCGCGTTCAGAAATCACCGGGCTCAAATACTGTCGAAGTTGTTAACCAGATTACGGAAGCGTTGAAGAAACTGCGCGATGTACCTCCATCCGTAAAAACAAGTACAGCGTTCGATCAAAGCCAGTACATAAGGGAATCCATTAACGGACTCTTGAGAGAAGGCGCTCTCGGCGCTCTTCTAGCCGTTGCGGTTATTATTGTTTTTATAAGAAATGCAAGAAGTACATTAATTATATTCGTAGCAATTCCATTGTCAATTCTTGTTACTTTCATATTCTTCAGATTTTCCGATACATCTCTGAATATTATGACTCTGGGCGGATTGGCTCTCGGCATCGGAAGACTTGTAGATGACTCGATTGTCGAACTAGAAAATATCTCGCGGCATTATACAAATATGAAAAGAGATAATGTTACGAAAATTCAGGCGACTCTGGATGCCGCTACTGAAGTTGCTTCGCCTATTTTCATCTCTACGTTAACTACGGTTATTGTTTTCCTTCCGGTAGTATTTTTAACCGGTATTGCAAAATTGCTTTTCATTCCGCTTGTTGTTACTATTTCGGTATCACTTTTTGCTTCGTTCTTTGTTTCAAGAACCGTAACTCCTCTGCTGTGCTATAAAGCGCTCTCAGGAGAGAGAGAAGTTGACCCAAACTCAAGAAAATTAGGCGATAGGATTCAGTTAAAAACCAAAGAACTTCTTGACGGACTCGACTCTTTCTATGAAAGACTTCTTCGAGCAGCATTAAATCATCGAATGAAAATCATTTTATTTATAGTTGGATTTTCACTTTTGTCGTTTATATTATTTAAATTTCTTGGTACTGAATTTTTCCCGGATGCAGATGAAAATCAGTTTTCAGATAACGTGAGAATGCCTGTCGGGACAAGGGTCGAAGAAACCGAAAAATTTGTTCAAAAAGTAGAAGCGGTAATAAAAGAAAACGTGCCGGAAATGAATACAATTATTTCCGACATGGGTGTTCCGGGTTCAAAAAGCGGAAGTTTGTTCGGCGGTAATTCGGGAAGCCATAGCGCTAATGTTCAGGTATCGCTTGTTCCTGCTGCCGAAAGAGAAAGAAGTGTTTTCGATATTGTTAAAGCAGTAAGACCGAAATTGCTTGCTATTCCTGGAGCACAGCAGTATCTCTCTACTGGCGGATTTCTTAAATTCCTGCTCAATTTCGGTTCCTCAGCGCCTATTGATGTTACAATTCTTGGTTACGATATAGATAAATCAAATGATTTATCTCAGAAAATTTTCGACGTTCTTAGAACCGTACAGGGCGCTACCGACGTTAGAATAAGTAGAGACAATAACTTCCCTGAAGTAAAAATAACTGTCGACAGAGTAAAAGCAGGTTCTCTGGGTGTAAGCGTCTCCCAGATTGCCAATACAATCGCTACAGCCATTAACGGCAGTGTGGCTTCATTATTCAGCGACCCGAAAACAGGCAATCAGTATAATATACTCGTGCGCATGAATGCCGATTACAGAAATGATATAAATGATGTTAAAAACCTTACCATTCAATCGTCAACAGGACAAATGATTCCGCTCGGTAATCTTGTTGAAATCACTATGTCAAAAGCCCCGGTTCAAATCGACAGAAAATATCAGCAAAGACTCGTTGATGTTACTGCAAATGTTGAAGGCAGAGACCTCGGCAGCGTTGCTGATGAAATAAAAGCCAAACTGGCGGGACTTGAAATACCTCCGGGATTCGATGTACAGGTCAGCGGAAATGTCGAACAGCAGAATAAAACTTTCAGTTCTTTGTTCCTCGCTCTCGGTCTTGCTATCATACTCGTATATATGATTATGGCTTCGCAGTTTCAGTCGCTCATTGACCCGTTGATAATCATGTTCACCGTACCATTGGGATTCGTTGGTGTCATTTGGCTGCTCTTCATCACAAATACAACTTTATCCGTTACTTCATTCGAAGGAGTGATAGTTATGGTAGGTATTGTTGTTTCCAACGGTATTCTTCTTATAGATTATATGAACAGATTAAGGAAAAGAGGCGTTGAATTGCATGATGCCGTTACGAGGGGCGGAAAAACAAGACTACGCCCGATTCTTATGACGACTCTTGCAACAGTACTCGGACTTATTCCGATGGCTGTCGGCATCGGCGGTGAATCATCTCAGGCTCCTCTGGCAATCGCGGTTATTGGCGGACTTTCAGCATCGACATTTCTTACGCTTTTCCTGGTTCCTGTACTCTATACTGTCTTCGAAGAAAAATTCCACCATCAATCCATAACGAATAACGAACTCGAAAATCTTTAATGATAAAAATCCCGTATCAATTAATACGGGATTTTTCTTAATAACTAAATTTGCTGTTCTGTTGTTATCTAAAACTTACATCCTTAATTGTATTTTGTAAAGACGGATTTATTTGCAATTTAAAAGCGCTTTTATTATTTTCTTTTCCAAGACGGATTATTTTGGAGGAATATCTGTAGTCTATTTATCTGAAATATTGTAATACAGTTTTACGATATTTGCAGATCGTACAATTTTCTTTTTAATAACCAAAAATACATATTATGGGAAATCCTTTATTGGAACCTTTCGAAGGCATCACACTCGAACAGTGGGCTGACGTCAATGCTGCTGTCGTATCAGGCACTGCACTTGAAGAAGCAATCAAAACAATCGGCTGTGATATGCCGAAGTGGGACCGCGCTAATAATGAATGGCTTACAAGAATGCGCAACGATACAACATTCACAATTTCAAAAATATACGGTGCGGCATTCAATAAATCCGCTTCGGGAAATCTCGGGAGCGGCTCGCAGTTATCTGCGGATTCATACCCCTTCGAAAAATGGATAGAAGCAATGGTCGCCCAGGATGTACTCGGTAAACAGGGACGCGATGCTCAGGATATTCTTAAGGATTTCGGACTGACAGTTGCGGATTATTCTAATATCAGCGCTTACTGGAACGGTAAAATGATGACAGACTTTTCATACGCTATGAAAATGCAGCAGTTGATGAATGAATACAAAGCAAAATACGAAAGCATGTCCGGCGGTGATGCTAATTCCGATATCACTTTCTGATATTATTTGTTTGTTCTGCAAAATACGTTTTTCACTTTTGTTCGGAATGTCAATTCCCGGACGAAGTATATCTTGTTCGCAATTTAATTTTAGCATATGAGTGAAAACAACCTTGTTAAAGATTTCAACACTGAAATTGACAATGCTTTCCGGAACGCATGGCATTCGGAAAAAGGCGGAGATGAGAACTGGAATAAAACACTTTCAGAATACGGTATCACTCCCCTCAGTACCGACGACAGGAATTATCTTCTGAACTCCGAAATGAAAATTGTACGCGGCGCATTCCCTATTGAACTCAGACGAGTCTATGAAAGAATACTGGAAAAATATAAAATGCAGTCTGCCGTTTCTCCCGAACTCTCAGCATCAGTGAATAATTTCGATCTCGATGCGAAAGTAAAGGAGTACTACATTAAAATTAAACCCTTTGCGGGACTCGGTGATATTTTCAAAAACGCACAAACAGGAACACAGAAATATTCTTCGGGACTTCAAAAGGAAAAACAAAAAACCATGACCTGCAAAAACTGCGGTGCGCCGAGACTCGAGGTAATGCAGTACGATAACTGCCTCTTTTGCGGCAGCAAACTTTTTGAAATTAAAACCTGATAAAAATGTCAGCCGAAGAATTAATAAACCGCTGGGATAATTATCTCGGTAAACTTAAAGAACGGTATTTCGAAATACTAAAACAGGCGGAAGAACCCCTGAATGAAGTTATCGAAAACCTTCAGTATGACAATGTTATTATAATCAATATTAAAACAGCGCTTCATAACCAGACAGTCGAACAATTATATAAAAAAGCCGAAGAAGGCTGGTATAAAATGCAGGACGAAATATCGAAAGCCGGTCTTTTCACTCAAATTAATGGACAGCGTAACAAGATGGAAATTTTCCGCGGCTGGATGGAAACCGATTTTATAAAATTCGAAGTTAACCTCTTTGCCCGAGCAGCCAGGAAAATTCTCGATAACGTAAAAAAACACATCGACGAGAAGAAAATACACCGCTGTACGCAGTGCGCCGCCGAACTTCCGATTAATATTTATTCATTCATGGCTGTAAATATCAAGTGCGACAGTTGCGGCGCCGTTAATACATATCAGCCGGACGACAGAATACGCGCGCTCGAATATTATGTTATCGAACCCCTGGCCGATGAATATGCCATTCAGCCGAAACTTAGCAGGTTCAAGGATAAAAATGCCGAACAGGAATATTTCAAAATGTATTATACATATCTTATGGATAATGTTCCTGAAAAAAGAGAAGCATATAAAAGAACCCTCGATGAAAGACTGAATAACCCGTTCTTTAAAATGTGACAAATCAAACAAAGAATATAAAAACAAAAGCCCTTAATCAGGGCTTTTGTTTTTTTTATTGAATATATTTATTTTCAGCATCATCCGCCAAAATTACGGCGGATGAATTATCATTTTATAAGTAACATCTTCTTTATGTCGCTGAATCCGTTCGTACTCAGTCTGTAGAAATAAATTCCGCTCGAAAATCCGGCTGCATCGAAATCTAATGTGTACTTCCCTGCCTGCCTGTATTCATTTATTACCGCCGCAACTTCCCTGCCGAGTACATCATATATCTTCAACGATACCAATCCGCTTTTCGGTATTTCAAATGAAATCTTTGTTGTCGGATTAAATGGATTAGGATAATTTTGAGACAACAAATATTCCTTTGGAATTTGTGTTTCGGTAACAGTACTGTTTGTTAAAATATCATCTGTTCTTATTATCATTCCTCCCTCTCCCATCAGCCAGCCTGTCATGGCATTCACAAAACTCATCGTTGTGATGCCGTTGTTTGAAATAAAAGGAATGTTCGTAAATGTTGTTCCCCCGTCAGTTGATTTCTTTAAATAACCGAATACTCCTCCAACGAGGATTGTGTTCGCATCAAAAATATGCATTGACTGGGCAGTCACACCTGTAGCGCCGCCTGAAACCCATGAAATACCGCCGTCGGTTGTCTTATACATATTTGTTCCCGCAGCATAACCTGTGTTTGCATCAATAAATTTATATACCGATATAAAAGTGTTTTGTATGTTCCCTGGAAGCAAAACCCAGTTCGCACCCCCGTTTGTTGTTTTTCTGAAATATGTATTCGGAGAATTATATGTTGAAACGTATCCTGTAGATGAGTTTACAAAATCCATTCTCACAAGCGTGGTACTGACGGAATCGATGAACGCCCAGTTAATTCCGGCATTAGTAGTCCTGTATGTATTGCTTTGTGATATCAATAATCCTGTATTTGCATTCACAAACTTCATATCCGCAAAGGCACTGTTTATACCCGGATTAACGATAAACCAGTTTGTACCTGCATTAGTTGTTTTTAAATATTCGTCCGTTGCGAATATGGGTACAGCATACCCTGTATTGGCGTCAACAAAATTAACCCCAACGATATTATTTCCTGCCGCAGGAGTTAACTGCGAAGTCCAATTCAATCCGCCGTTTGTAGTTTTCAGCATCGAGCCGCCGGTCAAGGAGGCAAATCCCGTATTAACATTCATGAAATATGAACTGAAAATGTACGTGTTTTCACCTGTGACAAGGCTCGTCCATGACGCGCCGCCGTCCGTAGATTTCATGTTGTTTCCGTAAAGACCTGATAAATATATGACACCGGCAGGTAAATATTTTATTGCATTTAAACCGTTATAGTTTGCGGGAGGAGGTGAACTAATAGTCCAATTTGTTCCTCCGTTGGTAGTTTTCAGAAATTTTCCGTCATCTGTAACTGCTCCGCCGGTTGATGAATCGACAAATGAAATTGATTTAAACGAGTATGATCCGGGCGCATTTGTATTCGTCCAATTAACTCCGCCATTGGTTGTTTTTAATACGATACTGCTTGAACCGCAAATATACCCCTTTAATGAATCTGTAAAATTAATATCATACAATGATGCCCCGGGCGCCGTAATCACTTGCGATGACCAGTTTATACCGCCGTTAGTGGATTTTTGAAGAGTACCGCCCGAAGATACAATATAAGCAAGTGTCGGCGTGACATATTCCACCGAATACAAACCCAGCGCTGCGCCGTTTACTCCTGTCCAGTTTGCTCCGCCGTTCGTTGTGTAAAATATAGTTTGATATGATGAAATTGCGATGCCGCTGTTGGCATTGATGAACTTAACATCACTTAAAGAATATGGTGCCCCGAAATTCGTAACAACCCAGTTACTGCCTCCGTTCGTCGTTTTCATTATAACTTTTTCGTTAAAGCCGCATGCCATATATCCGGTTGCAGAATTTAAGAAAGTAATTGAGTTTACATTATAATTATTTCCTGTAGAAATTACGCTGATGTTAATTCCGCCGTTTGTAGTTTTTAATAATGTTCCAAAGTCCCCGCCGAAGAATCCGGTATTCGCATCAAAGAAATAAGATGTATATAATTGATTTGAATTAGGTAATGGATTCTGCCAAGTCCAGTTTTGAGCATTGAGATTTGTTGAAATTAAAAATAGCAAAATAAAAAATGTTATCGTTGTTTTCATTTTATTGTTTATCAATATAACATTATTGAACCCATTTAGTTCAATATTCAGTTATTATTCCGTAAAATTGTATCGAGATTTAAATTTTGGTTTGAATGTTAGACGTAACTTTGCTATTTTGCAATTCTTTAGTATGCGCCCGTAGCTCAGTCGGATAGAGCAACAGCCTTCTAAGCTGTGGGTCAGTGGTTCGAATCCACTCGGGCGTACTAACTTACAAGTTTTATTTCCCGCGAAATTATCCCTGTATTTATTTAATAATTCAAAATATAAAATCATAATTTTAGTAATCAAAATTTAAAAATCAAAATTACTATTAAAAATTAAAAATTTTTAGTTCCATAATGTTTTTACTTTTTTAAAAAGCAGTCCATATTCTAACTCCTGCATTCTTGGTTCTTAATTCTTGATTCTCTTTTCTTCCTTGTTTTTTTTTCAACTTGATACTAATATTGCATAAGGGATTTAGTTAAGGAGACACTATGGGGTTTGAAATATTCTCAACGGCTTCTTTTCTAAGGGGAACACAATGTGAAAAATCTCTTTTCCTGCATGCAAATTATCCTGAATTAAGAGATTCTACTGTAAAAAATTCTGCCCCTGGAATTAACCGGAGATATACAATTGCACAACTTACAAAACATTTATTTCCGAAGGGAGTATTTGCCGGAGTCGATGTGACAGGAAGCTGTGATGAATCATTTGAACTTACAAAAAATCTTTTGGCAGGCAAACATAAAACAATTTATAATGCCTGTTTCAAATATGAAGATATTTTCTGTATAGTTGACGTTCTTAATAGAGAGCATGGTTACTGGAAAGCCTATGGAATATGGGATGTTCTTGATCCGGATGACCATATTACTCTGACTGGTGCATTACAGTATTTTGTGATAACACGCTGCAGAATCAGGATTGACGATTATCTTACCATAAAATATAAAACCTCACTTGACGATAATAATAATATGCACCTCGATTATAATGTAGTTTCAGCAAGAGAACGTATTATTTTTTTGCAGGAACATGTTGAAGATAGACTTTTAAAACTTAAAAATGTTATAAAGCGGAAAACTATACCCGAAATTCCAATAGGAGATCACTGTAAGACTCCAAAGGTATGTGATTATTTCGAATATTGCAGATTTTCAGGCAGGGGTATGCGGTAATTTCTCTTCTACTCCGTCGTTCGTAACTCTTATTATCATCTTATACACTAAAGATATGTTTTTTCATCCCCGGATATACCCGCAAGTGCCATAAGAACAATACATTCCCGCCATTCTTCATTGACTTTGCTTTTAATTAAAATTATTTTTCGGTTTGCACATTTTTGATTAATATTAAGGAAATTTTAAGCCGGAGATAAATTTTGAAGAAGAATCTTTTTAGAATTATTCTTACAGTTCTATTTGTTATTGCCGCTTTTATTTACATTTATCCGACTTATCAGGATAACCAGTTGACCAAGGAATTACACAGTCTTACCGGTGCCGATAGTCTGGATTATGCGACTAAAAATGCGGATAAAATAAGAAAATCGAGGGAAGGAAGAATTAAGTTAGGTCTTGACCTTAAAGGCGGCGTTTATGTTGTTCTTGACGTTGACGTCGTTAAGTTATTACAGGATATTTCAAAGAAAAAAGACGATCCTACACTTAATCAGATCCTGACTGAATTAAGAGCAGTTCCCGAAACATCCAATGAACCTATTCTTGACCTTTTAAAAGTCAAATTAAAAGAAAGAGGTTTGACTCTTAAATCATTTTACGGCGAAATCCGTGATGAGGAGAAGGATGTCGAGAAAAAACTTAACACGGAAATCGATAATTCAATCGACAGAGCCGTTGAAATCGTCAGAAATAGAGTTGACCAGTATGGTGTTGCTGAACCACAGATACAGAAAATCGGCGGAAAAAGAATCATAGTTGAATTGCCAGGCGTAAGTAATCCCGAGGAAGTAAGAAAACTTTTACAGGGAACGGCGCTTCTGCAGTTCCAATTGCTTAAAGACCCCGAATCTGCGGTTAAAATAATGCAGTCCATTAACAATGTTCTTATTGGAAAAGGCGTTACCGATACTGTAAAGAATACGGCAGAATTGAAAGTTGATTCTCTTAAAAAGAAAACAGAATCGCTGACTTCATCCAAAGATTCAAGTACTAAGGAATCCGCCGGAAAGAAAGAAGTTAAAAAGGATACTACAAAAACAAAGAAAGATTCAGAAAAAAAATCTTCAGATAAAAAGAAAGATACTACTAAGAAATCGGATACATCAAAATTGAAATCCGATACAAACGATTTAAAGGATACTTCAGCGGCAAATCTTTCCGAAGAGGAATTCAAAGTTAAATTCCCCTTCTTTTATCTCGTTAGAATGAACGAACAAAGCGGTACGGCTGACGGGTACGTTAAGGAACAGGATAAAGAAAAAGTCGACCTCATTCTCAAACGCGAAGACGTTAAAGCAGTAATTCCAACAGACGTAGTATTCGCATGGTCGCAGAGATCATTTGTTGCAGGAAATGAAAAGATTTATACTTTGTACTGCCTAAAGAAAGATGCCGAACTTACAGGAAAAGTTATTGAAGATGCGCGCTCAAATATCGATCCGCAGACAAATACACCTATCGTTACTATGTCAATGAGTACTGAAGGTTCTGCCGACTGGGCAAGAATCACGGGTGCAAATATTAATAAACGCTGCGCAATCGTCCTAGACGGCGTCGTCTATTCGGCTCCCGTTATCAGGTCAAAGATTACCGGTGGACATTCGCAGATTGAAGGCATGGGTAGCATCCAGGAAGCAAAACTTCTTGAAATCGTTCTCAAAGCGGGCGCTCTTCCAGCACCGCTTAAAATTGCCGAAGAAAGGTCTATCGGACCGTCACTCGGTGAAGACTCAATTAAAAAAGGGCTTACATCATCGTTCGTGGCACTCATTCTTGTTGCCCTGTTCATGATTGCATATTATAATGTAGGCGGTTCCATCGCCGACCTTGCTCTTGTTATCAACGTTCTATTCGTAGTTGGTATCATGGCATCATTCAAAGCTACTCTCACACTGCCGGGTATCGCAGGACTTGTGCTTACTCTCGGTATGGCTGTAGATACGAACGTACTTATCTTTGAGAGGATACGTGAAGAATTAACATCCGGCAAGCCGCTCAGAACGGCAGTCGATATCGGATATAAAAAAGCATTCTCCGCTATTATCGACTCCCACGTTACAAGTATTATCACTGGTTTGATTCTGTATCAGTTCGGTTCAGGTCCTATCCAGGGTTTTGCTCTGACGTTATTATTTGGTTTGGGTGCTAACCTGTTTACGGCTATCGTTATTACGCACTTTGTATTTGATATCATGCTCGAAAAAGGAAGACATATTAGTATCGGCTAATTAACTTAATTGGAATTTAAATTTTTATTATAATTTTGAAATGAGACTTTTTAAACACACAAGTACAATAGATTTTCTCGGAAAAAGAAAAATCTTCTATATCGTATCTATAGCTTTCATAGTCATAGGTTTGACGGTATTAGCTTTCCGCGGAATACCTCTTGGAATTGACTTCCAGGGAGGAACAGAAATGCAGATAAGATTCTCTGCCCCTATCGAGGTTAGTGATCTTAGAGGCGCAATGGATAAAGCAGGCTTCGTCGGAATGGAAATCAAATCGATGGGTAGCGCCGCCGATTACCTTCTCAGAACTCCTTTGCAGGGAGAAGGACAAATTGTTGCGGATAAAATTCAGGCCGGTATTAAAGATAATATGCCGAATAATCAGTATCAGGTAATGAGAGTCGATAAAGTGGGACCGAAAATCGGAGCCGAATTGAGAAAGAACGCACTCTATGCGGTTATATTTTCTCTTATCGGTATATTGCTTTATCTCGCACTGAGATTCCAGTTCGTTTATGCTATCGGCGCTGTTATCGCGCTGTTCCATGACGTTCTGATTACAATTTCCGCTGTCGCTCTCTTCGATGCTTGTTTCCCGATGCTTCAGTTGGAATTTAATCAGCAAATGCTCGCTGCGTTCCTTACACTTATCGGTTTCTCAGTAAACGATACGGTTATTATTTTCGACAGAATTCGTGAAAATATAAAACTGTTCAAAAACGATGATATCGAAGATGTAATGAATAAATCGGTCAATACTACTTTAAGCAGAACACTTATTACATCAGGTACCGTTTTGCTTACAGTTCTCGTATTATTGATATTCGGCGGTGAAGTTCTCAGAGCGTTTGCATTTACGTTCTCAGTCGGTATTATTACGGGTACTTATTCTTCCGTATTCGTTGCTAGTTCAATCGTCGTCGACTGGAGACATCATGTTCTCGGAGATAAACACAAAGCAAAATTTACAACTAATCAATCATAAAGTCATGATTATTGAAGGCAAAGAATTTAAGGCGGTTCAAATCAGCGATAATGACCTGGGTTTGTCCAATATCGGCGAAATGAAGAAGAAGATTGAAGACGAACTGGAACTCGGAAACATAAATATCGCGCTTGATTTAAAGGATTTGAACTCAATTAATAGTTCAGGGCTTGGTGTTCTTATCGGCATACTCAACAGGGTGAAAACAAAAAACGGTTCACTCAAAATGCTGAACGCCGACGAAAGGATTATGCATATTTTTAAAATAACTAAACTTGACCTTATTTTTGACTTCAAAGTATAATGATTTCACGAAATAAAATTTTAATGCCATCCGGTTTTCAGATGGCATTTTTTATTTAAAACAGAAAATGAAAAATAAAAATTATGTACTGGTCGGTCTGCAGTGGGGCGACGAAGGAAAAGGCAAAATTGTTGATATGCTCAGCAAAGACTTTAATGTCGTTGTCAGATATCAGGGCGGAGCAAATGCCGGACATACTATTATTATCGATGGCAAAAAAACAGTGCTCCACTTAATCCCCTCGGGGATTTTTACGAACGATATAGTCTGCGTTATCGGAAACGGTACTGTCATTGACCCCGATGCCTTGATAGACGAAATAGGACTCCTCGAAAAAGACGGCACTGTACTCGATAACAGGCTGTTCATAAGCAAAGATGCCCATATTATACTTCCCTATCATAAAATTATAGATGCTATAAACGAAAGCAAAAATGATAAAATAGGTACAACTAAAAAAGGTATCGGACCTTCTTACTTCGATAAATATGCCAGAAGAGGAATCAAGTTTTCCGATTTCGACAATAGAGAAGTATTAAAAGAAAAAATCAACAAGAATCTTCAGTATCTGATTTCAATATTTCCGGAATCGGAAGAATTAAAAAAACTTAACAGCAAATCGCTGTACGACGACCTATCGGCGCAATATGCAAAGGTTGAAAGATATTTCGCGCAGACACAATATCTCCTCAATGATTTTATTTCAAAAGGAAAGAATATTCTGCTCGAAGGCGCACAGGGCGCATTGCTTGATGTTGACTTCGGTACTTATCCGTATATAACTTCTTCCAACCCTACAAGCGGCGGCGCCTGCACAGGCTCGGGTATTCCCCCAACATTGATTAACGGTGTTATAGGCATAGTTAAGGCTTATACTACCAGAGTCGGCGAAGGTCCTTTCCCGACCGAACTTTTCGACGATACGGGTAAAAAGATTGCTGAAATCGGAGTCGAATTCGGAGCGACTACCGGAAGACCAAGAAGATGCGGATGGCTCGATCTTGTCGCACTCAAATATGCCGTTATCATTAACGGTGTCACGGAACTGGCTATGACTAAATCAGATGTGCTCGACTCTTTCGATGAAATTAATGCCTGCACACATTACGAACTTGACGGAAAGAAAATAGATACATTCCCTTCAAATCCTTTCGTTCTCCAGAACGTAAAACCGGTGTATAAAACTTTCAAAGGATGGGAATCTGAACTTAAAGGTAAACTGTCATATAAAGAACTGAATGTTAACTTTAGAAACTATCTCGAATTTATAGAAGAGTATGTAAAAGTTCCTGTTAAATATATATCGACAGGCCCGTCAAGAGCAGATATAATTCTGAAATAAGAAATCAAATATTGTGAATTAAATTTTTCAAAATAACATAAACAGCGAATTATCTTTTTTATAAAACGAAAGCCCCTCACCGAGGGGCTTTTTGTTTAATATAATCTAAACATTATCAGCCGTAAACCAATAATCAATTTTATTATTTAAAATTACTTATAACTAATATTTAATTACTAATTACTAATTAAACCCCGGGGCTGTTATCATTCACGTCCGTAAAATTCGCATCCTTAATATCCGCCGGCGGTTTTGCAGGCTCGGGAATTTTCTCTTCATTATCTATTTCCCTGCCCTGTTTCTTCCTGTCGAAAAATGCATCAAATGAAACTACTCCTGCCCCGCTGAACATTGTTGTCAGCGTGCAGGCAAGCATTATCATATAAAAAGCCGTCATCGGAATAACGTAAGGCGCATCCGGCATTATGCCGTTTGATGTCGATATAAGACTTATTATCATGACGCTTAGCACAAGACTTGTAAGCGGAGTGAATATCCCGATAATATATAATGCTCCAAAAAAAAGTTCTGCGAACGGCAGAATGAATCCAAGTACAAAAGCCATGTTCGGAGGCAGAACTCCGAGCCCTTTCACATAATTTATAAATGCTTCAACATCCGTTGCTTTGTGAGCACCCGCCATCAGGAAAGTAATTCCTATTGACAGTCTTATCAGTAACAAACCGAACGAAGCATTTCCCCTGGCTTTAAAAACTATACTCATAATTTTATAATATTATTTGAAGAAATATCTTACTCCAATTGCTGCATTAAATGAAAAATCAGTCTTCGGTGTCAGATCAAGTATTGGGACAACTTCAAGAAAAGCATCCAGCCTCGGCTCCGGAAAATAAACCACAACCCCCACAGGCACGCGTAATCCGAGCCTGTTATCAGTCTCCCCTTTATCCGAATTCTTTAGTTTTATTCTCCCTCCAATTCCTGCATATAATGATGTGTTGTTCGTTTTTAATAAACTGTTCAAAACATTCATGTGATATAGATAATCCGCGTGTATATGAAAATTTCCGTTATCCAGAAATGACCAGGCTAATCCCGCATCGATGGCATTGCTCGACGATACCCAGTGCTTTAATGTTAATCCTGTCGGCTCTCCGACTATAATGCCTAACCCTGTACCGCTTGTCTGCGAAAATACTTTATTAATTGAGATGATGGTGAGAAATAATAAAATTAACGCAGTTTTTTTCATTTTATAAGTCCTTTTTTATTTTGATTTTTGTAATATTATAATTTTGTTACAAATATAACATACATAAAATATAAAAGTTAACTTTTATACGTAAGTATTAGTTTATTGTTATATGATTGATAAGAAAAATAAAACCGTTGTTGTGGCTATGAGCGGAGGAGTAGATTCTTCAGTTGCTGCTGCACTTTTAAAAGAAGAAGGCTATAACCTAATCGGCATTACCATGAAAACATGGGGTTATGATGATTTTCCTCTTAAGGATTCTGGATGCTGTTCGCTGGAAGCAATCTATAATGCTAGAAATGTCGCTACGAAACTCGGTATTCCTCATTATACTTTTGATTTCACGGAAAGATTTAATGAAACAGTAATAGACAATTTCATAAAAGAATATATGGCGGGTCATACGCCCAATCCGTGCGTACTCTGCAATAAAACTATCAAATGGGGAGTGCTTCTCGACAGGGCCAAAGAACTCGGCGCCGACTTCATCGCTACCGGACATTATGCAAGAGTAAATAAAGATGAATCAACCGGAAGATATTTTATTTCAAATTCTCATGATTCCAATAAGGACCAGACGTATGCTCTATGGCAGGTATCGCAGGAAGGTCTCGGAATGACTTTGTTCCCTCTCGGCGAATATACAAAACCCGAAACAAGAAAGATGGCGGAGAAACTCGGTCTGAAAACCGCGCACGAACCAGACTCTCAGGAAATTTGCTTCGTGCCTAATAACGATTACCGCGAATTGCTTGAAATCCGTATGCCCGGAATAAAAGAGAAACTTGATAAAGGCGATATAATTTATAAAGATAAAAAAGTCGGCACTCATAAAGGATTTCCGTATTATACAATCGGACAGAGACGCGGAATAAACGTCTCCGCGGGAAAACCTCTATACGTTACAAAAATTGATTCTGAAAACAATAAAATATTTGTGGATGATGTCGAAGGATTGTTCAACCGGTCTTTCATTGCAAAAGATATTAATCTAATGAAATATGAAAAACTTTCCGGACCTATGAGAGCAAATGTAAAAATCCGTTATAAAGACATTGGCTCCCCCGCGATAATAGAACAAATCAGCGATACGGAAATTAATGTCGCTTTCGACGAACCCAAGAAATCAATAACCCCGGGACAGTCTGCCGTTTTCTATGAAGACAATGACGTCATCGGCGGCGGTATAATCACCTAACTTATTGATTGATTATCATTCCTGCGAACGTCGAAGAACTGACGTGGCAGTCGGGAATCAAAACAAAATGATTTATAAAGTGAATAACAATCTACGATGTATAATAGACAATAAATCCCTTATTTATTATTTATCCAGTCCAAATGATTAATACCGGTATATTATTTCGGAGTATTAATGAAATCCCACAAAGCATGCGACTTCACGCTGAATGTTTCATTGAATAATATTACAACCGCAATAAAAAATACAATAAAGCCTATAACAACAAGCAACTGCGCCATCGATGTCTTCTGAATCTCCTGCTTTGCCTTTACGTCGCATACTTCACCCGGACAGTACTGTGCTTTCTCTTTTTTAAACCAGTGGAAAACAAGGCAGCCAAGACAAATTCCAAAAGCGGATTCGAATAATAGAAATATCTGGCATATCAGACAAATAATTCCTGTGATAGGACTGAACGAATTGAGTACTATTGAAAGAAAAAACATCACTACTGCCAGAAATAATCCGATGTACCATGCGAATTTCTTCTGCGCCGCGCCTACATATTCCGGGTTCTGCCTGCTGACAATCAGCCGCCCGATTATTAACGTCGGCGAATATTTCGGATTGATAAAAAGCCTTATTATAAAATCCGTCAGGAATATTACTATAAAATATTTCAAGAGCAAAAATTCCTGTTTTAATATTGCCGTCATTACGCATATTACAAGAAATGCGAATAATATTCCGGCAGATGCCCGTATCTCTCTCTCGTTTAATACCGGAATTTTGTAGCCTTCCACTGTTTCCCCGAATTGCTTCATCTATTTAATTATAAATTTAAAAAAAATTCTTGAAATGCTTGATACATATTCTGTTTTCCTGTTTGTTGAATATTAAAAAGAAAATATTCATAATTTTAATAAAAAATAAGTAATATTTCGCTGCAGAATCGCCTTTATTTCGGTTCAATATAAATTATTTACGTTTTTGTAATAAAAAAGTTATAAGGCTTTAATCTGAATTGCAAATATATTGTTATACAATGCTGTTTATTGAAATAAATAAAAAAGCATCCGGCTGTATATCAACCGGATGCTTTTTGTCTTCATTAAGGTACTGCTCTTAATAATCTCCGTTATCGTTATTCTCGTCTTCGTTTTTCGGTTTTTCTTTCTTCTGCTTTTGCATTCCGTCAGAACCGAATCTGTATGAGAATGTCAGGAATGCAATTCTTGAATCTCTGTATCTTAAGTTGTCCTGTATAAAATTAGGTCCGCTTGTTTCGCTTGAATATCTTGCCTGATTAAAGATATCGCTTACTCTGAATCCTATGCTCCCCTTCCCGTTTAAAATATTCTTCTTAATTGCAAGATCGAATGATTGTATGGGATCCATTCTACCCTGAGCAAGCACCGAAGGTCCCTGATAATTATATGCTATCTGAAAATCGAAAAGGCTTCCAACTGTAAAATTATTCATTAGTTTCGCGGTGTAACTGTAGTTATCGTTATTCAGTACCGCATTTGCATCGCCCCCGTTTATTACTGTTCTGAAATAAGTAAAGTCGCCGTTGAAATTCCACCACTTAAAAGGATGTCCGCTGGTCGTTATTTCCGCTCCGTATGATTTCGCGCTGTTTAGATTCTGAAATGTAGTCGTCGAAACTCCGTCTGGCGTTACGGTCACTATCCTTGACATCATATCGTTGATTTGCTTATAGAATATTGTCGATGTTATAGAAGCAAAATCTAAATATTTGATGTAACTGAACTGAAATGAATTTATATATTCAGGTTTTAAATAAGGATTTCCCTGCGATAAATTGTATGGATCCGAATAATCAATGAATGGATTCAGCATTCTAAGATTAGGTCTGTTGATTCTTCTGCTGTAGTTTAACTGTAATTCATTCGTTTCAGCAAATTTCTGGGATAGATAAAAACTCGGAAAGAAACTGAAATAATTGTTGTCGTATGTCTGATTCGTCGTGACTAATGTGGATGTCGTCAGAGCTTCTTCAAGCCTTAGACCAATCTGATACTTGAAATCCTTGTAGGCGTTTGCATATAATCCGTAAAACGAATGTATCTGCTCTTTGTAATCAAAATTATTGTCCAGAAGCGCATCATCCGTATATCCTCCGAGATTGTAATCAAAGGTCTCTGACCTGAAATCAGAACTCGTATTCTTAATTGAACCTTTATAACCAAGTTCATATCGTGAATCGTCGCTACCGCTTCTGTTTCCGATTCCTTTGTCTTTAATACTGCCGAAAGGATGCGTATAATCAACCTGAAATGAACCTAAGGTGTATTTGCCGTTTGTATAAGTGTTCTGCAGTAAAGGATTTATAAGCGGATTGCCACCCGGAGACAGGTTCAACTGATTTATATTAAGCGTCTCATCGTCCTTGGTCGTTGAATAATATACGACAGCCGAGAGATCTTCTTTCGGATTCGCGAACTTGTGGTCGTAACTTAGTGTGATATCGCCGACATTTCCGGTGTGCTCTTCCTTGTTATTCCTGACGTATTGCGATGTGATGTCGCCCGTTGCATCCAGATTCTTGAAATTTAAAGTCTGATTAATAGTCCTGTTCCTGTTATTGTATGTGCCGCTTAAACTTAATTTATCTTTCGCACTGACGAAATAATCGAAACCAAGCGACCCCATGTTTCCCTGCATCGTGAAATGCTGCGTCGAATTTTGATCAAAGAAAAATGTTGAATCTCCAAAAATATTTTCCCTCGTACTGACACCGTGACCTATCATATTGAACAGCCTGTAATTATAACTTCCGAATACATTGAAATTTTTAGTCTTGTAATTCAAATTAACGGATGTGTTGTATTTGTCGTGCACACCTGTATTGACGCTTACGCTTCCATTATATCCCGCCTCCTCGGTTTTCTTCATTATAAGGTTTATAATACCCGATGTTCCGTCCGGGTCGTATTTCGCCGAAGGATTGTCAATTATTTCAACCCTTTCTATCATGTTAGACGGAATCTGCTGAAGCGCATTCGTCGGATCATTTCCTATAAGCCCCGACGGCTTTCCATCAACAAGAAATTTTACGTTTGAACTTCCGCGAAGGCTTACGTTTCCGTCTCCATCAACTGTTACCGAAGGAATAGTAGCCAGTACGTCAGTCGCCGTTCCGCCTTCCGTCACTAAACTCTTGTCAAGATTGAAAACTTTCTTGTCTATTGATGTTTCCATGAAATCTTTTTCTGCTGTGACTTCAATTACTTCAGTCGTTGTGACGCTTGATGATAAATTGGTAATCCCGATGTCATGTATGGGCGAAGCAGTATTGATTTGTATTCCGTTGTAAACAGATGAACTGTAACTGATGTAACTTATTACAACATTGTATCTTCCGAACGGTACATCTATTGAATACTGACCGTTCTCATTTGTTTCCGCGCCGGCGATTTTTGTTGAATCCTTTTGCTTGAATACCTGTACTGTAGCCGAAAAAAGCGGTCCCTTAGTTTCCTTATCCATTACCGTCCCTGTGATTTTTCCGTTGCCCTTCACTTTTTGCTTAACCGGTTGGGCGGATATATTTCCTGTAAACAGTACTACTGAAAAAACTATGAGAATAAGCAGATAAATATTTACTATTTTTTTCATTTTCATTTTCCGATTTTTGTTTTAATCCTGTTTAATTTTTTTTCAAACTTGTCCTGCTGCGTTTCATTAAGCAGAGGCTTTAACTCCTGGTAAAGCGAATCATACATCGTGTACATCCTGAATTCGTTTTCCTTTAAAGCATTGTATGCCTTTACCGAATATTTATCCAGTATCGGTTCTATCTGTTTCAACTGGCTTACATCAGGATCGAGCATGTGCATATTTCTGCTTTTAAGTTTTTCCGGAGTCGGATTTTCCATATAAGAATTCATTCTTTTGTGAGAATAGATACCCATCGCCAATCCGCCGATTATGATGCCTATTATTAATGTCGATAATAATATTATAATATGTTTCTTTTTCATTTTCCTTTTTAATTAAAATTGTCGAGGAATAATTCCGTGACACTATTCGATGAAGAGTTGTCTTCTTCACCGAGAAAATTGAACGATATTGTTCCCTCTGTTATGTAAAAGAATAATATCAACCCCACAACAAATGCGGCACCCGAAAGTGCAATCTTTTTAAAAAATCCCGAAAAAAGATAATCGTATATCAGATTCGGTTCTTTTATGGATTCGGTTACTGCATCCAGTTTATTCATGATGCTTTCTGCAAAAAATGCTCTTGGCTCAACTTCTTCAATCACATTTAGCAAACCGTATGCTGAGGCGACTTTCTCGTATAATGCAGAACATTCGCTGCAGGAAGCCAAATGCCCGGTAATTTCAGCCTCTTCTTCCTTTTTTAACCCCTTTTCTGCCATGACAAGGAAATGTTCTCTTATTTGTTTGCAATCCATTTGATTCGTTTTAATTATTAGACACAGAAAAATCCTAAATCCTTCGGTTTTTTAAGAAAAAATTGAAATTTTATGTAAATTATTGTAATTACATATTTTACGAAGTTCTTTTGTAAAGATTTAAAATGTGGAACGCATATCATTAATGCGAATTATCGGATTGTAGAAACTATAATATAAAAAAACAGGATTTAATACTGTAAATTGATTAAATCCTATTTTGTTAAACTCTATCTGTACTTAAAACCTGTATTACAATTCTCTATTTCGAATTGGGACATTTCCTATCGCCCTTATTGCATTTCATGCCGTCTTTCATTTCGCAGTCTTTCATTTCGCAGTCTTTCATTTCGCAGTCTTTCCTCATCTTACATGTATCATTCATATCACACTTTCCTTCTTTCATGCACTTCCCTTCGCCGTTCATATTGCATTTGCCGTCTTTCATACATTTGCCGTCCTGCATTTTTTTGCATTCCTGTATGCATTTGCCGTCCATTTTGCATTTCATCGAGTCTTTTCCGTTCAAAGTATATTTGTTGCTTTTATCGGTATTTGAACTGTACGTTGCTCCGTAAATAAATAAAAATGCAGTAACTATAACAATGGAGAGGAAAAATAATTTTGTTTTCATCGATTGATTTAATTAATATATAAAAAAATAGCCGTATCAGGACTGATATACAATGCATTAAAAATAATTTGGAATTTTTGCAAATCAGGATTGTGAATAATAGTCAAGCAGCGATTTTTGGAGATTCTTTTTTGCTCTCATTAATAAAGACTCTACGGCTTTGACGGATAAATCCAATATCTTGCTAATTTCATCATAACTCAAACCTTCTATCTTGCAAAGTACGAAAACCGCTTTCTGGTTGCCAGGCAATGAATCTATTGAATCTGTCAATATCTTCTTTCGTTCTTTATCTTCTAAATCTGTCTCCGGTGTTGATCCCGTAGTGCTGTCGTATATATTCTGAGGATTTTCCGAATAACTGTCCGTAGTCTTGCTCTTTTTGTTGTCCCTTATGAAATTCAGCGACCTGTTGACCGCTATCCTGTATAGCCATGTCTTTATACCCGAATCTCCTCTGAATTTCCCTATCGTCTTGTAAACTTCTATGAAGACTTCCTGCGATATGTCGTGCGCATCGTCTATGTTGTTCACAAACTTGTAACAAATATTCAAAATGAATTTCTGATGACTGAGAATTAATTCCCTGAAGACATCTTTGTTGCCATTCTTTAATTCCGAAATTATTTCTTTGTCATCCATTAATATAAATAGCAGTTTAATATAAATTTACATTTTTTATCAATTAATTTGTATTGATTAAACTGATTTTAATATGTGAAATCAATTTTCTTTATATTTAATTGCCGGTACAAATTATGATTTAAAATCTTCCGCCTAATACCGAAACAAATTGTCCACTCCAAAAGTACTGCATATTATTCATATATCTGCTTTGTATCAGTATTAAATGTTGTACTGTGATAGTAAAGGGCTGATGAGTTATGTACTGCTTGCAAGAGAAACAAATTTGAATGACAGTGTGCATATTCGGAAAGTTATTCCGTCTGATAAAAACATATTCGATTATATTTCATTTTCATTCCAAAGATTTCTAGTCGAGTATTTATATATTCTAAATCTAAATTTCTCCTATAATCAGTGCGGAAATGATTTGGAATTATAATCTTAATAATTTCCCGTAAATTTTAATTCGTAAATGTAATCTAAATAAATTCTTTTTGTTATTTTATTATAACACATTTAATTTTATATAATTTCATGGTATTTTATAGATTATTTCCGTTTAGAACAAAATGAATTTTACCGGCACAAAACAAATATTCCGTTCGCTGAAAAACAGGAACTACAGACTATATTTCATCGGTCAGAGCATATCGCTTATTGGCACATGGATTCAGATTCTTGCAATGGGCTGGCTGGTTTATGACCTTACTAATTCGGCTTTTATGCTGGGTCTTATAGGGTTCGCAAGCCGTCTGCCGACATTGTTTATCGGTCCTTTCGCAGGAGTTATAATTGACAGAATGAATAAATTTAAATTGCTTCTTATCACTCAGATTCTGTCAATGATTCAGGCTATAATTATTACTGTTTTGCTTTTCACAGGCGTAATTCAAATCTGGCATATTCTTTTGCTCGGTATCTTTCTTGGTGTTGTAAATACATTCGATATGCCCGTTAGGCAGTCGCTCGTAATTAAAATGATTGAGCAGAAAGAGGATTTGAACAATGCCATTGCCCTAAACTCGGCTATGGTAAATGCTGGGCGGCTTATTGGACCTACCATTGCGGGTTTACTTGTGGCTGCTTTCGGCGAAAAATGGTGCTTCCTTATTAATGCTCTCAGTTTCGTTGCAATCATTGCAACTCTTCTTATGATGAAACTTCCTGCCGAAAAAATTGAATACAAAAAATCCGGACCTTTGAAAGAACTTAAAGAAGGATTCAAGTATGCTTATAATTTTATTCCCATAAGATATATACTTATGCTGCTTGCGCTTGTAAGTCTCATGGGTATGCCAATACAGGTACTTATGCCGATATTTGCAAAAGATATATTTCAAGGCGGTCCTCATACATTCGGTTATCTTATGGGAGCATTCGGCATTGGCGCTCTTACGGGTGCTATTTATCTTGCATCCCGCACAACCGTACTTGGACTCGGGAAAAAGATTGCGATTGCGGCAGGTATTTTCGGTTCCGGACTCATATTATTCTCACTGTCTTCTACCTTATGGCTTTCATTGATAATTATTACTTTCGTGGGTCTCGGTATGATGCTTCAGATGACTTCAAGCAATACTATACTGCAGACAATAGTTGATGATGATAAACGCGGCAGGGTTATGAGTTTCTATTCAATGGCGTTTATGGGAACAGTGCCGTTCGGAAACCTCCTCGCAGGAACAATGTCGGATCTCATAGGTGTCACAACTACAATCCTTGTCGGAGGTATCTGTATTGTAATTGGCGCTGTCGTATTCGCATTCAAACTACCACAAATCAGACAATTAGTCAGACCGATTTATGTATCCAAAGAAATTATCACTCCCGACATATTCAGGTAATCTATCCTTAAAAAAAAACGGGCTCTCGCCCGTTCTTATACACAATTATTACTTATAAACTTTCAATTGCTAAAGATGAATTATTATTCCGCCTCGTGCAGTCAAATAATTCATGTTTTTAAGTTCCGATACTGTAAACTGTTCGTTGCTGTTTCTGTATATTGTGTATGCATTTGAAAACTTAACTCCGGTATAATTGTATTTCAGACTTATATCAAGCGCTACTTTAGGTACAATTGGTAATTCCATTCCCCCGCCGATTGCATAGCCGAATGCCGACTGAGATACCGATTCAGTATTGTTATTTAAATCAATTGTCATCTGTGCGTTGCTCGAACCGTTAATCCTCTGTCCTTTTAACCTGTCAGCAAAATTCACGAAATGAACACCCCCTTCGGCAGTGAGATATGTCTTTGTCGTACCAACGGGCAGCGTGAATTTCGCGCCAAAGAGTAAATTCATATCCGATGCTGTCCAGTCAGGACTAAAATCCTTCAGCGTTACACCGGTAAAATTTTTACTGACCTGATCTGCCAGATATGTGTTCTGATATTTGAAACCGTCGTGACCTAACGATGCAGAAAGATCAAGTCCATGTAATGGCGTGGAATAATATGCCGAAAGTTCCCACGATAATCCGTTTTTGTACACATCGTTAAAACTGCCGAACGTCATGTTAGTGCCGGCTTTTGCGCTAAAACTTAACGGCAGTTGTGAATATAGATTTCCCGAATACATCAAAATAACTATGAATGCCAATACTATTTTTTTCATTTTGATTCCTTTAAATTTTTCTGTTCTGACTTAAATATCGAATATTATAATAATTTAAAGAATTTTTATAAGAAAGTAAATTTTCTCCCCCTTTTGAATTTCATATTTCGATAAAAAAAAGCGGACTCACGCCCGCTCTAATTTACCGTTTACAAATCATCAATTACTAAAGGTGTACAATCACACCTGCTTTTGCCGTAATGTAAGAAATATTCTTGAGTTCTAACGTAGTGAACTGTTCATTATTATTTCTGAATATCGTATATGAATTCGCGTAGGTATTGGTTGCATAATTATATTTCAGCGCGATATCAATGCCGATTTTAGGCACAAGGGGTATTTCCAAACCTGCGCCAAGAGCGAATCCGAAACCTGCAACGCTTTTAGATTCGGAATATCCAACCGTATTAATGTGCATAGGATTTGAACTCGAAACATTTATCTGACCTGCCATGAACCTGTCATTAAGACTTAAAAAATGGATACCCACCTCGCCTGTAAAATAAGGACCCATGCTGACAAACGGCAATTTCACCTTCGCACCAACCATAATCGGTATATCGGTTGCGGTCCAGGAAGGACTGAAATTATCAACTGTCACACCCGGAAAATTTGTGCTGATTTGATTTGTAAAATAATCATTTTTATATTTGAAGCCGTCATAACCGACTGTCAATGAAAGATCGAGCACAGGCAATGGTGTTGAATAATATAATACGACTTCTCCTGAAACACCGCTCTTGTAAACATCGCTGAATGTTCCGATAGGAATATTCGCGCCTACTTTGGCGCCGAAACTAAACGGTGTCTGCGAAAATAAATTCGAAGACATTAGAAATACGACACAAACCGACAGTAAAATCTTTTTCATTATTACTCCTTTTAAATTAATTGAACCGTTTTTATTTTGAATCTTTTTAAATAAAACGCATACCCTTTATTCTTTAAAACGCGTATATATAAGTGTAACATAATTATAAGTAATATGTTGCCGATTGGTTAAAAGAAACAATATCCGGTTTCCCGGCTTACAGAATCTACGATACATAATTGCTAAATGTTCATTACAAAATGTGTTGAAAATTTTACGTAAAACCACAATCTTGTAGAGAACCAAAATTCGAAATGACAAATAAATTTGCTTACCTCATAACCAATTTTGTTTTAATAACAGTATTTGCAATAATATTTTCATCATGTCAAACGGTTCTCTATACAGCAAACCAACCGACCGTGCCGCTGTTTAACGGCGATAATAAGCAGCAGATAAAGGCGGAAGGAACTTACGGAACCGCAGGCATCGAAACAAAGATTGCTTATTCACCGGTAAACCATCTCGGCATAATCGTAAACGGTTCATTCCTCACAGCAAATCAGAAGAAACAATATTTCCGCGAAATCGGAATCGGCGGTTACGGTAAACTCGATAATTCAATTGTGTACGAACTCTACGGAGGATACGGATACGGTACATCTTCGGATACGGCAGGACTTACAGACTTTTTCTATTCCGAGTTCAGCAGAAGTTCATACGGCGCATTCAACAGATGGTTCCTACAGACGAATATAGGATACGTCACAAAAAATTTCGAAGGCGGATTCACAATGCGTTTCAGCAACGTGAAGTTTACTACCTTAAGAGATAACTATATTCCTGCAACTCATAGCGAATGCACATTCTTTGAACCCTCTATTGTTGGCAAAATAGGGAGCGAAAACCTGAAGTTCGTCACCTCAATGACGTTCCCCATCGTAATGAGCGGAGTCCCGTTATTCGGATTTTGCACTTACACAATCTCAATGGGCATTCAGGGCGCAATCTCTTTTTAAAACCGCTTTTCTGTTTTATCATCTATAATGCCGAATACTCGTCTGGTATTGGTTTTGTCGGGAATCAAAGACAAAATAATTATAAAAATAATCCCGCTGTCTACACTAACACTTTGTATAAACAAAATCAATTATTTATTACTCATTACTAATTACTAATAGTTATTTTAAAAGCATCATCTTCCTTATCCCTATCTTCTCGTCGCCGACAATTAACCGATAGAAATACACCCCGCTCGGTAATTGACTTCCTGAAAATTGTACTTCATAAAATCCCGGTCGTAATTTCTCATTCACTAATAGTGCAACTTCCTTGCCGAGCATATCATATACTTTTAAAGTCACTACGCCATTTTCTATTTTCGATATTCCATCTTCAACTATCGCGAATTTTATCTTCGTAACCGGATTGAAAGGATTAGGATAATTCTGTGACAATGAAAACCTGTCCGGTATTTCGCTGCTTATGCTTTGAATTCCTACTGTCGCCGATGCTTTAATATAAATTAAACTATCAGGGTCGAAAATTACCTGAGTCGGCTGCCTGCTGAATGTAAAATTGAATATCTGATTGTTTTGGTCGTTCATTATCTTTCTCACAACCGAATCAGGACCGCTCGCGAACTTAAATTTCAAATCACAAGGCATCTTGAAATATGCAGGATTTGCCTGCGTCTGTTTGAACTTAAACGCTACGTGCCAGTTGCTTCCCGCTTGCGTAATAGTGTATGAGTTTTCATAAACAGGATGATGCGGCTGATAGACCCATTCATCGAAGAACCAATTCAAATCCTGACCTATGACCGAGTTCATCTTCGAAATAAACTCCGCGGTTGCCGCATTTTTAAATCTGAACGCAGGGTCTGTTGTATACGCTTTCATCCCCGCGAAAAACAGTGAATCGCCGACATAATTTCGCAGCATTCCCAACACACAGCATCCTTTATAATATGTGATGAATGGGTTAAACAAAGTATCATTTCCGGGTGTACGAATAATCCACGAAGGATTATAAATAGGAAACCCGGGATTATTGTTTACTATATACTTTCCTTTTGAATTCATATTCGCACTGTAAGCCGAATCACTTATTGCGTATTGCTCCCACAGAGTTTCGGAAAATGTCGCAAATCCCTCATTCAGCCATATATCAGCCCATGTGGCAGGCGAAATTAAATCACCGAACCATGAATGCGAAAGTTCATGGTCTGCAAGTCCGTTTACAACCCAGCCGTATAAATTTATCATCGTTTGATTTTCCATCGCGCCTCCGGTATTTGAAAATCCAATTTTTTCAAAAGGATAATCTCCGAATTTCCGTGAAAAAAATGTTGCAGCATCCAAAATTCTCGATTTAAAATAATTCAACGTATCTGCCGGCCATGAATAAAACACAACGGGTATGCTGTCATTCGGATTTGCAGTCTTGTGCCAGTATTTTTTATCAATTCTGAAATCAACCTTCGATGTGAAATGCATCAGATATGTGCACATCGGGTCTCTGCTCACCCAGTGATAGTAAATCGAGTCACCCGACACTGCGGAGTCAGCAAGAAGACCATTGGAAGCCAGCCTCACATTTGCAGGAACCTTCGCCGTAAAATCCCAGAATGCCTTATCAGACGGTTTATCCCAGCATGGAAACCAGTAACGCGAACCTTCAGGCTCAGTGTCAGTATAAACTCCATCCGGGAAATATGATGTATTGACGTAGAAAAAATAATTGGCAATGTTATTGTGCCTGTAAAATATTATTACCTGACCCGTATCGCCCGGATTATAAGTTCGGTCGAGACTGATGTTTACAATATTCTGATTATGAGTAAAACCGACGCCTGATTGTCTCACCGAATCTATCACGATTGCGCCCGAATTGGCATCAATTTTCATTGAATTGATAACCGAATCGGCAATAAATTTAATTGTTACATTCCCTGCAAACGAATACGGATAAGGGCTGTAAAAACAATTACGAATATCGATGTATAATTTGTAATTCACCACATCGAATGAATGCCGTACAGCGGAAAATATATTATCGTAATTACCGGAAGAATAATTCCTGAATGATTTTTTATGCGAGCAGTTTACATCAATTCCATCTCCGGCATTCTGTCCGTATAAATTCGAAAAAACTAGAAATAGGATAAAAAGAAGAATGAAATTTGAAAAACCTTTTCTCATAAATCCCATTTTTAAAATTGACCGATTATGCAATTGATGAAAATAATAATACATATTCCAATTTAATGTATTTGAACGGTGTTTACAGTAAATAAATCGGCAGAGAAAGCACATTTTCTTTTTAATCCGCAATCCGCAAACGCCATGTTGATTGTATTTTACCGGTGCTGCGTATTTTTAATAATTGTTCCTGAGAAGCACAGCCGAGCAAATATTTCAGAGAACTTAATTTAATTTGTTCGCTTTTAGATTCTTTGTCGATAACAAAACCCATTCTCCCGAAAAATGCCTCCGCTTCATCGAAACTCTCAAATCTGTTTTCTTCAGTATTATGCAGGTCGAAAAAATCCTTTGTCTTCTCGTCAAATTTAAGTCCGAGTTTCGCATTTTGACTTTTAAGATAAATATCCGCGGTTATCCAGTATCCTCCGCGTTCTTTTAATATTTTATGTATGATTCTGCAAAGTTGTTCCTTTTCATTCAAACTAAGATACATCAACAATCCTTCATTTAGGATTACAATTTCTCCGGCAGGAAAACGATTAACTGTTTTACTAAATTGTTCTTCGTCGAGCGCGTTTAACGGAAGCAGTTCCAACTTCCCTTTTTCATCGCTGCCATTTTGCAGTTCTTTAATGAATTCTTTCTTCGATTCAATCATATCCGGTAAGTCAGTGTCGATATAATAAAATCCGGCCTCTTTTATTTTTTCGAGACTTCGGAAAGAGCAGCCTGAAGATATTTCCAGTATATTTTTTATTGACAGTTCATCCAGCAGTTGGTTTACGCTCTTGTATCGCGCCTCGAAATGCACGGTTCGCGCCCAAAAAGTATAATCCCTTTTGTCAAAATCAGGTATAAATTTTTCGGGATATTGTATGAGTTCAGCCGTATGCCGGGCGTAAGGAATATCGGTGTGCCCCTTCATGAGTAGTAACCATTTTGCAGACAGACTTATTGTACTGAAATTTCTGTTTGCAAAGTTCTGAAGATTTTCATTTTCCATATTCTAAGATTTATAACTTATATGATATAAATATTGTGATGCATGCGGTTATAGATTATTCAAAACTAATCCCGCGTGAAATTACTTTACATTCCAAATTAGATTCCAATTGAATCAAACGATATACCGCATTTACTGCCTATTTCCAAAATGATACCTTTATCATCAAGTATCATGAAGAAAATGCGATTTTAGTGAGAAATCAAAGATTTAGTGAATTTTTCAAAAAAGGTATCATTCAGGTATCATTTCAATGAATTTATAGGCTTAAGTAATTGATTTTTATGTATTTCGCTAATGATACCTCAGGTATCATTTCAGGTATCATTTTTAAATTTGCCGTTTTAATTTTTACCGTATTGGGTCATTCAAAATGATTTATAAACATCGAATTGTATCAGATTAATTGTTCACGGTAAAAAGTTTTGCAAACGTTCTGCTATAGAACATAAGAACCAAATACCGGGCAGGAAAATTTCGGTTAATGAGACATAAACTGCAGAGATTAATTCGATTCCTTAAATTTTATTAAATTTTGCGAACACTTGAGTAATTTCAAAGAACAATATTAACCATAATAATATATGGTACATTGTTTGATATTACAATGCAAAAAGATGTGCATATCGGGTAAGAAAAACATTCATATTGAAACGCTAAGTAAAGCCGCTAATTATTAATTACTAATTACTAATTGCTAATTGTAAACCGCATTTCGAGCACACACTTCTATGCACATTTATAGTCCCGCCGCACTTGCTGCATTTCCATCTTTTCTGCTCCTTCCTGACGAATTTTTCGAGACCAAATTTCTTTATATAATCGAGGTTATCAAGCATACTCATATGATACTTAGCTCTGTATCTTTTATCCAGATTCTTTAGTCTCTTGCAAGGATAAATTTCGCAGTCATAGCAAAAAAACGAATCCGTTTCCTTCAGCAATTCGCAATTTCTGATAGCGCATAGACCGCAATGTTTTGCCATGCTGTCGCTCGTAACCCTGCATCCCTTGCAAACGTTCTTTTCCCTAAGGTATGCCATGCATATCCCGCAGTTCATACCGCATGCGGCTATTAAGTCGGTATTTAAATGTCGATGGAACATTTAACAATTAGTAATTAGTAATGAGTAATTAATAATTAAAGATAAACGACTAATCCGGGAGTATCGGAACTCATTCTATATTTCGAAATATAAATTAACTAATTTAAAATTTAAAATTGAATTTGCTTATATCTCCGCAAACCCGGGATTCAAAACAAATTTATCTATTGAATTAATGTAATTTCAGATGTAAGTAATTTCGTAAATGATAAATCGTCAATCGCTAATTGCTAATTGTTAATATATAATCGTTAATCGCTAATTGCTAATCGTCCTTTTCCTCCTCAAAACATTTCCAATAAAATACGCCGCCCAGAGCACTGCAATAATGAAAAATGATATGATGTGAAATTTAACTGTCCACGAAGAAGAATAGTTCTGCGCGGATTCCTGATTTTTTAACCCGCTTGCTCTCCCCCATGCAATAAACGCGTCCGCAATCGGGACTTTACCGAATAAATATTTCTTTTCATTACTAAAAGAATTTGAAAAACCGAATGCATTGACTGTCTTAAACTGTTTTTCCGATAATTCACTATTTCCCATTACTGAAAAAGTGCCGATAGACACAATTGTCCCCGAAAATCCGACTCCGAATATTACGGGACCTGAATCAATATCACCGCTGCCCTTCTGACCTTCCGGGTATTCCAGAACGGACGGCAGTCCGAATGTTGTCGATACGAATTTACTTTCGAAAAGTTTATACTGCTCCTTAGCATAATCCATATCGATTTCCGCCAGCATCCTGAGAATTAAACTCATTGATGACCCCCGTGTTCCCTGCGCCGACCTGCCGTTTTTTGTATCTACTTTATGAGGTATCATAAGCGTTGCTGGGTCAAGGCGCCGCTTTACATTAAGCATCCAGCCGGCGATATCCGATTCGTACTTCGGTACGTATATTTTATCGTAATTTTTTAAAGACGTCATCGCCACAAACATATCGACCGGCCATGCCTGTCCGGAATACGATTGCAGATACGGACTCAGAACGCCTTTAATATTGTCATTTATTAAATCGCATTGAGCGGCAAACGTATCTGAATAAAATTTATGTTCCGCAAATGTTGTATCCACGCTCAGTATTTTTGAAAGGAGATAATTTTTCCAGCCGACGTAAAATATTCCGTACTCAGGCAGAAGCGACTTATCGAAAGTCGATTTCGCTATATCCGAATTAATTTCGTTATAAGCATAAAGCGCTTCACGAACCGCTTTTTCTTTAAGCGCAGGGTCATTGTTTTTATCCGAAAGCGCTAGTTCGCACCACGTTAAACCGTATAAAACATTTGAGAAAACAAAACCCTCAGGATATACTTTCTGCATCCTGCCGCCGAGATTATTATTCTTCAACTCCGATTCAAGATATTTCAGTTGAGAAATTATATCCGCTTTCTTTTCCGCAGGTGTATAGTTTCCTGAATGCAGACTAACATTGACCCAAAGAATGAGTATTGTAACAATCGATATGATTGTCAGAAATATGTACTTAATAATTTTCATAAATTTTCTCTGTCAAATTACTGTTTTGTATTTTTGCTGAATATCACAAAAATAAAAAATAAAACAATAAAGTTCTGCCGAATATGCACCCGCCCGCCAAAGTTTTACTAAGGTGAGTTTGCCGGGGCGGGATGCCCGCGGCGCGCGGAGTGGGGATTAGAATCAAATGACCGGGCGGACTCTTATCGGGGATCAATATTACGAGCAGCAAACATTTTTATTCGGCTACTCCTCTTTCGACATACACGCGAAAATCCAAAATCCGCCGCCCTTCTGGCTGACGTCCCATTGTTCTTGATTGGGAAACATTGAAGATTAAAAATTGAAGTGGGAAACATTGAAGATTAAAAATTGAAGATTGAAGATTGAAACAAGAGTCCTGTAGGGACGATATTATTATGCATATCCAATATTCACTGCCGTCAGTTGAAATCCCCTGACCCCTTCGCGCGTACATCCCAAATTATAGAACTAACCGCTAATCGTTAATTGCTAATCGCTAATCGCTAACTGCAATTCACTTAAACCAATAAACCAACTCACTTTCTTTTACGCACTTCCCTTTTTCACTCGCCGTCACTTCCGCTTTTCGTAAAATATTATTCCTGTACGAAAACTCAAACGAATACGTTTTGCCCGTTTGCTTATACGTAATAACCTCATTAACAGGCAGCATCAAATCCGCACCCCAGAACAATTCTGTTATATACTGTATCTCAGACACCTGCTCATATCTTTTCCTGAATGAATACACGGTTTTCACGGCATTCCTTTCAGGGTAATAAGTATAATCTGTTTCAGATGTTCCTCCGCTGGATGCGCATTCCGACTGAAAAGAACCCGTCATCCGTATTATCATTCCTGACGTATCAAAAAAGTAATTTGTAGTCGAGGCAGACATGGAATTCGAGATATAAAAAGAGAGGCAATTTTTAATGCTGTCATAGATAGTAGCATTTAAAAACTTAGACCCGGAAGCGCATTCGGGTAAATCAATAAAAGCGTGTCCTTCTGATTCATTCTCCGCTGCTCTTCCTCCTTTATCACGTCTCCCGAATTTCCCTTTCCTGTTTTGGATATCTCAAGTCCTTTTCTTAAAAGCGCCGTCATAAGATTGAACTGAGGAATGCCCGCGAAACCGCTTTCCTGACAGACTCTCCCGTCATTTTCAACCGTCATGCTCTTAAAACCGCCTTCTAAAGCCGAATGCGTAATCGCGTATTCCAGCCCCGCGCTCTGCGCATGCGCTGCTTGATACATTACGATAAATACAAACATCAAAATTGAAAACCACCGCATGCTCATAAAATATTTCATAGAAAAAAACAGCATAAACTTTTTATCTATACAATAGTAATGCGGAATTGTTCCTGATGGATTATGGTTAGTAAAATATTGTGCGGCAGGACATTAAGCAAGAAATCAAAATGGAAATTGCCGTCTATAACTAATAATTAAGACGAAGCAGAATCTTAAATCGCTCAATCTTCTTTAATTATTTTCTCGGCAAAGGCTATTATATGCCCGTCAGGATCCGAAAAGTAACAGACTCTGTCTCCCCAGTCTCTGTCAATTATCGGACTGATTAATTTAGCGCCGCTTTTAACCGCGTTGTCAAATTCAAATTGAATATCATCGGCATACAAATACAACTCGCACCTCGGGATGCCTGTCCCGCTGTCCGGATGCGGAGTTTTACCCTCAAGAATTTTTGCTATCCCTTTGTTCGGCATTATTCCGAATTTGAAATCGTCCGATAAAATAAATTCCGTCATTCCCGGCACATTTAGATCAGCCGTCTTCCGGAAAATATTCCGGTAAAACTCGCAACTCGCTTCCTGATCTTCGACATAAATTATAGTCTCAATAAACTTAAAATGTTTCATCATTTGTATCCTTCATTGTTGATTATCGAAAATTAAAAATTAATTATTACTTATGCGTTCTTTGTCGAAGATCCGCCATCTCTCTGGCGGACATCCCGATCTATCGGGACTAATTACTTAATCCCCCCTGTGACGGTCTTCAATATGTTATTACACGATAAAGCCATCCAGCCAGTAAGTTTATCAATAAAGTAAATGCTCTGTACCGCTTCATTAAAATTTGTTTTCTGCGGATTCCACGCTGCGCCGCCGTCTGAAGTATAAGAGAGGCATACCGAATCGGAAGAACACATCCCGCCAATCCAGCCTGCGGAAGGGTTAAGAAAAAACATCGCCTTATTCATATCGTGCGAATATTCTTTAATCACCCAATTTGCACCTCCGTCTGATGTCTTAAATAATCTTGTACCCCTGTGGTAACTACCGATTGCATAGCCTGTATTTAAATCCAAGAACTGTATTTTGTGAAACTGAGTTGAAATTGTAAGCGAATCGGCATACTGCACAGTCCAGTTAAATCCGGCATCCGTTGTCTGCATAATACACCCTTCTGACATTCCGGTATCATCTGCATAATATGTGCACGCCCAGCCTGTATTTGCATTGATGAAATATAAAGTACTGCCCTCTCCTCTGCTTACCAATTCTGTAAAATTGGAACCGCCGTTTGTAGAGACATAAATACCGCCTGTCAAATGGTACCCCGTACTGCCTTCCATTGCAGCGTAGATAATATTTTCATCGATGGGAAATATACTTCTGAAATAAATATGTCCGGATTCCGAATAAGTGCAGTTCCAGTTCATTCCGCCGTTTGTAGTCTTGAAAAAATAAGTATCAACCAAAATACCAGTTGAAGGACTCCCCGCGGCAAAACCCGTATTTGGATTTATAAACCTGACCGAAAACAACTTGACCCCTGTGCGATTAACATACTGGCTCACCCAGTTAATCCCGCCGTTAGTAGTCTTAAAAACCAAAGCGGTATCGCCCACAGCCCACCCCGTATTCGAATTAATAAAAAATACATCATTAAACGATTTGGCAGCATTCACCGTCTGAGCAATCCACCCGCTCTGCGAATACACCAAATGCGAAAATGAAAGGACCGAAAACGAAACTCCAAAAACAAAAAATATTATTTTTCTGAATATTATTTTTTCCATAAATCCATCCAAAAAAAAATATTAATTACTAATTATGCGTTCTTTGTCGAAGATCCGCCATCTCTATGGCGGACGTCCCTATCTATCGGGATTAATTGTCTATAACTAATTTAACATTTACAATTTGCAATTGAATATGTAGTTCTTTGCCGAAATACCGAATAACAAATAACGAATACAAAAACACTATTCGTAAATTCTAAAATTATTTCCAATTACCTTCAGGTTCAACTTTCAGAACTGATATTTTACTTATACTGTCCTGAATAAAACCTGTTCGACTCATCGACTTTAAGTGTATTTTTCGGGAACCATTTCATAAAATCATTCCATTTATCTTTATTTAAATCATACCAGTCACCGAAAGCATCTTCATTGCCCTTCATTAGAACCCAGTGATTATAGCATTCGAGGTAACCTGCATCAAGTAATTTTTTCTGATAATCGAAAAGAATATTAGGATATTTTTTGTCCATCCCGCTTTCGTAATATATTTCTACAAAGTTTTTGCGGATTCTGTCCAGTGAGTTTATATTAATTGATTTCTCGTTTATCAATGCTAACGACAATGTCGGTTCATAAACAAAAATGCCAAAAGGCATTTTCATCTTGTCAGGTTCCGATGTTCTGTCAATCTGTAAATCCATTTCCTTGCTGAAACTGACAGAAAATGTTGTGTCGGATGTATACTTGATTCCTCTTTTGTATGTGTCGTACAAAAGTTTGCTTATTTCCTCAGTTCGTTTACTCCCCGGTTCCAGATTCATAAAAATCTCGCCGTATATCATTCCCCATACTTTTTCATTCGAACAGAAATATAATATCGCCGCCCTGTAATAATTCGATGGAAAATCCGGTTCGACTATTATTCCCTTTTCATAGAATGGGAGCGCTTTTTCGTATTCCTCTTTTCCCCAGTAAACATTACCTTTCTCCAGATTCAGACAGCCTGATTTAGGAAAAATTTTGAGACCGGCATCGTACGTTTCCAATGCTTTTTCTGAATTCCCTGACATATCATAACTATTTCCGAACAACTGAAAAAACCGTTCGCTAACATCTTTATGGTTCTTATTTTTTTCTAATATTTTCAGCGCCCCGTTGTAATCCTTTTTCAAATACAGGGCATATGCCGTTTCATACGGAAAACTCAGACTTTCAGGGTCCAGTTTTTGCGCTTCTTCCAGAAGTTTTATGCTTGCATCAATTTTCCCTTCATCCATTAATTTGACGGCTTCCTCTCCTTTTGCAAGCGCCTTTTCTTTGTTTGTTTGAGCGAATATAATCTGCCCCGTGATTAAAAACAGAAACAATCCGATAATTTTGATTTTGTTTGCCATGATTTTTATATTGATTGTGATGTTGATATGATTTTTAATTTACTTTTTTTAAAAAATCCGTTACATCCTTTGTCCATTCATCTTTGTATTGCACAAAATAGTCATCATGCCCTGCGTATTTATAGGTTTTAAGAAACTTCACTCCGTGCATGTTTGTATATATTTCGTCTATTTCTGCTCGGCTCACTTTCCTGTCCTCTTCTCCGTATAAAAGCAGTGCGGGACAATTCACTTTCTTTGCATATTCCGCAGGGTTGTGCCCGAACCCCCAGAATCCGTTCTGAACGCCGCCCCAGAAAACAAGCAGCCCCGCCATCGGAAAAACCGGCGCGTTCATGATTTTAAACCTCGCGCACGTTGTTTGATACATCGAGCCGAAGGGACATTCAATTATTATTCCTTTCGGATGAATATCATTATCGGAAATGGCTTTCAATATCGCGGCAGAACCCATCGATGTTCCGAATAAATAAATGTTCTTTTCTCCCTGCGCCTTTATGTAATCAAATGCGGTCTTCACCTCTTCCGCTTCTTCATATCCAAGTGTAGTCCGGTTTCCTTCCGAACCTCCGCTTCCCATGAAATCGACAGCAAAAGTGTTGTAACCTGATTTATTAAGTTCTTCCGATTTGCCAAGCAGAGAAGATTTGTTGCCGCCATATCCGTGAAACATAATCACTGTTCCTGATGCGGAATCTTTTTTCTCGGATTCAATTTGCCAGCACTCGATTTTTTTATTGCCTGATAGGTTTATTACTTTGTAATTCCTCCCGGGCATTTTATTGTTCTCCGGTCTTGGATTGTTCACACCGAAAAGCAATGCACGGAATTTGTCAAATGCCGTTAGAGATTCAGGGCTCTTTGTCCTTTCGGTTTTGCTCTCCGCAAAATGCGTGAATTTGTATGCATGAAACAAAGCGATAATATTCATAAGAATAAATATTACCGCTAAAAACCAAATTATCCGTTTGTAAATTTTTCTTCTCAATGTAATTATTTTTTCCCGATATTGTTAAAAGCCTGTAACAGTTTATAATTTTCCATGCCGTCACGGCTTTATCTCTATTCGCGTGCCTATATCCACGGCGTCGTATAGTTCGTCTATTTCCCAATCTGTCAATGCTATACAGCCCAATGTCCAGTCGCGCCAGCGGTGAAACTTGCCGATAAATCCCATGTAGTTTCGTATTCCGTGAATTTTAATGTCTCCGCCTGCGCTTTTCCCGAAACGTTTTGCTTTTTCAATGTGTATGCTGTCGGGATATGAGACTCCGAGATTTTTATGATATCCGCTGTTCGGATTTTTGTCGTTTATGAAATATACCCCTTCAGGTGTTTTTTTGTCACCTTCGAATTCTTTATCGCCTGTGGATTGACTGCTGAGCGATACTTTGTACGTCCTTACAAGTTGTCCCTTCGAATATGCCAGCATCTCCCGTTTCGATTTCAAAACGACAATATTGTCCACCTTTACCCCGGCAGGCAGTTCCTCTTCAGGATAAAAATAATAAAACGCTATGCATGCCAGCAAAACAAAAACAGCAGCCCATATTAATTTTCTTTTCATCCGCGAGTGTTTTTATTTTTTCCAGGTAGTTATTCTTTTCGTATCAGGCTGCGTGTTGTTTTTTACAATTTCTTTTATATCTTTTCTTAGTTTTTTGTAATCGATTTCCTTTTTGTAAGTGCATGAGTAATATGAGCCGCAAACTTTTGAATTATCAACATCCTGCTGTTTTTCAAGTATGTAATCAAATTCGGTTTCCTTTTTGTCCTGATGGAACATAAGGACATGCAGTCTGTATAATTGCTCATTATCCGTTCCGTCAGGCTTTGTTGAATAAACGTAGTAAACAATTTTAGTAAAACTGGTGGATACTCTGTCATCGGGAAGTTCAGGGTACCATTCATATCCCCAGACATTTTTATCGCCGACTTTAAAAAAGTCAAAGTTGAAGTATTCATTAATTACATCAGGCAGATTCCTTTCTTTGTACCCTTTGTACAAAATATCCCTGTATTTTTTTGCTTCATCGAGTTTTTCCAGTCCAAAATATGCAACAATCACATTCTTCACCATCCATGGTTCCCTGTCCGCGAATTCCTTATCGAAATTTTCTTTGTTATCCTGTATTAACTTAAGGGCTTCCAGACTGTATTTAAGCGAATTCGTGTAATCTTCGTGCAACTGTCTGTCATCTTCAAGAATAGATGTTACTTGAACAAAATACCATACAACATAATTATACAATGTGTCATTCTTGTCTATTTTCGGCAGGATCTCTTTATAAATATTATATGCCTCCGGCAATCTGCCGGACAATAACAAACTGTCCGCTTTAAAATATTGCTCTGTGATATTTGTCTGAGCAATTGCCGTAAACGACAATGTCGTGAATATTACTGCAAATATTATTTTCCTCATATTATAATTTTAATTCGATTTTACAGTCATTAATAAATCACTTTCAAAAATCGCGGATGGTGAAATTACCGTTTCGTCTAAAGGAATGCTGCCGCCGTAACGCTCTTTCATTTTCTCTTTAACCGCGTCATCCGTCAGGTCGAATTCACGTAACTTCTGAAGTCTGCCTATCTCGATTCCCGCACCGCGCTCGTAGGCTTTCCAGATTAACTCCGAACAGTATATCTTATCGTCCGACCATTCAAATGTGAGGTCGTAACTTTTACCGAAAAATGATTCGCAGATTTGCTTTATTTTCAGAGTCGTTTCGGAGTTTAAAACACGGTCTGCGTTTTTAAGCCGCTTGATAACGTAATGTCCGTCTTTTCCTCTTGCTATCCATTTGTCAAGCAGTGTCTTTTTTACGGGCTGCACTGCCTCATATACAAAAAATTCATTCCCTTCTTTGAATATCAGACCGCAGTGCGAATAAGAGGATTTCGTTGCTTTTTGGATGGCTTTGCTCTGTTGTGAAAGTGATGTTTGAAAAATAATGTCGCCGTCTTTAATTTTGCTGCTGTCGGCAAGTTGTTTGACCTGCTCCGCTGCTTCGTCAAGCCTGCGGCCCGGGTCATAATATTTCCGCTTGACGTAGTAACCGGTCAATAAAATCAGTACAGAAAGTCCAATTAAAATTACTGTTTTTTTCACTGAATTTTGCAGCCTAATTTGTAAACAATACGCTTGCCAGAAAAACCTAATATATCCGGTTTTATCGGATATACGATAGAAAATTCTTATCCGGTATATTCAGCAATGCACGCGGACATATACCAAATTATTGATAAAATATTATTTTGTACTCTTTGATTGAAAAGACATTCTCTCATGTGGATTTCGACACGCCCCTAAGCCCTTATAAAAATTATTCCTCCCCATAATTTAACATTAATAACAAACATCTACAATACAGATTGATAATAATTGACATAAAGGATTATTCGTCACCTGGAAGAAATCCATTTTTAATTTTACCAATTAAATCAATCAATTCGTCTTTATGATTGTCAGCACTTAAATCCAAACAAAATATCTTTTTGATGTCCACCGATTCATTAAAAGCATAATTTGCAGAATACCATAACTCTTCATCAAGTTTCTCCTCCCACGTTGTCATGATTAGATGATCCGGCAGGTAATTGTTTTCGATATCGGATTCTCTTTGCCAGACATTCTCATCAATTATGTCATGTAATTTTTCTCCGTACTTACCGGCACAACTCGCCCAGCATACATTCCTGTCAATAATTTTGCGCGCAATCTCATTTAGAACATTTGAATCTTCAATCTCTGTAATGCATAGAAATAGCCACTCTTTGTCAGGCAGTTCTCTTTCCCAGTCTGTCTCCGTATCATATTTTTGATATAAAATAATTTTATCGTTTATTTCCCCGATTATCGGCATTAACAATTAATTAGAATTTTAAGATTAAAAATTAATCATTTTACATTGAAGATTATAGATTGAAGATTGAAAAAGCCCACCCGCTCTGCGGATACACCAAATGCGAAAAAGTAAGTACCGAAACCAAAACTCCAAAAACAAGAAATATTATTTTCCTAAATAATGTTTTACTAAATATTATTTTCATCATAAATCTCTCCTATTAATGTAATATTAACTATCCAATCCTCTTTTGTCATCCCGGCGAAAGCCGGGATCCACACCGCGCTCCCTTATTTGTCATCCCCGAGTGCTCTTATCGGGGATCCATATAACAAGCAACAGAAATATTTAATAAGTGTCGAATATTATTAGTAACTGATTGTTCATTGTGTCGTATCCCTTTTGTTTGTAAACATTCGCATTATGCCATCTCAATCATTCATTTCCTGTGCCTGTCAGGAGTTTCCTCCTGACAGCATCGTCAGGTGGAAACACCTGACGGTTACAAAACTCTCTTGCAAATTTCTCATCCATTTAGAAATCTGGAAAATGAAATAACAAAGATATTATTCCACAACATTAAAATTAAATTGAAATGCATATTTTACAAGTTTCAAATTCGAAATTTGCCTTGCTGCCAATTTTACCCTGTCCGGAAAGCCGCTCGCCACTATTATACCTCTAACGTCAACCTTATCAACAGATTTTACGGCTTCCATATAAGCAAGTGTTTGGGCTATGACCTCTGGTTTTGCATCTATTGCTTTTAATTCAATAACAACAACTCGGTTTTTTGCATCCCTAGCCGTAATGTCGATTCTCCCGGCTTCAGTATTTCTCTCTTTTCCATCGTCAATAATTACAAGCCCTTTTTCTAATGAATTAATATTCTTTCTCAATGCAGTCTGTAAATCTTTTTCAAGACTAAAAGTGATTTCGAGTGCTTCTTCATCTTCAATAGTATCAGCATCATCCTCACTTTGAATTTCAGAGACCAATTTATTTGCGTAATCATATTTTCCGTCTTCATCAGGTTTAATAATAAATACTTCATTATCCGTTTTAACTAATCGCCAACCAATTTGTACCAATAATCGTCTGATTTTATGAGATGACTGATTATCAGGATCAATACCTTTTGATAAATACTCAGTATTGAGTCTAAGCCAGGGTTTCAGTGGAAACTGATTTGGTTCGCCGTTGTCTCCTTTTATAATTATATAATGATGATGTATCATAATTTATATTTTATATTTTAAGTGGAATTAATCGAATAATCTTATTTTTTTTCTTCATAATATACAAGAATTGGAATTTCTTTTTTTATATGATATATTTCATTTTCATATTTATAAGGTATACTTAAAATAATTATTCCTATTTTTATTTTTTGTTTACTGTTTATCAGCTCAGTAGTTTTATCACCTCGCAATATAAAATTATTTTTGAATTTTAGCATTCCGATTTCGCTAGGGATTCGATAATCCAAAATCATATTATCTATTATTACGTCACTTAATATTGAATTTGGCTTTTGTTCAGTTTCCACAAAATAGTCGGGTCTTAAAACGATAAATTTTTCAAACAAAATGCTATCTAATATTTGATAAGAGCCGTTTGATGTTTGAATTGTGAAAAAGGTTTTTCCGTATTGGTAATTTGATGTATCACCATAATTGCGCTCGAAAGGATCAACTCTTATATCAATAATAGGGCTTTTTGAGGATGTTGATATTTTAAATTTGTCCCATACTTGAAAACCTTGAGTTATGATGCCTAATAGGATTCCAATAAATGTTATCGAAGCAACAATTTTTGCCCATATTTGTTTATAAAATGGTTTCTTCATTTTATTTGAATAAGTTTGTCTCATTATTTAAATAATTTCTAATTATAAAGTTTATCATAAATAGTATTAATTAGAATTGATATTCTACTATTACTTTCAATCATAATTTAATTTTATTACTCATAATGACGAATGTTTAGCCGTAATTGTTACTAATAAAAACATAGATATTTTTCTATCTCTGAGTTCAAATTACGTAGGTTATTTTATTTTTTTAATAGCTTCAAATATTTTTATAGGAGTTAAATGTGGGTAGTCATTTATTACTTTTTCAATTACGTCTTTTTTCAACTCATCTTCTCTTTTGTATGCATTTAAAAATGGGTATTTAGATTTATATAATAATTCCAAATCATGTCCTTTGTGAAAATTAAATTCTTTGCTAATATTTAAAATCCATCCATTATGAAGTTTACTAGATACCAAGTTTGTTGAATTAAGATTCAAATCAAGTAAAACTTTATTAACTATTTGTTGCGCTTCTTCTTGCGTTAATTTACTAACATCTGAATAGTTTGTGTAAGAGGCTATACCAAAATCTGAGAAATTTAATTTTCTCTCTCTAATAAACAATATTCCCATCAGAAATGGATCAAGTAAATAATTCTCTATTGCATATCTATCACTTTCTCCTAGCACTATTACTCTACCAAAGGAAGAGTTCGCATTATCCCAATCTATAATTCCATATACTTGGTCATTTCCATTTTTTGATAAGTTATTTACTATAGCAATTACTTCTGTGCAATTTGAACCACTTGTTGTTTTTGCTGGCAAATAAATAGGCTCTGCTGGCAATTTTTCAATTCGTGAATATATATTAGTCAATAGTTCATAATAATTTACATCATATTTACTTTCTACGAAAACTTGTCTTCTTTTATCATTTGATATCTTTAGAAAGGGAATATCAGAGGATAGAATCTCGACTGCCTGTTGTGTGGATATTTTTCTCGGAATATTATCACTTCTTGTCATTTGATAGATTGAAACTCCTTCAGATGCAATGATTGTTGTTGGAGAATGCGTTGAAATCACTGTTTGGATTTTATTATCCGTGACTATATTCTTGTTTAGTATATCTACCATCATTTTCGACATTGATGGGTGAAGTCCAGCATCAGGTTCATCAATCAACAATAAATCAGGCTTTCCGACATCTCCACCTGCATTATATATTGCAAGTGCGAGAGACAATAATACTTTTTCTCCTGTGGACAAATCTCTTGAACTAATTTCAAAACCCGCAGTTCGGTCTTTTAATTTAAAAGTAAAATCCGAATCCACCCTAGTACCAATAGGACTATTTACTTCATAAGGGATATTAGTTTGAAGAAGAATTTTATTTACAAAATCCCAGGGTGGTGTTCCAAATTTATCTTCAAATTCATTTTTCGAAAGCACTGGTCTCGATGAGGCATTCCCTTTAGAAAGATAATATTCATTTATATTATTCTCTTCTTGTCTTTTATGATAGTTTTTGAATACTAGCGCAAACTGAGCCGTAAAGAAATCAGTTTGGGCTATGAAAGATATATCAAAATTATCAGCATAATCATCTTCAGTAAGTTTGCCGAGTGGTTTTTTTGTAACCTCAAATATTTTAGATGTATAATTAATAATGTTTTTATCTCCAATGCGTTTAAATAACCGATCTATATTATGGTTTAGAACAGATTCAGTCAAAATACTTTTCATAGCATTATCATAACTATTCCAAGAATTTTTAATGAATTGGCTTATTATTTGGGGATTACAATTTTCTTCTATTTTAGGATTCAGCCCATTGAATTTTATATATCTGATATTTTTTAATATTGCACCATTTAAAAACACTTGAGATTTATTTGGGTCGGCAATAGCTTCTAATAAATGAGTTTTCCCACTTCCATTTTTACCAGTAAGAACCGAAAACTGTGGAAGATCAAATTCACAAGGTGGACTTATTGATTTGTGCTTTTGAGTTATTTTTATTTTCATATTATCGTTTTATTATTTTAAATTACCACTACTTCATTTTTATACCAATAACTTAGATATTCGTGTATCGTTTTATCTGTATTATTACTATCACTTAACTATAGATAGATATATTAATTTAATAAAGCATGAATAAGAAAGTATTAAGTAAAGATATCTTTTTAGGTGTTGGTTGATTTTCTCCTGTTGTATTCGATTCGCTCCCAAGCCTATACATTAATTTTTTCCACTCCACAAATGTAGCATAAATAACAGATATCTGCAATACAGATTATATATACAATCTTCAGTCTTCAGTCTTCAATGCTCAATTTTTACATAACCTAATTGAGATGCCGCTACTTTGTCTCGTCCTGTTATATTAGGTGTTGCAGACAAGTCCTCGGTTCAATTTAAATATTCAATAATTTCTATGGGATTTCGCTTCTGTGAGGCGTTTATAAAAATGGTCAATAGCAATCAATACAAACACAAAAGAAGATTATAGTTTTTGTGTCATTTGTGACAGGTTTTGACAGGTACATGTCAAATCTTCAATCTTCAGTCTTCAATGTTCAATTATTTCTGATTCAAGTTTATGCTATTTCGTCATGACTTCGCTTGATCACTCTATTATTTCTGTCTGCTTAATATTTTCACCAACTCAGTGATTCTCGCAAGATGGTGGTCATCGTGTTCGGCAACGAATAGGAATAAATCCATAGTCCGCATCGGAGTCTTTAATCTCGGATGTATTGCAGATTTAAAAACTGTTTTTTCATCTATATCCTCAATTGATTTTATTGTCTGCTCCCTTATTCGCCTGAATTCAGAAAGCAATTCGGCAGCCGGCTTATCATTGTGATTAGCCAGATTTGTTTTAGTGTTCTGCAAATCCGCCGCGCGAAGTTCCGGTTCACCGTTTCTTATGTCTTCAAATCTCCCGAGGAATATCGGTTCAAGGTCCGTAAGGTGACCCGCGTTTTCCTTTATTGTCCAGCCGCCATCATGCCTTATAGACATTATAGCCTCAGGAATCGATTTGAACTTTTCTTCCAGCCTCGCGGGAGTGCCTGAAAGACGCTCTATGATTGAAGGAAATATATTCTGCGTAAATTCAAAATCAAACTTTCTTTCGAACCATTTTACTTGTCCCATTTTCTTTTTTTTGTTATCTTCAAACTGCTGTGATTTTAAGAAACACTGCCGCAATTCGGAATTTCAAAATCGCGCAGCGCTATTCACACATCCACTTTTTCAATTGCTCAATTATTATTGAATAAGTTTCATCGTTTAAGAATACGTCGCTGTGCAAAGCCTTGTCTATTTCAAATACGCGCTCCGAGTTTTCTTTCATTTTTTTGCATGACGTTGTAATTTCAGGAAGGTCGCGTGAACCGTAAATTATTAACGCGTTCTCTTTTCCCGTAATATCAAACATGGGCAACTGCCTGTGCAATTCCCATAAAAAATCATTGCCGCGTTCGCACACACGGTAACTTCTGATATTTTTTGTGAAGCCCTTTGTTTCATCGCTGAAGTCCCGTACCAGTGTCGGAGATAAACCTATGACGTAATCCGCGCTGCTCGTTAAAGCAAGTCTGCCGCCGATTGAATGCCCTATCGCCGCTATTCTGCCTTTGTCTTTATGATGAACAATTAAGGAATCGATATATTGTTTTATGTCTCCTTCAAAGTAATCAGTACTCTCGCCATGTCCGGGCAAGTCGATTAGACAGACAGTGAATCCGGAGTTCGCTATTCGCCAGCCGAGTCCAAGTTGTTCTTCTTTTGTTCCGCCGTATCCGTGAATGATGATTACTAAACCGGAAGATTCGTCAGGCTCAATAAATATGCATGGAATATTAAAATCTTTTGTCTGTGTTGTAACTCGTTTGATGTTCATTATACATTTAAATATTTATTTGTGTCAGGTGTAACGCCTGACGGCAATGAATTTTCCGTGCGCGTTAGTAATTGACTCATACATTCTTGCTTGATGACATCTCTGCCGTAATAAAGGTCATGCGGTATGATAATACTGATTTCAATTTCTTTTTCTCCACTTAAATGACTTTCCGTCCAAAGCGCGCATCGTGCAAAGTATTCCGTCCAGATGGTCGTTTTCATGCTGTATTAACTCGGATAAATCATCGCTTAAATTCCATACGTGTTTCTCACGGTTTTCATCCGTAAAATTCAGCGTCAGGCGCCTGTGCCGTTTTACTTTCACAAATAATTCCGGAAGACTCATGCAGTCGTCCCAGAGTTCGAACGTGTCATCGCTTAGATTACTCAATTCGGGATTAATAATTATCACAGGCTTGTCGATATTCATATATATCACCCTTTTCATTATTCCGAGTTGCGGCGCCGCTATAGCCCTGCCGAATCCGTATTTGGCGCGGATTTCTTCCATTACGTTGTGCAAATCTTCTGCCCATCCCGGAACGAGATGAAATTCCGTTTCCTGAACAGGTTCGGAAACTTCGTAAAGCAGCGGATTGCCAAGCAGCAGCAAGTCATTTAATTTTTTCATTTGCCCTATTTTGCATCTTTAATTAATTCCCAAACTTTTTCGTTGAAGTTTGTTTTGTTAATGCCAGTTACCTTCTCGAGTATTTTGAAAAATGTTTCAGGGTCCTTTTTTTGATTTCCGCTCGAAAGCAAATCCATAACTCCGAGGTTTCCTTTTTCCCTTTCCGTTTTCCGTAAGATTAAAGCGTTGATATACTGCGTTACAAGCAAATGCTTCTCTTTGCTTTCGCCGAAATTGTATCCTTCTGTGTAAAGTTTAAGCCAGTCGGCATCGGGGTCAGATGTCATTTTCTCATTGAACATGCTGACTATTTGTTGCCATTTAATTCCCCAACTGCCGCCGTAAAGATAAGCGCAGCCGCACACCATGTAATGATTGTATTTATCGGCGGGAATCACGATTCGTGCCCTGTCATGAAAAAGGTCATGCGGGTCGTAAGCGCGGAACTCGGAATCATTCGAGCCGCTTACAATTATTGTAGTGTTGTTCTCGTTCGCGTATAATGAGCCGTACTTTCTCCCGTTGTATTCCGCTTTGTAGAGTACACCGATTATCCGCAGCATTTCAGGCATGTCATCGCAGCCGTACCACTCTATCTTTGCGCCTTTCACGTTCAGTATATCATCAAACTTTTCCGCCGTTATAACAAAATCAGCCGCGCTCGATTCATTTAATATATTCTTGAAACGGAATGTGCCGTTGTTAATTTGCTTGAAGTTTCGAGATAAAGTATTTCTTCTCAGAGGCGACGTGAAATAAAATTGATTTCCCGATTTTTTCCCGACAACTTCGAAACTCGCCGCAAGCACGGGTATATTTTCTTTTACGCCTATGTAAGAAAACTGAATTAAATAGTTTCCGTCATCTGTTTGAACGATGTTTGTCAGGTAACATTTGTAAAAACTACTGTCTCCCGATTTCGAATCTATTTCAATGCCTTTCATTTCATCGAGCAGAATTGAAGTTTCTGGCAAATCTTCTTTCAGCACGAATGTATTTTCTCTGTTCGGTTTGTCTTTAAGTTCCAAAAAACCGTTAAGCGATTCGATGATTTGTTCCGCTGCAATCGAATCCTTCGGAAGTTTGATGTCTGACTGAATAGTTACGCGGTTTGACTGCCCGTAAACGAGCGGCGCGATGATTAGAATAAGCAGAGTGAATTTTATTTTCATATTATTATCCGAAATTGAATTCGCTAAGATTTAATATCTTCTGTGCCGCCTTGTTTTGCCAGTAAGAGTTTGTCCCAATCTTTCGGGAAGTTACCTCCTGACAGCACCGATAGGTGGTGAGCCTCCCGGGTCGAAGACGGTCAGTTATTGATAATAAAAATAGGTATTAATAAATTAAGTATCCATGTGAAGAGAACAATCAGCAAATAGTTCTTGAAAATAATTAATTTCTAATCGTTAATCGTTAATCGCTAATTGCTAATCGCTAATCGCTAATTGCTAATCGTAAATTGCTAATCGTAAATTGCTAATGGATAATCGCTAATTGTTAATCGTTAATGGTTAATCGCTAATTTATCTCATGAATCAAATTATCTTCAAACTCCTAACCTGCCGCAGCGAGTCTTCGATTCGCTATGCGAATCTTCGACTTCTAACCTCTAGATTCTAACTTCTAGATTCTAGATTCTAGATTCTAGATTCTAGATTCTAGATTCTAACTTCTAGATTCTAACTTCTAGATTCTAGATTCTAGATTCTAACTTCTAGATTCTAGATTCTAGATTCTTGTTTCACTTCCTCATTTGTATATATCCTCCCTTATGAGGAATGGATGGCTGAATGGAAATAAAAGCATTCGGGTCGATTTTTTCTATCATGGAAATCACTTCTTTCTGGCGTTTGCGTGAAATCAGCACCATCAGAATAGTGACTCCCCCGCTCGCTCCTTCGCCCGGAAGCATTGTAACGCCTATTTTATTTTCACGAAGCGCGTTTGCAATATCGTCGGGATAATTTAAAGAAATGATGTTCAGCCACACGAATCCCGAACCGAGTTTCTGCTCTATTGTGATTCCTATTATCGTTCCGAGCGCAAATCCGCCCGAATAAGCAAAAATATTTATAACATTGTTAAGATGGCTCATAACTGTGCTGATAGCAATAACCCAGATTGTCACTTCAAAAAATCCTATCAGCCCCGCTTTATATTTTTTCCCGTGCACGGTTATAATTACGCGTATTGTGCCTAATGAAACGTCGATTATTCGAAGTCCCATTATCATCAGTGCATATAAAATCGTTTCTATCATTTAATCAGAGTAATTTTTTAAATTCTCTAATGAACGCTTCGTTCTCATTCATCAGCCCCATAGTCACGCGAATACAGTTCGCAAGCCCGAAAGGCTTCAGAGGACGAATGATAACTCCGCGGCTAAGGAGCGTTTCGTTTACCGTATTCACTTTTTCTTCAGAAAATAAATCAAGCATTATGAAGTTAGCGTATGATGGTATGAGTTTTAAACTCCCTTTTATCTCTAAACCGGCGAGTTCTCGTTTAAAATATTCATAACCGTGATTGTTCAGTTCAATCGACTTATTCAAAAACGCATCATCGTCAAGAGCGCCTAATGCCGCCGCCTGAGCAAGCGTGTTAGGCTCGAACGGGAGTTTCGATTTCATAAGCGTTGTTACAATATCTTCCTGTCCCATGGCATAACCGATTCTAAGTCCCGCTATTCCGTAAATCTTCGAGAACGTCCTGAACGTCACGACATTATCGTATCTGTAAAAAAGCGAATTCGGATATTCATCATGTATATCCGCATATTCAAAATATGCTTCGTCAAGAATTATCATCACACCCTGCGGAACCTGCTTGTGAAATTCATCGAATTCTTTCTTTGTGATTATTGTACCCGTAGGATTATTGGGATTACAGAGATAAATCATCTTTGTGTTTGTATTTATTCTGTCAAGAATTCCGTTCAGGTCAAATTTATATGTCTTTTTCGACATAGGTACGTAATGTGTCTTGTTCGCTCTGCCTCTTGCCAGCACCTGAAATCCTATGAATGTGGCTTCCGAAGTAATCATTTCATCTTCTTCGCAAAGATAACAGCGCAGCAGGTTAGCCATGATTCCTTCGCTTCCGCTTCCCACCGCGATGTTTTTGAATGGAATTCCGAATTTCTCTGATATTTTCTCTCGAAGTTTCACTGCACCGACATCCGGATATCTGTTGATTTCATTAATCATTTTCATCATGGATTCATTAGCAAGCGGTGAATGCCCGAGCGGATTCTCATTAGATGCGAGTTTGTGTATTTCAGTAAGCCCGAATTCCCTTTCGAGTTCTTCAATCGATTTTCCGGGAACATAAGGCTTTAAATTACTGATATAATCAGGAGTTTTAAACATTTTAATAATTTGATTGTTAGAAATTAATCCTTTTAAAAATTACAAAAAATGAAATTTTTAAGAATAATTTAATTGTTTAATAGGAAAAAATTACATAATTTCACAAAACAAAAGATTTTTAATGTCTGAAGATTTAGGAAAGATTAAAACATTCGACCAAAAAGAGTGGATTAAAGAGAATATCTCATACCACAAAGACAGCGGAAGTTGGGCGTGGATTTATCACAGAATAACGGGTATCGCGCTCATCGGTTATTTATTTCTGCATATTTATTCGTTAAGTACATTAACGGGCGGCAGAGAAGTTTTCGAAGCAAAAATGAAATCATTTGTATCGCCTATGTTTATGGCACTCGAGTGGATTTTATTCATTTTTGTTCTGTTTCATTCGCTGAACGGTATAAGAATTGTTCTTGTTGATTGGGCAGACGGCGCAAGATATCAAAAATCTTTGTACCGCATCTCCTGGATTGCCGGAATTATTCTATTCCTTGCAATGGGTTATATAATGTTTTCACACGAAATTTTAAAATTATTCGGAAAATAAATAAGTGAATGTATAGGTATCAGTCTTCAAAAAATTCGGGTGCAACAAGTTGGGTTTTACAGAGAATTTCAGGTTTGGCGCTCGTAGTTCTTATGATAGGACATTACATATTAATGCATTATCATCCCGATTCGGGACATACATACGATGCAGTGCTGGGGAGAATGCAGTTCTCCTGGTACAGGATTGTTGATCTTGTTTTTGTGACACTTGGCATGTATCACGGGTTGAACGGTATCTGGGGCATATTCAGGGATTACAAATTGAAATCGTGGCTCAAACTTAGTATTCTGTCCACACTCGTAATTTTAGGGATTGCTTTTATTGCCTGGGGATACAATATTATATTTTCCATACCGTACTTAAAAAATTTAACATAATTGAATTAACATTAATCACTAATTTTATTATATTTTATAAACTCAACAGGAGACTACAATGGAAAAATTTACCAAGTTACAAGAAATTTTAGACGGAATGAAGATCGACATCGAAAAATTTTATGAAAAATCGCAGAATGCTGCCGGAACCAGATTAAGAAAAGAACTCAACAACTTAAGAAAAATGGCGGCTGATATCAGAAAAGATATTCAGGATATCAGGTCGTCAAGGAAAACCGGCGCGTAATCAGGGTTTTGTTCCAAATTTACTTCTTAAAGTTTCAAGTGGGTTGCGACTTTTTAACCCACTTTTTTTGTATTATATATTAAATAAGAGGATACGCTTAAAAAGTGCAGAAATCAAACATTAGAAATTTTTGTATTATTGCTCATATTGATCACGGAAAGTCAACTTTAGCCGACAGACTGCTTGAATTTACAGGCACAATCGAAAGCCGTGTAATGACAAAGCAAATCCTGGACGATATGGATCTCGAACAGGAGCGCGGTATAACAATTAAACTCCACGCTATACAAATGAACTATAAGGCTAAGGACGGTAACGAATACGTTCTTAACCTGATAGATACACCCGGACACGTTGACTTCTCCTATGAAGTCTCACGCTCTCTCGCAGCATGCGAAGGTGCGCTGCTCGTGGTTGACGCAACACAAGGAATAGAAGCGCAGACAATAAGCAATTTATATCTTGCGATTGACAACGGTCTTGAGATTATTCCGGTTATAAATAAAATCGACCTTCAGAGCGCAATGATAGACGAGGTCAAAGACCAGATTATTGAATTAATCGGCGGAAAGAGAGAAGATATACTATCCGCTAGCGCGAAGGTCGGAATAGGAACACAGGAAATTCTCGACGCCATTATTACAAAAATCCCGAGCCCGAAAGTGGAAGAAAAAAAGCCGCTCCGTGCGCTTATCTTCGATTCGAAGTTCGACAATTACAGAGGTGTTATTGTTTACCTCAGAGTTGTTGACGGAATTCTCAAGGAAGGCGACCAAATTGAGTTTGTTGCAAACGGAAAAGTTTTTGAAGCGGAAGAGGTCGGAATACTCAAGATGGAAAGAAAAAGGACCGGACATTTGAATTCCGGCGATGTTGGTTATTTGATTGCAAACGTGAAAGACGTAAACGATTCTAAGGTCGGAGACACAATCAGAGACGTGAACAACCTCAGCGTAGAACCTATACCTGGATTCAAAGAAGTGAAACCGATGGTGTTCAGCGGAATTTATCCCGTTGCTGCAAACGATTTTGAGAACCTGAGAGAATCGCTTGCGAAATTAAAACTTAACGACGCGGCGCTTTCGTTCGAGCCGGAAACATCCGTAGCACTTGGTTTCGGTTTCAGATGCGGGTTTCTAGGACTTCTTCATCTTGAAATTGTACAGGAAAGGCTTGAAAGGGAATATAATTTAAATATCATCACGACCGTCCCAAACGTTGAGTATAAAGTTTTTAAATCGAACGGGGATGTACTGCTCGTTGATAATCCTTCTCTTATGCCCGATCAATCCATCATTGACCATATTGAAGAGCCGTTCATATCATCGCAGATAATCACGCCGATAGAGTTCATCGGCAACATTATGAAACTTGCAAACGACAGACGAGGAGTATTCAAGAATCAGCATTATATAGACGCGAAGAGAGTTGATTTGACAATAGAATTTCCGCTGTCGGAAATAATTTTTGATTTTTACGATAAACTGAAATCAATTTCGAAGGGCTATGCATCTTTCGATTACGAACTTATAGATTACCGCGAATCCGAACTCGTGAAACTCGACATACTTCTCAACGGTGAACCTGTCGACGCGCTTTCAACAATCATTCACAGGGAGAACGCGTATTTCTGGGGAAGAAGATTATGCGAAAAACTCAGAAAGTTGATACCGAGGCACATGTTTGAAGTCGCAATACAGGCTTCAATCGGCTCAAAAGTAATCGCGCGCGAATCAATAAGCGCTTTAAGAAAAAATGTTATTGCAAAATGCTACGGGGGAGACATTTCCAGAAAACGTAAACTTCTTGAGAAACAAAAAGAAGGAAAAAAACGTATGAAACAAGTAGGATCAGTCGAAATACCCCAGGAAGCATTCCTTGCAGTATTATCAATTGACAAATAAATAATAAATTAAAATAAATGGGATTAAAGGAAAACGTTCCGGATAAATTGCCGAGACAACTCGCGAAAAGAAAATCAAAACCTAAAGAATATTTTGATGCATTAGTTTGGGCTGCAGTAGTGGCATTCCTGATAAAAGTATTTTTATTTGAGGCATACCGCATTCCTACAGGCTCGATGGAAAATACTCTGCTTGTCGGAGATTTTCTGCTTGTTACTAAATTTACATACGGTGCAACAACACCAAGAAACATACCTTTTACCGATATCAGAATCCCCTATTTCAGACTCCCGGGAATTAAATCACCAAAACCCGGCGACGTGGTTGTATTCGATTTCCCCGGCGACAGGGATGAAAAACAATCCGGCGAAGTCCTGAATTACATCAAGAGGTGCGTAGGCGTCTCGGGTGACTCTATACAGGTCATTAATAAAGTGCTGTACAGGAACGGACAGATATTCCCGAATCCTCCGCAGTCGAAGTTTATATCACCTTTGCGGCCGGCATCGGTTGCCGAAAACCGGATTTTCCCAAAAGGTTCAGGCTGGAATGAAGATAATTACGGACCGCTTAAGATTCCGAAAAAAGGCGACATAGTAAAAATCGACAGTACTAATTTCGACGGATATAAAATGTTCCTTATTAAAGAAGGCGGTGTAAATATAAAATTAAATCCGGGCGGCGATCTTGTTGTCGACGGACAAACTTACCCGAACGGTAATTATGTATCAAAAAGGGATTACCTCTTTATGATGGGCGATAACAGAAATAATTCACTCGACAGCCGTTTTTGGGGTTTCATGCCTATGGAGAATGTTGTCGGAGAAGCGTTTATGATTTACTGGTCTTGGGATGCGAATGTATCCTTCGGTGATTTCTTAAAACTCATCGGTACAATACGCTGGGAAAGAATCGGGACACTGATTAAGTAACAAATAAAATTTTTGTATAACAAAAAAGGAGCAGGTTTTCACCTGCTCCTTTTTTTATTTGTATTAAGTTGAAAGGTTCTATTTGATAACGCTCATTTTCTTTACTTCCTTGTAATCATTACCATTCGATGTTGCCGTCACCGCATAGAAATAAACTCCGCTTGCAAGATTGCTGCCGTTAAAATCAACTGTGTAAGTACCTGCATTTCTTGTTTCGTCGACAAGCACTTTAATTGTCTTTCCCGTTATGTCGTACACGGTGATCTTAACTTTCGATACGAAAGGAAGACTGAAATCAATTTTGGTTACTGGATTGAACGGATTCGGATAATTCTGCGATACCGTAAATTTCGAAGGAACACCGATTTCAACCGAGTTACTGAGATTGAATATTTCATAGTTTCCGTTGTTGTCGATCTGTTTCAGTTGATAATCATATTTTCCCGTATTGAGTTTCCTGTCTTCGAATGTATATAATGAAGGTGCGTTCGTTGTTCCGTTTCCTTTTACGAATCCTGTTTTTGCAAAATTGTTCAATCCTTTTTCGCTTCTGTAAATTTCAAATCCATTGTTGTTTATTTCGCTTGCTGTTCCCCATGTAAGTTTTACGCTGCTGCCGCTGACGCTTGCAGTGAATGAACTTAAAGTTACCGGAAGAGGTGAATCTTCAGCACCGATTGACCATCTGGAATAATGTGTAGTGTTGATTGTGATTGATCTCTGTGTTGAATTAACTACAGGGTTTGCCAAGGCGCCGATTAATGCCCAGGTTGTTCCGTTGTCAGTGCTGAAATAAACCTGTGCTCTGTTTGCGGAACCGAATGAATTCGAATTATCATAGGCTGAGAACCAATTATATGTCATGTTTCTGCCCGATACCGGCTGATTACCTGCCGTTATATCCCAGTTGCATGCAATGCTCTTACTGTTATTGTTTGTGTATACCGCATTGGTTCCTGTTGTTCTTGTTAAAGTAACGCTACCAAGATTATCAGTACCGGCTGCAAAATAACAGCCGAGGAAATTAAGACTTCCTGTTCCGACTGTTCTTGCATTCATGACAGCATATCCGTCAATATGATTGCTGTTTGTTTCTGCCGGATTGACTGCCGTACTTGTGAAATATAATTTATTGACATCGGTTTTCAGAATTCCGCTTGTTAAAGTAAGTAAATTTGTAATCGTAACGTTTCCTGTAAGTGTTAATCCGTTGCTGTTGTACAAAGTAAGTGTATTCAAAGTAACCGAAGGCAAGGTAGCATTTGCTGCGGTACCTGTAAATGATATCTTTGAAGAACTGCCGCCCGTTAATGTGCCGCCCGCTGATGTGAAAAGAGCGTTGTTCATAGTAAGTGTGTTGTTCCCTATTATAAATTGACCGCCGTCAAGTTCAACACCGTTTGTTACCGTAACTGACTGATTTAATGTTGTATTATTTGTGCTATTGCTGAATATATAATATATGCTTGTCGCTGATGACATTTCATAGCCCGTAGTTACCGCAGTCGATGAACCGTCGTATCTAAGATAATATGTTCCCGTTGTTCCGACATTGACAGAAATACTCCTATCGAAAGAACCTGCAGGACTCGTTGCTCCGGCTACGCCTCTTTGCACCAATCCGAAAGTCGAACCGTCTCCTAATGAAATCATATTGCTGTTCGTTATCTTACCGTTAAACAGATTTACTCTTACAATCGGGAAAGTGCTGTTATAAAGTGTTAATCCGGCGTTATTGCTCAGACTTAATCCGTAAATTTTATTTGTTATTGAACCATTATTAAAAAATGCCTGTGCCGATGATCCGTAGAATTCAATCCTTGTATATGAACCCTGCGCCGATGTAGAAGCACCTGAATTATTAAAATAATTGCCGTACAATGTTAAATGAGTATATGCTGATGAGGTACCATTGTTTAATGTCACAGTTCCATTGTTCATGGCATTTCCAAAAACCGATAATGAGTAATTAGAATTTATTGTAATGCTCTTTCCTGAATTTACAGTAAATCCGTTACATGAATAGTCGCCGCTAACCGTGACTGCATTATCAATTATTACAACATCGCTGGCTGTAGGCACAACACCGTTTTGCCATGTACTTGTTGAACTCCAATCGCCATTTTGTCTGGTGACAATTGTTGTTCCTAAATCGTTTTCGTGATTATTAGTTTTTTTATTGTAATTGTTATCCGAGGAAATATTTTGTGAGAAACCTTGAATAGTTATTACTGCCGTTAAAATTAGAATTATGTAAAACTTCATTCCTTGCACCCTTTCAATTTAAAATTTTGTTTCTTTGTATCCTGTTGACTCTGTCGTGAGTATTATTTAGACACACAATTAGTATTGCAATATTCATGCCAGAAAAAACCTCAAAAAAATCGTTTAAAAGCATATTTTCTTTCCAAAAAATAGTGATTAGTACATTTTTCATAGTATAAACACTATTATATTGATTCTCCCTTATGAAAATTAATAAAAAATTGAATATTGCAAACGATTTCCTAAATTATTGTTTTTTAGTGTTTTATATTTGAATCAAACGACAGGAAAAATCATTTAATAGTGTACTGACTTTATAAAATTGTTATAATTATGTATTTTAAATCTACACATCAAATTTTATTCTTATTATGATCAGCAAAAAGAGAAAACTATTAGAAAACATACGCGATTTTATTGGCATTATTGTCGGAAGCATAATTTTTGGAATTGCATATTCATGGTTCCTGATACCGTTTAAAGTATCGCCGGGCGGCGTTGGCGGCATTGCTCAGGTTATTTATTATTTTGTTGGTATACCGGCAGGTATTTCGATGATGATAATAAATATTCCATTGTTTATTCTTGCCTGGATATTTCTTGGCAAGCAATTCGGGTTCAAATCTTTTTTTGGAATGTTCATGGGTTCAATTTTTATTGACCTTCTAAACCCCGAACTTCTGTATAAGCAATTTACTTTCTTAAGAGAATTCATCAATACTCAATACTGGGCATTTACGGATAATATTTTACTTGCATCCATTGCCGGCTCTGTGCTGCTGGGTGTTTCGCTGGGCATTATTTTCAGGTTCAAAGGTTCCACAGGCGGCACGGATATTCCCGTTGCTATGCTAAAGCAATACTCCGGTATATCCATCGGTTCAGGTTACTGGGTAATAGAAACTTTGATTATTTTTTCTATCGGCGTGGCATTCAGAGATCTGAATCTTATAATCTGGGGATATCTTAACCTGTTTATCACTACTCAGATTGTCGATATTACGGCAGAGGGACTCCCATACGTTAAAGGAGCATATATTATATCCAAATTCGAAGACGTTATAAAAGACAGAGTAATAAATGAACTTGACCGCGGAATAACGATATTTCATTCCGAAGGAGGATATTCCGGAGAAAAACAAAATGTTCTGTTCATTGTAATAAACAGAAGGCAGGTAACAAGTTTAAGAAGAATAGTAAAAGAAGAGGACCCGAAGGCATTTATGATACTTGTAGATGTAAACGACGTTATGGGCGACGGATTTAAAACAAGGACCATTGATTTTCAGCAATCATAATATTATTTATTTCATTGAAAAAATAGGGTTTTTTTGTTAACTTTAGTGTTTATGTGAAATTTTTAGATGTTTGAGGATTTAACAAATAAATTCGATTCGGTCCTTAAGAAAATCAGAGGACAGGGAAAGATAACGGAAAAAAACGTAGACGAATCGCTGCGTGAGGTTCGCCGTGTTCTTTTTGACGCCGATGTTAATTACAAAGTCGTCTCGAATTTTATTGCCGAAGTCAAGAAAAAATCACTCGGGCAGAATGTGATGAACAGCATCACTCCCGGACAATTAATCGTAAAGATTATTAACGACGAACTCATCGAACTAATGGGTTCCGAAAAAAGTGATTTGAAATTTTCGGACAGGATTCCTTCTTCTATAATGCTTGCAGGTCTGCAGGGTTCGGGTAAAACCACCTTTGCAGCGAAACTTGCAAAGTATCTGAAATCTAAGGGAAGAAATCCGGTTCTTGCTGCATGCGACATATACCGGCCTGCGGCAATCGAACAATTAAAAATTCTCGGGAAAGAAATCGATGTCCCGGTTGTTGCTATTGACGGCGAAAAGAATGTTATAAAAATAGCCGAAGCCGCAGAAGATTATGCAAGAAAAAATGCAAGAGATATATTAATCGTCGATACTGCGGGCAGGCTTGCAATTGACGAACAAATGATGAATGAGGTCTCGAACCTCAAGTCTGCATTGAAACCCGACGAAATTCTTTTCGTTGTAGATTCGATGACAGGACAGGATGCCGTGAATACAGCGAAAGCATTTCATGACAAACTGGATTTCACGGGAATAGTTCTTACAAAACTCGACGGTGATACAAAAGGCGGCGCTGCTTTATCGATAAAGGCTGTTGTAAACAAGCCTATTAAGTTTGTAAGTCTGGGTGAAAAACTCGATGCGCTTGAACAGTTCCATCCCGACAGAATGGCATCGCGCATACTTGGTATGGGCGACATTGTGTCTTTTGTTGAGAAAGCACAGCAGGAACTTGACCTTACGGAATCTTCAAAATTAGAAGAGAAATTAAGAAGAAATAAATTTGATTTTAACGATTTTCTAAGCCAGATAAAACAGGTTAAGAAAATGGGTTCAATACAGAATTTAGTTTCCATGATACCCGGTGCTGCAAAGGCATTGAAAGATAAAGAAGTAGATGAGAAAGCATTCGTAAGAATAGAAGCAATAATTCTATCCATGACGGCAGTTGAAAGAGAAACACCGAACGTACTAAACGGAATGAGAAGAAGGAGAATAGCGGACGGCAGCGGAACGAGCATTCAGGAAGTAAACAGGCTCATAAAACAATTTGAGGATATGAAAAAGATGATGAAGGGCTTTTCTTCGGGTAAAATGAAGAATTTACTGAAAGGAATGAAACTGCCCCCGGGAGCAATGAACGATTTTAAATTCTAGTTTTTGTATCGCTTTTTAATATAATTTAAATAATATTTAATAGATAAATAGAATTCGAAAGGAGTAACACCTAATTGGTAAAATTGAGATTAAAAAGAATGGGTAAGAAGCAGGCGCCTATGTACAAAATAGTTGCTGCCGACTCCCGTTCGCCAAGAGACGGAAGATTCATTGAATCCATTGGTAACTATAACCCGCATACAGAGCCTGCTCAGGTAATACTGAAAGAGGACAGGGTTATGCATTGGCTTGCAAAAGGCGCAATGCCCACGGAAACCGTCAGAAACCTGTTCAGACGCGAAGGTGTAATGATGAAGTTCAGACTGATGAAATCGAAAGTAAGCGAAGATAAGATAAGCGAAAAGATGTCGGCGTTCATGAACGATAAGGCGAATAAACTCGAAAGAGAAAAAGCCAGAAAACTCAGACAAAAACAGAACAGGGCTAAGAAGAAGGCTGAAAAAGCTGAAGAGCCCAAATCGGAATAAATAGTAATCAGATCTAAAATTCCGGCGGATCACAAGTTTATTTTTTCAACTTAATCGGAGGAGTTCTATGAAAGAATTCATAGAATATATAGCGAAAAATCTTGTGGATAAACCGGAGGGTGTAACCGTAGAAGAAACTGTTTCGGGAGGAGTGATACATTATCAACTTCTCGTCGACCCTGGCGAAACAGGAAAAGTGATTGGGAAAAAAGGAAAAACGGCCAAGGCTATGAGGGTTCTCCTTATAGCAGTAGGTGCCAAGAACGGGAAGAAAGTTTCCCTGGAAATTCCTGACAGGGTTTTAAAAGAGATTTAGTTTGATTAACACAAGTCAACTTATTTACATAGGCAAGATTTCGAAGACAACCGGGATTAAAGGGTCGGTGAAAGTATTTTCATTGACCGATTTTCCCGAGAGATTTGAAAAAACAGATTATGTTTATCTTGTTGACGAGCGCAAACATGAATTGGTCAAAAATCAGTTTAATGATTCTTTTAAATTCAAAATCAGTGATGTTGAATTTATGCAGGGTTTCATTAAACTGACTTTTGCAGATTACGATGATATTAATGATTCCGAAAAACTGAAGGGTATGCTGATTGGCGTTGAAGAAGAAAAACGCGTTAAACTTCCAACGGATCAGTTTTACTTTTATGATATTATCGGCTGTCAGGTTTTCGAGAAAGATAAATTCATCGGAAAAGTAACAAGCGTGGATAATTACGGCAGTTCGGATTTGTTGATTGTGCGCGGCGTTGAAAAAAAAGAATTGCTTGTGCCGCTGCTGAAGGAATTCGTAAAGAATATCGATATAGTGAATAAGAGAATTGACGTTGAACTAATCGACGGATTTACGGATGAAAATGAGATTTGACATAGTAAGCGCAAACCCGGGAATACTGGAAAGTTCTTTAACAAACGGATTGGTTTCGCGTGCGGTAAAAAAGAAACTTATAGACGTGCATGTACACAATCTTCGGGATTATGCCGAAGGAAAGTATAAACAGATTGACGATTCCCCTTACGGAGGCGGTGCAGGGATGATACTTAAACCCGAGCCTATCTTCAAATGCGTGAAGAAACTTCTGTCGCAGAGAAAATATGACGAAGTGATTTATTTTTCGCCTCAGGGAATTAAACTGAATCAGAAATCGGCAAATGATTTTTCGCTGAAATCGAATATGATTCTGATTTGCGGACATTACAAGGGAATCGACGAAAGAGTTATTAAAAAACTTGTAACAACTGAAGTGTCAATCGGCGATTATGTTCTTTCCTGCGGAGATATAGCGGCGATGGTGTTCATGGACTCGGTCGCAAGGCTGATACCGGGAGTGCTTGGCGACGGTGAATCGGCGTTGAGCGATACGTTTCAGGTAGAGACGGGATTTGACAGTCCTCAGTACACGAGACCTGAAAAATACGAAGGATTAAAAGTACCCGCAGTACTTATGTCGGGAAATCACTCGGAGATAAGCAAGTGGAGAAGCAAGAAGGCGCTTGCAAAATACAGAAAAATAAAAAAATTAAATAAATAAATTATAAAGCAGAAACAACAGGAGCAAATCTTAAAATGGACAAAATTAAGTTAGTTGAGGCAGCACAGTTACGAAAAGACATACCTGATTTTCATGTCGGTGATACGATTTCGGTGTACGTTAAGGTTATCGAAGGCGACAAGGAAAGAATACAGCAATTCAAGGGAATTGTAATGGGTATTAAAGGAAGCGGACTGAGCAAGACTTTCAGAGTAAGAAAAATTTCGAACGGAGTCGGAGTTGAAAGAATATTCCCTATTAACTCGCCGAAAATTGCAAAAGTCGAAATAGTAAAACACGGCAGCATCCGCAGAGCAAAATTGTATTATCTGAGAAAATTAACCGGCAAGGCTGCAACAAAGATTAAAGAGAAAAAAAGAAAGATTCTTGAGACAGTAATCGAAGAGCCTACTGCAACACCGGCGGAAACGACACCGGAAAATACAGTCCAGGCTTAATGTATGAATAAGTTTGAGGTCAGGCATTACGCCTGACCTTTTTCATTTACATTTAACCAGTGCCCTCAAAAAAAATTTTCATATCGATTGCCGGAAACATTGGATCGGGTAAATCTTCGCTGACAGGATTGCTGGCGAACAGATTTAACTGGGTCCCCTATTACGAATCCGTATCCGATAATCCTTACCTGAAAGATTTCTACGCCGATATGACAAGATGGTCATTCAACCTTCAGATTTATTTTCTTGCGCACAGATTCAACATTCACAAAGAAATTACCGAAAGACCGACTTCCGTTATACAGGACAGGAGCATTTATGAGGATGTCGAAATATTCGCTACGAATCTGCATAAACTCGGGAAGATGTCCGACAGGGATTATACGACTTACAGGAATCTCTTTGCCGAAATGACGAGTTACCTGCGCGCGCCCGACCTGCTTGTTTACCTGCAGGCAGACATCGAAACGCTCGTGAAACAGATAAAGAAAAGAGGAAGAGATTTCGAAAAGGATATCGATATAAATTACCTCACCGAACTGAATAAAAGTTACGATGAATGGATTAGCAATTACAGTTTCGGAAGAGTACTAACAATTAAAACGGACGATTTGGATTTTGTTCACAAAGAAAGCGATTTCGATTTCATAATCAAATCCATAGAGGAAGACCTTCTTTTAGACCTCAAACTTTTTACTTAATCTTGCTTGGAGTGGGTATCTCGTACTTGCTCATCAGTTTGTATAAATGACTTCTTTGTATTTTCAATGCTTCCGCAGTCTGGCTTATGTTATATTTGTAATCACCCAGCATTTTCATAAGAAACATTTTTTCGGACTCATTCTGAAAATCATTCAGCGAAAGATCTTTATTCAGCAAATCATTCAGTTCTTTTGAATGCCTGTTTCCGGGAAGTTCTATATCGTCTTCTGTTATCATTTCGCCGTCAATAGTGAACATAAGTCTTTCAGTGAAATTCTTCAGTTCCCTTACGTTACCGGGCCACCTGAATGATTGAAGCCGTAAAATCGCTTCTTCCGTAAAAGTTTTATGCGTTACGGTATAGACTTTGCAGACCTGATCAATGAAGTAATCGGCAAGTATTTCTATATCTTCTATTCTTTCACGAAGCGGCGGGACATGAATCTGCATGACATTAATACGGTGATAGAAATCCTCTCTGAATCGTCCTTCCTCGATTTCGTTCTTTAAATCTTTATTTGATGCGAAAAGGAACCTCAAATCGGTTTTCACGTCATTTATCTGTCCAGTCCTGCTGAACTTGCCTTCGTCAATCACTTTAAGAAGTTTTGACTGCACATCGGGTCCCAGATTAGAAACTTCATCAAAAAGAATCGTTCCTCCTTCGGCTTCGGCAAGTTTACCTTTATTCTTAATTATGTTGCCTTCTACAAAACCGAAGAGTTCGTTATCGGCAGTCGCATCATTAAGTATCGCGCAGTTAATAATTACAAAAGGCTTGTCTTTTCTATTTGAGTTAAAATGCAACTGGTTTGCAACGAGCATCTTGCCCGTTCCGCTTTCGCCTGTAATCAACACGTTAAACTGCAGGTCTTTGAATTTTTCTATGAGTTCGAGAACGTTCATAATCCCGCTGCTCTGACCGATAATAATGTTCTCTTCAAACTGCTTGTTCATCAGGCGGAGTATCTCGTCTTTGGAATTTTTAAACTCTATCGCATTTCTGATTGTAAGTATCAGTTCGGGAATATCAGGCAGAGGTTTTTCAAGAAAGTAATACGCGCCTTTTTTCGTGGCTTCAACGGCAGTTTCAACATTCCCGTGTCCTGAAATCATTATCACAACCTGATTGGGGCGAATTTCAATTATCTTTTCGAGCACTTCAAGCCCGTCCATTCGCGGCATCTTAATATCGAGTAGTATAAGGTCGTATTCGGTGCTGTTTACTTTTTCGAGTGCGGAAAAACCGTCGATGCAGGTATCGACCTCATATTTATTATGGCTCAATATGAGCGACAGACTTTCGAGTATAGAGCGTTCGTCGTCTACTATTAATATTCGTCTTCCCATAAAATTAATTTTTTAATTCTATAATAGTAACCCCTGTATCTCCTTCGTTCCAATTACCGAGCCTGAAACTTTTGACAATCTTATTCTTTTTAATAATATCATGTACGGTTTTTCTCAAAGTTCCCGAACCTTTGCCGTGAACGACTGTCAATTCGTTCATTGAATTAATTTGCCCTTCGTAAATGAAATTTTCAAGTAATTCCTCAATCTCATTCGAATATTTTCCGCGTATGTCCAATCTGGGAATAAAACTCTCTTTCAGTATAATTTTGTAATCGGAATCCTTTTTTTCTTTCTTCGAATCGACGTGCGTCAGTAAATTCAGTTTTGTTTTGAAAATCATCCCGTTCGTATTTAGAATTGCATTATCACCGTCTATCTCAAGAATCTCCCCTCTCGTAAGCGTGTCGGTTATCATTACAATATCGCCTTTGGCGAACGTCTTTTCAACCTTATTTTCCGGTTTGATTTCGGGTTTTAGTTTATCGGATTCCTTCTTGTATTCTTTTTTTATTTCGGAAACTGATTTTTCTTTTTCTCTTATATCCTTAATTGTCTTTTCAATCAGCGCCCTGCCTTTATCTACAATTTCACCCGCTTTTGACTTAGCATCTTTCAAAATTTCTTTCTCTCTGGATTTTATGTCAGAGAATTTCGCATCATAGTCATTTATTATTTTGTCGAGTTCTTTGTTTTTAGATTCAAAATCTCTTGCCTGCTCTTCAAGTTTGTTTTTATTCTTATTCAACGCAACCAGAATATCTTCGAGTTTGTGCTGGTCGCCGGCAATGAATGAAGCGGCATATTCGATTATTCTTTCCGGAATATTAAACTTTCTTGAGAGTTCGAAAGTATAACTCTGTCCCGGAATTCCCATCTGGAATCTGAATGACGGAGCCAGTCTGTCGAAATCGAATTCGAGCGACGCATTTTCAAATTTTTCGTTATTATGTGCGAAGACCTTCAAATCGCCTATGTGTGTTGTAACAATTGTAAACGCATTCTTATCCGAAAAATCCTTTAATATTGAAGCCGCGAGCGCGCTTCCGAACTTTGGGTCGGTGCCGCTGCAAATTTCATCGATAAGTACGAGCGATTCGCTGCCCGCATTGCTGATTACGTCTTTTAATTCTTTCAGATGCGAACTGAATGAACTGAGACTGTTTTCAATTGACTGCTCGTCCCCTATTACAACATACATCTTGTCGAATATTCTGAATTCGCTGTCGGGAAAAGCAGGAACGAACATGCCCGATTGAAGCATGAGTTGAAGTATTCCCACAGTTTTAAGAGCAACCGTTTTACCGCCTGCATTCGGTCCCGTTATAACGATTGTGTTTATGCCTTCCTTCACGGAAAATTCGAGAGGAACAATTTCTTTCACACCGAACTTCTGAAGCAGCAGCGGATGATATGCTTTTATGTAAGAAATCTTATTCGTTGAAATCTGCGGTTCGCTGCAATCATATTCAACGGCATATTTTGCTTTCGCCCTTACGAAATCGAGTTCTCCGAGAATATCGCAGTTGACCTTCAGTTCATAATAGTATTTCGAAATATCCTCGGAAAGATATCTGAGCACTTTTTCGACTTCGCGTTTTTCTTCGAAATATAACTCGGTTATTTCGTTGTTAAGTTCTATTGTTTCCGCAGGCTCAATGAATACCGTATAGCCTGTAGATGAAGAACTGTGTATTATTCCCGGAACTTTTCTCTTGTTTTCGACTTTGACCGGAATAACGGACCTGCCGTCTCTGAGCGTAATAATATCGTCCTGCGAATATTCCTGTTCCGAAACTCTGTTAAGCAATTTTGAAAGCGACTTTCTTAGAGTATCTCTTTTTTCAATTAGTGCGGAGCGGATTTTCTTCAAATCTTTTGATGCCGTATCTTTTACGGTTCCGCTTGCATCTACAATCGAGTCTATATTATGTTCGAGAATCCTGTCGGAATATAAGTTAGCAGCAAGCGCGGTAAGTTCGTTCTCAGTTTCGAAGAACGATGTTACGCGCGATTTAATCAGTCTGCTGATTGTAAGAAAATCTTTTATCCAGATGAATTTATCCGGCTGGAGATAATTCCCGGAAATCCTTATCAGTTCAAGCGAATCCCTGATATCTTTCAAACCGTCGAGAGGAATGTCGTCGCCGGCGTCAAGAATACTCCTTAGATTTCTTAATTTATCGAATTCTTTTATAAGAGCGGTGCGGGAATAGAATGTTTCAATATCATCTATTTTGCCCGCGCCGAGAGGCGAATAGCAGTAATTTCTTAATTTATCCTGAATTTTGTCAAACTCAAGTTTTTTTTGTATTTCCTTAATATCCAAAATTTTACTTCTTAGTGTTTGTAGTATCGCTTTTTATAAAATTCATAACATCATCGAAATCTTTCTTTGAGAGCGGCACATAATCTTTCACATAATTATATGTAGCCGGCGCCGCATTATGCACATAACCGAACAAACTTGAATTTGCTTTTTGAGAATTCGGAATCATCGAATAAGAATCAAGCAATATGAACATTAAACTTGTGAAGAGTATTCCTTTCAGTCCGCCGAAGAGGAATCCGCCTATTTTATCTATTGTCTCGGAAACAAAATTTAGTTTTGAAATCTTGCTTGCAATGAAAACAAAAACGAGATATACGATTAAAATTATTACGATGAAAGATGCAATCTGAACGAGTTTGGGGTCTTTAATTACATTTTTAAGAATCAGCGTAACGCCTGAATTGAATTTTACTGCGAGAATAATGCCGACAATAATTCCGATATAAGAAAATATGGATTTAATCAGACCTTTTTTAAGACCGAACACTGCGGGAAGCAGTATGAGGATTAATATTATTATGTCAAGAGCATTCAAGGCTTACCCGCCCAGACGATTTTTAACAATCTCCTGAATAATTTTTCCGTCAAATTTGCCTTTGAGTTCTTTCATCACGGGACCCATCACTTTGCCGATATCTTTTGGTGATTGGGCGCCCACGCTTTCTATAATGCCGTAGATAATTTTTTCAGCGTCTTCTCTTGCCATTTGTTTCGGCAGATATTCGCTTATAATTTCAACCTGTTTCGATTCTTTTTCAACGAGGTCGGTTCTTCCTGCATTTTCAAACATTTCAATTGATTCTTTTCTCATCTTCACCTGGCGCATTAATAATTGCAGTTCTTCTTCTTCATTCATTTCCCTGTTCATTCCCGATTTATCCATTTTGAGGATTTCGGCTCTTATACTGCGCAGAGTTTCAGTTCTGAAAGCATCCTGCGCTTTCATAGAATTTTTTAAATCTTCGTTGATTTTATCTTTCAGACTCATTGATACCTCCTGTTAAAAAACATCTCCGACATCATATCTTGCGACCATACCGTTATATTTCGATTTGGGGTATTCGGTCTTCAGTAACTTTGCTGTCTTTTTAAGATTTTCAGTATCTTTGGCAAAGTAAAGGCTTCTTATTTCGTAATAAATATATTCGTCGTTGTTAAAAATATTTTTGCTGACTTTCGACGCTTTATCGTAGAATTTAGCAGCGTTGACATAATCATTTTTCACTTCGAGCACAGCGCCTATGCCTGCAAATGCTGCCGCTTTCATCATATCGCTTTTACCTGAAAAATCCCTGTAATATTTTTCCGCTTTATCGAAATCTCTCAGATTATAATAACAGTTTGCAAGCATTAATTTTGCAGATTCGCCGCTTTCGGTTGAACCGTAATTATCAACTATAAACTGAAGACCTTTTGTCATGCCGAGCGAATCGCCTGTAATAGCCATCTGGTACATATCCGCCGCGTAAATCTGTTTTACTTTCGAGAGTTCCAGGGCTGCTGTTTCGTTCTTTTGACCCTGATTTCTGAAGTATATAAATATAACCGCGATAATTACAACAAGTACGGTCAGGACAGTATAAACTCTGTTCTTATTTTTTTCAAAATATTCCTGTGCTTTATAATAATAAAGCATCATTTTTTCTTCAGTATTTGCCTTTGATGCTTTACCCTGTGATTTTCCGAGTTTTGCCATTGTTCTTATACAATTTTTGTAAACAACAAAGGTATAAAAATTAATAATTTTAAGAAAGGCTAAAAAACAAAAAATAGAATCTAGAATCTAGGAGTTAGAATATAGAAGAAGAACAAGAACTTTAGGCATGGACTTTAAGAGCAAGAACTTTCGCCACGGATTATCACGAATTTTAAGAGCAGAATCTAGAATCTAGAATCTAGAATCTAGGAGCTAGAAGCTAGAAGATAAAAGTTAGGAATTAGGAATTAGGAATTAGGAATTAGGAATTAGGAGATAGAAGTTAGAAGTTAGAAGTTAGAAATTAGAAATTAGAATAAAGGACAGAACTTAACACACTCCGTTTGTCATATCAGCAAAAGTTGAAAAACTGCCGCGGCAGGACGGTATCCATTAAACATATTTTGATGCCACATTGAATGAGGCTCTCGGTTTGTCATACCGGTGAAAACCGGTATCCATCACTAACATACATATATTTGCTAAACACAAATATTACGTGCCGTCAGGAAATATTACTATCAGATTTAAAATAGGAAAAATAATTGATAAGCATGATACCTGGTATCATTCAAATTATCGGAAAACGGTTCGGAATCACAGATACCGATGATTTTTCAAAAAAGGTATCATTCAGGTATCATTTTATCGTTAAGTGATTGTTTATTCTTGATTTTAACAATGATACCTGAGGTATCATTTCAGGTATCATTTTGAAAAACAGTGCGAGTATAGAAACAAAGAAAAAAACATGACAGGCAGCATATCAAAACCTGTCATGAATGACACAAAAAGTGTCAATTCTTTTTTTGTTTATATTGATATAACAATAACTTATTGAATATTTTCAGAAAAAAGTTCCAAAAAGTGTCATAAAGTGTCATTTTCAGAGATAACAGATTGATAAAAGAGCAATTTAAGAAATGACATTATGATGGCGGGGACAGGCAAAAAAATACAACTTTTACGATTACAGTTTACCAGGAATATCCAAATAATAGAACGATCCCCTACAACGCAATTAGAAAGCAAATTGGATATCCGTTATCGTTACATCGTATTACCGACAATGTCAAAGAACAAAAATTGTAAAACCAAAGTCAAAATATTTTTCACATTTGAGACAAGAATAAACTTTTTAAAAAATGGCTCATTATGGCTCATTGTGGCTCACCGTATTAATAAAATAGCACATGACTTACAAAATGAATATCAGGCACACAGAAAAAACGGATATTAAGATTAAATGTGATCTAATCAAATCATACTTTATATATGTATTCATATTTTTTTCTACCATACAAATATAATAAATAGTTGTTTTAATTCGTTAATAAATGACCAGAGGGGCGATTAAGTTAATGTAAAAACAGAAGTTGGCAGCCTAAGATTTATAATTTACATGTCTGATATTTGTTTGGTTCATTTTTGATTGTAGTAACAGGATGAACATAAATAGAAAAGGTGACAACGCAGGAGCGTAGTCACAAGGAAAATCAATAAAATATTTTATTCTTACTAAGTTATTCCTGATTCTTAATTTTGATTTTTAAGATCCCCGATAAGAGCTCGTCAGGGCGAGCCTTCGGCGCTCGGGGATGACAGGCGGAAATGATACGGTATGATTAAATTTGAGGAGACTTGTAATGTGGATCCCCGGTAAGAGTCCACCACAGCGGATGCCCTCCCAACTCGCCACGGCGAGCCTTTGGACTGCGGGTCTGCGACGAAGAACGCACAATCTTCAATGTTCAATGTTTTACTATTTTTATTTTTTGGTTTAAAATATAGTATTAGTTTAAGTAGTTTAAATATGTAATAATTATGCATATAACTGTTTATAAATGCACAACTAATGATAGTATTTTGCGTATGATTAATTGAAACGATTTATTGAAATGATTAATTAAAACGATAAATTAATAATCGAATAAATAATAAACCATAATTATGAAGTTTAAACTGATTCTGATTTCACTCTTGCTCCTTACATTCGTTTGCGGATGCACAAAATCAAATCCGGTGACAGGTTTCTGGACTGGTACAATGATGATGAACGGCAAAACCGTGGATATTTCTATAAACTTCAGAACTGATGGCAGTACTAACTCAGGCAGTACTAATTCGGGCAGTACTAATTCGGGCAGTACTAATTCGAGCAGTACTAATTCGGGCAGTACTACCCAGGACAACACTATTTCAAGCAATGATTTGATGATGCTGGAAATACCTCTGACAAATATGAAAAACAACGGAAGGTCTGTCAGTTTTTCATATACGACGGGAGATGCAAATTTTTCGTTTGAAGGAAAAGTTGACAATGATAAGATTAACGGTATTGTAAATATGAGGGATATGCCTCCTGATATGAAAATCAGTTTCGAACTTTCAAAGAAATCGGAAGTACCTCCGGTTAAATCATATTCGGTCGAGAAGCGTGTTATAAAAAGTTCGGGAGCGAATATTTCCGCGGAGATATTTAAACCCAATACAGAGAAACTTCATCCTGCAATTATTCTGCTGCACGGTTCGAGCGGGAATCTTAAAAACATGTATTCCGGCTATGCGGATTTTTTTGCAAATCTCGGATTTGAGGTTTTGATATTCGATAAACGGGGTAACGGAGAGTCAACAGGAAACAATTCAACAGCAACTTACGAAGATCTTGCTAATGACGTTATTGCCTGCCTTGAAACGATGTTTAAGCGCGAATCGGTTGATAAAAATAAAATCGGACTCTGGGGAATCAGTCAGGGCGGTATGCTTCTGCCGTTTATTGCATCGAAGACTAAGATACCTTCTTTTCTGATTGCAATATCCGCAGAAGTGAACGGTACTTCGGAAGCCGCGGCTTTTGCCGACAGTATCCGAATCGTTAATTCCGGCAACTCACCGGAAAACGGTCACATCGCGGCGGAAAGCCACAGGACGGTTGCGCGAATGATTTCAAGCGGAAGTAACAGCAAGGAAGTTGAATCATTCATTATTCAAAATGCACAGAAATACAGTTTCATGGAAAATACGGCGCTGTACAGAAATATCACAATCAGTCAGGAAGATTATCAAGGTCTTTACTGGTCGGGGCGGAAATACAATTTTTATCCTTACTGGAAAAATTTGACTGTGAATACATTAGTGTTGTTCGGCGAGGATGATGATTTGGTCAATCCTGTTCGAAATGATTCAATAATAAATAGTCTAAAGAATAATAAAATCGAAACTAAGATATTCAGCGGCGCAAATCATATGCTGAAAAAAACTTTTAATCCGCGGAAGTATCCGGATTATGACTGGCCTCGTGTTAAGGAAGGATATTTGGAGTTTGTGAAGAACTGGGTGGAGAGGATGATCGTCGGATAGGGATATTTTTATTGACTCACACTTACGGTTTGCTAGAAAAAAAGGTGACTACACAGGAGCGCAGTCACCGGAAATATTAAAAAAACATTTTAATCTTACTAAGTTATTACTTATACTTAAATTAGATTTTTAAGATCCCCGATAAAAACTCGCCACGGCGAGCCTTCGGCACTCGGGATGACAAATCCAAAAATATTTTGCTCTAACTAAGTTATTCCTGATTCTTAATTTAGATTTTTAAGATCCCCGATAAAAACTCGCCACGGCGAGCCTTCGGCACTCGGGATGACAAATCCAAAAATATTTTGCTCTAACTAAGTTATTCCTGATTCTTAATTTAGATTTTTAAGATCCCCGATAAAAACTCGCCACGGCGAGCCTTCGGCACTCAGGATGACAAATCCAAAAATATTTTGCTCTAACTAATAATTCTTGATTCTTGTTCGCCAAGGCGAATCTTCGAATTCTAGATTCTGTTCTAAACTACCTTATCTTCTTTGAATTTTGCAATTTCCGCGTCAGTGTATCCGAGTTCTTTAAGTATTTCCTCTGTATGCTGTGACAGTGTCGGCGGAGGAGTTTCGACGTCGGCGTTTGTCTTATCGAATTTTGCAGTCAGGTTGAAAACTTTTATGTTTCCGACATTTGGAGTTTCTACTTCCGCTATCGCGTTTCTGTGTTTCACCTGCGGTTGATTCAGCGCGTCATTCAAACTTAATATTTCGCCCGATGGTATTCCTTTGGCGTTCAATGCTTCAGCCCAGAATGCAGTATCTTTTTCTTTAAGTTTTGCTTCGAGTAACGGAGTAAGAAGTTTTCTGTTTCCTTTTCTTGTATCGCGTTCTTTAAATCTTGCGTCTTCTTTTAGTTCGGGAACGCCGACAACGTTGCATAATTCTTCCCATTGTTCCTGTTTATTAGCCGCAATATTAATGTAGCCGTCTTTTGTAACGAATGTACCCGACGGCGCCGCAGTGAAATTATCATTTCCCATTAATACGGGATGTTTGCCTCCGATAAGCAGATTCGCAGCAACCCAGCCCATGAACGGCATGATTGAATCGAGCATCGATATATCGATAAACTGACCTTTGCCTGTTTTTTCCTTATAGAACAAAGCGACCATAATTGCGAACGCGGCATTCAGACCGCCGACGGTATCACAGACCGGAAATCCGGTTCTGAGCGGATTGAGCGTTTCGTCGCCGTTAATTGCCATAACGCCGCTGAGCCCCTGAATAATCTGGTCGTATGCGGGTTTGAAAGCATCGGGTCCCGTTTGTCCGAATCCCGAAATTGCGCAGTAAATTATCGAGGGATTTATTTCGGATAATATTTTGTAAGAAAGTCCGAGCCTTTCCATTACGCCCGGTCTGAAATTCTCAACAACCACATCGGCTTTTTTCACCAACTGCTTGAATATTTCTTTTGCTTTCGGGTCTTTAAGATTAAGAGTTAAAGATTTTTTATTTGAATTTTGAGCAAGGAAACTTGTACCCATATTCACTTTATTGTATTCGGGAACGTTTCCTAGTTTTCTTGCAAGGTCGCCCGAGCCCGGCGTTTCAATTTTAATTACTTCAGCGCCGCAAAGTGCGAGATGAAGAGTTGCGAAAGGTCCTGCGAGAACGTTAGTAAGGTCGAGGACGCGGAGACCGTTAAGTGATTTTTCTGTCGTCATACTTTTTTTCTTTACAAAATTTTATGAATGATTGATTTTACGTTTCGTTATTATTGAGAATCAAGAAGCAAGAATCAAGAATCAAGTTATAAAGAACATAATCATTTTACGATACATAATTAGTTATCTGACCCCGAAATCGCCCGAACATATCCTTTAAGCATTTTCCCTACTTCATCCAAACCAATTCTCAAATCATCTGTGTTATAATAACCCAAGTCTTTTGCTAATCGTAAAAAATATTTGGTCTCTTCAAGCGAACCTTGTGAAATATTAAAGAATCGTAATTTATCCGCTTTACTTTTTTTGCCGTATCCCTCTACAATGTTTGCCGCTACAGAGACCGATGCTCTTCTAATTTGATTTGTAACACCAAATATCTCTTCTTTTGGAAAAGATTTTGTGATTTTATAAATATCGAGAACAATATTATGCATTTTCTGCCACATTACCAAATCTTCAAAACTTGAATTCCTATTATCCATTTTTCTATTTTTAAATTTAGAAAAATACTGCAATTCTATATTAAAGATTCTTGATTATTGTTCGCCACAGTGAATCTTCGATTTCTTAATTCTTGATAATTAAATCTAAGATCTTAAATCTGGATTCTTAATTCTTAATTCTTAATTCTTAATTCTTAATTCTTAATTCTTGATTCTTGTTCGCCAAAGCGAATCTTCGAATTCTTGATTCTTGATTCTTGATTCTAGATTCTTTATTTCAGAATTCCTACCTTCAGCAATTTCCCCGGCAATTCCCTGCCGAAGAATTCTTCGGCTTCTTTGCCGACTGATATGAGTGTTTCGAGATTGATGTCTTTTCTGATTCCAATCCTGTTGAACATATTTACCATGTCCTCGGTGCATACGTTTCCGCTGGCTTTTGCCGTGAACGGGCATCCGCCGAGTCCGGCGAACGCGGATTCAAAATATTTTACGCCGTTCTTATACGCGGAGTAGCAATTTGCAATTCCAAGTCCGTATGTGTCGTGGAAATGGCATGCAAGTTTCACATTTGGATTAATTTTGTATATCGAAGCAATAAGTTCTTCTACCTGCGAAGGGAATGCATGCCCTGCTGTATCCGCAAGACTGATGAATTCAATTCCGTTTTCAAGATATTTTTCGATTATGCTTATTACTCTTTCTTTCGGTACAACGCCTTCGAATCCGCATCCGAAAGCCGACTGAACCGATACCTGCACGCTCTTGCCTGCCGCTAATGCGTTCTTCGCCATTGCAATGATTCTGACAAGCGCTTCTTCGGTTGTCATGCCTGTGTTCTTTTTGCTGTGAGTTTCGCTTGCCGAAACACCCATGCAAAACATTTCGACACCAACGCCCATTCCCCTCTCGAGTCCTTTTTCATTCAGAACCAGACCGGAAAGAACCGTATTCGTTGTTTTGTTTTCGGGTTTCGAAAAATATTCGAACAGTTTGTCAGTATCAGCCATTGTAGGCACTTTGACGGGATGAACGAATGAACCGACCTGAATTATGTCAACGCCTGTCTGCATCAGACTTTTAATCCATTCGATTTTTTTATCAGTAGGAACTGTTTGCTGCTCAACCTGCAAGCCGTCGCGCATGCCTACTTCGTGAATTATAATCTTTTCCATATTATTTTTAGGATTTTTTTTTAAACCGTTAAAACGGTTATAATTTTTTGTTTACATTTACCCACGACTGAAGTCGTGGGCTGTATCTAAAAGATAAAATTATTTACACTTAAACTATTTTCCACGTGATTTAATCGCGAGCTGTATCTAAAAGATAAAATTATTTACACTTAAACTATTTTCCACGTGATTTAATCGTGGGCTGTATCTAAAAGATAAAATTATTTACACTTAAACTATTTTCCACGTAAATTAATCGTGGGCTGTATCTAAAAGATAAAATTATTTATACTTAAACTATTTTCCACGTGATTGAATCGTGGGCTGTATCTAAAAGATAAAATTATTTACACTTAAACTATTTTCCACGTGATTTAATCGCGGGCTGTATCTAAAAGATAAAATTATTTACACTTAAACTATTTTCCACGTGATTTAATCGCGGGCTGTATCTAAAAGATAAAATTATTTATACTTAAACTATTTTCCACGTGATTTAATCGCGAGCTGTATCTAAAAGATAAAATTATTTACACTTAAACTATTTTCCACGTGATTTAATCGTGGGCTGTATCTAAAAGATAAAATTATTTACACTTAAACTATTTTCCACGTAAATTAATCGTGGGCTGTATCTAAAAGATAAAATTATTTATACTTAAACTATTTTCCACGTGATTGAATCGTGGGCCGGATGTATGAGATATTAGCGGTTATTTTTAATTAATTTACCCCGCGTATTAAATGCACGGGGTAAATTTAATAAACAATATTACGGTTTAAACAAATTTCAATTTATATTTTATCCGCGATAGCCTTAGCCATTTCAATAGTTGTACTGATGCCTCCCATATCGTATGTCTTCACTTTGCCTTCTTCTATTACTTTCGCAGTTGCGTTTTCGATAACTGCGGCTTTTTCTTTTTCGCCGAGCCATTCAAGCATCATCTTTGCGGAAAGAACAGTCGCGATCGGGTTAACTTTATACATTCCGACATATTTCGGAGCGGAGCCGTGAGTCGGTTCGAAGACAGCGAGTTTATCGCCGATATTTCCGGAGCAGCCGAATCCGAGACCGCCGACCATCTGAGCGCATAAGTCCGAAATAATATCGCCGAATAAATTAGGCGCGACAAGAACGTCGTAGTTAAACGGATTTTTGAGAAGCCACATTGTAATAGCGTCGATGTTTGCATCGTCCATCTTAATATCGGGATATTCTTTTGCAACTTCTTTCGCAATTTCAAGGAACAAACCGTCTGTAGCCCTTACCACGTTCGATTTATGGACTACCGTTACTTTTTTGCGGTTGAATTGCTTTGCAAATTCAAATGCCTTTCTGATAATTCTTTCAGAACCTTTCCTTGTATTAATCTTGCATGAAATTGCAAACTGATCGCCCGGGATGCCTTTGAAGTGCGCAAACGGTTTTGAAATTTTCGAGAGCAATTCAATAAGTTCATCGGGAACAGGATTGAATTCAACACCCGAATACATGCCTTCGGTGTTTTCTCTGAATATAACGAGGTCTATATTTTCTTTGAAGTTTAATGAATTGCCTTTATATCCCTTGCACGGTCTGAGGCAGGTATATAAATCGAACATTTGTCTCATTCTCACTATCGGTGAACGATACACCAATCCTTTTCCCTGCAATTCAGGAACGAGTTCTGCCTGTGCGGCTTTTACGGGTTTTGAAGTGATTGCTCCGAACAGCGCAGCATCAACATTTTTCAGCAGTTCGACTGTTCTTTCGGGAAACGCATCGCCTTCTTTGCACCAGAATTCCCATCCGATATCGCCATGGATATATTCAGCATCAAATCCCGCTTTATCAAGAACGATTTTTGCTGCTTCTAATACTTCAACTCCTACGCCATCACCGGGTAGATACGCAATTTTATACTTGGACATAAATTCCTCCGAATAATTAATAATTTGAATTTGTAATATTCAAAATTATCGAATCTAAATTTGTATCTCAATGAAATTTTAAATGCGCTGTGAAATAAAACATTAAGGAAAGATTTATACCTTGTTATCGAGTGCAGTTATCTGTTAAAATACGGAAAATCCCTTTATTTACGCTCATTCAGACCGATTCTAATTTGAATTATACGGCGTGATAACTCAGGAATTTTTGCTTTTTAAAAATCTGAAAAAGAAAACCAGGTTTGCAGCAATTAATGTGACGCTTACGCCTGTAATCACATACCACGTATATGCAACTTTTGTGTAGTAAATAATAAAAACCATAACAAGAATTCCCGCAATGAATCCGATAATCGCGTCAGTTTCATTCACCTTTTTAAAGAACAAACCGAGGAAAAATACTCCAAGCAGACCGCCGTATGTGAATGATGCTATTGAGAGTCCGATTTCAACAACAGGATTTCTGGCATCGCGGAAGAGCATCGCTCCTCCTATAAGCACAACACCCCAAATGAGCGTGAATATTCTCGACCAGAATATTTCTTTATCGCGGAATTTCCGTGACTTTACAGAATGAAATAAATCGAGATATGTTGAAGATGCAAGCGAACTGATTGCCGAAGACAATGTTCCCATTGCTGAGGCAAGAATGCCTGCAATCACAAATCCCGATATACCCGACGGCAGATTCTCGACAATGAATTTCGGGAATATTTCGTCAGATGAAGTCAGGTTAAGACCTGTAGAGTTCAGCACAAGCGTATTGAACGAAACGCCTTTATAAAAAGCGAACAGACAAAGTCCCAGAAAAAGGAAAAATGCAAACTGCACAACTATTAAAGTTGCATCGAGCATGAGCGCTTTCTGGCTTTCCTTTTTCGTCTTGCAGCCGAGCAATCTTTGCACAAGCAATTGGTCGGTTCCATGCGAAGCCATAGTAAGGAAAGTACCGCCGAGAAGTCCTCCTATAATAGTGTAAGGCGAAGAAAGAAATTCCATGAAAGAATTTCCGAAATTGAAATTCAGAATTGTAAATTTATTCAGTCCGTTCAGGTGCGCATAATATAATACGTCGTTAAATCCGTTCGGGAGTCCGTTCATAATAACATACAGCGCCGCAACAGCGCCGCCGATATAAATGAACATCTGAATAACGTCCATTGTAACAACCGCTTTCAAACCGCCCATGTAGGTATATAGTAGAGTGAAGATTCCTATAATCGCTATACTTGCAGGATAATCGAGGCCTGTAATAATATGTACCGGAATAGCGGTCGCGAAAAGTCTGACGCCCGAAGCAAGCACGCGCGTTACGATAAATACGGATGACGTAAGTTTTCTTAATTTCTGTCCGAATCTTTTCCCGAGAAAATCATAAGCGGTCTCAATATTCCCTTTATAGTAGGCGGGAATAAATACTAAAGATACAATTATACGGCCTATGAAATATCCGAAAATCAACTGCATGAATGTCATATCGCTTTTATAAGCGAGACCCGGAATACTTATGAACGTGAGAGTACTGGTTTCGCTTGCCACGATTGAAAATCCGACTGCCCACCATTTAAGTTCTTTCCCGCCGAGAAAATAATCACGTGAATTTTTTTGTTTTTTTGACGTGAGAAAACCCGCCGCGACAGTTCCGATAAGATAAATTACGACAATGAGATAGTCAATTAGGGAAAATTTCATTTATTATATGTTGAACTTTTCTTTCAGGAAAAAGGATTTGCCGTCAAATCCGATTTTTCCTGCTTCAACATAAGGGTCATGTTCAAAAAAAACAGTGTAGTTTTTTTCGCATATTTCGTTCAGATACTTTCTTTTCTCTTCGAGAGTCACAAGCGGAAACAAATCATATCCCATTATATAAGGAAGAGGGACATGAGACGCCATAGGAACCAAATCGGCAAGATAGATAAGTCCTTCATATCCGTCGCTGATTTTTACCAATTGCATGTTTCTCGTGTGCCCGTTCAGCGGGTGCAGAGTTATAAAGTCATCGAATTTATAATCATCCCTTACAGTCTTTAATTGCTTTTTCAGCAGAAGAGGTTCAAATGTATTTGGAAAGAAACTGGCTTTATCGCGTTCGGAAGGGTTCATTGCCCAATCGAGATGTTTTTCCTGCACGTAGTACACTGCATTTTCATAAGCAGGTATTATTTTACCGTCAATCATTTTTGTTGAGCCGCCCGTATGGTCGAAATGAAGATGGGTAAGTATCACATCCGTAATTTCAGAACTTTTTATATTCAGTTTTTCAAGCGCGCCTTCGAGCGTATATTGAGAATAATCCACGGCATAAATTTCATTTAGTTTCTGCGGCATCTTATAACCAATTCCCGTATCTATCAGAATTTTCCTTTCATCGCTTACAAGCAGGAGCGTACGCGTGCACATTTCAATTCTGTTCGATTCATCGGAAGGATTAGTGCGGTCCCATAATAATTTCGGCACAACACCGAACATAGCGCCTCCGTCGAGTTTGAACAGCCCCGCCTGAATCGAGTAAATTTTATAATCGCCTATCTGCATTAAAATGAATTTTAATTAATAAAAAACCCGTCTTTATAGGAACAAAAAACGGGTTCATTAAAATTCAATTTATTTTCTTACAGACCGAATCTCACTCCTGAAAAGAATGTGAAATTTGTAGTTGTTATTTTTTCGATTTTATCAGTGCTCATAAGATTATTCAAACCGCCGTATTTGAATGTGGTCCCGAATATAATACTGAAAGGATACATTACGACATAGTTTGCGGTGAGTGTACCGCTAAGTCCTAAATCAAAACTTTTATATCCGAGATTTTTGTATGTATTGTCGGGTTTCGAAATTAAAAATCCGAGATACGGACCGCCTGTGAACCAAAGACCGACGTCTTTGGAAACCATACCGCCCAGGTCAATGAATAAGGGAATGTTAATATAGTTAGCCGCTACATAATTTGTAGATGCGCTTGAATCCAGTGTACCGAATCCCTGTGTAAGAGCGGGTTTCTGTACACCGAAACTTTTTCCGTCGAATGTAAGACCGGTAGTGAAACTAAACAGGTCGAAAACACTAAGATAAAGAAGACCGCCGACAGTATATCCGAGTTTCGCTTTCTCGGTATAAGAATTTCCGGGTCTTGATGTGATATTAGGAGAAGTAGAGCCGACGCCTAATTGAAAATCTATATAAAAGTCGAGACCTTTGCCTGTTGTTCTGTAAGCAAATTCTTTTTTTGCCTTATCGTAATCATTTTTCATCTTCAAACTGATTTTGTAATCATTGGTACCGTAAGGTTTTCCCGGGTCGCCTTCCGCGAACAAGTTCATGCCGAATGACAAAACGAACAGCACAATTATAATTTTCGAAAACAATTTCATTCTTTCCCCTTTTTTAATTATTGTTTAAATATGTTTTTTCAAGTTGAGTGAGTTCTTCCGCCGCTTTTTCCCATTTAAGGTTAAGGTCTTCTATTTTTTGAGAAATTTCAAGATACTCATACTTAATTTCAATTGCAAAATCCGAATCTTTGAAGAAATCGGTTTTGCTCATCTCCTGTTCTAAATATATTTTTTTTCTTTCAAGTTCCCCTATTTCTTTTTCCGCTTCAGAAATTTTCTTTCGCACCGAAGCAGAAATCTTGCTGAATTCTTTTTTTCGTTTTTTGGTTTCAATTCCTTCTTTATAACCTGCTGACGTATTTTCTTTTTCTGTTTTCGGTTTATCGTTTGCAGGCGCATTATCTGTTTCAAGAATCGATATATACTCCGATGATTTGCCGAGATACGTTTTTATTCCGCCGTCCTTAACTTCAATTATTTTTGTAATTATGCCGTCGATGAATTCCCTGTCATGTGAAACTATAATTACCGTACCGGCATAATCAGATAACGCTTTCTGAAGCACTTCTTTTGAGCGAATATCAAGATGGTTAGTAGGTTCATCAAGTATCAGAAGATTCGAGGGTTCAATCAGCATCTTAGCAAGCGCAAGACGTGATTTTTCACCTCCTGAAAGAACCGCGACCTTTTTTTCAACATCGTCCCCGTGGAAAAGGAAACCGCCGAGAATTTTTCTCAGTTCCGTCATATTCTCACCGCTTTTCACTTCGAGCATTATCTCCAGCGCATTTCTTTCCTGATTCATTTCCTCTGCCTGATTCTGTGCAAAATATCTTGGGATTACATTATGTCCGAATTTCAATTCACCGGAATTATAAGATTCTAATCCCGCTATTATTCTTGTTAGAGTGGATTTTCCCGCGCCGTTCTTTCCCACGATTGCAATCTTTTCTCCTCTTTCGATTGATAAGTTTATATTATCAAGAACATTTCTTATGCCGTCATATGATTTGGTCAGATTTTCAATTTCAAAAAGTATGCGTCCCGAATGTACCGCGGGCGGAAAACGGAATCGAATTTTTTCGGTATCCTGTTCTATTTCAATCTTGTCAATTTTATCGAGCATCTTTATTCTGCTCTGCACTGCTCTTGCTTTCGTTGCTTTATACCTGAATCTCTCTATAAATTTTTCCTGCTGTTGAAGATACTTCTGCTGATTCTTATACTGATTTTCGAGGAGTTCTTTCCTCTTTTGTTTTTCTTCTACATAGAAACCGTAATTTCCGTTAAAGATCGTCATTTCGCCGTTATGAATCTCAGCGGTCTTGTTGGTGAGATTATTCAAAAATTCTTTATCGTGAGAAACAACAACGATTGCTCCTTTATAATTAATCAGATACCTCTCAAACCAGACGAGCGATTCGAAATCAAGATGGTTAGTCGGTTCGTCAAGAAGGAGGACAGAAGGATTCTTAAGAAGCAGTTTCGCAAGTTCAATTCTCATCTGCCAGCCTCCGCTGAATGTTTCCACATCCTTCTCAAATTCATCGTGTTCGAATCCCAGCCCCGAAAGAATTTTTTCTATTTTTGATTTAAGTTTATGTCCTTCAAGAAGCGCAAACTGCTCCTGCAGTTCCGAATAAGTCGTAAGCAGGTCCATGTAATTCTCATCTTCATTGTTATCATACGTTTTCATGTCCTCTTCAACTTCCGCAAGTTCGGTCTGAATCAATTTAATATCTTCCGCCGAATCGTACACTTCGTCGTACAATTTACGTCCCTTGAGCCTTACGGTTTCCTGAGGAAGATATCCGTAAGTAGAGTGCCGCGACTTAATAACTTTTCCGCTGTCATGATTAAATCCGCCGATTATAATCTTAAGCAGAGTGCTCTTGCCCGCGCCATTGACGCCGACAAGCGACAATCTGTCTTTACCGCCGATTCTGAGGTTTACGTTATCAAGAAGTTTTCTCGTTCCGAAATTAACCGATATATTTTCCAGTATTACCATATTTTTTCAAAATACCTAAATTGACAGGAAGTAGAAACGCAGAAATAAAAAAGCCGGACAAAAATATATATCCGGCTTTTCGAACAAAATGAAAAAGTACTTCATAGAATACTGCTTGCTTTGTATTCATATAATCCGGAAATACAATAATAAGTTTACCCTGTACCTATTAATTCCCGAATTACCTTTTTCTTATAAATACCCTTAACTTAATTAAATTTAATCTGGTGATTTCCCTTTTAGCGGCCGGGGGAGAACCCGGCCGCGAGGGATTAATGAATCAAAACTATGTTTAAAGAACCAATTATTTTACTAAAATCATTTTCTTAACATCCGAGAAACTGCCTGCGGTAAGTTTGTAGAAATAGATACCGCTCGAGAACTTCGATGCATCCCATCTTGCTTCGTACAGACCTGTTGTAAGGCTTTCATTCATCAACTGAGCAACTTCTTTACCTGTCATATCAAAAATCTTCAGAGTTACGTTTCCGCTGAAATCTTTCGGAAGATTGAAACTAATCTTCGTTACGGGATTGAACGGATTCGGATAGTTCTGCGATAAAGCGAATACGGTCGGCTCTGTTCCTTCAGGACCGCTTAACATCGGATGCATCAACGGTGATGTTCCGATTATCGGCATATCGATATATGAATTTGAACTTAAGTACATTCTGTTCGATGCTGAAGCAACAACCGGCAGTACAAATGGATTCGTGCCGAGGAATGGATAATTCCATCTCTGGTCAAGATTTGTGAGTATAATTCTTATCTTGCTTCCGGCTTTGAAAATATGAGCATGTGAATTTCCCGTTATTACTTTCTGTCTTCTTGTATTCTTTACGTTTTTCCTGTCTGTATAATTTATGCTTGTTACAAATTTGCTCACGCCTGCGCTGTTCACTTCGAAAATCTGGAAGTTATACTGGCATGCGTTTACGTTTGAATAATAATCGAGTTTAAGGCTTGGTGTGCCAATCAACTTTGCATCCGATGTAAGAATATCGGAATCGAATACTGTGGAGTCTTTCTTGAATCCTGCTTTGAATGTTGAACCTTTGAATTCATCCATTACCGCTTTTTCAAGAGTATAACCGGATTTAACAGTGTTTGTAATCGTTACGTACTGTGTCTGAAGCGGATTAACTGTCTTTTTTAGTTTCTTATTTGTATTGAAATATAATCTGAAATTATTTACACCTGCGGGCGGAAATACTGTCGAACTGTCATGAACAAACGACCATGTACCGCTCGATGTTATCGGCGCTGATGTATAAGCATAATGATATTTCGGACGGGTTAATATATTGTTCTCGATTCCGAAGAGCCAGTAGAAGAACCATTCGTTGAAGAAATTCATGTGCCATGTATCTTCAGTCGGCGATGTATCGCCGCCGTGTCCGGTAACTGCTCCGAAATAATATCTTGAAGGCGCTGTTAACAAGGAGATGCCGTTGATATTGCCGAGAGCATTGAAGAACATATCCTGCCATGAATTCTCGAGCAACATCGGAACCCTGTTGTTTGCAATGATTGATTTAAAGTCTCTGTTTAAAGGCACCCAGTATGCAAGACTATCCCATTTATCCGCTGCATTGGAATAAATCCATGCCGGAAATCTTGAAACCAGCGGTGTATATCTCGCTGTATCTGAAGTATAATCGCTTGTCCACAGCATTGTCATTTTGACGCAGCCGTTCTCAATCCAACTTGTACCGAATTCGGGAGAAGCCAAAGCGGAGATGATTGCTTTTACATTCATTCCCATAGATGCAGCCATATAAGGAAGCGTGCCTCCTTGTGAACCGCCCATTATAAGAACGTTGCTCGAATCAGAACCTGTTGCCGTATTATCGTGTTTTACGTAATTTACAAATTCAATCAAATCCTGCGCTTCAGTTCTGCTGATTAAATTTGACAATCCGCCTGAATTTCCCTGCCCTCTTACGCTGTATGTATAGACAACATAACCGTATGATGCCTGCGCAAGCGCAAAGTTTTCAAGAGTTTCTTTTCTGTCGCCGTAACCGTGTACCATTATTACTACCGGATAACCGTTCGGCAGATAAGGATTTGCTTCGGACGGATAAAATTTCGATGCATCCATCTGCACATTGTCTCTCAGTGTTAAAAAGAAATCCTGTTTCAGAACAGAATTGGGATTATCCCTTACGGCATAATCTTTATCGAAATATTTGTAGAGATTAGGAAGCTGCGGCAGTCTGTATTGTTCTGTCCGGCTGTTTTTTACGAAATCCTGTGAGTAAATATTGGAAACACAGAATATGATAATAAAGATGGAAATAGTTTTTAAAATAGCGTTCATTTTGCCTCTCCTCAAGGTTTTAATTTAAAATAATTTAGAAAAATATTATAAATTTTCACGCTTGTATCTCCCCTGCCAAAGGTATAGTCATACCCTTTTTCAACGTTATTTTTATAATATTCTGAATAATCAATAAAACTTGAAACTTCCGCGAAATCAAAATTCAGAAGTTTTGCGTTTTTAGAAAGTACTTCGGGTCTTTCCGTTACTTTTCTCATAATTCCGCAGGGAATATTAAAGAACAATGATTCTTCCTGCAGACCGCCCGAGTCTGAAATGATAGTATGAGCATTTCTGACCATACCAAGCATCTGGAAATAATCATTAACAGGATCGTTAATGACAAGATTTTCGTTTGTATTTCCGTTTAATCCTCCGTAAAAACTCTTTCTTATTGCAGGATTCGGATGCAGTAAATGTATAATTTTTCTCGATGTTTTTTTCTCGTTTAAAAGTTTGTTCAGAATTTTCGAATAGTCCTGAACTTTATCCCAGTTTTCTCTTCTGTGAAGAGTACTTAATATGTAATCTTCCGAAGAATAATCTTTTATTTTATTTTCATTTATTAATGTCACAATTGCATCGTTTATTGTATTCCCCACAATAAAGCACTTTGATTCATTTATTCCTTCTCTAATCAGATTGCCGTAACTTATGTGTGTCGGACAGAAATTCAAACTTGCAACTCTGCCGACAGATTCTCTGAAAAACTCTTCGGGGAATGGATTCTGATGGTCAAAAGTACGCAGACCCGCTTCGACGTGAAACACGGGGATTTCATTAAGGAATCCCCAGATGGCACCGGTATATGCCGATACCGTATCACCTTGAACAACAACTCCCGAAATATCGTTCACTTTGAATCCTGATTCGCCTTTCACGAATTTCGTATTCAGATCTTTCATCAGATGCGCAATAAATAATTCCAGATCAGCGCTTCTGTTTGGAATTTCTTCCGCCGACATATCAAACTTCAAATCGAGGTATGAAAGGATATCCTCTGAAATTGTCTGCTGCGCAGAATTGAATAATATCGGATTAAATTCTTTTGATTTTTTGAGTTCACGGTAAAGTACGAAAAGTTTTATTATCTCCGGTCTTGTACCCAGAACTATCAGAATATTCTTTTTTTCCCCGCTTTTCATTTCTTATCTTATCTTTTTTAATTAATTAATATGCTTTGAAATATATTTATTAATAGTGTGATGTTGAATCCCAAACTGCCTTCGTTTTTGTTTTTGTGTTTTTATACACGTTCAGCGAACGGGCAATGGCAAAGAAATTGATAATAGTATCCAGCGGAAGCCTGAAAATGCTGAAGAATGCATATCTGAATCCGTACCAGTTGTACGTAAATACGAATCTGTGCGAAAGTCTGGAAATCATGAAGAACAGATTTGCAATCATAAGATACCATAATACCGAACTGTGTCCCACGAGTGAATTAACGTGCGGCCACCCCATCAGTTTGCTGACTATTGAATATATGAAATATACAATAACAATATTTGAAAGGAACGCGCTGAAGAAACTGAAAATTGATTTTCTGTCCCTGAACAGGAAATATTTTGTTGAAAGATTTCCAGCCCATTTGTGGGCCTTCCAGTTCTGGAAAACGATTCCCGCAACCCATCTTGATCTTTGCTTTACGGATGACCAGAACGTGTTCGGGAAAAATTCCGCTGTCGCGATTCTTGATGCTTCGTCGTCTCTGTCCAGTTTAACGTTAAAGAAACCCGTCTTGAAACCCAACTGATAGAATCTGAATCCGAGTTCATAGTCCTCGGTAAGGTTCACATCGTTGAACAATCCTTCTTTTTTTGATTTCGGACGAAGTGTAATCGCGCCGTGAGGAACAACTTTTTGTTTCCCGGATTTGTCTTCTTCGGTAAGTTTTTCTTCTATGCTTTTAAGTCTCTCTTCAACAACCGATGAATGCGTTACCCTCTGCGCCGTATGAAGTGATGAGATACTATTTTTTAACTCTTTGATTTGTTCGTCAATTCTTTCAAGTTTGTCTTTTACAACGTTGTCTTTATTTCCGATTATTTCATCATCTTTATAGAAGTTATTGAAAACTTTCTTTGACAAATCTTTATCGTTTGATACGGGCATCGGATCCTTTAAAGATTTATATTCGGCGGTAAGATTGTTCAGACTTTCTATCTTTTTTTCAATATCTTCGATTGTTCTTTCAAGGGTATCGGATTGAGGACCTTCAGGCAGGTAATCATATTCATTTGCGCCTGCGAGAGTGGTTTTTCTGACTTCTGCCGATTTCTGTTCGGGAGCGGTTGTTCTGACTTCGCCGGATATCTGTTTGATGTTATCGCTGACGACTTCAAGTTTTTTCCTGAGAAAAGATTCTTCCTCTTTTTTTGCAGTGTTTACGTTAATAAAGTCCGGTATGCTCTTTTCGTATAAATTCTTTATCCTATCTTCTATTTCCGATATCTTGTTATCAATTGACGGTGTTTTTCTTGCATCGCCGTTTGACATGTTCTCATCTTTTTCCGAAAAGATGTTTTGATCTTTTGACGGAGTCATAAATTTACCCTTTCTTATTTAAAACCTTTTTTTTGTACCCTTGTACGGTACAGTATTAATTATTGTACCTGTTTTTTAATTTTTGCAACATCCAGTCTTGCTTCGTCTATTGATTTGTAACCGGATATGAACACTTTATAAATCAAAGCGCCGTTGCTGTTGACATCCTGTATTTCTATTGATTTGTTGTTGAAGTATTCCGTAGTATTGAGAACTTCAACTCTGCTTTTTGCAGCCTCTTCAGAACTCCAGACGGATTCCTGAATTATAAACTTGTCATTTTTGTCCTTTATATAAAGAACGTTATATTTTTCATCGGAGAATCCGTTGCTTACACTGATAATACCGTCTTTGATAATTCTGGAACTGTTCATTTCCTTTTCAAGATTCGCGGATACGCTGTTTGTTAATTCACTTGCTTTCAATTCGCTCGGAGCAAGATTGAATTTTTCAATGACCTGCGCGTCAGTAATCATATTTTCCTGGCTTGCTTCAGTATTTCCCGTATAAATCAGGAATGATATCCATCCGAGTACCATAGCGAGAAACATGAATGTATAACCCTTGATTGATTCAGGGACTTTTTTGCTTCCCGGCTGTACATGGTCGTCATTGAGACTTACGAACGGATCATCGTGATAACTTGTTTCGTTGATATATATTCCCGACCTCTGGCTTTCATCGTTCGAAAAAACAAAATCATCTTCGGAGAATTTTGTTTCCGCTTCCGCGATAACGTCTTTCTTTGATTCAACGTTAAATGGATCATCCATTTCGCTTCTATGCCTCTTGGCAGTTTCAAGGTCCCAGTTGTATTTCTCAAGATAGTTGAATGTTTTCCTGTGGAATCCCATTCCCGTGCCCGCGAAAGGTATAAACGTACCCATAGCCTGTCTTACTATCATATCCTTTGTATGGACTTCCGCAAAAGCGTCGCAGTAAGTTCTATGGAATAATTTTCCAAGACTGCTTTTAATCGGAATTACGGGAATCTGTACCGCATGATAACCTTTGTATCCGAGAAGGAAATTATACAACTTCAATGAATTCGGATGAATGAAATCCTCGGCATCATGAACGAGTATAACTTCAAACTGACCGTAACGTTTTTCGTATTCTCCTACACCCGAGAACAGACAATTAAGATTGTCGGCTTTTGTTGTAGGACCGTTCTGGCTGTTAACACATGGAATCACTCTGGCGTCTTTTCTTGATATTTCCTGTACAACTCTCAAAGTATCAGGATCATTCGGATAAACACCTACAAAAAATCTGAAATTTGTATAGTTGAGGTTTCTTATCGCATAACTTAGTGTTCTTCCGATAACCGGAGACTCTTTCCATGCACCTAAGAAAATTGCAATAGGTTTTTCAGGTTTATCGAACATTTCCGAAAAATCAGGCATTTTCTTTTTATATTTTCTTCTCTGAAGCCAGTACAGTACATCAAGGTAAAGGTCATCGATGCCGCTAATGAACAGCATAATGGCGGTCACCCAAAGCAATATTTGAAATATTTCGTATATCATAATTTTGTATTAAAGTAAATTATAAAACCCCCTCTAAACTGAAAAATACTTTTGAAACTACCGTTAAGCCATACTCCGTTTTCATCGACGAGAAAATTTCTGCTTACGGCTTCAACGAATAATGTCGGAAAACTTACTAAATTTGGTTTGAAAGCGATTCCCGCTCCGAAATCAAGATAGTTATTATAATATAACTGCTTGGAATCGAGCGATGCTTCCTGCTTGGTGTAAAATTCCATGTATGAATAACCGCCGGTCATATAGCGGAGGACTTCTTTTAATTGTAACATCGCAAATACGTTTCGGAACTTGTAATCATACAATCCGACGCCGTATATGTCGAAATAAAAATTCTCTGTTTTGCTTGTTTTTCTGTCTTTGTAGAAACTTGCATTTCCGAGTCTGGTGCCGAGAGATAATATCGGTTTGAAACTGACGCTGTTAATTTTCTTATCAATTTCTCTTACATAACCGACTCTTACTTCCAGATTCATATAGTCGGTTAACTGGAATTTCGTGAATCCTCCGATATCGAAGAATCTGTCGTTTATAATGTTATCCGCTGATGATTTCGAATCAAGGTACGTTTCAACATACGGTCCGGCATAAATTCCTTTTGTCAGTTTGAAATTGATATGCGCAAGCAGATTAGAAACATAATTGTGATAATAAGAATCGAACATATTATAGAAATACAAATCGAAAGATGACTTTGCATTTCGAATCATTAAATCTCTCATATACCACATCGATGTTCTCGACTTGTCAACTTCATCCGGATTTGTTGAATTTTCAGCGACATATGAAAATCTGTCGTATGCATTTTCATAACTTTTCGTTTCACTGTATAAATAACCCAACTGCATATTGATTTTTGTATCCCCGGGGTTCGAAATCAAATATGTTTTAAACACCGCTATAGCCTCGCTGTATTGTTTTTTGTTGACATAATCATATCCCTTGTTCAACAATTCAGTTCCGCTGCCGTTTATATTGTTATTCAGTGAATCTTTTGAAGGCGTCAAACCCGGATTTGTATTCTTCAAAAGTCCTTTTATATTCAGCATTGCTGTTTTGGCATTTTCAACGTCTTCCGTGTTATTCGAATTTTCGGATACATATTTGAATTTATCGTTTGCCTTATCATAATTTTGTTTCTGACTGTATAAATACCCAAGTTGCAAATTGACTTTTGTGTCGCCCGGATTCGTTAAAAGATATGTTTCAAATGCATTTATTGCATCATCGTATTGTTTATTGTTGATAAAGTAATAACCTTTGTCAACCAAATCATTTTTTATTTTAGTCGAATCCTTCTTTTCCGATTCCTTAATCAGTTGATTTATGTAGGACATCGAAATCTTTGCTTTTTCTGCTTCGTCAGAATTTGTTGAATTCTCTGAAACGAATTTGAATTTTTCATATGCTTTTTCATAATCATGCATATTCGAATACAGATAACCGAGTTGCAGGTTAACTTTTACGTCGTTTGGATTTGATTTCAGATATGTATTAAACGAAGAGATTGCATCTTCATATTGATTGCTGTTGATATAAGCATAACCCTGATTAAGCAGTTCTGTATCGCTGTTTGTGGATTCGTTGAGGACTTGTGAGTTCGCTTTAGAACTTAATACTGCTAATGCAATAATAATTAAAAACGCCGTATATATATATACCTTGTTCAAATCTACCCTTTCTTAATTTAAAACTTATCAAGCATTTTGCAATTACCGTGCCGAATAGCAGAGATTTTGGAATTATTTTTTAAAGCAGTAAAAAATAAGATAGTTAGGAGAAATCTTTATAATTTTTTTTAGAGAAGATTCTTTCAAAAAATACAAAAAAACGTAGTGCTATCACTACTTAATTTTATGTAGTCACTATGTTTTCCTTATTCAATGAAGTTCATTGAATTCTGTAACTCTTTGATGTTTATATAAACAATATCAATACTCGTGCCAAATTTAACAGTAAAATTTACGGAAAAACACATCTGATGACGCAAAAAATAAACCTTTTAATTATAAAGGAAGCATGGATACTATGATTTTTGGATTGCGAATGCCGAAATTAGAGTAAAATCGAATCTTTTTTTGGTACACATTTTGCTAAACATAGTAATAAATAAATACCACAAGGATGGACATTTTGAATATACAAAAAACATTATTTCAGGAATTTTCTTGTCTTCTTAACTACGATATCGAAAACCAGATCCGTAAGAATAATGATTGCCTGAAAAATATTAACATTGAAGAGTTAAGCGAAGTGACAAACGAAGAACAGGTGGAAATCGATAATTTACTTTATAAGTTTTATTTATCTCTTACAAAGATGTTTTCATTTCAAAATCAGGAAAACACACTTAATAAAAACTCAAAAATCAATTTTAACGAAATACGCACAAATTATTCTAAAATCATTAACCAAAATCCTCTGATTAATAAAGAAGCATCTTAATTCCCGATATTTTTAACTTCATATAGTTTTTTCAACGCATCAAGTACTCTCGGACCCGGTCTCGAGAATACATTTTCATCCAGATAATAGAATTTCTTTTCTTTATACGCTTTTATATCGTTAAATCTGTTCCCTATTTCATCATTTAATCGCTGATGCGCAGCGAGAGAAGTATCGGACAGCACAAATAAATAATCCGGATTTTTTAGTAAAATATCCTCTTCGTAAATTCCCGGATAATCAAGTTTCTCTTTTCCGAATAAATTATTAAATCCTGATTGCTTAAAGATATCTCCGATAAAAGTATTATCATTGAATGTAATCAATGGTTTTACAGAAAGAAATGCAGCATATGTGGAGTTGGTTTTCGGATTATCCTTATACGCCTGAATACTTTTTTTGAATTCGGAAATTTTATTCCCGCCGCCCGGAGGATTTAATATTTTATTCAGTTTTTCCATCGTTATTACAATATCATCAATATTTCTTGGGTTCATTACAAATACTTTATAGCCGATATCGGTCAATGATTTATATGTCATCTGCGAATTGCCCTCGGTAGTTAAAAAGATTAAGTCGGGCTTTATCTGCGAAATCAGTTCAAGATTGGGGTCAAGCAGCCCTCCAATTATCGTTTTATTCTTTGCTTCGGGAGGATAGTCGCAATACTTTGTAACACCGGCAAGCCGTGAATCCGCACCGATGAAATAAATAATCTCCGTAATACTTGGTGCAAGCGATATAACTTTTTCGGGACTTCTGTCTATTTTGAACGATTTTCCCAAATCGTCTTTCAATTCAACTTCTAAGTTACCTTTTCCGGGATTCTTACAGGAAAATAAAGAAATTACAATTAGCAGTAAAACAATTCTTTTCATCAGGTCTTTAATTTTTTCTTTTTGGCCGCAGGAAAAAGCACATTATTTAAAATAAGTCTGTACCCGGGCGAATTAGGGTATTTATTTAAATCCGTTGCAGGCGCTCCAACAAGGTGAGCATAATCTTCAGGGTCATGTCCGCCAAGGAATGTGAATGTTCCTTTACCGTAATTGCCGTGAATGTACTTAACTAGTTCGGTGCCTTCGTTCATTCCGAGTATCACTACATTGCTTTTCAGAAACTGTTTTTTAAATCCGCTTGTCTGCCCGAGAAAACCCGCTACAAGCGCTGTATGACACTGCGTAAGCATTGTCGGGACAGGGTCATATTTAGCCGAAAAATCCACAAGTTTGAAATAGTCGTTAAACTGCCCTATCATAAGCAGGTCCTGTGTTATATCAATATTGGAATATTTATAAACATAAGGGTTTAGTTCCACCGTAAAATTCTGAAGCGCGATTGTTTCGTCGAAGTCAAGTTTGCTGTTCGCGTCCGGGTCGAACGGATCGCCGTCATAAACAACGTCGCAGATATCCGTGAACTGGCTTGCAAGCGCTATATCGTATGTATCTGTTGCACTGCACATCGTAAACAGGAAACCGCCGTTTGAAATATACTCTTTAAGTTTTTTCACAACTGCGAGTTTGAGTTTAGATACTTTCGAAAATCCAAGTTTCTTAGCCATCTCTTCATTCGTCGATTTCTGCGTCAGATACCATGGCGATGCTCCGTATGTCGCAAAAAATTTCCCGTATTGCCCCGTAAAGTCTTCATGATGCAGATGAATCCAATCTACACCTTTCAATTTACCTGTCAATACTTCCTCATCCCACATTTTTTCGTAGGGTATTTCGGCATAGTCGAGCACTAACTGCACCGCATCGTCCCACGGCAAAGCATTCGGAGGAACATAAACAGCAATCTTCGCAGCCTTCTCAAGCCGTATGACGTCCATATTGTTCTTTTCATCTTTCACTTCAGCGTATATCTGCGCCGTCATAGTCCCGTCGATAAGTTCGTAACTGACGCCTTTTGATTTACATTCGTCTTCTATTCTCGAATTATATCCGAACATGAACGAACCGTTCCTGTAATTCAGAAGCCAGTCAAGTTCTCCGCCTTCGAGCAAATGCCTGTATGCAATCCCGTATGCCTTGAGATGATTTGTCTGATATCCGTTATCCATGGGAATCAGCAGTTTCGTCTGAGAATAAACCGTCGATACCGCAAGCATGCACAACAGTAAAAATTTTAAACTATTTTTAATCATAATATCAAATTAATTTACGAGCGGTAAATGTTCAATGTTATAATAAATTTATTTGCAGGACAAAAAAATAAATATTCTCGCTTTTGAAACCTCTTGCGACGAAACTTCGGTCGCCGTTCTTGAAAACGACAGGGTTCTTTCGAATATAATTCTTTCGCAGGAATATCATATTAAATTCGGCGGTGTAGTGCCGGAAGTCGCTTCCAGAGAGCATTTAAAGAGAATTACGGATATAACGGCATCTGCGCTTGAGAAGGCAGGAATGAAGATTAACGACATAAACATGATTGCCGCGACATCCGAGCCGGGTCTTATCGGGGCTGTTCTTATAGGTTTGAGTTTTGCGAAGTCCGTTGCTGCAACACTGAACGTACCTTTCGTTCACGTAAACCACATTCAGGCTCATTTATATTCGTCATTCATAAAAGACACAAAACCTGAATTTCCGTTTCTCGGTCTGATAGTTTCAGGCGGGCATACACTGCTTATACTTGTTGAAGATTTCTTCAAGCATAAAATTCTCGGAACAACTGTTGATGATGCCGCAGGAGAAGCATTCGACAAAGTCGCGAAGATGCTCGGACTCGGATATCCGGGAGGACCTTTAATCGACAAGCATGCATCGGACGGCGATATTAATTTTCATAAATTTCCGATTTCGCGTTTGAAAGATTCAAAATATAATTTTTCATTCTCCGGAATAAAAACCTCAGTTTTGTACTTTCTGAGAAGCAGTAATTTTCAGGAAATTAAAAGCAGTAAACTTATAAACGATATCTGTGCTTCATTTCAGCACGCTGTAATCAAAACACTATACGATAAAGTATTGCTTGCCGCAAAAGAATACGGCATAAAAGATATAACAATATCGGGGGGCGTATCGGCGAACAGTTATCTGAAGAAAACTTTCGGAAAACTTGAAGACAAAGGATACAGGATTTTTATCCCTGAACTTATATACTCAACCGATAACGCCGCAATGATAGGCATAACCGCTTATTACAAATACATAAATTCACAGGATAAAAAATATTTCGACGATAAATCCCTCAACGTAAACGCAAGACCAAGACTGGATTTCGCGAACTTTTAGCCCCGTTTTTTGTATCTCTTATGCGAATACTTACCGCCGCTTAAATACACCGCAACTGCCGCAACAAGATGAATCCAGAACCACGGACTATCGGTTCCAAGATTATCGACGATATAAATTAATACCAGAACGCGCGGTAAAAATACTGTCAGCAGTGCATCCCCGATGAAAGGAACATTATTAAAGGGGATATGGTGTGTAAAGTAGCAGTAAATTAATGTTATTCTCGGTAAAAAGAGACTGAGAACCAAAAATAATGTATCCATATTTTGATATAGTATTTAAATTATCCTTGAAAGCCTAATGTTTCATAATTAAATTAACGAAAAAACCACGGAAAAGTTATGGAATTAATAACACTTCTTGAAAAAAACATGGACGAAATTGTGGAAGTATCCTGCAAGCAAATCTGCGAAGTAAAATTAAAAGGTTATGCTAAAGAAGGAAGTTCTATCACAAAACAAAAACTCAACAGCCTCTACAAAAAATTAATTGACTGCGTAAAAACAAAAGAACTGATACCAATGCTTCAGTATACGGAAAAAATCGCGAAAGACAGGTTTAACAGCGGATATGATTTATATGAAGTGCAGACAGCGATAAATACACTTGAAGAACTTATCTGGCAGAAAATTTTCAAGAACGTTAAGCCGGAAAAACTTGCAATCGCACTCGGACTTGTAAGCACAATTCTCGGCGCGGGAAAAGATAATCTGGCAAGAACTTATGTGTCGCTTGCTTCCAAAACAAAATCATCAACAGTTAATATACAGAACCTGCTTCACGGCAGCGAAAGCATTGCCAATGTAAACGAATAAATTTTATTTATGCTGTTTTATTAAAGCCTGCGGATTTACCGTCAGGCTTTTTTATTTTACCTGCCCGATATTGGCTATTGCTGCAATAAATTATCTTGAATTTAAGTATAAATGTAAATAATTTTATTTTAGTTAATGCACTTTTAAGAAAACCAATAATTCTATTTCTAATTTTTAAGTAACAGGGCGGTAAGTTTCATATTCGCAAAGTAATCCTGTATCTCCTGCTGCACTTAGCGATTTTTTCTGAATAATTATAATTCGCACTTAAACCATTAAATAAATATTTTCAACATGAAGTATTTATATTATGCTTTAGTAATTTTCATCATATCTTCATCAAATACTTATTCTCAAAACAACTGGTTCTGGCAGAATCCCTCCCCTTGCGCAAGCACATTAATTAATACGTTTGCTATTGACGGGAATAATTTTTTTGCAGTCGGCGGAGGCGGCAATATAATAAAATCTACAAACGGCGGGTTGAACTGGCTGTATCAGAACTCCGGTTCCATAAATGATATTTTCGGAATTTATTTCGTTAATGCCAATACCGGATGGGTTGTCGGAGATTACGGAGTAATAAGATATACTATTGACGGCGGCAGCAACTGGATTGTGCAAAACTCCCCTATCGGCGGCATGCTGAGAGATGTATTCTTCGTTAATGCCAATACGGGTTTCATTGCCGGCGACGGCGGTAAAGTGCTGAAGACAACAAATGCCGGTGTAAACTGGATACAGTATTCGACGTCAGTTTCGCTTGTTCTGTTTTCGGTCTATTTCGTAAACGACAATACAGGCTGGGCTTCAGGACAGACAGGAACAATTATTAAAACAACAAACGGCGGTATAAACTGGACAACACAGCCAGCCGGACACAATAAACATATCTGGTCGGTTTATACGCTTGACGCCAATACAGGCTTTGCGGCAGGCGAAAACGGGTTCATACTTAAAACTACTAACGGCGGTACGAACTGGACTAAACCGGCATTGAACTGGACTGCACAGTATTTAAAGAATTTTGCATTTCTAAATTCCTCTACCGGATTCATAACCGGTGAAAACGGGATATACATGAAAACAACCGATGCAGGTTCCAACTGGTCGCAGATAAACTCCCCCGTAACAAACGGTTTGTACGGTATTCGTTTCGTTAATTCAATAACGGGTTATATTGTTGGCGGCGAAGGTATAGTTTTAAAATCTACAAATTCAGGTCAGTCATGGTCAAAGATTTCATACGGATTTACTGAAGAACTCCATTGCTATTATGCCGCCGATTCGCTTAATCTATGGGCAGGCGAAGATAACGGCATGGTTCTCAATACAACAAACGGAGGAATTACCTGGACCGAACAGCCCATTCTCGCAAATGATTATGCTATTTATTCAATAACAGGAATTAACGCACAAACAATATATGCTGTTGGAGGATACGGAAAAGCATTTAAATCGACTAACAGCGGCAATAACTGGACAGAAATGTCAATGGGAACAACACAAAATCTGTTGTTCATGAAGTTCTTTAATTCCAATACAGGTATTGTTTTCAGTAATTACGGTTTATGCAAACGTACAACTAATGCCGGTATAAGTTGGAATACGCAAAACATAACTCCGACCGGATATTTTACATCAGGATATTTCATTAATAACTCGACAGGCTGGATTACATACAATAACGGCTTTGTTTTAAAAACTACCGATTCCGGAAACATCTGGACTCAAATTTCTTCAAGCGGAATTACAAATTTAAATTATTTACATTTCGTAAATGATAATACGGGCTTTATCGCTTCGAATCTCGGAAAAATTCACAGAACAACAAACAGCGGCGTTAACTGGACAGAAATATCTGTTGGGTCAACTGAGCATCTGTATACAGTCGGCTTTAAAGACCAATATACGGGCTGGACAGGAGGTTATAACGGAAAAGTTTTCAGAACTACAAATGCAGGCCTGAACTGGGTTCAGGAAATAATTAATACGGGACAAACCACAAACATAATTTCATTCATAAATCCTAACACAGGCTGGATTTTCGGCGGGGGCGGAATGATTATGAAAACCACTAACGGAGGAAATGTATTTGTAAGAAATATTTCAACTGAAGTCCCCTCTTCTTTTTCATTAAGCCAGAACTATCCGAACCCTTTCAATCCTTCGACAAAAATAAAATTTTCGATTACGAATAATATCAAATCTAAAATTGATAATAGCAATGTGGTTTTAAAAGTTTATGATGTTGCCGGAAAAGAAATTACTACATTGGTAAACGAACCGCTGCGAGCCGGCACTTATGAAGTAGAATTCGATGCGGGTAATTTATGCAGCGGCATTTATTTCTATAAACTTCAAACTAATAATTTCTCCGAAACAAAAAAAATGATTTTATTAAAATGAAAAAATATTTATTCCTATTGGTTTTTATTTTTTTCGCCGCGCTTCTAAATGCGCAGACAGGTTGGTTCTGGCAAAACCCGAACCCGCAGGGCAATACAATTTACGATGTTAAATACCTGAATGCATCAACCGGATTTTATGCCGGACAATACGGTACTGTCGTCAGGACCAATAATGGCGGACAAACATGGAGTGTCTTGAATTCCGGAACAACCGAAGACTTGTATTCTATCGCCATTGTGAACTCCAGCGTAGTTTATTGTTCCGCCGATAACGGTAAGATTATAAAATCTGTAAATGGAGGGAATAACTGGACTACAATACTTACAGGTTCCCTTTACAGAGTTAGAGCATTATCATTTATAACGGCAGACACGGGTTATGCTGCTCTGCTCGGTAATTCCATTTTAAAAACTACCAATGGAGGCTTGAACTGGATTACTCAAAATACAGGATTAAGCACGCAATTTTATTCAATTGCTTTTACAAATGCAAATACCGGATATGCCTGCGGAACATCAGGAATTATTGTTAAAACTACAAATGGCGGAGCAAACTGGATTCAGCAAAACTCAGGTTTAAGCGATTTTCTTTACTCCATTTGCTTCCCGTCTGTGAACACAGGATATATTTGCGCCGATTACGGGAAAATTCTTAAAACTACAAATGCAGGCGTTAATTGGATTACGCAAACAACACCTGCAACGGGTTCTTTATATTCTGTCAATTTCTATGACAATAATACCGGATTCGCATGCGGTAATTCCGGCAAAATAATATCAACTACAAACGGAGGTACAAACTGGATTAATCAACAATCGTTTACTATGAATCAATTATTCGGAGTGAATTTCATAAATGCAAATACAGGAGTTATATCAGGGGGCGGCGGCATTGCAATATCAACAACTAACGGAGGTAATAATTGGACGCAGATTACATCCGGAAATTGTGCCGGATTAATGAGTGCAAAATTCGCCGATAACTATACAGGTTATGCAGGCGGATACAACGGTGCAATATTTAAAACAACTAATGAAGGTAACAACTGGAATTTACTCAATACCGGAGTTAATAACGAACTCTGGACATTATTTGCTTTAAACCAAAATGTAGTGTTTGCAGGAGGTTCTTCCGGTATGGTAATACGAACCACTAACGGAGGAATATCCTGGAATAGTTTTAATGCAAATACAACCGTTACTTTACTGGCTTCGTATTTCTTCAACAAAGATTCAGGATTTGTCGGCGGATGGAACGGAAAAATATTATTTACTTCAAATTCGGGATTAAATTGGATTAATATTGCATCCGGAACTTCCGGTGATATTTATAAAATTGTTTTCTTAAATTCTCTGACAGGTTTTGTCTGCGGCTCCTCCGGGTTAATTCTCAGAACGACAAATTCCGGTAATAACTGGAATGCAATAACGTCAGGTACAACGAAAGATTTAAATTCAATCGGTTATTTCGATAACAATACAATGATAATTGCCGGGTCGCAAGGCACACTTTTGCGTTCAATAAATGGCGGATTACAATGGAGTTTAATCTCGATTCCTGTTTCATGTTCTCTTATGTCTCTTGATATCACGGAAACAAATACAGCATACATCGCTGCATCAATCGGATCAATATTAAAGACAACAAATCAGGGTTTAAACTGGAGTGTATTCGCAACAGGCACATCCAATACACTGTACGATATTGATTTTATCAACCGGAATACGGGCTATGTCTTCGGAGCATACGGGACAATAATGAAAACTACGAACGGTGGTGAGCCTATCGGAATTCATAATATTTCTGAAGGTGTTCCTGATAATTTTATACTTTTCCAAAATTACCCCAACCCGTTTAATCCTTCGACAAAAATAAAATTTTCAATTACGGAAAACGCCGGCCTGCATGATGCAGTCAGGCAGGGATATTTGAAAACAGGAAGCGGCAGCGTCGTTTTAAAAGTTTATGATATAACAGGCAAAGAAATTGCAGCATTGGTAAATGAACCGCTGCGAGCCGGCACTTATGAAGTAGTTTTCGACGCGGGTAATTTATGCAGCGGCATTTATTTCTATAAACTGCAAACAAATAATTTCTCCGAAACAAAAAAAATGATTTTAATAAAATGAAAAAATATTCATTCGTAATAATTTTTATTTTATGTTCTACGTTTCTTAATGCGCAGACAGGCTGGTTCTGGCTGAATCCCCTCCCGCAAGGGAACAACGTAAATAAATTATTATGTACTTCATCTAATACTGCGTTCGGGCTTGCCAATAACATCGTGATTAAATCCGTAAACAGCGGAGAGACCTGGTCCCCGCTCGGATACACTTTTTCTCAGGGGGTTCTTAGTTTATCGTTCATAAACTCTCAGACCGGATGGATAGGCTGCGCCAACGGCTATATTTTGAAAACAACAAACGGCGGGTATTCCTTCAATCTTATTAATGTCGGCTCTTCATATTCATTTTACGGAATTGCATTTAAAAGTTCGGAAACAGGAATTGCGGCAGGTAATACAGGGAAAATTTACAGAACGGTAAACGGCGGAACGAACTGGACTTCAATAAGTTCAGGTACGACGAAAGATATATTGGATGTTTTTTTTGTGAATTCAAATACCGGATATCTGTGCGGTAATTACGGATTGTTCATGGCTACCACAAATTCCGGATTGAACTGGACAAATCTGTCTTTCGACACAACAAAAACGTACAAATCAATTTATTTTATTAATGCTGGCACGGGAACTGTCGTCGGCAATGACGGTATTATAAAGCGGACAACGAACGGCGGTATAAACTGGACATTACAAACCTCCGGAACAGTCAATTATCTGTCGTCGGTTGTAATGGCAGGCGCAGATAATGCATTTGTATGCGGATGGAACGGTATATTCAGAACTACAAACGGCGGGACAAACTGGACAAATGTTTATACGGCATTACCTTTTGAAATATATTCCTTATCCGCTTCGGAGACCGGCAATATTGTTGCGGGCGGTTATATCGGCATGATGCTTTACTCGAATAATAACGGCACTAACTGGAATCAGATAACAAATTATATTACAAAAAATACTTTAAACAAAATTATTGTAAATTCTTCGGGCAAAGTCTTCACAGCGGGTGACAGCGGCAGAGTATATATTTCCTCAAACTCTGGCTCAAACTGGACTACAAGCCAGACACCGGTTTACAAAGGTATTCAGGGATTGTTTTCCAATTCTTCATTTCTTATTGCTGTCGGAGAGAATATGTCAATATCGCGTTCGACAAACGACGGCGCAAACTGGCAGAGCATAAACGCCGGAAGTTCGTACCGACAGTTGAACGATGTATTTTTCACTGATAATTCGACCGGATATGCAATCGGCGACAGCGGTAAAATCCTGAAATCAACAAACGGCGGCGTTAACTGGACTTTACAAATTTCAGGCACGCCGCAATGGCTTACTAAATCGAAATTTCTTAATGCAAACACGGGTTATATTTCAGGTTACGGCGGAGTGATTCTGAAAACAAATAACGGCGGAACGAACTGGGCAAACACAGGAACGGGCATTCCGTGGAATCTTACCGGCATTGATTTTATAAACGAAATCACGGGATTCGCCTGCGGATATACAGGCACAATATATAAGACAACAAACGGCGGAACGAACTGGATAATAAAAACCACACCGACAACCTCACATCTCTGGACAATTAATTTTCCGAACTCGCAAACGGGTTATGCCGCTGGCAATTCAGGCTCGATAATAAAAACAACAGATGCCGGAGAGACATGGGCTTTGCAGCCGGAATTCACCTATCAGGCATATTACGGTTCATATTTTACTGACGCCAATACAGGCTATCTATCGGGAACGAACGGTATAATAGTTAAAACAACATCAGGCGGACTGACTTTTACTAATAACTCGAGTGTTGAAATTCCTTCAACCTGTTTTCTAAGACAGAACTATCCGAATCCTTTTAACCCTTCTACAAAAATAATATTTTCGATTCCTGAAAATGCTTGCCTGCATAATGCAATCAGGAAGGGAAATTGGAAAACGGAAAACGGATATTTGAAAACTGAAAACAGAAATTTGAAAATGGGACACGGCAGCGTCGTTTTAAAAGTTTATGATATAACAGGCAAAGAAATTGCAGCATTGGTAAACGAACCTTTACGCGCAGGCATATATGAAATTATATTTGACGGCAGCGCTCTTCCAAGCGGCGTTTATTTTTACAAACTTTCATATGGCTCGTATTCAGAAACAAGAAAAATGATTCTGCTAAAATAATTTATAAAAAATATATAGACACAAAATTCCGTCCTGCCGCGGCAGTTCTTCGACTTTTAAATGCGAGCTGCTTTGCGGGTTCGCCGGTATGACAAAATGGGAAATTCAAAATCGTCGAAAAATTAAGACTTCGGATTATTATTAATTACCATTTACCAATTACCAATTACCAATTACCAATTACGTATAACCAATTACCAATTACCAATTACCAATTACGTATAACCAATTACCAATTGCCAATTTTTTAATTATTAATTACTAATTACTAATTATTAATTCCTAATTACCAATTGGAAGAGTTACACAAATCGTGGTTCCTTTATCTTGTTCGCTCTCTATGCTGATTGTACCGCCGTGTTTTTCTACATATTCTTTGCAAAGCGGAAGACCCAATCCTGAACTGGGTTCTCCTTCAGTGCCCGGCCGTTTTGTCTTCTCCGCGATGTTGAATATTTTGTTCATCAAGTCATCGTCCATGCCTATTCCCGTATCTTCGACGCATATATCGACATTTCCTTTTTTGCCGTATCCGGCGCTTATATTCAGATTCCCGCCCCTGTGGTTAAACTTCACCGCGTTTGAAATAAGGTTTCTCATGATTGTTTCAAACATACTCTTATCAACTTTCAAATGAATATCTTCCTGCTGAACGAATGACACGTTTATATTTTTCCGTTTTATGCTCTCTTCAAGCGATTCTATGCTTTCCTCAATAATTTTTTTCAAATCATAATCTTTCGGCTCGAAACTGCTTAGTCCCCTTTGGTTCAAAGACCATTCCAGAAGATTATTCAGCAGTCCGAACAGATTTACCGCCGCATCGTTAATCCTGTTCAGGTAACTTGTGATTTCAGATAACGTCAAACTGTTAATATTTTCCGCAATTGTTTCCGTAAGACCGATGAACGCCGTAAACGGGCTTCTCAAATCGTGCGCGATAATAGAAAAGAACTTATCTTTCTCCTCATTGAGTTTCCTCAGATTATTCTCGCTGTTTATCAGATATTCTTCCGACAATTTTTTCTGCGTGATGTCCCAGGCAAGATCGGCGAGCTGCGATACCGACGAAACGTCATATTCGTTGTAATCCGTTTCTTTATTTCCAACACCCAGTATTGCCACCACTTTTCCGCCTCTCATTATCGGAACAGTTAATTCACGGAATACATCCGCATGTCCCGAAGGCATACCTTTTTTATTCTGCACTTTTGAAAATTCGTTGTGTATAATTACTCTGCCTTCTCTTGCGCAATCTGCCCAAACACCTGCCTTTTCCAAAGAATAATGTTTTTCGTCGGGAATTGCTTTGCAAAAATAGTTTTTCGTATTTGTGGACCACTGCTGAAGCGTCAGACTTTTCATGTCGTCCTGCACGAAATGATAAAATCCGATTTTACTATCGGTAATCCTTTCCGCTTCATCAATGGTTTTTTGCAGCAGATCATCCATGCAATAGCCTTCGGAATACTCAAGGATGTTCATTCGTGCTTTAAATAATTCTTCCGTTCTGGTTTTCATTGTAATATCAGCGGCAAGATTAAGCGTAGCCGGACTGCCGTTATAATCTATTTTCACAGCATTAACTTTAATAAAACGCCTGTTATTATTTTTAGTTATTACGGGAATAGTAAATGTATCGTTATTTAATACTCCTGCCAGCAAATCAGAATGATGTTTTTTCAGATAATCCACCTCGGATTTGCCGACCAGTTTCATAATATCCATCCCTATCAATTCATCGCCTGAATATCCGGAAAGATACTCAGTCATTTTATTTGCAAAAACGATCTTGAAGTTCTGCACAACATAAATTGCTTCGTTGGCATTATTAATAAGCGTCCTATACCTCTCTTCACTGTTCTTCAGATTGTCTATGTACTCTTTCCTTTCAGTAATATCCGAAAATGTTATTGCGACTGCGTACGCACTATTTTCATTTTCCCTGAACAAAGGATTAGTATTAACCGAAATCCAGTGTAATGTTCCGTCATTCCGATTCTTCACACTCATTATTTCGTCCCGCAGAGGTTTTCCGGTTTTCAGAGTAATCATAGAAGGATGCTCCTCAGGCGGGTATTGGGAACCGTCTTCCCGAAACGTATCCCATTTTATCCCGAGTGAATTAATTCCTACCGCTTCTTCCTCCGGAATGCCGAATACTTCTTCCGCGCCTTCATTCCATGTTATTATTTTACCGGTTTTCTCCTGAAGAATTATCCCGTCGCTGGAGGAATTCACAACAGCCCTGTATATGACCTCTCGTTCTGCCAGCAGTGTTTCAACATTTTTTCTGTCTGTGATATCCTGTATTTGCGCAACCAAATAGAGCGGAACGCCTTTTGTATCTTTCATTATTGAGAGACTAAGTATCGCCCAAACGACATGTCCGTCTTTATGTATATATCGTTTTTCCTGATATCCGAATTCGATTTTACCATTCTCAAGATCTTTTACAAATTGATAACCCTTTGCGAGGTCTTCAGGATGCGTAATATTCTTAAAGAACATCTTACTAAGTTCTTCAGGCGAATATCCTACAATCTTGCAAAACGAATCGTTGACCTCAAGAAATTTTCCATTTAAATCGACGATGGCTTTGCCTACGGCTGAATATTTGAATATTTTCTTGAATTTTTCTTCGGTCTCGCGTTTTTCCTCAGCCTCAGCTTTATTTTCGGTTATATCAATTAGAAAACCCGAGTATATTTCCTGAGTATCGGTTTTAATTACATTAGCAATATCATGAAACCACCTGTATTCTCCGCTCTTAACTTTCCAACGGTATTCAACATTAACCGACATTGAAGTTCCGATATTTGTAAATGCATTAATTACTCTTTCCTTATCTTCGGGATGTATTCTTTCCCTCCAGAAATACGGTTTCGATTTAAATTCATTTCTTGAGAACCCTGTAACACTGACAATATTGTCGCTTGTCCACATTGTATCTTCATTCGGATTAACAGGAGCGGAATATAATGCCATGGAAATATTCTGCAGCAGCACCGATTCATTCTGAATTTTATAATTAAGTTTTTTCCGGGTTTTTTTATGCTCTGTTATGTCATGTCCGGTAACAACAACACCTGAGACTTTACCGTCATCTTCAGTAATAGGAAAGAAATTATATTCGTAAAATATTTTATCTTCGTTTATTTTTACGGTTGTTTCGATCTGAAATCTTTCTCCATACATCAACGTTCTGTCGTAATATCCTTTCCATTTCAGGTTTATCTCTTCCTTTATACAATCCTGCAATACGCTTTCGCCCTTCAATAAAGTTCGTCCCGTTAAGAGTTCGTAATATTCAAGAAATTTCTTATTGCCCTTAATGAGCCTGTAATCGGTATCCACAGCCCATTTTCTGTCATTAGTACTTTCAAACAACGAACTTAGCTGCGATTCATTTTCCTTTAATTCCGTTTCCGCCTTAAGTTTGTCCGTAATATCGTAAACGATTGAATATAGAACTTGATTGTCGTCGAATACCATCGGATATGAATATACCTGAACATCCCGGATTATATTACCGGCTGTTTTGTGTTTGAAAATAAAATAATTCTGTTTTTCTTCGGCCGCCTGCTTTCTCTTTTCAGCAACCTCTCCTGGTGCAAGAGTATTAATGTCCTGAATGGACATCTTCGAGAATTCGTCCTTTTTGTACCCATAGAATCTTTCTGCAGAATTATTTGCCCGGATTATTTTTCCCGAATCAGGATCTATTATAAGCATTACTGCGCCGTGAATATCGAAGATTTCGAGAAATTTTTTGTCGCTCGATTTCATTTTGAGATGGATTGAAATTTGAAAATGAAGATTGCCATACGCTCCGTGAAGTATAGAAAATTCAATATATAATCAGATGCATGCATGAATCCGAAATAAATTACGCCCTATTACCTTTTACAGAACCTGCGTGAGGATTAATTAATATATGCTAATTTATTGAATTAATATGTTAAAATCCAATATTATATTATTATTTAAAGGGAATTATTATAATAATTTTGTCATAAAATATATTCAAAACCAGTTCAAAAGCAAAAAAGCGGCGTAAAGCCGCTTATAATTCATTATTAATTGTGTATTTAATATTATACTAACCCAAAACAGGCGGAAGTAAATAATATTGCTGCGTCATCTTTTAAACAGCCCGCCGTAAAACCGGCGGGCCCAATTAAGTACCAGCGTTATTTTATCAGCAGCATTTTTCTTATTGATGAAAAATCACCAGCCGTAATCTTATAGAAATACACGCCTGACGTTAAATTCGATGCGTCAAACGGCACGTCATAAGAGCCGGCTTTCATGTTCTCGCTCAGAATAACCGCGGTTTCCCTTCCGAGTATATCAAATACTCTCAGTGTAACGAAACTATTTTTCGGTATTTCAAATTTTATCCGCGTGAACGGGTTGAACGGATTAGGATAATTCTGAGAAAGCGAATATTTCACAGGCGTAATTGCACCGGACGGATTTACGCCCAGAGCATTCGCATAAGATATCGAGAATGTCCCCCACTGACTTGCAGTCGGCACAAATCCCGATGATGAACTCGGCGCCGTTCCGAGTACCGAGCCCTGCCTGTCGAACAGCGTGTAAGGGAACGTATTCCCGCCGTCAGTCGAAATTTTTACGGCAAGCCTGTCGTTGTATCCGGGCCGTTGCGCGTATGCCCAGTCGAAACTGATTGTATCGCCCGGATTAACATTATTAAATACTTTCGTTCTTATATAATCCTTTGACCCTACATTCTCGGCGTATGAATAATAATTTATTCTCAGGCACCTTGAACCGGGCATTGACGGACCGTTTACAGCGGAATATGTGTACTGCCAGAAAGTAAAGTTAGAATCAGCATTGATTACTCTCCATCCCGGAGGCGGGAACGGGCTTTCCATATTTTCCATTGACACTCCGTTACCCTGCAAAAGCGGTGAATCGGATAAATTATTTGTCATCGGTATTACGGAATTATCGACGACCGAAGGAACCGTAATTTTTTCGTCCGCATAATAATTTCTTGCTTTTTCACAGTTGATAACCTCATGATTGAATTCATCCTGTATGAATACTGCTGTGTATAACATCGAATCCACCCATGCTGCATCTCTCTTGTATTTATACTCAACAGTATAAGTGCCGGGCGAATAGTTAATCGGTATTCCGTCCATCGATGGATACATCCTTCTGAATACATCGTAGAATACAGTCTCGCCGTTCGAACCCGGAGGAGATGAGTATGTAATCTTTCTTTCGATTGCATTGATTCTCAGCCTGTAATCGATATTTGAAGGAAGCGCAGAAACAACATTAATGCTTATTGTTGCTTTTATTGTATCGCCCGCAAGCCGCGTATCGGTAACGGAAATTGCTATAGGTGATGCTTTCGCCCTTCTTGTGTCAAAGGGAGTCTGAAGATTTGTGATTGTCGTATAACCGCTGACCTGCTGAATAATGCCGTCAACCATGAGGCACGGAACCGCGCTCACGGAATTATACTGCGTTCTTATTCTTGCCTGCGGAACATTTGCATTGTACATCGGGTCGCCGAGCGCCGGCCACCATACATGATATTTGATTGCGATAATTGAATCAAAGTGCGTCTGCACGAATGCGTCAAGCGCGGGATTCTGGGACGCGCACGGTCCGCATGTGGTTGCAGTATGCGCTTCGAACAATATTTTTTTCTGAACGCCCGCAAGGTAAACGCTCGCCTGCGTAAGTGTGTCATTCATATGATTCTGGTCTGAGGACCAGTTGATATACGCTTTCAGATTTTTAGATGCGTTTATTGAGAAAGGCAATGCATCGAACGATACATCGATTGTTCCTCCCGCTGAAACGGAACTGATTGGCTTCGTGGAAGTATAAGCGGACTGGTCTGTCAGCGTGATTGTAGCGCCTGACGGAGCAGTTCTGCCGGAATTTAACACCGTAACAACCGGAGTAATGTTCATGTTTGTTACACCGGGCATCATATAATTCTTATCCCGGATATTCATCGAAGCGATAGTGAGATCGTTTGTATATCTCGTGCCGAACGAAAAATTGTCCAGCCATAAATTATTTCCGTTGCCGTTCGTTGCTTCAAACTGAATGACAACATTGTTCACCACAAGGCAGTCGGATTTATCCCCCTGAAATCCGAAAGATAAAATAATTGCGGTGAGCAGTAGAGATGTAATAATTGTAAAGTTCCTCATAGCGGTAAAATAAAATTTTAAAAAATATAATTTAAAAACTTAAATTTCGTAAATTTTATTCCTGTCAGACCTGCACTCCTCAGACGAATTCAAAATTCCCGAAAACACCTGTACGTATATCATCAGTTTGTATATAATAATACAATGAAATAACAGCACCTATATTTAAATATAAATAAAACTTTTCACAAAAAAGCAATAAAATTACGGGTAACAACTTTCGAGTGTTATCTGGTATTTCCTCCTCATTATAAATGTTTACATAAAACGCAGATGATGTGTTACGATAAATTGCAAAAGCAATACGTCATTTAGCATTGTCGCACCACCATGTTCCGGCAACACTTCCTCTACCCCGGCATAACAAAATAGAAATAATTGATAATACCGTTTCCACACAGAATTTCCACTATTTTTTTTTAAAATGATAATCCTTTCTCATTTTGAGACTTATTATGTTCAATAATAGAAAAAAAACGAGTGATTTATTAAGGTTTGGAATGGCATGTTAATTGATTGTTTATTAAAAAATAAACAGAACGTGCAAAAAAATGACATGCAGGAAATATTCTAAATTCAATATCGGCTTAAGTCAAATACTCGAATAAAAATGAATTTTTTTTTAAAATAAAAAAGTGAATATTTACAAAGACATAAAATTTCAATTAAACAATCAGACAATGAACAGAATCTATCTTTTGTTTTCGCTTTTTCTTACAGCGTTATTCCCTTTAACAGTGTCAGCACAGCATACGGGAAAGGATATTGACCCTTCCAAACCAACGAATTTGTACACACAAGTAAGCCTCGCGTTTGATTACAAAACATCCGACCTGCAGGATCTTTATGGAGGAAGAGCAAGTGTTTCATACGCAATAAATTCGGACAATCTGCTTGTCGCAGAAGTCCCTTTATTAAGAAACTCCCTTACTAAGAAAACCGGTTTGAGTGATATACGTGTGAGATATTTTACTGCAGTAAAAAGAAATATCACTAATCATCTTATTGCCGTTGCACCTTTCGTTGATATTACAATTCCCACAGGCAAGTTTGAGGATGGTCTCGGAACATCTTCATGGGTATTATCTGCGGGCGGCGTTGTCGGACTCATGTTTTCGGAACAATTCGGTCTTTTCCCCGGCGTAGGCATTATGTATGTTACCAAACCCGGAACCGACCTGATACCCGACGAAGATAAATTTACGAGCACCGGAATATCTTTTCAGTTTAACGCAAGTTACTCATTCGATAAAGATACTTATGTCTTCTTAAATCCGACACCTTCTATAATGAATACGAACGGAACCTGGAAAACTTACTGGGCAGGCGAAATTAGTTTTAACAGGGTTATAATTCCAAACAAACTTCAACTCGGCCTCTACTGGGGACCGAATTTTACTGATAAAACAAACTCATTCAGACTTGGAATTTCGTCTTTCCTCTGAGAAAAAGATGAAAACTAATAACCATATTATACAGGTCTATGCACAACTTTTAAATAAAAATCATAAACAAACATATGAACAAAATCTACTTTCTCCTCGGGTTTATACTGATGGTTGTATTTCCCCTGACTATATCCGCTCAGCACAAAGAGCAGGAAATCGATCCATCAAAGCCTACTAATATGTACACTGAAGTCAGCGTCAATCTTGATTACAAAAAATCTGACGAAGAAAATTTATACGGCGTAAGAGGAAGTATTTCATACGCGATTAATCCGGACAATCTTTTAATGGCTGAGATACCTGTTTTAAGAAATGACCTCACAGGTAAAACCGGTCTGAGCGACATAAGGGTAAGATATTTCACTGCGTTAAAGAGAGATATAACTCCCACTTTTATTGCCATTGCTCCATTCCTCGACGTTACAATGCCGACGGGAAGTTTTGAAAATGGTCTCGGCGGCTCTTCATGGTCAATTTCAGCGGGCAGCGTTATTGGACTTATGTTTTCTGAAAAATTCGGTTTGTTTCCGGGCATCGGTATAATACATATGACAAAACCCTCAACAGACCTGATTCCCGACGATATGAAATTTACCAGCACCGGCGTGGCTTTTCAGTTTAACGCAAGTTACTCATTCAGTAGCAAAACTTATATTTTTGTAAATCCTACTCCGTCCATATTGAGTACAAACGGAATCTGGAAAACGTACTGGGCCGGAGAAACGAGTCTGAATCACACATTTATTCCCGGTAAACTTCTTATGAGTTTATACTGGGGACCAAACTTCACTAATAAAACTAACTCATTCAGACTCGGTGCGACATTTTATCTTTAGGAGAAATTATATGTATACTAATTTATAAAAATTCAAATTTTAATAAGTATATTAATCTTAAAGGAAATTCATATGAAAATATTTTTAGTGTTACTTTTTTGTTTGATAAATTTTTTCAGTTCGCTGGTGCAGTCCCAAACGGCAACCTATGTTTTTAAAAATGGGAAAGTATATACCGTCAACAAAAGTACTCCTTGGGCAGAAGCGATAGCGATTAAGGATAATAAAATAATCTTTGTCGGCAATAATGCGGATGCTGAAAAATATATCGGTACAGATACAAAAGTTACAGATCTTAAAGGAAAAATGCTTATGCCCGGATTTGTAGATGGTCATAATCATTATATAATGGGAGGATTACAAAAAAGTGGTCTTAATCTCGATCCTTGCAGTAGTAAAGCAGAAATGCTCAAACTTATCTCGCAATATGTTAAAGATAATCCTGAAAAACCCTTTTACTTCGGATTTAATTGGTCTTTCTTAAATTTTGGCAACGATGTACCGGGTATTAGACAGGATCTCGATAAAATTTGCAAAGATAAACCAATGCTTTTTGTAAATGAAGATAGTCATCACGGCTGGTTCAACACCAAAGCCATGGAAATGGGAGGTGTAACAAAAGAAACAAAGGACCCCATTCCCGGAACAAGTTATTATTATAAAAGAGAATCCGACGGAACCCCTTCGGGAATCGGAATAGAATTGGAGTCATGGCTGCGCATAAAAGATGCGATGTCGGGGCAATCGGTTGAAATGAAGAAAATTATTGAGCAGTCTATGGAAGAAATATACTCTCTGGCTTCAAAATTCGGAGTCACGGCATATCACGAAATGGGTATATTAGCACCTACCCTCGACGAAGCATATGTCGGATATGATTTGGCACTGGAGTGGGAAAAAGAAGGAAAGCTCCCTTTCAGAGTGTTTGGAACGTATGGTGTCAGGGATGCAGAAAAGGACCCTGAGAAATTCATTCCGATACTTACTAAATGGAGCCAAAAATATAATACTGAATTAGTTCACGTAAATTCATTAAAAATATGGGCAGACGGAACAATGAATGCACACACCGGTCTTCAAATTGAACCGTATTTTGATAAACCCGAAACTAACGGAGTAAGTGAGTGGACAATTGAGGTTCTAGCAAAATGGATAGGACTTGCTCAAATTGCAGGTTTTGATACGCACATTCATAGTGAAGGTGATGGTTCGGTTAGGCGGACTTTAGACGCCATAGAGATTGTACAGAAGAAATACGGGAAATCTGACCGTCGTGACGAAATCTGTCATACAAGCCTGATTCATCCAGACGATTTTTCTAGATTCAAATCTCTAGGTGTCGGTGGTAATATTACACCTGTTTGGCTTGTAAATTACAAAGGACAGATGGATGACTTACTGAAGATATTTGGACAGAAGAAAATGGATTTAGAATATGGAATTCAGAAAAAATTAATGGATGAAGGTGTTAATATTTCAAGCGGAAGTGATATTCCCGGAACAGATCCGGACGAAATTAATCCTTTATTCCAAATTCAATCAGTTGTTACCGGAAATATTCCAGGGAGCAGATTTGGTATGGGTTCCGTTTCATTGGCAGGTAAATTACCTTCTCTTGAGCAAATGGTTTATTCTTATACATATGCCGGTGCTTACCAATTGCATATGGAGGATAAAATCGGTTCAATTGAGGTTGGGAAATATGCCGATATTATTATACTTGATAAAAATATATTTGAAATACCCATTAATCAACTTGTAAATTCTAAAGTAATGTTTAAAATGGTGAATGGTAAAATCATTTATAATTTAGATTCTAAATAATTAATTAAAGTAGATTCAGAATTTAGAGGAATTTCTATGTCATAAGTAATGTATTTTGATGATTTATTTATTGAAAAAAAGATGTTATAATCATATTTAAATTTTTCGAACAGATATTAATTAGTCTTATGAATAATATTATATTTTGTTTTCTTCTAGTTTTATCTATGATTTATTCTTTAACAGCATATGCAAAATATAAAGTGGTAGAAATCGACTCGTTATATTTTCTGTTATAGACTAGTTAAAAGATTTTTAATAAAATTAATTATTAAATAAATTATGAAACTTAATACAGTTTTCAGATTTTTTCTAGCGGTTGTTTTAATATTTACAGCGCAAGTTGTTTTTGCCCAGAATGCAGACTATGTTTTCAAAAACGGCGCAATCTACACTATTGATGAAAAGAATCCCAAAGCTGAGGCGATTGCGATCAACGGTAAGTTAATTTCATATGTCGGCAGCAACAATGGAGCCGATGCTTATATCGGCAAAGACACTAAAGTCATAGACCTCAAAGGTCAGATGCTTTTACCGGGCTTTGTCGAGTCACACATCCACCCCTCAATGGCTATACTGACAAATGGTGCAGACCTCCAGACTGACTCAATGGAGGAACTCCTTTCGAGAGTAAAAGCGTGGGCGGATGCTAACCCCGATTCCAAAATAATACGCGGATTTGGCTGGAGATATAATATGTTTTCCACTACTGGTCCCACAAAGGAAGTGCTGGACAAGATATTTCCTGACAAACCGGTTTTTTTGATTGCCATAGATGGTCACAGCGCCTGGGTAAACAGCAAAGCCCTGCAAATGTCAGGTATAGAAGCAAAACATCCCGACCCTTTACCCGGTGTGAGTTACTATCAGCGTGACCCTAAAACAAATGAACCGACAGGCTGGGTTGTTGAAACACTTGCCGAACAGGAAATGTTCGACAAACTAAAGTTAATGACACCTGATTTAATATTGAATGCAATAAAAGACATACTGCCAAAATTCTCTGCTGCAGGTATTACCTCAGCCTTCGATGCCGGAATTGCAATCATTCAGACAGAAAATGTTCTTGAGCAATTTGTCCAGATGGAAAAAGAAGGCAAATTACCAATTAGAATCGTCGCAAGCTATTTCTGGAATAATGCTTCGGTAACAGACCCGGTGGAAAGAACAATGGCATTAAAAGAAAAATTCAAATCCGAGTTATTGCAAGTTGGTGCACTGAAAATTATGTTCGATGGCGGCGAAGCACAACACACAGCTGTTATGATTCAGGAATATGCTGACCGACCCGGTTTCTTTGGTGATTATTCAATCGATAAAAAACTTATCGAGGAAGCAATCTTAAAGGCAGAGGCGAATAATATCAATACACACGCACACAGTTACGGAGACGCAACAACAAGGGCATACCTTGATGCAATAGAAGCCGCTCAGAAAATGTATCCGAACAGCACTTCAAGACACACTGCAGCACATGTTATGTTCCTTGCAGACTCTGATGTACCTCGTTTTGCAAAACTCAACGTAACTATGCAATGTTCAGCCCAATGGATGACACCTGATCCGCCAATGGAAAGAACAGCGCAAATAGTAGGAAATGATATTGCTTTTAAGGAATTAAACCGAATTAACTCAGTCCTGAAAACTGGCGGTCGCGTAGCTTTTGGTACTGATTGGCCTGCAGCAGGATATGTATCCACATTTCAACCGCTGGATGCAATACAGGTAGCAGTAACACGTATGATTTTACAGAAATATGGAAACGACTATTTCACTCCGGTTCTGCCGCCTGTTGACGAGATAGTGACACTTGATCAGGCGCTGAAGGCTTACACTCTGGATGCAGCGTATGTGCTCGGACTTGAAGAGAAAATCGGTTCGCTTCAAGTCGGCAAGTTAGCGGATATTGTCGTGCTGGAAAAAGACCTTCACAATATTAAACCGGGTGATATAAGTGGAACAAAAATTAAACTCACTATGATGAACGGGAAGATTACATTTCAGACTAAATAAATAAAACCGATGACCGAAAAAAAACATAATGACAAATCTATTGTGAAAAGTGAAATATGGAATTACTTATATCTGAAATATCATGAAATCATTAATGTTAAATACATTATCCGGATTGGCCGCGCGTTTGTTTTTGTTTCAATTAAATATTGCCAAAATCTGCAAGCCGATTCGGAAAACAGTCAAGAATCCTTTTGGTATAAAACTAATTAATAAAAGAAGATGAAAATAATTATAATTTTTAGTACTTGTTTAGCGGCTGTTCTATTCTTAACAGCACAAGTGACATTTGCCCAGAAACATGCAGACTTTGTTTTCAAAAATGGTTCGATTTATACTATAGACGATCGGAATCCAAATGCTGAGGCAATTGCAGTCAGCGGCAAGATTATTACGTACGTCGGAGACAATAAGGGAGCCGATGCTTTTATCGGAAAAGACACTAAAGTCATCGACCTACAAGGGCAGATGCTCTTGCCCGGCTTTGTAGAGTCTCACATCCACACAACAATGGCAGTTCTCGCCATGGGTGCAGATTTGCAAACCGATTCAATGGATGAACTTCTTGCGAGCGTAAAAGCATGGGCAGATGCTAATCCAAATTCTAAAATTATACGCGGCTTTGGATGGAGATACACAATGTTTCCGACTACAGGTCCCAGGAAAGAAGTGCTTGATAAGTTATTTCCGGACCGGCCCGTAATTTTGATTGGAATAGACTGCCATAGCGCATGGGTAAACAGCAAAGCACTGCAAATGGCTGGCATTGACGCGAAACACCCGGACCCAATGCCCGGAGTGAGTTTTTACCAGCGTGACCCCAAAACTAATGAACCGACCGGGTGGGTAGTAGAAACTCCTGCTGAACAAGAGATTCTTAGCAAAATTGAACCATTGAGCGCTGAAGTTGTAATGAATGCAGTAAAAGAATTCATGCCGCGTTTTTCTGCAGCCGGCATTACTTCAGCCTTTGATGCAGGAATTGGTATAATACCGACCGAAAATGCTCTGGAAGAATATCAGCGAATGGAGAAAGAAAACAAACTTCCAATACGTATAGTAGCAAGTTATTACTGGAACACTCCAACTATAAAAGACCCCGTGGAAAGAACGCTGGCGTTGAAAGAAAAATTCAACTCCGAATTATTGCAAGTAGGTGCACTGAAAATTATGTTCGACGGCGGCGAAGCCCAGCACACAGCGGTAATGCTTCAGGAGTACGCAGACCAACCGGGCTTTCTTGGCGAGTATGCGGTTGACAAGAAACTTGTCGAAGCGGCAATTCTTAAAGCACAATCAATTGGTCTTAACACTCATGCACACTGTTATGGAGATGCAACCATCAGGACATACCTTGACGCGATAGAAGCCGCGCAAAAAATGTATCCTGATAGCAAGTCCAGGCACACTGCTGCTCATGTGATTTTCCTTGCCGACCAGGATGTCCCGCGTTTTGCAAAGTTGAATGTTACAATGCAAAGTTCAGCAGAATGGATAATGCCCGACCCGACTATGGAAAGAACATCAAAGATCGTCGGAAATGATATAGCATTTAAAGAATTGCACCGGCTGAACTCAGTCCTGAAGACAGGCGGGCGCGTTGCTTTTGGGACTGACTGGCCCGCTTCAGGATATGTAGCCACATTCCAACCGCTGGACGCAATACAGGTAGCAATAACCAGGGCGATATTGCCGAAGTATGGCAAGGACCAGTTTACACCTATACTGCCGCCCGTTGACGAAATAATCACTCTGGCTCAGGCGCTGAAGGCTTACACACTGGATGCAGCGTATGTGCTCGGACTTGAAGAGAAAATCGGTTCGCTTCAAGTGGGCAAGTTAGCGGATATTGTAGTGCTGGAAAAAGACCTTTACAAAATTAAACCCGGTGATATAAGCACAACAAAAGTGACACTTACTATGATGAACGGGAAGATTACATTTCAGGCAAATTAAAATTTACCTGCAACTGAAAAAACAATACAATGAATAAGATACAAATTTAAAAAACTTGACTGAATAAAACGATTATTCAATAAAAATCAAAATTAAAGACATGAATACTAAGACAAAAATTTCTCTGGTAATCACTATTCTCGCACTTGTTTTTTTATTTAATCAGAATTTTGCCGGCGCTTGTTCCAGAGTGGTCTATGTCGGCACTAACAACACTGTTATAACCGGACGCACAATGGACTGGGTTGATAAAATCGACCCCGACCTCTGGATATTTCCGAGAGGCATGAACAGAACAGCCTCTTCCTCGTCAAATGCCTTACAATGGACATCAAAATACGGAAGTGTAATCGTTTCATCATATCGAATTGCAACAGTTGACGGCATAAATGAAAAAGGTCTTGTTGCAAACACGCTATGGTTAGATGAATCAACATATCCGGAAGTAGAGAGCAGCAAACCCGAACTGACAATTGCAAGTTGGGCGCAATATCTTCTTGATAATTTTGCCAATGTTAATGAAGCGGTTGATGCCATGAAAAACGGAACATTTAATATGACGACTATGATAGTTCCTGTATCAGGTTATAAAGCAACGGTACATGTATCAATATCTGATGCATCAGGTGATAATGCTATTTTTGAATACATAAACGGAAAACTTGTCATCCATCACGACAAATCTTATGCTGTTATGACTAATTCACCAACATTCGACCAGCAGTTAGCGCTTACTGAATATTGGAAAACGGTTGGAGACGGAATGCTTCCGGGAACACATAGACCTTCGGACAGGTTTGTAAGGGCGTCGTTCTATTTAAATTCACTTCCGAAAACAGATGATGAACTTGTATCGGTTGCCACCGCTTTCAGTATTATGAGAAACGTATCCGTTCCCTACGGTGTTACAACCCCTACGGAACCGAATGTTGCTTCGACAAGATGGACAACAGTCGCCGACCACAAGCATATGAAATACTATTTCAGTCACGCACTTGTGCCTGATATATTCTGGATTGATTTGAAAAATGTTGATTTCTCGGAAAAAGGCAAAGTGAAAATGCTGGAAGTATCCGAACATGATTTCTATTCCGGGGACGCTTCGACAAATTTCAAAGAAACAACTCCCTTTAAATTCGGAGTAAAGTAAATAAATCACAAGAATCCGAAGAGTACGATAATTTAGAAATTATTAAACATAAACAAAAAAAGTACGAACTGATATTTATTCAATATACAGGTTATTCTGCCGGGTGAAATATTTGCCCGGCAGACGACCAACCCGGTTTCCGCAATACTAAAGTGAACACTGTAATGCCAAAATGTTCCCAACTAAAGCACCGGCTTATAATGATTCGCAGGTTGATTTGTATAAAAGAATAAGGAATTCGGAAAAAGAAACGATAGAATACACATAATGGAAATATTATAGTAATATTATATGAGACAAATAAAGTTTTTATTATTGATTCATGATTATACTTTTTGTTTTTGCTCTTTTAACTAAAATTTCTTTGCGTTCTTTGCGTCCATTGCGGTAATATTACTCTTGCCTCTCTCTGTTCTTCCAACTCCTAAATTCTAACTTCTCACTACTCGTAAAAAATCCTGCAACTGCCGTAATATTTTTCCCCTGAATTTTATACCCTTTCTATTGTTTAAATGTTTAAAATCATTTAACTTAAAAACAAATTTAATTAATTTTTAGCATGGATTTTCAATTATCGGAACATCAGAAAGAGATACAAAAACTCGCGAGAGATTTTGCACAAAACGAGATTGCACCTTTTGTGATGAAATTTGACGAATCGCAGGAATTTCCGCATGAGATTGCAAAGAAACTCGGCGATATGGGTTTCCTTGGCGTCATCTTCCCTGAAAAGTACGGAGGTTCCGGGTTTACTACGGTTGATTACGCCATAATAATTGAAGAGATTTCCAAAATTGACCCTTCGGTCGGTCTGATAGTCGCCTCGCATAACGGGCTTTGCACAAACCATATTTATTCCTTCGCGAACGAAGAACAGAAAATGAAATATCTCCCCGACCTTACCTCAGGCAAAAAGATGGGAGCCTGGGGGCTTACGGAAAATATTTCCGGCAGCGATGCCGCATCAATGTCTTCATACGCCGAAAAGAAAGGAAATAAATATATTCTCAACGGCGGAAAGATGTTCATTACTCAGGGTACAGTCGCCGGCGTTTTCGTGGTAACTGCGGTTACGGATAAAACAAATCCAAAGAACGGAATTTCCGCTTTCATTCTTGAACCGGGAATGCCCGGATTCAGAGTCGGGAAAAAAGAAAATAAACTCGGCATGCGCGCCTCGGATACGGCCGAACTTATTTTCGAAAACGTTGAAATACCGGAAGAAAATTTGATAGGTAAAGAAAACGAAGGCTTCAAGCAGGTAATGAAAATACTCGACGGCGGAAGAATCGCGATAGCGGCGCTTTCACTCGGTATTGCACAGGGCGCGCTTGATAATTCGATTAAATATTCGAAACAAAGAAAACAATTCGGCAAGACGCTGAGCGAATTTCAGGCAACGCAATTTAAGATTGCCGAAATCGCAACAGAAGCCGATGCCGCCAGATTGCTGGTACTAAAAGCGGCTGCAATGAAAGATGCTGGAGAAAACATAAATTCAATCGCATCGATGGCGAAACTTTTTGCGAGCGAAGTTGCAGTCAAAGCCACAAATGAAGCCGTTCAGATTCACGGCGGTTACGGTTTCATAAAGGAATTTCCGGTTGAAAAACTTTACCGCGATGTTAAACTCATGACCATAGGCGAAGGCACATCGGAAGTTCAAAGAATGATTATAGCAAAGAATTTAACAAAAATATTTTAATATTTCGGAGGAATAATGTCGTTTCTTGATAAGATTGGATTAACAAAGTTAAAAGAAGGATTAACGAAGACCAAAGATGATTTGTTCGGCAAGATTAACAGGCTGGTGAATGCAAAGAAAAAGATTGACGATGAGTTTTTAAATGAACTTGAAGAGATTTTTTTATCGGCTGATTTCGGTTATGACACTGTCGAAACTTTAATCGGCAATATAAAAGAAAGAGCAAAAGAAGATAAATACGAAAATGATGAAGAACTGAATAATCTAATTTACGAAGAGATTAAGAAAGTTTTCGCGGTATCGACTTCGGCTTTCAAATCATTTGATTTCGAACTCCATCAGAAACCTTTTGTAATAATGGTTGCGGGCGTCAACGGCGTCGGGAAAACAACCTCGATCGGAAAACTTGCCTACAATTTTAAAAAAGCGGGCAAATCCGTTTTGATTGGTTCAGCGGATACTTTCCGCGCAGCGGCAAACGAGCAACTTGAGATTTGGGCAAAGAGAGCGGACGTCGGAATCATACAAAATCCCGGCACGGGAGACCCTGCTTCGGTTGCATACGATACCGTTAAAGCGGCGGTTTCAAGAAATATCGATGTTGTGATAATCGATACAGCCGGCAGGCTTCATAACAAATCGCATCTGATGGAAGAACTGAAAAAGATACAAAGAGTTATGAAGAAAGTTATTCCCGATACACCGAATGAAGTTTTTATTGTCATCGATGCAACAACGGGACAGAACGGATTGAATCAGGTTAAAGAATTTGCGAATGCACTCGGCAAGGTGACGGGAATCATACTTACAAAACTTGACGGAACCGCCAAAGGCGGAATTGTGGTAAAGATTAATAACGAAATGAAAATACCCGTTAGGTTCATAGGAGTCGGCGAGCAAATCGACGACCTGCAGGTTTTTAACAGCGAAGATTTTATCAAAGCAATTTTCGGAGAAAAATAATATGTTTGATGACATAGGCATTATTGTACTGCGAAGCGTAGTTGTTTACGTGTTCATAGTAGCGGCAATCCGGATATTCGGGAAAAGAGAGTTGTCGCAGATTTCAGTGATTGACCTTGTGTTCATTTTATTGCTGAGCAACTCCGTTCAGAATGCAATGGTCGGTCCCGATTCGTCGCTGCTCGGGGGCATAGTAGCAGCAACATCGTTGTTTCTCGTCAATTACATTTTAAAATTAATTACGTACAGGAACAAAAAAGTCAGCCAATTTATAAACGAAGAACCCGTACTGCTGATACATAACGGAGTACTGAATCAGGAAAATCTTAAGAAAGAAAAACTGACAATAGAAGAACTCCAATCCGCAATAAGGGAACACAGCCTTGATTCGATACACGAAGTTAAACTTGCGATGATGGAGCCTGACGGAAATATAAGTATTGTGTCCAAGGACCACCAGTATCACGTTTCAAAACACAGAAAAGCACATAAAATTATTTCAAAAGTTGAATAAAACGATACAAATATTACCACAGCAGTTATACAACAAAATAGCAGCGGGCGAAGTTGTAGGAAGACCCGAATCGGTCGTAAAGGAATTGATTGAGAATTCAATCGATGCCGGCGCAACTGAGATTTACGTATTGATAAAAGATGCTGGAAAAACTCTTGTACAGGTGATAGATAACGGCAGCGGCATGAACGAGGATGACGCTGTTATTTCATTTCAAAGACATTCCACAAGCAAGATATCAACATACGAAGATCTTGAGAATATTCAAACACTCGGATTCAGGGGCGAGGCTCTTGCATCCATTGCAGCCATATCGCAGATTGAACTTAAGACCAAAACAAGAAGCGATGAGGTCGGAACGCTTGTGCGGATCGAAGGAAACGAAGTTAAGGAAGTATCGAAGACAATAATCGATGACGGCACTTCAATATCCGTAAAAAATATTTTTTACAACACTCCGGGAAGAAGAAATTTCCTGAAGTCAAATCAGACGGAATTCAGGCACATATACGATACATTCGTAAGGCTTGCCGTCTCGAATCCTGCAATTGAATTCAGATTCTACAATAACGAAGAAATAGTTTTCGATTTGAAGCCCGCGACACTCCAACTAAGGCTTGAAGGTTTATTTGGAAAAGATTTTTCCGATTCATTGATTGTAATTTCTTCGGAGAACTCGCTTGTAAAACTTAACGGATTTGTATCAAAACCCGGATTCACAAAGAAAACGAGGCAGGACCAGTTCTTTTATCTTAACAAAAGATTTTTCACAAACAAGAATCTAAATTACGCTGTTTATTCGGGTTACGATGATTTGATTGAAAAAGGAGATTATCCGTCTTTCTTTCTCTTCATTGAAATAGACCCTCAAAAAGTTGACGTGAACGTGCACCCTTCGAAACTCGAAGTTAAATTCGAGGATGAAGGAGCAATGTTCGGTTTCATTAGAAAATCAGTCAAAGACACATTAAGAACCAGCAATCTGTCTTTTGACATGTCATTTGGTAGTTCGCGTTCGGGCGAAACCGAATCCCTCGAGCATACACACTCCAACTCCCCTATGGACAAGGATTTCAGCAGATTTAAATTTACAGACAGAAGTCTTAACAGGAGTTCGAACATACATTCGATATTTCAGGCGTCAAGACCGGTTGAAGAAAAAGACGATGACAGGGTCTTTATGGATTTTCCGGGACAGGAAGAAATTAAGAAGGAAGAGAAACAAACGGATATTTTCGAACATACAAGAAACGATGAGGACAGGTTCAACGTCTGGCAGTACCAAAACAAATATATCATGTGCGAGACCGAAACGGGATTGATGATTTTAGACCAGCATGCCGCGCATGAAAGAGTATTATATGAAAAAGCCGTTATGATGCTGAACTCACAGTCGGCATTCTCGCAGCAATTGCTGATTCCTATTAGTGTACGGCTTACAAAAATTGATTATCAAATAGCGAAATCACTTGAAGATGAAATTCATAATCTGGGTTTCGCGCTGAAGTTCATGCCCGGCGACATTGTTGACATTACGGGAATACCATCTGACGTAAAACCGGGAAATGAGAGTAAAATTTTTCAGGAATTAATCGACCAATACAAAGAGTACGAAATAAAACTTAGTCTCGATAAACGCGACAATCTCGCAAAATCATTCGCGTGCAGAAGCGCAATAAAATCAGGTGAAAGACTGCAGACGGAAGAAATGGTAAACCTGATTGATTCACTATTCGGCTGCAAGATGCCTTATGTCTGCCCTCACGGCAGACCTACTGTCATAAGGCTTACAACAGACGAACTTGATAAGCGATTTTCCAGAACGTAAAATAAATACTATTAATATCTAAATCTCATCCGCCAATTATTAATTACTAATCGAAAACAGTTTATTGCTAATCGCTAATTGTTAATTTATTACTGATTTTCATTTCCCGTTCCTGCCTTTATAGGAACCGTCATAAAAACAAAATCCCAGAGAGGACTTGAAACTCCGTATGCAGAATCGGGATTTACGTAATGATGCTTCAGATGATATTCCTTGATATAACTTCCCGCTTTTCCGGGTAACTTGATATGATGCGTCGCGTAATGAATTGAATCATAACATACATATCCGAAAATGAATCCTGCAAATATCGGCAAATAAAAAACAGGTCCGAATACATAATAGAAAATAAAATAGAAAATTATCGCAAGCGGTACACTTACAAGCAGCGGCATAACAAGACGCGTCCTGTCACGCGGATAATCATGATGGACACCATGCGAAAGAAAATGAATTCTCTTTCCGAAATCCGTTTTAGGATTGTAGTGAAATACGAACCTGTGAAAGACATATTCGAATAATGACCACAAAACAATTCCTCCCGCGAAGAACGCAATAATATTAGTTATCGTTGTATAGGTATAAGCGAAAAATAGAATTATTGCCACAACAGGTATGTAAACAATAATTGGCATTGCCGGATGAATGTGCGAAAAATACTCCAAAACGGGGTTTTTAAAAAGGCGTACCGATTCATCCCTGTTAGATACAAAAAGTCTTTTCGACATAAAGTACTGTTTTTGATTGTTTTCAATTGTCTTAAAATTTATAAACAAAATAGAATGGAAATAATTCCGTTTTTCAATTTAAGAATAGCGTATCATATTGAGACATATTTTCAGCAATTATTTTCGCAAAGGTCTTTTTTTCCTTAATAATCCACAAACCATCTGGCACATTAATTGATTAATAATTGACATATAGCCAAAAATGAATAAAATAATTACAATAATAATATTTCTATGTTTAATCTCCGGTATTTCTTATGCGCAGAATACGTGGAATCAATATAGCATAGCCACTAACACAGTTACTCAAATTCCGTTTACCCTGATTTCTACCGCCTCTTCAAATAACACAAACGGAGACGCTGGATTTCTGCCCGTTAACTTTTCGTCGGATACTTCGAGACAATTCTTTCCGCTTGATATAGTAAATGACCCTAATGCATATCCCTGGCGCATCACTGTTAAATTCGGCAATACTACCGGATTACTTATCGACCCGTATCATGTCTTAACGGCGGGTCACGCTGTTTCCCTTAATCAGGGATTCGGTAACACGAAAATTATGCCGGCATATTCTCAGGGAGATTCTCCTTTTGGCTATGCATATCCGGAATATGTTTATATCTTAACAAACTATAGTGTTACTACACAATCAGATATAGCGATAATTAAACTGGACAGACCAATCGGCGCATTGACCGGGTGGAGCGGATACGGATACAATAACAATCAGGATTTCTTTTTAAGTCAGAATAATTTTTATAATACATCCTATCCTTCCGCGGGTTTATACGACGGTGAATTGCTTTATAATTGGAAAGGCAAACTTGAATACATAACAACGGAATACGCTTATTCTTTCCGGACAGGTATAGTGGGTATGAGCGGCAGCGGACTTTTCACTTTCCAAAACAACATCCCGATCACATACGGAATTCTTTTAAGTTCAGGCATTAAGTTCAATAAAATTAATGCAAATAAGTACGATGGCATAACGAAGATTATAACTAATAATACTCCGGCCGGTTTTGACCTAATACCAATGGTTACCAGCGTTTACCCCAAAGTGATAAAACAGGGCAATAGTCCAGATTCAATTTCATTCTACGTACATAATTACTCGACGCAGAACTATACTAATCAACAGGCAACAGCAAAAATTTATCTTTCAACAGATTCGATAATAACAAACGCGGATCAGTTGCTTAATACAATAAATATTACAGACTACATAAGCGCTAAGAAATCAATTAAAATAAAGTCGACCGACATCAATCTTTCCGGGCTCGGCTCCGGAAACTACTGGGTGGGTATAATACTTTCGGGAGATAATAATTCAGCAAACAATACTACCGACTACAGAGACGCCTTTAAAATAAATATCGCAAGTACAAATTATGTCCGTATTTCCGGAAGTATTTCTTCTTCTCAGACACGGGATAATATAAGCGGCGTAACCTTGCAAGGATTAAGCGAAAATATAAAAACCGACTATAACGGCAGTTACACTGCCTTTGTGCCTGCGGGCTGGAGCGGGACTATTACACCTGCAAGAGAAGGATACGAATTCGCACCATCGTCATTTGCCGTCAATAATGCATCAGGAAATATAACAAAGGATTTCAGCGCAGCAAAGAAAATTTACCAAGTATCGGTAAACGTTAAATCCCCCATTCAACATATTGGAGTTTCAGGAGTAACGCTCTCCGGAATGGTAGGAGAACCTTACTCTGACGAAAGCGGAAAAGTCGTTGTAAATCTTTATCATGGCTGGTCAGGCACGGTTTATTTGTCAAAAGACGGATGGAATATTCAGCCGTATTCGGTAGACTATAATAAGGTAAGTTCATCGACTAACACCCCGATTAATGCCGGATTCACAATAAGCGGATATTTATATGACGGCAACGGAGGCGCAATGAGCAATATACAGATGCAGGGGCTTCCCGGAAATGTTGTTTCAAACAACTATGGATATTATACATCATACCTTGATTCGGGCTGGACAGGTACAGTTCATCCGTACAAACTAAATTCAGGATTTAATCCGGGCTCAAGGGTTTATACATCTCTTTACAGCAATAACGATTATCAGGATTATCAGGAAATATCGACTATCTATCTTAATTTGAAAGTATTCTTAAGCGGCGCTTATTCGGACGGTTCCGATACAATGAAAACCGATTTGAACTCAAGAGGATTCCTGCCTTCCACTCCGCCCGATTCTTTCAGCAATTATCAGACTCCGTTTATATTTAAACCTCATAAGCCTTATATTTATTCGGGACAGCCGGCAAATGTTGTTGATTGGATATCGATAGAAGTTCTTGACTATAATTTTGTTCCAATCGATACAACTGCTGCTTTGCTCAGAAACGACGGGCAGGTAATAACAGCAACTGGCGAAACCCTTATCCCGCTTGATTTTGGGATACTACCTGATTATTATTATGTTATAATAAGACAAAGAAATCATATAGCAATACTCTCAAATTACCAGATATATGCGTGCACAAATCCAGATCTGTATGACTTCACTTACAGTACGGATATGGTTTTTGGCAATGATATGAAACGCCTCAAAGATAATTTATACGGCATGTATGCGGGAGATGCCGATTATGACGGTAATATTGATGAAGATGATTTCAAAGCATATAATACTTCAAGTATAAATGCCGTATACGGTTATATATTGAGTGATTTTAATCTTGACGGATACGTAACTTCATACGACTTTATGCTTATAGCGCCGAATAAGAAACTCGGCATAACAACTAAGATTTTCTCTCCTGCAAAAAAATCAATCAGAAATCATATCAGAAAATAATATTTTAAAGGTTAGAAGAAAGAGAAGTAAATCTTCACGACAAAACGGAAACACCCTCAAAAGGGGTGTTTTTGTTTTATTCCCCCTTAAATAATCACATAATAGTAATACATCGATTTTCACCATTCGAAGCATTTTCTCATTATGAGACTTTTATATTTCGGAAAATCCTTTTAAAAAAAGACTAAATTATAATTCTCATTATGAGAATATCTTCTCATAATTGTAAGTATGAATATACTGAAAACGCTGATATTGTTATATATTTACTGTTTTATTTATGGCACGCATATTGAATAATAATAGATAAGAATGAAAACTTTACGACAAATAATAACAGTAGTTCTAATCTCGATCACGTGCACATTGAGTGCTCAGCAGACCACAATAGATCAGAAAATCACCCTTGTTTCCAATTCCAGTCAAAACGGAGGCGAATTTGTCGTAGATTATCAGGTGAAAGGTACAAATCTTCAGACAGCAAAGACACTTGCATCATTAAATGCAGACATATTATACGATTCAACCGCAATAAGATTCTCAAGCGGAAGCAACTGGTTAAGCAATTTAAGTTCATCAAACGGTTATTCAGATAATGTAACTTCGAATTCAATTTCAGAATGGGATACAAAAGCGGTAAGGATTTTCGTAACGGGACCCGATGTCAACAATGATAACAATGCAATGGGATACGATATAGAAACGACTTACAGAACATTAGTAAGACTACATTTCATAATACTTAATAATACGAAGACAGCGACACTTATTATTAAAACTTTAACAAATCAGGCAGGTCTTTTTGCTAATGCAAATAATTCACCAAACACTTTTGAAATAAACAATATAAAGTTATCGGATCCGGTAAATTTGCTTGAAAGTCCTCTGCCGGTTGTGCTTGCAAGTTTTACGCACAAAGTTAACGGTCAGAACGTAACGCTCAACTGGTCAACGACTCAGGAAATTAACAACAGCGGATTTGAAGTCGAAAGAAAGAACATTACGGAAAACACATGGACATCTGTAGGATTCGTAAAAGGTTCGGGAAATTCGAATAACATGCAAAAATACACTTATGAAGACAGAAAATTAAACACAGGAAAATATCAATACAGACTGAAACAGATGGATTTGAACGGCAATTTCACTTACAATAATATGAATGCAGATGCAGAAATAGCGGCACCGAAAAATTTCGCATTATCACAGAATTATCCTAATCCTTTCAATCCTTCTACAAAGATAGATTTTGATTTACCGCAGGACAGCAAAGTGAAGATAGTTCTTTATGATGAGACAGGAAGAGAAGTCTCGGTTCTGGAAAATCAGTTTGAAAAGGCGGGTTCGCACACAATTAACTATAATCCTCAGGGAATCGCTTCAGGAATTTATTTCTACAGGCTCACGGCAAGTTCTAAAGGTACAGAAACAGTACTGACAAAGAAAATGAGTTTTATAAAGTAATTTTTTCACATTCTTCTTTTGATTTAAAACGGTTGATTCTGTCGGTCAGCCGTTTTTTTATAACCGGCAGTTAATATTTTAATTAATATCCCTGCGCCCTCCCTGAAACATTTTATTTAATGCGTTTCATTTAACTTCTATGACATAAATCCGAATACGAGTATTTCATCGAATTTGCATAAGAGCGTGAACTTTTATAATGCTTAATATTGTTATAATATTAAAGTTTTATTCCTCCTAAGCAAAGAGGTGTCGGGGGTTACTGGCATGTAAATGTTCACCCGATTACCTCTTTTTATTATATAAACAAAAAATACGGAGATGAAGAAAAGCAAAAGCAAAAAAGAATGGTCCGAAGAAGCCGGAAATTCCAAAACCAACGGAATGAAATTCACTTCACTCAGCGGTAAAGAACTCGACATATGTTACACACCCGAAGACATTAAAGATTTCAATTACAACGATAAACTGGGTTATCCCGGCGAATTCCCTTATACACGGGGAATACACAACAATATGTACAGGGGCAAGATTTGGACGATGAGGCAGTTTGCAGGTTTCGGAACACCGGAAGACACCAACAACAGATTCAAATACCTGCTCGAGCACGGACAGACGGGACTTTCAACGGCTTTCGATATGCCGACCTTGATGGGATGGGATGCCGATGCACCTTTATCAGAAGGCGAAGTCGGTATTTGCGGCGTGTCGATTTCATCACTTGCAGATATGGAACTATTGTTCAACGGGATACCGCTTGACAGGGTTTCGACTTCGATGACCATAAACTCCCCTGCCGCGATGGTTTTTGCATTCTATCTTGCCGTGGGTGAAAAACAAAATGTACCGTTTAATAAATTAAGAGGTACATTGCAAAATGATATACTAAAAGAATATATAGCACAGAAAGAATTTATCTATCCGCCTAAAGAATCGATGAGAATTATAACCGATATGATAGAATACTGCACAAACGAAGTTCCGCAGTTCAATCCTGTCAGTGTAAGCGGTTATCATATCCGCGAGGCGGGGTCGACAGCCGCACAGGAACTTGCATTCACACTTGCTGACGGATTCGCATACGTGGAAGCATGTATTGAAAGAGGGATGGATGTTGATGCATTTGCTCCGAGAATTTCTTACTTTTTCAACTCGCATCTTGATTTCTTCGAAGAAATATCGAAATTCAGAGCCGCGAGAAGGATATATGCAAACAGAATGAAAAACAAATACGGCGCGAAAAATCCTAAAAGTTGGACGCTCAGATTCCACACACAGACTGCCGGATGCTCGCTAACTGCCCAGCAGCCGGAGAATAACATTGTCAGGACCGCTATTGAAGCGCTTGCAGCGGTAATAGGAGGAACGCAGAGTCTGCATACAAATTCAATGGATGAGACACTTGCATTACCATCCGACAAAGCCGTAAAGATAGCATTAAGGACACAACAAATTATAGCATACGAGCACGGAGTGATAAACGTAGCAGATCCGCTTGGCGGAAGTTACTATGTCGAAAAACTAACTGATGACATCGAAGCGGAAGCGGAAAAATATTTCAATATGATTGACGCTCAAGGCGGCGTAATAGAATGCATTGAAAACGGATTCTTCCAGAAGGAAATTGCGAATGCTGCATACAGATTTCAAAAAGAACTCGACAATAAAGGAAAAATAGTTGTCGGCGTAAATGATTTCATTGAAGAGAACGAACAGATTGATATACCGATACTTCAAATCTCAAAATCTGTCGAGGAACTGCAGGTAAAGAGACTTAAGGAACTTAAACAATCCCGGAACAAATATAATGCAAGTAGTGCAATCAAAGGATTGATGAACGCTGCAAAAGACGGCAGAAATCTAATGCCTGAAATACTCAACTGCGCAAGAAATTACGTTACACTCGGCGAGATGTGCGCTGAACTCAAGGAAATATTCGGAGTGTACCACGAGAGCGCGGTCTTTTAGTCAATTAATAATTAATAATTAGTAATTAGTAATTAAATAATCCAAGATATAATAATGTATATTTTCAATTATTAATATATTTGATTAATCAAATAAACTCGATTCCAATTACTCATTACTCATTACTCATTACTCATTACTCATTACTCATTACTCATTACTCATTACTCATTACTCATTACTCATTACTCATTACTCATTACTCATTACTCATTACTCATTACTCATTACTCATTACTCA
>JAQTLX010000002.1:0-290874 GCA_028714695.1 Ignavibacteria bacterium | reverse complement strand
ATTACTCATTACTCATTACTCATTACTCATTACTCATTACTCATTACTCATTACTCATTACTCATTACTCATTACTCATTACTCATTACTCATTACTCATTACTCATTACTCATTACTCATTACTCATTGCCGAAATTGACTTTCAAACAATATCCCTGTCTGTTATATTTAAATGATGAAAATACTGAAGTTAATAAAATTATTACGTCCGAAACAGTGGCTGAAGAATTTGTTCGTATTCGCTCCGATACTGTTCGCTGGTCAGTTGCTGAATATGCATCTTTTATCAAAAAACTTTCAGGCATTTATAGCATTTTGCATCGCTTCGAGCATTGTTTATATTATCAATGATATAGCAGATATAGAGGCCGATAGAAACCACAAGAAAAAAAGATTCAGACCTCTTGCCTCCGGAGAAGTAACTGTAAAAGAAGCAGTAATATTCGCCGCTTTACTTTTAATTCCCGCTGTCGCAATATTATTATTTCTTGATATCACATTTACAATTGTTGTATCTGTCTATTTTGTTCTTAACGTTTTTTATACTTATAAACTAAAGCACGTTGTCATTCTCGACGTTTTCATTATTTCAATCGGATTTATGTTAAGGGTTGTGGGAGGCGCAGCGGCAATCGGAGTTGTTATCTCGAGTTGGATGATACTTACGACAATTTTTCTTTCTTTATTCCTTGCGATATCCAAAAGACGCGCTGAACTGACGTTGTCCGAAAATGAGAATATTGAGAATCAAAGGAGAGTGCTGGAGCATTACGATAAAGCATTCGTTGATCAGATGAACACAGTCGCTGTTACAGGCACAATCATTTGTTACGCGCTTTACACGGTTTCGGAAAAAGCCGTTTCCACATTTCATACAGATAATCTTATTTATACAACTCCGTTCGTTATTTACGGAATGTTCAGATACCTTTATCTTCTGCACAAAAAAAATCTGGGTGAAAGCCCGGAACAAATAGTCACAAAAGATATATCGCTTATAGTTATAATATTCCTCTGGTCGCTTGTTTCATTTGCTATCATATATAAACCCAGAATATTAAATATCTTTTTTTAATTATTCTGCATATTCTTTCACGAACAATTTACTATAAACAACCCTGTCTGTTATGGAGGGAATAATTTTATAAAATGTACAATAAACTCAGGAAATATTTCGTTGACAACCCGACTAATTACAAGTCTGAGTTTATTCTTCTATTTTGTTCTTTCGTATGGGGATTCAGTTTCCCGTCAGTAAAAATCGCATTGGATTATGCTTCTCCTAATGCATTCATTTTTTTCAGATTTTTTCTGACACTAATAGTATTTTATATCTTCTACAGGAAAAGAATTAAACATTTCGGCAAAAAAGCTGTCGTTCAGGGATTTATACTGGGAGTTTATCTTTTTATCGGATTTTTATCGCAAACCGTAGGCTTAAAGTTTACAAGCGCGTCAAATTCAGCATTCATTACAGGTACATATCTTATACTCATACCATTTGTTCAATTGACAATCATAAAGATAAGACCGAAAATCGAAAATATCATAGGCATTCTTATTGTGATTGCTGGAATTTATATTCTTTCGGGCATAAGAAGTTTCGGCGCGCTTAATTTCGGCGATTTAATCACTCTTGTATGTTCAGTTGCTTTTGCATTCCACATTGTTTATCTGGATAAGTTCTCCAAAGAGAGCGACACACTGCCGCTTATATACGGACAATATCTGGCAATGACCGTGCTTAGTTTATTCTCCCTTTTCTTTGTTGAATATTTGTGGCTTGATCAGTATAAATTTGAATTAAATTCATTTTTGATTTTCTCAACAGTGTTCAATGGTATTTTTTCCACTTTCATAGCATTGTTCCTTGCTATGAAATTTCAGAAATATACAACGCCTGTCAGAGCAGGTCTCGTTTATAATATGGAACAGGTTTTCGCTGTACTTTTCTCGTTTTTCATGCTCAGCGAAATACTTGCAATGCATCAGATATCAGGCGCATTGCTGATTCTTTCAGGATTACTTTTCTCAGAATTCTACAGCGGAATAAAGAGGAGATTTTCTTATGGTAAAAATTAAAATTACTGTTCGCGGAATGGTTCAGGGCGTCGGATACAGGTATTATTGCTACAAACAGGCAATAGTGCTCGATATAAAAGGATATGTAAGAAACCTAAATAATGGAGATGTTGAGATAGAAGCGGAAGGAAATGCGAATGAAATCAATGAATTTATAAAACAGGCGGAACTGGGTCCGAAATTCTCAAAGGTGAATTCAGTTTCTCTTGTAAAATCACCATACGAGGGTAAATACTCTAAATTTTCGATATTATGAAAAACCTTGTTTATATTTATTTTATAAATTATTATTGAATAAAAACGGAGACGGGCTATTACAAAATAGATACCACACTTTTAAAAAAAAGATTATGATAAATAGAAAAATTTTATTCGTTATAGCGGTCATTTTGTCATTTTATTGTGCAAATGCATCAGCCCAGCAGCAATCCACTTATAACTTTCTCAAACTAAACGTCGATGCCCGTTCGTCTGCAATGGCAGGCAATCTGGTTGCAACCGAAAATGACGTTAATACGATTTATTACAACCCCGCGGGTTTGGCATCACTGGACGGCAAAAAAGCGAGTGTTGGATTCTTCAAGTACCTTATGGACATTAATTCAGGAAATGCAGCTTACTCTCAGGAATTGAAAAAATACGGATATGTGGGGCTTGGCATTAGATATATCAATTACGGTACTTTTGATAAATTCGATGAACAGTACAATAACATTGGTACATTCGGAGCAGGAGAACTGGCAGTATCGTTCGGATATGCAAACAAATATATGGAGAGATTTAAATACGGCTTCAACGTTAAATTCATATATTCTTCTATTGACATCTATAAATCATACGGCGCCGCCGTTGATCTTGGCGCAATGTACAGTTTTCCAGAACAGAAATTCACTATCGGAGCAAGCGTATTGAATCTCGGAACGCAGTTAAAAACATATAACGGCAGCAAAGAAAAACTTCCTCTTGACATCAGAATCGGCGGAAGCAAAAAACTCGATTACCTTCCTTTAACGTTCAATTTCGGATTCGCAAATTTAGCAGATGACTATGACAAGTTCTTCGAACGTTTCAAGAATGTTATTGTCGGAGGTGAATTCGAACTCAATGATTATTTTTTATTGCGAGCAGGTTATAACAATGCCGAAAGACAGAATTTTACTACGGGCTCAACAGCAGGTTTAGGAGGCTTTTCAGCGGGTTTGGGAATAAAATTCAAAGAAACATACAGAATAGATTATTCCTTCAATTCTATGGGAAAAATCGGAGCGACACACAGATTCAGTCTGGGGTTCGACTTAAAATAAATTAATTTTTATTCCGTCCTGACGGATTTTCTTTGTTAACTTTTCGACTTCTTCAAGAGTCTTATTAAGATTATTGAAGAACTTATCATCATAAATAAATTTTCCTACACCGCTTTTCTGCGTCGAAATATCGGATACGATAATATTCAGATTAGTCACGAGACTGTCAAATTTTGATGTAAGGGATTGTATATCTTTAAATGTATTCTTGATTTCGGGACTGCTTTCATCGAGCATATTATTGACATTCGTCATTGTTTTATCCGCATTGTCAGTCAGACTTCTTACGCTTGTTCTTGATTCCGAAACCAGCCCGTTCAGACTGCGCGAGGTAACGGAAAGATTTGATATTGTATTTTTAAGATCGGACTGCATTCTCTTGTCGCCGACAAGTTCATTTACGTTTACAAGAACTTTATCAAGTTCATCCGCAGTTTTATTGAATTTCCCAATCAGCGTTTTAACGTCGCCGGAAAGGTCGGTAACGGTTTTCATTACGCTGGTAATATCGGAGCCTAAACTTCCGTATAGCGGAGATATATAATCAATTTCCTGTGCGTCTTTGCCGGGTTTAATAAAAAGCGTCTTTCCCGACATCAGTTCCGGTGAGGCTATTTCAATTGAATAATCTCTTTTCACTTTGACTCCTCTTTCAAGCGAGAATGTTACCCTGACTGAATCGCCTTCGAGTTCTATTTTCAGGACTTTGCCTTTATTTACACCGTTGACTGCTACAGGGTCGCCGAAATTGAGACCGCTTATAGATTTGAAATAAACCACCAGATCAATCTTATCTTTTCCAACAATAAAACCTTTCGCCCAGAAGACGGTTGATGTTACTATAATTATTGCTATAAAAATAAAAACTCCTACTTTTATTTCGGAGAATTTCTTATAAAACATACGATTATTTGTTTATTTCAAGAATTTGGTATTCAGTTACGCTTCCAGGCAGTTCCACTTTAACTATTTCATTAATTTTCTTTCCCATTAATGCCTTGCCCAACGGAGAAATCACGGAAATTTTATCAAGTTCGAAGTCCGCTTCATCGGGAGAAACAAGCGTGAACGTAATTATTTCATTATGATTTAAATCTTTCACCTTTACATCGGTCAAAACAAAAACTTCATCATTGGGAATATCATCCGGTTCGAGAATTTTAACTCTTGAGAGCAAATTTTCGAGTTTCCCGATTTTAAGTTCCAGATGAGACTGGGCTTCTTTCGCTGCGTCATATTCAGCATTCTCGGACAAATCGCCGTGTGATCTTGCTTCGGCAATTTTTTCGGCTATCAGTTTCCTTTCGTTTGTCTTAAGATTCCTGAGTTTTTCCTCAAGTTCGACCAGCCTGTTTCTTTTTAAATAAACAATTCCCGTTTCCATTAATTATTATTTTACCTTTTTGTGTTTTTTGTTTAATAAAATCATGTGACCCATCTTATCCCTTTTTGTTTCGAGATAACTTTCGTTTATATGATTTGCCACAATTTCAATCGGAACTCTTTTAACCACTTCAAGCCCGTAACCGTTAAGACCTATTATCTTCTTCGGGTTATTAGTCAGGAGGTTAATTTTTTTAAGACCCAAATCCCTTAATATCTGAGCGCCTATACCGTAATCTCTTAAGTCCGCCTGAAATCCAAGTTCAATGTTGGCTTCAACCGTATCCTTGCCCTCGTCCTGTAATTTATATGCTTTTATTTTATTTACCAATCCAATACCTCTTCCTTCCTGCCTCATGTACAAAAGGACGCCTCTGCCCTCTTTCTCAATCATTTCCATCGATTTGGTCAACTGCTCTCTGCAATCGCATCTCATTGAACCGAAAATATCACCCGTCATGCATTCGGAATGAACTCTTACTAGTACGGGTTTGTTTGTTCGAATATTTCCTTTTACAAGAGCAACATGTTCTTTCGCATCAACCATGCTCTTGTAGACGTTGATTCTGAAATTACCGAATCTGCTCGGCAGATTGGCATCGACTAATTTCTGAACCAATACATCCTTTTTAAGTCTGTACTGGATTAAATCCTTTACCGAAATAATTTTAAGTTTAAACTTTTTGGCAATTTCCATTAACTGAGGAAGTCTTGCCATCTCGCCGTTTTCTTTCATTACTTCGCAAAGTACACCTGCGGGATAATGACCTGCAAGTTTCGCAAGGTCGACAGCCGCTTCGGTATGCCCTGCACGTTTAAGCACTCCGCCTGCATCCGATTTCAGCGGAAAAATATGTCCGGGCTTCCCAAGTGATTCGGGTTTAGCCTTAGGGTCAATAAGCGCCTTAATAGTTTTGTTTCTGTCAAAAGCCGAAATACCTGTAGTTGTACCGATAAGATAATCCACACTTACGGTAAACGCGGTTTCGTGAAGCGAAGTGTTATCCAACGTCATCATTTCAATGCCGAGTTCTTCGAGTCTCTTGCTTTCCATAGGAACGCATATAAGTCCGCGCGCATACTTGACCAGAAAATTAACGAGTTCAGGCGTTGATTTCTCGGCCGAGAAAATCATATCGCCTTCGTTTTCCCTGTCTTCGTCATCGATGACAATAACTATCTTACCTTTTTTAAAGTCATCGATAGCGGATTCTATGGTACTTAAACCTGATTTTAAACGGGATTTCATTTTATCGTTGTGAATAATTTATTTTTTCTCCGGTTCCATTAAACCGATTATCGTTGCGATACCTGTCTTTTCAATTTTAACTTTTACGTTATCCGCTATTTTTACAAGAGCGGTTTTATCTTCGATGCCTTCGACTACGCCGTGAATTCCGCCTGCTGTAATAACTTTATCGCCTTTTTTCACGCCTTCCAGTAACTTTGCTCTTTCTTTCTGTCTCTTCTGCTGAGGTCTTAAAATTAAGAAATAAAATACAACAATGATGAGGAGGAAAGGTACTATTGTTGAAAGTAATGATTCCATTCCGCCCGGCTGGCTTTGCATTAAAATTCCGAAAATTTCCATACTAGTTTTTTATATTATAATTTGATAAAAATGTTTTTTTAAACTCCGTAAATCTGTTTTCTTTTATTGCTTCTCTAATATCTTTCATTAATTTAAGATAAAAACCCAGATTATGTATCGATGCCAGTTGCATACCGAGAATTTCTTTTGTCATAAATAAATGCCTCATATATGCAAAAGAAAAATTCATCGATGTATATGTCAGGCATTTATCGTCTATCAGATTGAAATTGTCAGTGTACTTTGCATTTTTAATGTTTATCTCCCCGTAAGTTGTAAATATTCTCCCGTGTCTCGCGTTTCTTGTAGGCATTACGCAGTCGAACATATCAACTCCTCTTTCAACCGATTCAAGCAAATCTATCGGCGTACCGACTCCCATTAAATATCTCGGCCGGTCCTTAGGGAGATAATCGGTGCAGTAATCCGTAACGTCATACATTACATCCGCTTTTTCACCAACCGCCAGCCCGCCTATTGCATAACCGCTGAAACGTTCATCCGAGAGTTCTTCAATACAAATTTTTCTGAGGTCTTTAAAAGTACTGCCCTGAATAATGCTGAACAGATGCTGATTGAATCCGTAAAGCGGTTCCGAATTCGAGAACTCATCCAGGCATTTTCTCTCCCAGGATATTGTCCTTTCGAGCGCCTTTTCTGCCTGTTTCCTTGCCGCGGGATACGCAATACATTCATCAAGGGGCATCATAATATCCGAGCCTATTATTCTTTCCGTTTGGATAACGCTTGCAGGCGAAAAATAATGTTTCGATCCGTCAATATGAGAACTGAAACGGACACCTTCGTCCTGAACCTTTTTGAGAGAAGAAAGGCTGAAAACCTGAAAACCGCCGCTGTCCGTAAGTATGCTCCTGTTCCAGTTCATAAACTTATGCAGACCGCCCGCTTTTTTCATTATATCATTCCCGGGTTTCAGATAAAGATGATAGGTGTTGCCCAGAATTATCCGCGCGTCAAGATTTTCGAGTTCGGCATTGTTCACTGCCTTAACCGTGCCCAGTGTTCCCACAGGCATGAAGACAGGTGTTTCGATAACGGAATGCTCCGTTGTTATAAAGCCTGTTCTCGCTTTAACATCGCTGCATTGTGAAAGAACGTTAAAAAATTTTACCTTACTGCTTCCCACTCTTTTGACAAAGATTTTTTAAATAATGTTATCCATATTGAATTTTTCGCCCAGTCGTAAAAAACCTTTGTATATCCGTAATGCCTGTATCTTCTCGGCGATTCGAATACAAGAAGATTTTTGCAATATACAATCTTTCCGAATTTTTTAATTCTCTTATACAAATCGAAATCTTCGCCCGCTGTGAATTTCTCGTTGTATCCGCCTGCTTTAGAGAATGCTTCCCGTCTGATTATGTGGCACTCGCCTCTTCCCATACCCATTACGGCAAAGTTCAGAAATCTCACGTAATTATTATAGAAGAAATGAAAGAGTTTATCCTTTAATTTCTCGTCATCCGGAAATACTTTTACTTTACAGGCTATTGCAAGTATATCCTTATTTTTAAGAACGTCCATAACGGTGTCCATAAATCTGCCTGTATCGTCCACATAAGTATCAGCATTAAAAAAAATAAGAACATCACCGGTGGAAACTTCAAATCCCTTGTTCCTTCCTTCTGAGATGTTCTGCTTATTACTTTTTGTATGTTTTACAAGCCTGTCAACCGTACCGTTAAGCAGTGACAAAGTACAGTCTTTGCTGCCTCCGTCACTGATAATTATTTCAGTATCATATTTTTTCTTAAAATCAGCAGTGAACTGATTCAGAGTTTGCTCTATCAGTTTTTCTTCGTTAAGCGTAGGAATGATAATACTGATAGAGGCCATTTGCTATTTCTTCAGTGCGGCTTTTAGACCTTTCTTATCAATGGTCTTAATCGCTTCAGTCGAAATCTTCATCGTGACAAATCTTTTTTCGTCCTCGAGCCAGATTCTTTTCTTTTGAAGGTTCGGCAATTGTTTTCTCTTTGTTCTGTTGTTTGCGTGAGAAACATTGTTACCCACCAGGCCTTTTTTTCCTGTTACAGCGCATACTTTTGGCATTTTTTAATCCCCTATCCTTTATATGGTTTATAAGTAGATTCATAGACTCTTACATTTCTGTCAAGAAATTTTACTGAGCCTTTTTCGGTCGTAACTGATTCAATGAGTCTAACGTGAATGAGCCTTGTTTCTTTATTTGTATCCGGGCAGATAACTGTCGATTCTTGCTTTCTTGCAAGTTTGGCAGCTTTATCCGCGAAAGATTGTACTTTAGCCATTTTTTATTATTTTAAATTAATTTCTTTTAATTTTAATTCGATTTTTTTGTTTATTTCAAACCTTGAAATTTCTTCCGCTCTGAATATCATCTTTTTAACTGCATAAGGAGTCGATTTTCCGTGTCCTATGATTGAAACTCCGTTTACTCCCAGCAAAGGCGTTCCGCCCTGTTCCTGATAATCGAAATTCTTAAGAATCTTTTTAAGCGTGCCGTACATCATTGCTACGCGGAGTTTCTTAATGAATCCCATTTCAGCATATCCCTTTAACTTTGCTTTCAGAAGATCGAGAACGCTTTCTGCTTCTTTCAGAAGTATGTTCCCGACAAATCCGTCGCAAATAACAACATCGGCAATTCCTCTTAAAATATCACCGCCTTCTACGTTACCTATAAAATTTATAGGCGCTTTCTCAAGCATTTCGTATGCCGCCAAAGTCAGAGTGTTGCCTTTAACTTTCTCTTCTCCCACACTAAGTAATCCGACTTTCGGACTCTTATTGTTAAAAATATTATTTACGTAGATGCTGCCCATAACAGCGTATTCTACAAGATGGTTCGGTCTGCAGTCAACCGTAGCGCCAACGTCAAAAACCATCGTCGAACCTGTTATTGTCGGAAGTTGAGCACCAATCGTCGCCCTGCCTATTCCCGGAATTCTTCCGAGCCGCAGAGTCGAATGTGAAAGAACAGCGCCTGTATTACCTGCGCTAACAAGCGCATCGGCTTCATTTTCCCTTTGCATCTTCAAAGCAATATTAAGCGATGAACCGGGCTTGGTTTTAAAAACCTCAGCCGGAACATCCTCCATAGTTACAAATTCATCAGCGTTTACAACTTTCAGATTCTTAAGTGAAACTGAATTCTTTTCGAGAATCGGACTGATTTTGCCTTCCGGTCCTACAAGGATAACTTCAATGTTTCTATTTTCCTTTGCAGCATCAATGGCGCCCAGAACCGGATATTCCGGTGCAAAGTCGCCTCCCATAGCATCAACAGCAATCCTTACAATTTTATTGCTCTCCATATTCAAATAATAAGAATATTATTTCTTAGGAAGAATGACGCTTTTTCCGTCGTAGAAACCGCATGCAGGGCAAATCTGATGATTAGGTTTCATTTCACCGCAGTTCGAGCATGCTGCTACCGTAGGCGCAACAGCCTTATAATTTGTTCTGCGCTTTTTTCCTCTTGTCTTAGAGTGTCTTCTTTTTGGATTTGGCATTTTATCTTATTTAGATTTTCTTTTTTAATAGTTTATTCCAAACCGGATTTATTTCTTCCGGTGCCGCAGTTCTCAATATTTCTTCCGCAGTCTTGCCGCAGAAACTGCATCTTCCTTCCGTTTCCTCGGGTACTTTCCTCATCGGTATGTTGATGATTATATATTCCCTTAAAAGTTCTTTTATGTCAATGAAGTTTTTCTCGGGTGATATAAAAAAAATATTCTCGTCATTCCCGGTACTAATATCTTCCGGGTCCCTCGAATATTTGTAAACAACCTCAAAACTTCCGCTTATATTCTTTTCAAATTCAAGCAGGCATCTGTCGCATGGAAAAACAAAATTGCAACTGTATTTCACTTCAACGTAAATCTGCCTGTTCGATTTCAACAACCTTACATTCGCAGTAATCTCATCCTTTAAAACAAAACCCTCTAAATTCAGAATAGCGGGGTCTTCCTTAAAATCATAAAAATGTTCACCTTCAGCTATATTTGAAATAATAATCTTCACCTAAATAGCCGTATAATTATTCCGTATATAAAAAAATTTACGCTCCCACTAATTCCGAATATGCCTTTGCATCAAGCAATGCGCCTGCTTCGGCAGAATTCGTCATTTCAACTTTAAAGAGCCAGCCTTCGCCGTACGGATCTTCATTTACCGCGGATGCCTTATCATTAATTCCGATGTTTATTTCAACTATTTTTCCGCTGACGGGGCTGAATACTTCTGATACCGTCTTTACTGCTTCTATAGAACAGACTGCATCGCCTGAAATTACCGCGTCGCCAGTGGATTTGGTAAAATCAATAAAAATTATATCCCCTAATTCACCTTGCGCATAATCCGTAACACCAATTGTAGCAATGTTGCCATCGACCTTTACAAATTCATGGTCGTTTGTAAATTTTAAATTTTCAGGGATTTTCATACTCTTTCTTTATTTATTAAAACGTTAAAGATAGTAATTCTAAGAATTTTATTCAATTGAATAATGCAGTAAATCGAATAAGATTGCACATTTCAGTAAACTCCGAAAATCACACTTTTTCTCTCATTCAGGTGCTTTTTATGAAGACAGGTCATTCAATGAGAAGAAACTACAGCAATTTGCGGGGGAATAAAGAGAACCTATACAATCATTTAATTAGTTGAATTTATAACAAATTCTAATTCTATCTACGCACATCCTGTGAATCCGTGTAAATCTGCGGCGGAAATCACTTTCCAAAATATTTTTATCACAATATAGTGCATTTTTCCATTTAAATTTACTGCAATTTTGGGTAAATTTATTATTGTATTAAATGCTCGAATTAAGCACAATTTGAATATATTCAGAGAAAATACCGTGATATTAAGAATCTCCGGAAATGACAGGAAAGATTTCTTCAACAGAGTATCAACCAACGATTTTAGAAAATTCGGCGAGGATGAAGTTTTAAGAACTGTTTTTACAAATGATATAGGAAGAGTCGTTGATTTCGCTCCCGTTATAAATCTGCAAAATGATTTCCTGGTTTTATGTTCTAACGGAAATTCCAAAAATCTTTTTGATTTTATACAAAAATACACTGTTACTGATGATATACACGCGGAATTGCTTTCGACGGAAAAAATCACCGTCTATACCGATAATATTATTTACTTCCGGTTGTTCGATGATTTTGCGGGCAAAGAATATAAATCGCTAGACGGAAATATTTTATTAAAAGATAATTATGCTTTCAAAAAAGTTTTTGTTATTTTGAATAATCCCGATTCCGGATACATTAAAGAATTGACGAGCAAAGCGGCGCTTGTATCGGAAAAAGATTTCAGTTTACACGCACTCAGGAATGGTTATCTTTACAGTTGCAATGAACTAAATTCGAGTGTCAATCCGCTTGAATGCAATCTTAACGAATTTGTGTCGTTCACAAAAGGATGTTATATCGGACAGGAAGTGATTTCACGTCTCGATACTCAGGATAAAGTGCAGAAGGAGATAGTCAGAATTATAAGCGATACAGAATTCAGCGGAAAACAAAAAATATTTTCCGGGACAGGTACGGAATGCGGTTTCATTACGTCTGTAAACAAATCGGATAACAAATACGAAGGTTTAGGTTTCATCAAGAAATCATTTCTAAAGGAGAAGCAAAAGTTCAACATCGAAAACATAAAAGAAAAAAACATAGAGATAAAAATATTTTAATAATTTAATAATTTATCATGTCACAAAAAATCAAAGATTTATTAGGAAAAGAAAACGAAGCGTTACTCACACACAAATGTACTACTATCCCGAAAGAGAATCTTCATCTTCCAGGAAGCGATTTCGTTGACAGAGTATGGAAAGATTCAGACAGAACACCGAACGTTTTAAGAAATATGCAGACAATTTTCAATTCAGGCAGACTCGGAAAATCAGGCTACGTCTCAATACTGCCTGTTGACCAGGGCATTGAGCATTCGGCAGGCGCATCGTTTGCACCGGAACCCATTTATTTCGATCCTGAAAATATAGTTAAACTTGCAATCGAAGGCGGATGCAATGCAGTCGCATCTACGCTCGGAGTCCTCGGTGCGGTATCAAGAAAATATGCGCACAAGATTCCTTTCATCCTGAAAGTTAACCACAATGAATTTCTTTCATATCCCAACAAATACGACCAGATAATGTTTGCGAGCATCGACCAGGCATTCGACATGGGCGCCGTAGCAGTCGGAGCGACAATCTATTTCGGCTCAGATGAATCAGCGAGACAGATACAGGAAGTGAGCGAGGCATTTGAATATGCGCACGAACTCGGTATGGTAACAATTTTATGGTGCTACCTCAGAAATTCCGCGTTCAACGTGAAAGGCGACAAGGATTATCATGTATCAGCAGACCTTACAGGACAGGCAAATCATCTCGGAGTAACGATTCAGGCTGACATCATCAAGCAGAAACTCCCCGAAAACAACGGCGGTTACAACGCGCTGAAATTCGGAAAAACAAGCAAACTGGTTTACGAAAAACTTACTACCGACAACCCAATCGACCTTACAAGATATCAAGTCGCGAACTGCTACATGGGCAGAGCCGGATTAATAAATTCAGGCGGCGCATCAACAGGCAAAGGCGATTCGGATTTAAAGGAAGCGGTAAAAACAGCAGTCGTAAACAAAAGAGCCGGCGGCATGGGACTTATCTCCGGAAGGAAAGCATTCCAGAAACCAATGAAGGACGGCGTTATTTTGCTGAATGCAATTCAGGATGTCTATCTCGATAATGAAATCACAATAGCATAAATTAAAAAAACAAAAAAATGTACAAGCCAAAAACAGTCGCTGACAAGAAACACAAAAAAGCAAAATTAAGAGCAAAAAAAGTAAAAATTGAATTGCTGAAGAACAAAAAGAAAGCATAGTAACGGTTCAAAATAAATTTTATAAGGGGGATTATATCCCCCTTATTTCGTATTTACAATTTGAAGAAACTTGCAATTATAATATTCCTTATATTCACGACATCTTTCACACCGATTGCTGCCAAATTCACAGTTGCTGAAATATCCCCTCTCAGTCTGGCTTTCCTGAGATTCGGTATCGCCGCTATACTATTTAACATAATATTTTTGTTCAAGAAGGGTTCGTATAAGATTGACAGATCGGATATAATAATGTTCCTTATACTCGGAGCGCTTGTCATTCCGATTAACCAATTCTTTTTCCTTGAAGGGATAAAACTTTCACTCGCATCGCACTCCGGCGTAACATATGCATGCACACCGCTGTTCGCTTATGTGATTTCGATTGCCATGAACCATGAAAAGTTCACAATAAAAAGATTGATTCCGATACTTCTCACAATAGCGGGCATATTCTTTGTCTTTTATGACAGTATTATGAAAACAAAGGTTGCCGATTCGAACGTTCTTCTCGGAGATATACTGCTCGTATTTGCCGTCCTTTCGTGGGCGGCATATATTACGCTGAACAGAGACTGTATAAAGAAATACGGCGCTTTGAAAACATCTACCATCGCATTCACAATCGGCATAATAATGTATATCCCGATTTTTATTTTCGATATGAAGAATCTTACATTTGAAAATCTGACTCTTCCGGGAATACTTGGTTTTATACACCTTACTTTTTTTGTGGCTTTCGCGGGGTATTTTGTATTCACGTATGCAATCAGATATATCAAAATAACGGAACTTACTACATCAACAAATCTGGCCCCGGTAGTAGCAATAGTTTTTTCATGGATTTTATTAAAGGAAGAAATAACTTATTTTTTCATCGTTGGAGCAACAATAACAATTTTGGGAGTGTTTCTTTCTCAATACCAAAATCAACAACAAACGGGAGGAGTGATAAACTGATATGGAAAGTTCAACCGAATCAATAAACAGAAAAAAAATCGGCGTAGCGAATATTTCTTTGTATGCCGCATTATTTATTGTATTCATTAAACTATTTGCATCACTTATCAGCGGAAGCATAGGGGTATTATCCGAATTGTTCCATTCATCAACTGATTTAATCGCAACCATAGCGACTATTTTATCCATAAGATATTCAACAAAACCGCCTGACAGCGACCATCATTACGGACACGACAAGATAGAAAGTTTTTCCGCGCTCTTTCAGGTGGTTATACTTGTATTCATGTGCGCATATCTTATCTATGAATCAATCGACAGGATTATACATCCTATCGACATACATTTAAACGTGTTTGTGTTTTTAGCCATACTCATTTGCATCTTCATAGATTATCATCGTTCAAAGGCGCTGATGAAAGTTGCTAAAGAAACTAAATCGCAGGCTCTCGAAGCGGACGCACTTCATTTTTCTTCGGATATTTACAGTTCCTTAGTCGTCCTTGCCGGCATGATATTCACATCTTTCAAAATCTCGAATCTTGCAGACCCAATCAGCGCTATAGTCGTTTCAATAATTATTATATATACAACTCTCAGTTTATCCAAAAAAGCAATCGGTTCGCTGCTTGACAGAGTGCCCGACGGTATCGAAGCCGATATAAGAAAAAGGATATCCGATATAAAAGGTATCGAAGGAATCAGAACGCTCAGAATAAGAGGCAGCAGCACGAAAACCTTTGTGGATATGGTAATTCAGATAGGCAGGACAAAATCATTTTCTATGACGCACGAATTGATGGATACGGCTGAAAAAAGCATTAAGGAAATTGCCGACAATATTGACGTTGTAATCCATTCCGAACCGGTAGAAACGAGTTCAGAAACGCTGAACGAAAAAATCCGTATGATAGTGAACGACAGCGGATTCAAATGCCACGATATTTTTTCTCACAGAATCGATAAAGATATTTTCTCCGAACTTCATGTTGAAATTGAAAATACGAACGACCTTATAAAAGCGCACGACGTTATATCGGACCTTGAGGATAAAATTCTCGAGAAGATTCCAATAGTTAAAAAAGTGAAAATACACCTTGATGAACCAAGCGAGATTTTATTCGACACAATAGATATTACTGAAATGTCGTCGGACTTAATTGCAAACATACACAAAATACTTTCCGCGGAAGATAAAATTGAAGATTACGGCGATATAAGAGTAATGAATTCCGCAGGCAAGATAAGAGTTTCGCTTAACTGCAGTTTCAAGAGCGAATATACTTTCGATGAAGTGCACGATGTTGTAACGATTCTTGAAAGCAGAATATATTTACATATAAAAGAAATTTACCCTAATTTAAGCAATGTTATCATTCATGCAGAACCAAAATAATATACTATGAATAATTTAATCAGTGCCGGAATAATCGGATGCGGGCATCTCGGCAGAATGCACCTGAAGAACATAAGAGAAATCGAAAAAAGAAATCCGCTTATCAAACTCGCGGGCATCTACGATATAGATACCAATGGAATAAAAGCGCTGTCCGAAGAATGGGGCGTAAAATACTTTACCAATCTGCCTGAATTTCTAGGAGCCGTAAATGCAGTATTCATAGTAACTCCAACCACTACACATTTTGAAATAGCAAGAGAAACAATTTCAGCCGGCATACATACATTCATCGAAAAACCCGTTACGGAAACTCTCGAAGAAGCCGAAGAACTCGAAAAGATTAACAGGGACGGCATAATCGTGCAGGTCGGACATATTGAAAGGTTCAACCCCGCAATTCTTTCCGTTGAGAAATATACTCTTGCCCCTTTGTTCATAGAAACGCACAGACTGGCGCAGTTTAATCCGCGCGGTACGGATGTGTCCGTTATAAAGGACCTGATGATTCATGATATAGATATAATTCTAAATCTTGTTAAGTCCGGGGTAAAGTCGATAGAAGCAAACGGTGTCGGTGTTTTAACCGATACCATCGATATTGCAAACACAAGAATTAATTTCGAAAACGGCTGTGTTGCGAATATTACGGCATCACGGGTGTCGCTAAAGAAAATGCGCAAGATGAGAATTTTTCAGAAGAATGCGTACGTTTCAATTGATTTTCTCAACAATACATCCGAAGTGTTCAGATTAACGGATAACTCAGATACTAATATTTTTTCAATGCCCGTTGAACTGAACGGAAAGAGTTATAAGATAGCGTACGAAAAACCTGTTGTCGACATCAGCAATGCAATGAAATACGAGGAAGAATTGTTCTTTAACAGTATCCTTAACAATCAGGAACCTGAAGTTACATTGCACGACGGAAAGGTCGCGCTCGAAATTGCAGGTATGATATTAAAAAAGATAGAAGAGAACTGGAGCAAGATAAAATAATTGAAAACCATTATCCAAAATATCGATTTCAAAAGCGGCTTGATTGGCGACCTTGTGAGATTCACGAAGAAATCAAAAGCCGAAGCATATATTGTCGGAGGATTTGTCAGAGACAGCCTACTCGGCATAGATATGACCGGTCTAGATATTGATATAATGGTAATAGGCGATGCCGTTGAATTTGCCGAAGGTTTCGCCGGGAGCAATAAAATGAATCTAAGCGCTGTTTATAAGAACTTCGGTACGGCGCTTCTTAATATCGATAACAATAAAGTTGAATTCGCATCATCACGAAAAGAAAGTTACAGCAGGGATTCAAGAAAACCCGTTGTGGAATTCGGCACGCTGGATGAAGATTTATCCAGAAGGGATTTCACTATCAACACGCTTGCCATAAGTCTTTCAGGCAGCGGTGAAGTGATTGATAAATTCGGCGGAATAAAAGACCTGAAGGACAAAATATTAAAAACACCTCTCGAACCGGATAAAACATTCTTTGACGACCCGCTTAGGATTCTTCGCGCAATAAGGTTTGCGTCAAAACTTGATTTCGCAATTGAAGAAAATACTTTTAAGGCGATTGCGGATAATAAGAACAGGCTAAAAGAAGACAGCGTTGTTTCACAGGAAAGAATTACTACGGAGTTCCTGAAAATACTGGAATCGGATAAACCATCAATCGGACTTAACCTTCTCTTTCTTACAGGCGTAATGGATATAATATTCCCTGAGATATCAAATCTCGGAGGAATAGACCAGAGAAAAGATTATCACCACAAAGATGTTTTCTTCCACACTCTCGAAGTTGTCGATAATATTTCGAAAGTAACCGATGATGTTTGGCTGAGATTCGCGGCGCTTACACACGACATTGCAAAGCCAAGAACAAAAAAATTCATTCCCGGAACGGGCTGGACATTTCACGGGCATGAAGAACTCGGTGCGAGAATGATGAAAAAGATTTTTGACCGCATGCACCTGCCTCTGAACAAGATTGACTACGTAAGCAAACTCATACGGCTTCATCTAAGACCTGCTGCGCTCGTAAATCAGGACGCTACCGATTCTGCGGTACGCAGACTGGCAGCGGAAGCGGGAGAAGAACTGGTTGACCTTTTAAAACTCTGCAGAGCGGACATTACTTCCAAGAATCCCGATAAGGTAAAAAAATATTTATCGAATTTCGCATTAGTGGAAAAGAGAATTCTTGAAGTTCAGGAAAAAGACAACTTAAGAAACTTCCAGTCCCCTGTGCGCGGTGATGAAATTATGGAAATATGCGGCATAGAACCGTCTAAACTGGTAGGCATTTTAAAAACAAGTATCGAAGAGGCTATATTAGAAGGCATAATACCCAACAAATACAACGCCGCGCTCGAATATCTTTACAAAATAAAGGATGACATAATAGAAGAGTTCGGGAATAAATAACTTATCCGGATTATGAGATTTCAGATATACTGCGCATCAGACAGGCAGCCCGAATTACTTTGCATTGCTTACAAAAATAAAGTCACAATAATTTTGCGCATTCTTTCCAGGTGTACACCTTAATAGACTCCCTGTTTTGATTTTCATATCCGCCATAAACTAAATTCAGGCTATTGTTATTTTCAGGGTCAAGTTTATTCCAAAGTTTAAGAGTCTTAAAAAAATCAGTTTTAATTGTTTCAGCAGATTTAATTTCAATTGCTTTTGTTTGAGTTCCGCTTGATATTATGCAATCAATTTCGTTTCCATTTAAATCTTTCCAATAATACATTTCGCTGCTGCTGCCTGAATTGAATTTACTTTTTATTAATTCCGAGATTACGAAAGATTCAAATATCCCGCCCCTAAGGTAGTGCAGTTCAAATGCTTCGGGCGAGTTAATTCCAAGTAATGAGCAAACCAGACCTGTATCATAAAAATATAGTTTTGGTGATTTAATTATTCGTTTGTTAAAATTCACATAATAAGGTGGCAGCATACAAGCGATGTAACTCTGTTCAAGAACGGATAACCACTTTCTTACTGTATGATAAGAAATGCCCAAATCACTTCCAATACTGCTTAGATTTAATACCTGCCCGCATCTTCCTGCGCAAACCCTTAAAAAATTTCTGAATGCATTAATATCTCCGACATTTAAAATCTGTCTGACATCCCTTTCAAGATAAGTCTGTATATATGACGGGTACCAATCGGATGGATTTAAACCCGAATCATAGATTCTCGGATAGAGACCTTTTACAATCAGTTCGGATAATTTTTCAATTTTATATTTTGTGTTTTTCAACTCGTTGTAACTAAACGGCATCAAATTAAATATTATCACCCTGCCGGCAAGACTCTGCGATATTTTTGCATGAAGCAGGAAATTTTGAGAGCCGGTAAGAACAAACAAACCGTTTTCCTTCTTTTCATCAACAATAGTTTGAATATAAGAAAACAATCCGGGAGCATGCTGGGCTTCATCGATAATAATTTTTCCATTATAAGTATTTAAAAATCCTTTCGGGTCAGACAGAGCAAAATCAAGATTGTCAGGATTTTCAAGAGATATGTATCGATAATCGGGAAATGTCGATTTAGCAAGGGTAGTTTTTCCTGACTGCCTCGGACCGGTAATCGTTATAACAGGGATTTTTTTTGATAACGATAAAATCCTCTTAGTAATTTCTCTTTTTATCATTATACGCTAATTAGAAGTTCAACTTCTATTTAACATAGATAAAATAGATATAATATTCAACATTAAATTGTGAAAAACTGCTAAATTAGTTTCCATTTGCCGGTGCGGAGTGATGAAAAAATGAAAATCTGAGGTATAGAACCGTCCAAAATTGTAGGCATTTTAAAAACCAGCATGGAAGAGGCAATATTCGAATGCGTCATACACAATGAATACGGCGCAACACTTGAATATCTGTATAAGATAAAAAATGAAACTATTAAATAAAATTTAATATTCGAGGCGGTTAATATTTTTCCTCCACCAAACAAGATATTTGTATATCTCCGGATAATCATAACCTGTAAACTCTGATAAATACTGTCTCGCGTATTTTTTTTCCGGATCGTCCCCTAACCACAATGTCCCTGCCGAATTAATGTATTTTACGTGCTTTATTTCTTCAGGCCAAATTGAGTTTATCCAAAGTGATGTATCGGAAATACCCGATATATCCAGAACCATAGGGTCGAAACCCATCTGGGTGAGCATTTTCTTGTAGTTCTTATCCGTTTTGTGTTTTTTGAAAATAATATCATTTATGCGTGATTTAAACTGATCTGATTCTATTCTTTCAAAGCCGTTGTAATTCGAAAGATATTCTTCGTTGATGACAATTTTTATAGAATCATAATACGTAATATCCGTCAATATATCCAAATATCTGTTAAAGAAACTAATTTTCTCTTTAGACCAATCTGTGTCATATTTCTTTAGCCATCTAATTACATCAAGAATATTTAAGATATTTCTCCTGCTAAACACAAGTCCTAATGGATGCGGCGGGGTTTTAGCAATATGGTTTTTGCGAATAGCATAATCGACGCCATAGACTGCAAGCATATTGGGAATATTGGAAGGGAATTTAAAAATAATATCACAATTAATTTTACTCGTGTCAATAAATTTTTCAACTCTTGAAGTTATATCGATTTGCGCAAATGTAAGAAATTGCTCATCCCCATAATATTTCTTCAGGTAATACGCATCATAATATCCAAAGCCTCTATCATCTTTTATATTGTTCGTAATACTGCTTTTGTTAATCCGTGTTTTAATTATGTGTGCATTACCGTAAAACATCAATATATCTTCATCAGCATTTTCATTTATATACTCAATTATATTCGAACTGACAACGCTGTCTCTTGTGTTTATGAACCACAAGTCAGTTTCCTCGTTTGTTTTTTCCATTATGCTGTCGGGGATATTCCTGAAAAAACTGTTCATTTCGAATCCTTTAACCTTAAACGAAATATTTGCATTGTTGTTGGAGTTGTACTGATGCACCTTCTGCTTAAATTCAATTAACTTCGAATAAAATTCTAAGTCTTCCTGATACGTATCTGCGAAAATATCATCGATAATGGCATTGAGGTCCGAAATTGATACGGCATTATTCATTGCAGTTGCAAAGTCATCACCATGCTCAAGGATGAGAGTTAATTTATTTTTCCCCGATTTTTCATTAACAGCATCCGAAAACCAACCGTTTAATACATCGATTACGGTATAAAAATAAAACGGATGATGATGATAGGAATCTCCAATTATGATTTTTTTCTTTTCGTGCAGCAGTTTTGAGATATATTTGCCCGGCTCGTATGATATAATGGCACTGTCATTCTGACAATATGTGCTCCGGAAACAAATCAGAGTTACAAATAAAGTCAAAATAGATTTAAGAATTACTAACCGAAATCCCGGGATTAGTATGTTCATATAATATTTATATATAAGTTGATTTATATATTATCGCAACTTAAACGATAATTCAGTCTACATAAACTTCTTGAACAAAGAAAGAATCCCCTGCTTCCATGCAATCCTGTGAGTGACGCCTGTTCCCTGTTTAATCGTATGCTTGTTTTCGAGATACCATTTATATGACCTTATGAGCGCGTCGGCATTGGAGAATTTCGGGTTCCAGCCCAATGTCTTCTGTGCTTTTTCGATTGATACAAACGAATCCGTATCCGCTGTTCCGTAAATCCATTTATATAACGGTGATAAATTCAATATCTCAAAGAATCTCAGAGCAGGTTTTATAAGCCATGCAGGCGTACTCATAACACGCGAGCCTGTTCCGGCGTATTCGCACATCGCACCGACATCTTCACTGACAGTTTTGAACTCTTTCGCGCCGACGTTAAATGTATCGTTGATTTTTTCCTTCGGCAAAGTTGCGCAAAGGTTTATCGCGTCAACCAGATCTTCCACTTCGAACAACTGATATCTGTTTTTGCCGTTGCCTATGATGGGAATCTTTGCACCCGATTCAACCCAATCGTAAAGGATCTGGAATACTCCGAGCCTTGCAGTTCCGATAAAACTCTTTGGTCTCAGTATGCAGACTGTCAGACCTTTTTTCCTGTATTCTTCGCAGACTTCTTCCGCTTCAATTTTGCTCTTTCCGTAAGGACCGACTCCGACTCTTGCATTACTTTCATAGAGTGGATGTTCTTTAGGGACGCCGTAAACAGAAGTTGAGGAAATAAAAATCAAACGCCCTACATTATGCTTAAGGCATGCTTCGCAAACGACTCTCATGCCTCCGACATTTGTTTCGTGTATGTCTTTTTTCTTCCAGAGAGGCAAAGCCGCCGCGCAATGAATGACCACGTCAGCGCCTTTGATTATTTCATCCATAAGAGAAGGCACTCTCACGTCCCCGTAGATGCAGTTTATTTCTTTGTTATAATCTTCTTTTGGAAATTCGGCAATATCGAAAAATACCGAATCTTTAAAATTTGTAATCTCATTTACTTTTAACGCTATATGATAGCCGAGAAATCCGGCGCCGCCTGTAACTACTACTTTCATAATATGTATTTTAAATTAAAAATTTCCGAAAACTTTTATTGTGCTTTGTGTGACCGAATTAAATTTCTCTCCGGCAAGTTCAAATATTACATTCGCTATTTCGGACGGTTTCACCCATTTTTTTATTTCCTCTTCCGTTCCCCACTCTCGGTTAGCGGGCGTATCAATGACCGACGGTACAATAGTGTTTGCCCTGATATTGAATTTTTTGTATTCCTTCGAAACCAGTTCCATCAACTCCGTTAATGCGGATTTTGAAATTGAATACGCAAGTCTTCCCGGAACCGGATTCAGGCCCATTGTAGAGCCGATGGAAATAATTCTGCCGAAATTGTTTTGTATCATGCTTTTCAAAACTGCCTTTGTAAAAAGCAGCGTGGTTCTGAAATTCAGATTGAACCATTTGTCAAATTCCTTCATATCAATATCCGCGGTTTTAACTTCATCGTGAATCCCGCCCACAGTATTTACGAGTACATCAATTCTTCCCTTTTCAAGAGCGGATACATTTGCAACAAATTCATTTACCGCGGTTTCATTGAGCGCATCGCACTCAAATGCGAATATTTTGCGCAGAGAAAATTCCGAATTCTCCTCCTGCGAATTATCGAAGGTCTGCGTGAATTTCTTCAGCGAGGTTACAGGCAGATATACTTTGCATCCCGCGGCAGCGAATTTACTTGCTACATGTCTGCCGAGACCGCCTGTTCCGCCTGTGATTATAACAATTTTATTTTCTTTCATACTCTGCATATTTTACCGAGAATTACATTTTTTACTGCCCCTGTAACGGATTTAATGTTAGCGCTTCCGCCGTACAGCGCTTCGTTTGCAAGCACGGCAAAAAGCACAGCCTCCTTATTCGAAGTGTTAATACCGTTATCATCGAGCAGAACAATTTTCGAATTCTTCAGTTCGGTTTTAAGATAAGAAATTATGTGTTTGTTCTTAGAACCTCCGCCGCTGACTATAAGTTCAAATTGATTTTTTATTTTTGTAAACCGTCTAATATTCTCGACTATTGAAAATGCAGTGTACTCAGTAAATGTCGCGATAATATCATAAGGATTTATTTTCCTGTGTTTCTTTAGAATACTTTCCACGAAACTTCCGCTGTATAATTCCCTGCCTGTGCTTTTCGGCGGTTTTGCTTTCAGAAAAATATCTTTATTTCTAATATTGCAGAACAACGATTGATTTACTTTTCCTTTATCGGCGAAAACGCAGTTCTTATCGAAATCCTTGTTAAAATATTTCTTAGCAAGATAATCAATCATCATATTTCCCGGACCTGTATCGAATGCAATTACTTCATCGAACGTTCCGTTTCTTTTCAGATAAGTAATGTTTGATATGCCGCCAATGTTAAGCAGTATTCTATCAGTCGATTTTTTTCTGAACAAAACAAAATCGAGATAAGGAACAAGAGGAGCGCCGCCGCCGCCGACAGCCATATCCGCGGTTCTGAAATCACCTACCGTTGTTATTCCCGTGAGATTTGCGATAACCGATGGGTCGCCTATCTGTAATGTTGAGTTTGCAAGAATCCCGAACAATTTTTCCTTTTTGGGCAGATGGTGTATCGTCTGACCGTGCGAACCGATAAAATCGATGTCTTTGTTTTTCAGATTCCGGGACTTTAAAAATCTGTTGATACATGAGGCATAAAATCGACCGAGAATGAAATTTAGTTTACAGACGTTTTCCACCGTGCCTTTGCCTGCTACGCTTGTTTCAAGAACAAAATTCTTAATTTCGGGAGGAATTTTGTATTCAAAATAATCAATGACCTTTATCTTAATGTCTGTTCCTGTTCCCATTATATCGGTTAAAACTACATCAACTGCATCTACGGACGTGCCCGATAGGATACCGATGGCTTTTCTTTTATTATCTGCCGATATGTAGCCGATTTTACTCATTTTTACACAGTAAATATACTTTTTATGATAAATATATTCTATGTAGATATAAATGTAACATTTTTCCACAATCAGAGTATAATAATTAGACAGGATAAATGAAGCGATAAATAAGTAATTAGAAATTATATCATTTATTTTGAATTTATTTTTTGGGATTTTTCAGAAATTAAAATTTTAAAATGGACGAATTCACAATAACCGAAAAAAAAGCAGATGATTTAATCATTCTGTATTTAAACGGATTTTTGGATGCCCATACGTCATCTTTGCTGGAAAAGAAATTTGAAGAACTCCTGTCCAAGAAATTATACAAAGTTATAGTAAATTTTTCGGGATTATCATACATAAGCAGTGCGGGTCTCGGTGTATTTATGGCTTATATAGAAACAATGCGCAGTCATGACGGAGACATTAAATTATCCGATATGAGCGATAAGATTTTCAACATTTTCGATATGCTTGGTTTCCCGATATTATTCAACATCCTGAAAGACGAAAATGAGGCTGTTAACAAATTTAACGAAACTGTTTAGCATTTTGGGCAAGAAGGATAAAATAACAATAAAGAGTTCCACGAAGAATCTCCACCTGGTGAGAGATTTTGTAGAGCAAAAGGCTTCGGGAATAAATATAGACCAGAAAATAATAAATCAGATAATTATTTCCGTCGATGAGGCTTGCACAAATGTAATTAAACACACTCATAAGTTCAACGATTCAAATGAAATCGATGTCGAAAGCGAATACAAGGACAATCAGTTCATAGTCACTATCAGGTATAAGGGCGAAGCATTCGATCCGACAAAGAAAGAAACTCCGGACATGAAGGAATACTTTACGAAATTCAAGGTCGGAGGTCTGGGTATTCCGCTTATGAAAAAATCCATGGACAAAATTGAGTTCAAGCACATCAAGCCGGATTCAAACTCATTGACTCTCATCAAAGTAATATAATTCCCGTTTTCTTCCTTTTTCGAAATTTGTAAATTATTGCTATGAACGATACAATTAATAAACAACTCGAATTAAACTCGCTGATAGAATTCTCACAATTAATAAATACAAAACTCGAACTTCAGTTCATTCTTGGCAACATTCTTCTAAGCATCATGGGAAAGATGATGATTACGAAGGGTATCCTTCTTATAAAATCCGATTCACAGAATACAAGCAGCAACGGCTTTGAAATAAAAGCAGTCAAAGGACTGAACCTCGGTCATCAGGGCGACAGATTATCCATTATTCTTCCCAAAGAGCCTATATTCGAAATCAGCCAGTTGGAAAACAAAGATTTTTTTGAAGAGCATAAATTGAAGTTCTTCTTTAAAATATATTTCGTCGATAAACTTATAGGGGTTTTATGCCTCGGAGAAAAACTTACAAAGCAGGACCTCAGCAAGAATGAGATTTTGTTTATTGAAACGATGCTGAACCTTTCATCACCTACAATTGAGAATTCAATAAAATTCGAAGAAATAAGAAAACTCAATATCAACCTCAGTTCGCAGATACAGCATCTTAGAACTCTGTTCGAACTCAGCAAGGAATTCAATACAAACTTTCAGGACAGGAATAAGATTCTCAGACTGCTGAAATACTCATTGCTCGGCAATTTCGGAATCAGAGATTATATTATTTTTTCTAAATTCCGCTCTGAAGTTTTTTACATACTTGAAGCAGGCAGGGAAACAAAACTTGACGATGAGTATCTTGGGAATCTTGAAGAGATTTCGGAACCTGAAATTCTGCACGAGACTAATTCCAATCCATTCAAACAGTTTTTGAAAGAATCAGGATTCAGGCTTATACTTCCTATCTCCACCGAGAATAAAGTCGACACAATAGTCTGTCTCGGAGAGAAACTGAACAAATCGGAATACACAATTTCCGATATACAATTCCTTGAATCGCTTATTAACCTTTCAATCATTTCACTTGATAATACTGTACTTTTCAGCGAATACATAGACAAGCAAAAGATTGAGAACGAACTTAAAATTGCAAGAGACATTCAACTGGCGCTGCTTCCAAGCAAACTGCCTGAAATAGAAGGATATTCAGTATGCGGCTGTAACATTCCCGCAATGCAGGTCGGAGGAGATTATTTCGATATTATAAGATTAAGCGAAACAAAATATTGTTTTGTTATTGCTGACGTTTCGGGAAAAGGAACTCCCGCTTCACTGCTGATGGCGAATATACAGTCGGCGGTCCATTCATTTCTTAAATTTTACAACAAAGATTTCTGTTTCGAAGAATCCACACAGAAAATAAATGAATTAATATTTTCAAACACAAACTCCGAAAAATTCATAACATTCTTCTGGGGAATTCTCGATACGGAAAACAATACATTCAAATATATTAATGCCGGTCACAACTATCCTTATCTCATTACCGGCGATAAAGTAATCAGTCTCGATAAAGGCGGACTAATGCTCGGAGTGCTTGAGAGCGGATTCGAATACAAATCCGAAACTGTAACGATAAGCAATGAGGACGTGCTCGTGCTTTACACGGACGGCGCATCCGAAGCGAGAAACGCGAAAAAAGATGAATACGGAGAAGACAGGATTATAAAAGTTATGCAGGAGAACAGAAAACTCGATTCACAGGGTTTGCAGGATAAACTTTTAGACGATATTAAAGAATTTACGACGGGCGAACTTCAGTACGATGACATTACAATGATTATTCTGAAACGAAAATAAAAAAACTCCTTTGCATGGCAAAGGAGTTTTATAATTTATATATCCCGTTTGCTAGTACTTCGAACCTTCGCTGACGAAAGGAAGTAAAGCGAGATGTCTTGCTCTTTTAACTGCCGTTGTGAGTTTTCTCTGCATCTTGGCGGTTGAACCTGTAATTCTTGCAGGTAACAATTTCCCCTGCTCATTAAGGAATCTTGTCAGCAATTTGACATCGCGGAAATCAATAAAACTGTCGATACCTCTTTCTTTAAAGGGGTCTCTTCTTTTCTGCCCTGCAGATTTCTTCGCAGCGATCTGCTGAGTGAGTTTGTAATTGTTTTTCGCTTTAACTTTTTTCATTGATGATATTTATTTCCAAAAAGAAAATTTACCAAAAATTCACGTAGTTTTCAATGATATTCTCATTCCGAATACCCTTTGGAAGTATTTTTAAAATCACGGTGATAATTGCTCAGAAACCTAAAAACCCACTAAATATATGGGAAAAGCGGTTTATCCACTAATAATTAAATTTAAATTAGGGTTAATAAGAACTATATTATTAGTCTTCAAATAAATTATTTTATAATTTTTTATAAGACTATGTATAATAAGACAAGTATTGTACTAATTTTAATTTGTATTATGACAATAATTTCACAAACCGCTTTTGGACAGGTGAAAGATTATTCCACGACTGACAGAAAAGACATTCCGGTTGAATATACCTGGAAAATCGAAGACCTGTACGCAACAAAAAGCGACTGGGATGCAGATAAAGATGCAACCGTAAATCTTATTTCACAGGTTGACGCAAAAATCAAGACATGGACTTCCTCTTCGAAAGATATGCTTGAAATGCTTGAACTTTTGAATACGATTAACCTGAAGTCAGCCAGACTTTACGGTTATACTTCGCATCAGGCGGCTGTTGATATGAGCAATACTGATTACCAGAAAATGGACGGCGAACTTCAGTCTATTTTCGTGAACTTCGGAGCCAAACTGGCATTCTTTAATCCCGATGTACTTGCACTGGGAAAAGAAAAATTCGATTCATATCTCAAAGAAGAACCGAAACTCGCACCGTATAAATTCGGAGTTGAAGATGTACTTAGAAGCAAAGACCATGTGCTCCCCGAAGAGAAACAAAAAATAGTTTCTCTTACAGGTCTCTTCACGGGCGTTCCTTCGAAAACTTCCACGATGCTGAACGATGTTGAACTTCCTCCCGTTGAAGTTACAATAAACGGCGAGAAAGTTCCGCTAAATTATGCCAACTATTCAAAGTACCGCAGCGACAAAGATCCCAAAATTCGCAGCATGGTTATGAGGGAATTCTGGAAACACGGAAAGAAATTCGAAAATTCTCTTGCACTTTTACAGGACGGCGCGGTTAAGACTCACCTGTTCGGTGCAAAGGTAAGAAATTTCGACAATTGTCTTGAAGCGCGTCTTTTCGACGACAATATTCCTGTTGACGTTTACAATCAACTCGTAACAAGCGTTAAGGAAAATCTCACTCCGCTTCACAGATATCTGAAACTCAAACAAAGACTTTTAAAACTCGATAAATACAGATACGAAGATATTTATGCCTCCGCTGTTCCTTCCGTGGATAAAACATTTTCGCTTGAAGACAGCAAGAAATTCATTACAGAATCCTTGAAACCTCTCGGCAAAGAATATCAGGACGCACTTGAAACGGCATTCACAAACAGATGGATGGACATTTATCCGAATAAGGGAAAAGAAAGCGGAGCCTATTCAGGCGGCGTTTACGGCGTTCATCCTTATATAAAACTGAACTATAACGGCAAATACGACGCGGTATCGACAATGGCGCACGAACTCGGTCACGCAATGCATTCTTATCTGTCCGACAAATATCAGCCTTACTCCACATCGGGCTACGCAACATTCATTGCAGAAATCGCATCCACGTTCAATGAAAATATGCTGATGCTTTATCTGCTTAAGAATGAAACAGACGATATGTTCAAATTGTACATTCTCGATTCATATCTTGACCAGGTAAGAGGAACACTTTACAGACAAACTTTATTCTCCGATTTTGAACTTGCAATGCATAAGAAAGTTGAAGAAGGAAACTCGCTTACATCGGACTGGCTTGATAAAAAATATCTCGACCTTACAAGAGAGTATTACGGGCATGATAAAGGAGTCTGCGAAGTTGACGATTACATTCAGGTTGAGTGGAGCAAGATTCCGCACTTCTATTATAACTTCTACGTATTCCAGTACAGCACGGCGATAATTTCGTCGATGGCGCTTGCTGAATTGGTGTCGAACGGTACTGAAAAGGAAAGAGACGCATACCTGACAATGCTTAAATCAGGCGGCAGCGATTATCCCGTTGAGATTTTAAAAAGAGCGGGCGTCGATATGACGACAAAAGAACCTTACTTAAAGGCATTCAAGAGATTCGGCGACCTCGTCACCGAAATGGAAAAAATAATGGAAAGACTTAATATAAAATAGTTCTAATTTTAAAAAAATAAAAAACAGGAGCATTCTCTTATGGGTATGACAATAGTCGAGAAAATCCTTGCGAAAGCATCCGGAAAGGCATCGGTTAAACCCGGTGACGTTCTCGAACCCGAAGTAAACGTTGCTATGTCACATGAAAACGCAGCACTCGTAATAAATCAATTTAACGAAGTCTTTCAGGGAACCGGCATAGAGCCGAAAGTCTGGAACCCCGAAAGGATTGCAATAATTTTTGACCACAGGGTACCTGCAGAAAGTTCAAAGACTGCAACCAATCAGAAAAAAATAAGAAATTTTGTAAAAGCAAACGGAATATCGAAATTCCATGACATCCGTTCGGATGAAGGCGGCATCTGCCATCAGATTCTTGCTGAATACGGATACGTAAGACCGGGTTACGTTGTAGTCGGCACGGACAGCCATACAACCACTCACGGCGCATTCGGCGCGTTCTCTTTCGGAATCGGCGCGACTGAAATGGCAAGCGTATGGTCGCTTGGTTCGGTACTTAACGTCGAAGTTCCGGAAACAATCAAGGTTGTCGTAAACGGAAAATTCAAAGATAACGTTTATCCTAAAGACCTTATACTTTACATCATCGGAAAAATTTCCGCACAGGGCGCAAACTTCAAGGCAATAGAATTCCACGGCGAGGCAATCAGAAATATGCCTATGTCCGGAAGACTTACACTTTGCAATATGTCGGTAGAAGCAGGCGCAACATCGGGTATTGTTCCGGGCGATGAAGAAACAGCAAGGTATCTGAAAGAAGCGGGCGTAACGGATAAAATCGAAAACGTACTGCCTGATGCAGATGCAAAATACTGTCAGATTATCGAAATAGATGCAAACGAATTCGAACCCCAGATTGCTTTACCGCACACAGTAGACAACGTAAAGCCGATAAGCAAAGTCGATAAAGTAAAAATCGACCAGATAGTAATCGGTTCATGCACGAACGGAAGACTCGATGACCTCGAAATAGCGGCAAAAATATTAAAAGGAAAGAAAGTTGCGGAAGACACAAGAATGCTTATTTTCCCGGCATCGTGGAGCATTTACAAAAAAGCAATGAAGCAGGGTCTTCTTGAAATCTTCGCCGATTCAGGCGCAATCATAATGAATCCGGGCTGCGGTTGTTGTCTCGGTGTTCATCAGGGCGCATTAGGCGACGGCGAAACAGCGCTATCAACAACAAACAGGAATTTCAAAGGCAGAATGGGCAATCCAAAGGGTGATGTATATCTCTGCTCGCCTGCAACTGCGGCAACAAGCGCGGTTACAGGTTTCATCACATGCCCTGAGAAAGGAGTAAATTAATATGTCTAAAGTAATTTATATATTCGGAGACGATATTTCCACGGACGCGATTTATCCGGGAAGATACATGGCAACTGTACTGCCGACGGAAACGCCGCAGTATTGTTTTGCGGATTACACAGACCTCAACAAGAAACTCGTTGCAAAGGAATATCCCGCAGGAAGCGTGCTTATAGGCGGAAATAATTTCGGATGCGGTTCATCACGCGAACAGGCGGCATCGACGATTCTCGGTCACGGACTCGTTGTAATAGCGAAAAATTACGCTCGTATATTTTTACAGAACTCAATCAACCTCGGACTTAATCTAATCACCTGTCCCGATATTGAAGCGGAACTCGGCGATGAAATAGAACTTAAGGGCGATAAAGTAATAAATAAAACAAAAGGTAAAGAATTCTCTACAATCCCCCTCCCCGCAGCAAGAATGGCAATCGTAAACGCCGGCGGACTGGTTCCTTATACGAGGAAGAAAGTAGTTGAGTTATACGCGAAGAAGTGATTTTTAGAATCTAGAAGTCGGAATTTGCGATAGCAAATGGAGACCCGCCGTGGCGGGTTAGAAGTTAGAAGATAGAAATAAAAAAAACAAATATAGTTTGTCATTCCGGTGAACGCCGGAATCTAGGGAAAACCCGTTCACAGAACGGGTTTTTTTATACTTTCCGGGCACCGTACAAAAATTCGAAACATTTCCCTTTAATCAGTTGTATAAAAATTACTAATTTAATGAAACATCCCGATACACATGAAAAAACAAACACTTGTTTTAATAACATTTTTTGCTTTAATATTCATTTGCAATAATATTTATTCACAGGTCGAAGAATATCCTACTCACCTATTTCTCGGCACATGGGTAATGCGTACTGACAAAGATACAACAACGGAAAAGTGGAGCGCGCTCTCCCCTTTCGAATTATCCGGACAGACAATTTATGCTGACAGCGTAAGTTCATTCCTCGCCGAAATACTGAGCATAAAATATATTAACGGAGAACTCAATTACTGCGCAACAGTAATGGAAGAAAATCCCGAAAAACCTCAGGGCGACATATGTTTCGTGCTTGCTGAATACAAAGACATGAAATTTACATTCGAAAATCCGAAACACGATTTCCCGCAGAGAATAATATACGATTTCAGCGGTTACGGAATTTGCAAAGCGAGAGTGGAAAATCAAAACTCGGCATTCGATTTTATATACAGGAAAGAATATGATCCATTTACATCGTACTGGCTGGAAGGAAAATTTTTAAAAGAGAATTTTGTCACCAAGGCTGACAGGAAACTTAATGACGTCTTCGATTACTTTTTCGAAATACAGGGAATAAAATATTTCATTAAATTCAGCGACAGCAGCGTAAAGAAAGACGAAATTGATAGATACCTGAATCAGCCTGTGCACGCCGCCATTATGTTCAGAAACGGTCTCTGGGACACAGACGACCGCAACGTCCAGTCGCGGATAGGTAATTACATAAGCGTGGCGAAGGTAAATGAGAAGTAATATTGAAAACAAGAATCAAGAATCAAGAAGCAAGAATCAAGTTTTAAGAACAAAAGCATATAAAAGTGTAATTCGTGATAATTCGCGGCTTTAAGCTCTTGCTCTTTCAGCGGAACCAGTATTTTTCTTTCTTTCCCGCGGGTAATGGAAATAGTTCTTGCTTTATTAGTGAAATTCGTGTTAATCCGTGGCGTACGATCTTAAATTAGTATCAATTAGCGTTAATTCGCGGCTTAATTATAATCCGCTCTTTGTCATCCCCGGACGTTTTTTGACTGGGATTGTGGCAGAAATATTTTATTTTTTATATGTATTTTTGATTTTTAATTTTTAATTTTTGGTATAACATAAAACAAGATAATCATGAGAACCTTATATCTTGCATTGTTCTTCATTCTCTTCACGGCTGCCTCGCGCGCGCAGTCGCCCGAATACGTATTCAAATTCCGGCTCGAGGAACTCGTATCACACGGTGACACATGCAGCAGTGAATACAAAATCGATCTCGTGCAGTATGAAAACAAGAACACCGATATACTTGCAAACCCGTTCGGACACGACTCGTCAAAATACGATTGGAGTAAATTCAACGAAAGAAAAGACTTGGACTTCAAAAGAAGCGTTATATGCACGGCATCAAAAACAACGTACACAATGAATTTCAAAGCATCGAATCAGGGTTACATATTCGACAATTACTATGAAATTCAGATAACACGCAACAAATGCGGAAAAACCGAAAGCATGATAATCCGATTCCCTATCCGCGTAAGTTCATTCGTAACGTTCGTAACCTTCATTCCCATATACTTCATCCCCGGTGATTTCAACATAGACATAGACATCGATTACACATTCGACAACACATCGTATCTCAATTTATCTCTGCCAAAAGATTACTGGATTGGGAAATAGATATAATGTGAATATAAATTATGCATGTAAATAGCGGATATATTTTCACTAATTAATCTTTAAACTCGCCTGGGCGAGCGGTATCTTGATTGTGGATTTATATTGTGGATTTATTTTCAATAAATATTCTTTAAGCTCGCCTAGACGAGCGGCATCTTAGTAGAAAATAATATTAAAATAAAAGTCCGCCCGGGCGGGCGGCATCTTGGTAGATAGTTGAATCATAAATTAATAGCTCACCGCGGCGAGCGGCATCTACATGAAAACACTAAATTATGCAATCACCGGATTCGTAATTTCAATTTTCATCTCCTCCTGCGGATACGTCAACAAAGACGTGCCGAATGAACAACTTGAAGCCCTTAAATAGGAAGTCACATAACTCGATAAGAAATGCGAATCACTCAAAGCGGAAAAATTAAACCTGGAAACATCAAACGCAAAAAAAGACGCGCTGATAAAAAGTTATTGCAATCAGATTGATGAAACAAAAGGAAATAGCAGATAGGCAAGAACATCAATTACACATTCTACAACAGTTCATGTCTTAATTTATTTCTGCCAAAAGATTACTGGATTGGGAAATGAGAATAATTATAATGAGAATACTAGTACGGAGTATAAATATGTTTAAGATATACAAATTTATTATCTTTATAGGCTTTATCTTAGGATTAGTTTATTCATTCCAAGTTTGAAATAACCAGCATTATTTACTTATTTCTGATGTTTAGTCCCATAGTTTCATAAATATGCATACCTTTTGCTAGATATTCCATACCTTCATCCAAAAGAGTTTTATCTTTTTTTATTAAAGATTCGATGAATAGAATAGAACCTAATTTGTTATATATATAAGCGTATTTTTCATCTAATTCCAAACATTTTTTTAAATACAGTTTACATTCTGGTATACGTTCTACATACAATTCATTATATTTATTGCTCCCTTTTTTCATATATTTAAATATTTCATATTTGAATAAATATGTAAGCGGATTATCTAAGTGATTTTTCTCTAATTTATTATATTCATCTTTTATCGTTTTTACTAAATCCTTAATTTCATCTTGATGATTTACGATTATACTTTTCAATATATTAATTGTAAGAGGAAATCTATATTTCAATGATTTTATAATTTCTTCTCGTTGTATTCTGGATTCGCCTATATGTTCCTTAACATTATCTTTATTATTTTTCATACTGTTGTATATATCATCGGTAGTTTTAGTCACTTCAATAACTTCTTGTTTTGTATATTCCCGAATAAATTCATCATAGCTTTCATAAGGATAATACATATTAATATTTAATGCATTTATAAAATACTGTACGGATGTTTTTAAATTATTTGTATAATAGAAATACCAACCATGATAATATTCAAATTGACTTGACCACATATTTCGAATATTTAGTAATATTTTATTATCTGGATCATAATATAAATCAACTAATTTAAAGCACTGGTCAAGTAATTCTTTAGATTTCATTATTAACTTATTTGCTTGCTCATAGTCCTTATTATCCATTAATGGATCCAAAAGACTTTGCCCAATCACTAATATATAAAACATTGCTGAAGCATCAATTATAGATGCGTCTACAATTTTATTTTCGGCTGAAAGAAATGAGAAAAAGCCACCTATATTAGAAAAACCATCGATAGTATTAAAATTAAATTCATTTGCAATAATTATATACTCTAAGTGGCTACTGTTATTATTTTTTATAATATACAATACGGTATTGTAATCGCCTCTTCTGATTCTCCATGTTAAGTATTTTTTCACGCGATTAATTCCAATTATCGTTGCAATAAATTTGGGTATAATTTGATTATATATCGAGAAATAATTGTTGCTAAATGATAAATGATTTTTACTGTATTCATAGGCCTTTTCATAAATAAGATTCGATATCCGTTCTGAATCAGAATCAATTGTGAACATTCCCTTAGTATCAATTGTAAAACATCCTGCAATTGCAATATAATTTCCATTTAATTTTCTAAATAGACTAAGATATAAAGAATAGCAACATATTATTGAAATAATGATAATTGAATATATAGTAATAAAAATAGCATATTTCAGAGTACTATCATAAAAATCTAAAAAAACAAAATATGTTGAGCATAGAATAATTAATGATATGATTGCTAAGTAAATATGATTCCAAACCGATTTAAAGGAATAAGAAATAAAATCTCTTATTATAACCCTAGCTTTGTCTGACAAAAAAAGAGTGATTGATAATGTTATAAGTGCCCCGAGAATAATTTTCAGATAATCACTTTTGCTCATAGTAATTGTTTATTCTAATATATGTTTTATTTATAACCAGTTAATATTTGCTCTATTTCTAAATTTGAATTTACAATCGCATATTTTACAAATCGTTAACAATATTTATAATATCTGATAAGCTATTACTACCTACATTCTTCTTTCTCCATTTTAAAGAATCCGAAGATTGACTCAAGATATATTCATTCTCAGATTTTTTTACTTCATAATATTTATTTTTGTTTTTATCATATGCATAATATATTCCGCTAATTTCCCACCATTTTTTATAACATTTCATGTAATCGTAAATAGCTTTTAAAAACTCTGTGCAACTCTGGTATCGTTTTGTTATTTCTACATTTGTTGCCTTTTTTATAATTCTTTTCAATCTTTTATCGATATAAGGAGGTAATTTATCTTGATTAATTATATTGCCCTTTAATATTAGATTATCAAGTATTGTTTTTGCATATTCTCTATTTTTATTAGCATCTATTATTCCATTAAATTCATTTCTTTGTTTTGGATTCATCCATTGTTGAATGTCAAAGGGGAAATATCCATCTAATAATTGATATAAGATTATTCCAACTTGATAAATATCAGAACAAAAATAATATTTTCCATCTATGATAACTTCTGGGGGCCTATAAAGAGGTGAAGATTTTGATGCTGTTACATAGTCTGTATTGATAGGAATGCGTTTCAATATCCCAAAATCTGAGATATATGGGGTTTTTGATTTTAGATCAATAAGAATGTTTAAAGATTTTAAGTCCCTATGGACAAAGTTGTTTGGTGATTTATGTAACGCACTCAACCCTTTTAATATTCCTTGGGTTATTAAAAGTGCTTCCTCGGTATTAATAGTATTATTTTCTATAAAATTTTGTAAATCACCTCCGCTAATCTCCGGAGTTAGGTAATAGGCAATTTTATTATCTAGTATTCTTGCATCATAAATACTTAATATATTTCGATGATTAATTGTTTTCAATAATAGTGGTTCTGAGTGGTTAATCCCCAAAACATCAAATTCATAAAATTTCAAGGCAACTCTATCTTTTAGTATCTTTCTTCGTCCAAAATATAATTCACCAAATGAACCTTTATTAGAATATCTATCTACATCAATATCTTTTTGGGTCCTAATAAAATCTCTAATTATCGGATTTACCTTTTGATCGTTCACTTTTTTAATAAATAATATGCTATTTGTAACGCATCTAATTGATAATTATATTTTGACTTTAAAGGCAAGGGCTCATTTTTATAAAAAGCTTTTAATGTTAATGGATGTACAAAGGTTATTTGTGATGAACCATAACATTGGATCAATCCTTCTAATTTAAATGATAATGGGGAAGCAGAATGTGTTCCTTTGCAATTACGTTTAATAATGCCAATCTTATCTGGACCAATGCCATCAAAATATGTATGGATTAAATCTCTGAATTCTATAACATCACTACTGTCTTGGTCATTATTCAACTTTATCTTCTTCACATCAGTTTGAATTTCAGATACATTTCCCAATCTATCTTTAGACAAAGCAACAAGAATAGCTTCTGTACCACTAATATCAATTCCTATAGTTTTCATAAATTAATATTTATAGTAGTAAAATTAGTAATATATTTGTTAATTAAGCATATTACAGAGAAGAATCAAGGATATTTTTTAGATAATATTATTCTTGGATAACGAGTATTTTGCATAAAAACTTGCGGATATGTAACTAAACAAATGTATTTATGTCCTATTTATTACTATCCTGTCCTTATTCAATTATTTATACACAAATATCTAAAGATATTTACTTCTTCTCCAGATACACAGTATAAACAAACTTCATGAAGTTGTTTTCGGATTTGCGGAGTGTGAATCCGTTCTTTTCGGCGAGGTCGGCGAACTCTTTGACGGTCTTGAATTTCATGACCGAGTTGTGAAGATAATCGTATGCATAACTGCTGCGGGAAACGAGTTTCCCGAATAACGGCATTATGCGCGTGAAATAAAATTCGAAGAATATGTTCCTTTTTTCCATACTGAACATCTCAAGCACTATGAAAGTCCCCTTCGGCTTCAATACCCTCTTTACTTCCAGTATTGATTTTTCAAGGTTCTCGAAATTTCTTACGCCGAACGCGACAGTCAGTATGTTAACCGAGTTGTCCTCGAGCGGGATGTTCTCGGAATCGGCTTTCTGTATTTTCAACCTGTCGTCTTTGATTTTCACTCTCTGAACGTCAAGCATCTTTTCCGATATATCGAATGAATATGCTTTTTTCGGTCCGAGTTTCAGCAGCGCAGCCATCATGTCGCCCGTTCCGGAAGCCATATCGACGACAGTTTCATAAGGAAAATTGAAGTATTCGATTTGCTTTATTATTTTCTTCCGCCACCTTTTGTCAAGGTTCGCGGTAAAGAAGTGATTCAGGAAGTCGTATCTGCCTGCAATCTCATCGAACATCTTGCCTATTCTTTCTTTCGATTTGTTAAGTCTCATAATCAGTTGAACCTCAATGATTTCACAGGGTCGAATTTCGACGCGAGGTATGACGGCAGCACTGTAGCAAGGAATACAAGCACGAACGTCATTAATGAAATAAGTACTACGTATTCCGGTATAATAAGTATTGGAACACTTTTCATATAATAAAACTCCGGGAGCGAGAAGAACTTATATTTAAGTTCGAGCATGGATAGTCCCAGACCTATAACGTTTCCGAGCACAATGCCTATAACGCCTATTATCAATCCGTCCATTACGAATATTTTCATAACATCGTTGTTGGACGCGCCAAGCGCTTTCAGAATTCCTATCGAATGCGTTTTCTCAAGCACGAGCATAAGCAGTGTGCCGATTATGTTGAACGTCGCGACGATTATTATCAGTCCGAGTATTATCGGAGTAGGCGCTTTCTGGAGTTCAACCCATGTGAACAAGCCTTTGAATAATTTGAATAATGAACGCGGATAGAAAGGATATCCAAGCAGAGTTTTTAATTTCAAAACGGTATCTTCCACTTTATTTATATCCTCAACATTCATTTCAATTCCGGATACATAGTTACCGAAATTAAAGAGGCTTTGTGTTGTTTTTAAATCGGAGTATATTATAATATCGTCATAATCATTTAAACCGCTTTCGTAAATACCGCTTATTATAAATTGCTTTATCTTCGGCGGATTCAGCGGTGAAGGTATCCCTTTCAGCCCGAATATAATTACTTTCGCGCCGATTTTAATATTCATTTTCTGTGCAAGTTTATTCCCGATTACAAGCCGTGAGAATATAGTGTCGATAGGGCTTACGTTATATTCTCCTGAGATAATTTTAAATCTTGCGCTTGATAAATCCGATTCCGGAATAATGCCTTTTAGCATGACTCCTTCGACATTTTCCTTATATCTTATGATGCCTTCTTTTTGCGCATAAGCGGATATACCTCGTGTTTCGGGAATGTTTTCTTTTATAAGTTTTATGGCGTCTTCATAGCCTGCGACACCTTCAGGTTTGAATGATTGAATTTGTATGTGGGATATCAGACCCGCAACTTTATTGCGCATCTCGGTTTCGAATCCGCTGAGGATTGAAATGGCGATAATGAGCACGGCAACTCCAAGCGTTACACCGAGTATGGCAATATACGTGATGAAAGAGACGAACTTAGAATCTTTCTTCGAGAATAAATACCGCTTTGCTATGAAAAACTTATAATTCATTTTATTTTATGCCGCGAATTTACGCTAATTTTTTCTGACAAGAACTTTGCCGCAGATTATCACAGATTAAAAACGATTACTATTTAGTTTTCTGCCACAGATTATCACAGATTAAAAACGATTACTATTTAGTTTTCTTCCGCAGATTATCACAGATTAAAAACGATTACTATTTAGTTTTCTGCCGCAGATTATCACAGATTAAAAACGATTACTATTTAGTTTTCTGCCAAAGATTATCACAGATTAAAAACGATTATCATTTATTTAATTCTTCAATTACTAATTACTAATTACTAATTACTAATTACTAATTGTATATTCTACGAAAGCAGGTAAGCGCGAATAAATTCACCGATGTCTCCGTCCATCACAGACTGAGTGTCGGATGTTTCATAATCCGTTCTGTGGTCCTTGACCATATTATACGGATGGAAGACGTAACTTCTTATCTGGCTTCCCCACTCGATTTTCTTTTTCGATTTTTCTATCGTGTTGAGTTTTTCCTGCTGTTTTTCCTTTTCCATAAGGTACAGTTTCGAGCGCAGCATCTTCATAGCGTTCTGGCGGTTCTGCAACTGCGACCTTTCGTTCTGACACTGGACGACAATGCCCGTGGGCATGTGAGTTATTCTGATTGCTGTCTCAACTTTGTTTACGTTCTGCCCGCCGGCGCCGCCTGCACGGAATGTATCAACTTTTAAATCACCTTGATTAATTTCTATTTCAATGTTATCGTCGATTATCGGAGATACAAAAACAGCCGCGAAAGACGTGTGGCGTTTTTTATTCGCGTCGAAAGGAGAAATTCTCACGAGTCTGTGAACTCCGTTCTCCGCTTTAAGATAACCGTATGCATATTCTCCGTCAATTTCCAGTGTAGCGCTTTTAATTCCCGCGCCGTCGCCGTCGAGTCTGTCAACAAGCGACACCTTGAACTTGTTCTTCTCGCCGTATCTCATATACATTCTAAGAAGCATTTCCGCCCAATCCTGCGCTTCCGTTCCGCCCGCGCCTGAATTTATTGTCAGTATGGCGTTGCAGACATCGTCTTTATCGGAAAGCGTGTTTTTGAATTCGAGGTCTTCAAGAGATTTTTCAAGGTCTTTAGTTTCCGATTCAATGGAAGGTATAATCGACTCGTCATTTTCGGATTCGCCTATTTCCATTAGTATATCGATATCGGAAAGTTTTTTCTCGCTGTTTTCGAAATCTTCAATCCATTTTTTGAGATTTGAGATTTCCTGAAGAATTGTCTGTGCTTTTTTCTGGTCTTCCCAGAAATCGTTTGCGTGTGAGAGAGTTTCGAGTTCTTTTAATCTGATTTTTTTCTCAGGGATTTCAAAGGAACCTCCTTAGAGTTTCCAATTTTTCTCTCGAGTCTTTTAATAAATATTTCTGTTGTTCGTACATAATCTGTCAAAATTACTAAAAATAGGCGACATTAAAAAGTTGAATTCAGGCTTTAGGATGCGACTGTTTGTACACTTTCTTCAGTTTTTCAGGGCTAACGTGTGTGTAAACCTGAGTTGTAGAAAGACTTTCATGACCGAGCAGTTCTTTCACCGCTCTAATATCCGCTCCGCCGTCAAGCAGATGTGTTGCAAACGTATGTCTAAGTACGTGGGGTGATTTCTTCTTAATATCGGTAACTTTCGATAAATGTTTTTTCACCATACGTTCGAGTTCCATTGGATAAAGTTTCTTTCCGCTTCTGTTAAGGAAGAAATACTCATGATTCTTGAAATTAAGTATATCTCTTATCTGCAGATAGTTATTCAGTGCGGCAAGAGCCTTGCTTCCGAAAGGTACAATTCTTTGTTTCGAACCTTTACCTGTAACTTTCACGGTATTGCTCGAAAAATTAAAGTCCTGCATTTTCAGATTTATCAGTTCGTTAAGACGCATTCCGGTGCTGTAAAACAATTCAACGATTGCCTTATCGATGAAATTAAGTTCGTCTTCCCCTATCTTATCGAGCAGAGTGTTCATTTCCGGCGCCGTAAGATATGACGGTAGTTTTTTTTCCATTTTCGGGAAACCCAGTGCCGACGCTGGATTCGATGTTATATGTTTTTTTCTGTACATGTATTTAAAAAATGATTTCAAAACGGATATTTTCCTTGATATCGACCTGTTTGTAAACTTTCTTGCTTTTTTGATATCAAGTTTCTGCTGTTCGAATAAATCGGCAACATAAGATTTCAGAAGAGATAAATCTACTTTTTCGAGGTCAACGCCCTTATTATCCTTTTCATCATACTCGCCGTATTCGGTTTTAATAAGAAACACCGTGAATTGCTTCAGGTCGTTCCTGTACGAAATGATAGTATTTTTCGAATAATTCCGGGCGAAATTAATATAATCCAGAAATTCTTCTGTTAGAGCAATAATATTATTTTGCTTCTGCATTTTCAGGTTTTAAAATTTCCTTATGTTTGCATTTTGTGCAATAAAGGAAATCACCGTCTTTCTGGGTAGTCTTTTTTATTAAATAATTATTTCCGCATTCAGGGCAGTCCTGTATTACAGGTATGCCGTTTTCTATAAAGTCGCATTCGGGATAGTTTGTGCAACCGTAAAATATTCTCCTGCTCTTACCGCCGCGCCTTTCCAGAATTTCGCCTTTACCGCATTTCGGACATTTGATTCCGAGCGTAATTGGTTTGATTCCGTTGCATTTGGGATAGTTCGAGCATCCGTAGAATTTTCCGTAAGGTCCCGTTTTTTCAACCATGTCGGCGCCGCATTTATCGCATTTCAAACCCTCGGCAATTTTCGGTTCGTTGCTTGAAAGGTCGATTGAAAGGGTCGCTTTGCACTTAGGATATTTTTCGCATGTATAGAAGAGTCCGTTCCTTCCCCATTTCTTAAGCATCACCGCGCCTGTTTCTTCGCCGCATTCCGGACATTTTATATCGGTCTTTTCAATAAGTGACTTTTTAATTTCCGGGGCAGCCGCTTCGGCTGTTTCGAGGTCTCTTTTGAAAGGAAGATAAAATTCATCGAGAACTTTCTTATATGTATTTTCGCCGTTTGCAATCGTATCGAGTTCTTCTTCCATACCGGCAGTGAACTGAGTATTAATTACATCAGGGAAATATTCCTGAAGAATTTTGTTTACCTGAATTCCAAGAACAGTCGCGTATAATTTTCTTTCAAGCAGGTCCACGTATTTCCTGTCGATAACGGTAGTAACAATCATAGCGAATGTGCTTGGTCTTCCGATTCCGAGCGCATCCAACTGTTTTATAAGACTGCTCTCCGTATATCTCGCGGGCGGACTTGTGAAATGCTGTTCTTTGCCTATTGATGCCGCTTTTACCATATCGTCCACATTGATATCGTCGGGCACGATTGAAAGATCGTCTTCATCGTTACCGTTCGTCTGCTCTTCGACGAAGTCTTCATAAACTTTAAGGAATCCGAGGAACTTTGGTGTCCTTCCGGTTGCTTTGAAAATATATTCCGTCTTTTCGCCTTTAGGATTTATTGCCTTAATGAATATTGCCTTCTGGTCGAACACGGCAGGCGTCATCTGCGACGACACAAATCTCTGCCATATAAGAGTATATAACGCGTGCAAATTCTTTTCAAGTTTTTTCAGGTCATCGGGAAGCATCATCACGTCGGTAGGTCTTATTGCTTCGTGCGCGTCCTGTGCTTTAACCGCTTTCTTGCCGTTTGTTCTCACAACATTCGAAACGTATTCTTCGCCGTAATTTTTTACGATGAATTCATTTGCCATTTTCTTTGCATCTTCGCCGATTCTTGTGGAGTCTGTTCTCATATAAGTAATCAAACCAACATTGCCTTCGCCTTTTTTGATTTCAACACCTTCATAAAGTTTCTGTGCAAGCATCATTGTTTTCTTCGGAGCAAAACCGAGTTTCGTAGATGCAGTCTGTTGAAGTACCGATGTTGTAAACGGAAGCGGGGCATTCCTTTTGATTTCCCTTACCTGTATATCGGTAACTTTGAATTTATTGTTCCTGAGGTTTTCAAGAATCTTGAACGCTTCGTCAATATTATGAATGCACGGTTCATCGCCGTTATACTTCATAATATCATCGTTAATCTTATATAGTTTCGCGCTGAAAGGTTTTGAATTGCCCGATGGTTTTGAGAAAGTACCGAATATCGACCAGTATTCCTTCGCTTTGAAATTCCTGATTTCTTCTTCGCGTTCGCAAATAAGTTTAAGCGCAACAGACTGGACTCTTCCCGCCGAAAGACCAAAGTACATTGACTTCCAGAGGAAAGGACTTACCTTATATCCGAGTATCCTGTCCATCACCCTGCGCGCCATCTGGGATTCGACAAGTTTTTCATCGATGTCCAGAGGTGATTTCATTGCGTTAGCGACGCCTGTTTTTGTTATTTCATTGAAGAGAACCCTCTTTATATTTTTATTAACTTTGATAACTTCATCCGCTATGTCGGAAGCAATTGCTTCCCCTTCACGGTCAGGGTCAGTCGCTATGAATACACTTTCCGAAACCTTTGCAAGGTCTTTGATTTTCTTGATAACTTTTTCTTTTCCGTCAATTACGTCATATGTCGGTATATAACCGTTTTCAAGGTCTATATTGATTTTATTTCTCGGCAGGTTCTTAACATGTCCAACCGTAGCCTCGACAACATAATTCTTGCCGAGATATTTATTTATAGTTTTCGCTTTTGATGGTGACTCAACTATTACTAAAGATTTTCCCATAAATTTATTTCGTGTGCTTTAAATGATTCCTAATATTTTTAAATAGTAATTCTCTTTTTTTCTCATTTGAGTTTTTTCCCCCGCTGTGCCGTCTTCATACCCGCACAGGTGAAGGACTCCATGGATTACCACTCTGTAAATTTCGGCGGTAAACCCGCATTTGTATAACAAAGAGTTTCGTTTAACTGTTTCAACCGATATTATGATATCGCTTTCCGTATAATCCGTGTCGTCGTACCTGAAAGTAATAATGTCCGTCTCGTAATCATGGTTCAAATACTTTTTATTGTAATCAAGAATTTTTTTATCGCTGCAGAACAGAAAATTTACATCGTCAATCTTTTCATCCTCTTTATAAAGTACATAAGTAACAATAGTTTTCACTTCCTGTCTGAAAGAAGGAAAATCAAAATTTTTTGCAAATAAATTCTTAGTGATTTTTAGAGAAATTAAGGGTTTATTCACTTCTTAAAGGAATTTATAAAGATTCTATTACAGAAAGCGCCACTGCGGACAGCAGTTTTTCAGAGTTCAGGTTCATAAAATCGGATTTAAGTGTCTTCTTGTCCACGTTGGCATAAAGAGAACAATCGCCCTGTCTGGAAATAATGAGACCTGATATTTTCTCGCCGCAGTCTGAATAAAAGATGACTTCTTCAAGCATCTGGCTTATAATGAAAGTTTTACAAGTTTGCAATTGTAAGTGTGAATTTTCAGAATATACCGAAATCAGATTATCGCCGCCGTCCTCTATAATAATATCAAGCGCAATTGAGTTCTTCGTCCTTATATTCGTCAGACCGAAAGAATACGTGTTCCCGTTCTTCGTATATTTGGCGTTGAAGATCTTCTCAAGTTCCTGCAGATTGGCTTCAACTAAATCTTTCTGAAATTCACTATTTGCCATTATATAATTTAATTTTAATATAAATTAAATTCTTTCAAGTACATACATTCAAATACTGTTTTAATTATTCCCCCGGATTAATGAAAAAAAGCAAAATACGCTATAATCCGCAGGGCTTTACAATAAAACAGCACCTGTGTATTCAATAATATAAAATATTTATGATTTAATATAAATGTAAAACAAATTGACAGGTACGCAGGTCAGTACTGCCCTGTTTACGAACCTATTTGACTATAGCGGGTTTTCTGATAGAATTAATAATTTTCCACTGACCGTCTATTTTTGCTAACTGCATATAATTTATTCCGTTAGGAGAAGTTATTTCGACAGCAGCAAGCCCGTCCATAATATCAATTACGTTTACCTGAAAATTCCATTTTTCTTTATCGAGCAATATCATTTTAGAATGAACAATTTCCTTAATTTTGGAATATCCGTCCTTTCCAATAACGTATTTACCAGTGCTTGGAATCGGTGCAATCATAATACCATTGTATTCCGTATGAAGCACTTTGTCGATTAAAGCATCATTCCCTGTATATGCCGCTTCATAAAACCCCGTTACGGCTTCTTTTACCGGTTCGGTTTCCTTATCGGCATCGAAATCCAGAGCGGGTCTTTTCATTTTAACATCGGAGCCGTACGTCCATAAGACATTAATTATCTTCCAGTTACCGTCTTCTTTAATCAAATGTAAATAATCATTGAACCTGGATGACATGATTTTAGCGAACGCTATATTATCGGAAAACCTGAAAACCGTAACGCTTATTTTACGTTTGGATTCTTCCAGTATACCGATTTTTTCCCGGCAAAGTTCGACCAATCCCGAAACTGTGGAATAGTTCAATATTGTATTTCCGTTTTCATCGATTTTCTCGGGCGCAACTTTGTTTAAATTCGAATGCAATGCGCTTTCCATTCTCTCCGGACTGCCGCTGTAATATCCTTCTCCGTAATTAAGCACTGTACGTACAATTGCCGCTGAATCGCTTTCCGAGCGCCCTATCGATGTCATAAAAAAAGCATAAACGGCGAGACAAAGTAAAAATAATTTTTTCATTGAAATTATTCCTTCAGAATTAATTCTTAACTAAAGTACTGATTATTTTACGTTATTAAAATGTCCTTGTTGCGGACCGTAATATCATTTAATAAAAAAAAACATCACGGATTCAACATTCCGGCGGCATTCTCAAAATGAGATTATTCAAATGAGATCGGATATAATTTAAATCGGATAAAAACATACGAATATACAATCGGCTGTTTACGAAGTTTCATTATGAGAAAATTTTCCCGTTAAAAAAAAGTTTAAGAAAAAAAATACGTCATATTCATTATATTATCAGCCTTTCCGAAACTACATTATTCGGTACGCTAATTGAAATAAGGTTTTAAACTTAATCATTGGTGTAATGAAAAAGGCTGTATTTTTTCTTATTGTATTATTTTTCTACCTGCCGATGTTAAAAGCATCAGTAATCGACACCAACCGCGTTTACGGTCTGACATTAGATGCGGTAAACAATTTGGCACAAATAGACACCGCACTTGCAAGACTCTGTAAAAAACCCACAACTCGTATTGTGTTTGATGAATTCGTTGCTGCAACAGATTATACGGCTGCTGTAAACACAATTCACAATTACAGTTTTATTATGGGTGAATTACTAGACAGTTACTACGTGAAACAGTATACTTTAGCAACTTATACTGCCAGAGCAAATGAATACCTCAGTACACTGGGGACAAAAGTCGACATCTGGGAAATCGGAAACGAAATAAACGGTGAATGGCTCGGAACTATCAGCGATGTAGTTGCAAAAATGGATACGGCATATTCAATATTCAAGGCCGCGAACAAGAAAACCGAATTGACGCTTTATTACAACAAAGACTGCTGGTCTAATTCGAAAAATGAAATGTTTTACTGGGTCAATACTAATGTTAAGACAAAACTGCGAAATGGTCTGGACTATGTGTTAGTCTCCTACTATGAAGATGACTGCAATGGATTGCAGCCTGACTGGCAAAAGGTTTTTGACAGTCTGCATGTGCTGTTTCCAAATGCGAAATTAGGTATCGGAGAATGCGGAACTACGACGACGTCAAATAAAGAGGCATATATTACACGATATTACAAAATGAACATAACCACTCCGAATTTTGTCGGCGGGTATTTCTGGTGGTACTTCCATCAGGACTGTGTGCCGTACACAAGCGCGCTCTGGACAACTTTCAACAATTCAATCTCGAACTGTGCCGCACCGACAACTCAGGCAACTCAATTAAAATACAGTTTATTAACTACAACGTCCGTTTCTCTTAACTGGACAAACGGTAACGGAAGCAAGCGAATGATTTTTATGAAAGACGGAACCGGCACGGTACCGAATGTAGCAGATGGTTTCACATATACCGGTAATAACAACTTTGGTTCAGGCACTTCAGACGGCGGCGGATGGTATTGCGTGTATAACGGTTCTGCAGTGCTTGCGCCTGCAACCACAATTACAGGTTTATTATCCGGGCATAACTATCTGACAATGGTTATCGAATACAACGGTTTTTCCGGATTCGAAGGATACAATAAAAATTCAGCATCAGGAAATCCCGTTCTGGTTCAGGGATTTCTGCCAATAACTCTTTATTCTTTTAACGGAACAGTTTATAAAAATAACGTTACTTTAAAATGGATTACATCAACTGAAGAAAACAACAAAGGTTTTTATATTGAAAGGAATCTATCGGGCGCGGACAACTGGTTACAATCTGGATTCGTCACAGGACACGGAAACAGCAATACTCCGATAACGTATTCATACAATGACGCTAATGTGACTTCCGGCAAATACAAATACAGGCTCAAACAGATTGATTATAACGGGAATTATTCATATCATAATCTTGAAAGCGAAATCGTGGTAGGCATACCGCCGAAATATGAACTGTCTCAGAACTATCCAAACCCGTTTAATCCGACTACAAATATTCAGTTTGCTATTCCGAAAGACGAAAGGGTAACAATAAAATTATTTGATATTAGCGGACGCGAAATAAAAACGCTCGTAAACGAAGATATGAAGGCAGGCTATAATTCGGTAGTTTTCAATGCATCGAATTTTTCAAGCGGTATATATTTTTACAGAATCGGGACAAACGATTTCACGGATACAAAGAAAATGCTTTTGGTAAAATAACGGCAGCGGTAATTAATATAGTTCTTTAAAAAGTTTTCCATTCATTTCTTTTCTTTTATTTGAATGCCGGTAATATTATCTCCTTTCTCCGGATAATATTAACCGGCATTTTTATTTCTAAATAATAAATATTTCTTTAGTATATTGCATCTTAATATTTTTCGTATTAAATTGCTCGAACGAAATTTTGTTCTTTAATAATTTTTGTATCAAGAGTTTTTTCTGAAAAAGAAAACGACAACCGAGCCTCCAGGACCACGGTGCCAATAAAGATACGCAGGTTAAACGACCTGAAAAATCTTGGATAAAGAAACCACACTTTTCAGATAACTCAAAAATGGAATGTGTGGTTTTTTCATTTACACGTGGATATTTGCGCCATATTGCGCCACGTTAAAAACGCTAAAAAGGTCAACCCGCTGCAGGGTGATATTTTTAGCCCGGCAGCGGGTTTTTTATTTGCAGAAAATTAATCAAAAACATAAACGAAAGGAAAACAAAATGAGCAGAGAAAACACATTAAATTTCGAGACTTTACAGTTACACGGCGGTCAGACAGCCGACACGGCAACTAACGCAAGAGCGGTGCCAATCTATCAGACATCAAGTTACGTTTTTAAAAGTACGAAACATGCAGCCGATTTATTCGGGCTGAAAGAATTCGGGAATATTTATACAAGAATAATGAACCCGACTTCCGATGTTTTTGAAAAAAGGATTGCTCTTTTAGAAGGCGGTATTGCTGCCCTATCTGTCGCGTCAGGGCAAGCAGCACAGTTTATAGCACTTAATAATATTCTTCAGGCAGGCGATAACTTCATTACAACATCATTTTTGTACGGCGGCACTTATAACCAGTTTAAAGTAGCATTCAAGAGACTCGGCGTTGAAGCAAGATTTGCCGACGGAGACGATTTGGAAAGTTTTACTAAACTGATTGACGAAAAGACAAAGGCAATTTATATTGAAACAATCGGGAATCCGGGACTTAATATTCATGATTTCGAAAAATTTTCGAAACTCGCGGATTCGCACGGTATTCCGCTTGTAGTCGATAATACTTTCGGCGCCGGCGGATATTTATTCAGACCTCTCGAACACGGCGCTGATATCGTTGTTGCATCTGCTACGAAATGGATTGGCGGACACGGAACCAGCATCGGAGGAGTAATTATTGACGGCGGTAAATTCAACTGGAGCAGCGGTAAGTTTCCGCAGTTTTCCGAGCCTTCGGAAGGTTATCATGGATTGATATTCAGTGAAGTATTCGGTCCTTCTTCCCCTTTCGGGAATATTGCTTTCATAATCAGAGCAAGAGTGGAAGGACTTAGAGATTTCGGACCTGCTATCAGTCCGTTTAATTCATTTCTGCTGCTTCAAGGTTTGGAAACACTATCGCTAAGAGTTCAGAGACAAACTGATAATGCCCTGCGGCTTGCAGAATGGCTTGAAAAAAATGACAACGTTGATAAAGTAAATTACCCCGGTCTTATAAGCAGCCCATACCATGAGCGGGCAGTGAAATATCTTAAGAACGGATTCGGTGGTGTTCTGAACTTCAATATCAAAGGCGGAAGAGAGAAAGCGGAAGCATTCATTAATAATCTTAAACTTGTAAGCCATCTTGCAAACGTCGGTGATGCAAAAACTCTTGCAATACACCCGGCATCTACTACGCATGAGCAGTTATCAATAGATGAACAGATATCGGCAGGTGTAGAAGAATCCTAGATACGAGTATCAGTTGGATACGAACATTTGGATGATATTATATCCGATTTTGATCAGGCTTTCCTGCATGTCAACAAACTTAAAAAGAAAAAAAACATTTATTTCAATCTTGTATAAATCATGAAACAAAATATTTTCAAATATAATAAGTTATTCCGCCTTGAATCGGGTTCGGTACTTCCCGAACTCAGAATATGCTACACAGCGTACGGGAAAATGAACAGCACGAAAGATAATGTCGTATGGATTATGCATGCGCTTACAGGAAACTCCGATCCGGTTCAGTGGTGGGAAGGACTCGTCGGGAATGGCAAATTGTTCGATACCGAAAAATATTTCATTGTATGCGCAAATAATATTGGGTCATGTTACGGCAGTACTGGACCTGAAAGCATAAATCCCGAAACAGGTAATAAATACGGGAAGCATTTCCCGTTTGTAACAGTGCGGGATATAGTAAGTTCAAACGAAATACTGAGAAAACATCTGGGCATAAATAATATATTTCTGCTTACAGGAGGTTCACTTGGCGGACAAATTTGTCTTGAATGGTCAATAACAAAACCGGAATTATTTTCTATAGTGGTTCCGTTAGCGGCTAATTCACGGCATTCGGCATGGGGTATTGCATTCAACGAAACTCAACGGATGGCGCTTGCATGTAAAAACGGCATTGAGACAGCAAGAGCGGTCGCTATGCTCTCGTACAGATGCTATAAAATTTTCGAAAACACTCAAACTAATAATGATAACAGAATAGATGACTTTTCTGCCTCCTCATACCAGAGATATCAGGGACTAAAACTGAGAAAAAGATTCAGTAAATACAGTTATTATGTTCTTAGTAAAGCGATGGACAGTCATAATATCGGCCGCGGAAGAGGCGGTATAATTAAAGCATTGAATAGGATTAAAGCCAAGGTATTAATCATTGGAATAAAATCGGACCTGCTCTTCCCTGTCAGCGAACAGAAATTTATTGCGGACAATATTCACGGCGCTAAATTGAAAATTATAGATTCAGATTACGGACATGATGGATTCCTTGTTGAACACTCTACGATTGCAAAAACAATTAGTAATTTTTTAAAAACGTTAAAATAGCATTATGAACTACAAAACAAAAAACAAACTGAACTTGCAGACTATTAAGAAAATGAAAAAAAAGAAAATACCTCTTGCATGGATAACTTCATATGATCTTCCGGTTTCATACATCGCAGAGAAAGCGGGAATCGACATGATTCTTGTAGGCGATTCGGGAGCAATGGTTCAGTTGGGTTATCAGACAACCAATTCAGTTACTATGGATGAAATGATAACACTTGCCAAATCGGTAAGAAGAGGCGCAGCAAACACATTTGTTATAGGTGATATGCCTCAGGGTTCTTATGAAATATCCGATGAGGATGCCGTGAGAAATGCACTGAGATTCGTTAAAGAATCAGGCTGCGATGCAGTTAAACTTGAAGGCGGAAATAGAATGGCATCGAAGATAAAGGCAATAAATGATGCAGGAATACTTGCAATGGGACATATAGGACTTACACCTCAAAGCGCGGGTTCGTTCGGCGGATACAGAGTGCAATGCAAAACCCTAAAAAGTTTCGAGCAGAATCTCGATGACGCATTTGCGCTGCAGGAAGCAGGAGCATTTGCTATACTTCTTGAGGCTATGCCTGCCGAACCTGCAGGACAGATTGCAAACCAGATTGATATTCCGGTATACGGAATTGGGGCAGGCAATTTAGTGGACGGACAACTATTAATTGCGCACGATCTTCTCGGATTCTATGATAAATTCCGACCCTGGTTTGCAAAATGCTACGTGCCGGCAGTAATAGATAATTTCAGGGAAATAATTAATAAAAATAATGATTTGAAAAAATTCGGTATCGAAGAAAGAAATGACGGTCTGCTGCATATTTCCGAACTTGCTATAAGAAAATATATAGAAGAAGTTAAACAAGGTATATTTCCCGATAAACATTACAGTTATGAATTAAAAGAAAATGAACTTGATGAACTATTAAAATCCGACAAATGGAATACAACATTACATTATTCAAAGGTCGTAAATGAAAACTGATAACATGAACCGTCTCGGAACTATATCGGGCCGTTTAATCCGTCTACTAACATTATCTTTGTTTTTCAGAAAGACGAAATTGTTTTCAATGCATTGTATTTCTCAAGCAGCGTATTTTAATATAGTTTAACAACAAACGATTTCTGAAATGGAGAATAAATTTGTCCCGTATAATAACATACAATTAGTTTTGCATACTTCATTTACAGGTCTTGCAGTTTAGAATATTTCCCGGACTGCAAGATCTTTTTAATTGGGGATTAAAATTCTGAAAGGAATTATTCTTATCGGGTAGTCTGGAAGAATGTATTTGGATTGAATCGGTAAGGATATACAGATTAAATATTTCTCGATTGCTTTTTTCCGTGTTTAATTACCATATTCAGCAAGTCGTCTTTATAAAAAGGTTTTGAAATATAATCACTGAAACCTTCACTTAAACACATTTCCCTGTCGCATGCCATAGCCAATGCAGTTAAAGCAATTATCGGCATATCATTGTACAGTCCTGAATTTTTTACTTCTTTCAATATTTCTATTCCGCTCTTTGAAGTGCCGAGATTAATATCAAGCAATACAAGAGAATAATCCGAACCGTTTAATATTCCGAGGACATTATCGCCGTCTTTATAATAAACAACATTGAATATACCTTTTAGATAATTTTTTAACAGTTCTCCGGTTATAACATCGTCATCTATTACAAGAATATTCGGAAGGATATTATTGTTATTATATTGCGTTTCACTGACTTTAAGCCTTTTCCTGAAATTCACCTTATCTGCGGCAGCCGCATTAGGCTTTTCACTAATCATATTTTGTTCAGCGAGGGGGAATCTTACTGTAAAGATAGAACCGGACCCATAAACGCTTTCCAGAGACAAGGTACCGTTCATCAGTTCAACGAATTTTTTTGTTATTGATAAGCCCAGCCCTGTTCCTTCGAATATTCTCGACATGCCTTCGCTGACCTGCCGGAATTCTTCAAATATCATAACGGCATTTTCTTCTTCGATTCCGATACCGGTGTCAATAACGCGTATCACCGCGTTTTTTTTACCGTTGATAATATCTTCATCAATCTGAACTTCAACTCCGCCCTGATCGGTATATATTACAGCGTTATTTACAAGATTGTCGATTATTACATTAAGCATTTTTGCATCAAGAACGGAATACACTTCTTTCCCGTTATTATTGACCCTTAAATAAAGATTTTTCTTTTTTGCAGCCGCATAATATATTTCTACAAAATCCGAAACGGCTCGCGTAATATTAGTTTTAGCCGGATTCATTTCCTGCTTATTCGCCTCAATTCTCGAAATGTCAAGAATTTTATTAAGCGTATCCAGTAATCTAGTTCCTGATTCATTTATCTGCCGCGCCATTTTTATATGCTCGTCATCAGATAATTCTTCCGCCAATATATCCGAAAATCCGAGTATGCCGACCATTGGGGTTCGGAGTTCATGGCTCATATTAGCGAGAAAATTAGATTTTAACCTGCTCATCTCCTCGGCTTTACCTTTTGCAATACTCAATTTCTCTTCGTATTTCTTTCTCTCTGTAATATCGCGGACAATAAAATGCGTAAATGGTTTCTCGTTTATATAAATCAATCTTGAACTAATCTCTACGGGAAAAACATATCCGTCATTTCTAATATGCCTCGATTCGAATATTATTCCATTGCTTTGTCTGATGTTCATAAAATCATTTTCCACATTCTCTTTATAATCGGATTCAATTAAATCTCTAATATTCATATTCGATATTTCTTCTTTTGAATATCCGTAAATCGTCAGCGCTCTTTCATTGGCATCCAATATATTGCCGTTTTCATCGAACAGAAAAAACATATCGTAAGCATATTTTAGTGCATATTCGAAATTTTTTTGAATCGCTTTACGCTTTAATTCGGAATCGAGCACCTTCTTATAATAATGCACCTTAATATTATTAATCAGGAATATTATGCTGATTACAGCAGTTATGATAATTAATATTATCAATGCGAAAAATATCAAAGAATATCTTTCCAGAGGTTCGAATATCTCTTTATAATCGATTTTTGTAATTAAATAATAATCTGTCTGCGGAATAGGGCGAATTACTCCGATTACCTCAACTCCTCTATAGTCAAGCCCTCTCACATTCCCGAGTATGCCCTGCGCCGCCATGACTGACAGATTATTTACGTCCGTCATTTCCGTTTTATATATTAAAGCCGATTTATCTTTATGCCTTAAATCATTCAAGCAAATGGAGTAGTTGCTGCTTTTTTCAACGAGTATATCTTCTCCCGACATGCTTTCTGTAGGCCAATTTTGTATAATAGGGTACAGGAAATCATGGGGATCGATATTGATAAATATTAATTGATTAATTTGAGAATTGCTGTCATCAATAATAGGTATTATAAGACTTATATGAATTGTATCCGTCGCAGCATAAAAGTGGAAATCGCTCAGAACCGGAATTCGTTTGCTTATAGCATCTTCGGTAAATCGCAATTCCCTTTTATCAAGGGGTCTTGAATTGTTAGGATACTTAAGGAGTATGTTCCCTTCCCTGTCGATTATGTCCATACATGAGTAGCGGAAATAATCATGATAAGATTTAAACCATATAATCAGGTCGTTTCTGGAATCCTCATCATCGGCATTTTCAAAGAGGGATATTATTTTATTTTTTACAATATTGTTTTTGTAAATTGTAATAGCATTATTCAGCCTTTCATTTCTCCAATCTACTATCTGCTTTACTTTTGAATCGGCTAAATATGAAAGATTATTGTAAGTATCCTTTTCAAGACGCTCCTTTTGTATATAATAATATGATATTATCGAAAGTATTAACGAGACAAACAATATGGAAAATATGGGGACATAATATTTCAGATATCGTTTTCCGGAAATCTTATCTATAGATATCCCTGTATCATTATCCCGAACATTTGGGGATTCAGTATTCACAGTTGATGTAGATTATATTTTTCTAATGTCCGATTACAAGCAAAATATCAAAAAAATCTTTATTAAATGCTAATCCAACATTAATAAAATGTAATTTTTACAGTATACCGATAATCTGAAATATAAAATTGTAACATAGAACATTCTTATGTGAATATCCTAATAGAAATATTTGCTGCAAAATAGCACACACAGCCAATACTAAGGCCGGTGCACTATTAAGTTTTGGTAATTATTTTTCGCTAATCTCTTTTAAAAAAGATTCAACTGTTTTATTAAACTCATCGGGATATTCCATATTTACCATATGTGCAGCCCCTTTGATTACTGCTCTTTTCGAGCCTGCAACTTCTTTCTCGATTTTTTCTGATATATCAATTATTCCCTGCATATCGATGTCCCCGTATATTGTCAGAACAGGGACCTTGATTTCTGATAATCTGTCCAGTGCAGGAGGCGATAGTCTCCCGGGAACCAGTCTGAAATCAATTTTATCCAGAGTATATTTCAGCATCATGCCGACTTTTTCCCTGACTGACTTATTCACCTGTTCGGGTTTCCTCAGCGGACCGTCTGTCCAGGCACGTAACATACATTCAACCGCACCATTGACACCATCCTTATCGTAAGCATCATTTAAATTCTTATCGAATTCCTGCCATGCTTTATCTTTTGCATTGAAACCGGACAGTCCAGTCGAGACAGGAATTATCGCTATCACTTTTTCCGGATGCTCAAGTGCAAAGTCTATTGAAATCAAACCTCCCATCGAAAGTCCCATCACGACCGCTTTATCGATATTCAGTTTTTCCATTATATTATTCAAATCTTCGTAATTGGAAAATGATTCGGAATCCGATGTTGTAAAACCGTGATTTCTTGCGTCATAGCGTATGACTCGGTAATTATTTGAGAAGTAATTAAATTGTTCATCCCACATTCGCCTGTCAATATAGCCTCCATGCACCATGAACATAGGCATGCCGGTACCTTTTTCTTCATAATAAAATTTCGCTTTCCCGATTTCAAGATAACCGCTTTTTACATCTCCGGGAAGAGTGTTCTGTGCAGCGGCAAAAGCGCTGCACAGAATTAAAAATCCGATTACCAAAAATATCTTTTTCATTGGGAAATGATTTAAATTACTGCACAATTTTCATTTCCGAAATTAAATTACTTGCACCGGCGTATTTTTCTATTATCAGCAGTACGTATCTGATATCGACGTTAATGCATCTCTGCAACGCCGGATCAAAATGAAGGTCGCTGCTCATTGCCTCCGAGTTACCGTCGAATGCAATACCGATTAATTCTCCGCTGCCGTTCATTACAGGACTGCCGGAATTGCCGCCGGTAATATCATTATCCGTAAGAAAACAAACCGGCATTTTGCCGCCGATGGCGTAACGTCCATAATCTTTACTGTCATATATGTTTTTCAGTTTTTCAGGCACAATAAATTCGTCATTGGAAGAATCCTCCTTTTCCATTATGCCTTCGAGAGTCGTTGTATAATCGTAATGTACAGCATCGCGCGGGTTGAAAGGAATGACTTTTCCGTATGTGATTCTCATGGTGCTGTTTGCATCGGGATAGAAATCTTTTTCCTGCTGCATTTCCCTCTGACCCGATAAAAACATACGCTTTGCTCTGATAAGGCGTGCGTTGCTTGAAGAATATTTTGTAAGTATTTTCATGTTATTCTCCAGCATAGAAAAATATGTCTGAACCGCGGGGTCCTGCTCGATACGATTTGCATCCGGATTTTTTAGAAAACCGAATAATTTCTCCTTAGTTGAAAACACGGAATTTTCATAAACGTAATCCGCATATTTCGAGAAATCTCCCTTGAAATCCATTTCCACTTTTTTGAAAATTCCAGGATGGAATTGTTTTGGAATGTCTTCGTAATAATACTGAAGCAGTTTCGCGAATATCTTCTTATCAATAACCATATCATAGTCCTTAAAAAACTGCGCTGAATTTAATTTGACGGATTCGATAACTTCAGGAGTTACTTTATTCTGTTTTACCGAATCAACCAGATACGAATATTGCTTTATAAAATTCAGAAGTTCGCAGCCGTATAAATATGTAGTTTCAAAGAAATAAAAATTAGCCAGAGTATATTTTGTATCTGTTCTTTCTTTATATATATCTTCGAATTCGTTGATTACACTGCCGTACTTTTGCTCCCACTCGGGATTCTGTGATGCCTTTATCTTGAATTCCTGTTCTACACTATATTTGTCTTCGACTACTTTAAGTTTTCTGATTGCCTTTGTTTCTTCAAGGTCTTTTTTCCAGAAATTCGCAAGATACGCGTATTTATCCGCGTATTTTATCTTTGTGCCCTGATCCTTGTCCATATATTCTTTCATTATCTGCATCTTCGCGTATTTCAGTTTGACCGATGCCGCATTTGTATAATCCGCCTTGAACTTAATTCCATAGGACGGCAGATATCTGTCCGTTGAACCCGGGAATCCCCATATCATTGCAAAATCGTTTTCCTTATAACCTTTGAGCGAAACGGGAAAGTAAAATTTAGGCTTCAACGGAACGTTGTTCGCTGAATATTCCGCAGGTTTTCCGTCTGGGCCCGTATATATCCTGAACATTGAAAAATCACCCGTGTGCCTCGGCCACATCCAGTTATCGGTATCTCCGCCGAACTTCCCAATCGACGAAGGAGGCGCTCCTACAAGTCTGATATCCCTGTACGTTTCATAAACATACAGGTAATATTCATTGCTGTTCAGCATCGGAAAAACGTTTGCTTCATACGTTGTACCCTGTGTTGCATCATTAACTATCTTGGTAATGGTTTCATTGATTTTCATATTCCTTTCCCTGTCGGGCGCATCAAAGGCAACACCCTGCAATACTCTGTCCGTTACTCTTTCAATTCGTACCAGTAAAGACGCAGTTTTGCCGGGACACGGGAGTTCTTCGCTTTTTGAATATGCCCAGAACCCGTCTTTAAGGTAATCATGCGCTACGGTTGAATGAAACTGTATGTTTCCGTATCCGCAATGATGATTGGTAAGCATCAATCCTTCGGGCGAAATGATTTCGGCAGTGCACTGTCCGTAGTCGAGCATAACAATCGCGTCTTTTATGCTTGGATTGTTTACATCATACATTTGATTTATCGGAATCGTAAGTCCGAGTTTCTGCATATTCGCATATATCTTTTCAAGATTCGAAGGAATCCACATCCCCTCGTCTGCAATTGAGTTTGATATTGTTATTGCAAAAAACAGCAATGATAAGATAGTCTTCTTGATTCTCATAATTTTATGATTGATTTATGAAATACATTTGATGACATTTTGAATGTGTTTATATATTAATACGATTTTTTTTATTAAAAGATACGGCTTTATTTGAATCCGCTTTACATAATATTCAGATATAATTACCAGTCATTAATTTTACATTTAATTTCACATCCCGATGGCATAACTTTATGTTATAACAAATTTTATAATCAATTTAAGATTTATGAAAAAACCCTTATTCCCCGTCCTTTTTCTATCAGGATTATTGATATTTTTTTTGTATTCATGTAAATCTGAAAAGCCGGAAACAAACAAGAATGAAAATTCGACTGCTCAAACGAATAAAGATATTACTGCTTCCAAAGAAGAAATTAAAACACACGGAGATATAAAACTTTCAGACGAAGAGCAAAAGAAACTTAATGTGTTTTTCAGCAACTTCTCCGAAGTCAACCTTGAATCTTTTACAAGCGAAAACATTAAAGATGAAACTTTGATTGACTTCGGTATTTTACATATATACAAAAACAGCCGTAATAAATTTGAAAAAATTGATAATTCCAATTCAAAGATTAAATCAGATTTTGTAAATGAAGCTGTGTTTCAATATTTCGGAAAGAACATCAAAAGTCATAAATCAACAGGTACATTTAAATTTAAGAACGGATATTATTATCTTCCTGTTGCAGACGGAGAAGCATTCATATTTTCACAGGTTGCACGTATGACGGATCTCGGCAAAGATTTTTTCTCTGCTGAAGTAAACGTTTATTCTACAGGTTCAGGCTGGACAGGTAATGTACATTCTAATCCGAAAGATTGGGGAAAAAACGGCGAAGAGGCGCCTGCCTTGTCCGGAAAATTCAGAGCAAAAATACAGAGGGATACTGATTCGAGCGGAAATGTCAGATATATTCTTATCGACTACATTAAACAATAACCGAAACTACTATAGTTATTATAAAAGGGTTTTGTAATTTAGATTACAAAACCCTTTATTAATATTGCATGACTATTCTCACTAACTACATTCGACAAACAATTACATTTTACCGGCACTCGATTAATGGTAAAACCTAAATATTCCGCTGAGCATTTTTTTATTCTTCAACTGTCTGTACCTTATGAAACTTGTGCACGAATATCAATACTTTTCTGCAATGGGATGTCTCAATGAAACACGGAACTATATGGCTTTGATAGGTGTAAGATATAATGTGACCTATATATTATAGAATATTATTTCTTCAGTTAATTATTATTGATATTGTTCCTCTTTTTTCACCGGATAATTTCGAATATTATATTAACCACTTATAGAAATCGGATATTTATGATTGGATAGACTAAATTGAGAGGACAAAAAAATATGAACAAAAAAATTATTCTATATTCATTATCTCTCCTTCTTGCAACATTATTTTGGACAAGTGTTCATGCCCAATCATCCGGAGATTACAGGTCTAACGGAAATGTTAAATTCACTTCCGCTGCAAACTGGCAGTTATTTAACGGTACAACATGGGTAAACGCTGTAAAAATACCCCCGTTAAACAGCGGAACAACAACAATTATGCATTATTTAATTATTGATACGAATATTAAGGTTGCAGGGACATTGAATATTGGCGCCACGGTAGGTTCCACTATCAGCCCTACCGTCAATATTTCCGGAAATATGAATATGAATACTGGAAGTTCAATGAATTTTTCGGGAACAATAAACGTACTTTCCGGTGGTACTATGAACGTAATTGGGCAAACTAATCTGACTTCCGGAAATTTAAATATAGCAGGTAATTTTATTGTTTCATCGACAGGTCAGAGTTATTGTTCTGTGAAAATAGTAATTTTAGCAGGAGGGATTATAACAAACAACAATACTTTTCAATCGAATACATCTTTAGAAATAAACGGGATACTGCAAACTAACGGGAAGAACTTTTATAACGGCGGATCGACAGTAGTAAATAACGGCGGTCAGTTGATATATAATCAGGATGGAACCACAGGCAATATTCCGATATCCACATGGAATTCGGGTTCAACTTTGAAGATAACAGGTATTGTAACCACTTTGCCTCAAAATCTGAATCAATCTTTCTATAACTTTACATGGGATTGCGCAGCACAGGGACAGGATCTTAGTTTGAATGACATATTTAAGACCGTAAATGGGAATCTAAGTTTTACTAACACAAACGGCAAGAATCTGCAAATATTCAACACTACTGCTAACACTCTTAGTGTAGCCGGTAATTTAAGTGTTTCAGGAAACACTAAAGTTGTTCTTGGCGGAATCGGTACAAGTATCTTTCTACTTAATGTTAACGGTAATTTTACACAATCGGGCGGTACACTCGATCTTGGTAACGGTATTAATGCGATGAATTTGAAAGGTAACTTTACATCTTCAGGTGGGAAAGTGGTTAGGACGGGCGGTACCGCAAAAATTAATTTCTGCGGTACAACCACACAATATTATTCTTCCTCCAATTTAACCGAATCGTCAAACGGATTGAGCATCGAAGTAGCAAATAATTCCGCACTGATTTTATCATCGAATATGAATGTACTTGGAAGCAGAACGAATACGTATTTTTATGTTTACGGCTCGCTGGATATGAATAATTACAATATCTCAGTTAATTATAACTATGAAGTATTTCCGACCGGAATTCTAAAAACCGGAACTGGAATAATTTCGACACCTGACACAACGTTGAATACTTTTATAATAGACAGCGGAGGAAGAATTTATATAGGCTCACCTAATGGCATCACTGCTTCATCTTTAAGCGGTAATATACAGACAAAAGGAACACGAACTTATAACCCGGGAAGTAATTATATTTATAACGGTATCGTAAATCAAATCCCCGGCAATGGATTGCCGGCAGCAATATCCGGTAGTTTAACGTTCCAGAACAGTAATACAATTGTTTTTAATTCAAACCAAACCGTAAGCGGTTCAATTGTTATGTACAGCGGACTGATAAATATGGGTACCGGCACTTTGACTCTTTCAAATACCGCGATAAGTTCTTTAACCTATACAGCCGGATATATAAAGGGAAAATTTCAGAGAGCGATTGGAAGCAAAACTATCGGGAAGTACATATTCCCTCTCGGACAAGATATTTCGCTCGGCAGAATGCTTACTTTAAACATCCTTTTGTCAGGTTCATCTTCGGACGGCAGTCTAACAGCAGAATTCATTGCCGCCAATGCAGGAGGCTTAAATGTAAACTATATTGATAACGGATATATTCTGAATGTATACAGCAAAGACGGATATTGGAACTTAACGCCGGTTACGATTACGGGTATTAATTACGGACTTTCGCTTGAAGCAAAATCTTTTCTGGGGATTCAAAGCCCTCAGAAACTAAGAATTTTGGAACGCATCGACTCTGCATGGTCGGTACAGGGGAATAATGTTATTGGTACCGGGACTGTTACCGATCCTATTATCAGCAGAACGAATTTAAGTTCATTCGGCGATTACATTATTGCAAGCAACTCTTCCGATAATACTCTCGATGAAATTTTATCGGTCGAACTGCAGTCATTTACTTCCGTTACAAATAACAACAAAGTAACTTTAAACTGGGTCACTGCAAACGAAAACGATAACCTTGGATTTGATATTGAACGTTCGGATTACAGAAACGCTAACTGGACTAAAATCGGATTTGTAATGGGAATAGGTAATTCAAATACCACAAATTACTACCGATATTATGACGCAGAACTTGAAACCGGTACATATTCATATCGTTTGAAGCAAATAGATTTTAACGGTAATTTTGTATATTATAATTTACAAAACAAAGTAATTATTAACGATCCGTCCAAATTTAGTCTTTCGCAAAATTATCCCAATCCGTTTAATCCCGCAACAAGAATCGAATTTCGAATTGTAAGCCAATCGGATGTAAGTTTGAAAGTTTATGATATGACGGGCAGACTGATAACTACACTGTTAGATAATAATCTCCCGGCGGGATATTATCAAGTAGATTTCGACGGTTCAAATTTCTCGAGCGGCTTGTACTCTTACATTTTAAAATCAGGAGATAAAGTTGATTCCAAGAAAATGCTTTACATTAAATAATTTTTCTTAATATTGAACGCCGTGGCTGCGCCCGTTTTTCATCTATAATAATCTTAGTAATCATTTTTCACCGACGGCTTAAAATATCATTTACAACAGCAAATAATTAATCTTTTGAAAATGTTTTACCAGGATAATGCGTACACCAGTTTGCAATAAATTCTTCCTCATCACCGTTTGCACATAGGCGGTTAGCGCTGCAATAGGAGTTTTTTCATATCCTTCCAGTTTTTTTATTTCTTTGGTAGCCTGAATACAGTCTATTCCCCTTCCGAGATTCATATCCATGTGTATGATATCGGAATGCGCATTCTTTGACTTTGCTGTTGCCTCGAATCCGTCCGAGGCCGTATCCGCTTTATATAGTTTTTTAAATACGGCGTAGATATATTGTGGATTTCCTTTTCGTTCTTAACAATTATAATTGATGACTTCTTATTCTTTGTCGGAGTTATTGCAGAAACTTTTTTCCCTTGTCTATCTTTTGTAATTTTTTCATCCGGTATTTCGATATATTTAAAAATCTGAAGTCTTAAAGTAAATGTAGAACCTGCTTCAATTTTTCTTTTCAATTCAATTTTACCGTTCAGCATTTCAACAAACCGTTTCGTAATAATCAAACCAAGCCCATCCCATCAAAGTTTCTGCCGCAGTCTTCGCTTTCCTGCCTGAATGTTTTGAATATTATTTCGTGATTCTTTTTATCAATCCGGCTTTTTGATATATGTTATAAAAGGTTAATTATACTTACCCCGTCAGTGAATTACTAATATACAGTATACAGTATACAGTATACGATATTTATTTTACGGGATAGATAATTCCCATTCAAAATTTATATTTCATTTTTTAGTGAATTATAAATTTTTGAGGATTTCGGATTACCAATCAGTATGCTTATTCGTTCTGCTTAATATAGAGATACTAAAATCTTCCCGCAGCCTTTTGATAGTATATTGCAGCGATAAAGTAGTTATAGACTGCTAATATGTACTCTTGCTCACTATTGCTTAAGGACTTCTCGGTGTCTAATAAATTTTCGTATGAAAATGAGCCTGTATTGTATTGTTGTTTTTTTAGTTCATATAATTTTTGCGAAAAAGTGTAATTATCTTTTGATGTTACCAGATTTTGGTTCGCATTATTCAATTTAGTTAACGCTTCTTGCATTTCGTACCGAACATCTATAGTTTTTTGCTTTAGTTCCATATCGGACCGTGACAATTTCAATTTAGACTCTTCTACTGTATTTGTGTTTTTTAAATATCCTGTCAACGGAAAAGATAATTTAAATCCAATATAACTAACCGGAGCCCAATAGAAACTATTATTGTATTCAAATCCCGGTCCCTGGAAAAGTTGCGTGTAATTTGCAATAAGAGACAATGCCGGGAGATAATTTTGTTTTGCTTTTTTCAACTGCAATTCAAAATTAGACTTTTGGATTGACAGCATATTAATTTCAGGACGATTCACATGCTGATTATTAAAATCAGCGCTAATATTATTTTCGGTGAAAGATTGTAATGAATCCGTAAGGATAATTACAGATTGCAAGGGTATGTTAATTTTGTATTTAAGGTTTTGAACGCTTAATAAATAATTTTGCTTTTGCTTTTCCGTATTAGCAGTTGCATTTTTATAATCCAGTTCCGATAGCAGCATATCGCTCTCAAGCATTGTCCCATTATTGTATTTGCCTGCTGCAAGTTTAAAGTACTCTTTAAAACGATTTTCGTTTTGTTTTGCTATTTCATACTGCAAAGATTTAAGCACAACAATATCGTATGCTTCGGCAATTTCCACTTTTATATCAATATCGGATTTGTTTTTCTTTTCTTTTTCCAGTTCAAGGTTATTTGAAGTAATTTCAAGATCCGTATACAAACCCGGTTTGAAGATGGTGTAATCGAAATCCAATGATAATGACGTGTTATTTTTCATTCCAAGCGATATTTTTTCCGGCTCCGTGAAACCCAGAATACCCGCTGAAACGATACTTGGCTGTACCTGCCCGCTGTACAACACTTTTCCATTTATAAATATGTCCGGTAAAAGTGATTTTTTAGATTTCACGAATTCATTTTTAGAAATATCAATATTAAGGTTATTTACTTTCGCATCGAAGCGATTTGCAAGACCACATTGCATTGCCCCTGATAAGGATAGTTTAAAAGTGTCGGTTTGTGCCGATATGCTAACCGAGAAAACGGAAAATATCAGCAATAAAAATATTTTCTTCATATTTGATTGTCTTTAATAACGTTTTGTGATGAGGTTACGGTAGTTTCAATTAAATTATTTTTTTATTTCTTATAAGTAAAATCAGAGGTATACAAATCAGAATTACCAGACCCACAGCCATATACGCATTATCGTAACAAACTATTTGCTGTTGTTTTGTCAGAGTATTGTCAATAATTTGATAAGCAACTCTATTAGCATCATCTATTGAATATCCTGCAGAGATAAATTTTTGAGTATATGCGGTTATTCTGTCTATAACAGTGTTATTGTATAAATTGATATTCCCAAGCATATTGCTTCTGACAAATACGCTTTCATGATTTAAATAAATTCCCATTAAGGCAATCCCGATTGCAGAACCCAACTGGCGCATAATATTGGATAACCCGGTAGCCTGCGCCAAATCTTTACCGCGTAAACCCGAAAGAGCCATAGACATCAGCGGAACCATTAAAAATGCTCTGCCGAAACCGCTTATTATAAACGGCCAGAAGAAATTTTTCTCGCTTGAATCGGGAGACGAAAATGAAAGCAAAATTATAAATAAGGAAAACAATATTACACCGATTATGGCAGTGATGGTGTTGTTGAGTTTTTTTAAGACAACTTTACTTACAAATATCATGGCAAAAGCAGAAGCGATTGTACCTGATATAAGAAAAACTCCTTGTTGTGTAGCCGACCAGTTAAGCGTAACTTGTGTGAATAAGGGAAAAATGAAAAACATGCCCACTATCATCATGCCAAGTATCAAATTCAATAAATGACCGACAGCAAGATTAAAGTTTTTGTATAATTTGATGTTTACAGCCGGTTCATCAATAGTTAATTCTCGCCAAACGAAGGCAGTTAATCCTGTAATGGCAACTATAAAAATGATGATTATTTCCGAACTTTCAAACCAGTATTTATTTGTCCCTTCTTCCAAAAAATACTGAAGAGAACACAAACCTATAATTAGAAACAATATGCCCCACCAGTCCATTCTTTTAGGTTTAACGGCTTCAGCAAGATTTGGAACAAAAGACCATGAAAGGAATGCCGCAACAATTCCTATAGGAACATTGATAAAAAATATCCAATTCCATGACCAATTGTCTGTTATATAACCGCCCATAACGGGACCTATTGCGGGTCCAACCATCAGCCCAACTCCAAATATCGCTGTTGCCGTAGCCAGTTCCTTAGGAGGAAAGGCGTCTGATATTATACTCTGTGCCGTTGATAATAAGCCGCCTCCGCCCAGTCCCTGTATAAACCGCCAGAAAACAAGCATCCACAGGCCTGAAGACAGACCGCACATTAGCGAAGAAAACGTAAATAAAACAACGGAAGCAGTAAAATAAACTTTTCTGCCGAATAAGTTTGAAAGCATAGCCGATAATGGAACGGTAATAACATTGCCGATAGCATAGGCAGAAATTACCCATGCAATTTCAAGTGTAGTGGCACCTAAACTACCCATCATATCGGGCCGCGCCACTGCTACTACAGTACTATCAATAATTTCTAGCAGCGCACATGATAATGCCGTTCCAACAAGAATCCATTTAGCCGTGCCGGAAAGATACTGCGAAGGATTTTCAAGTGTAGTTCTCATAGTTTTCTAATTAGTATAAATTTTTACAAAAACACTCATCCCGGGAAATAATACCCGGTCTTTATCTATCGATAAATTATTAATTGATATCTTGACAGGAATACGCTGCGTAATTTTTATAAAATTCCCTGTCGAATTATCAGGCGGAAGCAATGAATATTTTGCACCCGTTGCACCTGAAAATGATTCAATTTTTCCTGACAGATCGATTTCAGGATAAGCGTCAACTTTAATTTTTACATCCTGCCCCGGCTTAATACTTTCCAATTGTGTTTCCTTGAGATTCGCCGTCACCCATAGGTTTTCGTTATCCACTATAACGCATAAACTCTGTCCGGCGGAAACATATTGCCCAATCTCTACGTTTCTTTTCGAAACTATTCCATTACAAGGAGCAAGGACAACGGCATAAGTTAACTGCTGCAGTGCAAGTATTAATTCCGCCTTACATTGATTCACCTGCGCTTCCGCCAGTTTGATTTGGCTTTCGTCGGATTTGGCAAGCGATTTTAGACTCATCGTTGTTGATAAAGATGATTTTCGAATACTAACGGATTTATTGTAATCCGCTTTTGCAACGACAAGATTTTTCTCCGCTGATTCATATTGTTCCTGAGTGGCTGCCTTTATTTGGAATAGCGCGCGCGTTCTGTCATAGTTGCTTTGTGATTTATCAAGATTTGCTTTTGCGGAAATAATACTTTGCTCATAAGATTCGACCGTCAAATCACTTGCATTTGCACTCTCATTACTTGACATGGTCTTGATTTTTGCCGAAATCAATTTCGCATTGGCAATTTCCAAAGATGCTTTTACCTCATCAATTTTTGCTTTTATCTCAATCGTATCAAAGACAAAAAGAACCTGTCCTTTTTTCACCTCGGCATTATCTGTAAAATTGACCGAGTTAATGAAAGCCGTTACAACCGACCTTATCGGTATAATGCTGCAATCCAATTGGGCGTTATCGGTAGATTCATAAACTTTGCCGTTTCTCCAATAGAGCAAGCCTGCTATGAGAATTGCGAACACTACAGCAGAGACCAGTAATATTATGCCGGTTTTTCGTTGTTTTACTTCCTGTTCCATGTTCTTTCCATTTTATATTTAGTTTTCATAATATTTTATTTTTATACATTTTAATTATACCGACCGTTCGGTTTATAAATATCAAAAAAATATTGCTTCGGCTCAACCATGAGTTTATTTATTAAAACTCTAATCATTAATATCGATTTAATCATTCAAGAGATTATTCTTCTTCTAACTATATTTATATTTATTAATTCCTGTCCTTCTTCATAGCCTTCGGATTCTATTTAAAAGTTATATACCGAACAGTCGGTTTATATTATTCTAAAAAAATTAAGTTTTTATACTTTTATAGAATTCATTCCATAAAGACAACAATTCCTTTTTCAGATTTCCATATTTACCCCCTATTATTAGATTCAACGCTATTCCATCGGCTGTCGAAATGAAGAATGAGGCTATATGCTTGTCCGTTAAAGTTGTCTTTATTTCACCGCATTCCCTGGCCCGTTTAATAGCGGAGATCCATGCATTTCGCTCTTTTTCCAGGTATCCTTCCATCTTTTTTCTAAAATCCGGAAGTAAATTCATTGCATCAAAAATTAGGAAATAAAAGTTCGGAGAATAAAAGGATTTACCGGTATCTTGAATATTTTCTGATTTTGTTTCATTGATAACGTTTGTATTATTTGCGCAGGCATGATAAAATTCATAAAAGGACTTATTGGAATATTTGTCATAATCGAAATACATCTGTGAAAATAAAATGTTATCAATTACTTCCATAAAGAGTTTCTCTTTACTTTCGAAATAATGATAAAATGCACCTTTTGATAATCCAGTTTTATCGACAATCTCTTTCATTGTTACTTCTTTGAAGTTCTTCTGAAGAAATAACGTTGATGCGGTATTTATTATATGCTCTTTTGTGTCTTTCATAAACCGACCATTTGGTTTATTTGTAAATTGCAATTATATTTTTTTAAATGCAAGAGAAATATTTTTATGAATTCAATCCCACAGAAGAAGCATGTTTATATTTTAACGACAAATCATGAATATATCCCCTGCAATTTCAATTGCAGATTTTTATTGATTAATTTCTATCCCCATTCTTATTTGTTCCGCATAAAACATCATTAACCATTATTTCTTTCATTCTCTGCGGTTCTTCATAAATCGGACTGTGAGCGGATTCACTAAATGTATAGAATCCTTTTAAAGGCGCCTGCAATTTCTCCAGATAGGCTTTTGATAAATCGTGATTTACGGTTAAATCATATTTCCCGCTGAAAAAATATACAGGTATTTCAAGTTTCGGTATTCCGGCAGGTATATCGGTTGCGAATAGTTCGTCTATAAGTTTTGTTTTTTTAATAAACGAGAATTTGGAAATCCATATATTGATTTTTTCTCTGAGTGTATATGCTTTGCAAGTCCATACAGGTATAAATACGCCTTTGAAAACTGATCTCATATTCCGCATTGTACCAATGCCGAGTTCGTGCATCGATTCATCGCGTGTCAGGGATTTATAAAACGGTACTATACAATTATCGGAATCAAGAACGGAATATTTTTTAAGTTCATCAACCGCTTTTTCATTTCCATTCGCCGTATACTGTTCCAGCATATATTTGTATGCAATTTTTTCAGATTCCGCCTGCCGTGTTATCTGCGCCATTCCAATATACGCATAATATAATTGCGGCGCCCTTGCCGCAGTCATAATTGCGAAAGGAGTCCCGCCTGAATGCGCCATCATAAATATTTTTTCTTTTCCAAAACGCTCACGAAGATAATTCGTCACTTCAATAGCATCTGAAGTAAGTTGCTCGAAATTCATGCTTTCCAATGTCACTTCCGGACCGTATGATAGTCCCCCGCCGCGCTGCTCCCAGTAGCAAACGGTAAAATTTTCTTCCAGCCCCGGTGAATATTTTTCTATGAGAAAATAATTCGGGAAGGCAGGACCGCCATGAATGTATAGAAGTACGGGGTTTTTTAAATCCTTGCCGCGAATAAACATGCCCTGCTTCACGCCGCCTATATTCACAAATACTTTTTCCGATATACTGCCTGCAAGGATGTTTTCGTTTTCATCGGTGAATGACTGAATCTTGCCGGGTGAACGGATGATTAATATTATCAGCAGCATTATCAATGCCAGCGCGATAAAAGAGAATAAGTAAACAAGCATATTAAAAATTTTTTTGTGTTTTCCCGCTTTCATACAGAAAATAATGTGGCAATATTTTTAAAAATAGCGGTATTTGTTATCAGAACAAATGCAGTTGATTATAATCACTGCGTATTTTCTTGTTTTGATTATCTCTCATATACTCTATCGGTACGAGTAATGAATAGAGTATTTCTTGCCGTTAGAATTTGAAAAAGAGAACCCCGTGCGGTTTCTCTTTATATGTCTTTAAAATTAGTTGATGCTGATTATACTGTTTAAACCATTAAATCTTTCATTCCACTTACTTTAACTTTGTATCCTGAGATTCATTATCATTTTGCTTTGTCTCCTTTGATTTTTCATAGTAGTCTTTCGTATTGCCAAAGTAAAACGAAATGTTAAGGTATATTGCTTGAGAGTTCTCTTTGTTTTCATTTCTTGTGTGCAGACCGACACCCGAAACTTCACTATTCCAGTCGCTCGTATTGAATATATCTCTCGCTCTGAGGCTTATGCCGAGTTTCTTGTTAAACAGATTTTTGTTTATGCCGATATCAAGCGACCCTGACGGCTCGATAAATCCCGACGCCGTTATTCTTTTTCCTCTGTAATTATAAAATATCTCAATATCAAATATGTCCTTCAACTTTATATTAGTGCGTATCTTGCCTTTAAGTGCAGTCCCCGCTTCGCTCTGATAATCATTTGCCGCGCTGCTTTCAAACTTTGATATATAAATGCTGAGCGATGCATTAAATGTCCACCATTTAAGAATAGATGAACTCAAAATGAAATCCGCACCGTAAAACTTTGCCGAACCTTCGTTTCTGTATGTGGTCGCAGTGGTCACAGAATCAAGCATGTAACTGTAAATGGAAATGACATCATACGATCTTCTGTAAAAGATTGATGTCGTTAATGAAAATATTTTTCCATAGTAACTGTGAGTCAGTTCATACGAATCGGATAATTCAGGAGATAGTTCGGGGTTGCCGAATGAAATATTTTTTGGATCGCTCCGGTTTACAAAAGGATTGTATCTCCATGCATAGGGTCTCGTAATTCTTCTGCTGTAACTCATTTGCAGTTGATTCTCCGTTCCGATTTTTTGTGTCAGATTAAGTGTCGGGAACAGATTTAAATAATCTCTTTTAAACTGTTCCTCCGAAGTAATCAATTCACCTTTTATATACGTTTGTTCAAGACGGAATCCGAGTTTGAGCCCGAAGTCTTTTATTTTGTGTGAGAAAGTAGTATAAATACCGTTAACATTATTATTAAGTTTGAAATGATTAATGAGACTATAGTCTTTAACAAACTGCCCTGAAATATAATCAAGTGAATCTGCCGTGTAATCATTTTCATTTATTATGAAACTGCCTTTATAACCTGCTTCGAGAATTGTCATATCACCGAACGGATGCGTATAATCGGTCTGGAGTGTAATTGTTTTATAATTACTTTCGTTAGTTTGTCTTTGGTCGTATGGAAATGATATTGGCGATAAAAGTGAATCATAGCGCTGTCTTATTGTCTCTGTGTTTCCATCACCTGGATTGCCTGTAAATGTAACTACTGCATCCAATTCTCTGCCCTTTTTATCATACTTGCCGGTATAATAAATGCTCGCATAATAATTATGTGCCTTTACTCTGTTTTGAATGTTCAATTTAAGCAGAGATGTCGTGCTGCCAAATGAATTTATATTTCGGCTGTCCCCGGCATTGCTATTGTTGTAGTCGACATAATTATCCGAAGCATCAACCCCCAGAACATTTTTATCGTTTATGAGATATTCGGTTCCTAAAGAAAGATACCATATTTTAAATCTGTCTTCGATATTGCTCATCGATTGATATGAGTCAATTGTGGAGTTGTAGTCTGTGCGTGTATATGCATCAGTCGTGGAAGTAGATTTATAGTATCCCCCGCTTAAGAAATATTCAAACCTGCCCTTTTTTATATTAAGCCCTGCATCAGCGTTTCCCGTTAAGAAATTTGACCTTGCTCCGCCGTTTATATAACCATGATATCCGATAAAATCAAGATTTTTATCCTGAGTAACAATATTTATAATACCCGTTACTCCTTCGGATTCATACTTCGCGGATGGGGTTGTGATTATCTCCACATCCTTAATCGCATTTGCGGGCAATTGCCGGAGACTCGTGAATTTCATCGGCTTATTGTCAATCAGGATTACGGCATTTGTAGAGCCGCGTAGACTAACATTATCATTTAAATCCACATCTATCATCGGTATTCTTTTCAAAACATCAAGCGCCGTCCCGCCTTTTGTGGATATCATATTTTCCGTAGTAAATATTTTTTTATCGCCGTCAAGCCTCATTTCAGGTGTTTCCGCTTCTACGTTTACAACGTCGGTCTTATATTCCGACGAAAATAGTTTTATTGTATCAATGGATTTTGAATCAGCGGTTAAGTTTACTCTTATTTTTTTAGCGGTGTAACCTATAGACTCAAAAGAAAAAACATACTCGCCGGGGCTAATATTTTTAATCATGAATTCCCCGTTCTCGGCGGACTCAGTTGCCGAAATCACAGTTGAATCTGCTATGAGTATTGCTTTAATTGACACCCATTTGACGGGCGTGAAATCTTTTGCATCAACAACAATACCCGAAATCTTTATTTGAGAATGTGAGATGGAAGAGATAAGTAATAACAAAAATAATGCAAAGAAATACAATTTAAGTTTATTACGCAAAATATAATCCTTCATTATTATATTTGATAGTAATTAGAATTTTAGCAGAGATATATCTATACTTAATTTCTGAAATGACATTTACTATCCTATTAATTTAACAATACTTTTCGATAGATAAAACACTAATTTGGCAAATCTAATTTTAAAATGACTCAGTAGATTGGTTATTGGTGAATCAGATAATTCAAAGCATTTAAATCAACTTTAAAAAACGACTCAGAATATTGGTTATTGATGAATCAGATAATTCAAAGCATTTAAATCAACATATTTCATTGTCGCAAATAATAAATGTAATGTAGTTTACATTTCCGGTTTTCCGAATTATTGATAGTATTTTGAGACCGGGCAATTTCTTTGAGAGTATTTTGATTTGCAATTGAAGATTGAACATTGAAGATTGAAGATTTAAAATTGAGCGAACCCCTCCCCCAGGCCCGCCCGCCAGCCGAAGGCCCGCCGTGGCGGGTTGGGCGGGCGGACTGATTACGAATCAATAACTGAGATTTATTAATAAGAATATGGAGGACCGCAATTGCATCAATTTCCTAATGCGTTTAATATGATATTATATAATTTAGAAATGAATCACAATTACTAATAATACTTATATAAAAACACATTGAAATTCATATTGCTCTCAAATCTTTTATGAAAAAGACACCATAAATTGTTCTTTATCATTTTTATTTTTGTGCCGTTAAAAATATCATAATCGGAATTTTCTTTCATATCGTATTTATTAAATGATTCGCTTGAAATGTCATATTCAATTAAGCCTACTATATATAAGTTATAAAATTTACTTCCGATTAAACACCCTTCGCATTCATCTCGATAATCGATAATCGGTTCCTGGATTTTGAACTCGGATTTGTCATTCATAAAGAAAAAAGCGAATTTCTTGTTTTTTGGGAATATGATCAATAAAGTTGAGTCTTTATAAGAAAATGAATTAACATTGATATATTTCTCGTTCCCCTCACTCAAAATTATATCATTTTCTTTATTGTCATCGATACGGAGTTTTAAAATACAATCTCCACCCAGAATTTCCTGATAGACAGTATATTCTCTTTTATTGAAAAACAAATAAGAAGAAATCCACTCATTTGAGGTTTTATTGAAACTCTTTTTGCAAAACTTATCTCCAATTAATTCATAAACATCATATTGCTTAATATCTAATGTTCCTTTTATATGTAAACCTCTTATCAGTAAAACGGGAGAATCATTCTTCCCAAATATCAATTTATCAATATTACAATATGAAGCGTTGCTGTCAATATTAATTGTATACTGATAAACATAATCACTACTAATTTTATACGTATATAATTTACTTTCATAACCAATGATATATTGCGGCACTATCCATAATTCATCTTTCGAACTATATAGATTATAAATATCAGCAAACAACGTATCCTTAGATTTATCGTTAATTGTGAATGAACTCAATGGTCCACTTTCATTAAATGAAAAATATGTAAACAAAGTACCGTCATATCTAACAATCCCGTTTTGTGTGCTAATCCAATACGATGAAGAACAATATGCGATATCGTGAACCCGCAATCCATTATTTTTCAAATAATTGACAACACTTTCTTCCTGATTTTCTTGGGAAAAGGATGAATCGACTATTACAAAAAGAATAATTACTTCAAAAAAATAAAAAATGTATTTCATAATTATTTTATCCTGATTAAAACTTATCATCAATAAATAATAATTCCTAAGTTGATAATTTACTAAAATTAGAACAATATTTATATAATATTTAGTATTTTCCGTTTATTGCTACTCATTCTACAGTAATTGAATAACAACAAATATATTATTTCAACTCGCTTTTTTTCATTTATTGCAAACCTCTTCTAACTAAAACGCGTTTTTTTCGATATCCCCATTTCAATAATATTGTTATAAACTCGTCAATAATTTATATATGTACGTATGCATACACGATATTCTACATTATATTAAAAAATACGTTAATGAATAATTTAATTAATTATTTATTTCATTATAAGTCAGGAATATGAAGGTGTCTTTCGTAGTACTATTAAAATAATTGATGTTATTGTAAATGATTAACGAATATAATAGAATTGCAGCCTAATAAAAAAGGAAAACCCTTTTCGGATTCTCTTTACTGAGTTAGCGGGGGGAATTGAACCCCTCCGCCAAGGCCTGCCCGCCGTCTCGTTGGGCGGGCGAACTGATTACGAATCGCATTAGTACATAAAAAAAGAGAACCCTTTTCGGATTCTCTTTTCTGAGCTAGCGGGGGGAATTGAACCCCTCCGCCGTGGCGGACTGATTACGAATCTATTTTGTACATAAAAAAAGAGAACCCTGTTCGGATTCTCTTTTCTGAGCTAGCGGGGGGAATTGAACCCCCGACCTGCTGATTACGAATAATACCTCATGCTAATTCATTACTATTTTTCCACTTTTTTTGAAAAATAGGCTTATTTGGTCTTATCTAAACTCAATCAATCAAATTTTATAAAATAATACGGAACTTTTATTTTTTGGTTCTAAAACAAAATTTCAAATAGATAACAATCTGGTAATAATTACGGGATATATTTGTAATGCAAATTTAAAAAGAAAAGGAGTTATATAAAAATATGTTTTTATCATTCCAGAAATCTACAGGAACTTACTGGATAAGATACAAGAATGAATTAACTGGTAAGTATAATAGATGGAATACACATACAGCAGATGAAGAATTGGCGAAAACTGAATTAAAAACCTTTACGCCTCCAGTTAAATCATTAGTAACATCCAAAGCTGTAAATCTAATGATGGTCGACGATTCGGATGCTGCTTTTTTGAAAGAATGCTATAATAAGATATATGATTATTATTGCACTAATAATTATAAGAACAAATATAATGTAAATTTTGTATTCGATAATTTGAAAAAATGCTTTGGGAATAATCTAAATCTAAATAAATTATCTGCTTTACAAATTGAACAATTTAAACGATTCTTGCTTAATTCTAACTTTGGTGAAAGCACGATAAACCATCATTTGCGAAATCTGAAGGCATATCTCAATAAATTGAAATTCTGGGAATTAATTACAATTGATATTGCAGGAAAAATAAAACTGTTTAAAAATTGTGAAAAAGAAAGATTGAATTTTACGGATGAAGAAATAAAATATATATTTGAGAACATACAAAATCCCCTATTCCTTAATATTTGCAAAACTGCCTTGCTTACAGGCATGAGAAAAGCAGAATTAACCCATTTGCAGTGGTCCGATGTTGATTTTATAAATAAACAAATAAAAGTTATCAACAAAGAAAACCACAAAACAAAATCCAGAAAGAATAGATATATTCCTATTAAGGATAATTTAAATAGTTTATTGATAGAAATGTATAAAAAGGATAATTTTAAAAACTATGTTTTCACCTGCAAATCTGGATCGAAATTGAATGATGATTATGCGTCAACTTGTTTCACACGATTAAGAAAACAATTAAATTTAAATTCTGATTTGTGTTTTCATTCATTCAGACATTCGTTTGCTGTAAATTATCTAAAAGCAACCAATAATATATATGGATTGCAAATAATCCTCGGGCATCAATCAATTCAGACGAGCATGATTTATCTCCATTCAAATACATCTGAATTACTTGACGGAATGAACAAAATGAAAGTAGCATTCTGATATATAACCTATCTCAATTATAAAGGGAAGGCATAATAAACCTTCCCTTTTTTTTACTCTTATTATTACATATTTTTTCGAATCTATCTCAAAATAACTCAATAAATAACCATCATGGATAAATACGAAAAAATAAATGGGGCTAATGCAATTTATGTATATGTCCTTTCAACCAATCAATTAATTTATATAAACAACCTTAATATTAAGGTTTATGAAAAGTTTGGGAAAATTTATTTTGATGCTATGAAAATATTAAATCCAGATAAAAATTATGAAGAATTAAAAATGTCCCTTAAAGGAATAAAATTAAAAGATATCCCTTCAACTATTTTTATAAGTAGTGGGATTGGCATCAAATCAATTAAGGATTTAATAAACGATGAAGACAAATTATGGGGATTATCAGATTTTATTCTTGAACAATTAAAAGAACAATAAATTATTATTATACTTCATAAAATAAACAAATATATTATGCCAAATAAAAAAATAGCAATATACTTGACAAAAGAGCAATTTAATATTTTAGTTTCATGCACCTGGAAAATATTCACTGATATCGAAGGTAGAAGAACTTCTTGTAAAGGTTATAATTCTTGGAAAGATATGTTAGAATTTAAAAAAAAATTGGTTGAGACTCATAATTCACTGGTTGATTTTTATCCAGATGAAGAAGAAATAAAAAATAAAAAACTAGATCCATCCAAAATTCCACATTTTGAAGAAGGTGATAATTTGTAAATATAAGACACGTAAAACAAGTTTATAATTTATTTTAATAGATATTTAGATACTAATTCATATAGAAAGCAGGATATTAAACCTAATATAATTGGTTTGATATATTCTTTATAATAATACTTTATCCCTTTATATTTTTTATGCCTATAACTCATCAATTATATCAAGACGAATGATACTCTTTTAATTTGTTTTTCCTGTTGGGATACTTTTTTCATATTTCACTCCGAATTGTATTTCAAATTTTACATTTTCTTTACCTTTTTTCGGGTCATAATCTATCGTAATATATCGCTTATACATAGCATAACCTTTTATAATAACGATAGTTATACTGGCAATATATGAAATCGCTTGTAAGAAACTTATTATTTCCATTAATAAATTATTTAAATTCAAATTCTGCATTCAGCTATTTTAAAATACTTCTTTTGTTTTCTTTTCCCAGTTGCGGGAGATTATTATTATCAAATTATAAAAATCATTCTTCATAATTTTTTTGTTTATACAATTATAGTTACCACCGCGCGCCCTTGCAAGAATATTCACTATATATTTGCCCATATCTATATACACGCATATATGGACTGAATTGTATTGTATTTTTAAATTTGTCATATATATTCCGTTCTCATCAAAAATAATCTTTTAAAATCCTGTTTGCTTTTGTCGTCAGAATTATACAATCAATGTTATAACTAAACATATGCTTATTTTACCATAAATTATAAAAAATCCATCTCAATATTACTTTTAGATACTTCTTTTTTGTTGACATTATATTAGCAATGAATTTGAAACGCAAATCACTAATTAAAATTTAGTGAAAAATAAATGTTGCGTCTCAAATTTAAATGTTCTAAGTTTGCAGCAATCCTAAATTTCTTCATAACTTATTTATTTTTCATATTACATTTATTTTGTTTATACTTTTTGTTTCCAGACAAATTAATCATACTAAATCGTTTATTTTCACTTAGACAAAATTTTCACCAATAAAAAAGGCGATATCGCTTATCAATTATTTGTTTTTGATAAGTAACATCGCCTCAGTTGTCCTGCTAGCGTCAGGGTAAATCTATTTATTGCCTATGTAAAGAACTCAATTACACTACAAATAAAATAGAATTAATTTATAATAATGTCAATATTATTTGTCTTATATGCGTATCTATAACAATATTCAATCCAGTATCTTCATTTATGTAGCATTATTATAGTTTCTAATACTCAAAATTTACTCAAAAAGTTTTTGCACCCTCCCGACACACCCCTCCCCCAATTCTTCGAGAACTTTTTTTATATATCCGAATAGATGACAATATGATAGCTAATCAGCAGGTTTTCTTCATTTTTGTTCTATAATTGCAGTATTGATATAACCAAATGAATAAATATGCTTGTATTTGGATATAACCAACCCCCGATGCCCTCCCAGACTGCTTAAATGCAGTAATACAGGCATAATAGAACCCTATTTAGTCCTTATTATTATACTCATTTCCTTTGTTTTTTGCTTGTTTTTCAATGATTTTGATGTAGAATTATTGCACATACTGCTCAAAAATCTAGCAATGGAGGGAAGAGTGTCGGTGAAATAGGAACTATTATGCAAAATATGTCTCTAATTGAAGTTTTAGTCAAATGTCATAAGATACGTATTAAACTTAGTTCAATGTATTTAATTTAAGTTCTGGAAGTCAAATGGTTTTACATCCAATTGATATTTCCCTCTGATAATAGACGCTTTATGATATGTTACTGGAATACCTTTATTAATATAGTTCATATCAACAATGTTCTTTATTAATTTTATATCTTCATTTGAAGTAAATTCACCAAATATAATTTCAGATAGTATTTCTTTTTTAAATTTGAATAGTTGCTTATTATAATCCTTACAAAATATGAAACTTCTATATTCATTTTCATATTTCCAATCTATATATTTAGTTTTAATAAATCTAAAAAAATCTTTTTTATAATCTTCTGGGTCCAATGGATTATAAGCTTGCGGATATTCCTCGCTATATATAATTTTAATAATCGGAACCGTATATTGTTCATCACTTTCACGTTCCAACATTTTCTCTTCCATTTCAAAAAACATCCCATCTCGGATTATTTTTGTTTTGTATCCAATACATATTCCTTTATGATGTTCGGCATAATGGCTCCACATTAATATTTTATTATAATTCTTTGCAAAACAATTAACCATTATACTTTTCTTATATCTTTCACCGCTTCCAGCATTACCAGAAATCAGCGAACTATTAATTAATTCATTATCATAATTCATAAAATGGATTAACTTTTGATACTTTTCTTTTATTTCTGGTTCAATATTAATATTTTTTAAATATTTATCCCATTGTTCTGGAGTGCCTTCCCTATAAGAATATAATTCAGAATCATACGGGTCGTTAAATTCATTAGGAAACGCAAAATAAAATTCATTATTGATTAAAGAACTTAAAGTATATTTATTTATTGGTTTGTATTTATATAGAATTTCAACTTCAGAATTATCGTCTGTTTCCATGATGGTTATTTGATTGAATTTGTGTTGATTTAGCAGAATATTATTGAAATGAAATTATTATTCAATACAATATATACAGTTCTTTTATTTTAACTCATTAATTTCAGATAAAAGATACTGGTATAATTCTCTGGTGTGGATTGAAGGAGCTGATAGATACAAACCCTTATTGATACGTGGCTGTATTAGATTAGGTTTGCAGTCTAATAGTGCTTTATAGATTTTACCTTTTAATGATTGGTTATGTATTTTTATATATAGATATAATTTCTTTGAATGATAATAGTCATCTGATTGAGTCCATACTTTACCGATATTAATACCGCCATTCCAATTCAGCATTTTATAATCATAATCTGGATTGTAAGGGATGTTCTTTCTTAATTCCCAGATGTTCAAGTCTTCTAACTTATATTTCTTATATTCTATTTTAGTTATTCTTTTATAGATTATAAAGCAACAATTTACTTTCTTATATTCATCTTTGCCATTGTCAAACATTATATTTCCTAAATGTTCTGAATAAAGAATATTTAAATTCATTCGATTAATCATAAATGATGCTGGTAATATAAAGGCATAATATTCAGAAATTGAATTTGCTTTCTTTATAAATGCACGGGCTTTTGAACTACAATTTCCAAAAGGAGGATTTGATATGATTAATCTATTCTTTGAATATGGAATATCCAGTTTTAAAAAGTCTTGTTTAATAACTGAAGGATGTTCTGGAAATAAATCAAATGCTAAACAGTCTGGAATTTGATTTGAGAAAGAACCAGAACCAGCAGAACATTCAATAATTTCTAATTCGTCAAAGTTTATATTTTCTTTCTTTTGTAATATTACAACTGTTTTGTTTATTAGTTCCTTTGCTAATTCTGGATTGGTGTAATACTTGTCATTGATAAAACGCAAATGATTTCTCTCTTATAAAAGAAAAAGAAACCATTGTTAGAACATTCTTTTTATTATTTTTGTGGAACTAAACCATCTTGACTTCCGTCTCCTGGGGTATAATCTGAATTACTTCCAGTTACTTTTGGAGCTACACCAATTTCATCAAATCCTGTTGGATTGCCTTCAACTGGTGAATAACCATTAAATTTTCTATATTCGTTGCAAGATATGTCACCTTTATCTCTTAAATCTTTTATCTTCTTAAATTCTAAATCATCGTCACTTGCACGCTTTAGAGTATGTTTTAAATATATTTTATCTTTTGGATATTTATCATTTATATATAAATTAATTTGAGAATCGATACTATCTATTATTGGTAATAAAGTATTTTCATAATAAGTGTTGACATGAACTGATGCGGTGCTTCTATTATTAGCATTAACATCAAGGACTCCTTCTGGAACACTAAACAACATTTGAATTTCTTTTGAAGAAAGGTTTCGGGAATTTACATAATCTAAATCCTTCATATTAAGACTTAACGGTTTTGCTTCCAGTCCTCCGCTTAGTATCATTGTATTTCCAGCATTGTTTGGTCCTGAATGCTGTTTTTCTAATCCTTCTCTTAATTTTTTCAATTGTTGTTCAGACATATTTTTAGTTGATTGAATAACAAATTTTGGCATTGCATCATTTTTTAAGAACGTATTTTGATATATGGTTTGCTGATAATAAATATTAAATATGACTAAGTTCTGTTTAAATAATGACAAACCTCTTTCACTATCAGTAAAATAATCATCTTGTCTAAAATGAATAATTTCATCTGGTGAAAATTCCACTCCACTTTTTGTATTAAAATTATTATAAATATATCCAATCGGATAACCATAGTCATCAGTTCTTATTTGAACTAAGTCGGGTTGTAATATAAATATTTCTTTTGGTTCACCGAATTTTTTTCCTGCTGCCAAATACCAGAATGATTCACCATAAATGTCAATATGTGCGGATGTTTTTCTATATAATCTAACCTTGCTTAGTTTCTTTTTAGGGTTTGGATTATTAAGCAAGTTAAGAAATGGATGTTCATCAACTTCTGGATTATCTAATGCACTCAAACGCTGATACATTACAGGAATAGCCTTTGCCATGCTTGTCGCTCTATAATTCAAACAAGAGAATATTGTTCCTATTGCTATTTTTTGATAATTGTTTAATCCATTAAATTGAAATTGATTTGAAAATAACGGATTGTTTATATTTGCAATTGGAATACCATCGTTAAATTCTTTTGTATCTATGTCAATATTAGCATTTTTATAAATTATACTCATTTCAATACCTAAATAATGAGGTGACTCAAGTCACCTATCACAAAACCATATTATTTTAAAACAAGCAATCAAGAGTTAATACTTTGCAAGTCCTGTCCGTCTCTATCTCAAATATAATATCCTTAATTGTGCATTTATTTTCTTTTGCAAATGAATTGATATACAACTCAATTGTATTCGTCAGACTTTTAATATCTTTTCTATTTATATCTGCCTTATTTATCTCTACTGCTAATCTTACTTGATAATTATAAATATCTTCTCTTTCTATAATTATGTTCTTAATCAATTCAGAAGGATATAATTTCAAGAAATTATTAATTTTGAAAAGGCAGTTGTCTTTTAACTCAATTAAATTTATTTCTTCTATTATTTCTTCTTTTAATTTTATTTTTAAATCTACTTTCTTTTTAGAACAAATACTTTTTATTTTTTTTACTAACCATTTAAACCAATTCATTTTGTTTTTCCTGTTTTATAAAATCAAACGAAATATATTTCAGGAGTCACTGGATTGACTTCCCATTGGTAAGAAACCGCATACGATATACAATCAAAAAGATGACCTAAAAATAGAGGCTTTTTCTCTCTGGTTTTATCGATACCTTTTCCGTCAGGTGTTTTTCTGATTTTTTCAATATCTTTTATTAATTCTTCACAATCCTTATTTATCAATATTCCTGTTTTACCTAAATAATTTCTAACCTTTGCATTAAAATTCTCTACTCTGTCTAATTGTTCTTCAAATTTATCATTGTATAATTGAACATCTGGAAAATATAAACTTATCGTATCCCATGAATTTGCTATTCTTCCGTTTGCCATCCTTTTTGAATTTACATTTTTTTGGATACCGTGCGGATCGCCAAACCAAGACACCCCCAATTCATTTGCATTATAACCAATCTCTAATAAATAGTTTGTTGCTATTTCACAAAATTCAGGAACCAACGTGTCTACACCTGCTAATTTCCACTCCTTAAATACAAACATGACTTCATCTTGTAAATTTTCATATTGGATATGATTATTAATTATTAATCCTTTATCTAATACTTTTTCTTTTATTTCTTCTTTTGTAAGAATTTGAAAGGCTATTGTTGTCCAACAACCCACGTTAAAGTCAGAACTGAAACATATTGGATGGTTTGAAAACATTTTCCATTCAACAAGATTTCTTTCTCTACTGAATTGTTTGCATAAATTTCCGCTTCCAATATTTTCAAATTTTCCTTCAAATTCTCTTTCAAATTGTTCTTTTGTTAATTCTTCTTTTGCTTCTTTTACTAAGGTTTTTATATTTTCATCTGTTGGATTATCAATAGTTCTAAAAATCCAACTTTTAAAATCATCTTTTTTATCATTATTTTTTGTTCCGTCATCATTATATTCTTTGCCTTGCTGAATTAGTTTATATAGCAAATCGTGATTATCTGGCGGTGTCGATATAGCAAATATTTTTGGTTTTCCTGATTTTCTTCCAACAATAGTCATCCATAATTTTTCATTATTTTCGATGTAACTTAATTCATCTAATACAAACACACCGTCAATTCTTAATCCCCTAATTCTATCGGCATTATGTCCAGATAATAATAATATTTTTGTTTTTAATAATTTTGTTACACCAAATTTATTTTTATAAGGAACTTTGAATATTATCACTCCATCTGCAAAAAATTCTGCATCTGCTTCTGGTGTATTGAATTGTTTGAAATATTTATCATAAGTTTTTAATAAATCCCAAATCTGTTTAAATGTATCTGGAACATTTCGTTTACCTTGGTCATCAGTTGGCGATATTATTACACTTGTTGTTCCAGGCTTTTGAAATGCGGTTTTTATTGCAATTAAAATTCCCAGCATCGTCTTGCCAAATCCCGACCCAGCACATACCACACGAACACGTTCCTCAGCATCGTAAACCTCGGCTTGTTTTGGATGCAAATCAACAATTCTTTTCCCTTGAATTAGGGCATTTATGATTTTTTCTTCTTGTTCTGGAGCGAGCATTTACATTAAATCCCCGAAGGTAAAATATCGTCACTTATAGACGATGCAGAAAACTTAGATTTGGTATTATTTAATTTATCATAAACTTTAATTGCCTGTTCTATTGCTTTATCTCTTATTTTATCGTCACTGCTTTTTAAATTCTTCCCGATTGCCTTTTGTGCAAGTGCATAATTCAATCTAATTTCGTCTATTGTATTATATAATTGGAGACTTGCAATAAAATTATTTACTTTTTCCCTATTCTTTGTTTCACTAATCCAGACAACCGAACAACCACATATTTTTGCTGCATCAATTCCAGTTATAAAAGGATATTTAAGAAATAATGCAATGACTTTCTTTTCTGTTTCACTAAATTTATTATAATCTTCGATTAAATTTGTATCTTCAATTTCATTGATGTTTATTCCGATTATGTCATCCATATCATGAGTCTTGCTATATTCTTCTAATCTGGAATTAAATTCATTTATATTATCGTTATCTGTAGTCATTTTATTTCCTTATTCTCAATATACTTTGAAACAGTTTTTTGAATTATTCCAGAACCAACCATACCCAAAATTAAATAATCATATCTGTCTAATATATCTATCGTTGGTAATCCCCAGATAATCCCTTTTATAGAAATTATTATATAAGAAATACAAAGCATTACAACGGTAAGAATTATTAGAATAAAACCAACCCTTCCGATTGATGCCGCCCCATTATCACTAAATAATATTTTCAAATATTCTTTCACTTTACTTATTTTCCAGAATTTTTTCTAACAAATTATTTATTTTATCATCAACGAAAGTCTTTAAATCAGCGAATCTGTCCATATAATTATATTTCATTTCAGACTGTTGTTTTTCGAGTCCATCAACTTTTGTAATATATTTTTTCAATAAAAACCAAATCACACCAGCATTTATAAAAGCCGCAATAACACCACCAATTACAGTTGCCACGATTGTTATAATTGTTGCCATATTTCCGTCCATTTATTTTTCCCATTTAATTTATTCGGATAAAAACTGATTATAAAACTGATTTAAAAATCTATTAAGTCCACTGCTTTCCACGTATCTTCCGCAATACAAACATATATACGGCTAGAATCCCAGCATATTTGACCAGTATGACCTTTTTCTGTTGACATCATTGTTCGCGGTGTCTGTTTTAGTAAATACAATAAACTTAAATCACCAGTTATGCTTACATTTCCAACAATATTTGAATTTCCATAAGCATCAATTCCACCGCTAAATTCTACACCAGTCCCAGTATCTGCAATATTATTACTTCCAAGAATTATTTGTGGTATAGTTGTAGGTTGTGTAAAAGTCGTTGGACTTTTTATAATTAAATTTCCAGAATGAGCTGAAATTGAAGCAGACAAAACTAAGTCAGAAGATAATTTAAAATTACCACCTTCATCTGATAATATCACGTTTCCAATTGTTTGTTTATCTATCATTTCATATTGAATCTTGTTTGTTCCATTTACAGTAATTGGTTTTGTTGTATAAATTCTATTACCAATACAGTTTGTAAATTGCATAGTTGCCGCCGATGAATTGAATGTATTGACACCTTCAAAATTACAACTAGCGAATAACACACCTGCAGAATCTATTTCAGTAAATTTGCAGTTTTTAAATGTTTTTCCATAAAAGGCAAATGGATTTTCAGAATCATTCATAATAAATTCAAGACCTTCTATTGTTCCTCTTGAATAATCTGTTCCCGAAAGTGTGCAATTACCCACAGTATTTATTTTTATGTCACTACCTAATCCCTTCATATGAACATAATCATAAAAACCTTTTCCTGCGGTCAATGCCATATTTATATAAGATGCATTAGTTCCTTCACCACAAATTAATATTGTATATTGTTTGTTGCTTGTAGCATCAGAACATGAAGCCAATGCAGTATCCCAAGTCGTGTAAACTGAACCAGTTGCCGAGCCAGAAGGAATGAGTCGCTTAACGTTGGGAGATTCTTGATAAGCATCACCAGCATAAGAACTAATCAATCCCTTAACATTATCTATTTGTGTATCAACATAAATTTGTTGAGTTGGATTATACCACATCGAATTTGCAGGAACTATAACGTCTCCCGTAAAAGTTGTATTTCCTCCAAATGTATTTACACCAGAAAAAGAATTAGTTCCAGTCAATGACGCTTTTGTGTTTATCCAAGTAAGTAAATTTCCAGTTGCTCCTTCTAATCCTGTAACTCTTGTTGTCACTGACGCTGGTGAATATCTACTATCCAAAGTATCGTCATCAATCCATATTGTTCCATATTTTGTAATCCATATTGTTGCATCCCATAATTGATATAATCCTCTTGCAACCGATCCAAAATCCCATATACCGTCTCCGATATGACTTCCTGTATAAGTAATTGATGTATAAGGATATTTTCTTAAATAATAATTTCCTGTTGTTACTGGAGTATCTACACCTCCAACAACTTGTCTTATAGGTATTTTAATGCTATTTGCCATTTTATTTTATTCCTTTTTATAAATAAGCGTAACCGTATTTGGTAAAATTAATATTGTTAGGGTCAACCATTTCCAATTTATTCTGTAATTTCTTTGTTCCTAATTTTAAAGTTATCAATCTATTTCCTGGGGCATTTTCACCGCCTCGCATAATTCCCATTGAAAAACCATCTAAAAAATAAACTGAATAATATTTAGACAATATTTCTTTTCTTGGAAACAAAATTATTTCGTGTCCATCCTGCCAGTAATCCCATATTCTACCGATTTTTAAAGTATTGTCTGCTGGTGAATATTCTTGATAACTTAGAGTAAAAGTGTAATGGAAACCTTTAGGAACCGCAACAATGTCACCGCTTGCTAAAGGATGAATTAAAATATTCGGAATCATATCCCTGACCAATCCTTCAGCACCAGTAAGCCTTAATTCAATTGTTTCTATTATATTCCCTTCAGAATCTCTTATAATAAATTTTGGATTTTGCCATCCGTCAACATAATTTTTGATTGCCATTCTTATTATTCCACGTTTATCAGACTAAAACTTGTTTTGTCATTTACAAAATCTATTTTCATTTCACTTATAGAAAAATTTTCATTCTTATAAATATCATTATCTTCCTCAAAGTGAACGGTTTTTAAAATATCAGTTTCAATCTGATTGATTGAACAATCAGTTGCTACGTTATATTTTGTTTTTAATAAAGCTCTTAAATTTTTTACAAACATTGAGTCCGCCCAAGGATATTGATTATACATATTTATTCCTTTTACATAATCACAATAACAATAAACCAAATCCCAATCCTCACCCATGCTTCTCGGATAATTATATGTCCATGCCAACATATTCCCATAATTTCCAGAATAATCCAATTGTGAATCTGAAGGAGTTGAACCATCTGAACCGTCATTACATCTATTATAAATATTTAATCGCATTTTTGAACTTGAAACACCGCCGTCAATCAACAAAACATTCTTATTACTTGTCATATATTTATCTAAAGTCCATACGTCATTTGAACCATCTTTATTTATTTCAAATGCAATTTCATTATTTTCTGAATTTAATAATTTAATCCAATCTGCATTATCCCACCAGTATCTAATGATTGTGGGATATCCCCTTCCTTCAAATGCAATATTATCAAACCAATCTGTCCATATTGGTATTCTTGAGTCGTTGCTTATAATAAATATTCTGCTACCGTTCAAACTTACCAAATTATTTGCTGCAGTCCATCCCCCATTCTTCAAAGCAATGAAAGGATAATTTATTCTATTCGCTTTTTTTCTTAATGTATAAGGATTTAATAAATTTTTTCGGTTTATATTTATATAATTTATTGGGTCCGTTGACGTTGTATCGTATCTATTTTTTATCACCAATTTCATCATTTTCGATGTTCCAGATTCTAAAAATTGAAAATGAAATATCCATCCCATTGAATTACATATTTTTCTAAACCAATCGTAACAAGAATCGCCATTTGCACACGCTTCATCAAACGAACAAGTAACATTTTTTAATCTGAAGTGTGGTCTTGGATTATACGTTGGTTCATTTATAGCATATTTGAAAAAGTGTCTATCTCTAAATAAAATCCATCTGGCATTATCCAATAATTTATTTGGATTTACTGGATTTAAATTTATTCCAGTTGTTACGCCACCAGCAGTAACAAACATTTTATTCAATATAATATCTAATTGTTGCCATCTTACTGGATATTGTTGACCGCTACCATAAGGGATTGCATAATTTGTATTGCCAATCCAAAGATCAACATTCTTCGGGTCATCTCTAAAATCAATTAATTTTATATTTGTAAAATAATCTTCAAACTCTTTTTCTAGTCCTACTGCTGTTATTTTAATTTGATAACCTGATGAATCTGAATTATTTATTTCTTCATCAAACATTTCTGGAGGAATATTTCCCATCCATGTCAATTTATTTTTATAATATAATTTTACTAAATATTTTATATAAGTCGTATCTCCGCTAAATTCACCATTTGGAACTAAGAAAAACCAGTCACGGACTGCCATCGGTTCTGTTGCATTTGAATCGTCAATTTGAAGAAAATCCGAAACAGTAAATGAAAAATCCGATGCTCTAAAAAACTTTTCATTTGTAGTTCCAGAGAAAAAATCTTCCAAAGAAAATGTCAATTCTGAAATGCTATCTTTGATGATATAAGGGGTTATATCAATTTCATCAGTTAGTTCAGATGCATCAGCTGGATTAAAGAAAGATATTTTATAAAAATCATTTTCAATTTCCGCACTGTTCCACTCCCAGCCTTGAACTGTTATTTTGATATCTTCAAACATTTATTTTATATTTACCCCTTCATCATAGTTGCGTTCTGAATCATACGAAACTTCTTTTCATTGACTTGATGGAATTTTTGTCCATCCAATGTTCCTGCCAAATAGATATTATTATTTACACTCCTGTTGACATAACCGCCTGATGCATATTTTGCAATTTGTGAATATGGATTAGCTCCGTTTATTGCCTGTAAAAGTGGTATAGTTTGAGGTGTAACTGCGGATGCTTTTATGACATATTCACCGCCATGAACAACACCAGCCACTGCATTTGTTGGTAAATTTCCTGTGAAACCTCCTTCAGCAAACCCAAAAAGACTTCCAACAAGTCCAAATATTCCTCCACTTGCAGCATTTCCACCGATTGCGCCTAATTTTGCAAGCATACTTACAACACTATCAGCCAATCCGATGACTTGTTGAAATCCAGAAATCATTTTCCCTATAAATGAGTCTGCGCCTAATCCTAATATATTTACTGTTTGTGTTGCTACATCCATTATTGCCTGAACTTTTTCGTTCGCTTTTTTATAATCATAAACTGGTTCCTGTGCTTTTAAATCTTTATCTGCTGGACTTAATTTTTTTGCTTTTGAATCACCAAAAACAAATGGTTCTGTTTCTTGCTTCTTCGCTTGAACAGAATGACCAAAAGTTTTATTTATTTCTTTTGATATTCTATCTTGTTCGTCTAAATTCTTTACTTTGTTTTTATCATATTGTAATGACAAATAATTTAATTCTAATTCTTTTTCAGCATCTTCAAGTGCCTTTTGTCTTTCAAATCTAATTTCAGCATTACCAGACTTGTCTAAATCAAGTAATTTGATTTTATCTTTATATTTATTGATTATTGCATCTAATGTTTTCGCTTCTATTTGCTCTGGATTATCTTCTTTATCTGCTTTTTCTTTTTTTCCTCCAGGTGGAACCTTATCTGGTATAATTCCACTTTTTGCAATATTATTAGTTGATTGCGTTGCCCAATTACTTTGGTCAACTTTTGTTGTAATTCCCAATAAATCCATTAAATATTTAAGACCTTTATACGCTTTATCAACTTTATCTATTACCCAGTTTATAGCATCTTTAATCGAATTAATCCAAGTTTGAGGAATTGCATTTGCAAGTAATTGAGTAAATCTTGATAGTATTTGCCAACCTAAATGTATTTTGTCATATAACCAATTAAACGTGTCTATTAACAATTGCAGTCCTCTTACCATTATTATTATTGCATTAACCGCAATATTTAAAGCATTTGTAAATAGTGTTCCTATTGCATTTATAATTTTATCAAAAGAAAACCCGTCAAATTTGCTTGTTAGATTATCCCATGCTTTTTCTAAATTTCTAATTGCAACTTGTAAATTTACTTGTTCATTATACCAATTCTTTATCGCTTCCCAATTCGTAATTATAACAGCACTCAATGCAGCAACTTGTAAAACTAATACTCCTACTGCAATTAATATTCCACCAGATACAATATCAAGTGCTGAAAATGCAATCGTTAATCCGATGACTGCTGCCGTGATTGCAAGAACTGCTGTCACAGCTCCACCAAGAATGATTATAAACGTAGCTATTTTTTCATTTGTTAATCCTAATGCGGTTACAATTTTTGCTAATACACCACTAACAAATGCCCCTATTTTATCCTTTGCATTATCAAACACAACACCAACATTTTTTAAAATATCGGCGGTTGTTTTTTGTTTATTATTTATGTCATCAATACTTCTACCATATAATTGTAATACTGCATCACTTCTTAATCTGATTTGTTGTTCTGAATCTAATGCCTTAACTTGTTTTTCTGTAAGTCCAGACATTTCAAATATTTTTTTATTTATATCTGAAATATCCATACCTAATGTAAAGAGACCTCTTTTATTTCCTGTTTCCAAAAATCTAACAAGTCTATTATTTGCTTCAGATACTGATATGCCTAATTCATGATGTTTTGTTGTGGCTATATCTAAAAACTTTGCGGATTGTTCAACAGTGAAGTTTAAATCTGTCATCTGGTTATTATAACTTAATATTTCACGTTCCGTAAATAGACCAGAACTTGCCTTTTGTAATAACTCAAAATTTATTTTTGCATTTTCAACCGACCCCGACACTTCATCGAAATGCTTTCTCATGTTTTCTTCTTCGGAACCAGCAATTGCCATTTCATAAACTCTTTTGGTAAACTCAATAATTTTCGATATTGCATGTTCAATTCCAGCCGCAATAACTGTCAAATTTTCGCCAAACTCCAAAAGTTGTGCAGATGACATTTTAGTATTTCCAGCAACGTCTTTAAGTGCCGACTTCATATTATCTAATTCACCCTTTGCCTGTGAATATTTTTGTCCTGCATTTTTTATATCTTCCGCACTTGCTGTTCCAGATTTGGATAATGCGATAAATGCGTCTCTTGCATCGTTACTTGCTTTTTGCAAGTCTCTCAAGCCTTTTACGTCACTTTGAGTAGTTACTGTTATGGGAATATTTGTATTATTTGCCAAGAATTTATTTCCGTAAAAAAGAAATGAAAACCTTATTTGGAAGGAAACCTAATATGACTTTATACTTTATTTCTTATTGAATATTTCTTCTACAATCTTTTCTACTTTGTCATCAATATTTTTGTTTAAACCCCAAAATGGACGTGCTACCATATTTTCAGTTCCATTAGTCAAATACCCTGCTATTACATCCCTTGCTGTACCTATATAAACTGTTGATAGAAATGCAGAAACATCTTGATTAAAGACCGATTTGAACAATTCACCACTTTCAAAGAATATTCTACCGCCCTTTTTCTTCGGAGCGACTGCATTTCCAAAATAATCCAATCCAGAATATAAATTTTGTTCAATACTTTCTTTTATCATTTCAGCAACTTTATTCTTCGCTTCTCTTAATTTCTTATCAATATTCTTTGCAGTATCGTCAATACTCTTGTCAATATTCTGGAATGTGCTTTCACTATTTATGCTAATGTTTATCATTTTTTCATCATTGCTTTATTTACTTTCCACTCATAAAAATTATCAAATTGTCTCCACGAACTTTGTTCAATAAAGTCCATTACGTCACAATTATACAAAATCCAATCTCTATCTTTATTATACCATTGACCGAGTTTATAAATCATAAAATCAATCGCTACTAAATCTTGACAATCGTTATAATCTGGATATTCAATCTGAATGTCTGGCATATCGTCAATTGTATAATTTTTAAAACTATCTTGTGCTGTTTTAATTAATTTGTTTTCTTCGTTGGCGATTTTAAAAAAAAATCATTCCATATATTATTTAGAAACGACTTAAACTCGTCAAAATCTTCTCTTGATACATTCCAATTCATATCCGATGCATTTTCAAATAAGATATTAAATAATGCTTTGGCATTCGATAAATTGTCCTCAAAAAAGAACCTTTCTTTTATGTCATCTTCGTTTAGAGTATTAAATAAATAATCAACTTGCAAATTTGGATTTGTTTTTAATAGTTTCGATGTCAAATCAGCATTCATTTTTGCTTTCTTTTCTTCATCTTTTTCTGCTGATATTCCAACTGATAAAGCAAACAATTCCTCATTTCCCATGATTTGCTTTTGGAGATTTTTTTCAAACTGTTCAGAATCTTCTCCCATCATTTCCTTTTTATACTTCTTATACTTTTCTCGAAATTCGATTGACGGGATACGATAACCAATAAAATTTGTGGTTCTAGGTTTGAAGACAATATTCTTATAGATGTAATCTTCCATTGTTTGTAATTCCTATTTTAAAAAAATACCGAAACCAATAAATATTCTTATTGTAATGAAGTGTAATAAGCACCAACCGCAATTGTTGCTGCTGTTGCTGTGGTTCCACTAATGCCAAATCCTGATGCTGATACTGCTGCTGTCAATGCTGTTCCAGACAATGTCCATGCTGTTTGATTTTCTGCGATGTTCCAAGTAATTTTAATTTTTCCATCGCCCGTCTTAAAGTTAAAATCTGGCTTTATAGTTGCATTGTTCGCGATAATCCATTGATTTAGTAAAACCGACTTTTTCCATGCAAGTGTGTAACTGCCATTTCTCATTTCATCAATAGCATTAATCATATTTGTATCTGATTGCCATAAGGTTGTATCTAATGTTACTGTTCTTTTTTCGTTTATCGTCATGAAAGTATTTCCACTTTCTTCATCGAGGTCCTTTTGACTTGTGACATCCTTAAATTCAGAGTCTGCAATAAATCCCATATTGATTGTTGGTTGTGCTCCTGCTGCATTTGACTTTATAATCAGTATAGCTCCACCGTTTGGATCGACCGCTGTGGTTGTTTTACTTATGTTCATTTTTATTATTCCTTTTGATAAAAATAAATCGAAAATGATTTTGAGATATGAAAACCTTAATTGGTAAGACTTGTATATATTATTTATTTAAACTAAACTTGTAATTAAACCATTTGTAATTGTTAGAACTTGTGTCCCGAGCATTGCAGTTGTTGAAATACCTGATAGACTTGCAACTTGATTTTCTAAATTTAAGAAGTCACCTGTTAAGGCATATTGATTATGCTGATGACCTGATAAACTATATCCTGATAATATATTCGGAATGACTGGTAATTCGTTTGAACCGTTTGCATTTCCGTTATATTCACTTAAATAATAAATGCTGATTGGATAATGAATTAATCCCGCTTCTGTTATTTGACTTATTTTTCCGATATTCAAACAACGAATATTTTCTTCACTCCATACACCGTCAATTTGATTTATTTGTGACTGATAAATTGGTAAAATACTATCATCGTCTTTAAACAATTTATTCATATCACAAATCATATTTTCAATTGCTACTGGTTTATTTTCTTCATTTGTATAAACTACAATTGATATTTCTAATTTTCTTACTTCCAAATTTAAATCTTCAGTCAAATATTTATAAGGTTCGTCTGAATTTACAACAAATCCCGCACTCGGATACATCGTGACTTGTTCGGGCATAAGAACACCATTTTTTACATATGCCATATTATTTATATATCCGTTTTGAGATTGGATATTCATCAAATCTGCTGTAAGTGTTGCTAATATATTTTCTCTTGTTGTCATTATATTATTGGTTTTTTATAATTATCGAGAACCGCCATCCATGACTTCTCTGGATTTGCTAAATATTGAGCTGATTGACTAAAGCCTCCCGTTCCAATATTCAATGAAGATAGGTTTTCTGTTCCTTTTCCGTGCGGAGATTTTTGAAATAGATATGCTACATATTTTTTTGCTTCCAACTTTATATTTTCTGGTATTACATCCCATCCTGCCCTATATTCAATTTTAATTGTTTTTTCAAATCCGTAAAATGGTAATGTAGCATTAAATATACATCCATAATTCTGGAATGATATTGAATAATCACTTACAATCATATTATTCATTGTGTTACCGTCATATTCAATCCAACTATTATTATTAGTTCTGTAATAAATTTTGGTGACATCTAAAATCGGATAATTTTTAGTTTCGATATATAAATTAGAGTCATAAACACCTGTATAACTTGCAGCAGATAAACCTGAATTTAAATAATCCTCAAATGTATTTGTTACAGAATTTATGAATGAAGTAATTAAGCCTGTTAAACTCACATCTGAATTTTTTAGATAGACTTGTGCTTCTGATAAAGTTATGATTGGAATTGAACTAGGCTTGTCATATTTTGCAATATTTTCTATCATTATTTTTGTTCCGTAATATATTTTTAAATGCGGGATGATTTATGTCATCCCGCGGAGATTAAAACAATGAAAAACAAAAAATCAATTTTTATGCATGACATTTTGCACCAGCTGCTGCATATCCATTACGGACACCTAATCCCATCCAGTAATAAATTTCCCAAGTTGTTAAACCCGAAGTTGTTCTGAATGCTTCAATCTTATATGTTCCTAAATCTGCATACTCAACTGCTTCTTTCAAATTTGCTAAAACAAAATGTTTTGAACCAGTAGTAGAAGTTGTTGCAGGATTTAAAATTCCTGTTGGTAAAGGAACGACTTCATAACCTAATATTCTACTTACACCATTTGTAACATCAGTAACTCTATTGTTTGCGTCACATACTGCATAAAGTGCTTGTTCTTCACTCATGTCAACATACCATTTTAAATCGTTATTTCTAAAATCTGGATATACTGTAGCAACCATATTTCTTAAATCAGTAAGAGATACATTTGTAATAGCACCTGTTGCACTGATTGCGTTGAATGTTACATCAGATGAACCATAGAGACCCGTAAAAGGACTGCCTGTGCCTGCTAATGCTTGTTTTGCACACGCTTTTGGAATTGCGATTGCAACTTCATCCTTCATATATTGAAGAGGATCAAAATTTGGATTAATCATTTGATAATCGTAAATCGGTATTTTGACCGTGAAACAATCCATTGTAACTGATTCTGCACCAGCTGATAAAGTTGTATCAGTTCCACCACCTGTCAACCCCATCCAGTTTCCTGTTGGAGCTGTTTTGGTTTTTGTGATATACATTTGTGTTGATTGTGCAATACCTTGATACTTACATTGTGACAATATATTTGTTCTGCCAGGAGACGGAACGATTTCATTAAAATATTGTGCTGGAATTGGAACGGAAACACCAGTTTTAATTCTCATGTCAGGAACTGTTTTCAATAAAAATTCTTTAAAATCTTCTGACTTCTTATTTCTTGGTTCACCAATTTTAATATTTTTACGGTCGACTTCGTCAAGTTCTTTCATTCTCTTGATTTCGTCTTGCAATGCTTTCTTTTCTTGTTCTGCTTTTTCAAGTAAATCTTTCTTTGCTTGAATTTCGGATTTCAATTTTTCGTCAACTATTTTTGTGACGTCTTCTTTTGAAATGCTTTCTAACTCTTTATTATCTTTATTTTCTGGGTTACTCATTTTTTTTCCTATTTTAAATATTCATCAAAACCTATTATAATTGAATGATGAATATAATCTTATCTTGTTCAATCCTTATGTCACTATCTCCCCCCGCCATAAGCGGACTAATAGTCTTACACAATCTATTGTGCATGACAAGGTTATTTCTTCTTATTTCAATTTGTTTTTTAAAATATTGTCAACCAAATCATCTAATTTCTTTAGATTGACTTCTCTTTTTTGTTTCTGGATATATGAATTATTGACCAAATCATATAATTTCTGATGTTCTTTTTTCAATTCTTCAAATGCTTCTTTTTTGATATATTCATTTTCATCAGTCATATTTTTTTTCAATTCGTCAATAATTTCTTGTTTCATTGTATCGTTTATATTTCCAGTGATAAAAGTTTTTATTTTATCAAATGCCAAATAATCGTCAATACTCTTTTTGAATAATTCATCTTTTGCATCATTTTTCATTTCAGTCATTAATTCAATATTTGCTGCTCCTTCGTTGGCAGGATACAAAACTGACGAATATTCATATAAAAACCATTTGTTATATATTTTGACTTTTTTGTTATCTCTTTTTTCTACAACTGGTTCTTCTTTTTCTTTCCAACCGATACTCCAATATTTAAGTCCACCAGATTTATTAAAATTATAAACGTCTCTGCCTAATGTGGTATCATAAAAGTCTGTTTTTGCCTTTACTCCAATTTCATCGATTCTTCTCCAATCGGATTTTCCTATAATTAAATCAGATGGTTTTGGAACAATATCACTAAAAAAACTCATGCCTAAACTGTGCTGCCATAATACATACTTAAACTTGCTGTCGTCCATTCCTTCTTGTTTCATAATGTCACCATAACTATCGACTTGCGGTGTGCTTATATAGTGTGTTATTGAGCGGGATGCATCATTTATTTCTTTATATCGAAAATATTGACTGCCTAATTTATTTTCCATTTTCGTTTATCCAAAATAAAATCAAAACGAAAACTATTATTATAATTGCGGAGGATTTACGGTTTTGATACCGCTCCCCCGCCTATTAATTACAATATTGTCATAAATACTTTGGATGTTTAATTGGAATCGAACCAAATACCATCTCAATAAATGAGCCGTGCTGTATTAGCTAAAAGCCAAACCGCTTACACCAAAACATCTGTTTGCAAACAGGACAGGTCTGCAGGAACCGTCCATAGAATAAATAGTATCGAAAAACTTTTTAATTGGAAAAAAATAAATTTATACGGTCATATTTTTCAATTCTTCTTTATCAATTAGCATATTTTTGCATTTGTTTATCAATTCTTCAGCATCAATTCTTTCTTTTTCTTTTCTGTTTTTAAATTCTCTTATTTGTTCTGGTGTTGTTCTGAACAAACTGTATTGTGTGCATTTTGCCCCGCTTGTTTCACTTATGACAGAACCGACCTCTTTTATTTCACCTGCTTTTTTTAAACCTGTTAAAGCCCTGCGGCATGATACAATCCAAATACCAGATAATGATGACAAAGCCCACGCATCCGCTACCAATTCAATTGATAATAAACTCAATAATTTTTGTTCTTGGTCTGAAAAGGTTTGTTTGAATAAAAATAAATTCTGGTTACGTATTCCTTCCGCTAAACTCTTTTTGATTTTCTTCATTTTATCTCTCCATTTATATTATTTCACGTCCGTAAACTCTTTTATTCTGAAATACATTATTTATTATCAAACCAAAACCATTATTCCAATTATTGTTATAGCACCAATATTCAGGATTGAGGTCACATAGACACCCGATACTAAAACTTTTTATCTGTTGTTTTCCTATTGTATTTATTATGAATTGGTCTGAACGGTGTAAGTGACCGAAGGCGATGTTTTCAAATGATTTTATTAAAGTATTTCGACCTGCATTTATACCGCCTGCATTAATTGTATCGCCATGTTGAAGGAACATATTTGAACCTGAATGATGCAATAAAGTATAATTATCATAATACTCAATATTCAATTCATTCAATCCGAGAAGATTTTGAAATTTCAATGCTTTTAGTTCCAATACTTCAGCATGTGTCCATAACCATTTTGTCAATCTTTGTTCATGATTTCCCGAGGCATAAATTATCCTTTGTTTTGGAAAACATTTTCTAATGATTTTTAAAAGTTGATTGGTTATTTCAAGTTCAAATTGCAGATTTGGATATTTGGGATTTTTCTGGAATTTTGATATTGTAAAAAAATCTATAACGTCACCCAAGAGGATGACATTTTTTATATTTTTTAATTTGGAAGTGTATTTTAAAGCGGTTTGAATTGCTTGTTGATTATGATAAGGGCTATGAATGTCGCACAGTATCAATGTATTGCCTATTATTTCTATTACTTTTCTTGTTTCTGCACTTGATTTCGGAACTGATTTTAAAATTTGGTTGATTGAGTTTTCATCTTGTTTCAATTATTTCTCCATTACAAATCCAGATTGTTATATCTGGAATGGAAGAAAACTATTATTATCTTGTTTGAAATATTACCTTACCTGTTTCGTCAATAACCTCGACAGAATCTGATTGTTTTAAATAAATGCGATAATTATTTGGTTGTTCTAAACCAAATATTCCACCAGAACCAAGAGTTTTACATTCAATTTGGTTTGGATGAAAACCATAATACCTGCATCGTTGGTCCAGCAATTCGCCTATTTCTAAAAAATCAAACATGTTCTTTTTCTCCAAATTTAATTTCTTTTGCTAAATGATAACTTTCTGTAAGATATTCAATTATAATGTCATCATTCCAATTTTTTTCATCACCGATTTTTTCAATTATGTCCATGAATGCAAACGTCATTGTTAGGTTTTGTTCAACCCTATTTATAACATCACCCTTACGTATATCCGTTTCTGATTTTATTAAACTAATTGCCATTTTATTTCTCCTCTTCATTTTTAATTTCTATCTTGTAACTTGAAAAATCACTTCACCAGTTTCGTCATACATATTAATTACATTATCGTTTATCCATCTTGGTTGTTCTATTGTATTCATTTCAATTATTTTTCCGTTTTCTGTAATTATTTCCGATATTCCTGGGTATTCTTTTTCTGCATTTGTTCCTTGTATTACTTTATAAGTAATTTTATTAGGATTTGAAAAACTTTTTTCAATCATAAATTCAGATGGATATCTATAATAATAATATTGTCTGTTCTTATCCCCAGTTTCTAAAAAATCAAACATGATTATTCCTCCATTTTATTTTTAGATTGCGAAAATAATTTACTAATTCTGTAATAATAGTTTCAATTTCTTTTCCTATAGTTTCCTGTAAATTTCTTTGCGCCGTTATATAATTATATTTAGATAAAATATATTTATATGTTTCATCATTTTGCACAAATGGAAAATATTTTAATGTTTCGTTTATTATTTTCATATTCCATCTATTGCTACCATAATCGACACCAAACATTAAATGAGAATACATATTTTGTATTTCAGATTTTGGTATTTTGGTTCTAATAAATCCATTTTGTAAAAAATAACCTTGTTCTATAAAGTCAAACATTGTTCTAATCTCCTTTTTACTTTAATAAATCTTGACAAAGTCTAGCAAAACCATCGTATTTATCCTTTTGTATTTCCACTAATTTTCCAGAATTATCTAAGATATCTGGAATATATTCCGATGCTGGTGTATAAATAAAACCCTTTTCCAATTTTTCCTTCCATTCGTTTAATTCTTCTTTTGACATTTTATTATCTGATGTTAAAATCAGGTTTCCGTCATTTTCGTTTATTTCTAATTTGTTTTTGTTTTTCTTAAACCAGTTCACTTTATTCTCCCTTGAATAATATTCTAATTCTTTCGCAAAATGAAAATTTTCTATATCCTTCCCCAAAAATATTTTTTAATATCAGTTTTTGTTCCGAACTAAAATTGCCACCCACTAATACAATTAAACTCTTAATTTCTGGAATTTCTGGAATATTCCTGATAATTTGCTCGCTGAATTGTTTCATTATCTGTTTTAGATTTTCACATTTCATTTTAAATTTTTCTTTTTCTATTGTTTCCATTTTATTAATCTCCTTATTTACTTTTTATTAAGCAACAAAACCTTTTCGTAAACAAAATCTTCCTGTACGTAATCGTCATAATCACTATCAATATATTTTTTTGCATGACTCATATTCGGATATGGTTCAATAAAACTTCCCAAATCCGATATTAAAACCTCCAGATTATCGTCTTTGTATTCATTCAATTTATTTTTTAATTTTCCCAGTTTCATTTTATCTTATCCCCTTTTGAAATAAATACATTTAACTTTATTGAAACCCTCAAAAAAATGTTGTCAAAATATTTTATTAGAATAGTTTATTTTAGTCCGATTTGGGGCAGTATTTTTCAATTTTATCCGATATATTATCTAAAATCGGACTTAAGACTATGTCTTTATAATACATTTCTGTGTTATATTGAGACTTCATATTCAACAATTGCATCCAATCAATGTTATAAATAAAATCTGGATAATCACTATTAATGTTTAAAATCCAAGCATAAAATAAACCTGGGTCATCTTTAGAAAAATCTTTAGAAAAATATCTTTTAATTATACGATACAATTTGGTTTTCAAAATATTTTCGCCTTGTTCTAAAAAGTCAAACATTTTGTTCCCTTATTAAAAATAATACGAAACTAATTATTTTAGTCTTCTTACTTTTAAGCGCGATTTAGTGCAGTTTAATACTGGATTTTTGCACTTAATTAATAAAGCATTCTATTGACATTCGTGTAAATAAAAACAATTTTATGGCACAATATATCGTTACTTTAGATTTAGATACATCAAAAAAACCTGATTATAAAAAACTGGACGAACTCATGGCGAAATTGAAGTTTTCTAAATTATCTAAGAATTTGTCGCTTGATTTACCCCGTAATACTTATTATGCCAAATTTCGTCGTGATTTTACTTGTAGAGAGTTAAAACAAACATTAATACATATTTTCAAAAAGAATAACATCCCTTATACAAGATTTTTTGGGGGGAAATTAAACGATTGGGCCGTCGTTCAAAAAAAATAATATTATTTTTTCTCCATTAAATATTTATTTTTATAATCCTGAAATTTCTGATAACTGTCTTTGGTATATACGCCGACTTCCCAGCGGTGAACGTTGTTGTCAAAATATTTTACTAAATAAAAACCGTTTACATTAATTATTTTTTCATCATTTGGGAACATAGATAGTAATAATGCTTGTCGAGCTGTTCCCTTTTCCTTTTTGTTTCTAAAATCTTTCATTTGTTTATTTCTTATAAAATGAAACGAAACCTATTTGCATTTTAGAAATTCTTTATAAACGATAATCCAATTTTAAACCCTTCTTTTGGAGGTGGAACAAAAATATTATTTTTGTAAACAGAATAAGACACTACTGCACCTAATTTCATAGGAGCAAAAATTCCGAATTGCAAATCAGTTTCTCTGTTTACAGGATTAACCAATCCTGACATTTGCCATTGCCATTTTGGACCTATTTCGGGAGTTTTAATCATCACTGGATCTATAAGTGTTTCAACCGAATCTAAATGAACATATGGATTAACATTTTTTGTATATACAGCAATTCTTCCATTTGGCAATTGTGTAGTAACCTGCGTTAATTTATCATGCATCAACATTTTACTAAACTCAAAATGCCAAGGTTTGACGATTTGATATTTCGCCTCTAACTCATACCATCCTTGTTTGTCCTTTGCTGTAGCAATTCTATATGTAGTATCTTTTGGATCCTGCATAGTTGTATCTGCTGGAATTTTTTCAAGATAAATTCTTTCTATGCTATTTGTAACAATTAAAGGTTTTTCTTGTCCCTTTTTAATTTGCGCTGCAATATCTTTATTAGAAACAATAATGCTATCCATTTTCTTTGCGTTTATATATGCAGTATATTTCCAAAGTGAATCTGAAATGTGTAAAGCAATACCTTGTTTGTTTGCTTCAAGTTTCCATTCATCAACTTGATTTTTCAAGTCATTGACTATATAAAAATGATATGCCACAAATCCAGCAATAATCACAGCAATTGCTATGTAAATATATATACGAATTTTCGAAGTCATTTTTTGTTCTCCTTTATAAAAAGAACGAAACCGATTTGTTACTTGAGTCACTTTTTAGTTCTTACCATATTCATTATATAATCTCTTTTTATATTAGAATAATTTGCTATACAATAAGAAAAAGCCTCAATAGCAGATATATTCAGTTCTTTTATTTTTCTTTCTGCAATCTTGTCAAAATGAAAAAATAAACCATTCTTATTTCTATTATATATTTCTTCATCAGCTTGAATAATATTCCAGAGTTCTTTTATTTTCTTGTTACTGCATCCAATTTCGTCTTCTGATTTTGGAATAACTTTTGTTTCTTCTTTTTCTTTTATTATTGGAGCCTGAAATTGAGTTTTAAGAATATCATTCAAATACTTTAAATAATTACCAGCCCCAATATCTTCTATATCATTTTTCATGTTTTTGTCCTCCTTTAAACATTTCATTAAGATTTAACAAACCTTTTTTATGTTTTTCTAATAAAATATTCCATGCCCTTATCTCACCTGGTGTGCTTGTGTTTGTTTTATAATATTTTTCACCAACCTTTTCAAGAGCACATTTTTCTTCTGGATTGTAATAATCATCATTATATAATTCTTTTCTATCAACTAATTTGAATTGTTTTTGCTGTTCCATTTTATGATGAAATAATGAATGACAATCATTACATAATAAAATCAAATCTGTTTCTTTTTCTTCACCTCTATTTAAATAAGAATTATGATGAACATTCAATTTATCTTTTGATTTACATATTTGGCAATATTTATATTTCTTAACAATCATTTTTCTTATTCTTTGCCAATGATTAGTTTTTAAATATTCTTTATAATCCATTGCTTTCAAATTCTGTTTTAGATTCTCTTCCAGATTATTCCATTCATTTGAGTTCATCATGCAGCCTCCTTTATTTTTAGTTTTGGTTCTAATCCGTAATTCTTTTTAAATTCATCCAATATCGTCACCTTTACTTTATCAATATTAGATTGAGTTGTTAAAATGCTGTCATGTAACGTAAATAATCCGATGTTTGAATTATCCATAATCAATTTATTACATATTGTATAAATCATCATTTCAGCTTCTAGTTTCTGAAGTTTATAAGCCAGATATTTATAATCATTCTTCTTTGTTTCTATAATAATTTTATATTCATTAGGAAATAGTTTTTTGAATAGTTTAGATTCTGGATATAGATAATTCATTCTATTTGTGCAAAAGAATATTTTCTTAAAGAATGTTTCCTTAATTTCGTCCCTAGTCTTCCTTTGTGAATATTCCTTATTCCATTCATTTCTAAAATAATCATAAATCCTTCCTTCCTGGGTTATATTCTTATATTCATCTCTATTCTTCCACTTCCTACCATCCTTATGAGGACCGATTATTTTGCTTGTTTTTGCAGTTTTTAAATATTCTTCAATTACCAAATTAAATAGGAACGGTTGACTATTTGCAATATCAATTTCTATTAATTTTTGATTTTTATACCTCAAAAACTGCCTTAAATCCCGAGGTAAATTTGTGATGTTTGAATAAAATCTTCCCGTTTTTGGATCGGTTCTTTTGAAAAAATATTTATCTTTTATAAAAGTGACACAATCTAAGTAATGTATTCTTTTATTTTCATCATTCCTGTAATTATCATTTATATACTTTTCTGCTTCTTCATATTCTATTGTCAGAAATTCAAAGGAAATTGAAAAGTGCAAAAATAGATTAAAAAATCGGTCCTCATAAGGATGGGGGGAAGGGGAAGGATTGAAATAGTTCTTTATTACTCTATTTATATCTCTATTATTATCTATTACATCAAAGTAAGACCATTTCTCTATATTTTTAGATATTCTATCATTAATAAAGACGGATGTAAGACGAGATTGATAATCAGGATTTAAATTGTATGCTCTTGAATAATTGTTCTGTTGCCAGGATTTTGGACTTGAGACGATATTCAAATCAGATAAGATTTTTTTGATTCTGGAGGTGTTGTTTGTTCCGATAATTCGTCTCAAATAAGCATTGTTTAGGGATGGAGTTTTGGACGATTTATTGAATATTGAATAAGTTGCAACTTTTGAAATAAGCCAGAGATATTTATCCAGATGCTTTATTTCTTTTTGATATCCATTTTTCTGAAGTATATCTTCAAAAAAGATGAGTTTGGATGGAACATAGATTTTCATACTTTAATCCATATAACATAAAGACGAAACCTATTTTTTCATACTTGATAATCCTTTTTAAGCTGGTGTGCAATCGGATTAGGTGTATGAAGACCTTTTTAAATTGCACACCATATATTATTTAATATTTGGAGATAATATAAATAGTATCGAAAAACTTTTCATTTGAAAAAAATGTTGTCAAAATATTTTATTTTCATCGAAATATAAATAAAAAAAGAAAAACGATAATCAGGCATGGATGCCATTTTCATTTTTCTTTTTAGTTGTTATACAAATATATATAATTAATTATATATTGTAAACTGTTTTTGGAAACAGATTTTTACGGTTTTGTTACCAAAATATTGTCGTGTTAGTTTTCTGCCTCCGTAATTACCATATAGATATTTTTTAACATTCTCGGTTCTTTTTCCATGCAATGTTCTTTGCATTCTTCTGGATTTTCTTTGTTCCAGTGATAAACATTATTCATAATAGTAAGAATATCATCATAAATGTTCCTTGCAGAAGAACCAGAAACCTTTACAAATGAAGACAGGAAAAAAGCAAAGCATACAATTAACCAATAAACTATTCCTAAAAGAAAACTTATTACTCCGAAAATAATTATAATGACAAATAACCAATTTCTTACTTTATCTAAGGTTTTGACACTAGCCCTAATCCAAGTTATTATATTTAATTCATAACCATATGGAGGACTTTCCATATTGCTACTGCTAATATTATCTTTTGCTAAAGTATAAAGAGTTTTAATTTGTATATAGTTTAATAAAGTATCTCCTAAAAATTTTGGAGATTTTTGACATAACCAAAAATTTATTCCTGTTCCTACTACAGACAATACAAGAACAATTTCAATAATGATTTTTAATGTTACACTCATATTACAAAAAGATAATTTAGGTTTTCATCAATCATTTCGTAAATGCTTTTTTGAGTCCATCCATTGTTTTTAATGTTGGATTATCTTCAAAAGTAAGATTAATCGTATTATCATTATCAAAATAAATCCTTACACTATCTTCTAATACTTTTATATAAGTAATATTATCAACATTAATTAGAACAACCCCATTTACAGAAGTAAATTGTAACATAATTTTATAATTTAATTTTTAAAAATTGATTTGAATTATTTAATACTATTTATCTTTATTCAATTTATTAAGACCTCTTTTAGTGTAAGATAATTCAGACCCATCTGGTGTTTTCATTTTTAATCCTGATGCAGCTCCTAATAGTGAACTTGCTAATTGGTCGGCTGGATGTAATTTAACTTCTTCTTCTTTACTATCATTAAATAAATTTTGAGACAATCTATCAATTAAAAGTTCTGGTATTTCAGTTTTTCTTTCATTTTCCCATTCCAATGCCATTTCAACTAACCAGCTTGCTCTATCGATATCTATTTCCAGTTTCTTTAATTTAAATTCTTCATTTGAATGCTGTTCAAACCATTTATTATTCCAGCGAATATAAAAAACTGATGTTGAACCGAAACCAATGGCAAATATAACATTTTTTAAATAAACAGATAACAATGTTTGAGTGTCATCAACCTTACCGTTTAATAAATTGAGAACTGAAATAACTGAAAACGTGATAAATCCAGAACCAAATAACACTAATAATATAATCGAAAATATATGAATAATTTGTCTTTTATTATTAGTTCCTTCTGTTAAGTGAAAATCTGTGTTCCGACTTTTAAACTCTTCTTTCATATTGTTTCTTATTTCACGCCTTACATGTTTACTTTCTCTATCATCAATATGCTTTTCTTTTTCATTTAATGCATTTTCTTTTTCTATTAATTTACCAGCCTTTTCATTATAGTTATCTTCAAGGGTTTTTTTATCACTATCATATTTCTCTTGTGTTCTGATTTTCAACAATCTTAATTCTTCTTCTTGTTCTCTTAAATATTTTTGACTATTTACTAATATCTCTTTTGATAATCCTTCTAATTTTGCAAGTTCACTTTCTCTTTTCAAATAAAACTCGTTCACTTCTTTATCTATTTCGTCTATAACTTGATTTGAATTTATTGCTTTAAAACGTTTGCGTAGTTCAACACGTAAAATATCATATTTAAGGGCATTGTCATTTTTGCTATCATCTAGACTATTAATAAATACTAACCTATCAAAAGACTTAATATTATAGTCTCTTATAATATTGAAATATACGCTAGTATCATTTAAGGTTACAGCTAGTTTAAATGAATTAAATATTTCAGAATTAGCGGAAATCAATGTTACTATATTATCTGGTAATTTGTCATTTATATTTATCGAAAAATCCGTATCAGAAAAATTAGTAACATGTAAAGATATTATTTTATAAACTGTTTCTTCATTCAGCAATATTAACTCATTAATAATGTTTTTATCAGTTTGTTTGATAATATCAAAATTATATTTTCTTGCTATTGATGATTCATTAAAATTAATCATAATGAAGTGTTTAATTGTTAATGCAAAATATATTATAATATTTTAATTAATTAAACCTATAATTTATTATCATTTTATGATAATTTTTTCTTATAAACGTCAATTCCTGCATGAAATTAACTACCCCTTAAATAAACTTCAAAGAAAACGATTAATAGCACTATTTATATTAAAGGGATATTGTTCCAAAAAGGATAATATTCTGACCATAAAAAGGAGCGAAATTTACGGGGTGATATCGGATAAATATCCTCTTAGGTTCCTGACCGTATATAAATTTAAAAGGAGATTTAAAACAAATGAAAACAATTATTACAACTTTACTATTAATTGTATTACTATCAGTTATGATTTATGGATGTAATTCCAATCCAGTTAATCCAATTATTCCCGACCCAATTCTTCCAAAAGACGATAGCACAATATTTTATGAAAAAGATACTATTACATTTAGAAATGTAAATTCAATAAAACATCTGGGATGGGGGATGGATACCGCCAAAATTGTGAATATGAAAATATCATTTAACTTTTTAGCGACTGGAGCATTCAATTATAAAATCATTTATCAGAAAGTTGATAAACAAGATAGTATAATAAATTATGAAGTATTAAATTATATGAATATCTGCAATTCTGGAAGTGATTCCGTTTATTGTAGTATCAATACAGATAATCAGAAATTACCACAGCAGGAATATTTACATTCGATTGAATACATGTATCAAAATCAGTATTTCAAAGTATTCAATATCAAGATTGTAAAGCAGAAATAAGAGTAGTTTAAATTTAGGCATTCAAATCCCGATTATGATTTTTCATTTTCGGGATTTTCTATTTTAATTAAATCAACTTTAAAACTAAAAGTAATAGTATGATTATTTGTTATCCGATATGTTTTAAAAATATTAGCATCTGGATTATTGCCAGTATTAAACATTACCTTCAAAAAATCAAATCTTGTTTCATTCATTCTTTTATAAATATTTATCTTACCAAATACCTTTTTTCCCTTTTTTATCCAAATCCTGAAAAGATAATGTTTCATATATCCGAATTTCTAAAGGGTCATCATTTAATATATATGGTTTTTCTAATACTTGTTTTGATAATTTATGTATATCAGTATCATTAATAATATATACGATATTAATCAAAAACCTATCTTCATTAAATTTTTCGCTTTGAATAGGTTTTATATGAACAGATTTAATTTTTACATCATTCATAATGTATATTATATAAAATAAACTTATTTAGTATAGAATATATTAACAATTCAATTTTCCCTACTATTTACCTCAATTTTCCCAAAAATACCATAATTTTGACAGCCTAACACCTTTCAAAACATTCAAAATATGCCTGTAAAATGCCCCTATTTTAACCCAGATGCCCCAGGATTAACGATAAAAATTATTTTGATATCTGTTCCATTATTCCCCTTTTAATATTAATATACTGAAATTGTCTGCAATCCTTGTCTGGCGTGGTTTTGCAGCCATATAAACCTATTGACATGAGTAGTTTTGGTCGGTATGTTTACAGTAGAAAGTTAAACTAAAAAGAAAGGTTTCAAAATGAAGAACTCAAAAAGAACAAACAGCAAAAGAAACACCAACAATTCAAACACTGCAAAGAAAACCACATTGAAACAACTTGTAATGCAAGAAACCATTTATCTATTAAAGAGAAATAAAAAGAATGGTATCAAATATGCATCTCTTATCAATTCAGTTTTAAATAAGTATGGAACTGGAACAAAAAATTCCATTCACGGATGTATCCAAAAAGAAAGAGTAAAAGAAAATGGTATCTTACATAATCTTGTTACTGTTCAATCTGGAATCTGGAAATTAAAAAGTGCAATATTCTTGTTTTTATAAGATAAATGGCACCAATTTGGTGATAAGACCAAAAATCAGCATAAAAAGTGGAATAAAATAGATAATGATAAGCAATATAAATATAAGGAACTTACTTGAGCTAGCGGGGGGAATTGAACCCCCGACCTGCTGATTACGAATCAGCTGCTCTACCCCTGAGCTACACTAGCATATCCAATATCATTGTTTTTAAGTTCCGGCTGAGAAGTCGTCGTTGTACATTATCTGCTCTTTTGTCAACCTGTCAATTTTGATTCCCATCGTTGAGAGTTTTACTCCCGCTATTTCCTGATCCATCGATTCAGGCAATACGTGCACGCCGAGACTTAATTTCTTGCCTGCTTTATATGCGTTCACGAGCGCTAACTGCGCGTTGAACTGATTCGCGAAACTCATATCCATTACTTCCGAAGGATGTCCTTCCGCAGCGGATAAGTTCACGAGTCTTCCTTTTGCAAGTACGTATATTCTTCTTCCGTTCTTTAATGTGTATTCTTCACAGTTCGGTCTTATTGTTTTTACCGACTTTGTCAGTTTCTGCAAATCGACTAAATTAATTTCGCAGTCATAATGTCCCGTGTTACAGACTATTGCGCCGTCTTTCATCGAAGCAAAGTGTCTTCCGACGAGTACATCTTTCACACCCGTTGCAGTTACGAAAATGTCGCCGACTTTTGCCGCATCATCCATTTTCATTACACTGTGACCTTCAAGCGTTGCCTTTAAAGCCGCTGTTGGTTTCACTTCAGTCGCTATTGTATTCGCGCCCATGCCTTTTGCTCTGTTCGATACGCCGCTTCCGCAGTGTCCGTAACCGGCTACAACAAAATTCTTTCCTGCCAGTAAAACAGATGTCGCTCTTAATATTCCGTCAAGTGTCGATTGACCTGTTCCGTAAACGTTATCAAAATCCCATTTCGTGATGGAATCGTTGACCGCATATACGGGATATAATAAAGCGCCCTGCTCGTGCATCTTTCTTAATCTGTGTACGCCAGTTGTTGTTTCTTCAGTACCGCCTATTATAGTCTTGCAGAGTTCTTTGTATCTTTTATGTACCGTGAATATTAAATCTGCGCCGTCATCAAGAGTTAACTGCGGTTTAAAATCCAAAGTCCTGTCGATGCACCAGTAGAAATCCTTCGTATTCATGCCGTGCCATGCATAGATCGATACGCCTTCAGCCGCAAGAGCCGCCGCAACGTCATCCTGAGTCGATAATGGATTGCATCCGCTCCATGATAATTCCGCTCCGGCATCGATGAATGTTCTTATCAATACCGCTGTTTCCTTTGTCACGTGCAGACAACCCGCCAGTTTGAATCCTTTGAACGGTTTTGTCTTTTTGTATTTTGCTCTTAATGCCGCAAGCACGGGCATTCTTGATTCCGCCCATTCAATCTTCATCTTACCCTGATTGGCTAATTTCAGATCTTTAACTTTGAATTTTTTTGCTGCCAAAAAATAACTCCTTTATGTTTATTGTTTTACAATTCGTTATTATACGATTTTTAATATTTTAAATAAATTACATTTTTTGTCACTGTTTCAGTTGAATCCCGAGTTCATCCAACTGCTGTTTTATGACAGGACTGGGGCAATTATCCATTAATGAAGCCGCGCTTACTGTCTTAGGAAATGCTATTATGTCCCTTATCGACTTTGTTCCTGAAAGCATGGCAACAATTCTGTCAAATCCGAATGCAACTCCTCCGTGCGGAGGCGCACCGTACTTGAAGGCTTCGAGTATGAAGCCGAATTTTTCGACCGCTTCTTCATCCGACAATCCGATTATATTGAATACCTTCTTCTGCGTTTCGCTGTTGTGAATCCTGATACTTCCGCTGCCCATTTCGCTTCCGTTATATACAAGGTCATAACAATTTGCTCTTATGCTCTCGATTTCTTTCCTGTCTTTGCTGTCAAGATATTTCATGAATTCGTTTTTCGGAGATGTAAACACATGATGCTCGCCTACAAATCTGTTTTCTTCCTCTTCGAAATGAAATAGCGGAAAATCCGTAATCCATATGAATTCATGCTTTGAATCATCAAGTAGTTTGAAATCTTCGGCAATCCTGAGCCTTAACTGACCGAGTCCTGAAAGTACCTTATTCTTCTCACCCGATAGGATGAAAACATAATCCCCTGATTTCATATCGAAAGCATTCTTCATTCCTGCAATCGATTCTTCGTTCAGGAATTTCAATATCGATGATTGAAGAGAACCGTCTTCATTTGTTTTAACGAATGCAAGTCCGCCGAAGCCTAGTTTCTTGGCGTATTCGGTATATGAATCCGAAATTTTACGCGTAATTTCAATCTTCGAACCGCCTGCAGTTCCGCCGATTTTTATTCCGGCTATTATACCGCCAGAATTAATAACGTCATTAAATACTTTAAATTCGGAAGTCTTAACCGCATCGGTTAAATTGGTTATCACCATCGAATCTTTAATGCGCATATCCGGTTTATCGCTCCCGTATTTCGACATTGCATCATCGTAAGTCATCATAGGAAAAGGCGCTGCGACATCCACGTCAATCGATTCTTTCCATATTCTTTTGAAAAGTTTTTCCGAAATATTAAATACATCTTCCTGTTCTACGAAACTCATTTCAACGTCAATCTGCGTGAATTCAGGCTGCCTGTCCGCTCTTAAATCTTCATCACGGAAACATTTGCATATCTGGACATATTTGTCAAGCCCTGATACCATTAGTATCTGCTTGTATGTCTGAGGAGACTGAGGCAGAGCATAAAATTTTCCTTTGTGAACCCTTGAAGGAACAAGATAATCTCTCGCACCTTCAGGCGTTGATTTCATCAATATGGGTGTTTCAACTTCAACGAAATTACTTTCGGCAAAATATTTATGCACAATCTGATATACTGTATTGCGAAGCAGCAGACCGTCCATCATTTTTTTGCGCCTGAGGTCAAGATATCTGTACTGAAGTCTTAAATCTTCGTTTGCTTTAACGTCTTCTTCTACAACAAAAGGTGTAGTGAGCGATTCATTCAAAACCTGAAGTTCATCAACGTCAATTTCTATTTCACCCGTAGAAATATTTAAATTCGCGCTTTCGCGTTTAATGACCTTACCTTTGGCGGAAATGACAAATTCATTGCCGAGTTTTGCTGCAAGAGCAGAGATTTCCTTTTTCTCGGGCGATACTTTAATCTGTGTAATCCCGTACCTGTCGCGTATATCAACGAATATAATCCCGCCCAAATCGCGCTTCTTTGCGACCCAGCCGTTAAGTACAACGGTTTCATTAACGTTAGCAATGCTTAACTGTCCGCAAGAATGAGTTCTCTTATTATATGACATTTTAGTGAATTTTGAATGAACTGTAAAAATAAATAATTTAATTCTCAAAAGTTAGGTAAATGAATCGATTTTCGATAACGTAAATTTAATTTGAACTTTGAAATTTTTTTGCCGGAAAAACAGTTTATTATATCGAACCTCAGAATTTATAAACATTTTAAAATATAAAGGAATAAAAAATGATTAATTTAGGACAGAAATTTCCGGAATTCAAAAAACAAGCAACTGTATCAACTGATCCGGGAAAAGAATTTAAAGAAGTTACAAATCACGACCACATCGGGAAAAAAAGATGGCTCGTAATGTTCTGGTATCCGAAGGATTTCACTTTTGTATGCCCGACTGAAATCATCGATTTCAACGATAAGTTCAAGGAATTCGATTCAAGAAACTGCGACTTGCTCGGCGCGTCTACCGATACTGAATTCTCGCATCTCGGCTGGATGACATCACACCCGGGTCTAAAGAATCTTCATTTCCCGCTTCTTGCAGACACGTCAAAGACTCTCGGCGAAGCGCTGGGAATTCTTGAAGACGGTGAAAAGATTGCTTACAGGGCAACATTTATAGTAGATCCTAACGGAATAGTGAAATGGATTTGCGCAAACGACTTATCAATCGGAAGAAACGTTGATGAAGTCATTCGCGTACTTGATGCACTTCAATCAGGAAAACTCACACCTTGCGGATGGAAAAAAGGCGAAAAGACGTTAAATTAATTTTTGTAGATTTATTGAAAAAGGGGAAAGAGGCTGTCAGAAATGAAGCCTCTTTTTTAATGCCCATATCCTAAAAACAAACCAATGCCGCCGTAAGATACTTTTGAAGTGCCAAATTTTATAAGCAGACCTGCGTAATTTTTGTAGAACTTAAATTTTATATCGCCTCCAAATTTCAGAAACAATCCTTCGTCATCTTTGTAATAAGATTTTGAAGCAGTGTGATAGGAACCGCCCAGACAAAGATCGATTCTTATAAAATCTTTATCGATTGTCCATCTTCCGAGCATATCGTAATCGAGACATGGAGAACCATTAGTAGAACCTCCGACTGTTCCTGTAGAAAAATAATCCACTCCCGCTCTGAAACCCCCTGAAGCAACATTTGCTTTATCTTTTGTGAGGTCAAAGTCAACGGAAGCGCTCAATGTGTTTATAAAATATATCGATGTTGCATCAAACTGTGTACTTTTAAATTGGGGCTCAAAACGAAACGGATTGTCCTTCTCCTGTGAATATAAAATATAAGGGAAAGAGATAATGGCAATTAATACCGTAATACATTTTATATGCATATAAATCTAATATTTTAAAATCGTAAATTCGGTTTATATATTTATTTCAGCAGAACCATTTTCTTAACTGCCGATTGCTTATTGCCAATCAATAATTTGTAGAAATAAATTCCGCTGTTGAGACTGCTGCCGTCGAATGTGGTTTCGTATGTGCCGGGCTGCAGTCTTTCATTTACGAGTGTTGCGACTACTTTACCGAGAATATCATAGACTTTCAAAACGGTATTACCATTTTCAATTTTCAACTTCCCATTTTCAGGCACGTCAAATTTAATCTTCGTTACGGGATTGAAAGGGTTCGGATAATTCTGGGATAAACAACACTTTTGGGGAATATTGCTATCGACAATTTTGATAATTGATGTTCCTCCTGTCAGTGTTTTTATAATACAGTTTTCTCCAACAATCCAACCAGTACTACTATTAGTAAAATACAAACTATTGAATGCCATATCCGAAGGTTTGCTGAGTAATGCCCAATTTATTCCTCCGTTAGTTGTTTTTTGCATAGAATATCCGACAGAATATCCTGTTAATTCATCAGAGAAGAACACCGAACCATAACCAGATTCATAAGAAGCGAGAGCATAGGAATTCCAGTTCAATCCTCCATTAGTTGTTTTTAAAACTCTTCCATCGCTGCTTTTTATCCAACCGGTATTATAATTAATAAAAGAAATGCTGCGTAATGTTGATGAAGTATTGCTTGTTTGCTCTAACCAGTTTACACCTCCATTTGTTGTCTTTATAATTTTACCGTTTATACCGGCTGCCCAGCCGGTGTTGTTATCTAGAAATTTCACGTCTAAAAGTGAATAGGAATTTGATTGTGAAAACCAACTAGAGCCTCCGTTAGTTGTTTTATAAAGTAGTTTGATTGATTGAATGGTACCTCCTACACACCAGCCTGTATTCATTTCTACAAAATACATTTTACAAAATAACGAATTACTTCCTGTAATGCTTGCCGTTGTAAAATTTTGGCCACCATCAGTGGTCTTTGCAAATGTTCCATCTGATTGCAATACATAGCCGGTATTTTCATTGAATAGTTTAGCAGAATAAATACCTTTTTGATTTTGTGGATATCTTTTTGTCCACGAATTGCCTGAATTCGTAGTATTTAAGAGTACTCCTCTATTATTATTAACCACTCCAACAGCCCAACCTGAATTATTATTTATAAAACTTATATCGATGATATTCGCCGTTTCATCATTTAAACAGTACCAATTAACACCTCCATTTGTGGATTTGAGTATGTTACAAAAACTAGTGGAATAGATTGTATCTTTACTTGCAAAATCAAATGCTCTTAACCAATATTGCCCCGGAATATCATAGGAATTCCAGTTTAAACCTCCATTCAATGTTCTGTAAAATTTATCGTAACTGCCGTCAAACGAATATCCGTAATTTGAATTAAAAAACTTAATTCCTCCGCCAATTGGAATACTATCCATTATCCATCCATTTCCGCCGTCGGTTGTCTTCCAGTATCCTCCATAACATGATATATAGCCGGTTAAATTATTAGCGAATCCTATACTGCCGAAAGTTACGCCGCAAATTGAAAGACCTGAACTCCAATTAACACCTGCATTAGTTGTTCGTTCAACATTATAAATTCCTGCAATGTATCCGGTATTATTATTCAAAAAACATAAGTTATTCATACTCGTAAAAACATTTGAGGATCTAGTCCAATATTGTCCGGCATTAGTGGTTTTATAAACAATCGACGAGGATAAACTGTCTGCAATTAAATAACCAGTTTGATTATCTGTGAAATATATGGAGTGTAATTTAAAATTTGTTCCGACCGTATAATTTATCCAATTAATTCCGCCATTTGTTGTTTTCAATATTTTACCTGTATCACCTGATATCCAACCTGTATTCAAATTACTAAAAAAAACAGAATTCAAATTACGATATGTGTTACTAATCTGCAGATTCCAATTTTGACCGCCGTTCGATGATTTTATTATTACGCCATTATTTCCTACCGCATATACTGTATTATTATCGGGACTATTAATATCCAACAACAAATTTCCTTGAGGTAAAGGATATTGCCATATCCATTGCGAAAAAATTGAGGCGGGAATGATAAGTATGATAATAAGGAGAATTATTTTCTTCATTTCACATTCCTAAAATTAAATGGATTATTGAATGATTTTTTAAAAATAATATCCATAATTCACATGTTTTGCAATACCAAAATAATATCGGATGTATAAATCCAAATAAATCCATGAGTTAATGAGCGAAGAGAAACAGTGATAAACCGGGAAAGCATAAAACATTCCGATTTTATGTTTTATTAATTTTCTTATGCGATTTCTTCAATACTTTTATTCAGAAAAAAACCAGTCTGCTGTACTTTTTTAAAAAATATATTTTCCTTATCCATTCTGTCTCCCGCATAAATGACTGACCTGCTTGCATTGATGAGGAATGAATTATTTCCGACGCTATTCAGCAGATTCTTTAAATCGTTTCCCTGCGCTCCTATACCGGGAATAAGAAGAGGTATATTTTCATTTTTCGAAGTGTATTTTCGGATTTCCTTTGTATGATTTGCTCCGACTACAAATCCTATTTGCTCTTTCGACCACTTTAAACTTTTTTCGGCAATTATTTCATACAAGAACTTTTTGCCTGATTTAAGTTTTTGAAAATCATCAGCGCCCGGATTCGATGTGCGGATTAATATGTACGCCAGTTTGTTTTTTCTTTTAAGGAATGGAGAAATAGAATCATATCCCATATACGGTGACAATGTTATCGCATCGAAATCAAGTTTATCGAAATAAGCGACAGCATAAAGTTCAGCCGTGTTGCCGATGTCCCCTCTTTTCGCATCGCAGATTTTCATTCTGTCTGCCTGAATATATTTTACCGTTTCTTCAAGCGCCTCAAGCCCTCGCACACCGGCGGCTTCGTAAAATGCAAGATTCAGTTTGTATCCCGCGCAATTTTCAACTGTTGAATCGATGATTTTCTTATTGAATGCGAGTATCGGATTTTTATATTTCAAAAAGCAAAGAGGAATTTTATTAATATCCGTATCAAGCCCGACAACAAGGTTCGACTTCGACGACTTTATTACTTTCTCTAATTTCTTTTTATATATCATGATAAGAATATGTCTTTATGTCTGTAGGTATTCATTCCGATACCTACCATTAGCAGAAACGAAAGCAATGACGATACACCATTGCTTACAAGCGGCAACGGGATACCGATAACAGGAGTAATACCGATTGTCATTCCTACATTAATAAACATATGAAAGAAGAACAAACTCGCAAACCCAACGCACGCAAGCATCAGATACCTGTTCCTGGAAAGATATGCATTGTTAAGCAAACGGAAAATAATTATTGCAAACAGTAAAATCACAACCCCTGCGCCTATGAGTCCGAACTCCTCGCCTATCATACAGTAAATAAAATCCGTCCATTGCTCGGGAATAAATCTCAACTGCGTCTGCGACCCCTGAAGGAAGCCCTTTCCAAACAGTCCGCCCGAACCGATAGCGACTTTCGACTGTATGACATTGTAACCGCTTCCAAGCGGGTCCGATGTCGGATCAAAAACCGCCATTATTCTGTTCTGCTGATACGGCTGAAGTTTCGAATACATAAATTTCACCGAATATCCCGCGAGCACATTCATCACCATAACGCCGCCTGTAATTATATAATGACGCTTAAAATAGAAAAGCGCTATCAGGAGCAGTGCAAGGAATGAATAGAAATAATATATATTTATGAATGCAAGTATAGCCGCAATAATCGGTGTGATAATTGCAACCAATAAAAACGGCGATACTCCCGCGAAGAAAAACATCGGGATAAGAAATGAAAGCATAACAAGCGTTGTGCCTGTATCGTGCTCGAGTTTTATAAGCACGGCAGGCACGGCAACCATCAGAGTTGCAATCATTATCTGCATTGGCTTAATTTTTGGATTCTCCTCATCGCCTTTGTAAAAGAAATTTGATACTGCCATCACAGTGGCAACTTTTGCAAACTCCGAAGGCTGAATTCCGAATCCCGCAATGTAGAACCAGCACTTGTTTCCGTTAATTGTTCTGCCGAAAAGCAAAACAAGAATTAATAAAACAATTGAAACCCCGTAAGCATAATAAGACAGACTCGAAATATACCGCGGCGGCAGATACGACACCACAATCACCATTACCAGACCTGCAATGGCAAACGTCATTTGTTTCAGATAAAAGTCCGCATTGTTCGCGCTGCTCTGAGTAGCACTGTATATCGCAAAAATTCCGATAACGATTAAACCGATTACGGCAATAAATAATGTTATGTCGAATTTATCAAAAAATTTCTTTTCCATTAGTCGTGCACCTCCACCTTTGCATTTTCATTAAATACGTCAACCGAATTACCGCTTAGAAATCTAACCATAATAGCCGCGGCAATCGGCGCAGCAAACTGATTTCCCCATCCCGCATTTTCACCAAGCACGCACACTGCAATTTTCGGATCTCCGTAAGGCGCGTATCCGACAAACCATGAGTGGTTGTTTCCATTGGGATTCTGTGCTGTTCCTGTTTTTCCGGCAAGTATGTAATCCGAATTTTTAATATTCTTCGCCGTTCCCGTTCCGTTTACGACAAGATACATCCCTTTTTTAACCGCATCAAAATATTTCTGCGACCATTCAATCTGCGTCTTCTTTACTTCAAGAGGATACTCCTGTCCTGTTGAAGAATTGTAAACTTTTCTCACAATATGCGGTTGTATGTACAGTCCATCCATGCATATAGCAGCGGTATAAGCAACCATCTGCACAGGAGATACTCCGAGTTCACCCTGCCCGATTCCAAGACTGACCATAAGTCCCTGTGACCATTTATTCACTCCGTAAACTTTGTCGAAATATTCCTGAGAAGGCAGAAGACCTTTGGTTTCATTGGGAAGATCGATTCCCGTTCTCGAACCGAATCCCAACATTGCGGAATAATCATGGTAATCTTTTATGCCGAGCATCAATCCCATTTTATAGAAAAACACGTTGGATGAAACTTCCAGCGCTCTCACTGCTGTAATAGACCCGTAAGCACCATGGTCTTCGAAAGTCCTGTTGCCATACGTTAAGGAACCCGGACAAGAGATGGTTGTTGTTGGTGTAATTTTCCCCGAAGCCATTCCTGCAAGCGCCATCATCATCTTCCATGTGGAACCGGGAGGATACTTGGTCTGCGTTGCTCTGTTAAAAAGAGGTTTATCGGGATGATTGAATAATCTGTTAATTTCTTTTGCATCCGGTGTTCCGACAAACGCATTTAAATCATAATCCGGTTTTGAAACAAGACACAGAACTTCGCCCGTGCGCGGATCAATTGCAATAACGGCGCCTCTTCTGCCGCCCATTAATTTTTCCGCATACTCCTGAAGATTCGCGTCGATTGAAGTGTAAAGGTCAGCGCCATTTGTAGGTTTGACATCATTTTTCCCGTCATTATACGGTCCCACTTCCCTGCCGTTTACGTCTACGGAAATAAGCCTGCTTCCTTTTTCTCCGCGAAGATATTTTTCATAGTATTTTTCAAGACCTATAGTACCGACAAGGTCGCCCTGCCTGTAATAATTTTCAGTCGATTCAAGAAGCGACTTCTCTGAAACTTCAGCATTATAACCGAGTATATGCGAAGCCCTGAATTTATTCGGATAGAACCTCATCGATTCGACCTGATAACTTACTCCTCGTAATCTGTCCCGGTTTTCCTCAATATATGATATGGTTTTAAAATCTATATCTCTTTTTACTTTTATAGGATTGAATCTGTTAGTGCCTTTTGCATTTGAAAGATCATCACGAATATCTTCAGGATCTAAATTGGCAAGATTTGCAACTTCATCGATTAAATTTTTATCGAACTGAAACGGCGTTATCGTAAGTGTATAAGAAGGTCTGTTATCGACAATTATAGAACCGTTCCTGTCTATTATTAACCCTCTTGCGGGAGTTTCAATAATTTTCTTAATCGAATTTTTATCCGACTCCTTGCCGAATTCCTGCTGCTGTACCACCTGCAACTGAACCAGTCTTGAAATAAGCGCAAGTACGGAAAGGACAACTATTCCGAGCGATACATATATTTTAACTTCACGCTTCACCCAGGAAACTCCTCTCGATTTTCTTTCTTCTTGGGAATATCACATAAATGATACTGACGATAGTTGTATAAGCAGAAGTCGTGAGCACATATTTAATAATCACCTCGGGGAAAGTAATCGGAGTACCCTGAAAATATATCCAGTAATAAATAAAATTACCGGCAAACGAACACGCAAAAACAGTTACAAGAAAAAAATATTTCGTAAGGAATTTTTCATTCTCCGATTTGAAGAAACCGGCGAGAAATGCCGCGATTGTATATGAAAGCGAGGACAGCCCTAAAAATGTTCCGCTTAAAAAATCAGCAAGCAGTCCTGTCAGAAAACCGTAAATGGAACCCGTTATTTTTCCTTCCCTTGCGCCGATAAACACCAGTGCAATAATTACAAAATCGGGAGATATATTAAGCGCGGATACCGAAAAAACCTTTATAAATGTTTTTTGTATGAGTATGAGTAAAACTATTACTATTATATTTCTTAATATTCCGTATTTAAAATTCATTTCTTTCCTGATTGAAAAGTTTTTTCAAGTGCATATCGTTCTTTGTTCGGAAGATACTTCACAACAAATACGTTTTCCAGCGACGCGAAATCAATAAGCGGCATTACAATTATTTTCTTAAACAGATTATCGAGATTGCCGGTCTCAACTACGATTCCGACAGGTACTCCCGAGGGATAAATATTGCTGTATTCCGAAGTTATGAAAACATCTCCGACATTTACATCTGCATTCTTTTGAATATTGATTACCGAAAGTGACGAGACTCCGTCAAACGTCATTATTCCGTCAATACGGCTTCTCTGTGATTTTACGGTTATCCTCATGTCTTTATTATAAAGAATCTGCGCTATGGAATAATTTTTGCTCGTAGATACAATCCTGCCGACAAGCCCCGCGTCAGTAATAACAGACATATTCACAAACACACTGTCGTTCTCTCCGACATTTAATGTTATGGTGTTTCTTGTCTGTATAAGCGATTTATTGACTATATTTGCGCTGACCAGTCCAAGACCCGATGTTTCCTTGAAATTCAGAAGTTTTGTGAGTCTGATATTTTCAAGTTTCGCTTCTTTAAGATTTGATACTTCGTTGGATAACTTGATATTCGTTTCTCTTAATACTTTATTCTCCTGCTGCAAATCGAAAACATTCGGAATAGACGAAAGACCGCTCTGTACGGTCCCGAACATCCCCACTGCCGCTGCACGCAGAAACCTAATCTGCGTATTGTCGTTTGAGAACAAAAATGCCAGGGAGAAAATTATCAGGACAGTGAGTATCAGATACTCCTTAATGTTTAATATAAGTTGACCTATTCTTTTCAAAAAAAGATATTTATACTTTGAATTCCGAGGGTTATCTGTTTAATAATACTTTGTTGTATTTGCCTAAATCATCGAGAACTTTACCTGTACCTCTTGCAACCGCTGTTAACGGTTCTTCCGCAATATGAACCGGAACACCTGTTTCAACCCTTATTCTTTCGTCGAGCCCGTGAAGAAGCGCTCCGCCGCCGGTCAGGAAAATTCCCCTGTCAAGAATATCCGAAGATAATTCCGGCGCTGTTTTCTCAAGCGCCACTTTCACGGCATCAATCATTTGCTGAACAGGCGCGTTAAGTGCCTCGCGTATTTCGATAGAACTTACTTCCGTAAGTTTGGGAACTCCCGCAACAAGATCTCTTCCTTTTACTTCTATTATGATTTCTTCTTCAAGCGGCATCACCGAGCCAACCTGGCATTTAATATTTTCTGCCGTGGTTTCGCCGATAAGCATATTCTGATTTGCTCTGAAAAATCTGATAATGGATTCTGTAAGTTCATCTCCTGCAACTCTAATAGAAACTCCGTTCGTAATTCCGGATAATGCAATAACCGCAATCTCTGTTGTTCCTCCGCCGATATCAATAATCATATTTCCATAAGGAGCCGTAACGTCAAGCCCTATGCCGATTGCCGCAGCCATAGGTTCGGAAATCAGGAATACTTCCTTCGCGCCTGCTTTTTCCGCAGTGTCACGCACCGCGCGCTTTTCAACTTCTGTTATTCCGCTTGGTACGCAGATAACGATTCTCTTCGCAGGCATGAATCCCGAAGTAATTTTCTTTATAAACTCTTTTAACATCCCTTCAGCGAATTCAAAATCGGCAATTACTCCATCGCGCATAGGACGTATTGTATTCAGTTCTTTATGAACCCTCCCCATCATCTTTTTCGATTCTTCACCAATCGCGACTATCTTTCTCGTAGTAACATCATATGTGACGATTGAAGGTTCATTAAGGACAATACCTTTCCCTTTCATATAAATCAGAGTATTAGCAGTCCCCAGATCTATTGCTATATCATTCGAAAACATTCCAAAAAACGGCATATCTTGTACCTCTTATTATTATAAAAAATTAATAAATTTTACGAATTAAACGGTAAATATAACAAAAATATACGTCAAATGAAAAACTGATTAGTGTCTGAAATGTCTGTACCCCGTAAATACCATACACATATGTCTTTCCTCTGCCGCCTTTATAACTTCATCATCGCGAACTGAACCGCCGGGCTGCACTACACACGTGGCGCCGGCATTTGCCGTTTCAATCAAACCATCGGCAAACGGGAAGTATGCATCCGATGCAGCAACTGAATCTTTCAAATCGAGATTAAATTGTTTTGCTTTCCACACTGCAAGTTTCGTTGAATCAACACGCGAAGGCTGCCCTCCGCCGATTCCGAGAGTCTGAAGGTTCTTTATGAACACAACTGCATTGGATTTAGTATACTTCACTATCTTATACGCGAATTCAATATCTTTCAACTGCTCTTCAGTTGGTTTTTTTTCAGTCACATAATTCAACTCTTCGCGTTTCAGCACCAGGCAATCCCTTTCCTGATGCAGAAATCCGCCTGTCACGGTTCTTGTTTCCGATTCCGACCTTCCGAAATTAAATCTTATAAGCCTTCTGTTCTTTTTCTTCATGAGCAGTTCAAGCACTCCTTCTTCAAATCCCGGCGCAAGAAGAATTTCGGTAAATATTTTATCCGCTTCCAGCGCTGTTTTCATGTCAAGCACGCGATTGAATATCACTATTCCACCGTAAGGCGATACCGTATCTGTTTCAAATGCTTTCCTGTATGCTTCAAGCAAATTTTCTCTCGTTGCAACACCGCTTGGATTACCGTGTTTGATTATGGCAGCAGTCGGATTTTCATTCTCAAATTCATTTATCAGCGAATGCGCCGCATCTACATCAAGAAGATTATTGTACGATAATTCCTTTCCGTGAAGTATTTCAAAAAGTTCATCAAAGTTAGTCTTTTCAAAATGCGCCTTCTGATGCGGGTTTTCACCGTATCTCAAACCGCTCTCATTTCCGCTGACTTTAAAGAAATAATTTTTAATGTCCCTGTCGTATTCTTCAATCAGTTCAAAAGCATCCCGCGCAAGTTTTATTTTATACTCATCACCGAATTCACCTTCATTCCTGTCAAATTCTTTCAGATATCCGGAGTATTGTTTTTGTTTTACAAGAACACAGACAGAGGAATAATTTTTTGCCGCGGCGCGTATTAAACTTACACCGCCAATATCTATCTGCTCGACCGCGTCTTCATGCTTAACGTCCGGTTTGCTGATTGTTTCCGCAAAAGGATAAAGTGTGACAACAACAAGATCTATCAGTTTTAATCCGTGTTCACTTATCTGTTTCATATGCTCGGGATTATCCTTCTGCGCTAGTATTCCCGAAAAGACTGCCGGATGCAGCGTCTTCACCCTCCCGTCCAGAACTTCCGGGAATGAAGTAACACTTTCAACGCTCGTAACGGGAATGCTTTTTTCTTTCAGGAATCTGTATGTTCCTCCGGTCGACAGAATCTCAAAATTCCTTTTTACAAGTTCGGAAGCAAACTCAGCGAGACCTTCCTTGTAATATACGCTGATTAGCGCTGTTCTCTTTTTCATTAAATGCCTATCTCCCCTTCTTCGATTTTTTTAATGACATAAGAATAATACTTATGTTCAAGAGCAAGAATTTTTTTCTGCAGTGTATATTCATTATCAGTCTCATTAACCTCAACACTTTTCTGAAAAAGTATTCTGCCGCTGTCGTATTCTTCATTCACCATGTGTATCGTCAAACCTGAAACCCGCACACGCGCATCAATTACGGCTTTATGAACATTTATTCCGTACATTCCTTTGCCTCCGAATGACGGCAGTAGAGCCGGATGAATATTAATGATTCTGTTTGTGAAAGATTTAATAACGGCAGGTTCAATCTTTTTCATATATCCCGCAAGTACTATCAAATCAATTTTGTATTCATTCAGTTTATCGACAAACACCCGTCCGTATTCTGCATCATTGAGTCCGGGATATACTTTCCTGCTGATATGAAAAACATCGACTCCATATTCTTTCGCAATTTCCACGGCACCACATTCGGAATTGTTTGTAATTAATAATCTTATTCGAGAATATAGAAAACCGTTTCTTCCGGATTCAAGTATCGCCCTGAAGTTTGATCCTCCGCCTGATGCAAAAACGCAAATATTCAATATAAATTGTTATTATACAAAAATACGAAAATTCCAAAGAAAATTAAAGAAAATATGTAAAAAACGACAATTTTTATAAATTTTTATGCGGAATTGCTTAAAATATGGTGAAATATGCCGTATTTAAAATCTTGCGCTGATTCCAAGTGTCGGAAGTATTGGTATCATACCGGTTACTTTTTGCTTAATTGATAAATCGGATGCAATCGAATAACTGTAACCAAGCACATTCTTTCTGTTATAAACATTTATTACGTCAAGATAAAATGACCAGTCCGCTCCCCAGAATTTTGTATACGCCGATAATCTTACGTCCAGTCTGTGATACGCAGGTCTTCTATCGGAATACCTGTTATTGTCATTTCCGTAATCAAGATTAAAAATTACCTGATTCGTAAACGGATTTATTACAAGCGAATCATTCGCAGATCTCGGCACTATTCCGACAGGCGGAGTAAAAGGAAAGTTCGTTGAATAATTCCATCTCGCGCCTAATTCGAGCCAGTAATTAATTCTGTAATTGAGTACTATATTAATATTGTGTGTTTGGTCAAATCTGAATAATGATTCCACACCGTAACGCTCACGCGTCGAATGCGAGTATGAATAATTTATCCATCCGTAAAGTTTTGTTTTCGGACCGGTATATTTTTTTTCAAGACTTATTTCAAAACCGTATGAATCCCCCGTTCCTTTGTTTACAGGTATTGCCGTCAGCGAATCAAAAGGAAGTTTATCCGCAGAACGAACCCAGTTTGAAGGGTTCTTCATGTAATTCGGATCGGTATTGTTCGGGTCGATTAATGTAAACTGGTATCTGTATCCCGTAAGTTTCTGCTGAACAATCAGATTGTCAAATCTTTTATAGTATCCCTCAACTTTAAGAAGCCAGAAATTATCAAGCCACCTGTCTATTCCAAGCACAAAGTGTATCGAGCGCTCCGCTTTAAGGTCAGTTACCTGCGGACTTGTCAGGTCGTAAAAAGTCATGTTGTCAACTAATTTCTCGTATCCGGGCGATTGAAAATATAAACCTATCGAACCTCGCAAAGTTGTAATCGGATCGAATGCATAACCGATGTTGAACCTCGGAGAAAAATACGCTTTGCCGAGAAGAGAATAATAATCCACTCTCAGAGAAGGCTGATAGAAAAATCTCTGCCCGATTTCAAAACGGGCAAGCCCGTACGCGCTTCCCCGGTAATTATCTTCACCCTGAATATTAAAATCCTCGAGCAATGCGGATGCATTCGGTAGTGAACGCAAAAATGCTTTGAATCTCTCGTCAAGGTCAAGAGCGTACGTCAAATCGTTTCTGATTATATCAAACGTACCGCCGAACTCGAATTTGTTTTTTCCAGAATTAAGTACCGACCTGTTGCCGAGAGAGAATTTCCTGAAAGCATATTTCGATTTGAAATTGAATCCCAGCAATGCTCCTATCGCTTTCAAACTGTCCCTCATACCCGGCGTAATATTTTCTTTATCAATCAGAGGATCAATAATATCGCCGTCGAAATTATTGTCGCCGCTGTTTCTGTACCATGAAAAAGTAGTTTTCGAAACGAAATCCGGACCCGGAATGTAATGCCAGCCGACCGAAACGACATTGTTCGTTGTTACATCAACCACATTAACGCTGTCGGGATTAGTCCTGTCATTTCCCGGAATTATATCTACGCCGTCTCTGGAGAATATTCCGTTAACAACAAACTTACTTTTCCCGAACGGACCGAAAGCAAGTTTTATCTGAAGGTCCTCAAACGAAGGAAAAGAAGAATCATCCGTTATCAATCCCGATTTTTTTGCGAATGGTCCCAGTATCAAATCATAATACGTGCGCCTTGTCGACACAATCCAAGAGCCAGGAATGCTCAGCGGATTCTTTCCGTGAAATATAATATTAGCACTTGCAATATTTATGTTCGTAATCATGCTTAAAGATTTATCCGTCGTACCTTCCCTGTTAGTTACGTCAAGTACGGCGGAAAGCCTGTCTCCGTATTTTGCCGGAAAACCTCCCGTGATTAAATTTATATCGCTTAGTGTTTCGGGATTGAACATGCTCACTAGCCCGTAAAGCCTGTAAGGATTGAATATCTCGACTTCATCCATTATTATAAGATTCTGGTCGGGTCCCGAACCCCTCACGATTAACTGCGAAGTGAAATCATTCGGAGACGTCACACCCGGCAGCGATTTCAGTGAACGCATTACGTCCTCAAGCCCGCCCGGAAGAACTTTTATGCTAAGCGGCGGAAGATTAAACCAACTCGTTCTTAAATCATTTTGATTCTGTTTCTGATTTCCGATTACTTCAATTTCATCCGTTGAAAAAAGTTTTTCGGTCAGCGTGATATTTACAGTTTCATTTTTTAATATTACTATGTTATCTTCTTCGAAATGCATATAACCGTCTGCAACTGCAGTGAGTTTATAATTTCCGTGCGGAACCTCTATCGAGTACTCGCCGCCGGAATTTGTTTTGTCCCGGAATATATCGAGTGATGACTTATTAATTACTGTCACCGCTACACCGCCTAATTTCTTGTCCTTCTGATTTACTGCAATCCCTTTGATAATTGATTTTGAAGTATCGGTCAGGGGTGTTACAATACCTGTCAGAAAGGAATTCGTAATCAGTATGCAAATTAAAAAAACTATTTTTATCATTTAATCCCGGATGTTTTATCGTTTATCAAATGGCAATATGCGTAATGATTATCGCTTCCACGTTTGGACGGAAATAATTCCGTACATATATCGATAACCTGCGGACAGCGTGTGTGGAAAGGACATCCGGAAGGTATGTTCAAGGGCGATGGTATTTCTCCCTTTAATGCTTCTGCCCGGCTTTTATTCCGCGGTTCAGGCTTAGGTACGCTGGAAAGCAGACTTTTTGTATATGGATGGTAAAGTTCGGAAAATAATTTTTCCTTTTCCGAAAATTCCATGATTTTCCCGAGATACATTACCGCGATATCGTCCGAAATATGTTTTACGACGGACAAATCATGAGAGATAAAAAGATATGTAATCCCGAACTCTTTTTGCAAGTCCTTCAGTAAATTTATTATCTGTGATTGTATCGATACATCGAGCGCCGATACAGGTTCATCACAGACAATAAATTCAGGTTCCACCGCCAGCGCCCTTGCTATCGCAATTCTCTGCCTCTGCCCTCCTGAAAATTCATGCGGATATTTATTTATGCTGTTCCTGTTTAACCCCGTTACTTCCAGCAGTTTGTAACATTTGTCTTCTATTTCTTTTTTCTTGTTCGGGTTATGAAATTTTATTATTTCCTTTAAAATGTCACCTACAGTCATCCGCGGATTCAGCGATGAATACGGGTCCTGAAAAATAATCTGGAATTTTTTCCTGTAAGGCGTGAATTCACTCTTCTTTATTTTCATTATATCGATACCCTGATATATTGCTTCACCGCTGTCAGGTTCCGTTAATCTTATAAGACATCTTCCTATAGTCGATTTACCGCACCCGGATTCGCCTACAAGCCCAAGCGTTTTTCCTTTTCTTATTTCGAGAGATACACCGTCAATTGCCTTTAATTGATGCTTGCCCCCAGAAAATATGCCCGAACCGGATGTATAAACTTTCTTAAGGTTCCGTATGCTGATATAATTATTTTCCACTTTTAAAATTAGTTAAAATCGGAGCCCGAAACAACGCAACAAAGTAATTCCATAATTTTACAAATATTTCACACTGCAGCGAAATTTTTAAATGTAAAATATTATAATGCAGTATGCATTTTTGTGACGGAAATAACGACTTCCGCTTTAGTGAAGGATTATAAATTAAGCATTCAAAGAATAAATATATATCAAATCGGAGGCCGTTCTCTCCAAATTGGTTTTATATGCTCAATGCAAAGTTCAATGTTAACTTCAGGTTTTTTAAGACAATCACTGCATACATTTTTTGAGAATCCGAAATCCTCAAATATCCTGTCAGTCAGATATTCCGAATTACAAAATTCGCATACCCGTTTTGAATTTGCATTAAGTTCGGGATTTATGATGTATTCTTTACCGTATTTTGTTTTTTTATGTTTTAAATAAAAAGCGGATACTTTGTTATTACTGCAATTATCACAGACCGGAATGGAGTAGTTTTCAAGCGATGATTCGCCTGCATTCAGTTCACCGCACAAAAAACAATGCATCAAAGGAGCGCGTTTAATCGATATGGTTATTGACTGAGCGCCGATAGATGCTATTGGTGTATTTTCGAATTTATTTGAAAACCGGTATCCGAATGTTCCCTTCTTTAAATATTTATCCGTGTAATTACCCATTTCGCAAAACACAAATTGAATGTCCGCTCCTCTTCCGACTCTTACATCGAATCCCGCTTCACGCATAAAACGGCTTAGTTTTTTTGGACGGTACCAGTATTGATGAAACAATTCTTTAGGTCCTTTGTGACGAATAATCTTCTTAATTATGTTCTTAAACTTTTCTCGGATTTTTTGCGTAAAAATATAAAAAGAAATATTCGGAGTCGATATTATCGCGACGCCTCCAGGACGTAAAACACGGTACGCCTCGGCAAGTGCTTCCTGCGGTCCGTCTATGAAATGCTCCACAACCCCGAGAGAAATATATCCGCTTATAGAATTATCTGAATAGTCGAGATTTAGTATGTTGCCTTTGTGAAATTTACAATCGTATCCGTTAACCGATTTCCATTGATTGAGCCTCTCTATAACCGATTCGGAAAAATCCACACCTTCAATATCAATTCCCATTTTTGACAAATAAAAAACATATCTGCCTAATCCGCATCCTGCCTCAATTGTCTTGCCGTATCTTGGAGTGAATTTTGTTATCCATTGCCTTAATCCGAAGAAATCCCATATCCGAATCTCCGATTCCGTGCTCAGTTTATCCCACTCCTGAGTCCATATTTTTTCGTCCTGAGATGTGTTAATTACCATTATATACAAAATATTTAAAGTAAATAAATCCGAATAAAGATTAAACTCCATACAAAAAAACAAAATCCAATGAATAAAATTTCTTTTTTCTTTTCTTTAAATATATAAAACTCTTATATTTATTATTTGCAATTCAAAATCGGAACAATGAGGGAACGCTTCACTACCATTTTCATTGTGAGTAACGATGACCGTGATACAAAATTCTATACCGTAAAAACTAAACATGTGGAACGGTTCAGAAGATACTCCGTAATTTCTCTGTCCGCGCTTTCCGCCATACTCGTTACTTCGCTCATTCTATTCTTTATGATTTCCTCCGCGAAAAATGAAATAGGTTCTTTAAATCAGAAAATATACGGTTTGAAGAACGACCTTAAACTCCTCGACAGCCTTGAAATTAAAAAGAAAGTCGATAACATTGAAAACAACATCAACGATATAAACAAATATCTTAACGAACGTGGTATGTTTAAATCCGAGAATTCGGGAGGACCTGAAGATGCAGGCGGAATGACGGATGTGTCAATATACCAATACTATCAGAGTAAAACGGAATCAATACTCAAAACTATAAAGAATGTACCTATCGGCTATCCCCATGTAGGCGAGTTCAAATCTTATTTCGGTTACAGAGCAAATCCCTTCAGCGGCAGAGGTTCTGAATTTCATAAGGGACTCGATATAAAAGGAAATGTAGGCGACCCTGTTAAATGCACTGCCGGCGGAACAATTGAAAAAGCGGAATACGACGGCGGATACGGAAAATGCATAGTCATAAATCACGGTAACGGTCTGAAATCCGTTTTCGGTCACCTGTCTGAATTCAATGTTAAACAGGGCGATAAAGTGAATGCGGGAGACCTTATCGGTTTCGTCGGCTCTACAGGCAGATCCACAGGTCCGCATCTTCATTATGAAATACGCTATAAAGAAGAAAGTATAAACCCACAATATTTTTTAAATATTAAAAATCAATAACATGTTCGGGAAAAAAGATTCTGATAATAAAATCATTGAAACAAACAGTACTTCGTCACGCACTGTTCCTTCAGCACAGATTCGCACCTTAATAAGCGAAGGATGCAAGTTCGACGGCAATTTATTCTCCCCTGCATATACAAGAATTGACGGAATCGTCAGAGGAAATCTCACCGGCGAAAGCGGTCTAATAATAGGAGACAAAGGCTCTATAGAAGGCGATATCACTTCAATCGAAGTATCGATTTACGGTCTCGTTAAAGGAAACGTTAAAGCGCATAAACTCGAAGTTAAAAAAGGCGGAAAAATTTACGGCGACATAATAGTCGACCACCTCGTTATGGAACACGGCGCTGTTTTCATGGGACATTGCAAGATGAATGAATCAGGCGGAACGAACAATAATAGCGAAGCATTCGATCTGCCCGAAAACGAGGATAAATAATTTTCCCGGAATACTATAAAACAATTTGATAATACTTTGCTAAGAACATTAGTAAAAGAGATATCCAAAATTTCAGGCTACCTGTGGGATAAAGGATGGGCGGAAAAAAATGCCGGCAACCTTTCTATTAATGTAACGGACTTATTTCAAGACAAGATTCCCGATATAAGAATTTTTACTTACGGAATGGAAAAAACTTATAAGGGACTCCGCAACAGCGTACTGCTTATTACCGCTTCCGGCTCTAAAATGAGAGATGTAAACTCAGTTCCGCTTAACCATATTATTTTCCTGTTTTTCGATGAAACAGGCAGACGGTTTTCGAAATTTAAAATCAATAATAAATATCTGCTGTTCGCCACCGAGGATATTCCCAGTTCCGAACTCCCGACGCACCTTGAAGTACATAACTTTCTTATACAAACCGGAAGCAAATGCAAAGCGGTTCTGCATACACATGCAACAGAACTCATCTCGTTCTCGCACCTCAAAGAATGTACGAACGATAAAAAGATGAACAGGAAACTGTCCGATATGCACCCGGAATTCAAACTCTTCATTCCCGAAGGCATAGGACTTATTAAAGAACAAACATCCGCTACATTTAAAATCGCCGAGGAAACAATCGAAGCATTTAAAAAACATAAAATCGTACTCTGGAAAAAACACGGCTTAATATCCATAGGCGAAAACCTCGACGACGCATTCGACCTCATAGACATCGCCTCTAAATCCGCAAAAATCTACCTTCTTTCCCGCAACTCCCAATAATGCCTCTTTTATCTTCCCTCTTCGGATTTAATTTAAATCTAAAATTACTAATTACTAATTGTTAAGATTTCCATTTTTTCCCGAATCAAAAAAAGTTAAATTTATCCAACTCATTCACCGCCATGACACAAGAAGAAATATTAGAAGTATTCAGACAAACGGGCGCACTGCTCGAAGGACATTTTGTTCTTACATCCGGATACCACAGCCCGCACTATTTTCAATGCGCGAAAATCCTTCAGTATCCGAAATACCTCACAGTGTTTTCATCTATGATTTCGGACTACTTTAAAGACGATGATATTGACATCGTCATAAGCCCCGCTATCGGCGGCATAGTACTCGGGACAGAAGTCGGCAGACTCCTGAACGTCCGCACAATCTTCGCCGAAAGAGAAAATGACAAATTAACATTAAGAAGAGGATTCTCGCTCCAGAAAGATTTAAATGTACTGGCAGTCGAAGACGTAGTTACAACAGGCGGCAGCCTATTCGAACTTATAGACATTATTAAAAACAGCGGCTGCAGACTCGCAGGCGTCGGATACATAATCGACCGCAGCAACGGCAAGGTCGACTTCAAAACAAAACAAATCGCGCTCGCAAAATTCGACGTTGTCAAATTCCGTGAAAACGATATCCCCGATTGGCTCGAGGAAATCCCCGTAACAAAACCCGGCAGCCGAAAACCCGTTTAACACAACCTGAATCTACTTTACGAGATATAGAAATAGGTTCTTGAATATATCAGTGCTCTCTCTGCTTCCAATAATTAAATGCTCTTGCTCATAATATCCATGCTCTCTGTGGTAAGATGCTCTTCCTCTTAAAATCCGCGCACTCTCTTCTTTCCGCTCCTTCCCGCGGCCGAAGGTTCGCCTTGACTATGAAATGAAAAATTTTAATTTAGTGTAATTCGTGATAAGGAGCCTGCCCGCCATTTTAATGGGCGGGTGGCTGAATGCTCTTGCTCTTCTCAGTGCTTTCAGTGGTAAAATGCTCTTGCTCTTAAAATCCGCGCACTTTCTTCTTTCCGCTCTTTCCCGCGAGATATATAATTAAGTTCTCGTTCTTCTAAGTGTTCTTAGTGTACTTAGTGGTGAGCAGTTCTTGATCTTGAAATTAGAATTAATTCGTGATAATTAGTGGCAGAAATCCTTGCTGCTCTCTGTTTTAAAATGCTCTTGCTCTTAAAATCCGCGCACCCAATTCTTTCCCGCGAGAAATAAGAATTAATGAAATTCGTGATAAGGAGCCTGCCCGCCATTTTAATGGGCGGGTGGCAGAATGCTCTTGCGCTTTAATTAGTATTAAATTTGCGATAATTAGAGGCTGACTCTATCAATGATTATTGAATATAAGCCCAATTTTTTCAATAATCCGTTTCCCCCTTTCCGCCTTAAATAAAGTCCCTTAGGCGATTTATTAAGCCATTTTGTTTCAGATATTAACTTGCTATATTTGTATTGTAATTATGGACCCTTCCATACAAAATCTACATATAGAAGAACAGAATTCTACGAAGACTCGTGTTTTACTAAAAAACAATGCGAAGGAAGAATATTATTCTTTATTAAATAATTTATTAGCAATAATTATCAAATGAAAAAGAAATTATTAATCAGAGACCTGACTTTAAGAGACGGACAACAGTCATCGTTTGCCACCAGAATGACCCAAAAGCAAATCGACAAGGTTTTACCTTATTACAAAGACGCGAATTTCTATGCCGCGGAAGTATGGGGCGGAGCAGTTCCCGACTCTATCATGCGTTATCTTAATGAAGACCCATGGGACAGACTGGATAAAATCAAAGCGGGTTTCGGCGATAAAACAAAACTGACTGCACTCTCAAGAGGCAGAAACCTTTTCGGATATTCACCATATCCGGAAGACGTTATCGAAGGCTTCAACAGACTTGCAATCAAAGGCGGAATTGATATCATGCGTATCTTCGATGCTCTAAATGACCTCGATAATATGCAAACAACTATCAACTACGTTAAAGCAAACGGCGGACTCGCCGACTGCGCAGTGTGTTATACCGTTGATCCTCTTTTCACTTTTGCCGACAGGATCAAAGGTATAATATCAGGAAAGAAAGTTCCTCCTAAAATTTTTACTGTAGACCACTTCGTTGAAAAGTGCAAGAAACTCGAAAGAATGGGCGCCGATATTATTTCTATCAAAGATATGGCGGGTCTCATTCCTCCGGATGTCGCTTCACCTCTGATAAAAAGACTGAAGAAAGAAACCAGCATTCCTATCGACCTTCATACTCACTGTACACCGGGTTATGGTCTCGCGTGTATTCTCGTTTCAATAGTGAATGGCGTCGATATAGTCGATACGGTAATTAGCAATTTTGCCGGCGGTCCTGCCGCGCCTGCTTTCGAACTCGTACAGATTTTCTGCGATAAACTTGGAATCGATACCGGCGTTAATCTGAACCAGGTAACAAAAATTAATAAGGACCTCTACGATATCAGAAAAGAACTCGATAAGTTCGACGAAATGAAACAATTTCCATATGAAATAGATATAGCAAATTATACATTAACCAACGAACAGAATTCATTATTTGACCGTGCAATCGATGCGGCGAAAAATGACAGAATTGAAGAAACAACTAATCTCTGCCAGGAAATAGAAAAGGCATATAATTATTGCGCTCCGGATGAAATCGTTAAAGCGGCTCAGATACCGGGCGGTATGTATACAAATATGCTTGCTCAGTTAAAACAATTGAAACTTGACCATCTGCTGGAAAAAGTATTGAAGACCGTACCGCGCGTAAGGCTCGATTCAGGGCTGCCTCCGCTTGTAACTCCTACAAGCCAGATTGTCGGCGTACAGGCTGTTTCATGCGTTGTATCCGAAAACAAAGGCGAAGATTTTTACGAAAATAAATCCACTCAATTTGTTAATCTCGTGAAAGGCGTTTACGGAAAGACACCTTATCCCATCGATCCCGATTTCCGCGAAATGATATGCGGTACAAGAGAAGAATCACCTTATGATGTTACTAAATATAAAAAACAGGAAAATCCGACACTGCCCGAATTTGAAGACGTTAAACTTGCGAAGAATGAAAAAGAAGAACTTCTTCTTGAACTCTTCCCTGCTGTTGCAGCCGGATTCCTGAAAAATAAACGCGAAGTCGAATACAAAAAAATTCTCGCTGAAATAAAAGCAATCGAGGAAATTGAAGTTCGTAAGATTCACGAAGAAGCGGAAAAATACAATAAACTCTCTTCGGACGAAAAGAAACTCATCCTTCTCGAAGGACTTTACAGCAACTGGTAAAAAGAAATTGTATACAGAAATATAATTGAAAAATTTTAAACATTAATGGAGTTATAATGTCAATACACGATAAAATTAAGGAGTTGACTGAACTACGCAACGAAGCTATGCTTGGAGGCGGAGAAAAAAGAATTAAGGCTCAGCACAGGAAAGGCAAACTGACTGCCAGAGAAAGAATTGACCTGCTTCTCGATGACGGCAGTTTCGAGGAATTTGATATGTTCGTTTCTCACAGATGTATCGATTTCGGTCTCGAAGAAGAAACTTACCTTTCAGACGGAGTTGTAACCGGCTATGGTACAATAGACGGAAGGCTTGTTTATGTGTTTTCGCAGGACTTCACGATATTCGGAGGTTCTCTGTCCGAAATGTATGCTCAGAAAATCTGCAAGGTCATGGATATGGCAACAAAAGTCGGCGCTCCGGTTATCGGCATTAACGATAGCGGCGGCGCAAGAATTCAGGAAGGCGTAAAATCACTAGGCGGTTATGCTGAAATATTTCAGAGAAACGTACTCGCTTCAGGCGTCATTCCGCAAATCTCCGCTGTCTTCGGTCCGTGCGCAGGCGGCGCAGTATATTCACCTGCTCTTACTGATTTTATTATAATGGCTAAACAGACCGGCTATATGTTCATTACCGGACCTAAGGTCGTTAAAACTGTTACAGGCGAATCGGTCACCGACGAAGAACTCGGAGGAGCGTATATTCACAGTACAAAATCAGGCGTGTCGCATTTCACAGTAAACAACGAAGAAGAAGGCATTCTGCTGATTAGAAAACTTTTATCTTATCTTCCGCAGAATAATCTCGAAGACCCGCCTTTATATCCGTGCAGCGACCCGATAGACAGAATCGAAGAATCACTTAATGAAGTTATTCCTGACAGCAACAACGTTCCTTATGACATGATTGACGTTGTTGACTCTATCGTCGATAACGCGGAGTTTCTGGAAGTTCAGGCAGGATATGCACAGAATATCGTTACAGGATTCGCGAGAATGAACGGCATGCCTATCGGCATAGTCGGCAATCAGCCTAAATATCTTGCAGGAGTGCTCGATATCAATGCATCAAGAAAAGCGGCAAGGTTCGTTCGTTTCTGCGATGCTTTCAATATTCCATTACTTACACTTGTTGACGTACCGGGATATCTTCCGGGTACAACTCAGGAATACGGCGGGATCATTGTTCACGGCGCGAAACTTCTTTATGCTTATGCCGAAGCAACAGTTCCGAAAATTACCGTAATTTTAAGAAAAGCATACGGCGGCGCTTATGACGTCATGGGCTCTAAACATCTCAGAGGCGATATTAACTATGCATGGCCTTCGGCGGAAATATCGGTTATGGGTCCTAAAGGCGCAATAGAAGTTCTGTACTTCAAAGAACTGAAAGACATTACGGATGAAAAGGAAAAAATTAAATTCATAGCGGAAAAAGAACAGGAATACAGAGAAAAATTTGCAACACCTTACGAAGCGGCAAAATACGGATATATAGACGACGTTATTCTTCCAAGTACAACGAGATTCAGAATAATAAGAGCGCTTCAGTCTCTTTCTACGAAGAAAGTAACTAATCCGCCAAAAAAACACTCAAATATTCCATTATAGGAGAATCAATGGCATTACTTAAAAAAAGAGAGAATAAAGAAGAAAAGAAACCTGTTGCAAAACCTCAGGCTAAAAAATCAGGATCGGATGACGAAATTATGGTTGCTATTGCAACGGCAATAGCATTATATACTCAGGGTTCATACGAAACCTTTGATTCTAAAATGACAATTAAAAGAATTGACCGGCCCTACTCTCCATGGAGTTCCAAGATATACATGATGAGAAAATGGCCCCGTTAAAAAATAAAGTTTAACAGAATATGAAAAATTTCAAACTGACAATAAACAACAACAATTACGACGTTAACGTTTTAAGTTTTGAGAGCAACAAAGCAAAAGTTGAAGTTAACGGTAAAGCCTATGAGGTTACTATTGATAAATCAGGCGAAATGTCAAAAACACCGACACTCGTAAGACAGCAAAACCAGCCCTCTACGGATTCGTCAAAAGCAACTGCGCTTACAAGCAGTCCTTCAGAGAAAAAAGGCGCGGGCGTCATTAAATCCCCCCTCCCGGGTACAATAATAAAAGTATTCGTGAAGGTCGGAGACACAGTTAAAGTCGGCACCAATCTTCTTACATGGGAAGCCATGAAAATGGAAAATAATCTCACTTCGGACAGAGAAGGTACTGTCAAAGTTGTAAAGGTTAAACCCGGAGATAACATTCTCGAAGGCGACGTATTGATTGAAATAGAATAATTTATTTCTTTATTACTGAAAAACAGGATTCATCGCGAATCCTGTTTTTTTTTATACTTTGCATAATATATATAATGATTTGTAATTTTATACGTAAATTGATATTTTAATTCAAAATTTATTGAAATTTAAAACAATTATGAAACTGATTATTTCCATTGTTGTATTTATCTTGATAGCATCTCTCAATTTAAATTCTCAGACTTTGCAGCCTGATTATTCAAAATTGCCTTCAAGAGTAACTCCATCTCCGATGTATAATCCTTCGCCGCTCGGAACAACAAGCAATGTTGTTACTTCCGCTGACGGTTATGATAACTTTTTTCTCGGAACAGATTTCGGTGAACCTCACATCGCAATCAATCCGAATGACCCTTTGAACATGGCGACTGCATTTAATATCAGCACCGGTTACTATGTTTGTCTAAACGGATTAGACTGGACTAAAATCGCCGTTTCTTTCCCGAGCAATTCGGCAATCGGTGACCCGGTCCTTTCTTATGACAGTCTTGGTAATCTTTACTATCTACAACTTTATCAGATGGGCTCTTTGTATGGAGGCTGGGTAGCGAAGTCTACTAACAAAGGTCAGTCATTTCAAACAGCCGTTTCCGCCTATTCATTCAATAATGGACTCGGCGATAAGCCATGGATTATCTGCGACCAGACAGCAGGACCATATTCTAATAATATTTATATTGGCTGGAGACAATTCGGCTCAACAGGAATGAGATTCGTACGCAGCACAGATGGAGGCCAGACATTCTCATCTCCAATTTCATTTACCGGCGATCAGGGTGCCTACGTCAGTGTAGGAGCAAGCAGTACAACATCCGGAGGATGCGTTTATATGGGCTGTATATATTCAAATTCTATAAGAGTTTATAAATCAACAGACGGCGGTGCTTCTTTCGGAAGCGCAGTGACCGCAGTTAATGGAATACAAGGTCCCGGAACAATATGCGCGGGAAGGTTCACTGTGAAAAATTGCATAAGAACCGACTACTTCCCCAGAATGGCTGCCGATAATAGTTTCACTTCTACAAGAGGTAATGTCTATGTCACTTTTGCGGGAAATCCGGGCACAAGTGATAAAGCGGATATCTATTTCTCACGCTCGACAGATTATGGTGCAACATGGTCGGTGCAGACAAGAGTGAACGATGACGCTACAACCACCGATCAGTGGATGCCCTGTATCACTGTCGATAAAAAAACAGGACGGATATATATGATGTGGTTTGATTCAAGAAATGACCCGTCGGGAAATCTTCTTACTGAAATGTGGGGAACATATTCAACAAACGGCGGCGTCAGTTTTGTCCCGAATTATAAAATATCAAATTCACAGTTTAACCCGAATTCAATGGCAGTAGGCCAGCCCGGAGGTGAAAACTATATAGGAGACTATATTGGTAACTCTTCCGTTACAGGAACTACCTCTATGAATTCGTTTATGGATGCAAGAAATAGTTCTTTGGGGAGTTATACTGCTTACTCACCGGATTTTGCTATGCAAACAAGAGTATCTCAGGCATCCCTTAATAACAACGACAGCATCAGTGCATCTGTAGTTATTCCAAGTGTTAGAGGCGGTTTCAACGAAAGGGTCAAGATTACTTTTTCTCTCGATACTTTGCCGTCATCAGGTTCAATACAATTCAGTTTTGCAAACGGGAAAGACAGTATCACTACTTTTCCCGATTCTGTTATATTTAAAGTAAAAACCGTCGGAAACGTTACTCCGCGTATTTACAAATTGAATATTCTTGCAAATGCTAAATCGATTATACCGGTACACAGAAGAACAATGAATCTTATTGTTAATTCCTCTTATCTGAACATTGGGACAAACCGTGAGTCTATTTGTGATTTTACGGTAAATGGCACATCATATAATTCACGGCAGAATCTGCTGATACCGAACGGTACAGCTATATCGATAAGAGCAATTAGTCCTAAAATAACAGGCAACACAAAGTATATATACCGCAACTGGAGCGATGCCGGTGATACAATTCATACAGTAAACGTCAATTCCAATGTTACGGTTACGGCAAATTACGGAATCGCCTTTAAACTATTATTAAATTCATCAATAGGAAATACATTCGGCGGCAATTTATTTTACGATTCAGCAGTTACATTTCAGTTTGGGACTACGGGCAAGATAGTTAGTTATAACGGTCTTATTTACAGGTTCAGAGGCTGGACAGGTTCTGGAAACGGCTCTTATACAAGTGCTGACAGCACAGGAAACGACACAACTGTTTCAATTGCAATCCATAATGTTATTTCGGAAACCACAAGATGGCAGCAAATTGTCGGTATTAATAATATCAGTTCGGAAATTCCGGATGCATTCAAATTGTATCAGAATTATCCGAATCCTTTTAATCCGGTGACCAATATTAACTTTGATGTTGCTCAGGCAGGAAAAGTCAGAATTGCGGTTTATGATATTCTCGGAAAGGAAATTGATGTTCTCGCTAATGATATTTTACAGGCAGGCAGGTACCGGGCTGTATTCAGTGCTGATAAACTTGCAAGCGGAATATATTTCTACCGTCTGGAAGTTACGGGATTTACTGATATTAAGAGAATGATAGTGCTTAAATAAATAAAATATACATCTTCATATAAAAACGTCCCGCCTGGAGGGACGTTTTTTTTTATTGTATTAAACCTTTTCAGAAATTCGTTTGTCTTAAATGTAAATAAATTATTTAAAATTTCTGGAAGGAAATAAAATGAGACTGTCAATTTTCATTAAAACATTTTTACTAACATTATTTTTTGCGGTTATAACCGTTTATATTTCGGGCTGCGACAATAATACCACACAGCCTACGGCTATGACTGACAACGAGTATGTGCAAAACGTCATAAGTTCAGGATATGACAATAACTATGGTAATGAAGATAATCTGATGTCGCAGGAATATTATGACCTCAATAATGGAGGACCTGTTTTTGATAACGACGGAGGTTTAAATATGAATCCCGTTGATTCGTTATATAAATGGGGACGCAGAATAACAGGAGTGAACAGGAATTATAATGTAACTGATCAAGGCGATACAATAAAGAACGTATTGATAACAACTACATTCACAGGGAATTATATGATTCTTGCATACGTAAATGGAAATCTCGATACGATAATTAAACCATATACCGAAGTATTAAAACGTAATGCTGTTTTCAAAAGAATTGCCAGAACAAGTTATCCGAGACAAAACTGGAGACTGTATCAGGTTTCTGCATTCGAAGGAGAAACATCGCATCCTCAGACAGGAAGTTCAGAGGTTCAAATTACAAAAGTTGAGATATACAAAAACGGTTCTCAATCCCCATCATATACCTTTGCCGGTCCTGATTTCACTAATACTGTATTCGTGACCAAATATTTCGGAGGAACAGGTTTACCTCAACTTGACAGAAATGATCATATACAAGTTAAGATATATACAACCTCACAACTTGATCCTGTTGATTATGTTGCATTCCACTGGGCAAAGAATACATACGGTTTCCACAGGATACCATTTGCGCTGGAAAACCAGAGCGGAAGCGGACCATATTACAGGGTTTACACTAAGTCATTTAATATATACGGAGCGCATATGCTCGGAGCATTTAATGCCTATTTCAGTGCCTCAACACATGAATCACTGTATGAAACTGAGACCGGAAAATTTGCATCAGATTTAGTAGGTATTCCTTTTAAAGTCACCAGATGATAATCCGGTGATTGGACAAAACCAAAAAGCAGGGCTGATAAGTCCTGCTTTTTTTGTAACTTTTATTAATAATAATTCGTTTTTATTATTGGTAAAACAATATGATAAAGGTAATAAGACAAGAAATATTCACGAAAGATGCAAAGACATATTTAGTCAAAGTGATTTTTGATGGAGAAAATTATATAGCCAGCGGATACGTGAACAACATTCTGATTAACGAAACAAAACAGCCTCTTGAAGAATTTAACAGCCCTCTCGAAGCAGACAGTCCTGAAATTGACAATCTTATAGTTCTAATAAAAGATGACATAATTGATAGTGCCTATTAATCATCTTTATTCCGCGCTTAATTGTATTTCAAATAATATACGAATAGTATAATTTATTATTTTTTACTAATTTTTAGATGTACTAATGTTACTTCATATACATCCCGTTAATCCGGAGGAAAGAAAAATTAAAATTGTCGTTGAATGCCTAAGGAACGGCGGTATAATTATTTTTCCAACGGATACAGTATATGCTCTCGGCTGCGATCTTAATCACCATCATGCAATCGAAAAAATCGGAAGGATTAAAAACATCAACCCGAAAACATCGAATTACTCATTAGTCTGTTACGATCTGAGCCATCTTTCTGATTTTGTTTTCAGTATAGATACTCCGCTTTACAGGGTAATGAAAAAATGTTTTCCAGGTCCTTTTACATTCATTTTGAAAGCTAACAATAATGTACCCAAAATATTCAAGAGCAAGAAAAAGACAGTAGGAATACGTATTCCGGACAACAATATATGCAGATTGATTGTAAAAACACTTGGAAATCCCATTACTTCAACCTCAATTCACGAACTCGATAATATAGATGATTATATATCCGATCCGGAGGAAATATATGACAAATACGAAAAACTTGTAGACATCGTGATTGACGGCGGATTCGGAAATAAGAAACCATCTACTATTGTTGATTGTTCGGACGGCGGCATAACAATAACCCGTCAGGGATTGGGGAAACTTGACGGTTTTGCATAAAAAAAACACTTGTAACGGGCCTTAAAATCGAATAATCTAAATCTTTACAGCCACTCTTCTTTTAAAATATCGCCTTGAATTCCCACTACGGTATATTTTATCGGCACTTTCCTTGATGATGTTTCCGCAGCAAGTTCTGCGAGTTTTAAAAGACCGCTGCAGCAAGGAACTTCCATTATTACGACACTGAGCGTATTTATCTTTGTTTCTTCAATAAGAACCTTTAATTTTTCCAAATAGACCTCTTTATTTGTATCAAGTTTAGGGCAAGCGATTACTAATTTCCTGCCTTTCAGGAACCTGTTATGAAAATCGGGAATACTGAAAGGTACACAATCCGCCGCAAGAAGCAGGTCTGCTTCGTTAAAATGTCCGGCTGAAGGATTCGCAAGATGAAGTTGTATTGGCCAGTGTGTCAGTTCCGATTTTCCTGAAATCTGCACTCCTTTGTTCTCGCTGCCGAATGACCTCTCTCTTGAGCCAGGGCATCCGCCTGAATGAATATGATTATTATTTTCAATAGCAATAATATCAATTTTTGTCAAAGAGGATAAATTAATTTTTATACCGTTGTCTTCAAGAAATTTGACACCTTCTGTAAAATATCCCATTTCGTTATGGTCATTTAAATGTTTCAGATGTGCCAGAATGACTTTATCCCCAAGTTTTGAGACTCTTTCCATCACAGCGGTTTCACTATATGGTTCGGCTTCTCTATCTTCAAGAATTATTGCTCCCTCAGGACAAGTTCCTATGCATGCGCCCAGTCCATCGCAATACAGTTCGCTTACAAGCCTAGCCTTTCCTTCAATCAATTGCAGCGCTCCTTCGTGGCAACCGTTAACGCATTCGCCGCACCCGCTGCATTTATCTTCGTCAATTTTAATTACTGTTCTTTTCATCTTAGAAATATTTTTAATCAGACAAATATATCCTTTTTGAACGGAAAATTCAAGTCAGGCATAAATAGCCTTCAAACATACCTAAAAAACACAATTAAGGCATTATGACATATAAAATAATTGGAATTGATATTATAGAATTATAACATTAAATTTAGAAAAATTTCAGCAATAACTCGGAAGGGTGGGTGAGCGGCTGAAACCAACGGTTTGCTAAACCGTCGTACGGGTCAAACTGTACCGAGAGTTCGAATCTCTCCCCTTCCGCTCTACGTTTTCATCATCGTTCTATACCCATTCATAAGCAAAGGAATTGAATATTCCCGAAATCAAGATTAATTTGTTAAAATTTAGAAATAGGAGCAGTTTTGGCAGAAGAAAAAAAACAAAAGGTCTCGATTAAATCATTTCAGAAAAACTTCTGGATAGTAATTTTAATGGAGTTTTTTGAAAGAGGTTCTTATTACGGAGTTATGTCGGTATTATCGGTTTACCTTGTTCTGTCAATAGATAAAGGCGGACTAGGATTTTCAAAAGAAAGTGTAGGAATCATAAAAAGCGTAATAACTCCCCTGCTATATATACTTCCCATTTTATCAGGCGCAATAGCAGACAGGTTCGGATACAGAAAAATACTGATGTTTTCTTTTGCTGTAATGAGTATAGGGTATTTGCTCACCGGACTTGTGACTAGTTACGCACTTGTTTTTCTCAGTTTACTTTTCATGGTTATCGGCGCCGGAAGTTTCAAACCTGTTATCTCAGGTACGATAGCGAGAACAACTGATGAAACAAACTCAGGCCTTGGATTCGGCATATATTACTGGTCCATAAATCTCGGAGCATTTATCTTTCCACTTATTCTGATACCCATACTGAAAGACATCTCATGGTCGTACATATTCTTCATGGCTGCAATAGGCACAGGATGGCTATTCTTTCTTAATCTCTTTGTTTACACAGAACCTAAAAAACCGGAAAGCACGAAGACAATCGGAGAAGTGCTTGCCGGAATGGTTAAAGTTCTTACGGACTGGAGATTCATAATGATGATTGTCATATATTCAGGATTCTGGATACTATACTTCCAGATGTTCGATACTGTTTTATGGTATCTAAAGGACCACATGGACATGACTCCTGTTGATAAATTTGTTAACGGCATACTCGGTATATTCGTGAATAATCCAAATTGGAAGTTCGACGCCGAACATGTTACAGTAATAAATGCAGGTACAATTATTTTACTTCAGTTAATTGTTTCCTCGATTGTTAAAAACACTAAAGCACTGCCGACAATGATAGTTGGAATTGGTCTTGGTACGCTGGGTATGGCAATTCTTGGAATTTCAAACCACGCCTGGGTTTTTATGCTGGGAATGATAATATTTTCAGTCGGTGAAATGACAGCGCATCCTAAATTTATAAGTTATGTTGGTTTAATAGCACCTGAAGATAAAAAGGCTCTTTATCTTGGTTATTCATTTCTTTACGGAGTTATTGGAAGCGGTATAGGCGGAGTACTGGGCGCCTATTCATATGTATATTTTGTTGACAAACTGAATAATCCTTCAGCATTATGGTTTATGTTCAGCCTAATAGGAGTTGCTACGATTATCGGATTGCTGATATTCGCGAAATTCTTTGCTCCCAAGGGCAAGCATTAGTAAGAATTTAGTTAAATCGGGTATCACATACGCCAATACTTTATTTGCTAAATCGATTATATACTTGATTATGAATTCGAAAAATACAATTATTACACATTAATTAATTTTACTAAAAATTATGAAAAAGTTATTTACAGTTTTATTTATCTTTCTGACATTTTCACTGTCATATAAAGGATTTGCAGGTGACAGAATGATGTTAATCGAATTCTTTACGAGTTCGACATGCGGTCCCTGCGCCGCGAATAATCCTATAATGACGGCTTTTGTGAATTCACAAAATCCTGAAATGCTTGCTGCAATAGGTTTTCATATGAACTGGCCTTCTCCGGGAAACGACCCGATGTTTCTATTTAATCAAAATGATAATAATGCAAGAAGAACATATTACGGCGTAAATGCAATTCCAGCAGGATTCTTTGACGGCGGTTTAAATCCATTAACATCTCCATATTCACAATCCGCTTTACAGGGATTATTTGACGCAAGGAAAAATATATTAAGTCCTGTTACAATTATTCTCAGAGACAGCACTTTTGGAGACAGCGTTCTTGTAAGAGTTCGTGTTCTATGCGAAACTTATCTATCAAGCACTGCGGCGACTCTTCAGGTTGGTGTATTGGAAGAAAACATTCATTACTCGACCCCCCCGGGGACAAACGGTGAAACTGATTTTAACTGGGTTATGAGAGCAATGCTGCCTTCAGCCGGCGGCACAGCAATAACATTAATTCCGGGCTCCGATAATGAGTATGTGTTCCGGTATAAGATGAATCCGCTCTGGGTAGCAAATAAAATTAAAAACATCGCTTATGTACAATCAACAAATACGGAAATTCTTAATGCCGCAAAGACGCTTTCAAATTTTTCTCTAATGACAGTACCGTCCTATATGTCCGTACCTCAGGGACAGGCTTCAAATAGAACATTTAAGGTAAAAATACCTTATGTAGCGTCAGGATATAATTCACCTGTAACATTCACTGCAAGCGTAGAACCTGTAACTTCCGGTATATCGGTTTCTTTCCCGTCAGGTTCCACAATATCAGGTTTCCCTGATTCTTTGACCGTGCAGGTTAATTCTACAGCGTCTGTATCAAACGGTACCTACAAAATAATCCTTACGGGAACCAGTGCAAGCGGTAAGATACATAAAGTTGCAGCAGACTTACTTGTAGGGAAAAATTACGTTACAATAAGAACAAGCAATAATATTCCAAACCTTATTATTGATGACACGACTTATACAGGCTCGAAATTATTCAACTGGAATATTAACTCAACTCATAACTTAAGAGCAGTATCACCGATTACAGTATCCGCAACGCGTTATATGTTTACGAATTGGAGCGATGCGGGAGATACAGCCCACACAATTACAATAAATGCTAATACATCAATATATACTGCAAATTACAAAACACAATTCAGATTGCTTGGAAACGTTCAACCTGCTGGAATACCTGCAACAGTAGTCGGCGGGAATACATATTACGATACGGCAGCGGCTATAACAGTTTCAGCATCACCGCACTCAATACAATTTAACGGTAAGATGTACTACTTTAACAGATGGGTTGGCGTAGGAAACGGTTCTTACACGGGAAGCAATCAATCATTTCAGGTTACAATGCTCAATCCGATTACTCAGATCGCAATTTACGATACAATCAACACGGGAATAACAAGACTTGGAACAGAGATACCAATGAAATTCGAACTTTACCAGAACTATCCGAATCCTTTCAACCCTGAAACAAAGATTAAGTTTGATATCGCAAAAAATGCACCTGTAAAACTTGAAGTATTCGATATCACAGGTAAACTAATAAATTCAATTGTGAACGCAAACCTGGAACCGGGAAAATATGAATTTACTCTTAACGCGCAGAGTAATCCTAGCGGAACATATTTCTATAAACTTGAAGCCGGTGATTATAGAATGACAAAGAGAATGATATTGATTAAATAAATTTTTTCGTTATAAAAGAAAGCCCCTGACAAAGGGGCTTTTTTTTATTCCAAAAACGAATTAACGCCAGAAAAGAAGAACCATGCCTCCTACGGTAATTACGGCTCCTGAAACTGAACGCCATGTAAGTTTCTCTTTATATAAATATTTGGAAATAAATAACTGTATTATAGGTATGGATGCCATGATAGTTGATGCTAGAGCAATTTTAGTTTGAGTAACGGCGATAAACATAAGCGACATTCCTATGTAAGCGCTAAGAACTGTAGCAGCAACAACATTATTAAATGCTTTTTTGTCAAAGTGAAATATCTTATAAGGATTAACAGTTTTAACTTTATATAAAAAATACGGCAAAAGAACTATCACCGCCGGAAAAATTCTGACTGCAGTAGCCACCATACTATTTACTTCGCTTTCTTCGAATGCAAATTTTGCAAATATCAGTCCGCTTCCCTGGCCAAGCGTATAAAGAAATGCAAGTGCTACGCCCTTTTTAATATGTCCTGATTTTTTAATCTCGCCCTGATGTTCGCCCCGCCCCGTGACTACAAGTACGATCCCCCCAAGCGAGATTATCATACCGATTATACTAATGAATGGCAATCTTTCGCCAAGAAATATAAATGCCATAACAGCAGAAACTGCAGGAGCAAATGAAGTGATAAGCACGCTGACTCTCGTTGTAAGATATTCAAGCGATTTAAAGAAAAAAGAATCTCCGAGTACAAGTCCCGCAATTCCGCTTGCCATGAGCATTATTACCTGATAAGCAGACAATTGTATTGACAAGCCGAGAATTGGTATAGTAATACAAAAAAGTATCAGCGAAAATAATAGACGCGTGAAATTGACTGTAACTGAACCTACCTTAATAGTTGCAGCGGCGAAGAAATACGAACTCAACGCCCACAATATGGCAGTCAACAATGCCGCAATTTCGCCTATATACATTTTTTTTGCTGATTTTTATTTTTTATAAAAAAGAGTCTCCTTATGGAGACCCTTTCAGTCCGATATAGAATCTAATTGTTATTCCGAGTAGTATTTAATCATTCCGATTATTGCCTTTTTACAAACCGGACAGAAATTATCGTAAGTAATTGTTTTCATTGTGCAATCCTGTTTTGGTCTGTAAACACCTTTAGCAATATATCCACCGCCTTCAAACACGCCGAGAGTCTCAAAATATTCCTTTGTTGACGGAGTAGGTATAGGTGTACTCTTATCCATCATATTCTTCCATTTTTTGTCAAAATTTACCAGAGTTGTAAGATTCGGTTCATACGGCTCGACATCAAGTTTATAATATTCTTCAACGGAAACTTCCGATGTATAATATTCATCACCCAGTGCGCAAAAATGATGACCGAATTCATGTACAATCAGATATGCGCCGTTCTTATTTTCATTCGGGAAAGAAGTGTAATCATTATATATTGCACCTCCTCCGTATTTTGAGGAGTTAGAAATAATACAGATATTATCATATGGTGTAAGACCTGCAAGGTCTCTGACAGTTTTTACGTCAAGAGTCATCAAATATCTATCAACATCAGTCGAGTTGTAGGACATACCAAGAATATTATTTTTCCAAACATTTTCACCCGGATTATCAACTCCGGATTCCATCGACGGAGCCTGAACCGCCCAGATATTAATTTTATCTTTATTCTCTTTAAATGGAGTACATCCGAAAATATATTCCGAATATGTCTTTACATCTTTCATAAATTTATCCATTTCGTCCTTAGTATATCCATCGGGGAGAAATACTATGTCAACTTTATTTGTAGGATCTCCATTATCGACGACCTTAGTTACGGGATAATCGAGAGGCTTTTCTTTGCGTATAAATTTGTTTGATGGATTTATGTAGATTTCAAATTGTTTCCCGAAATTACCGTCTTTTTTTCTTTCGAATAATTCCACACGCACCGTATTTTTCGGATAAGGAAATACAACAGTTTCATAGAATGTCCTGTCAAGTGTCTTTGCTTCTTCTGTGGATTCCCATTCATCGAATAAAGTATTATATCCTCTCGAATAAATAAGTTTTCCCGAAGCAGAATCATAAACTTCATATTTATAATGTCCATAATCGAACGGGTCAATAAGGCTGCTTTTATTACCTGACCAGTAAGGTTCCTGCTTCAGTTGTTCGAAAAAAATCGAATTTCCCCTGTCATTACCCGCTCTGTTATAATCAAATCTCATAGTCTTGCCGGTAAAATAATCATCGAATTTTACCTGTGCAGACACTGCTGCTGCAATTAAGATAAACGATAGAATGAATAATTTCTTCATAAGTTTTATTTGTTTAATTCCTGTATTTTATATTTTAATTCTTTTTCCAGTTTATAATCCAGTAACAGGGCTTTCTCCCAGCTTTCTTTTGCCCTGGAATAATCTTTCAACGCGTAATAATAATATCCCAGATTTTTGTGCAATGCTGCATTAGCAGAATTCAGTCCGTATGAAATATCAAAATCGGATTTGGCTTTATCAAATTCATTAATTAAAAAATAAGCATATCCCCTGTTATTATACGCAAAAGCATAATCTTTGTTTATTTTTATAGCATTACAAAAATCGGATATCGCTTTTAAGTAGTCATTATTTTCCAGATGGATATTACCTCTGTTATTATATGCTTCAGCAAGGTCAGGATTAATATTAAGAGCCTTGTCATAGCAGTTCAGGGCTTTTTCAAGATTTTTTCTCGATTTATAAATATTTCCGGCGGATAACAACGCCTCTGCATAATCATTCTTGATTTCCAGAGCCTTTAAATAAGATGACAGCGCTTCATCGTTTCTAACAAGTTTTCTCAGAATATTTCCCCGAAAATAATACGCATCAGCATCATTATTATCCAGTTCTATGCATTGATTATAATCATTAAGAGCATCATTATAGAATCTCATCTCATAATATACTGCGCCGCGGTTTAAATATGCCTCTTTTAATTTCGAATTAATTTTAACGGCATAATCAAAATCATCGAGTGCATTATTGAATTTTTTTAATTCAAAATATATCTGACCTCGAACAATATATGAGTCGTAATCCGAAATATTTAATGAAATAGACCTGGTCAAATCAATAACCGCATTATTGATGTTGCCGAGTTTATAGTTAACCAGTCCTCTGTTATAATATGCTTCCTGAAATAACGTATCAGATTCGATGGCTTTTGAAAAATCTATCAAAGCGCCCTTCAAATTATTTTTTTCGACTTTTTTTATGCCTCTATCGTAATATTCGGATGCCGTCTGCGAATTAAGATAATCCGTAACAGAAATACATAAAAATAAAACAAAAATAATTGTCCGCCCCATGATTTTTATATGAAATAAAATATGAAATTTTCAGTGTGATAAAAAGATAATAATAATAGAGCCGGCTTAAAGCCGCGGGATATAAAGAAAATAGGCAAAGTGTATGATTTGGGGAATAGGAGGCTATTAGAAATCATTTACAACTTTGCCTATCATTATTAGGGAGAACAATGAGCGTTTAGAAATTTACCGATTCGCGGTGATTAATCATCCCGCTAATTAGAGCATCATTAATCATTTCGTTTAACTTGTGAATATCCAGCGGTTTCTGAATGTAACCAAAAGAACATTTCTCAATAAATTTGTTATCGTTATTATCAAATGAGGAAATCAGAATTATAGGGATATTATATCTAAGCCCTTTTATTATATAAGCAAATTCAATCCCATTAAGTCCTGACATTCGGATATCACTGATAATAACATCCGGGCACAAATTTTTTACTACCTCTAAACCTGTAATTCCATTTCTTGCTGTAAAGACCTTATATCCGGATTCCTCTAAGTATGACGAAATTGATTCCAGTGTTGATTCATCATCGTCTATCAGAAGTATTTTTTTTGTGTCCATTTTTATTTACTATTATAAAATTTGTTTGATTTACTTTATTACAAACCCTGCAACCAGCATTGCAAATAAAGTAAATACAATTAAAAAGAAACTTAGATCAAGTCTGGACATTGAGTCCTTTTTTGTTGTTTCGGATGAGATCATTTTAAAATTCCTTTCTGTTTATTTACTTATACTTAATCAAGTTTAATGCCAGAAAAGAATGTCGATTTCTCTCTATTTTTGAGGATTATTTGTAGGTTTTTAACACAAAATATATCAAATTGAGATATATTTCTCATTTTGAGATTATTCTGTGTTATTTTCCTGTTTTAGATTATATTGTTCGATTTTACGATAAATTGTAGCCTTACTGATTTTAAGAATTTCACATGCATCCTTTACATTCCAGTTTGTTTTATCCAGAATTCTTCTTAGATACAACCTCTCGAGTTCTTCAAGAGGAATATTATCGCTGTTGACTAAATCTTCATAGTCATTGCTGTATTTCCGTAACAAAATATTTTCTTTAGCCAATACGTCGCCTTTTGATAAAACGACTGCCTGCATTAATGTATTTTCAAGTTCTCTTACATTTCCTTTCCATTCGTGTTTCACAAGCATGTTCATAACTTCTGCCGGTATCTTTCTAACGTTTTTGTGGAGTGTTAAATTAATTTTTTCCAGAAAATGCTTAACGAGATATTCAATATCCTCTCTTCTTTCGCGCAAAGGCGGCGATACAATCGAGAAGACGCTTAGTCTGTAATAAAGATCTTCACGGAATTTTCCCTGACTGACAAGTTTATGCAGGTCGCTGTTTGTTGCGGCAATGACTCTTGCCTTTAAGAGAATTATACTTTCCCCGCCGACTCTTTCGAATTCATGTTCCTGCAGAACCCTTAGTAATTTTGCCTGTAAATTAAATGACATTTCGGAAATTTCGTCAAGAAAAATCGTGCCTTCTCCTGCCAGTTCAAATTTCCCCTTTTTATCTTTAAATGCATCGGTAAATGCACCTTTAACGTGTCCGAACAGTTCACTTTCGAGAAGATTCTCAGGCAAAGCCGTGCAGTTTATTGCAACAAATGGTTCAGTTTTTGTCAGTCCGCTCGAATGAATAATTCGGGCAATAAGTTCTTTACCCGTACCGCTTTCTCCCTGAATAAGCACTGTTACTCTGTTTGCGGAAGCCTGTCCTATTTTTTTATATATTTCTCTCATTATCGGTGTTTTACCGATAAGTAATCTGTTTATATCAACGTCGGTCCTTAAAGTTGGAGAAGCAAGTTCGAGTTTTTGACTGAGACTTTTATTTTCTAGCGCTCTTTTGACGGTCATCTCTAGTCTTTTTATATCAAGCGGCTTGGCAATATAATCATATGCGCCTTTCTGCATAGCCAGAATAGTTGTTTCCATATCATCAAAGGCAGTTATCATAATAACCTGAATAGTCTCATCATAATCTTTAACAAATGAGAGAACTTCAAGTCCTGAAATATCCGGCATTTGAATATCGGAAATAACAACATCAGGATTTATTTTTTTGACCATATCGATGCCGTCATAACCGGTTGACGCCTTTGAAGTATCGTAACCGAGTTCTTCAAACCACGATGCCAATGATTCCAATGCATCTATTTCATCGTCTATTAGTAATATTTTCTCCATTTTTTGCCCTTTTAATTATTGTACGGTAGTAAGATATGAAAAATTGTTTCTCCGGGTTTACTTGAAAAAAGTTTTAATTCCCCGTTATGTTGCTTTATGATATTCTGTGAAATTGACAAGCCGAGGCCTGTGCCGAGATTTTTAGAGGTATAAAAAGGTTCAAACATTTTTTCCGAATTGGCGACTCCGCATCCGTTATCAATAACGGAAATACAGAGATTATTTGTTTCATTATCAACATTTGCTGTAATAGTAATAGTCCCGTCCTCAAAAATCGCATCTACCGAATTAAGAATAAGATTAAGAAACACCTGTTTTAACTTTTCCAAATCACCTTTGATTTTGATATCAGGTATCCGGTTATCAAAAACAATTTTCTTCTCTTCAATAACATTTACTATCTGCTGGTGAATTCCGTCAATTAGATTCTTCAGGTTAAATTCAATTGCTATAAGACCGCTCTGTCTCGAGAACATGAGAACGTCTTTAACGAGATTGTTCAATCTATCAACTTCTTTTTGAATTATTCTTATCCTTCGCTTCTGATTTTCAGTAAAGACAACTGTTTCATTCAATATATCCGCATTAATTCTGATGGAGTTAAGTGGATTCCTGATTTCGTGAGCAAGCACTGCAGACATTTTTCCGATTGTTGCAAGCCTGTCGGCTTTTCTCAATTCTTCTTCCGCCTGCTTTCTTTGTTCCATCTCGCTTTTAAGGACTTCATTTGCTTTAAAAAGTTCTTCCGTACGAATTTTCACCCTTCTTTCAAGTTCATCATTTGCTTTCTGAAGCGTGTCCAGAATCTTTTTGTTATATGAAATCTGTTTCTGAAGTGTCAGGTCGATATTTGTTATCAAGACAGAACTATCGACAGGTTTCACAAGATAACCGAATGGTTCCGTAATCTTTGCTCTTTGAATTGTATCTTTACTCGAGTCTGCTGTTAGAAAAATAACCGGGATATCAACTTTTCTTTTTATTCTCTGAGCGACTTCAATACCATCAATGCTGTCTTTCAAAAAAATATCCATTAGAATCAAATCCGGTTTAGTACTAAGTGCTTTTTCGACGGCAGTTTCACCGTCTTCTATAATGTAGGTGACATTATAGTTGTTTTTTTCCAGATATTTTCTGATTACAGATGCCGTCAGGATATCATCTTCAACAATTAATATATCTGCCTTACTCATTTATATTATTTCTTAGGGATTAGTGGAATATGGTTTAATATAGCAAAAAAAACACTTTTCCTTAATACACTTAATAATACACGATAAGGTTTTATAGGCTCATGAATTGAAAATATTTGTAAAATTGAGTAATTTATACTTCTTATTTCATCTTTTTGAAAAATCATATAAAGACACGGTGAACAAAGTATTAATTATTTCTTATTATTTTCCGCCTATGGGAATGGGCGGAGTACAGAGAACGCTAAAATTCGCAAAATATCTAACCCGTTACAACTGGCAGCCTGTTGTACTTACTATAAATCCACGCAAATACTATGCTATTGATGAGCATCTTCTCGAAGAAGCATTAAGCAATGGTATCATAATAGAACGAACGGGAAAAAAAGAACTTAACGTTTCAAAAATTGTTACACGAGTCCCAAAAGAAAGATTCAGAAAAATCAGGAGTATAATATCACAGTTTTTTTTCATTCCTGACAGCAAAATATTTTGGAAAAATAAGGCTTTAAGAAAGATTGACGAAATCTGGGAAAAATACGACGGATTTGATTTAGTTTATGCCACGGCTCCGCCTTATACCGATTTTCTGATTGGTCAGGAAGTCAAGAGGAAATACAAAATACCTCTTGTGACAGATTACAGAGACGCCTGGGTTGACAGCCCAGTTCTCAATTTTTATCCAACACCTCTACATAAAAGGGCTAATATTAAAAGAGAAAGAAAAGTCGTTAAGGACGCAAACATAATTCTTACGACTAACAGGCGTGTTAAGGAATTTATAATCAGAAGATACGAGAATATAAAATACAACGACATAAAAATTTTCCCGCATGGATACGACAGTGAAGATTTCGAACTTGCTCTAACGAAAAAATTGCCTCTGACCAATAAGATGAGGATTACTTATTCAGGAAGTTTTTATACCAGAAACCCAAAATTTTATTTTGATGCGATTAAAGTTCTTCTTGACAAACATCCTGAAATCAGGAATAAAATTGAATTCTTGTTTCTCGGAATTATCACAAAAGAACATCTGAACTACGCTAAACATCTGAATATTCTGGACGTTTTAAACCAGCCGGGATACGTAAATCACCACGAATGCATAAAGTATATAATGGCTTCCGACATTTTATTCCTTCTTGTAAGCAGGGGTGAGAATGAAGATGCCGCTATGCCCGGGAAACTGGGTGAATATATCGGCAGCAGGAAAAACATTATTGCCTGTATTCCCGAAGGTGTTACAAAAAAACTTCTTCAGGATTATAATGCAATTAAGTTCATACCCGACGAGAATCCGGAAAGCATTGCTGAAGCCATTTACGATTACTTTGTATTATTCGAAATGAATGCCATGCCTGCTGCTAATGAAGAACTAATAAGGCAGTATGACAGAAAAACCATGACTGCCGAACTCGCGAAAGAGTTAAATTATTTACTCGACATAGAATAAATGAAAATCCTGATAATAGGAAATGGCGGCAGAGAACATTCGATAGCGGTCAAAATATGCGGATCAAAGTCGTTTATTGATTCGAAGTCAATTTTATACTGCACTATCGGCAATCCCGGTATCGATAAGATTGCACAACCTGTAAATATTAAACCAACTGATATATCCTCTCTTTTAAATTTTGCTCTGAAAGAAAAAATAGACTTTACTGTTGTGGGTCCTGAGATTCCCCTATCGCTTGGAATTGCAGATGAGTTTATATCTAAGAATCTAAGTATTTTCGGACCTGTCAAATCCGCGGCGGAGATTGAAACAAGTAAGATTTTTGCTAAAGATTTTATGAGAAAGCACGGAATTCCTTCGGCAAAATTCAAATCATTCTCGTCGGAAAATATCGGTGAAGTTAAGGGTTTTATCGAAACATTAAATTTTCCGATTGTGATAAAAGCCGACGGGCTTGCCGCCGGTAAGGGTGTTTGTATTGCAGAATCTCATGCTGATGCAGATTCTTTCATTACCGATTTGACTTCAGCAAAAATTTTCGGAGAATCCGGAAGCAGTTTTATTATTGAAGAATATCTTGAAGGGTTCGAACTTTCAATTTTCGCTATTACTGACGGTAAAGATTATGTGCTGCTACCGGCAGCGCAGGACCATAAACGAATTGGTGAAGGCGATACCGGCAAGAATACAGGCGGAATGGGTTCTTATGCTCCCGCCGATGCGCTTATAGATGATATTACATATCAAAAAATAAAAGAAAGAATAATTGAGCCGGTAATATCAGGAATGTCGAAATCAGGCAGAGAATACAAAGGTTGTCTTTATTGCGGACTGATGATTTGCGGAAATAAAGGAAATTTCGAACCTTACGTAATTGAGTTCAACTGCAGATTCGGTGACCCTGAAACGCAGGCAGTACTCCCGTTGATAAAATCGGATTTTCTCGAATTGTTAATTGCTTCGGCAAACGGAAATATTAAAAATTATAAACTCGAGATAAACAACCTTTATGCGGGCTGTGTTGTTGCAGCATCAAAGGGATACCCTGACAAATACGAAACCGGCAAAGTTATTTCCGGTCTTGATAATATTCCCGGGAATGTAAATGTAATACATTCAGGAACTGTTTATTCGGATGATAGAAAAGACGTTATCACATCCGGAGGAAGAGTGTTATCACTGGTCGGATTCAGTGATAAATCTCTTACCGCTGCTCTTGAGAACGCTTATAAAGGACTTGAGTCGATAAACTTCGATAATATATGTTACAGGAAAGATATTGGTAGAAAGTTTTACGAACTGTTAAGACAAAAAGATTAATGAAAATTTTAATTACAGGCGGTGCGGGTTTTATAGGCTCAAATATAGCCGACGCTTACGTTAAACTTGGACATGATGTAACAGTACTGGACAATCTTTCGACCGGAAATAAACGATTCATAAATAAGAAATGCAGATTTTACAAATTAGACCTTATAAATGATGACATTGAAAAAGTTTTCAGGAAAGAACGATTCGATATAGTTAACCATCACGCAGCACAAATAAATCCCAAAAAATCCATTGAAGATCCATGCGCGGATGCTGAATTAAATATTAAAGCGACACTGAGACTTCTTGAATTATCGGTAAAATATAAAATCAAAAAATTTATTTTTGCATCTTCGGGCGGGGCCGTTTACGGAGAACAAAAAGATTTTCCTGCACAAGAAAATCACGTTCTAAATCCTCTTTCACCGTACGGTATCTCCAAACTTTCGGTAGAAAAATACCTGGATTTTTATAATAAATATTACGGGTTAAAATATGTTACGCTACGTTACAGCAACGTTTACGGTCAAAGACAAAATCAGAAAGGCGAATCCGGTGTTGTGTCAATTTTTTGCAGAAAAATACTGTCATCAGATGTTCCGTTAATATACGGAGACGGCAAGAATACCAGGGATTTTATTTATGTAAAGGATGTTGCACTTGCAAATGTTGCCGCGTTAAAATTTAAAGGCACAGAAACTTTTAATATTTCAACCTGCAAAGAAACGAGTATTTATGAGATTGCCGGAAAAATAAATACTATAATGAAGTCAGGATCAGAAATCAAATATACAAAAGGTATAAAGGGCGAGCAAAAGAGGAGCATTCTATCGTACAAAAAAGCATCAAAGTCCCTTAATTGGAAACCGCATTATTCGCTTGATAAAGGTCTAATTGAAACCTGCGAGTGGTTCAAATCAAATACCTGACATTGAAACTTGAAAGAGATAATATTGAAAAAATAATTAACGGAGATAAAAGGCTTATATCCCGCGTTATAACGTACGTTGAAAATAATGAGGACAACAAACACGATATCCTGAAAACTCTATACAAGTATACAGGAAAAGCATATAAAATCGGAATAACCGGTCCACCGGGAGCGGGAAAGTCAACAATAACAGATTGTCTGGTAAAATTACTCGTCAAAGAGGGATTTAAAGTCGGCGTTATTGCGGTTGATCCGACAAGCCCTTATACAGGAGGCGCATTACTCGGAGACCGTGTCAGAATGACCGATTCATCTCTTCTGGAAAATGTTTTCATTCGTTCGATGGCAACGCGCGGCAGTCTTGGCGGACTTTGCAAAAGTGTTAACGACGTATGCAACATACTGGACGCATCAGGAAAAGATTTTATCATACTTGAGACCGTAGGCGTTGGACAATCGGAACTCGATATTGCCAAGACGGCTGATACAACGGTTGTTGTACTTGTACCCGAATCCGGAGATTCAATACAGGCTATGAAAGCAGGACTGATGGAAATTGCGGACTTATTTGTAATAAACAAATCAGACAGACTCGGAGCCGATGAAATACTAACAAGCCTTAAAAATATGCTGCACCTTAGAAATCCGGGTGAGGACAAAAGGGAAATAGGAGTAATAAAAGCGATTGCCTCAAGGAATACCGGTATTGAAGAACTGTTAGCGGAAATTACAGGACACGGTAAATATTTAAAAACAACGGGTTTATTCGAGAAAAAAAGATGCAAACAAGCGGAAAATGAAATTAAGGAAATCGTGAATTCAGGGCTTCAGAAAAATTTCTGGAATGAAAAGAACCGTAATTTGCTTGAAATAAATTTAAAGAAAATTGTAGATAAAGAAACCGACCCTTACACACTATCAGAAGAATTATTCGGCCAATAGAAACTCTTTTTTCTTATAATACATAATGAACTTTTACTAGTATTAATTGTTTAAATTCTAAGATTAATATTTACAGATATTTTAAAATTAATTTTTCTTAAATTAGGGTTGTTAATGAGAAAGCTTACAAAAAAAACTAAAGTGGAAAAAATCCAGCCTAAGAATTATGGTTTATTCTGTACTGAATGCGATAATGACCTGACTGATTTTGCTTTTTCTACTAAGGCAAAAAACAAGAAGAAAATAAGAAAGAACCACGAAAACTGCGTCAAGACAGGGAAGTTTTCAGGTGAATTTTGTTCAAAGATGTTCATTTCGAGCGATACTTTGCTTGACGAAATCCTCCCCGACATAGATCAATTTTGATTTTTTTCCATGCGCTATCCTATCTGACTTATTTCATTTTAATATTATAGTTATATTTGTTAATACTAGATTTTCGATTATTTAAATATAATTGAAAATTTTATATTATAAGCGCGGTTGGCGGAATTGGCAGACGCACTAGACTTAGGATCTAGCGGGGTAACCCGTGGGGGTTCAACTCCCCCATCGCGCACGAAATAAAATTATTATGGCAACAAAAACAACAGCAAACATACCCAGATGTTCTTTCTGCGGAAGAAATGCAGACAAAGTAACAAATCTTATTAAGGGACCCGTAGACAGATTAGGTAAGGCACCTTATATTTGCGAAATTTGCGTGGACGGCGCGGTTCATATAATCAAAATGAACTCCGACCCTACAATAAATAAAAGCATAGACAAGTACAAAGGCAACATAACTCCGGCCAGTATCAAAAAATTTCTTGATGAATATGTTATCGGTCAGGACAGGGCAAAAAAATCTCTTGCCGTGGCAGTATATAACCACTACAAAAGAATAGATTCACTTCGTTCCATAAGCATCGATGATGTTGAGATTGAGAAGAGCAATGTGCTCCTTATCGGAACAACGGGTACAGGAAAAACTTACCTCGCCCAAACACTTGCAAAACTACTCAATGTTCCGTTTGCAATTGCTGACGCGACAACTCTTACGGAAGCGGGTTATGTGGGCGACGATGTAGAGTCCATGCTTGTAAGACTGCTTCAGAATGCAGAATACAATATTCAGAAAGCAGAAAGAGGGATTATATACATCGATGAACTTGACAAGATATCAAGAAAGAGCGAGAATGTATCCATAACACGCGACGTATCCGGTGAAGGCGTACAGCAGGCGCTCCTGAAGATACTTGAAGGCACTATAGCGACAGTACCGCCTAAAGGCGGAAGGAAACATCCGGAACAACCTCTCCTGAGTGTGAACACAAAGAATATATTGTTCATCTGCGGAGGCGCATTTGACGGACTCGAAAAGATCATTGAAAAGAGAGTAGCAAAAGGCTCGATAGGTTTCACATCAGAGGTTTATTCAAAGAATGACATCAAGAAAGACGAGATTCTTGCTCAGGCTGAGCCGGAAGATCTTGTAAGATTCGGAATAATTCCTGAACTCGTAGGAAGAATGCCTATAGTAACCACTCTGGAGAGCCTTGATAAAGACGCACTCCTTATAATTCTGACAGAGCCGAAGAACGCATTGATAAAACAGTACAAAAAACTCTTCAGAATGGAAGGTGTTGAACTTGAATTCCATGAAGACGCGCTCGAGGCAATCGCCGAAATAGCGATTGGAAGAGGTACAGGCGCGCGTGCACTCCGTTCGATTATGGAAAACATAATGCTTGAAATAATGTACAAGATACCTTCGAAAGATAACGTAACGAACTGCGTAATCACAAAAGAAGTTGTGCTTGAGAAGAAAGAACCAATTTATCTGAATTCCAACAAAAAGGCATTAGCCTGAAAAAATAATTTCATCTTTAAAACCGGGCTATATACCCGGTTTTTTTATGCCCAAATAAAATACACAATTAATTTTTATTCATTCCCAAAGTTGAGAATCATCATAGGCTGAGCCAATTTGGGAACGAGGCGGAAATAATTAGTTTTGTGAAGCACTGTAGTCTTTATTTCAAAAATATACCATACGCTATTAAACTCTTAATTCTTTGTAACTTGCAGAAATATTAATATTTGGATAAATTAACTTATATTTTTATTAGTTATTAACTTATAATAATGTTCTATTCGAAAATTAAATTTTCTTCTCAGGGGCATATGATTCTTAAAAAAATGTTTTATATTTTTTTCATATTGTTTTGTCTTTTCGATTCAGGTATTCTCACAGCTCAAACCGATACATCTACCGGTCTTCCTGAATTAATTCCATACAGAAAAGGTGATAAGTGGGGGTATTGTGATAAAAACAAACGTATCGTAATTCCGTGCAGATACGATGACGCCCGGTTGTTTTATGGTAGAAAGGCTTGTGTGAAAATAAAAAACAAGTACGGTTGCATTGATTATAGTGGTAACATTATAATTCCGCCAATTTATGATAGTTCTCAGGATATTAATGAAAACTTCGCGTATCCAGGAGAAGAAATATTCCTGGCTGATAATGATAAGGTCTCATTTTTTTCGGATAACTTCGCTATTACAAAACTGAATAATAAATATGGTTTTGTTGACAAGAAAAATGAAATCGTAGTTCCAATTATTTATGACAATGTTAAACCTTTCCATGAGGGTTATGCCTGTATTCAAATTAATGAAAAATGGGGAATGATTAATCAAAACGGGAAATTGGTTATTCCACTAATATATGATGATATTTATCCATTTTATGAAGATCGCGCGGGTGTTGAACTCAGTCAACATTGGGGCTTTATCGATAAGTCAGGAAAAGAAATCATTCCGTTAATATATAACATCAATCTATTTCCTAATCGAGACCTTGCTTTCAAAAACGGAATAGTAATACTCGGTTATAATCTTAAATGGGGCGTTTTAGATAAATTGGGAAATATAGTTATTTCAATAAAATACAATTACATATGTGAGTTCGAAAATGGACTTGCTCTGGTTAGAGTTGATCATGAGAAAAAATCATTGTTCGGATACATAGACATCTACGGCACCGAATACTGGGAAGATGAATAATATTTAATATTGACAATAAATATTATGAATACAAAAAATATATTCGCGGCAACAAACATTTTCTTGTGTATATATGGCTCAGAAATTATTTTCGCACAAACTGATACACCGTGCTTAATCCTATTCCATATATGATCAGGACCAGTATAATAACATAATACTATATCATGAATCGGAGTTTCGTAACAAGTCAGTAAAACAATTCTCTGGTGCGTTCCCAAAAGGATTTTGGGAATGCGTTTGATTTTTAAAGTTATAAATAAAAAATAAGCTTATGAAATCAAAGATAGTAATTGCTGTTTTTATTGCGACATTATTATCCATATCCTCTGCTTTCTCTCAGGATAAAGTGTATATTCTTGAGTACATGTATCTTGGTAACGATACATTAGATTATTCTGATAGTGGGACTGAAAGCACGTTAGTTTCTATTTCTAAAATAAATTATGACTCTACAAATAAGTTAATTTTATTTACTGGCAAAATGTATAGATCAAGTGTACAATATCCCATAGATAGTACTATCGGGAATATATTTCTTGGAGAGATAACAAAAATAGTTGCAAATACATATCTCGGTTATATAGAAACAGGATTGATAAGAAAACAAACACAATTTAAGCCTGATGATAAAGGAAAATTCTCGATAATTGTGCCTGCGGATACTAAATTCAAAATAATTTTCACCTGTTTTACATGTAATGTTATTGAATATACTTTAAATGACTTGGTAAATCTATATAACAAATGAAATTTTCCCTGCTCGTATCGGATTATACGAATGTCGTTTGACGGATTTCCGGCTCGTTCCGTTCAGTTTGAAAATCCCTGAATTTATGCCTTAATAATAATAAAACATATATCCTAACATATTTTTTTTGATATTTTTTTATTATTATGTTTTATGAATTCTTTTTATTCAATTTGATGTTTTAAAAATATGGCATTGATAAACAGCAAGATAAGTAAAGATAAAGTATTCCTGTCAAGGGATGAGCATCATAAGAGGCTGCTTAAAGACTTACAGTCTAAAACCGAGAAAATAAAACACGGCGGAGGTGCAAAAGCGATTGAGAAATTGCATTCTCAGAAGAAACTGCATTGCAGGGAAAGAATTGATCTTTTAATTGACAAAGGAACAGACTTTCTCGAAATCGGTTTGTTCACGGCGTACGGGATGTACGAAGAATACGGCGGCGCTCCTTCATCGGGTACTATATTCGGAATAGGAAAAATTCACGGAAGGAACTGCGTTATTGTTGCGAACGATGCTACAGTAAAAGCAGGAGCATGGTTCCCTATCACATGCAAGAAGAATCTCCGCGCGCAGGAAATTGCGATGGAGAACAAACTACCGATAATTTATCTTGTGGATTCTGCCGGCGTTTTTCTTCCTCTGCAGGACGAAATATTTCCCGATAAAGAACATTTCGGACGAATTTTCAGAAATAATGCCATTATGAGTTCAATGGGGATTCCCCAGATTGCCGCTATAATGGGACCATGCGTTGCAGGTGGTGCATACCTTCCGATAATGAGCGACGAAACTATAATTGTGGAAGGAAGCGGAAGTATTTTTCTTGCCGGTCCGCATCTTGTAAAAGCGGCTATAGGCGAAGTGACGGATACTGAATCTCTCGGAGGCGGAGAAGTATCAACTTCAATATCAGGCATAACAGATGAAAAAGTACCTGATGACGAAACTGCAATTGAAAAAATCAGAAGGCTCGTAAGCAAGTTCGGTAATTATGACAAAGCAGGGTTCGACAGAATTAAGAGTTTACAGCCTGCTTATGATACGAACGAACTTCACGGAATTATTCCGGAAGATTCTGCGAAACCATACAACACATACGATTTAATTTCCAGAATAATTGACGGCAGTGATTTCGACGAATATAAGCCGACTTACGGACAGACTATAATAACAGGTTATGCGAGAATAGACGGCTGGGCAGTTGGAATAGTCGCGAATCAAAGGGATATAGTAAAAAAGAAAATGCCGAAGGGCGGAACGGAGATGCAGTTCGGAGGCGTCATATATTCCGACAGCGCGGACAAAGCAACAAGATTCATAATGAACTGCAATCAGAGAAAAATCCCTCTGCTCTTCCTGCAGGACGTTACAGGTTTCATGGTAGGTTCGCAGTCCGAACACGGAGGTATAATTAAAGACGGAGCGAAGATGGTAAATGCGGTTGCGAATTCCACCGTTCCTAAAATCACAATCATTACAGGCAACAGTTACGGCGCGGGAAATTACGCAATGTGCGGAAAAGCATACGACCCGAGATTTATATTCGCGTATCCTAACGCGAAGATTGCAGTAATGGGTGGCTCTCAGGCATCCAATGTACTGCTTGATATAAAAATCGGACGGATGAAAAAACTCGGCAAAGAAATACAGGCAGATGACAAAAAGAAATTTCTTGATGAAATCAAGAGCAGATACGACGAACAGACAAATGTTCTGTATGCTGCTGCAAGGCTTTGGATTGACGGAATTATCGACCCTGTAAAAACACGCGATGTCGTGTCTTATTGCATAGAGATTGCAAACAATAATCCAGAAATAAAAAAATTTAATACAGGAATTATACAAACTTAGTCATGGAATTAATAAATCACTACAAAAGACTTTTCGATTATGATTTCTGGGCTAATACAAGGGTTCTTGAAGTCATTGAAAAGAACAATCACGGAAATACAAAAGTGGAACTGCTTTTTTCTCATATACTCAATTCACAGCAGGTTTGGCTGCACAGAATAAACTCAAAATCGCACAGCATAGACCCGTGGGAAATTATTGAGCCTGCGTATTTCAGGGATTATATGAATAACGTGCATACAGGGTGGAAATATTATTTGTCAGGTTTAAAACCAAAAGGCTTGAATGTTGTGATAAGTTACGAAAATACATCGGGGGACAAATTTAAGAACAAACTTTACGATATTATGTCTCATGTCCTTAATCACAGTACATATCACAGGGCACAGATATCAAGTATAATAAAATCGTCAGGATACACACCTGCGATAACCGATTATATCGCTTTTGCAAGACTTAATCCGGCTCAATCGGATTCCTGAATTTCTAAATATCATGTTTAAAGCATTTTAATTAGATTTAAGAAAATAAAATTTCAACATGAAAAAGTTATACATCATAATCTTGGCATTATTAATTACCTCATCGGTTTATTCGCAGAACAAATATAATGCGAATCTCAGCCCAAAATTATTCGGAATTGAAATAACGGCAGGACCAAGTTTCCCTTATGGAGATTTCGGAAGCAAGGACGCTTATAACGAAAGCGCAGGATTTGCTAAAGTCGGCTATAAAGCCGGTGTAAATTTAACTTATCATTTGATTGATATTATTGATTTAAATCTCATGGGCTTTTTCAATTCTAACGGTACTAATCTTTCGAATTTACAAAACGCGCTCAGCGAAAAATATGGGGGTGTATGGTCAGCAGATTCCAGAACATGGAATATTTACGGAGGTTTTCTCGGATTTGAGTTTTCTTATCCTATTTACAAGAAACTTTCAGTCGGATTCAGAGCATATTCCGGAATGATAAATTCAAAGGCTCCTGAATTTACAATCAGAAATGGCAGCAGTTATTATAAACAGGACGAAAAAACCGCATCTTCATTTTCATACATCGTATCACTGGACGGAAAATATCACCTCACAAATAATTTGTTCTGGATTGCATCTCTTGATTTCCTTGGCGGCAGTTCAAGTTTTAAAGATGTGAAAACAACTGTTTCGACAGGCAACTCACAGGATGTTACAGTACAAACATTCTCGCAGGATATGCGGACAGTTATAATAAATACAGGACTCAGGATAGTATTTTAGTTACATAATATCACAAATAATTATATCAAACCGCAGTATATACCTGCGGTTTTTTATTATATATTGCATAATTCAGCGATTAAGTTCATAAAAACAGTATAAATAGCCGCACTGATTTTCCATTTAATTTGACAATATTTAATTTTATTTTTATTTATTGAGAATATAAAACATAAATTGTGATTTCATCAAAAGAAATAAGGGATTCGTTTTTAAAGTTTTTTGAGTCTAAAAAACACAAAATTGTACCGTCCTCACCTGTCGTACCTTATGAGGACCAGACACTGCTATTTGCAAATGCAGGTATGAATCAGTTTAAAGATGTTTTTTTGGGACTTGGTACACGCGAATATAAACGCGCTGCCGATACACAAAAGTGCATACGGGCGGGCGGAAAACATAACGATCTTGAGGAAGTCGGAGTAGACGGATATCATCATACATTTTTTGAAATGCTCGGCAACTGGTCGTTCGGTGATTATTATAAGAAAGAAGCAATCGCTTGGGCATGGGAATTACTGACCGGGGTTTGGAAACTCCCGAAAAATAGACTATGGGCCACAGTTTACAGGACCGATGAAGAGGCGCTTAATCTCTGGAAAACCGAAACCGATATTGACCATACACATATTTTAAAATTCGGCGAGAAAGATAATTTCTGGGAAATGGGTGAAACAGGACCTTGCGGTCCATGTTCGGAAATACATATTGACCTCTCGGAAAACGGATGCAAGAGCGAAGATATAAATGCCGGACTGGAAGATGTTATCGAAATCTGGAATCTTGTATTCATTCAGTATTACAGAGACGAAAAAGGCGAACTTCATCCTCTGCCGAAAAAACATGTTGATACGGGCATGGGACTTGAGAGAGTCGTGAGAGTACTCAACAATAATAAATCGAATTACGAGACCGATCTTTTCACACCTATCATTTCGGAAATATCGAATATTACGGGTAAAGAATATAAAGGCGATTTAATTTCTCCGATAAACGCAATTGCCGACCATATAAGAGCATTGACGTTTGCAATCAGCGACGGCGCGATGCCTTCAAACGAAGGCAGAGGTTATGTGCTGAGAAGAATTCTTCGCAGAGCCCTTAGACTCGCAAGAAAACTCGATTATAACGAACCGCTTCTTCATAATCTTGTCGTGACGGTCGTTAAGCATTTCGGCGATGTATTTCCTGAACTCAACGATAAAAAGGATTTTGTAATAAATGTAATTAAAGCGGAAGAAGAAAGTTTCAATCTTACACTGGACAGGGGTATCGAACATTTTTATGATGTTTACAGGAGCATAAAAGAAAATAATGACAAAATATTCCCCGGTGAAGATGCTTTTAAATTATACGATACATACGGATTCCCGGTTGACCTTACGCAGGTAATGGCGAGAGAACACGGATTTGATGTTGAGATGAAAAGATTCGAGGAAGAGATGAAGAAACAAAAAGACAGGGCAAGAGCAGCCAGAAAAGAAGATGTAATACTTGCGGATACAAAATTATTTGAATTAGACGACAAACTCAAAGCAGAAAATCCGGTTTACAATCCTTATGATATTACCGACAAAGGAATCAAGACAACTTTGCTTCAGGCGAAAAGAATTGCAGGCTCTGACATCGAAGTTCTTGTACTGAAAGATAATCCTTTCTATTCGGAATCGGGAGGTCAGGTAAGCGATACAGGCAAACTAGTATTCTCCGACGGATACGAACTCGATGTTATAGATGTAAAGAACAACCATTTCATATATGTGAAAAACTACGATCACAGAAATTTGTTTCACAAAGAGGTAAAAGCATATATTAATTACGAAAGAAGGCGCGCAATACAGAGAAACCACTCCGCGACACATCTTCTGCATGAAGCATTAAGGGAAGTACTCGGCAATCATGTCAAGCAAATGGGTTCTCTGGTATCCGATGAATATCTCAGATTTGATTTTCCGCATTTCCAGAAACCTACGAATGAAGAAATCAAAAGAATCGAAGATTTAGTAAATTCAAAAATAAGCGAAGGACTAAAAGTAGAAACACTCGAGAATTTACCGCTTGAAGAGGCTAATAAAATCCCGAATGTAAAAAAATTCTTCGGTGACAAATACGGCGATCTGGTTAGAATTGTTAAAATGGACGATAAATTCAGTATTGAATTCTGCGGGGGCACGCACGTTGCAAATACAAGCGATATAGGTCTCTTCAAGATTGTAAAAGAAGAAAGTATATCTTCAGGCGTGAGAAGAATATTCGCGCGCACCGGAGAAGGGATTCTCGTTTTACTGGGAGATAAAATCAATGAGATAGAAAAAATAATATCAGAACTCCCGGATAAATATGCCGCCAATTTCAAAGCAGGACTTGAGAATATTCGTGTCGGCTTTAAGCAGGCGGATTTCAGGGATATTTCTCTTATGAAGTTAATGATTGATTCTCAGGATAATACGATAAAATCGCTGCAGGAACTGCGCGAGAGATACATTGAAGAGAAAAAGGTACAGCAGAAGAAACTTATGAAACAAAATCTCGGGAAACATATCGAGAATATAAAATCTATGATTGAAAAAGCGGATGTAATTAACGGCAATGTAATTTTATCGGGCATACTTGATATCGATTCTCCTGATGAATTCAAAGAATTAGGCGAAGAAATCAGAAAGATAATGAAAAACGGTGTTGCGTTATTTGCAACAATAATAGAAGGCAAAATAAATCTTGTTTGCGTTGTAAGCGATAATCTTATAAAAGATAAAGGATTAAGCGCCGGTAAACTTATATCCGGTACCGCCAAAGAACTCGGCGGAGGCGGCGGAGGAAGACCGCAAATAGCGACCGCAGGTGCAAGAGATGTTGAGAAACTTGATGAAGCGTTGAGCAACTTCGTTGCGAATATCAAAAATCAAATATAACAAATAAAATTTTTGATATTTAATATTTATAAATTTGCAATTTCGAACTTTGAACTTTGAACTTTAAATTTTGAATTATGAAAGTGATTATTCCCGTAGCGGGCGTTGGAACACGTTTAAGACCTCATACTATTACGCAGCCGAAGGTTCTTCTGAATGTAGCAGGACATCCGATGATTTATTATATTGTGGATGAACTGATTAAAAAGAAAATAGCGGATAACATTATTTTCATCACAGGACATCAGGGTGAGAAAATCGAACATTATCTAAACAGTACATTTAATTTCAAATTCGATTACGTTAAACAGAAAGAGACTCTCGGACTGGGGCACGCAATACTGTGCGCTAAAGGGAAATTCGATCCGATTAAAAAGGATGAAGTTCTAATAATACTGGGTGATACGCTTTTTGACGTCAACCTTAAAGATGTTGTCAAAAGCAAATATTCCGTAATCGGCGTAAAGAAAGTGGATGACCCGAGACGATTCGGTGTTGTAGAAAAAGACAAAAAAGGATTCATTAAGAGGCTTGTAGAAAAACCTGCTTCCAAAGAAGTGTCCCCCTCTAACGAGGCTATTGTAGGAATTTATCTTTTAAAAAATTCGACAATACTTTTTGATTCAATCGAACATATTATCCGCAATAAAGTAACGACAAAAGGCGAATATCAGTTAACGGATGCGCTGGAAATTATGCTGAGACAGAACGAAAAAATGGTAACATACGATGTAAACGGCTGGCTTGACTGCGGTAAACCGGAAACATTGCTTGAAACAAATAGATACCTTCTCGATAAAAAATCGAATAAGTACAATATCAAGGGAAGTAAAATAAACAATCCGGTATATATTGGAAAAAACGTAATACTTGAAAACTGTATCATTGGACCGCATGCTACAATCAATGACGGATGCAGAGTTGTAAACAGCATAGTTGACAATTCGATAATTGACAACAATTGTCATATAGAAAATGCGGTAATTACCGATTCGCTTGTCGGAAGAAATTCGAAGATTATCAAGAAAAAACTTAATCTGAATTTAGGAGAGTTTTCAGAGATATAATACAAATAAAAAACCCGCCTAAAGCGGGTTTTTTCGTATGTGTTTTTCTTTTTAAATATTTATCGCTTCGCCGTATGCCACGCCTGCCGCTTCAAGTATCGATTCCGATAAAGTCGGATGAGCATGTACGGTTTTTAATATTGATTCCCCCACGCCGTCCAGAGATTTCAGCATAACCAGTTCGCCAATCAATTCAGTTGCTTCGGCACCTACGATATGCGCGCCGAGCAATTCTCCGTATTTCGCATCAAATATGAGTTTCACCATACCGGCTGTTTCGCCTGCGGCTCTTGATTTTCCGTTAGCAGCAAACGGGAATTTCCCGATTTTTAATTCGTATCCAGCCGCTTTTGCTTTTTCTTCAGTCATGCCGACAGAAGCGACCTGCGGCTGACAGTATGTACAGCCCGGTATTTTTCCGTAGTCAATATCTTCAGCATGGATGCCATTAATTTTTTCGACGCAGTTAATTGCTTCGGCGGATGCTACGTGAGCAAGCCATGGTTTACCTTTTTCATTGATTAAAGCAACATCCCCTATTGCATATATACCATCTACGTTTGTTTTATAATTCACATCAACTTTAATGGCATTCCTGAATAATTCCACGCCTAAATTTTCGAATCCCAGACTATCAATATTACCTGTGATACCTATTGCGAGAAGTACAACGTCCGACTCAAGCGTTTCGTTAAGTTTGCCGCTTACTTTCGTGAATACTTTACCGTCTTTGACTTCTACGCTTTCGGTTTTCGTATCTGTGTATATCTTAACTCCGAGTTTTTTGAATTCTTTCGCTACTGTTTCGGATATTTCTTTATCTTCAACAGGAAGAATCTGAGGAAGCATTTCAATAATCGTAACTTCCGTTCCGAACGCATTATAGAAATAAGCGAATTCCATTCCGATTGCACCGCTTCCGACTATAGTCATTTTCGCGGGCGCTTCCTGCAGCAGCATTGCGCCTGTTGAAGAAAGAATTTTCTTTTCGTCAAATATAATTCCCGGTATCGACTTTGCTCTTGCGCCTGTAGCAACAATAGTATGCTTTGACTTCACGGTATCTATCACGTTACCGTCTTTATCTTTGACTGCTATTGTTTTATCAGCGTTGAATACGGCTGTTCCGTTTATAACGGTTATTTTATTTTTCTTCATAAGGAATTGCACGCCTTTTTCAGATGCTTCCGCCACTTTTCGTGATCTTTGAATAATTTTAGGGAAATCGAAGCCTTTATTTTCGACGTTAATTCCGTAATCATTCATATGTTTGGACTTATTCATCAATTCGGCGCTTTTTATGAGCGCTTTTGTCGGGATACAACCCCAGTTAAGGCATACACCGCCAAGTCTGTCTCTTTCAATTACAGCGGTTTTAAAACCGAGTTGCGCAGCCCTGATAGCAGCGGTATATCCGCCCGGTCCGCTTCCGATAACTGTTAAATCAAATTCCTGCATTATTTTATGTTTTATTTTTTAAATTATACATATAGTGCTATTACAAAGGATACAATATATAAATTTCTTTTGAAGTTCCCAGGTAATTATTTGTTGAATTAATTCTTTATTAATACTAATTTAAATAGATTCTTTAACTATGACAATATAAAACAACGGACGTGAATCTGTTAATGTATTATAAATCGGGCTACCCTCATTTCAGAAGAATAATAATCATTATATTTCTTCTCTTTTTATCGCTTTTTATTGGTGTCATAGGTTATATGATTATCGAAAATTATACATTCGTTGAAGCATTTTATATGACTATAATCACTATTTCGACAGCGGGTTTTATGGAAGTGCATCCGCTTTCGAATATAGGAAGAATGTTTACATCATTTCTGCTGATAACTGCCATAGGAATATTTTTCTACGGCGCTACGACAATAGCGGGATTCATAATCGAAGGAGAATTTAGAAACTTCTTTAAAAATTATAACGTGAACAAAAAAATCGAAAGTCTCAAAAATCACGTAATCGTCTGCGGTTACGGAAGAAACGGCAAACAGGTCTGTCTCGAACTCGAAGATGACGGGCAGCCGTTTGTGGTCATTGAAAAAAGAGAACTTATTATTGAAGATATAAAAACAAACCCGGCGATATTATTTATTGACGGTGATGCAACAGACGAAGAAGTGCTGATTGAGGCAGGCATAAAATGTGCAAAAGCAATAATTACAACCCTTCCGGAAGACCCGGAAAACCTTTATGTAGTACTTTCTTCAAGAGAGTTAAATCCTGATATTACTATAATCAGCCGTTCTTCTCATGAATCATCCGTTAATAAACTTAAACGCGCAGGCGCAAACAACATAATAATGCCCGAGAAAATAGGCGGAGCACACATGGCAGCGCTTGTGATGAAACCGGATATAATGGAATTCATTGCACAGTTAATCGGTCAGGACAATGATATAAGTCTGACATTCGAAGAACTCACGTTAAGTGAAATATCCGTAGGAAAAACGATAAAAGATCTTGATATAAGAAATAAAACAGGAGCAAATATTATTGGTTTAAAACTCCCCGAAGGCAAATACACAATAAACCCTTTACCGGAAACGATAATCGGTCCGAACACCAAATTAATTGTACTCGGCAACAGGAAGCAGATTTCCGATATGCGAGAAATCCTTCAGGAACTCTAATTAATATGCCGCCATCTCTTCGCATGCCTTTAGTATCCAGTTGTCCTGCGGCAATGCTGCTTTTTCGAGATTAGGGTGGAACGGAACGTGAACATTCAAACCCGCAACTCTTCTTACAGGAGCATCTAAATATTCAAAAACTTTTTCTGATATTTCAGCGGAAATCTCAGCGCCGAATCCCATGAATTTTGAATCTTCATAGAACACAATTGCTTTACCCGTTTTTCTGACTGAGTTAAGAACCGTTTCAATATCAAGCGGAACGATTGTCCGTAAATCAACAACTTCAACGCCGACCCCTTGCTTTTCCATTTCCCTTGAAGCACGTAATGCTTTTTCAACCATAGCCCCGTACGTTATTATCGAGATATCATCTCCTTCACGTCTCACGCATGCTTTTCCGAAAGGCAGATAGTAACCTGCATCGGGTTCATGAGATTTTGCGAAGCCCTGCCTGTAAAGGAACTTATGTTCGAGAAACAAAACGGGGTCATTCAGATTGCAGGCGGTTTTTAAAAGTCCTTTTGCATCCGCTGCATTTGAAGGATATGCGATATACATTCCCTGGCATTTCGCAAATATTGCTTCGATATTCTGTGAATGATAATGACCTCCGCCGATATACCCTCCGCATGCAGTTCTTATTACAACAGGACAAGTAAACTGATTGTTCGAACGGTATCTGTACATTACAAGTTCATCCCTGATCTGCATCATTGCGGGAAATATATAGTCAGCGAATTGAATTTCTATGACTGGTTTTATTCCGGTAATCGCAGCACCGATAGCAGTTCCGATGATAGACGCTTCCGCAAGCGGTGAATTGAAGACCCTGTCTTCTCCGAATTTAGTGGAAAGACCTTTGGTTGCCGTGAATACACCGCCCTTTCCATCGGCAATATCTTGACCATATATAATCATGTTATGGTTATTCTCCATTTCTTCGTGCAAAGCATGATTAATGGCATCTACCATTACGACCGGTTCGCCAATCGGTTTATTTTTTTCATACACAATTTTTGTCTGTTCTTCTTCAGGGCAGTACATATACATTTCAACTGTCGAAGCATCAGGTGCGGGCTGTTTGAACACTTCATCCGCAATGTTCATCAAATCTTCAAATATGGCTTTTTTAATTTCTTCTATTTTATCGGATGTTAGAATTTTCGATTTCATAAGTAGATTTTCCAAAGCATCAAGAGGGTCTTTTTTTCTGTCTTCATCGAGCGATTCTCTGCTTCTGTATTTTTCCTGAGCATCCGAGGCGGAATGCGAGCGCAGGCGTACAACGTCCGCATAAATCAATGAAGGTCCTTTGCCTTCACGTGCAAGTCTGACCGCTTCTTTCGCGGTGCCGTAACTTTCGAGAAAATCAGTACCGTCTATATGAAATTTATTCAATCCCTCAAAACCTGAACAGGCTTTGAATATAGAGCCGCCTGCTGCCTGGTCTTCCACAGGAACTGAAATTGCATACTTATTATTCTGAATTAAAAATATTAAGGGAAGTTTCTTTCTTGTAGCCCAGTTGACTGCTTCAAAGTATTCGCCTTCGGAAGTAGAGCCTTCGCCTCCCGAGACATATACCACCTCATCCGTGTTCCGAAGCACGCAACTTAAAGCAGTTCCGACTGCCTGAAGATATTGTGAACCCGTAGGCGATGATGCCGTAGGCATACGCAGCTCTTTGCTGCCCAGATGCGTTGCCATTTGCCTGCCTGCAGTGAAAGGGTCCGTTGCTTTACCCATCGAATGCTGAAAAATATTTTCGGGAGTTATGCCCAATGCAAGCGCAAGTGCATCGTCTCGATAATAAGTATAGAACCAGTCCTTTCCGGGTTTCATCGCCATTGCTGTTGCAATTTGTACTGCCTCATGACCGGAGCCTGAAATAAGAAAAGCCGCTTTCCCCTGCTTTATAAGCGTTTCAACCCTGTCGTCAATAAGTCTGGAGGTAACCATTACCTTATATGCATCAATCAACTGAATCTCCGAAAGACCGAAAAAATTCTCTTTATCCTTTAAGTAATTCGATTTCTTTGCCATTTATTTGTATCTGTATTTTAAAGTTATAAAATCCCAAACCGTCGATATATTTTCTTCATTCCTCTTAAAAGCCGAAAATGTCCGATGCGTACTATCCCCTTAAAAAACCGCTCATTTTCTTTTAAGTATGGAATAAATCATAGATTAATAATATTTTAACAATTATTATGAAAATATAATTTCTGAATACGGCAGAAAGGTTAAAAATAAATAATTACTTCAAATATAGTTTAATTTCAATACTACTGGCTGCAATAATAGCATTATCTTCCTGCACGGTTAAAAGATATAACGAAGGGAATGTTTTCAGACTGAATTTCCCGCTTGGACTCGAGACACTCGAGCCGGTCATGTCAAATTCGCCGCAGACAATCTGGGTGCTGGCGAATATTATGGAGGGACTAGTTTCATACAATAACCGGAATGAAATTGTACCTCAGGTAGCGAGAAAATGGGATATTTCTTCAGACGGATTAATTTATACTTTTCACATAAACAAAAATATTAAGTTTCAGGATGACGAATGTTTCCCGAACGGCAAAGGTCGTATCATAACATCCGGAGATTTTAAATATTGCCTTGAAAGGGTCAATGACCCTTCGACAAAAACGCGAGGACTATGGGTTTTCAGGGATAAGATTAAAGGGGCAAGAGAATTTTATGAATATAAAGCAGGAAAAAGCAAAGCGGAAGCAAAAGAAATTACAGGATTGATAACACCAAATGATTCAACGCTTATTATCGAGTTATATGAACCGTTTGCACCGTTTCTCAGTCTGCTTACGATGACATACGGTTATGTTTATCCTAAAGAAGCGGTAGATTATTATAAAGAAAATTTCGCATCACATCCTGTAGGTACCGGTCCTTTTTCGTTCAAAAGATGGGAACTTGACAAGACACTTACTCTTATAAAAAACAAAAACTATTACGAATTCGATTCATCGAATACCAAATTGCCTTATCTTGAACAAATAGAAATAACATTTACTAAATCTGTTGAAACGGAATTCCTTGATTTCCTAAACGGCAAGTACGATTATCACGAGCCTTCCGCAGAGATAATAGATGCATTGACGGATGATAACGGCAATCTTGTGAAACCGGAGGAAAAAGATTATACGATGGTCAAACAGCCTTGGCTGAATACTGTTTACTTGATAATGGTTCAGAATCAATCGCTGCCGGCAGGCAAAACAAGTCCGTTTACCGGGAACAAAAAATTAAGGCAGGCAGTAAACTATGCTATAGACAAAGATAAGATTGTAAAATTTGTTTTAAAGAACCGCGGCTCATCGGCAAACAACGGACCTTTGCCGAATGGAATGCCGGGATTTGATTCGAGCGTTAAAGGTTATAGTTATAATCCTGAAAAAGCGAAGAAACTGCTTGAAGAAGCGGGATATTCGGGAGGAAAGGGACTGGACCTTACTCTTGTAATATCGAATGACGAATTGCAAAAGAATATATCGATTGCAATTCAGGAACAACTCAAAGATGTCGGCATTAATCTTAAACTTGAACAGGTGCTACAGGCAACACTGAACACGAAACAACAGGACGGCGAGTATGCATTCACGCGCGGAAATTGGGGCGCGGATTATTTCGACCCCGAGAACTTTATGGCGCTTTTTTATTCGAAGAATATTATTCCGTTCGGACCCAACAAGACGGGATACGCAAATCCGGAAATCGACAGATTGTACGAACGCTCCATAAAGGTCACAGATTTTGATGAAAGGAAGAAGATTTACAACGAAATGGAAAGAATTGTAATTGACGACGCTGTTTGGATTTATCTGTATTATAATCAGAGAATATACCTTCTTCAAAAGGATGTAAAAGGGTTTTATCTCGACGGATTAAATAACATTGTACTTAAATACACTAAAAAATAATTATGAAAACAATTATGAAACAATTCTCTGCATTTTTTATTCTGATTGCTTTTATTTCCATTTTTTCAAAAACAGCCGGTGCGCAGCAGGATGTACCTCATTTGTATTTCTGCGAGAGTTATGAGAACGGTGAAGAAAAAAACGTCAGCAATACATTTACGACAGGATATCTTACAGCCATGCTGGATTTAAGACCAATGGGCATTACTATAGGAGAAAGCAACGTAGCGCTTGAAATTACAATGATTGCCGATGCAAACGGTTTCTACTCTACAGAGCAGGTACTTGATGTAGTAAAATTCACAGTTGACCCATCATGGGATTATATTTTCTTTACTGATACGGAAAATCTAAAATTTACCAAACCAGGTGTATACCGCGTTATGCTGATGAAAGAACCGAACACACAGATAGCAAGCGCAATTGTGAAGATTACGGCGAATTAAATAATATAATCAGCAATGAAAATATCCTTATACTCATTTTTCATTCTACTGTCTTTATTTCTTTCTGCATCAGCACAAAACAAAGACAGCATACCGGAACCTTCTTCGTATTATGAAGGCATCCTCGGCTTCAGAGTCGGCACCGGATGGCCGTTAGGTAATCTTAACGAAATATATGATTATATGCCGGCGATCAATGCTTTTTATCAAATCAGACTGAATAAACATATTTACACGGGTTTTAATTTAATTTTTTTCCCTCAGTTAGGTAATTTTGACGGTTATCCGAAAAAGTCCAAAGGTTACGGCTGCTTTTTACTGAATGGCAAATATGCTTTCGAAATTGACAGCAAACATTCGTCGGCATACATTGAGTCCGGAGCGGGAATATATAAGACTGAGGCAATAACCGGTTTGATACCGCATAAAGTATTCGAAACACAATCAAATTTCGGATTCAATTTTGGTATCGGTATAGACGGACACATCACTAAGGGTTCATTGATAGATCTGAATATTTTATATCACAATTATTACGATTCGCGTAATGGCGGAAACTGGTATAGTTTTATAGGATTACTTGTTGGAATTAAGATAATAGAAAATTTTTAGGTCTGTTGATTTATTAATTTATAAGATTCAATATGAAAAAGAAAATTTTGTTTATCCTGTTATTTATTAGTTTCGGTAATCTATATTCTCAGGAAATCGAGAGTATCTTTACCGACAGGCCGGACCAGTCTGAATCACCGCAGGCGTTATACAAAGGGTTTTTGCAGATAGAATCCGGACTGAAATACCAGAGTTTTCATAATGATCCGGCATTGACGGATTATGCACTCTCAGTACCGGAGATACTTATTAGATATGGTCTTCTTAAGAATCTTGAAGTAAGGCTGGGAATGGAGTACGCTTATGAAAAGCATTTTCCGGGAGCAGAAGAATTTTCGGGGAATTCTTCATCTTCGTCAAACAATATTAACGGGTTCAGGCCTCCTTCATTAAGCATCAAGTACAATTTCATCAAAGGCGAAAAATTTATTCCTAAGACCGCGGTTCTCGTTACTACAGATGTACCGGGCATAGGGCAGGAATCATTCAGATTAAAACATTTCAATCCCGAATTAAAACTTGCGATGAATAATGAGTTATCGGAAAAATTTGACATAACATATAATTTGGGTGTATCCTGGGATACGGAAGGGAGAACAAAGACAGGGTTCTATACATTATCTTTAGGTTATTCCCCTACTCAACTTGCATCTATGTTCATCGAATCTTATACCAATTATCAGAACGGCTCTGACCCTGATTACAATATAGATTTCGGATTTTCATTCTTAGTAAAAAATAATACGCAGGTTGATATTTATTACGGACAAAACACAAAATTAAAACCTGATTATTTTATAGGCGGAGGATTTTCAGTCAGATTTCCGAAATAACCTTATCATACCTGCATTGTCATTGAAGCGTGTGAATTCGGAGTTTCGTAAATTTTTATTGTTACCTGTTCAATGTTTTTGAATTTCTTTTTGCGGAATTCTTTAACTACTTTTTCAACCATATCTTTACAGATATTTTCAACCGTAGCAAGATAATCCGTAACAACCATTTTCATTTTATTTTTTTTCAGAAAATCGAGCACCTTTTTATCCTTTGAATAAACCAGAAAAGAATGGTCTAGTTTTCCAAGCAGAGGTTTTATAATAATACCAAGGTCGTAAAAATCTATTATCATACCGTTACCCATTACGTCACCCTCAATTTCGACTATCATATAATATGAATGCCCGTGTATATTCCTGCATAAACCGGGATGATTCGGAAGCCGGTGACCCATTTCCCATCTGAACTCTTTAGCTATTTTCATCGTAATTTTTATTTTTACAAATATATTCATATCGGTTTCTTAATTCCATTCATTTACTCATGATAAAAAAATTGTTTCAAGTTTTCATGCGAATTAGCAGTGATGATTATCGATGCTATACATAATTCGGTATTGATTTTTCAATAACTTATGAATAAAATAAGTCAACATAATTCACTTTAAATATGAAAAAAACATTACTATTTTAATTCTTTTCTTTATTTTCATTTCTATCGCGAAATCACAGGTAACTTTTACGGATGTATCGGGGCAACTTGGAGTAAATGATCCGGGAGCGGCTCAGGGCTGTGTTTTCGTAGACGTTAACAACGACGGTTTTCTAGATATTTTTTTAGTGAACAATAACAATCAAAACAAACTCTATATTAACGTCAACGGTACATCCTTCGTAGAATCTTCAGTTGCATGGAATGTGGCAGTTACTGCACCCGGAAGAGGTATATCGTGTGCGGATTTTAATAACGATGGTTTTATTGATGTTGCTGTCGGAAACTACAATAGCCCGATTATTCTTTACAAAAATCTCGGCACTTCATTCTCCGACGTTTCAATAAGTTCAGGTGTTAATCTGCCGGGCTACGGCGGCTCAATAAACTGGATTGATTATAACAATGACGGTAAAATCGATTTCTTATTTGCAAACGATGGGATACCTCCGCATTACAATTATCTTTTCAGGAATAATAATTTGATAAATTTCACAAATGTTGCATATCAATCCGGTCTTGTAGATAGTCTATCAACATTAGCAATTGCCGCCGCTGATTATAATAACGACGGATTAATTGATTTCTTCGTCGGTTCTCAAAGCGTTCAGCCTGCGGTCGGCACAGGAATTTTATATAAAAATAACGGCGACGGTACGTTTACAGATGTGACCGTTTCGTCAGGGTTGGTTACATTCAACTACACATGGGGTGCGGAATGGGGTGATTATAATAATGACGGATATATGGATATCGCATTGGCAAACACGAATTTCAATTCTCAGGTATTCAGAAATAACGGCGATGGTACTTTTACCGAAGTAACTGACAGCCTTGGAATATCCGATTGCGCACAATCCTATTCAACCGGCTGGGCGGATGTTGACAACGACGGTGACCTTGACCTTTATTTTGCGAGAGGTCAGAATACTGCGGATAAATTGTATAGAAATAACGGTAACGGTACATTCACCGATATTTCAGGAACTGCCGGGACTAACGATTTAAGACATTCCAGTTGTATTTCATGGGGTGATTATAATAATGACGGATATCTCGATTTATATCTTAATAATAACGGCACGGCAAATCGTCTTTACAAGAACAACGGAGAAACTAAGAATAACTGGCTAATAATGAATCTGCAAGGGACTAACACAAACCGTTCCGCAATAGGAACAAGAGTAACAGTCAAAACCGGAAATATCACGCAAATCAGGGAAGTCGAAGGAGGTTCGGGAGGTAAGGGACAAAATTCATTGCCGGTCGAGTTCGGCATTAAGCAGTCAGTAATTATTGACACTCTCATTGTGAAATGGTACAGCGGCTTAACACAGACCTTCACAAATGTCACACCAAATATGATTTTGAATTTAACCGAAGGCGGAACAATCGGAATACAGAATAATACAGGTATTTTACCTGCTAAATTCGAATTATCTCAGAATTATCCGAATCCATTTAATCCGGTTACAACCATTAAATATGCACTGCCAAAAAGTTCGTTTGTAAATATTTCTGTATATGATATGCTCGGAAGAAAGATAACCGAACTTGTAAATAGTAACAGAACAGCAGGAACCTATGAAGTCAAATTTAACGCTGATAACATTTCAAGCGGAGTTTATTTATACAAACTTACGGCAGGAGACTTTTATCAGGTAAAGAAAATGATTATCCTGAAATAAATTTGCTTATTTTAAAAAATTTATTAAATATTTTTACATAATAAAAAACCGGGGTAACCCGGTTTTTTATTTTCACTTTTCAATTTTAATATTATTTTTTGACCAGCCGTATCCTTGCATCGAGTATTTTCGATTTACTTCTGCTTGGCGAGAAAACAAACGGATTCAAGTCAATTTCGATGAATTCCGGGAAGTCAGTTACTAACTGCGATAATTTCATTATGTTCTCTTCAACAAAATCCAGGTCAACCGATTTCTTTCCTCTTACGCCTTTCAGAATTTCGTAACTCTTAATGGAATGCACAATTGTTTTTGCGTCTATATCAGTCAAAGGCGCAATTTTAAACTTAACATCCTTGAAAACCTCTACGAATATACCGCCGAGACCGAACATTAGCAAATGCCCTGCTTTAGAGTCTTTCACAGCGCCCAGAATTGTCTCGACACCCTCTTCGATTTTTGCAAACGGCTGGATAATGAATCCTTCGAGTTTGGAATCCATTTCCTTTTCCTTCAATCCCGCTATTATGCGGCTTTCAACGTTTATCAGATCTTCTTCATCCTGAATATTAAGCGCAACACCTCCAACATCGGATTTATGCACCAGTTCCCTGCCGAATACTTTAGCCACGACTGGAAAACCGATTTTATTAGCATCATATATTGATTGCTGGACATTTTTCGAAATACGTGTTTCTATAATCGGCATTTTATAATGATTCAGTATATCGTACACATCGTTAAAGTCAAGATAACAATCGCCTTTTTTATATTTATTAATTATACTCCGAACACCTTTAGTATTAACGTTTATTTTTTTGACCTTCCCTTCAGGTAATTCCTTCCACTGTTTGTATTTATACATTTCTGATATTGCCCACGCTGCTTTTTCCGCACTGTTGAATAAAGGCGGATGCACGGGCATTTGTTTAGCCACCTCGGCTATTATTTCATCCTGCGACATAACAACAACAATGGCACACTTGCCGTTTCTGTTTGCTGCGTCACAAATATATCTTGTTATTTCAACGGTATCGAACATAAGCGGAGGACCTAGAATAAGAATACCTGCATCAACATTCTTATCGGCAAGTACTATCTCAGTTGCTTTCCCGTAAACCTGCGCTGTTGCGGGAGGAAGAAGATCAACCGGATTCTGCACGGATGCTTCAGGAACAACTATTTCTCTGAGTTTGGCTTGTGTTTCTTTAGAAAGTTCCGCAATCTCGAGACCGCAGTTTGCCGCTTCATCAACAGTGAGAATTGCCGGACCGCCTGCGTTCGTAAGAACTGCGACGCGTTTTCCGAGAGGAAGTTTTGCACGGTCGAATGCCTTTGCAAGGTTGAACATATCATCGACAGTATTTACTCTTATCACTCCCGACTGTTCAAAAAGAGTTTCAGCGACTGTATCGGCGCTGGCAAGTGCACCTGTGTGAGAAGATGCGGCTTTCATACCTGCGGATGTTTTAGCGGCTTTAATAGCTATGACAGGTTTGTTTTTTGTAACCGATTTGCAGACATCAAGAAACTGTTTTGAGTCGCTGAATGATTCCAGATAAGCCGTTATAACATTTACGTCAGGATTGTCTTTCCAGTAATCTATTAAATCATTTTCCGAAACATCCGCTTTATTTCCAATACTTAGAAATTGTGAAAATCCTATGTCGTATTTTTCTATAATCTTGAGAACTGAAGCGCCAAGAGCGCCGCTCTGTGATACAAATCCTATTCCGCCTGCAACAGGTGTTCCTTTAATAAATGTGCCGTTCATCAGAACGTCACTTTTCGTATTAATAATGCCCATGCAATTCGGTCCAACGAGCCTCATTTTATATTTCCTGATTTTTGCAATTAAATCCTGCTCCAGAGTCACGCCTTCGTCGCCGACTTCTTTAAATCCCGCGGTAATTACTATAACAGCGCTGACTTTTTTCTTTTTGCATTCGTCGACTGCATTTAATACAAGGTGTTTTCCAAGCATGATAATCACCAGATCAACTTCGTCTTTAATTTCCAGAAGCGATTTATATGATTTTATGCTGTGTATGGCATCTGCTTTCGGATTTACAGGAAATAGTTTTCCGTTATAACCGAATTTAATAAGGTTGCCGAGTAATTCATAACCAAGCGTTCCGGGTTTTGAGGAAGCGCCTATTACCGCAATTGACTTCGGATAAAAAAATTTGTTAAGGTCGTTGTTCATATAAATAAAATTATTTTATAATCTTTTTTTAATTAGTCCAGAGGTTTTACAACTTCTACAAGTGAACTACGGGGATCAAAATCCACAGAGAATCCCCTCTTTTCAAATACTGCAATCATTCTCTTGTTATCGGTTGTTGTCTGCGCGACGATTTTCTTCAGTCCCCATTTCTTCGCTATTTCAAAACAGTAATCAGTGAGAATTCCACCCAGATCTTTATTCTGCCATATATCGGTAATCAAAATTGCGTATTCAACAGTTTCATGGTCCGGATCAGCAATTAATCTTCCTACACCGACAAGTTTTTTCTTATCGCCGTCGTTTATTTCGGCAACGATTGCCATTTCCCTGTCGTAGTCGATGTAACAATATCTTGTTGCGACTTCGTGCGAGTCCCACTGGAAGAAGTATCTGAATCTTGAATATATGGATTCTTTTGAACAACTTGCCAGCATTTCCATCCACATCGGTTCATCTTCCGGCTTAATCGGTCTAAACGTTACATCCGTTCCGTCCTGAAGTTTAATATGCTTCACCAATTCTTCGGGATAAGGACAGATTGCAAGATGATTATAAGTCTTTCTGTCTGCTGCCTTTATCGATTTATCAACTACTACTCTTGCGTCAAGTGCTACGGTTCCTTTAGAAGAAACAAGTAGCGGATTAATATCGAGTTCTACAATTTCAGGATAATCAGCAGCCAGATATGAAAGCCTAATAAGAGTTTCCACAAGTTTATCTATATCGACAGGAGTACTTCCTCTGTAACCTTTAAGAAGAGGAAATATTTTAAGGGATTCAAGCATTCTGTATGCAAGGCTCTCATTGAGCGGAGGAAAACCGATTGAACGGTCTTTGAAAAGTTCCGCACCGGTACCGCCCATGCCTGCCATAATAACAGTTCCGAATGTTTCGTCTTTTTTAATTCCGAAAATCATTTCAATGGAATCCTTTTCGCGAATCATCGGTTGAATCGTAACGCCTTTTATTTTAGCGGAAGGCATTTTTTCTTTCACACCGGCAATCATTCTGTTGAAAGAATGTTTAAGCATTTCCGAATCTTCAATATTCAGAATAACGCCGCCGACATCAGTTTTATGAGTTATCTCATCCGAATCAATTTTCATTACAACCGGATAACCGGCTTTATCTGCAATTTTAACGGCTTCCTCTGAGGTCTTTGCTTTCTTTGGCTTCGCTGTAATAATGCCGTAAGCCTCGAGTACGGATTTTGATAAATTTTCCGAGAGTATGTTAGTTGTTTCCGGAATTAATTTATCGAAACTTTTTCTCAGTTTTTCTCTGTCGGGAGAAAAGTTAACGTTAATATCTTCCGGCGTTTCATACAACGTAACAAGATTGCGTGAATACGCGACCAATGACATAAATGCCCTGACAGCCTGCTCGGGAGTAGAATAAACCGGAATACCGTTATCATTTAATATTCTAACGCCTTCACGCATTTTTTCACCGCCAAGGAACGCTGCAAGCAGAGGTTTCTTTGAAGTTTCACCAAGTTTGCTCAGTTCAAGAGCAGCAGCAGTAGGATTAGTCATCGCCTGCGGAGTTAGAATAACAAGTACGGCATCTATATCTTTATCCTCAAACAAGATTTGAGTAGCCTTTGCAAGGCGCTTGGAGTTTGCATCACCGAGCACATCAACCGGATTTCCTTTTGACCAGAATTCGGGAAGACTGGCATTTAGTTTTGCAAATGTTTCCCCGCTTAATTCTGCCAGCGTTCCATCGGCTGCTATCAAAGCGTCTGTAGCCATAACTCCGGGTCCGCCTGCATTAGTAACAATTCCGAGACGCGGACCTTTCGGAATTTTATTTCTGCTTATAAGTTCGACAACATCGAAGATATCTCCAATATCAAAAACCCTAGCAACACCCATTCTTCTGAATGCTGCATCATAAATTGCGTCTTCCGCTGCCATAGCGCCTGTATGGGATGCTGCAACTTTTGCCGACTCCGGGAACCTGCCTGCTTTATACGCGACAATCGGCTTTGTTCTTGCAAATGAACGGGCGGCAGTCATGAATTTTCTTGCCTGCGTTACGGATTCTATATAAAGAATAATGGATTTTGTTTTATCGTCTTCGCCTATGAAATCAATTAAATCAGAATAATCTATATCTATTGCATTGCCTATTGAAATGAAATATGAAAAGCCGATTTTCTTTTCAATTGCCCAATCAAGAACCGATGTGCATAACGCGCCCGATTGCGAAATAAAAGCAATGTTTCCGGATTTAGGCATGCCGGAAGAGAAACTGGCGTTAAGATTAATGCCCGGGACAATGATTCCGAGACAATTCGGACCAAGTATACGCATCCCTTCATATTTTTTCAGATATAATTTAATTTCTTCTTCAAGTTTTTTCCCTTCAGCGCCTGCTTCTTTGAATCCTGCGGACATAATAATTATATTTCTAATTCCAATCTCACCGCATTCATCAACCGTTTTCGGAACAATTTGAGAAGCCGTGCATATAATTGCCAGATCAGGAACCTTTGGAAGGCTTTTCAAATCGGGATAACACGGTATTCCCATAACTGCCTCGCTGGTAGGATTTATAGGATAAACAACGCCTTTAAAGCCGCTGCCGACCAAATTTGTTAACACTTTACCGCTTACACTGTTAGGATTAATTGAAACACCAATCAGAGCTATTCTGTGCGGATGAAAAAAACTATCAAGTTTTAAAGCACTCATTTTCAGGAAATGTAAAATATTTGGGTAAACATATAAAAATAATCCATATGATTTGCAAAAGAAATGGAATAAATAATTACTTATTTTTGTTGTATTTTAAATTATGGGAAAAACAAAAACAATCAGAATATATTCTTGGAACGTCAATGGTTTAAGGGCTGCCCACAAAAAGGGACTGATGGAGTGGGTCGCAACGGAAAAACCGGACGTTTTATGCCTTCAGGAAACGAAGGCGCTACCGGAACAATTGCCGAAAGAATTAATGACAATAAAAGGATATGACGTCTATTATCATTCGGCAAAGCGGAAAGGATATTCGGGGGTAGCGGTCTATTCGGGAGTAAAAACCGAGAATGCAATAATGGGAATTGGAAATGAGCACTTCGATAACGAAGGAAGGGCAATTATTCTGGAGTACAAAGACTTTGTGCTTGTCAATTGTTATTTTCCTAACGGCGGACGCGGTCCCGACAGAGTCAAATACAAACTGGATTTTTATGATGAATTATTCTTTCTTCTGCAGAAAAATTATTACGGCAGAAAAGGAGTAATTGTAACCGGCGATTACAACACGGCACATAAGGAAATTGACCTTGCGAGACCAAAAGAGAACGTCATGAACTCAGGTTTTTTGCCGGAAGAAAGAGCATGGATTGACAATATTATAAATCTTGGCTATACCGATATTTTCAGAAAATTCGAAGAAGGACCCGGGCATTATACATACTGGGACACCGTTACAAGAGCAAGGGAAAGAAATGTGGGATGGAGAATAGATTATTTCATGGTATCTAATGATTTTGTTAGCAGAGTTAAATCCGCACGAATTCTTTCCGATGTAATGGGCAGCGACCATTGCCCTATCGTTCTTGAAATCTTAGTCTGAACAAACATTTTGACAATAAAAAAGGTTAATTGCATTTAGCAATTAACCTTAAACTTATACCGATAAAAAAAGCATTAAACTTTTTTCATCTCTTCGAGTTTTTTCCTGACCTCATTCAATTCTTTATTGATGTCATCATACTGCCTTTCGAGTTCGAATTCGGCATCGCCGTTATCATCGAAAAGAAGATTATCGTCTTCATGAATGTACGATTTTCTTATAGGTCTATTCCTGTGCAAAGTATCCGAAAAGGTTTTAACGCCTTTTACGATTGCAGTAAATGCGCTTATAGTATCGAAGATGGGCGGTTCTGCTTTTCTGATGATTCTGTCTTTAAAGTCGATAATATCATCTACGGTGTCTTTTACTTTTTCTATCATTGATGCAACGTATTTGTAACTATCATCAACTTTATCCGAAATCTTATTCAATTTCTGAATAAGTGTCCGTGTATCATCAATCATGGGTTCAACCCGTGCTTTGAATTTACTGAAGTCATCTTCAAGAACATCAACCTTTACCATCAGCATTTTGACATACTTGATTAGCGTCATCACAACAATTATTACCGTGATGAAAAGAATAATTTGAATGATTACAGAAACAATATTTAAAATCTCCAATGTCAATTTAATAAAATTTAGATTTCAGAACCTTTTGATTTTTCTTCTTTGTAGGCATCGATGCCTGCTTTGAATGCATCTTTTATTCTGTCGGTTTCAACTGAAATTTTATCTTTAGTTGTACCGAATTTTTCGGATGCTTTTACTTTTGCATCGCTTAGTACGCTGTTAGCATCTTCGAGCAATGTATTTGCTTTTTCTTTTGCATCTCTGATTATTTGTTCCGATTTCTTTTTTCCTTCGTTTATTAAATCGCTGGCTTTTGACTTTGCAATCTTCATATACTCGGAAGTATCATCGATGAACTCGTCTTTTTTTAACTTAATGTCGCTTCTTAGTTCTCTTCCTGATTTTGGTGCATATAATAACGCTACAACCGCACCAACTATTCCGCCGGTCAGAAACCCCAGCATTAGCCCTTTTGTCATTCTATTTTCTTCCATTTTTTACTCCCTGAATTAAAGTTAATAATTCACTGCAAATATAGTAATTACAAACTGATTTATAATTACTGTATTACAGTAAAAATAAAATATTAATATATTACTGATTAATCAACATATAAAATTATATAAAAGTAACTTATTCCGCAAATATTTCCGATATCCAGATATATACAGCAGTTTCTCAACGCTTATATTCATAATATCATGATTTAACAGAGTTTATATTTACAATCTGAACGGTACAGTTATTTTCAAATTGAAACTTCTGCCCGGATTAAGCGCATACATTTTATACCTGCTTAGATGGTCTACGTATTTCACATCCCCGGCATTATCAACATTAAAATCAAAAGACGCTATTGTCTTCGGAAAAATCAAATCCATACCGAGTCCTATACTAAGTAACGCATATCCCGCCGTTGTAGTTTCAAGTGGGTCAACATCATTCTGCGGCGATACAATTCTTACCGACATCTTCAGATAAGGATTATAAAAGGGACCTATATTTTGTTTCTGAAATTTTATGCCGATAATATTCTTCATTGGAGGCGTAAAAGGCAGCGGAGAATTAGTTGCCTGATTATTTGTAAACACATAATCGCCGTTTATAGATAACAATAAGTAACTAATAGGCTGATATTGGAAAGAATATTCTATTCCCCTGAATGTACTTCTATCCTGTTTTACATTATATATAGGCAACCCGCTGTCAGGGTCAATCTCATTTGTAGGAGACGGGTAAATAAAATCATTTACAACATTATTGAACAATGATATTTCTGCATATATATTTTTGAACCTTGTTCTTATACCTAAATCTAAATTCAGTGAAGATTCCGGTACAGGCGAGGCATCAGGGCTTTGTGTTATTATTCCTCTTTCTACTCTGCCGGTACCTTCATGAACACCGTCAACATACAATTCGAATTCCGACGGCGCCCTCCATCCCCTTCCGACATTTGAGAATAAATCAATCATATCATTTGGTCTGTACACAATACCAAAAGAACCTGAAAAAGCGCTGAGATTAATGCTTCTTGGATTTATTTGCTTTGTTATATTTCCCAGAGAATCTTTATCCATAATCGTATATTCTATATTATCCTTTTTAAAATCATATCTTAAACCAGCAGAAAAAGTAAATTTATTTATATTATATTTCTCGAATCCATAAACGCCAAAACTTGTTGAGTTAAAATTAGGAATAAGTTTTTCAATTCCCAGACTCTTATTCACCATATTCGTCACCGAAAGCCCGAATGTCCCTGATAGGTCTTTTTTAAAATCATTATGCAGCCTTATATCTCCCTGAAAATTAGTTAATTTCCAGAATAGGTTTGGACTGTCCATTTCCTTATCTGCTGTTGTTTCATATTCTTTACGATTATGTATCTGGTACGAAAGTATTGTTTCAAGATGAAATTTCTTGCTTAGTTGAAAATTTCCGCTTACTTCAAATTGATTCGTATTCAGTTTTTGATTACCCGTTGCCAATGGGTCGGGATCATGCATTTGAATTTCTCTGTTGAATGTCTCAAAACCTGCATCAATGTATCCGAAACTGCCTCTGTATCCTAACGTGACACCTCCTTCTATTTCATTTATCCCACTATTTGATAAAGTACCACCTTGTATAGTATCTTTGATTGACGTATTCAGTGTATTAACAAGCAATGTACCGTCAGGTGTCTTTACATTACCTGAATTTCTAATTCCAATGTGTCCTTTCATACCAATATTTTTCAATCCTAATCCTAACATAACATTTCCGGTTCCTTCTTTATTCACTGAAAATCCGCCGAGGTCAACATCTCCGTACACAATATTTTTATCGGTACCCGAAAATTGCAACGGCTTTGAAATAATATTAATAACTCCGCCTATGCCTTCGGATCCATATAGTAGACTTGCAGGTCCCCTTAAAATTTCTATTCTGTCTAAATCATACAAACTGACTTCAGGGGCATGTTCATCGCCCCATTGCTGTGATTCCTGCTTGACTCCATCGTGAACAACTAAGACACTGTTTGAAGATAGTCCCCTTATTACCGGCTTCCCTAAACCAATTCCGGTGGTTATTGTGTTTACACCCGGAATATTCTCAATTGTTGAACCAAGATTATGTGATCGTTCCTGAATTAGGCTTTTCAAATTTAAAGTTGACAACGAAAACGTACTTTGAGAAATATCCTGCGCTTCGAAAGAACTTGTAACATCTATTGTTGCAGTTTCAATGAGACTTTTTTCAAGAAATGTATCGAACGAAGATTCGTCATTATTTATTTCAACCGACAAAGTTTTTGATACGTATCCTGTTTTTGAGAAAGTGATATGATAATGCCCGTATGGAACACCGTCAAATTTATACATCCCTTCCCTATCCGAATAACCCGAAATACCGGGTTCATTTATTGATACATAAACGCCTGAAATCGGCTTATTATCGAGGTCTGTAATTTTTCCGTTTATCTGACCCGATTTGTTTTCCGCTAACATACATGTTGAATACAACAGTATGTATATAATAATAACTCTGAACATACAATTTAATTTAGATTAATAAAAAAACGACTGTATGGAGTTATAAAGAAGGCGGAGCCCTGTCGGGAAAATGGAAAGAAAGATAATTATTTCGAATTTGAGATGTAACTTCCGCGTAAGAAGTTTTCGTCGTATTAGTTTGGAGGAAATAAAACGCCGTAACTGTAATTATTGCAAAAACCGGTAAAACCGAATTCATTATACAAACAGGACATTCATTGTGCTGTAAACCGTCGCTGTGATTATGAAAAATATCGGAGCCCGACATCGTAAGAAACGAAAGGGTTATAAGAACGATTAATATTGTTTTATTTCTCTTATTCACAAGTATAAAATATAACGATTAAAATAATTAAACAAGTAAGATAAGTATTTCGTTTCAGATACACCCTGAAAATGAACTTTATTTACATCAGCATTAATAATATATTTACATTACACAATAAAAAACAACAACTATGATTCCAAGATATTCCAGAGAAGAAATTTCAAAAATATGGTCTGACGAAAACAGATTTGATATCTGGCTGAAAGTAGAAATTCTTGCATGTGAGGCGCAATGCAGCCTTGGCCGCATTCCCAAAAAATCTCTCGATGTAATTAAGAAAAAAGCAAAATTCGATACGAAGAGAGTGCTTAAGATTGAAGAAACAGTAAAACATGACGTTATTGCTTTCCTGACAAATGTAGCCGAATATGTCGGTAAGGATTCAAGATTCATCCACATGGGAATGACCAGTTCGGATGTTCTGGATACAACTCTTTCTGTTCAGATGAAACAGGCAGGCGAAATATTATTGAAAGACCTTATTAAAGTAAAAGATATACTTAAGAAGAAAGCCCGGAAATATAAACATCTGGCGATGATAGGCAGGACTCATGGCATACATGCCGAACCGGTTACGCTAGGTCTAAAATTTGCTTTATGGTATGATGAAACTGGCAGAAATATTGAAAGATTAAAATCAGCAATCAAAATAATCTCAGTCGGACAAATATCAGGAGCGGTCGGCACTTATGAACATATATCACCTAAAGTGGAAGCCTATGTTTGCAGGAAACTTGGACTCAAACCTGCAAAAATCACAACGCAGATAATACAGCGTGACAGGCATGCTCAATATATGTCTGTGCTTGCAATGATAGCAACATGTATTGAAAAGTACACAACGGAAATAAGGCATTTGCAGAAAACGGAAGTTCTTGAACTTGAAGAGTGTTTCACAAAAGGACAAAAAGGTTCTTCCGCCATGCCTCATAAAAAGAACCCCATAACGTCAGAACAATTATCCGGACTGGCAAGAGTATTAAGAGGAAATATGCTTGCGGCGTATGAAAACATACCTCTCTGGCATGAAAGGGACATATCGCATTCATCCGTCGAAAGAATCATAATGCCGGACTCTACTATTTTGATTGGATATATTCTGAAGAAATTCCGGACATTGATTGAAAATATTATTGTTTATGAAAAGAACATTAAAAAGAATCTCGAATTGACAAACGGCTTGATATTCTCGCAGACCCTGCTTCTTAGGCTTATAGACAAAGGCATGAAAAGAGAAGACGCATACAAAATAGTTCAGAATATTGCAATGAAATGCTGGGAAACGAAAACAGATTTCAGAACTTTAGTCGGCAATGACAATTATGTTATGAAATATCTGAAAGAAAAAGATTTAAACGAAATATTTGATTACGGGAAATCCAGAAAGAATGTGGATTATATATTTAAAAGGGTGGGGATATAAATCCCCACCTGCTATCAGTAAAATATTTTATTTTTTAAATTCAGGTCTCAATAAATCGGAGAGTTCTTTGTATGTAAACTTAAGTTCTGTCTGTCCCACCGCGTACGCCGCTATTTCATAACTGTTATAAAAGAAGACTACTCCGTCATTAAGCAAGCCGACATTATCGTTGAAAGAAATTTTATTTTCAAAGAGCATCCCTTTTTCGCTGTCAAGCCTTTCTTTGTCGGATATCCCTCTAAATTCCCTGTATTTTTTATCTATAAGTTTGTTCAGTTTCGATTCAAAACCATTTACGAAAATGTCTTTAGTGTGCAGCAGTTTGCCGTTATCAGTGTTGAAAACAAAATACCCTTCGTATGAATTGGGATGCGCGCCGCCTGTGAAGATATAATACCCGATATCGACGGTTAGTATATTATTCTTATTATATACGACAGAACCGGTCAGGTCAAGAGCAAAGCCAAGTTCCCTGTCAGGCTGTTCGTTTTTCATAGTTTCATAATCCTTCAAAAAATTATCGGCAAGCGCTTCCAGAGTTTTATTCGGTCTGCCTTCTTCGATGTTATAAATACTGTCAGCGAGAAAACCGTAGATGAATTTATTTATTTCATTATAAGATTTCCCTGATGAAAACACGGGATATTCCATTTTTAAATAGGAGCAGTTTTCGCTGTCCTCTTTACAACCTTTATATGTTTTTACGAATTTTTTCATTTCGTACAACATAGAGTCAGGGGCAGAAGTATTACTTTCACCTGCTTTTTGGCCGACAACCTGCATTGTCTGATTTTTAGCAGCATCTTTATTATCGTATGCTTCATTTTTTTTACCGCATCCCAGGAACAGAAACAATACCGACCCAATCAATAAAATGTTTTTCATTTTTTTATTAATTTTTACTTTTTAAAATATCTCTGATTTCAGTCAGGAGTTTTTCTTCGTTAGTTGGCTCTTTAGGTGCAGGCGCTTCTTCCTTCTTGGGGGATACTTTCTGATAAGCCTTCAGTACAATGAAAATACAGAACCCTATCAAAACGAAGTCAAAGATATTCTGCACGAACATTCCGTAATTTAGTGATACCTCCGAAACCGCAGGAGTGACAATCTGGGTTCCGTTCATAACTGCCTCTTTGCCGCTTTGTATTACGAGTTTGAGTTGTTTGAAATCCACTTTGCCAAGAATCAGCCCAATCGGAGGCATGATAATATCGCTTACAAGTGATGTCACAACCTTGCCGAATGCTCCGCCGATAATTACAGCCACAGCAAGATCAAGAACATTGCCTTTCATTATGAACGCTTTAAACTCCTTAATCAGTCCCATATTTGTATATTTAATTATAAAAATAACAAAATTAAAGATAGAATATTGAAAAACTATTTACCATTTTCCATATAAAAAAATTAGTGCAAATATTTCGAAGTAGTTCGGATGGTGTGTAGATTATTTTGGTATAATCCCTCTTTCGCTTTGTTCCATGAAAGCGGAAATATTCAATATTTCCGGCGTTGCTTCCATTTCGTCTTTAAGTTTTTTCAAAGAGTCGCTAAAGTTAAGCCCTGAATCATAGATAATCCGGTAGGCTTCTCTGATATTTTGAATTGTTTCGGATGTAAAACCTTTTCTTTTAAGTCCTTTGAAATTGATACCCATAAATCTCAAAGGATATCTTCCTGCTAGAGCATAAGGAGGCACGTCTTTCGATACTTTTGCACTTGATTCAATCATTACGTAGTCGCCAATTTTCACAAACTGGTGCACTCCGACAAGACCTCCTATATTTGTATTGCTGCCGACAGTAACATGACCTCCCAGGTTTACACCGTTTGTCATAACCACATTGTCACCGATAATGTTATCATGGGCTACATGAACGTGATTCATCAAATAGCAATTTTTCCCGACAACAGTCTTATAACTGTAAGTTGTCCCGCGGCATATAGTAGTTAATCCTTTTATGATTGTTCCTTCTCCGATTTCTACATTAGTGGGTTCGTTGGCATAGGATGTAGAGTTTGGCCATATGCTTATTGATGCTGAGTGCAAAATAATCACATTGTCGGATATCCTTGAACCGTTTCCTATAAAAGCGCCGGGACCGATTTTCACGTTATTCCCAATAACTACATCGTCTTCAATTACCGTATAGGGAAGGATGTCCGTATTGTTTCCTATTTTTGCTTTTCCGCTGATCATAAGTATTAAGTAATTTAATAAATACTAATAAGATAAGAAGTGAAATAATTATTCTGAGTTATATTTGCCCAGTATTTCCTCGATTTTGGCGAATCTATAGTCGAATATTTCTTTCAGTTTTCTTCTAACAAACAGTCCATTTGCCATTCTGCCGATGATGCCGAATTTAATCTTATAATAAAGCGTGTCCGACATTTCCACTCCGCCATTAATTTCAATAAATCTGTGAGTATGGTGCCAGAATTTGTAAGGTCCAAAACGTTGTTCATCGACAAAATATTCATGTTCACTTACGTGCGTAATTTCGGTTACCCAGTCTATCGGGAAATTTAACATCGGTCTGACTTTATATCTGATTATCATCCCGGGATACATTTTCGCGGAAGATACGGATATTATATCGAAGCCCATATATTCCGGAGTAATTTCTTTGAGGTTGTCCGGTGAAGAAAAGAATTCCCAGGCAGTTTTCAAGTCCACCGGCAATTTTTGCTTTGTCTCTAATAAATGCATATAAAAAATTTTATTTTTCCGATAATTTCTCTTAAAATTAAACCTATAATTTTCATGGGCTACCTTGAGGATTACTACACTCTGAAAGATACATATACTGAAACGCAAAGTATAATCAACATTCCTGACAGCAATATACTCATTAAGAATTTTTCTTTTCATTCCAATGATAACGAGTATTTTCCGGAAGAAAAGTATTTCGAAGACATTTTCAAAAAGGAAAGCAGCCACCCGGATATTAATTTTGAAGAGAAAAGTACCGGCGAGGTATTGAAATTCATAAGTCAGAATAATAAAGGGATAATATGTAATACGGATTTTATATATCCGGTTTATACTTATGAAAAAGATTCAAAATTTTCAAAAGTTACCATACTTCTTCACGGTTTAAACGAAAGCAGTTGGGACAAATACCACACATGGGCTAAAAGACTTGTCGAATTAACGTGTAATCCCGTTATTCTGTTCCCAATTTCATTCCATATTAATCGGAGACCAAAGTTCTGGATTGATTCAAGAAAAATGAACACGCTCTCAAAAGACAGAAAAATGATATTTGACGGACTGAAAGAAACTTCATTCGTCAATGCCGCTATTAGTACAAGACTTCAGTTCGCAACCGAATTATTTTTCTGGTCAGGATTGCGAACATATCATGACATACTTAATCTTATAAATTTAATAAAATGCGGGCAATTCGATTTCATTAAGGAAGGATCTGAAATAAATTTCTTCGGTTACTCAATTGGTGCATTTCTGATAGAAATATTGCTGATGTCGAATTATGAACTTTTCAAAGATTCAGGGACTGTACTGTTTTGCGGAGGACCGACTGTGGACCTTATGTATCCTGCATCGAAATATATTTATGATACGGAAACAGCCGAGTCCATAACGAGTTTTTATGTTAATGATTTTGAAGAAGCAATTAAAAGAGACAACTATCTCAGTAATTTTTTTGCAAATTTTCCGGAAGGTTCTTTGGCATACAGAAGCATGTTAAACTTCAACAGGTTTAAAGATAACAGAGAGACTTTTCTTAAAAGAATCCGGAATAATATTCTCGCGGTCTGTCTCACAAAGGACGAAGTTATGCCTCCTGCTTCGGTAAAAAAAGTCTTATCCGGAAACAATAATGAACCCGGTATAGAAGTACGGGAACTGGATTTTCCATTTGATTACGATCATGTAAGTCCCTTCCCGTTAAGCGAAAATATAAGAACCGAAACGAATAGATATTTTAAAGAATTTATGGATATCTGCGCCGGTAAACTTATTTAGGTTTATTCATAATAATATTTCAGCAGATAATTACTTGCTTCCTTTTCGTCGGTAATCTTTATTTGCTGCAACCGATCATTATCATACTGATACATCTTTATGTTACTTACTGACGGTGATTCATTTTTCTCGGAAGCCAGTCTTCCTTTCCCGTCATATTCAAACGAAGACCTGCTCAGAATTTTACCTTCACCGTCTTTCGTGATTTTTTCAGTCAATCTTCCTTTTGAATAAGCATAACTAATTATAGTTGAAATCTTATCGCCGAGACTTATCTTTTCTTCGAGGCAATTGGATTTTGCATCAAATGTATAAGCATACCTATACTCAACTTCGTCCTTATTGTTATATTTGGTTTCTTCGCTTAAATTGCCCCATTTGTCACTGTCGAATTCCGAATAACTAAAAAGAAGTCCATCCGATGTTGTGTATTTCATCTTCTTCAACATATTATCTTCATATTCATAAAGTTCGTCAAAAGTTTTCGTATCCCCAAGAAATATTTCCCTCTTATCGAGTTGAGAATTTGAATTATAATGGTACAATGTCTTTCCTGTCAGATTATTCTTGCTGTCGAATATTTCACGAGAAAGTATTTTATTTTCGGTGTTTATTCTTATTACGCTCTCGGAATATACAGGCACTGTTGATATTTCCGAAAACTTCTGATTCGAAGGGTCATATTTCATATCCGAAACAAGGGAAGAATCCTGCTGCCAATCGACTTCATCGATGTCAAATCTGTAAATATAAAGTCGCCGGATTCCTTCATCTTTCATTAGCATAACTTTGTCCAATTCTGCTTTCTCAGTCTCGTGCATCATTTTAATTTGAGCAAAAGTAAATGACGGAATAACACAGCACATAAGAAATAATAAAACCGGGGCAAGGAATTTCATAGTTTTTATATTCAATTTCACGGAAATTAGTATTATAAAATTAAAAAAGTATGAATATTATAACAAATTTATTGAATATTAAATATCCAATTATACAAGCGGGAATGGTATGGTGCAGCGGGTGGAAACTCGCATCAGCAGTAAGCAATGCAGGCGGACTCGGGCTTATAGGTGCAGGTTCGATGCACCCGGAATTGCTTCTTGAGCATATTAAAAAATGCAAAGATGCAACGAACAAACCGTTTGGAGTCAATGTTCCTTTACTCTATCCGCAGATAGACGATATTGTTGATATTATTATCAAGGAAAACGTAAAAATCGTTTTTACATCTGCAGGAAGTCCGGCAAAATATACGGGCAGATTCAAGGAAAACTGTATAACCGTTGTTCACGTTGTCGCAAGCGCTAAGTTTGCAAAAAAGAGCGAGGATGCGGGAGTCGATGCAATTGTCGCTGAAGGTTTCGAAGCGGGCGGGCATAACGGCATTGAGGAAACGACAACAATGACATTAATTCCCCTCGTCAGAAAATCGGTCAGCATTCCGGTTATAGCAGCAGGCGGTATTGCAACGGGAAGCGGAATGGCGGCCGCATTTGCGCTTGGAGCGGACGGAGTACAAATAGGCTCAAGATTTGCGGCATCTGTTGAATCTTCGGCTCATCCTTCCTTCAAACAAAAAATTGTAGAAGCGGGAGAAGGTGATACAAAATTAATGATGAAAAAACTTGTTCCCGTAAGACTTTTAAAAAATAAATTTTTTGAGGATGTACAGAAAGCCGAAGACAACTGCATTACATCAAACGAATTACGAGAATTGCTCGGTAAAGGAAGAGCCAAAAAAGGCATGTTTGAAGGTGAAATGGATAACGGCGAACTTGAAATAGGCCAGATTGCGGCTTACATTAACAGCATAAAAAGTGCGAAAGAAATAATAGAAGAAATCGTATCCGAGTTCAATTCAGTAAAAGAGAATCTTCGTAGAATTGAATTTTAATCCGTACTAATATTATTTTAATAAAATCATTTTTCTTGTAAGATTTGAGAAAGTTGATTTTATATTATAAAAATATATTCCGCTTGAAAGAAGCGAAGCATCTATGCGTCCGGTATATTGACCTCTCTTAAGCATACCGTAATCAATTTTTAAAATTTCTTTTCCTGTAATATCGAATATCCGCAGATTGACTTTCGCAGATTTATTCAGACTGAAAGTAATTACAGTTTCGGTATTGAAAGGATTAGGATAATTCTGAAGCAATGTAATTTCATCCGGCACTATCGCTGTGTTTTCATTTATGCCCGATACCGTCTGAAATGCGCAGTTCTGCAGGAACAATGCATCCTGCTGTGACAATCCTGCGGTATATGACAGACCGACCGGCGATGTATTGAAAATTTTCATAAAGAAAACGCAGGCAGCGAGATAAGAACCTTTCAATGACGGATGACTATCGTCAGACTGCCACAAATCTATATTTGGCTGCTGTGTTTTAGCCGTCCTCCATGCTTCACCGACAGGCGAAAGAAAAGCATTGAGCATTCGAGATAATTCAGTGTAAGCAGATTTTAATGAATCCTGCATGTGAAAAAAACTTGTGAAGACAGGACTGCAAAATGAATCGATACATTGCTGTCCGCCGTTTTGTCTCCCCCAGGTCATAAAAAACATTGTCTGCTGATTATAAGACTTTATAAGACTGTCAAGATATCTGCCTGAAGGATACATGCTGTTATAACGGTAATAGTTTATGACGGGAGTCTGGCTTTGTTCCTGCAGAACAACATAATTCCATGTCCCCCGTCGAATTAAATTTATTGATACAGAATCCGCTCTGTGGTTTTCAAGCATATAACCTCCGGGGGCTGACATTCCCGTTACTACGTATTTTCCGCCGGACAGCGCAAGGTTCATAAACATTGATGGTAAATCGTTCACGTATGTATAACTGTTACCGATAAATAGTACTTTAGTCGTATCGTTTGCATAAGTAAGCCGCGGCGCGCAAATCGCGGCGATGAATATTATCAATGATAATATGAAGTTAACTTTCTTCATTATTCATCTTCGGCAAATGTAAGCAAGAAATCGTCGCAGTCTTTAATTGTAAATTCAGTTGCGCCGTAAAATGTTTTTTCGAGACCTTTAACAACAGTTACTTTGTCTTTAATTGAATCAAAATAGCCGCGTATGTCTTTTGTTTTTATATAAAGGAGCAGCGAGCCGCCTCCGCCTCTTTTGATTTCCGGAAGTTCTTCGCCAAGGCTGACAAAAGATTGAAGCATAATCATAACATCACCTGATTTCATCATTACCCAGACTAAGTCACCTGTTTCAGGCACTGTCATTATTATCTCGAAACCAAGTAATTTATAAAATTCGACTGATTTGTTTATGTCTTTAACGAAAAGGTTTGCGGTTAGACTTTCCATAAAATTTCCTCCTGAAATTATATATTATTTAATAAATATTTTATGTTCTTAAATTGATTAAAATATTTTTCACTGCTCAGATTTTACATCAATCATTTCTTCAATAATCCTTACCGAACTGCGGACGCATTTTGCACAGACATTATCCTTAAGTTTATTTTCCTCAGAATATTTTCTGCCTTCTTCAGTGTTGAGATCGCAATTCATAAGTTGCCTGCAGACTGACGAACCGTGCAAATCGGTAAATCTCTTATTAAACTGTTGTACGAGACTATTTATATTATTTTTTCTTTCTTTTTCGTCCGTATATTTATCGCTGCAATAAATACCGAGAACCATAAATGCTCCGGTAACGGCGCCGCATTTTTCCTGCAGCCTGCCCATACCGCCGCCGAATGCTGATGATATTTTTAATGCCGAGCCGGCATCGAAATTCAAATCAGCGGAAAAGGCTGATAATACGGACTGCGCACAGTTCCGACCTGAATCAAATATAACCTTTGCTTTTTCTTCCCTTGAATTCATATTAAAATAATTTTAGATAAATATACTTATTCTGATTTTTCAATTCCAGAATAAGAAGACATGTGATGATTGACAATTTGATATTAGTAATTTATTGATAATATTTATTAAAAAATAGCGGGACTTATTATGAGCCTAATCTATTAAAACAATAATCATTTCCCAATCAGTTACGTTAATATTTCTTTGAAATTTGCAAGGCCTGCCTCGAGGTTTTTGATTATATCGCTGCGAGAATATCGAGTTCAGGCAGATTGCAAGAAAATGTCAAATAAAATTATTATCAGCGATAACAGATGAAAAACATGCACTTAATATTTCACATGAGTTGACACTACTTAGAATTCAGGCTGACAATATTTAATGATACCAGATGATACCATGTATAAGTGAAAAAGTTGATTTTCAGCACAAAAACAGACAATTCGCGGTTTTTTTCAAAAAGGTATCATTTTGGTATCATTAACGCTGTTAAGTTATGATAAATTATTGATTTTTATTTGCTTACAAATGATACCTCAGGTATCATTTCAGGTATCATTTTGTTTTGGAAATCCGCCGAAAAAATATTTGTATTCCGCTTTGTTGCAGTAAATATTTTCATGTCATGTCAAAGAACAATTATACGTGCCATAATAATATATGGTATTTGATATTTGCGGTCAATGCAGAAATTTGGGAACAGATAATTCTTTTTAGATAAAATTTAGATAGAGGATAAATAGATTTTTCTCATAATCGAATAATTTCATTTTCGAACCAATTTAAGTAGAAATTAATTTGTGAGACTAAAAAATAAGGCATATTTAAGATGAAATATTCTTTGCCATTCGGCGTTTTGGTTTTCGTTATATCAAGTTTACCGGCATAAAATCTGACTGCTATATTATGAGGAACCAGATCCATAAAAATATGAAGAGATTTTAATCTGCCTTCAGAACCGGATTTAACTTCAATAGGTATAAGTTTAGTATCATATTGATACAAATAATCTATTTCTGCCAATGATGTATTTTTCTCCCTTACCCAGAAATTCAAAGCACTCAATGCGTCATACTGCGGAGCGAGCAATTCCTGACCGACTAAGTGTTCGATAACTGTTCCTTTATGTACAGAGTTCAAATCTTTAGAATTGAATATTTCTTTCCGGATACCAAGAAAATAATTTATAAGACCCGTATCCAATAATTGCAATCGAGGAGATTTTTTTTTATCCGGCAATAACGGAAGAACAGTACTTGTTTGAGGAAAAACTATATTTATAAGCAGGGCTTTTTCAAGCGTTCTCAGCGCCTCTCCCATTTCTCTTGAACCATAGTTGGAATTACCAAAACCATGATACTTAATTCGCTTTCCTGCCTCAGCAAATGAAGACCTAATTGTATGTCTCAAAATTTGTGTCTGATTCGGATTCTTCCCGTATTTTTCAACATCATCTATGTATGAAGCCAAAAGTGATTCATAGATTCCCTTCAAACCTGCCAGGTCTTTGTTCTTAGCATAATTGTTTATTATTTCAGGCATACCACCAATCAATGCATAAGTATGGAACAAAGAAAGCAATTTGCTATAAGCGAAATCCTCTAATGGGATTTTTCCCAATTGAGTCAAAGCAGATTGCTCATTCATTGCATCAAGAAATTCCGGAAACGATGCAGGTCTCAGGACTAAATATTCAACCCTGCCTACGGGAAAAGTGATTTCATTATTGAAAACACTTTCGAGCATTGAACCCGCCGCTATGACATATAAATCCGGGTAAAGTTCATAAAAATACCTGAGGATATTTACTGCTTCCGGTACAAACTGAATTTCATCTATAAAAATAAGTGTTTTACTATTTTTCGAATATGACTTATTTTTAAGAAAGAAAATCGCCTCTACTAATTTGTCTACATTATCAAAGTTGATAAACGGCTGTTTATCTTCCTTGAGTTCAAGATTCAAATACAGATATTCATCAAATTGCATGGAAAATTGATTCACGACAGTTGTCTTGCCAACCTGCCTTGCTCCTCTGAGTATCAAGGGTTTTCTGCCTTTTTTTTCAGCCCAGTTACTCAATACCCTCAAAATTTGCCTATTAAACATACTTTGTTATATAGTTAGGGTAAATATAGTAAATATTTGTTATAAAGTTAGGGTATTTTTTAATATAAATTGTAATAAAATAAGGGTAATATTGAAGAAGAATTTTCGCTCATATTTTTATTTTCTGACAAATTCGATTAAAGGTTTATAATTATTTTTATCAGCTTCAATCAAAGCCGAAATATATTTATTTCTTACATCACCCTCATGGTATAAATCCTTGCTACCCCATGTAAATATTGTTTGATTTAAACTTTTCATTAGCATATCTGTTACCAATCTTGAATGCCTGCCGTTTTCATTTTAGATAGTCAAATTTCATATTTCCAGATTTTTTTGTAATTCATTTTCAGATTATTCTTTAATTCATTTTTTTGTCTTTGGATTTCATTTTTACCCGGTAACTGTGATTCGAGAGACATAGTATTTGATACCCGATTAATCATATTCTCAGATACTTTTTCTATACTATCGTCAATAATTTTTTCGAACGATCCCTCCGGAACGAATGCATAAACAAATCGACAATGCATAATACCTGCAATCTTATGTAATGTATTCAAAGTAATTGAACCATCAATTTCGTTTTGCTCCAATTTTTTAATTACCTGCGGTGAAGTATTATATTTTTTTGCCAAATAGGCAAAAGTCATCCCGAGTGTTTTTCTAACCAAATAAATCCATCCGGTTTTTGGAACTTCAAAATTAGACAAAGCACTTACTTTTTTGTCTAATTGCGATATTTTTAAATTTTCAAACGTATTCATATTCTTTTTTATTTAAAAATATCACACTATAATATGATATTTTTTGAATATATATCACACTTTAATATGATATTACTACATAACTCATTTAAAATACAATATTTAGTATAAAGAGACCACGCAATATAATAAATAATGCCCATTTCAGTCATTTTTCCGCACATTTACTCAAAGTTAGAGTATTTTTTAGAGTCTATAAATAAATTTGTGTTTTTGGAAAACTGCATTTAAAAATTGAACCTGCATCTATCTTCAAAGATATTTAAAAATTGACTTAGAATAAGCCCCCAGTTTCTTATATTGTGGCTCCATCTTTTTTCTAATTCATTATTGAGAGATAAAACGATTTCAATACGGATTAGTCGTCAGGATAAACACTTTTGGTCCGTAAAATCCAGCATAGCTTTTTATGATGATTGACGGTTGAGTGAGCCATAAACGTTTTTTAAGTTAGTCACAAATTCCTTCTTGTCTTTCCACATAACGTACCATATTGAGTTGCGGATTTGATAAACTATACATAACTGTATCTCCGCCTGAGGGAATAAGCTTTTTATTGCATCGGTAAATCCCTTCAGGTTATCGGTTGAGGCAATGAGTAAATCCTCAACTCCTCGTGATTTTAATTCGGTTAAAACGCTATGCTAGAATGATGCACTCTCGCTTGTATCTATCCACATCCCCAGTACTTCCTTCATACCTGCCTTATTCAAGCCTATTACCAGATATACCATTTTATTGATTACTTTCCCGTTATGACGCACTTTAAAACTTATTCCGTTCATCCACAAAATATAATATACGCTCTCTAACGAACGTTACTGCCATTGCTTTACATTATCAATTATTTTTGCTGTAATATTCGATACCGATGTCTCGCTTAATTCTACTCCGTATATCTGTTTTATCTGTTCTTCTATATCCCTGGTTGTCATTCCTCTTGAGTACATTCCTATTATTACGTCTTCTATTTCTGCCGACATTCGTTGATGCTTTGGAACAATTATCGGCTCAAATGAACTTTCCCTGTCACGGGGTATGGTTATTTCTATATCACCGTTGTCTGATTTCAGCGTCTTGCTGCTTCTGCCGTTTCTGATGTTCTTTGAACCTTCCGGTTTAAATCCGTGTTTGGGATAGCCCAGATGTTCGTCCATCTCGGCATTGAGCAGAGCTTCTACGCCTTGTTTGTATATCTTGTCCAGAAATTCATTAAGGTCTTTGCCTGTCTTGAGGCTCTTGAATACTTCCGAGGGAAGTATGGGCGGTTGTTTTTCTTTCTTCTTCATTTTTCTGTATTTAAAGTTTATAAATTTAATTTTAAATCCTGATATATCCAACAACCCGGGTTATTAAACCCGTTGTTGGATATATCCTTTAAATACAGTTTTCTTAAAAACACAAAATATTAGACATTACCATTAAAATTGATGATATCGATTGGAGAATAATTAAAAAAGTCTTAAACTAGTTTTTCACGTTTGTACATGTCCTCATAAATCTTAAGAAATTCTTTTTCATCATCATAGTTTATATCCAATAACACACAAATCAACTTTTGTACAATGAAAATGTATTTATCAAATTCTTCGAACAAAATATCATGGTCATCTTTAAAGACATAATCGAGTAGGTATCCTTGCCCAGATTTTGGTTTACCTTTTAAAGATTCTTTATTTTCGATAAAATGAACATGCCTATTCCTATATACGGATAAAAGAGGTTTCCAATAGGTTCCTTCACCTTTTTCGTAATACACTTTTAAAATATCAACATCTGAGACATATTCATCTAATATTTCATTTAAAAATTTCTTAGGATTATAATCAAACCTATTATTAATTAAACTCACAATGCCCTCTAAAATGAATACTATCCATGTATAGCAGACTTCTACAGTATGAGCTTGATTCGCATAAACCAATCTATGTAAAATTAAATCAATTCTCTTTTGAATGGTTGACACCCGAAATTTTGAGACAAAGTTCTCAATGCTATTTGAAGTGATTTTCTTCGAACGTCTATATGTAAAGCTATTTTTATCTATGGACTGGTAGTTTAAATATAGAACATTCTTATACTTGCAGCCAAACACCTTACAGTAATGTAACTGAACTAATTGGATATATAATAATATCGTATCTACAGTATTCCTAATATTATCAACCCTATTATGTTCAATTAATGTCGAATTAAGAATTCCTATGCCAGATATTCCTTGATAACTAGCTAATTTATACTTTTCGGATTCAACACTAAATTCTTGCCAAAAAAACAAGTCGGTATCGGTAACAAACACAAGACAATTTTCGTATTCAGGAACATCAAGCAATCGTTTTAATCTTATAGTGTCAAAGTATGCAATAAATTGATTTCCAACTACTATTCGTTTTATGTAAATATATAATGATATTGTTTCATTTTTAAAAATGCAATAATTACTAATATCATTATGATAGATATTGATATTAAATAATTTCCCTTCGCTAATTCCCCCGTATTCGTCATATTTAAATTCGCATGAAACATCATTACAAATTAGATTGCTATTAACCCTTTTTAGGTTTCCTATAATTGTTTCCATTTAATATATTAAAAATGATAGTTGAAAACTTCTTGGGTCCGTTGAATTAGTAGATATTTTTTTGCAGAAGTTGAATTATAAGTTTTAGTGGATACTCAAAAAAGTCCTATGAAAACATTTTCTGCAAAATTAATGTAGCAATTACTCCGATTAACACTAAAATCACATCCCAGATTCTACGTTTATGTTTATTGAATAAAGAAACGTTATCTTTTTCGCAAAAAAATATTTTGCTATGCTTTGTTTCAGAAATTATATATACATATACGCCTATAATCATTAATATGATATATACACCCATTGCAAAATAAACAGTATCAATAAAACCAATTTTAGTTTTTGATACAATAAAAATAGATATTATAGCTGATAAAACACCATATGAAAACAAATAACCTATTAAATATTCTCTTGCTATTTTAAGTTTTTCATTTTTTCTTAAAATATCCTCAATACTTTTAGCAACACCCATTAACTCTACTACTTCAATATTGCTTATACTTATATATGAAGAATCCTTATGTAAATATATCCTGATAGATTCAAAATCTTTTTTATCAGGTTCACTGTATTTTTTCGCGGATAATGTAATCTTATAGCTTTCGTGATTATCAAATTTACTAATTTCGTTTTCTTCAAGAATGTAATCATTGATTTCAATTTTTAATTCTTCCAGATTTTTAGAAAGTATTTTGATAATCTCCAACAAATCATTTTTGTACAATCTGATTAATCCAAAACGAATATACTGCGATAATGCATCCTTGTTTTTTTGCATAAATAAATTGGTTTGTTATTAAGTCATATTACCAATAATAATATTATTAAAAAAGCTGGTTTTTAAGTTCTAAAAACGCAAATATACACTATATAATGCCCCTATTTGCTCACAGATACCTCAGGATTAGCGATAATTATTTTATTGGTACCGAGGAGGTTTTTAATCCGATATACTTACCACAAACATATAAATCAAACTTTTTAATGTAAGAAATCCCCCGCTTTTTCGGAGATTGATATCATAAAAAATGGTCTCTATGTTTACAATAGATTCAAGAACAAATAAAAGAAAGGTTTTGAAAATGAAAAAAGAAGAAAAAGAAAAAGCAGAAAAAAAGGGTTATAAAACAAAAGATACCTTTGCAGGTCTCCAAATTTACAAAACCCTTGCAGATTCAATTAGTTATCCAGAACTGAAAAAAGAAATCAATTCATTAGCAAACTTTTTGTACACATTACTTACCACGAAAAATGTAATTAACGATATTTATGTTAGCCAATCTTTTAACCAAATAAAAATCTATTACACAGTAAAATTCTAACAAACTTTTATAAACTATAAACCCAAGACAATGAAAACCAAATCACAAAAAAAGGTAAAAACGGAACCTGAAATTAAGGCAGAAAAGTATTTCAAAATTCTTGATAGACAATTAAAACAACTAAACAAATCCGCAAAGATATTAAAGACAATAAATCAAGATTGGAGTTTAGTTGCTAGTTTATGTCATGTTACGTCTAGTATTCAGGATGTAATAAATTTTATCGATTTGCAATAAAAAATAAAAATGAAGACTATTTATATTAAACTTAAACGGAGATTCAAAATGAAAAATTTATCTAATCTATTAATTGCATTTGCAATAATCTTAACAATTGCAGGTTGCAGCAATAATCAAAATCCAATTCAGTCAATTCCTCAAAGTTCAATTCAGATAACAAATAATATTACAGGTACAAACTTAATTGAAGTAATGGCAAATAATAATGTCATTATTCAGGATACAAATATTACAAAATTCACAATCCAGAACGGTAATTATGATTTCAGATTTGTGCTGGTTAATCAATACACGAATTTTGAGTTATACTTGAATAATGTCAGTATTACAAAGGATACAACTTTAATAATCGGTAACTTATAAGTAACTTTTTAATTCAGATGGGTAACTTTCAAATGACAATAGAAAATAAAAAAGGCTCAAAATCTTTCGATAATGAACCTTTCTTGTGAGGATGGGAGGAATCGAACCTCCGACCCACTGCTTAAAAGGCAGTTGCTCTACCCCTGAGCTACATCCCCTGCTGACTATATAATCTTTTTAAGAACTTAATAACTTATTTTACTTTAAGACACCTGCTACTTTTAATCTTATTCTGGCTCTGTGCAGAGAGAGTTTTGCTCTTTCCCTGTCGATGCCTTTATCTTTTGAGCCGAGTCTTTCGTTTGCTCTTTGCGCGGCTTTTTCTGCTCTTTCTACGTCTATGTCGCTTTTTGCTTCCGCGGCATCGGCGAGTATAGTAACTTTATTATCGAGTACTTCAACAACACCGCCGCGTGTAGAGAAGTTTATTTTCTCGTTTTTATCGTCTTCAACGGTTATTATTCCCGTTTCAAACATTGAAACCATCGGAGCGTGCATATATAAGACCTGAAACAAACCATTTACTCCGGGGACGGTAACAACTTTTCCGCTGCCTCTGAAAACCATCTTTTCCGGACTTAATATTTCAATATCTAATATTTTATCCAAAACTTCCGTCGTATTTATGAATGAAGTTTTTTAGCCTTTTCAACCGCTTCTTCTATCGTACCCACCATCAGGAATGCCTGCTCGGGAAGGTCGTCATATTCGCCGTCAAGAATAGCCTTAAAACCTTTAATTGTATCTTCAAGTTTTACATATCTGCCGGGAATATTCGTGAACTGTTCCGCAACCGCGAACGGCTGTGAGAGGAACTTCTGAATTCTTCTAGCGCGCGCAACGATAATTTTGTCGTCATCCGATAATTCATCGATACCGAGAATATTAATTATGTCCTGTAAATCTTCGTAGTTCTGTAAAATCTTCTTTACACCCTGTGCTACATTATAATGTTCATCTCCCACTATCAGCGGATCGAGAATTCTCGATGTTGATGTTAGCGGATCGACAGCGGGATAGATACCCAGCGAGGATATCTTCCTTGACAATTCCGTAGTTGCATCAAGGTGAGCGAATGTAGTTGCAGGAGCCGGGTCCGTATAGTCGTCAGCCGGTACATATACTGCCTGAATCGATGTAATCGAACCCTTAGAGGTAGAAGTAATTCTTTCCTGAAGGGCGCCCATCTCAGTTGCGAGAGTAGGCTGATAACCCACTGCTGACGGCATTCTGCCGAGAAGAGCAGATACTTCGGAACCTGCCTGTGTAAATCTGAATATATTATCTATAAATAAAAGAATGTCTTTTCCAAGTTCGTCCCTGAAATATTCAGCGATTGTAAGACCTGTAAGCCCGACTCTTTGTCTTGCTCCCGGAGGCTCATTCATCTGTCCGAATACCAGAGCGGTATTTTTGATAACACCCGAGTCCGTCATATCGATATACAAATCGTTGCCTTCTCTTGTTCTTTCACCGACGCCTGCAAACACGGAATATCCTCCGTGTTGTTTTGCAATATTATGTATTAATTCCTGTATAATAACCGTTTTACCTACACCGGCACCGCCGAAAAGACCTGTTTTACCGCCTTTTGTATAAGGTTCAATGAGGTCAATAACTTTAATGCCTGTTTCAAACATTTCTCTTTTGGTAATGAGATCAGTAAGTTTAGGCGGATCGCGGTGAATTGGATATTTCATATTCGTAACAATAGGTCCTTTACCGTCAATAGGTTCGCCGATTACATTAATCAATCTGCCAAGCACTTCTGCTCCGACAGGTATCATGATAGGTCCTTCTGTATCAACAACTTCCATTCCCCTGACCAAACCGTCTGTAGAATCCATAGCAACAGTTCGTACTCTGTTCTCGCCAAGATGCTGCTGGACTTCAGTAACGAGCATTTCTTCAACGCCTTCGAGGTTCTTCCTCTTAATAAGCAAAGAATTGTTTATTTCAGGAAGTTTGCCTTCGCTGAAGTCAACATCTATGACCGGTCCGATAACCTGAACTATTTTACCTATATTCACGCCTTTTTCGGGCATATCCAACTTTGTATAAAAATTTATTAAAGAATTATAAATATACTTAAAGATTTTTATAATTTCAAATTAGAAAGCAGTACACATGAAGATTTTTTTCATAATTTTTTAATTCTTTATTATGTGTACATTAAAAACTTCATTACAACAAACATGAATTTTTAGTAAATTGTTCATTATATAAATTTTAAATACACTTTTTATATGAACAAAATCTTACCTCTGCTGATTCTCCTGACGTTTATATTTTCGTCACAGTCATTTTCCCAGGAATTAAAAAGTTTCAATTCCCAAAAAGACAAAGTTGAATATAATTTGAAGACCAAAGGTGAATTGTATTTCAAATTCACTATTAATTCTAAAGACAGGATAAACGAACTTGGAAGACATATTTCAATAGACAACGTAATAGATAAAATAATATTTTTTGAAGTATACGCTTATGCATCGGCAAAAGAGATGGATTATTTCGCGGCACAAAATATTGATTTCGCATTATTAAAACATCCCGGCGACGGCAACGAAAAAATGTCGGACAATATAAAGGAAATTATGGCATGGGACGTTTACCCGACTTATCCGGCATATGTAACAATGATGAATAATTTTGCTGCGAACTACCCGAACCAATGCAGGATTGTCAATATCGGCAGTACTGTTCAGGGCAGGCAGTTGTTATTTGCGGTTATAAGCGACAGCGTAAACACAAGGAAGCCCAAACCCAGATTGATGTATTCTTCTTCAATGCACGGTGATGAAACTACAGGATATGTGCTAATGCTCAGGCTGATAGATACATTATTAAGCGGAAACGGAAATAATCAAAGAATTACCGAACTCGTAAAAAACTGCGAAATCTGGATTTGCCCGCTTGCAAATCCCGATGGTACGTACCACGGCGGAGATAATTCAGTAAACAATGCATGGAGATACAACGCGAACGGTATTGACCCTAACAGAAATTTCCCGGGTCCGGTAGCCGGTCAGCATCCTGACGGTAATGCATGGACAATTGAAACAATTGCCAGCATGAATCAGTTTGCACAATACAATTTCACACTTTCTATGAACTTCCACGGAGGATCAGAGGTATTCAATTATCCGTGGGACCATAAAGCCGCACTTCATCCCGATGATGCATGGTTTATTCATGCCGGAAAAAGATGGCTCGATACTGTTCATGCCGTTGCGCCGTCATATATGGTTGACAATTTAGGTTATCCGAATATTCCCGGACTGGTTAACGGCTTTGCATGGTATATAGTACCGGGCGGCAGACAAGATTACATGACATTCTTTAACGGAGGGCGTGAAGTAACTCTGGAAATTTCGTCAACTAAATTGGTCCCCGCTTCTCAATTACCTACATTCTGGGCGCGTAACTTTAAATCTTTCATTAATTATTTAAATGAATCATTATACGGAGTCCGTGGAATTGTAAGGGATTCCGTTACCGGTGCTCCTTTGAAATCGAAGGTATATGTATCGGGACAAAATGATACAACATGGATTTATTCGGATTCAATCTGCGGCGACTATCACAGATTGATTGCTCCCGGCACTTATTCTTTTACATTTAAAGCGCCGAATTATTATCCAAAAACAATTTCGGGAATAAGAGCCGCATACGATTCAACAACGTATCAGGATGTTTATTTAAGACCCATTACAACATCAGCCGGAAACGAAAATTTAACGGTTAAGAATTTCAAATTATACCAAAATTATCCGAATCCTTTCAATCCCGAAACGGATATAAAATTTGACGTCAGAGAAAATTCAGAAGTTTCAATTATAATATACGATGTAACAGGCAAGGAAATTACAAATCTCGCAAACGGCAACTACAAACAAGGAAGTTACAGCATTAAATGGGATGCTTCAAAATATCCGAGCGGCGTATACTTTTACAAATTTACAGCCGGAAATTACTCTGAGGTTCGAAAAATGATGTTTTTAAAATAACCGTTGATTTTGGGGAACCGCTTTATTATATTTGTAAAGCGGTTTTCCGGATATATCCGGATAGGAGAAAGGACCGTTGCTTCTTTTACTTCACAACATACGATATATATCATATGATCATTATGATAAAAAATATGATGAAATATATATCTATCTTTAATTTATTTCTTATTTTTTTGTTACATTAATTAGATTTTAACTTAATACAAAACTTATGAAAAGACAGAACAAAGCTGTATTTCTCGCGGGATTGATTTTGCTATATTTCATGTTAACAAATATATCCCAATCTCAATGGATACAGTCAAACGGACCTCTTGGGGGTACTATTAGGCAGCAGGTATTTAATTCGTCAAATGATGCATTTTTAGCTACTAATGGAGGTGTATTCGGATTATTGAGCACAGGATCAGCATGGTACTTAGCCAACAACGGTTTGACGACACTTGACATAAGAGCGCTGGCGGTTATAGGTAATAATTTATTCGCCGGCGGATACGAAGTACCAAACACGCCGGGAGGAGTATTTATCTCAACAAACAAAGGTAATTCCTGGAACGCCGTTAATACAGGACTGACGAATAGAACGATAATTTCTCTCGGAACAAACGGAACGAATCTTTATGCAGGTACAAACGGTGCCGGTATTTTTCTTTCGACCAATAACGGTACAATGTGGACATCTGTAAACAGCGGATTATCATCCGGAAGTCTGACTGTAAATTGTTTCTATTCCAATGCTTCGAATGTTTATGCCGGAACAAATGATGGTATAGCAGTAACTACAAATAACGGCGCAAACTGGATGGTAAGTTCAAACGGTCTCGCTACATCTTTCAAAGCGATATATTCAATAAACGTGAAGGCCGGAATTCTGTTTGTAGCGACAAGAGCCGGAGTTTACTCTTCGACCGACAACGGTGTTACATTTACGAATGCGTCAGGCAATATTGGAAATTCCTCAATTAATTGTTTGATAAATGACGGCACATATTTGTTCGCAGGAACTCAGGGCGGCGGTGTTTACAAGACATCCAATAACGGAGTTAACTGGATTGCCGCTAACGTTGGTCTGACTAATTTGTATGTCTCTACTATTCAATACATACCTGCTCCGAATTATATTTATATCGGAACTCAGGGTGACGGAATCTTTTATTCATTAAACTATTCTAACTGGCTTAGTCAATTAGCAAATTTATATAACACATCCCCCAGGACTATTTGCGTTAAAAACGGGAATGTTTTTACCGGCACATTATTAAACGGGATATATAAAACCATAAATTCCGGTACTAACTGGTCTACGGTAAATTCAGGTTTACCGCCGTTAAGCAATGTTCTTGACATGATAAATGACGGAACAAATCTCTATGCGGCTACATCGTCAGGTATTTACAAATCCGTAAATGACGGTACGAACTGGACAGGGATAGGAAATGCGTTTACTCCTACAAATTACTTTCAGGCAATAATAAAAATCGGCACAACTTTATATGCAGGCAGTTTCGGAGGCGGAGTATATACAAGCGTAAACGAAGGCGCCAACTGGTCAGCAGTCAATGCAGGACTGACAAATCTAAATGTCTGGGATATGAATTATGACGGCTCCTATATCTATGCCGCAACTGCTGATGGAGGAGTATTCAGATATCCGCTGTCAGGTTCATCATGGACTCCAATAAATAACGGATTACCGACAGGATACGATATACGTTCTCTTTATATTTCAGGCAGCAGAATATATGCGGGATTCAATGGTCTCTTTGTTTCAACAAATAACGGCGATAACTGGAATTCAATATCAAATGATTCCCTTAACGGTAAAAAAATCCGTTCAATTTATTCGTATGAAAACGGCAATAAGATAATTACCGGGACTTACAATAATGGAATTTTCGTATCACAAAACGGCGGTGCAAATTTCTATTCAGTCAATCTTGGTTTACCCCAGTTATCGGAAGTCTTTTGTATTACGGTTCTGAATGACCAGACTGTATTCATAGGACTTAACGGGTTAGGCGTATGGAGAAGACCTTTATCAGAAGTTGTTTCAGGAGTTTCGAATATCGGGACTGCAATACCGGAGACATATACGCTGGGACAGAATTATCCGAATCCGTTTAATCCCTCGACAACTATTAGATTTGAAATACCGAAGAGCAGCAATGTTACGATGAAGGTCTATGATTTATCAGGCAAGGAAGTTTCATCGATAGTGAATGGTTATTACAAAGCCGGAGTATATGAGGCAACCTTTAATGCTTCGAATCTTTCAAGCGGTGTTTACTTCTACAAAATCATCGCAGATAATTTCTCGAGTACAAAAAAGATGATGGTAGTTAAATAAGAACATACAGTTAGTAAAAAGAAAAGGGAGTTCACCAGAACTCCCTTTTTCTTTGGTATAAAAATTATTCTACTGTTACACTTTTAGCCAGATTTCTCGGCTGGTCAACATTGCATCCGCGTGCAACCGCCATATAATACGAAAGGAACTGAAGCGGTATCACATTAAGTATAGGAGCAAACAGAGCGCTTGACCTTGGGACTCTCAGAATATGGTCGGCATATGAGCCTATGTCCTTATCGTCATCAGTGGCAATAACAATAATCTTTCCGCTTCTTGCTCTTACTTCTTCAATATTTGATATTACTTTTTCGTATATCCTGTCTTTCGGTGCAATAAATACTACAGGCATATTTTCGTCAATAAGTGCTATAGGACCGTGCTTCATTTCTGCCGCGGGATATCCTTCCGCATGTATGTAAGATATTTCTTTCAATTTCAGTGCACCTTCAAGAGCAACAGGGAAATTTATTCCCCTGCCAAGGTATAAAAAATTACGCGAGTCTTTGAAGAGTTCGGCAACTTTTTTATACTCATTCCTAATATCAATCATATTCTGAATTTTACCGGGAAGCGATTTCAATTCGGTAGCGATTTCCTTCAAAGAATCTTTTGAAATAGTTTTCTTTTCGGCTGCAAGCATGAGTGTAATCAGGGCAAGAGACATAACCTGGCTTGTGAATGCTTTAGTCGAGGCAACGCCGATTTCAGGACCGGCATGGACGTATGTACCTGCGTCGACTTCCCTTGCAATAGTACTTCCGATTACGTTAACAACGCCGATTGTAGTCGCACCGTATTTTTTTGCTTCTCTGAGCGCGGCAAGCGTGTCTGCCGTTTCACCGCTCTGGCTTATCAGGATTACAACATCATCAGGATTGATTATCGGACGCCTGTATCTGAATTCAGACGCATATTCCACTTCAACCGGGACTTTGCAGTATTGTTCAAGCATATACTCGCCTACGAGGCCCGCATGCCAGGCTGTTCCGCATGCAGTTATAATAAACCTTTTCGCGTTAAGCATTTTATCGAAAACGCTTTCAAGACCTCCGAGTTTGGTTATACCGGTATCAAAATTTATTCTTCCTCTGTATGTATTCTGAATTGAATCAGGTTGTTCACAAATTTCCTTAAGCATAAAATGATCATATCCGCCCTTTTCAATTGACTCAATAAGGAAATCAATTTCTTTGGCTTCCCTGAAAATTCTTTCATCGTATATTGTTTTCATCTTGAACCCGTTTTCTTTTATTATTGCCATATCGCCTTCTTCAAGATAAACAACATTACGGGTGTGGTTGATTACAGCGGATGCATCAGAGGATACAATCGTTTCATCGTTGCCGATTCCGATAAGCAAAGGGCTCCCGTTTCTTGCGATAATCATTTTATCGGGTTCAGATGCGCACAAACAGGCTATTCCATATGTTCCGTTAACGTCTGTTAAAGCAAGGCGGACGGCTTTCTCGAATTCCCCTGTCTGCTTAAAGTAGTAATTTATCAAATTTGCAAGTACTTCAGTATCAGTCTCAGTCTTAAACGTATACCCTTCATCGGCAAGTTTGCTTTTAATCTGTTTATAATTTTCTATTATACCGTTATGAACGATTACTATATTATCATCCATATCAAAATGAGGATGAGCGTTGCAATCATTCGGTATACCATGTGTAGCCCATCTTGTATGACCGATGCCAATATTACCGGAAAAAATATCTTTATCGATGGACTTACTCATTTCATCTACTTTCCCGGCTTTTTTAAAATTGATAATTTTATTTTCGCTGTTTATGATAGAAACACCGGCAGAGTCATATCCTCTGTATTCCATTCTTTTTAAACCATCAAGAATGATTGGCAATGAATTTCTTTTGCCCACGTAACCTACAATTCCGCACATATTTACTATGTTTGCTTAAAACTTAAAATTAACTAATTCTGATTTCTCAAGCAATTAAAATAACCGGATTTATTTGAATATTACGGATTATTCTTATTAAACTCTATATCTTACTTATCAAACCGGAATTGACTCTCGCCTAAATACATGTTTATCAATAGTTAATATGCATGCGTGGTCATTTATTGATTCCGGTACTTCATATTTTTATTATTTTTGAAGTAAAAAACAATTATGAAAAAAGCAAAAAATAATTTCGTCGATAACAGTGTGGATAAAACTATACTGCTGATAAAACATTTTTGCGAACATCTGAAAAAAGGTTACAGCGCAAAGTCTTTTCCTGAAATGGATTACAAAGATATTCTTGAGCAAGCCAATAAACTTGATGAACAAAATAATAATGATACACTTAGGCAATTGATTGAAAATGCACATCGTCAATCCAGATTATACTGGGAAAAATTAGGTGTGGATGCAGCGCATATTGACGGCAAAGGGGAAAACAAATCCACGGGGCGGAATAAATTTAATTCATCCGTATGGATATTCACAATGAGAACAAGATTCGGATGGAAAGACAGCGAGCCTGAACCGGAAAGTTTGTTCCCGAAAGAAATGGTTGTACGTTTAACTACAAATTCATAAATGGAAGCATCATATCCCAGAAATAAATTTGACGACAGTTCAATAAATATATGCTACAGAAAATATCTTGAAAACGAATCGAGGTATTTTATTCTGTACGGCGGAGCGGGCTCCGGCAAGAGTTATTTTGCCGCACAGAAAATATTATTCAGGATGCTGTATGAGAATCATCACAAGATTCTTTTAATCCGGAAGGTTGCAAAGACAATCAGGAATTCGCAGTTCAGTCTCCTTAAAACTCTTATCTCAGATTCCAACCTGAGTTCTATATTCAGATTCAGGGAATCCGATCTTTCAATAACGAACAAACTTAATTCAAACACAATAATAAGTGTGGGGGTCGATGACAGGGAAAAACTAAAATCAATACACGGAATAACTTCAATATGGATAGAAGAAGCAACCGAACTCGCGAAAAAAGATTTTGTGCAAATTGATTTACGTTTAAGGAACAGGACGTCGAATTACAAACAGATAATAATGACATTCAACCCTGTCGATGCAAATCACTGGCTGCATAACACTCATCTTAATAATTCATTGACAGTTAAGACTACTTTCAAAGACAATCCCTATCTGGATAATTCTTACATTGATGTACTCAACAATCTTAAGAATGAAGATAAAGAATACTATGATATATATGCGCTCGGCAACTGGGGCACACTGAAGAATATTATATTCAAACCATTTGAGATACTGCAAAAATACCCTGTTCATTATGATGAAACGATTTACGGTCTTGATTTCGGCTATAACAATCCTACGGCGCTTATTAAAGTTAAAATAAAGGACGGATGTTATTACACTGAGGAACTGATATACGGCAATAAATTGACGAACTCGGAACTTATAAATCTTATGAACAAAACAATAAAAAATAAAACCGACATGATTTTCTGCGACCCGGCAGAACCTGACAGAATCAAAGAATTGGAGACAGCAGGCTTCAATGTTCACTCCGCTTTGAAGAATGTAAAAGACGGAATTGATTTTCTGAAATCACAAAAAATATTCAGCAAGCCGGAGAATCAGAATTTGAACAAGGAAGTTCTTTCGTATTCATATAAGACGGACAGGAACGGGAATATTTACGATGAACCCGTGAAATTCAACGACCACGCGCTTGACGCACTGCGATACGCACTGTATACGCATTGCAGGGATAGAAATGAGATGAGAATAAGAAGAATTTAGTTATTCATTATCGATTAAATCATCGCCTGCTCTTTCAAGCAATTCCGCGGGAAGTGATTTATTTGTCTTTGCACCGAGTTCCTTGAGTTTCTCAAACTGCCCTACCAGATTGCCTTTGCCTGTATACATCTTTTTCATGGATTCTTCGTAAACGGATTTCGCATCGTCAAGTTTTTTACCGACAGAAATAAGATTTTGTATTGCCCCTTCAAATTTTTCATAAATCATACCGCCGACTTTGGCAATCTCCATAACGTTTCTTGTCCTGTATTCCTGTTTCCAGATATTCGAGATGGTTCTAAGTGTGGCCAGTAAAGTTGAAGGACTTACGATTACAATATTTTTTTCAAATGCTTCATTCCAGATATTTACGTCAGATTGCGCAGTTACTGAAAGTGCCGGTTCTATAGGCATAAACATCACTATGAAATCAAGGCTGTTCAGTCCGTATAAATCCTGATAGGTTTTTGAACTTAAGTTTTTTATGTGTGTTCTTATAGAACCTATGTGGTTTTTAAGAGCGATTGATCTGTCTTCGTCGTTATCGCTTGAAGAATATATTTCGTAATCTTTGAGCGAGACTTTTGAATCTATGATAATATGGCGGTCATCGGGAAGTTTGATAATTACATCGGGCTGATATCTTCTGCCGTCTTCTCCAATATGACTTTCCTGCATAAAATATTCTCTGTCTTTAACAAGACCGGATTTTTCAAGTATGCTTTCGAGTATGAACTCTCCCCAGTTTCCCTGCGTTTTGCTTTCGCCCTTCAGAGCCTTCGTCAGATTATTTGCGTCCTCCGATATTTTCAGGTTCATTTCCTGAAGGCTTTTTATTTGCTGAAGAAGTGTTGCTCTATCGCGAATATCTTCGTTATAAACTTTATCAACTTTTTCTTCGAATGTTTTTATTTTATCGTTTAACGGACGAAGAATCTGGTCAATATTAGATTTATTTTGCTCCGTGAATTTCAGACTTTTTTCGTCAAGAATCCGGTTTGCAAGATTTTCAAATTCAGTTTTAAATCTTTTTTCGAGCTGCTCGAGTTCGGATTTTTGTTCGGCAAGTCGTTTTTCTAAATTCTCATTGTTTGTTTTTGAGACGGATAATCCGGAATTTAATTGATATGTTTTTTCTCTTTCTGCGGCAAGTTGTGCTTTTATTTCATCAAGATTTTTACCAATTATTTCAGCCTGCTTGTATGACGCTGATAGTTCGTTCTGAGACTTCGATAATTCATTTTGTAAATTCTGTATGTCTAAATCCGAATATTTCGATTCGGATTTATATTTGTATTTTGCAATAATGAAAGCAAACACGAACCCTATAAACAAACCAAGGAGAATATATAATATTATTAATGCCGTATCCATATTAGACGATTGATTATAATAAAATAATAAAATGACACCGAATTGTTTATGCAAATATTTTAATTGGAAATTAAATCTTTGAAAATGCCGTCGGGACTTTCGACATCGAGATCATACACAGGGATTTCCGGATTTCCAAAAAACAATTTTATATCCTCGAGAATATTTTTCCGAACTGCGGCTATTAGCAGCGGCTTTTTCCCGGGTTGATTTATCATATTCATAATCGGAAACCAGCCTTGCTTACTTTTTTCGAGCAGTCCGATTTCATCGAGTATTAAGATATCCGAATATTCCGAAATAGATTTAATAATTCTTTCATTTAAATCATCAAACACTTTCGAGTCAAAAAAGAAATTCCCGAGTTTTAAGAGATTGTTTCCATCCGTCCTGCATAAATTATACTTTTCACCTGTCGGAAGGAACGTGACATCATAACCAGTTCTCCCGCCGTTATTATAAACTACTTCAGATATCAGCCCTGTCACATTTTTGTTTTCTTCAACAAACTTTTCATTCATTCTCTTTAGCAAAGTACTTTTTCCCGCGCCCTGACTCCCGGTAATAATAATAATTTTATTGCTTTGCATATCAAGTTTGAATTTTTCATACCAATAATCCATCATGGAAGTAAGTTCCTGAATAAAAACAGACGGACGAAGCAGAGAGAATATACCTTTCGATGTACTTATAATTTCCGGTACGGCGCTAAAAGCCGAATTCAGAGCCAGAGACAGATTGGGGCTGAGTTTTTTTCTAATGAAATTCACTGACTCGGGCTTTCGGAGTTCAATACTTATTAAAGCGAACCCAACGGTAAGCAGCAATACTCTTTCCAGCATTTCAATTCCTGTTAGTACGCCTTTCAATAGTCCGAATCCGGAAAAATAAGCAAATATTATTCCCGAAAGAGATGTAAAGAATATTATCTGTAACCAGAATTTATAATTGCGGAACAGCCTTGCGGTATTTTTATATCTAAACAGCGAATAAGCAATAAAAGCAAATATTAGAATTCCGGAAATTAGAATATCATATTTTATTATGAACAGCAAAGATATTGTGAGTACAACATTTATTATCATTGATATGATGATGCTCTTTGGATTTGCGTCCGGATTGTTATTATAAAGATTATCATCGGCATTTTTCATTTCAAACTGAAAATCCTTAACTGATTTTTTCTTTCCTGCTATAAATCCCGATATTGCAGCAATGAGTCCGAGTGATGCATTTATAGAAAAAAGTATAATCAGAAGATGAACAGATTTAAACCCCTGCAATCCGAACAGTTTTATCATAACCTCTGCCGTCTTATCGAAAACAATAAGAAGATTCCATCCGTACATTATCAGATAGTTTACAATTTTCTGAACGAGCGGAAGACAAACTGCAAGAGTGCCTCCGAGAATAAATCCGGCAAGATTCAAGCCCAGCAGGCGTATTCCGAATTCCAGAACCAGTGATTCCGATATGATACCTATCATAGGACCGAAAACGGCAACCCCGGGGCTGAAAAATTTCATCAGAGCGCAAATTATCCCGGCACGCCAGATTATGCCTTTAACTTTCCATCTGACACTTGCTGCCGTAAGAAAAAACACGGCGAAAAATGTAAGTATCTCTCCGGTAAAAGGAATTCTCAAATTATGAAGAAAATTTCCGGCAATAATTTCGGTGGATGCCCATATACTGCCGAGCACCGACGCTCTTATCCATCGGTCTGTGATTATTTTATTTCTATTAACTTCACTTGAATTTTGAATCATATACTATAAAATAAAAATTAAAACGGAGTAATAATATGCTTAAAATCAATGTCCGGTTTTGCCAAACTCTTACGAAATGCCTTCAAATATCATAATTATATCTTCAATTGTATGAAATAAGTGAAATGAAAAAAAATGAGAATTATTCTCAAATTGAGACAGATATAATAAATAAATAGTTATTTTTTAAACAAAGTTGGTCATTCAACTATGGCACAATATTTGAAAAGACTCAATCAACAACCTCATTTACATAGTAATATTTGAAAATGGTAACAACACGGATTTTGTTAGACATCCCGAAGGATGTTTTAAAAGGATTTTTATATTCAAATTCTAATATACGTTATGAGAAAAGTTAACTTACAAGATTTGGACAAGAGCAGAGATAATTTGCACGGAACAACTCAAATTATTCTCTCGTTTATTTTTGTGTTCTTTATATCCTCCGGAATATTTGCTCAGCAATATCAGGTAATTCCTGTTTCAGGATTTAATCAGGATGTAATAGCAGAGGGTGTTGGTACAGGATCCAACCATCAGGCTAATGCAACAACCACTATTACATTTGATTCGTCTAATTACAACGGCGCGAGTCACGTTATGTACGCTAAGAATTTCCGGGGAGACTATAACCCTTCAGGCGCTCCGCCTTACGGTCTTACCAATGATGGATTTATCATAAGCGCCAGTAATACTAATATAAGATATCAACTGGCAAATTATACGGGGAATAATGTTTTAAGACTGGCAGGCGTTAACTCTACAGGTACATTAACTTTTACCACACCGGGCTGTTACAGCGCTTTGTCAATTCTTGCATCCAGCGGACAGGGTTCTTCCACATTCAATGTTACGGTAAATTTTACCGACGGAACGAGTAATTCGTCTTATACTTTTACAGTTGCCGATTGGTACGGCGGTTCAAATTATGCAATACTTGGAATAGGGCGTGTTAACAGGACTCCCGACGGCAGCGGTGAAACATACGACCAGTTTGACGGCGATGCAAGTAATCCGAGATTATATGACTGCACACTTGCTTTATCAGGAGCAGATTTGGGAAAACTTATAAAAAGCATTACAATTACAAAGAATGAGTCCGGTACGGGAAAAACAATTATTCTTGCCGTATCAGGTCAGATTAATTCAAGCGCTCCCGGAACTCCGACGGCAACGGCGGGAACAAATTATAATAACACATCTTTCACAGCAAACTGGAATGCGGTTGACAATACAACTTCATATAAACTTGACGTCTCAACGGATGCAAACTTTACTACATTTGTAACGGGTTATAATAATCTTGATGTCGGATATGTTACATCAAAATCCGTAACGGGACTATCTGCGGGCATAGCATATTTCTACAGAGTAAGAGCGGCAAATTCAAACGGACAGAGTTTCAGTTCAAATATAATTAGCGTAGGCGGACTTTCAGCACCGGTTGCTACAGACGCCACAAACAAAACGAGTTCTTCTTTTTCTGCCAACTGGGGTTCCGTTGGCGGAACAACATCATATAAAATTGATGTCGCAACCGATTTTTATTTTCAGGCATGCGTAACCGGATACAGTAACCTTGACGTTGGTAACGTAACAACTTATTCTGTAACAGGGCTGACGTCGGGAGTGACTTACTATTATAGAGTAAGAGCAACAAACGCAAGCAACACAAGCATGAGTTCTAATATTGTAAGCACAGGATTGCCTGTACCGCCTGTTATTACTTATGCTTCCAATATACTTTCAACATCATTTACTGCAAATTGGGCATCGGTAACAGCAACAACTTATAAAATTGACGTATCGACAAGTTCAACATTTGCTTCATTTGTAGGTTCATACAATAATTTTGATGTCGGTAACGTGATTAATTATACTGTTACGGGTTTATCGGCAAGCACAACGTATTATTACAGAGTACGTTCGGTCAATGCTGCGGGCTCTAGCGTAAATTCCAACGTTGTTACTGTCTTAACACAAGCAGCAACAACAAATATAAATTTGACGGCGACTCTGGGTACAACCACCGCTAACTTTACAACATTAAAAGCCGCCTTTGATGCTATTAATGCGGGTACACATAAAGGCGCTATAGTATTAAGCATTATTGGGAATACAACCGAAACTTCATCCGCCGTATTAAATTACAGCGGAAGCGGTTCGGCAAGTTATACTTCCATCCTTATCAGACCGCAGGGAGGAACTTCAAAATCAGTTACAGGCAGTATAGCGGGAGCATTGGTAAGTTTAAACGGAGCGGATTATGTTACCATAGACGGTTTGAATACCGGAGGCAACAGTCTGAAATTTGAAAATACAAATACAGGTACATCTTCAAGTGCAATAAAATTCGGCGCGGGAGCAACTTATAACACGGTCAAAAATTGCACATTAAAGGGTTCAAACCCATCGACAACAACATATACAGACGGTGTTATAACATTTGATGCGGGGTCAAATAATAACAACCTTATTTCTTATTGCGATATCGGACCGTCGGGTTCGAATAAACCATCCCGGTGTATTGTTGCAGGAAGCAATAACAGTTCGAATGGAAATACACTCAATACCGTCGATCATTGTACCATACATGATTTTGTAGGCGGGGCAGGTACTTTGGTAATTGACAGGCATGCAGGAATTTATCTTTACTACGGCAGTGCAAGTCTCTGGACAATAACAAACAACAGTTTTTATCAGGGTTCATCAGTATCCGTTTCAAGTGCTGCATGTATATCCCCCATTCATATACGCACGGGAGACGGTTACACGATATCGGGTAATTATATCGGAGGTACATCCGCAAGTTGCGGCGGTACGGCGATGACATACTCAGGTGATATAAACCGATTCGTTGCTATTGAATTAATGGACGTGGCAACGGTAAACAAATCGACAATCAGCGGAAATTATATACAAAATATAAGTTTCTCATCATCAAATATAACAGGCAGTTCCAACTCCATGTCACCGCGGTTCAGCGGAATATGGGTAGGCATGGGATACGTCGATATAATGAACAATAATATCGGAAGAACGGACTTGACAGGAAATATCTCGGTAAATAATACCGGAAGTTTTTCATTAGTATATGGAATATGCACGGGATATTCGAGTACCGTCAATATTGACAAATGCACCGGCAACACGATAAGCGGTATGAATATAACCGGGACACAAAATTTCGATGCAGAAATAATTGAACTGGACGGCGCACATGCTCTGAATAATTTAGACAATAATACTATCGGAAGTACAACTACTGCAAACAGTATAAATGTAAGCGGCAACATAAGAATTTTTGACGGCATATGTGTATATACTTCCGCGGCAACTACTCCCACCTGCAGCGGCAATACAGTCCAAAATATAACGCGTTCAGGTTCCGTTACCGGAGGAACAAACGGCATGAATATGACCTCAAATATTACAACGACAGTTTCAAATTCGATTGTTAAAAATATTTCTTCCACATCTTCTGCGGGTGATGTTTACGGTATGTATTTTGGGACAAGCGGTTTGACCGCAAGCGGAAACACGATTGATTATATATCCGGACCGGCAAATATATACGGTATATACTCGGGCGTATCAAACCCAACGATAGAAAAGAATTTCATAAAGAATTTAAAAACGACCGGCTCGGGTACAGAAGTCGACGGCATTTATTCTTATCATGCAACTAACTGCGGAACAATAAGGAATAATATTATTTATCTCGGATACGATAATGCGGGTGCGAGTCTTGCAAATCTTAAATTCAAAGGCATAAATGTTTATTCTGGCGCGCTCGTTTACTTCAATACTGTTTATATAGGCGGTACGGGGGCAAGCGGCAACCAAAGTTCATATGCTTTTTATAATAATTATACTGATTACGCAAAAAACATACGCAACAACATATTTTCAAATTCGAGAACAAACTCAGGCGGCTCAGGTTCTCATTACGCCATATACTTAAAGGATAATTCAAATCTGACATGCGATTACAATGATTATTATGCAGGCGGTACAGGAGGTGTTTTAGGGTATTGTTCAGCAAATAAAACTAACCTGGCTGCATGGCAATCTGCAACATCTCAGGATGTAAACAGTTTGAATACAAATCCGGCGTATGTAAACACTACAAATTTTACATACAGCGGTCTGTTACCAACGGCTAATTTTGCCGGAATTAATATTGCAGGATTAACGACTGACTTCGAAAGCAAAACAAGAGGTGCAACACCCAGAATGGGCGCTCTTGAGGGGTTTATCTGGAAAGGAACTACAAGTACTGATTTCAACACTTCGAGCAACTGGTTATGCAATATGGTTCCGGGCGCAGGTTCAAGCGTAGTATTTGATAACGCACCGGTCAATAGCTGCGTTCTGGATCAGGACAGGACTGTTGCAAGCGTTATAAATTCACAGTCAACATATATACTTGATGTCAACGGCAAATCGCTTACAATCACAGGCGACATATCGCTTACAAACGGCGCTAAGATAAAATCCGATGCTTTAAATTCAACTTTGATTTTCGGAGGCACCACTGCACAGACTATTTCTTCAGGTGCATTCGGTAGTTATACGGTGTACAATTTAACAGTGAATAACAGTGCGGGAGTAAATTCAAATTGTGACTTCACTGTCTCAAATCAATTAAATTTAACTAACGGATTTTTTATTCTCGGAATAAGCAACCTTACAATTGGTGCAAACGCCTCTATAGGCGGAACACCTTCTGGAACAAATATGATAATCGCGTCAGGTACAGGTCAATTGCGAAAAGTATTTTCAGGAACAGGTTCGTTTACGTATCCAATAGGCGACATATCCGATTTCGAATATACGCCGATAACGCTGAATTTCACAAGCGGAACATTTTCATCTGCCTATGCGGGTGTAAACTTATCCGAGACGAAGCACCCGAATAATACAAGTTCAACGGATTATTTAAACAGATACTGGACAGTTTCACAATCGGGTATCTCAAGTTTTTCATGCAGTGTAACCTGCCAGTACGTATCCTCTGACGTAACAGGAAACGAAAACAACATGTGGGCAAGCAAATATGACGCGGGTCAGGGATGGTTTTTAATGAATCAGGCAGATGCTTTCAATCACAGATTGACGGGCACTGTAACAGGATTCAGCGCAATATCCGGAGGCCAACAGGGACAACTTCCCGTCTCAATGTCATCATTTATTTCTAATGTTTCCGGAAGAGACGTGAATCTAAAATGGATTACCGCAAGCGAGACAAATAATGACGGTTTTGAAATACAGAGAAAAACGGGAGCAGGCACATGGGCAAAAACCGGATACGTTAAAGGTAACGGAACAAAAACGACGCCTACGACTTACACATTCGAAGACAGAAAACTAAACACAGGTAAATATCAGTACAGACTCAAACAAATAGACAATAACGGCAATTTCGAATATCACAATCTTACATCGGACGTTGAAATATCGACTCCGAAAGAATTTAAATTATCACAGAACTATCCGAATCCGTTCAATCCAGTAACAAACATAGACGTCAATATATCCGCAGAAAGCAAAATAAAGTTAATCATTTATGACATAACAGGACGCGAAATAAAAACACTTGTAAACGAAATACTCGTGCCCGGCTATTACACATATAAATTCGATGCGGCAAATTATTCGAGCGGCACATATTTCTGCAGAATGGTAATTGACTCAAAGGACGTTTCGAAATCACTGATTAACAAAATGGTTCTTATCAAATAAGTCTTGGAACATAAATCTCATAACATAATACAATAAACGAAGAAGCCCGCAAATCCTGCGGGCTGCTTTGTTTCAATTAATAATTAGTAATTATTTTATCATCACCATTTTTTTAATTGCTATCGGCTTATTATCGACCGTGAGTTTGTAATAATAAATACCGCTGGATAATCCGGAACCGTCGAACCGCACCTGATATGTTCCGGGACTAAGAGTTTCATTTACAAGAGACTGCACTTCCCTACCCGATATGTCAAATACTTTCAATGTCACCATGCCTTTCATTGAACATTGAAGATTGATAATTGATGATTGATTAAACGGGTTCGGGTAGTTCTGTCCCAGATCAAATTTGTCCGGAACCTCACCTGATATATTGCTTACGAATACAGAGCCGCCGTTTGTAGTTTTGAAAATTCTGCCGCTCGAACCGGCAGCAAATCCGGTATTGTTATTTAGAAAATGCAGAGCAGACAAAATATTATTTGGATAAATCAATTGTTCAGTCCAATTATATCCGCCGTCAGTTGTTTTATATATATACGGACTGCCATATCTGCAGCAATATCCTGTATTCTGATCTGTAAATATCAAAGAAAGTAACCAGCCGTTAAGGCTGTTATTAATCCTAATCCAATTACCACCGGAGTTTGTCGTTTTATAAATACATCCATTGCCTCCGGTCGTAATTCCTGTTGAGTTATTGAAAAAATATATAGAACTTGCAGGGACTGAGTCATTTATAATCCAGTTTACGCCGCGGTTAGTAGTTTTATTCAATAACTGACCGTCACCAACAAGCCATGTGTTTGCATCAAGACACCATATTGTTTGCGGTTCCATCCAGCCGTTCGAACCACTATTGACATTAAGCCAATTTACACCGCCGTTGGAAGTAAAATATGCAGAGCCGTATTTCCCTGCAACCAAGCCCGTATTTAAATCATAAAATTTTATTTTGAAGAAATTACCGTTCTCAACACTGTCCTGACACACCCAACTGACCGCTCCGTCGGTTGTTTTATAAATACCACCGTGGTAATAACCGGGTATAGTTGTATATTCAATCGCGTAACCTGTCAAATCATTTAAGAAACTGATGTCATCTACATTATGAGACGGTTTATAAGTGAACTGCCAGTTTAAACCGCCGTTAGTAGTTTTCATAAAACCGCCGGAAGAAATATTTGGATAACAACCGCAGGCATATCCTGTATTTGCCGATGTCATCTGAATTGCTTCCAGCCAGAACCCAGGTAAAGAAACCGTAACCACTTGCCAACTTGATTGTGAAAAAGAAATTGAAGAAATGAAAATCGCGACAAACACAAATAAGAATTTTTTCATGATATTCTCATTATTATATGCTTTTTGATTGGAATTAAATAAAATCTAATAAGTATTATTTTTATTAACAAGGTATTTTTACTGATAAGTGATGTTTTTATAAGATATTAGGTAATGCGTTACGAACCCAAATTCAAGAAGTATAAATTCCGACCGAACACAACCCATCGATTAATAACTAAATAACATGTATTTAGATGTGCCTGTGGTCATTTATTGAATAATTTCGGCATACATCCCTTAATTTTGTATGGTAATAAATTTTAATCCACCATTATGAAAAATATATTAAATAGAATTTTCGGCAGAGAGAAAAACGAGAACAAAAACAATTCAAAATTTTTCTCGGGCAGCAGCGGCAGTACTCTCGGTTTAAATTTTCTCAGCACATTCGATAATTATAAATCATACGCTTATGCATGCATCAATACTCGCGCAGAGAATGTTTCCAAAGCCAATATTCTGCTATACAAATCTACCGGTGACGGAAAGTTCCGGAAAGAAATTACGGATCATCCTTTTCTTGATTTAATCAAAGGACCTAACAAACGCGGACATGCTTTCAAAGAACTTCTGCACAAGGTTTCTTCATCTCTTGACCTTTACGGAAATTCGTATCTGTATATCCACAGAGCAAATAACGGCAAACCTGCGGGGCTTTATCACTTGCCCTCGAAATCCGTGAGGATAAAACTGAATCCCGATATGTCTCACATCGAGAAATATATTTACTTTAACGGAAGAACAAGCATTGAGTATAATAAACGAGATATAATTCATTTTCTTATCCCGGACCCGGATAATAGTTTTCTCGGCAAATCAATAATATCCGGGTTCAATTATACACAGGAAATAGATTTCCTCCAAAATCTTTATCAAAGAAATTTCTATAAAAACGACGCGGCTGTAGGTATGCTTCTGGAATCGGATAAGACTCTTACTGACAATGTGTTCGAGAGACTTCGAAATGAATTCAAAGACCAGTATGAAGGAGCCGAAAATGCCGGCAAGACAATTATTCTTGAGGGAGGAATAAAAGCAAAGCCGTATCAGGCATATCCGAAAGACGTTGAGATACTACCGTCAAGAAAAATGATACGTGATGAAATACTCGGAATGTTCCGTGTACCCAAGATAATCCTGGGCATAACGGAGGAGGTAAACAGAGCAACTGCAAGGGAATCCATGAAGATATTCAATGATTATGTCATCAAGCCATTCGCAAAGATTTGCATCGAGTCGAAACTCAACATCTTTCTTAATGATAATTATAAGGATGAGGATTTGCAGATTACAATGGAATACGAATTTGAAGTTGACCGGGAACTTCAATTGCAGGCAATTGAAATATACAGTAAATACGGCATTGCGACTACCGAGGAATTAAGAGAAATAGAAGGTTTCTCAAATAACGAATAAATCTTAAACATTTAACTAACCAGTATGAATTACAAAACATTTGAAAACACCGTCAAGTCGTTTAACGACAACGAAATGACAATTGAACATTACATCTCCACATCGACTCCTGACAGATACGGCGAAGTAATAAACCCGCATGGAATGGACGATTCAAACTACAGAAAAAACCCCGTTGTGCTTTTCTGCCATGATTCCAGAAATCTTGTAATCGGAAAAAACATTTCGCTTATCCCCGACGATTTCGGAATTAAAGCAATCACTAAATTCGCTGATACACAGGCAGGAAAAGAACTTTACAGGCTTAATAAGGAAGGATTCCTGAACGCATGGTCAATCGGATTCATTCCGAAATCGCCTCCGGAAAGGAAATCAATAAACGGAAAGGATGTAAGTTATGTTAGCGAATGGGAATTAATAGAATATTCATCAGTTCCCGTACCGGCAAATCCCGACAGCATTAATCTTATTTTAAAAGAACTCAGGGAAGTACATCTCAAAGAAATGCTCCCTGATAATAACAATAATCAAAAACCCACAATCAAAAATCCAGACAAGGAAAGGAAAAACAAAATGGATGAAAACACAAATGTCGAATTAATCGACGAAAACAAAGTTGAAGCAATTTCAAGAAAAGTTGCCGCTGAAATTGTAAAGAAGGAGATAGCGGACATCGGAAATCTGACTTCGACGCAAATTCCCTCTGAAGGATTCAGAGATACGGCTAATAAAGAAAGCAAGACCGTGCAGGACGGAAGGAATTTTCTTAAGTCAATCGTTTATGGTAAACCGGAATTACTGCCCGTGAATTACAGGGATTTCCTGAATGAATCTACAGGCACTGCCGGAGGTTATTTGGTCCCTCAGGAATGGAACGACAGAATCATGTCACTCGTAAAATCCGGCGGTGTAGCGATGCGAAACGCAACGATATACAATATGACAAGACGCGAACTTGTGATACCTAAACTCGACACGCTTCCTACATGGTCATTTGTAAGTGAAGGCACGGTAAAACCCGTTTCGAACCCGTCTTTCGCACAGGTAATTCTTAGAAGAAAGGACGGCGGTTTTATAGTCCTGTTCTCGAAGCAACTGCTTGAAGATGAAGCATTTGATGTCATGGGATTCGTCACAAATCTTGCCGCTCAGATTATGTCATACACAATAGATACTGCCGCATTCAGGGGTATTCCGGGAAATATCGACGGATTGCTCACAAACGGCATCGGCGCAAAAGTTATGGAAATAACAGGCACCGATTTCAACAGTTTAACATATGATGATCTTATCGAAGCGGTTTCTTCAGTACCATCGCATACTCTGAAAAATTCAAAATGGTACATGAACAGAACCATTTACGGATTGATAAAATCCCTGAAATACGCGCCTAATTCCGAGTACGTTCTCAGCCCGCAGGACAGGAAAGAAATGATACTTGAAGGATATCCGGTCGAATTATCGGATGCCTGTTACTCATTGAGCGAATCCGAAACAGACAGGGCATTTTTAGCATTCGGTGATTTGAGTTATATGGCAATCGGATTAAGAAATAATCTGACGATAGATTTCAGCAAAGATGCTACGGTTCAGATGGGAACTCAGAACGTCAATCTGTGGCAATCCGGACTCGTAGGTTTGAATTTCAATGCTTCATTCGATGTGAAATTCACATACCCGATTGCGCTTTCCGTTCTGAAAACGGCGGTAGAATAGTTTTTGAAGAATATACCGCAATGAATAAACAAATAAGAGGGAGGATTCCTCCCTCTTTATAAAATTTAGAATTTAAAACACATAAAAATGATAAATATAGATGATTTAAAATATTTCCTCAGGATAAAGGATACTTCCCAGGATAATTTCCTTCGCAAAATCATTGATATGACAACTGCCAGAATAAACAATCTATGCAAAAGGAAACTAAGTTATTCGAGAATATATGAAATACTCAGCGGCAAGAACGAGAATATTATAAGATTATCGAACTATCCAGTAGAGAAAGTAGATTCCGTTATGGTAAGAGAAGAAACGGGTACTTTCAGCGCAGATCTGTTCGGAGGAAAACCGGTTGAAGAAAACCTATTCTGCGAACAGGACAGCGGTAAAATTATCCTATTAAACGGATTCACACTCCCTGCAGGAAACTCCAATATCAGAATAAAATATTTCGCAGGATATATCGAAAATGCAAATGACCCGATAAACGAATTACCTCCTGATTTGAAATGGGTTGCATTGATGATGTCAGCAGAATCATTTCTAAAAAGTTTTCAGTATTGCGGCGATGAAAATCTGACTCGGAGAATCGGTCTGGAACGCATGGACATACTCAAAAAAGACTCAGGCAGCGAGACTAAGTATTCGTTCACATATAAAGACGAAAATTACGATTCCATACTTGAAAAATATTTATCGGTTAAAATTTAAAATAACATATATGCTAAAATTTTTTCTTGAAAACACAGAATATTCCATGATGAGATTAATTTCCTTTCTTACCGTAATTGCGGGCTTAATCGCAGCGTTTGCCGTTCTTGTCATGGGATTTATGAGATATGAAGATATATATCTTCATGAATTTATTTACCTGAGCGCCGCATTGCTCGGCTTCGGTTTCGGCGGGAAGGCAGCCCAAAAATTTGCAGAACTAAATTCGACCGGCAAAGAACGGGCTACGGAACAGTAAATGAAAAGGAGAAAGTAAAATGAATAATTGGTGCAAAATAATTCTATCACTTATTTTCTTAATCGGTATTGGTCTGCTGGTTTTCATGTCTGTGAAAAATAAATACAATGACAATAGAATTGAAATCGGAGATACGAATATATTAAGAAAGTACGAATCCGAAATCAGTCACGATACCGTATTCAGGTTCATCGATAAACTTGCGAACAATCATTTGACACCGCAAAAAATATACGTGCAGAAAACGGATACTGTCTTTATCGAAAAAATTACGAAGTACGATCTGCCGATACGACTGGAAAAATCGGGAAGGAATCTGAATGTGAAAACAGTTAATATATTTGATACAATAGTCAGTGAATATAAATTCGATAACCTCGGAAATGACTTCACTCTCGTTCCCGTTAAGGAGAATATCATCATAAAAAGCAGAAATTTTAATTTCTGTAGACCCGATGTATCAATAAAGTTATATCCTCAGCAGAAACTCAAATTCAATTATGAAATAATTTCAGAAACCGGGGTTTCATACAAGGATAAGATTTTTATAATAGCAGGATTTGGCTACGGAAATGAGAAAAATAAATTCTTCATGTCAGTTTCATTAAAACTTAAATTTTTATAAAATGGATTATGATAAATTAAAAGAGCATTATGACAATGTCATAAAGAAATCAAAGGAATTTGATTCTACAAAACCCGTGAACGACTTAAATTTGTTGTTTCCGGATTTTCTGGATAAACTTATTTTATGTTTCGGAAAATACAACGAAAAATATCCCTCGCATGATGTTTATATTGTCGAGACTTACAGAAGCAATAATCTGCAGTCGGAGTATTACAAATCAGGTAAAAGTAAAATCAGAAAAAACGGAATGCATCATTTCGGTATCGCCGCCGACATTGCTTTTTATATCGACGGAGAGTTTTCATATAAAGGGAATTATGATTATTTGCGTAAGATTTTCACGGATGAAGGCTTAACGGTCCTCAACTGGGAATTGGGACACGTTCAATTTATAGAGGTCAAAGATCAGGAAACACTGAGAAAGAGTGTGCTAAATTGACGAAATTTGTATTTTCTTTTGTCAAAATGAGATTAACCCGATTATTTATCAAAAATCGCGTTTTTTGAAAAATTCTTGAGTTTTTTGAAAAGTTTTTCAATAATACGGAAATCATAGAAATATTTTTTCAAGAAAACGAACATATTAGTTATTATTAATATTGGATTTAGAGCGATTTTGGATTTAACAATTCTTTATTCTCAAAATGATAAAATTCCTTTTATAAGAATCATTAATCTTCAAAAAAGCCTGAAAACAGAAAAATTTTGCGTAATTGCTATGGCATATAAATTGTTATTACTTATATAAGGAATGATTTTAAATTTATATATCGGCAATGAATAAAGAATTTGTATATAAGTATTACGGTTGGAAACCCGAAGACGGAGATTACAAGGAAAAAGATTTTACAAAATCCAAACACAAAGTTAAGAGGATTGAACGGCTTGTAAATCTACTGATATCGGTTTTCATTTTGAACAGACACACAATCCACAGAAAATAATTCTCGTTAGAAGCATTCGTTTTGTATTTTGATTTGAGAATAGAAACATATACACGGAATCATAATAAATCATAATATCTCTCCCAGGCGGGCAGCGAACTTAAGCAAGATTGCAGGCTGCCCTTTTTTTTATACAATCACGTAATTAATTAATTCAAACAAAATAAAATTCCGGAATAAAAAAAGGGGACAATTCCGTAGGAATGTCCCCTTAGGAGAAAGGAGGAATGATTTTACTTCACGACACTCATTGTTTTTGTAATTTCGGTGTTTACTCCGTTAGCACCGCTTACAAATATTTTATAGAAATACATTCCGCTTGAGAATCCCGATGCATCGAATTTCACTGTGTGATAACCCGCTGTCTGAGATTCATTTACAAGCGATGTAATTTGTTTTCCGGTTATATCGTATACCTTCATTGTTACTTTTGAATCCTGAGGAATTTCATATCCGATTGTTGTTACAGGATTAAAAGGATTCGGATAATTCTGACCGAGGCTTATCTTGCTCGGTGTTCCGATGTTTACCAATCCGTTAAGATTGTAAAATTGGAAATTTCCGTTATAATCTATTTGTTTAAGTCTGTAATCATATTTTCCCGTATTCAAACCATTGTCGGTAAAATTATATTCAGTGTTGCCGTTTACAGTACCTTTGCCCTGTACGAAACCGACTTTTGTCCAGTTTGAAATTGTGTTTTTATCGAGACCGTCATTTATTCTGTAAACTTCAAATCCTGCATTATTTTGTTCCATCGATGTAATCCATTTCAGATTGACATTTCTTCCTGATGTTGAGTAAGTAAATGACGCCATTTCAACAGGAAGAGGTGAATCCTGAAGTTTATATACACTGCCCGCAGGAGAAATAGTGTAAACCGAAGCATTGCCGTTTACCTTTGCTCCGCTGTAATATGCATCAATATGCATTATGTTTACTGCAGATGTCGAACTTGTATAAGGTGTAAATACAGCGCCGTTATTTTCTATTCTGAAACTGTATGTTATATTCGTGTTCGAAATAACATAGAACGCTGAATTTGTACCTGATACGTATTTTATGTTTGCCTGTCCTGAAACATTGTTTGGAACTCCGGTTACATCAAGAACATTCCATGTCAGTCCGCCGTTTGTTGTCTGCCAGATATTATTGTTAGTTGAACTTACTGCCGCATATCCATGAATTTTGTCGTCGTTGAAAGTAACAGTAGAAACAAATCCCTGTGAACTTGTTGCACCCTGCAGCGAATAATAATTGAAGTTTGTACCGCCGTTCGTTGTTATTGCAACACGTGCATTAGCAACGTTTAAGCCGAACCCAAAGAAATTTGCATCGATACAGAATACAGAGTTTTGTGCACCGTAAGCGCTTGGAGCGGTAAATGTGAAACTCGTCCAGTTTACACCGCCGTTTGTTGTTTTCCACATTAAAAAATGTCCTGTCGTTCCGCTCGGATCACAATTTGCAAATCCAACAAGCGGATTTGATCTTGAAAATACGATACCGTTAAAAAATCCGGTTACACCGCTGCCGCTATGTCCAATCACAGTCCAGTTTGTGCCTCCGTTGGTGGTTTTATAAAATTTTGAATCTGCTACTGTACCGTCACCTGATGGTGCACCATCGCCTACAAATATTGTATTCGCATCTTTACCCCATACGCATGAGAAAAATCTTCCTGAAGTTGTTATTCCGTTTCTTGGAAGTTCAGTAAAATTCGCGCCGCCGTTTGTTGATCTATAAATGACGGGTCCGTAACCGGCTGTTCCGCCAACAACAAATACCAAATTATCGTTAACAACAGAAACACTCGGCCATGAACCTATATTGTTTAAATTGGCTGAACCGGATGGTGCCCATTGTCCAAAAGATAAGTTAGCAGTCAACACCAGCATTAAAGTTACAACAACTGCATATTTTCCGATTTTTGTACCTTGTGATTTCATTATTATATTTATTAAATTTTTTCTCATTGTTATCTCTTACATATTAGTTACAAAAATTGTGCCATAAATAAAGGGGATTTTTACTTTCTTTTGGGCTTTTATTTTTGAATTAATAGTCATCATACTGTTATAAGAGTTTTTATACTACGAGAAAATTTCGCATTTTAGGATTACTTTATTAAATTCATTTTCTTAGTAATTACGGTCTCAATTCCATTAGAATTTGCAATTAAACTGTAATAATAGATTCCTGAGCATAATTTGCTCCCGTCAAATTGAACGGTATAATATCCGGCTGTTTTTGTACCTTCGAAAATACCGGACACTTCCCTGCCGGTCATATCATATACTTTAATTGATACTGATGCGTCCTGTGATAGTTCAAAGTCTATTTTAGTAACGGGATTGAAAGGATTCGGATAATTTTGAGAAAGTTTAAATTGTGCCGGTGTTCCGATTGCTACCTGTCCATTTAAATTGAAATACTCATAATTTCCGTTATAATCTATCTGTTTTATTCTGTAAGAAAATTTACCGCTGCCAACTTTTTTATCGGAGAATTTGTACGAATTTTGTTGATTTGAATTGCCAATACCTTTTACAAAACCAATTTTCAACCAATTTCCATCGTTTTCTCTCTCTATTTCAAAACCATTATTGTTCACTTCTGACGATGTGACCCAATTTAAATTCACGTCCTGACCGCTTACTGAGTAAGAAAATGACTGCAGTTTGACGGGCAGCGGTGTTGGATCTATTAATTTTATCGGGACTGTAGAACTTGAACCTGCAAATGCCCCTGCATTACCTGAACCGGAATAATATACCGCCAGATCATTAATATCTTTTATTTGTGAAGGCACACTTAATATTTCCCATGTTTCACCATTATCAATTGATTTGTAACTTACCGTTCCCGTTGAATTTGATACCATTAAATAAATTGATGATGTTCCCGGAATATATTTTACAAAGCCTGTGCCGGAAATGGTATTCTTATTTGCAGAAATTGATTGAGAAAACCAGGTTAAACCGCCGTTGGTTGTTCTGGCTACTGTACTTTCCGTGACTCTGGATGCCGCGATGCCATTAAGTTTATTATTGCTGAATGATATTGAGGATATGCCGGTTTTTTCAAGACACGGAATATTAATAATACTCCAGTTTAATCCGCCATTTCTTGTAATTTCAATCTTAGAACTATCATATAAGCCAAAACCGAAGAAATTTGCATCTATTACAAATCCGGAATTTTGATATCCGGTTGATTTTGCATCCGGTGCCGAAAAAGAAGTCCAGTTCAATCCTCCGTTTGTTGTTTTCCATAATTTAAAATCACCGCCATTATTTGATTCAGGATCCGATTGAATCACACCAAAAGAAGGATTGGAATTTGAAAAAAGTATAAAGTTGATAAAACCATTTTTAGTCCCAAGATTAACTATATTTGTCCAGTTCAATCCGTTATCAGTCGTTTTCCATACTTTTGCGCCCTTTAGAAGACCCCCGTCATTATTACCTTCGCCTATATATATAGTATTTTCATTTGTAGAATATATGGAAAAAATCTTTTTTATTGTCGAATTCATTCTAACCGACGAAAAAGTGATTCCCCCATCAACCGATTTATAAACAACCCCTCTGGAATTATTGATATTATGACCTCCTGCTATGAAAACAGTGTTGTTTGATGCCATCGTAACGCAAGGATTAACATCTAAGTTGATTTGATTTCCGGGAAGCCATTGTGCAGAAACTGCATTAAAAGATAATACTGCTGCTATTGTCATGAAGAAGAATATTGCCTTTTTAGTCATTAATTTAACCTTTCTCGTTTGTATAATCTTTATAAAGCAATAGGTGTGCCAGAAAATATGCCCATTTTTGGTAAATAATTGAGGTAAATAATAAATATACTACAATACTATAATAAAATATAGTATACCCACTATATTATAGTATTAACTTTCGGGAAAGCAATTAAAAATAAGATAATAGCCGGATATCATTCCGGCTATTATTCATAAGATAATCACAATTGTTATTTAGCAAACATCGCAACGTTTAAGAATATAAACAGAATTGCTAATACGATTGTGTAAGGATTTACGTACTTTGTCTTGATGTCTTGATCCATTATCTTCTCCCTTGATTAAATTTTAGTTACTCTTATAATATCAATTAGCGTGCCAACAGAAAACTTGTTTTTTTTATCAGAATTGGACTAAAAAATTTTCTGGTATTGCGAATAATATAGTGCATCTACTATCATAAAAAATCACTTATTGTACTTCTACTATCTTTTGATTTTCTGCTATGCTGTCAGCCTAATAATTATTCTAAGGAAATAATTATTATCAGTTAATGATAGCATAATATAATACATTTGTATTATATTGTATTCAATTAGTTATACAATTAATTAATAAGGAGAAATAAAAAAATGAAAGAAAACAAAAACAATTCCGAAATTAAAATTCCTGGCGGCTGCAAAGAGCAAACTCTTTTGAGAGCGCTTGTACCGGGAAAAGATTTTGCATTTTTGAAATCAAAAAGCAGACCGATACTTCTCAGATCGGGAGCCGAAAAAATAAGGAGCCGTCTTAAATTACAAATCGAATCCCTGATATGTGTAAGCAGTGTTACCGACAGGGAAAAAGAATTTCTGGATTTTACTTACCGGTGTATAATACGCAACAATGAAGGTATTATTACAGGAATTAGCGAAGGTAGTTCAAACAGTTTAGAGGAATGCTTCAAAGACCGTTTTATTCAGTGCGACATAAATCAGATAACAAAAGATGAATATAAGAATAAACTTCGGACCGGAGACGGTAAATGGGTAAATAGGAACGGAAAGTGGTTATGGTATGAAAAAATATGCGGTTCAAATATAATCGGTATGAAGAACTACATTCAAAAGACAGCCCAGAAGAGAGCATTTGTAGGTGCTGTATTAATGGCATCCGGTTTATACGATATTTTCAATCAAAATTAAAAATCATGTCAGCCTCAAAATACATTCGTCTGAATAATGTCTGGGACACTTCTACGGGAAGATATTCCAGGACAAGTTTAAGAAAGATTCCGGATTACGGAAATTACCTTGCTGACAAAAAAGGCAGGGTTTACGTAAGGAACAAATACGGGCACATACAGCAATTGACACAGTTCTTATCTCCTAATTCCAGATATCTCAGGGTTTATATTACAAAGAACGGAATAAAAAGAAATTACCCAGTACAAAATTTGATTATTTCAGCGTTCAGATATTACAATCCTGATAATATAAGCGTAATTCACAAAGATAAAAATTTTCTCAATAATCGTTTAAGCAATCTCAAACTCAGGGAAATGAACAGGGATGTGACAGATATGGAAAAGTTAAGAGAATACCAGATTGAGCAACTTGAAGAAAATTTAAGAGAAAGAATCGGATATGAGGGAAAGAAAAAAATCTGGAAAGATTACAAAATGATAAAGAAGACAAAGACAAGGAATACAGTTATAAACTGGCTTAATATCGTTTTAAAGAATCTCTAGAAATATTTCCCGGTTTATGTACCTTTGGGCAGTGTGAAACTGAAGACACTGCCTTTTTTATATTCGCTTTCAAAAGTTATTTCTCCGCCGTGCTTATCAACCATTTCCTTGCAGAGTATCAGCCCGAGCCCTGTCCCTTCTTCATCCTGCGTGCCTGTCGTTGTGAAATGAGTATCGATTGAGAATAACTTGCTTGTGTTTTCTTTTTTGATGCCCAAACCGTAGTCTCTGATGCTAAGGCGGACAAAATTTTTATTTATTTCCGCGCTTATATCAATTCTGTTCTTAGGATATGAAAATTTTATGGCATTGCTTAAAATATTCTGCAAAATCGAATCGAACATTTTCCTGTCGGCGTAGATATTAATATCCGATTCGATTTCCGTTTCTATGTTTATTTCCTTTTTAAAGGCGCTTGGTTTCAGCAGGTCAATATTATGTTTGACGGCATTATATACATTAATATTAAGCGGACTATAATCGATTTTTCCTGTTTTTATTCTCGACCATTGCAGAAGATTATTTGTAAGAGAGTGCATTTTCTTAGCAGACTGATATATGTAGCCGATATATTCTTTAACTTCATCTATCGTCAGATCGCTGAAATTATCGTTCAACAGGCTGGAAAAACCAAGCAATCCCTGAAGCGGATTCCTAAGGTCATGAGCAACGATTGAAAAGAACCTGTCTTTACTTGCATTAAGTTCTTTGAGTTCATTCGAATATACTCTTAATTTTTCTTCGGACTCAATTCTTTGCGTTATATCCCTGAAAGTTGAAATAAAACTAGTCGGATTGCCGTCAATATTCTCAATCGGACTCGAATTGAATTCTGCTATAAAATAAGAACCATCGTCGCGCCTCATTTTATAGACAGACCCTTTTGTTTGGTGTTTATGATTAATTATTAAATCAATGTTGCTTTGCAGATTTTCATATTCTTCTTCAGCGAACCACTTTATGCAGGGCTGGTCGACTGCCTTATTAATATCATCAATTCGAAGCAGTTCAAGTGCTACGGGAGAAATGTACTCCAGTTTTCCTTGTTTGTTAGTTATCGATACTGCATCGGGAGTTGCTTTTATGAGTTCTTCATATATTTCAACAGTTTTTTTCAGTTCATTCATCATATTCATCCGTTCGGTGCTTTCGATACCCGTAAAAATCACACCGAATATCTCATTTGCCTTATTAAAAGCCGGATTATAAATAAAATTAACCCAGAGTTCACGTCCGTCTATATTAAATTTCTTTTCTACACGAGCAGGAATATTGTTGATTGCTTTATTGAAATTAAGAGTAAATGACTCTTTCATATCGACAGGTAAAATTTCTCTAAGATTCATATCTTTCTTTATATTAACGCCTGTCACCTTACCGATATAAAACTCGGCAGACTTGTTAAATAGAATGATATTAGAATCCTTATCGAGAAGCACAAATGATTGAAGATTACTTTCTATCAGAGCATTTAGATTCACCTGATATTTCAATAATTTTTCCTTAATTCTTTTGTTATCTTCAAGTTCAAGTTGTAATTTATCAAGAATTTTTTTGTCTGTGTTTTCAATTTCGGTGATTTCCTTATAAAAAAATCTTTTTAACAGTAAAAATATAAAAAGAGTGGAAAGCACGACAAAAAATATACCTTTAAATGAGGATATATATGCAAAAATACCCAGAGATGGGACAATAGTTTTCAGAAAGTAATCGGTAATTAGTATCCATAAAACACCAAATATGAAGTAAATAACAACAATCGTATATGTAGATTTTCTTCCCAAATAATTATAAAGTTTGTCTAATTACACAAATATAATTAATATTTCAGTTAAATATTAGTAAAATGAAAATCTAAACTTTAAGAGCGGAGTTCACTGTTTCGATAAGTTCATAAGATAAAAACGGTTTGGATAAATAATGAGTGCATCCGCCTTCAAGAAATTTTTCTTTATCGCCGAACATGGCAAATGCAGTTAATGCGACAATAGGTGTATTCTCATAATGTTTCATACTGCGGAGTTTCTTCACTATATCCATACCATTTACGTCTTTTAGTCCGATATCCATCAAAATAAGGTCGTAAACGGTATTTTTTGCAAGAGTTAAACCGGCTTCGGCAGTATCTGAATGATCTAAGAGAAAATTTTTTGAAAGCAATCTGGTGATTATAAATGAACAATCCTCATCATCCTCAAATAACAATATTTTTAATTTTTCCATAACCTGAAAATTAACTTTTCAAATTCAAATTAATATATTTTTTTAAAATTGTAAATAGTGCTTCTTTTTTAAAAGGCTTAGGCAGATATTCGTCACAGCCGCTTTCAAGAATTCTTTCTTTATCGCCCGTCATTGCGAAAGCAGTAATAGCGATAATCGGTATGTTTTTATATCTGTCCATTTTCCTTATTTCTTTTGTAGTCTGCATTCCGTCAATTCCCTTAAGTCCTATATCCATAAATATGATTGCGTAATTATTACTTTTAATCATTTCAAGTGCATCATATCCGGTTACTGCATTTTCTATATTCAAATAAGGCTTGAGAAGAATCTTTATCAGTTCAAAATTCTCATATTCATCTTCAACGAACAATGCTTTCGGTAAAACTGAATCGGCAGGAATAGAATTTAACATTTTTTCGGTTTTCTTTGTTGATAAAGGTATTTCGACTATAAATTCCGAACCCTCCCCTACTTTACTCTTGACATGAATTTTGCCATCCATGAGTTCGATTAATTTTTTTGTCAATGTGAGTCCGAGACCTGTTCCTTCATATTTCCTGTTTAATCCTTCACTGACCTGACGGAAAGGAGCAAAAATCTGCTGATGGAGTTCTTCGGGAATTCCAATCCCTGTATCCTTTACCGAAATTTTTGCAAAACTGATTTCACCTTTAATGATGGTACTTACGGATATGCTAATATTTCCTCTTTCGGTATATGTCAGTGCGTTTTTAATTAAATTATTCAGAATATCTTCGAATATTTTTTCATCCAGAATGCAAAATAACTCATCTTTATCACTGTTGATTTCGATATTCAATCCCTTCAATTTGGCAGCCTGCTGATATAACTTCACTGAATTTTCAACCAGAGGTATTATATTGCATTCATTTTTTTTCACTTCAATCTGATTTGCTTCAATCCTTGATAGGTCGAGTATTGAATTCAGAGTCTGTGTTAATCTTTTACCGCCTTTTAAAATCATCTCTGCCATTTCTTTATGTTCTGAATCCTCCAGTTCCGTGAAAAGCATTTCGGAAAAACCGATTATACCTGTCATCGGGGTTCTGAGTTCATGAGACATATTTGCAAGGAAATTTGATTTCAGGCGGCTGGCTTCTTCTGCTGCCTCTTTTGCAATTCTCATTGCCTCTTCGGAATATTTCAGGGCGGATATATCAAGATGTGTACCGGCAACTCTTATAGGTTTACCGTCTTCCGTTACTTCGAAAAACTTACCTTTATCAAGCACCCATAACCAGGTACCGTCTTTTTTTCTCAATCTTACTTCAACTTCATATATATCTCTTTTTCCGGATAAATATTCTTCCCATATGATTTGCGAATTTATTGCATCATCGGGATGAACAATATCCCTCCACCATTTTCTGCTGCGGACAATTTCATTTGCATTATAACCAAGCATCTTATAACATCTTTCGTTGGTAATCACTTCACCGGTAATCATGTTCATATCATAATATCCTATTTCGGCACCTTCAAGTACCAGATTAAGTCTGTTTTCTCTTTCACGCAGTGTATTTTCCGCATATTTTCTGAAAGTAATGTCGCGTACTACTGCAAAAATAAGATTTTTGTTTTCAAGGATTATAGTATTAAGGCTTACTTCAGTATTGAAATCAACACCGTCTGAATTTCTGTGAATCCACTCAAAGAACTGCGGAATGCCGGACTCTGCTTTACTGATGGACTCCAGCGCTTTTTCTTTGGATGCCTTTCCTCCCTCCTGATATTGCGGAGATAAATTAAATGGTCTTTTGCCAATCATGTCTTTCTTCGGGATTCCGAAAAGTATCTCCGCATTTCTGTTTGCATCAAGTATTATATCATGGTCCATTATGAACATAGCATCATTCGCATAATCAAATGCAGATTTAAACATATTTTCAGATTCTCTTAATTTCTTATCAGTTTCTTTTCTATAACTTATATCTCTGACAATATTCTGTATATAGTCTTCTCCATCGAAGGTTATTATTGATGCACTGGCTTCAACCGGAAATGTTCTTCCGGTTTTTGAGATATGAATTGTTTCGATAACAAGCGACCTTTTTTTCTTCAAATCGAAGTATGCTGAATTAAAAGATGCTTTTTCTTCAGGAGCCCTTAAATCTCTTATGTTCAATTTCGAAAATTCTTTCTTGGAGTAACCATACACTTCTACGGCTTTATCATTAACGTCAATCACGAGTCCATCGCTGCTCAGCAATAATATGCTGTCATTTGCATTTTGCAGCAAAGTATTTAATCTTTCGAATTGAATATTCTTTTCCTTTTCTATTTTTAATAGTTCACTGTATTTCGATAATCTGTATTGCCTCAGAACCAGTACTAACAGAAGAACGAAAAATAAAATTATCAGAAAAATAAATCCAAGAATGATATTTGTTGTTTTTGCAACCTGGTTATCAAGTTCTTCCTTGTCTATACTTGACAGTAAAATCCAATTTGTACCTTGTATGTTCCCTGATGATGATATCACTTCTCTTTTATTGTAGTCTTTTCCTTCGAAGATACCTGTACGGCCGTTAACCGCTTTAACAGAGACAAAGTCTGTATCATTTAGAGGGGATTTCAGTTTTAGAACAGAATTTTTTTCTGATAATCGATTCACAATGTAAAGTACATTCGCTGAATCTCTGCGAATAAGTACGGATTGTGAGAGATTCGATTTCAACGGCCAAAATTCAATTATAGGGAATAATTCGATATAGGGATTAATTTCCAGCATGATAACACCTGACACAATTCTCTTCAATGAATTTGTATTTATAACCGGAATAAAAACAGATATTCTGGCACTATCATATTCATTTTCAAAATACAAATCCGACATAACTACATCTTTTCCCTGCAGGCATTTATTAAATGCCGATATTCTTTCCTTCTCCGAATAATTCTCCGGCTTATCAGAGAATACAAGACATTTCCTTTCCGGCGAAAAGACAGCGAACTCTTTCACTTCCCCCGAATCCAGAAAATTAGTCAGCCATTTTTTAATAAATGTATCGTCATCTTTTTTTATTTCGCTGCTGAACCAATCGTTAAGAAACCTTTGAATGACAATGTCATTCATAAATTTGCGGGAACCCAGAATAATACTATTTCTCCATTTATTGATTCTGTCAACTTTATTATCTGAGATAATTCTGAGGTTTTCAGATGCACTGTTGTACTGTTTTTCTCTCGTTTTATTTACATTAACATAGCCAAGAACTATAAGCGTTAATATTATTAAAGAAATTATTGCAATGAATAGCCCTCGAAATTTAATTCGTTGAGATGTTTTTGGAGCAAGAATATTATTTTCAATAGATTCTAATTCCATATTCCGATTAAATGAATGGGAATCGCCGATACTGCCTAAATCAAGGTAAATGAAAGTTATGTTAAGCCGTTAAGAAAGTAAATATTAAAATTTATCAATAATGAATAATCTGATTTAAATAAAATTGCATTTTTCATTAATAAAGAATATTTTTGCTTAAAAAAACAAATGACAGATAATATATTCAACAAAGCAAAAGAGGCCGCAAAAGGCGCAGTAAGTAATGTAACGGACAAAGTGATTAGTTTTAAGGACAATTATTTGGGCGATGAACAGGAAGAAATCGCCGAGGATTTCAAAGATGCGGGTTCGGGCAAAATTAAAGAAACAGTTGACAGTATCAACGGCTCAATAGGACTTATAACTTCAGCGGGATATGAATTTAAAGGAATGGGAGTTTCACTTGGGCTTAGCCCGTCGATTTCATTATCCTTTCATTATCTGAACAGCATTTCGGACGAAGAAAGATTATCGGTAATGGAACAGGCGGAAGGGAATAAAATGGTAAAGTTAATACTCAAGTTATTATTCAAAGCCGGAGATTTCTATACATCAATAAAGATGGGAGATTACGGTCTCGATGCTGTGAATATTTCTCTGGGATTATCTCCCGGACTCAACATTACTTTTAAGAAAATCTGAACTGCCGATGAATTTGGCGCTTACCCGATAGGATTCAGATGAGCGTACTTTTTCTCGAATATATTCATATCGTCCAGAACCTGCATAAGTTGTTTAACTTCTTTTGCTGATTTTTTCAAAAGTGACATTTCTTCTTCGTCAAGATGAAGTTCTATAACTTTTTCAATCCCGTTCTTACCCAAGACTACAGGTACACCGAGATGAAGATTAGATAATCCATATTCACCGTTCAAAGCGGCACAGACAGGAAAAACTCTTCTCTGATTTCTTACAACCGATTCGACCATCTGAGCGGTAGCCGCGCCGGGAGCATACCAGGCAGACGTTCCCATTAGATTCACAAGTTCGCCTCCGCCTTTTTTCGTTCTTTCAAGTATCTCATTTAGTTTCTTTTCAGGCAAAAGTTCTTTTATTGGAATGCCTGAAACGGTTGTGTATCTGGGAAGAGGCACCATAGAATCTCCGTGTCCGCCCATTAAAATCGCATGAATACTTTTCGGAGAAATATTCAGCGCCTCGGCTATGAATGATTTAAATCTGGCTGTGTCAAGAATTCCTGCCATACCAAAAACTTTCTTTGAAGAAAGACCGTTAGCGGCAAGAAACGCTGCATATGTCATAACGTCAAGAGGGTTTGATACTATAATTAAAATTGCTTCCGGTGAATATTTAACGATGTTTTCAACTACATCTTTTACAATCAAAGCATTTGTATGAATTAGATCATCTCTTGACATTCCGGGTTTTCTCGGCAAACCGGCTGTAATGACAACCACGTCTGAATTATTTGTCTTTTCATAATCATCCGCGGCAGGAACTATCCGGGTATCGAAACTAAGTATAGGCGATGTCTGCCATAAATCAAGTGCTTTACCTCTCGTCATTCCTTCATTTACATCAAGAATTACAAGTTCATCGGCAATTTCTTTAATTGCTATTTCATTTGCACACGTTGCACCGACATTGCCGGCGCCGACAATAGTAATTTTCATAATATATAGGATTAATTTAACCGAATGTAATTAGTATAAAATATCATACTGATTATAACATTAAAACAATAAAATATGGTATAAAATTTAATAACGAAGTGACTTTACAAAAAAAGCGGAGATATAACTCCGCTTTTTATATTTTAAAACAGCACTACTACCAGCCGAGAGATATATTTGCTCTGAATGATCTCTTCATTCCCGGAATTACACCGGACCTGTCGGCTGCTGCGAAATAATCGGTATCAAAAATATTCAATACCTGGAATACTATCGTTCCCTTTATAGGGAATGACTTGCCGAAATTGTAATTATATCCCAAATTTGCGTCAAATAAAACTCTCGTCGGCAATTTGTCAGTAAATTCATTCCTGAATATGGGATTTCCTGATGCGTCACTTCCTACAAAATCACCGTTTGTTGCCATATAAGAGCCGCCGTCAAGTACATAATCTTTTGCATAGAAACTCATATCAACTGAACCGAATAATCCTTGCTTGTCATAAGTCAGACTGAAAGTCGACATGAACTGCGGACCGCTTGCAAGAGGTGTTCCTTCAAGTTGGTCAAAATACAACGGTACCTTGTTGCCGTTAGCATCAAGCGCCGATGCATTAAATACTCTGCGTAAGCCTGTAATCGGATCTATTTTAACTGCATCGAGCACCGACTGCCATTTATTATCCATAAATGTAAGCGAGCCCTTTACGCCGAATCCCTTTACGGGCAGTAATTTGTTCAAGGAATATCCCAACTCAAATTCAAGACCTTCGTGTCTGGATGTTCCAATTAATTCTGTTCTGAAACCATTTCTGTCGTATCCGGGCTGTCCTGCCATTGACTGGTCCTGAATGCTGGCGGATTTATTATCCCACAGCATGTAGTAACCATTAAGTTTAGCAGATAATAAACCGGAAGTCCAACCGACGCCGAGTTCGAACTGATTTGAGATTTCGTCTTTTGCATCCGGATTTACACGTCCCTGATTATAATAAACACCAAGATCAACAAATCTTTCTACGTGTGCAAAATTACCGAATACGTTAAAATTGTTTGTTGCATTAATGTTGAATCCGACTTTAGGCTGGAAGAAGCCTCTTGATCTGTTTTCGTTAACCAGTGCGAATTCATACCAGCGATTATCAGTACCCTTCATATAAAACTTACCGTTGAGAGGGCCTTCATTCTGCAGATTCATTGTATTAGCCTGCTGAATTGTAAGTTTCTGTCCGATTGCATTTTCACTTGGCATCTGCTCGACCAATTTATACTGATACCACACATATTGCAGCGAACCCATTATATTAAGTTTCTTATAAGACCAGTTTCCTTGAGTAAAAATTGTTAACTGGGGCACTTTCCCCGTGTAATTTCTATACTGCGACCTGTATGTTGGATCATTATCGGAAGTCCATCCGAAAACATCCGGACCGATATCGTAGTTTGGTCCGTTAATATCTCCCTGATAAACTTTTCTTGAGAATGTGGCGCCTGTCACTCTTCCTGATGTATCTCTTAACGCATAACTTTGAGTTACACTGGGTTTTCCAAATAAATTAGTAAAATATCCGGGGTGATCGGCATTCCAGTATCTGAATTCAGCACCGCTTGTGAATTTGAATGTCTTTCCGAGATTGCTTTCATAACTTGCAAGGATGCCTGTCTGATTGTGAATTGAATAACTGTTCTTTTGTGAAGTATTTGCTCCGAGATAAGTATTTTCAAAAACTCCCAGGTCATTAATATAACCGTCTGCTCCATATTTATTATTTATCAAAGTATCATATCTTACACCATTGGAACCTACGCTTTTTGTTTTATAACTCCATACGGAACCATTACCGTTAATGCTCGAGCCGCCGCCTCTTCCGGCAGACCAAAAGCCCGTTGCACGGATCGTTGAATTATCTTTTAAATTGTATGTCCAGTGCAATTCAACCTGCGGTTTGTGAAACATATTGTGCGAAAGATTTACAAAATTATCGTCTGCAAGTTCTCTTACACCGTCGGAAATACTTCTGTATTGGCTTGTAGCATCGGGCTGCGCGCCGTATTTGGCATCCCATTGGTTAGCAACATTTCTTGAAATAATCGGGGCTGGATTTGCCTTATATCCGAACTTTTTGAAATACCCAATATCATTGCTCCATGAATATCCGTGTACCTGAGGAGCGCCGTGTAAAACTAGATTGAAAGTTTGATTTGCCGCAGGCAGGAAAGCAGCGGAGAGATAGTAATTCAATCCTTCGTATCTGCCGCTCGTTCTTGTGCCTTCAGAAATTTTTCTTTCAACATTCAAGGTGCCGGCAAATTTTCCCAATAAGCCGCTTGATGCAGTAATACCATACATCGAATTTTTCGGACTGCCAATATTGCCTGTTAATCCGAGAAATTTATTTATTCCCGGTGTTTCGGTCAGTATATTAAACGAACCTCCGAATGAACCGGAACCGTAAAGAGATGAACCCGCGCCCCTTTGAATCTGAATTGACTGCGCATTTGCGGAGACCGAGCCCCAGTTGGACCAGTAAACCGAATTTGATTCCGGGTCATTTGTAGGAATTCCGTTTATCAATACCTGAACATAGTTCTGGTTAAATCCTCTGATTAACAATTTGCCCTCTCCGTTTCCGACACCATCAGTTGAGTATGCATAGAAGCCGGGAACATTTCTTAATAACAACGGAGCATCCTGTCCCTGCATTCTTGTTCCGATAGTTTTCTGGTCAATATCTGTAAATGCAACAGGTGTCTCGCGGTAGATAGCACGGTTAATTTCTATTACATCTGTGCTAAGACCACCGCTTTTTAAAGCCACATCATAATACATATCGGATTTTATGTCTATTTCAGATTTAAACTGTTCATAACCGACATAATTTACGATAACTGTATAAGTGGAAGGACTTATACCCTTTATCTCGAAATAACCCTTTGAATCCGTCAGCGTTTTATATTGACCAGGCACCAATTCAACAGTAGCATTAGAAATGGATTCAAGTGTTTCAGAATTTGTAACTGTTCCTGTCAACTTCACGCTTTGAGCGTAAAGACCGAAGTTAAAAACAAGAACAAAATAGACAAGTAGATGGATTCTTCTCATTATTTACCCCAAATTTTGATTAAAAGAAAATGAATTTATTAAAAAGAAATAATGCAGTTTTTGTTTTAAAAATTGTGCGTTTTTCTTACAGCAAATATGGTTAGAAATCATTTTCAAATTGTTAAAATATTCATAAAAAAACGTAAAACTTTTTTACAAAAGATTAAAACATTTCTTTGAACAATTTATTCTAAACAGTTTGATAATTTTGCGGGATTCAATGCAAATTAAATTTGTTTTTAGGAATTGTCAAGACTGAATTTAATTCGGTAATAATTTATTTATGAATTAATAAGAAAAGTTGACTTAGAATCGATTCCCGATGAAGAAAGAAATATTAATTTTGTGTTCTTAAATATTCCAGTATCTTTCTTGCGTCGGTATGACTAATATCCTGTGGTGACATCATGACACCGTATTTTTGATATAATTCCGAGGCTGCTTTATTATCTTTTACCATGCCGCCGGGATTAAGCATCATGTTCATAATCCATTCGGGCGTCCTTCTGTCTGTTATGCCTCTTAACGGTGTGCCTGTTAGTATTTCATCTATCCTGTGACACGATGAGCATTTTTTTTCAAACATTGCAAATCCTTCGTCGGACATATATAAATCAATCTCTTCCAGTTTAATTTCTTTAACCGGTCCTCCGAATTTATCTTCTTTTGAACAACTTACGAATAGAAATGAAATAAACACAAAAAGAAATATGACAAATGATATTCTCATAATTCCAAAATAAATGCAAGACCTTATATCTCAAGCATTAAGGAACTGCCGTCTCAATTCAATTACCTTGCCGATTACGGAAAAGGGGCGGTTAACAATAGATTTGTATTTAGAATTTGCCGCCTCAAGATATGCTTTAATTTTGCTGTTCCTCAAAGTCTTTACTGTTGCTTCATCATCAAGCAGTGCAATGACAATATCTCCGTCGTCTGCAGCATCCTGTTTCCTAACTATAACGATATCGCCGTCATAAATACCGGCATCTATCATACTGTCGCCTTTTACTTTCAATGCAAAATGAATATTATGTCCTCTGGGACTTTTCTCCAGAGCAACATAGCCCTGAATATTGTCATTCGCGAATATTGGCTCTCCAGCCGCAACGCTTCCATAAAGCGGGATGTAATTTACTTCTGCTTTTGCTTTCAACTGGTCTCCGGAACTGGATTTGATAATTTTAAAACCTCTGGCGGTATCGGGTTTCTTTTCCAGATATCCTTTACGCTGAAGTGCGAAGACATGGTCTTGAATAGTGCCGATAGTAAGTTTAAATTTTGCGGCAATTTCTTTAAGTGTCGGAGGGAATGAATTTTCCTCGACGAATTTTGAGATAAACTCAAGAATTTTTTTCTGCTTTTTTGTAAGTTTTTTCTCCATAATTCAATATGGCATATTTAAATAGGTTTGTCAAGAGAAAAAACGGATAATATCAACCGGGGAAATTGATAAAACCGTTATCGCTGAATTTCAAAAGATTACCCGGAAAGTCCTCATTACTGAGTTTTTTCAGGACTTTATAAACAGTTTCATTCTCATCTAAAACGGGAAACCCTCTTTTAATCTGCCTGACCGAAGTTACTTCCGCTCGTATAAAATTACCCTTTTCGTTAATGTAAATTTTCATTATCGGTGAAATGCCCTGCACTCCGGATAAACCGAATTTCCCGTACGTGCAGAAATTTCCGAGACTGTATGCAATAAATTTTTTCTTGTAAATTTCTACAGCCCTTGTAACGTGCGGACCGTGACCAAAAACGGCATCCGCCCCGGCATCTATGACGGTGTGCGCAAATTCATAAACGTCACCCCTGTTCTCACCCAGATATTCCTCTTTTCTTTTTGGAACATGCTGATACGCAGGACCCTCTGCGCCTCCATGAAACATCACTATCACAAAATCACATTTAGATTTGAGTTCCTTTACCACATTCTCTGCGTTATCGAGATCATTTATGCTTATCGTACCTCTATTCGGAGCGAATCCCGCTATTCCGAATTTTTTCCCTTTTGTCTCGAAAATTGCAGTCGGATATTCATCCGTTCCGGCATATAATATATTTTCCGATTCCAGAACTTTATATGTGGAATTGCGGCCTGCTTCTCCCATATCACCGGCATGATTATTAGCCATGTTCATGTAATCGAATCCGGCATTGCTAAGGTAACCCGCATAATGTTCGGGAGTCCTGAATGAATAGCATTTTGCCAGAGAATCCCTGCATTTCTTGGGAGTGCCGCCTGAATTCAGTAGCGGACCTTCGAGATTTCCCATTGTGAGATCGGCATCGTTGAGAATTTCAGAAACTCCGTCAAAAAGATTTTCACCGTCATTGGGAGGCAGATCTCTCGAAGGATATGTTGTACCCATCATTATATCACCCACTGCAATTACAGAATACAGTGTCTCTTCTTTCGGCAATTCTTTTTTAATTTCATTTATTTCCTTTGAAGAATTATCGCCTTTAGGTTTTTCCGGTTTGCAGGATACAAATAATAATAAAAGAAAGAATAGTATGAGATATGATAATTTCATATCAATATAAAAGATAAGAAGATATTATTGTTCTGAACTTATCCGAATCTTCGTTACTTTTCGATATGATTTCGTCAAAAGAATAACCTTCGTCTATCATTTTCCTCAATAAATCAGTTCCTGCAAGTTTATCAATAAAGTTACCGCCTGTCCATTTAAATTCGTTTTCTTTTTTTAGTGACAACAGAACCGCGACGGATGTTTCGAATGGTTTGAATTTATTAAAATCTGTAATTATAATTTTCAGTCCGTAACATTTTTTACCGGTAAATTTCATTGCGGTATAAGAAGGTAGTTTATTCTGGTCGGGAATAAATTCGGTTTTCTCAAAAGTAACACCTTCAAGATTGTACCTGCCTAACTCGGTTATGAGATTATCGCAATCCAGAAATGGCGCACCAAAAACACAGAACGGATTATCAGTGCCGCGTCCTTCTGAGATATTCGTTCCTTCGAGAAAACACAGTACAGGATATAATCTGGCACTCTCGAGCGAAGTAATGCTTGGCGACGGATTAACCCAGCCTTTCATTACGTTCTCATACAGAGTATTTCTGCTGTAACCGCTCATCTTCGCAACATAAAATTCATGATTTTTCACATATTCCGAATTAAGATAATTCGATAACTCCCCGATTGTCATGCCGAAAATTTCAACTGCAGGAATTTTCCCTACGAACGATGAAAATTGATTATTCAAATTGAATCCGGATGAATAATTAATGTTCGCAACCGAAGGTCTGTCGCAGACAATATATGTCTTGCCGAATGATTTAGCGTCTTTCATAGTAAGAAACAGTGTTGATGTATACGTGTAGAACCGTACTCCCATTTCCTGTATATCGAAAATCAGGACGTCGATATCTTCGATATCATTTTGCGATATTGATATTTTCTTTCCGTAAAGAGAGATTACCGGGATGCTGATTCCTGATACACTGAAATTGTCATCAGCAGCGAATCCATGTTCCGGAGTAAATATTTTTTTTACAGTAAAGCCGTTTTCAACAAGCCTGTCCAGAATATGCGTTCCGGAACGGTCTACGCCCGTTTTATTGGTTATCACTCCAAGATTCTTTCCTGCAATCAGATGCTTCATATCGGTCAACAACACTTCATCGCCCGTTCTGAATAACTGACTTTTAACATCAGATGAGAATAAAGTTATAGATAGTAACAACGATATCAGGAAATATTTCATTTACTGAACTGCTTAAAGATTTTTGGATTAATGATTTTAAATACAAATATAGAACCTGTAAGAATTATAAAAGCCAATATTTTCAGATACAAAACATCGTACGAATGTACTGCGAAATAAACACCGTATGTCAGAAACATAATAAGTATCAGCGTGCCGATTTTGGAATATTCGTAATTAATTTTATAGAATTTCTGTGAAGCGTAGTATATCCCTGCTGTCATGGCGATATAACTTAAAAGGGTTGCAATCGCTGCACCTGTCATATTAAGCATCGGGATTAAAATAAAATTCGCGGCGACATTTATTACAGCCGCTATACCCGTTATATAAGGAAGATATTTTGTCTTTTTTTCAATATAGATGCCTGCCATAAGGTTTATATATATACCGTAGAAAACATAGGACATTAGTATAAGAGGCACTATAGAAAGTCCTGCCCAGTATGCCTTCCCAACGAGATGACCTTTATGCGGCAGAGGTATGGCAACAATATCATCAATAAATAAAGTCAGAAATATAAAAATTATAGCGGCCACTGCAAGAAAAGCAGTCATAACTTTCGAATAAATTTCTTTAGCATCCGGTTCCTTCGCATTCTGAAGGAAGAACGGACGCCAAGCGAATTCAAACATTGAGACAAAAAGCATCATAAAAATGCCGAGCCTGTAACTTGCCTGAAAAACACCCACTGTATATTCATTTGTTAATGCAGTCATAATCGGCCGGTTTATAACCTGAATAATATTTGAACTGATTCCGGCCGGAATATACGGGAGAGAGAATCTCAGCAGTTCACTTACAAGCCTCCTGTTAAATGAAAATTTTATGTTTTCAAACACAATCGGAGACAGCAGCAGAAAAGTTACGCCCGATGCAATCAGATTTGTGATGAAAACATATTCAATGCCTTTTCTCAGAACTACGATGAAAAAGACGTTTAACAAAACGGTAAGAACAATATTAACAAGTCGTATTACGGCAAATTTAACTGGCTTATGTTTAAGTCTGAGAAAAGCAAACGGAACAATTGAAAGAGCATCGAAGAACAGAATAAGCGCAGTCCATTTGATTATGCTTTCATATTTTAAATCAACCTGAAAAATTCCGCTGAAATCTTTGGAAAAAATGAACAGTATTGCGGAAAGGAAAAAAGAATTGAGCAAGATACCTAAAAACGGATGCGAAAAATTCTCTTTTTCATTGCCGACCTCGAGAGTTGATGCAAACTTAAAATAACCCGACTCCAGTCCGACTGTAAAGAAGACATTTAATATCGCTATATAAGCATAAACATTGGCAACCACGCCGAACTCACCCGGGAGAAAAAGATTGGTATAAATAGGAACGAAAAGAAAATTCAGAAATCTTCCGAGAATCGTGCTAGTACCGTATATAAGCGTGTCTTTAGAAAGCGATTTTATCTTATCCAGCATAAAAACAAAAGGTTATTCCGAAAATACGGAATAACCTTTATTTAAAAAATGTAATATTAATTATTTAATAACTTCTATCAGACTGCTTGTAACTGTTTTACCTGCATCATCAAGAAGATATACCCTGTAAATACCGGGAGCATCGAAACTCATATCCGCAGTTTTAGTTTTTGCGAAATATATATATTTCATCGTTGGGTCAATTTTAAATTCGAATTTCTTGTAATATTCAAATTTTCCCGTTCCGACATTCATTTTATCGTATTGTATGGATACATTGGAAAGTCCTAATGCATAATCACATTTTACCATTACCGTAAGAAATCCGGTTGTAAATCTGTCGCTGATACCAACTTCACCGTCAGTCCCGTAACTTTCACAAAAATAAAGTACAGGTCCGTTTTGTGCGTGAACATTCGAAGTTAATCCGAATATCGCGAATAAAGCAAAGATTGTAAAAATTACATAAAGTTTCTTCATTACTATCTCCCAAAGGGCTTCACCCTTATTTTTAAATTAATTAATAAACTTGTTATTTAGGTACTACTTCAACTTCACCGCTGACGATAGGTGTACCGTCTTTTTTCTGGCATGTTACCCTGTATGTACCGGGTGTAGTAAACTTTAAATTATCTTTGTCAGTGAAATATGTATAATCCCAGTCTGCCTGAACATCAAAAGGTACAGTTTTCAAAATTTTCTCGCTAATAGAATTGCCTTCTCCGTCTTTAATTTTAGTAAGTCTCAATTCAACTTTACCGGTTCCGAGTGTTGTTCCTGCGGGACGCAAATCAACCATAACCGTAAGCCAGCCCGGTGTGAATTTTTTGCTTACTCCGATTTCTTCGCCGTTCTTGTACTGTTCGCAGAAATAGAGTTTCGCACTGCCGTCTTTTTTGTCAGATGCGGATTCCTTTTTCGAATCTTCTTTCTTTACGGTTTCTTCTTTTTTTGTGTCGTCTTTTTTAGTTTCTTCCTTTGCAATTTCCTTCAATTTACCGCAAGCAAACACTAAAGAAACAGTAACTAATATAGCTACCAAAAAATTGAGCCTGTAAGTTAAATTCTTCATAGCATAATGGGTTTTATTTTAAAAATTTTTCTAATTTAAACCTTTATATGTTATATTTCAAGATATAAATTCCAAAGAAAGATCCAGTGACCTGACTGAATGCGTAATGGCTCCGACTGATATAATATCAATACCTTTTATCTTACCGTAATTCATAATATTCTCATGATTGACACCGCCCGATATTTCAATCTTATAAGCGCCTCTATTTAATTTCGCAGCCTTTTGAACATCTTCGATTTTAAAATTATCAAGCATAACAATATCAACTATGCCTCTGCCGAGTTCAAGCACTTTCTTGAATTCAACAATATTTTTTACTTCGATTTCAACTTTAAGTTCCTTCTTTTTTAAAACTTTTTTCAGATATATCAGTGTATTCTCAACGCCGTTATTTGCCTCTATATGATTGTCCTTAATAAGAATCATGTCGTATAGACCGAATCTGTGATTATCGCCGCCGCCTATTTTCACTGCAAGTTTCTCGAATATTCTGAAATTAGGAGTTGTTTTACGCGTATCTACAAGTTTAATCTTATCGTTTGCAAGTCTTTTCTTAATACAGAATGTTGCTGTAGCAATTCCGCTCATTCTCTGAATTATGTTCAAAGACAGTCGTTCGGCTTTAAGTATGCTTCTGGAATTTCCGACTATTTCCGCTATCTTAGTTCCGCCTTTAATGGCTACTCCTTCCGGACATGAGGTTCTGATAATAATTTTCGGATCAACTATTTTATAAACCAGTTTAAACAGTTCAATTCCTGCAATCACTCCGTGTTCTTTCAGTACCAGCAGCGCGCGTGATTTATTCTTGGCAGGTATAAGCAAGTCGGTCGTAACGTCACCCCTACCCAAATCCTCTTTAAGGGCAAGGTTGATGTAACTTCCCGCCGTTTTAAAATCAAAATTCCTGTAATAGTTTTTCTTAGTCATTTTATTTAAAATAAGTTTTTAATACTTCCATGAAATCGGACGGAGGTCTGACAGGCTTGAATCGCTTCAAATCCAGAAATGAATGTGTCGTGTAACCGTCCACAAGCAGTGATTCTCCGACCTTTATTTCATATTCGATTCTGATTCGCACGGTCGGCATATTTTTCAGGTACGCGATGATTCTTAAATCATCGTCATACTTTGCAGGACTGTAAAAGTTAAGATGCGCATCGATTAGCGGCAGTCCTATGTTTTTTGCTTCCAGTTTTGCGTATGTATATCCGATACTGCGCATGAGTTCATTCCTGCCCGCCTCGAAATATTCAAGATACCTGCAATTATTCACAATACCCATAATGTCTGTATGAGCATAAAGCGGTCTATATCTGTGTTCGTTTTTTACCATATTAATTTGCAAATATTTTCCCGGGATTTAAAATGTTATCCGGATCAAAAGCCTTCTTAATATTCTTCATTAAATTTATTTCCCCATCCGATATTGCAATTGATAGATATTCTTTCTGTGAATATCCTATTCCGTGTTCGCCCGATATTGTTCCGCCGAGTGATACCGTAAGTTCAAATATTTCCTTTATCGCAGTTTTAATATTCTCATTCCAGTATTCATCGGATAAATTTTCTTTGAGAATATTTACATGCAGATTTCCGTCGCCCGCATGTCCGTAACATATTGCCCTTATGCCGTATTTTCCGGTTATCTTTTTGATGCCGTCAAGAAGTTCGGGCATTTTAGCCCTTGGAACGACAGTATCTTCTTCCTTATAAGTCGATATTGATTTTACGGCTTCACCTACCGAGCGTCTCAGAGCCCAAAGTTCCTCCATCTTTGCACGGTCTTCAGCAAGGATTATATCCTTAGGCGAGAACTTTTCTATAGTATCGGCTATGCACTGGACTTCATTGTTAAGTTGATTCTCATCGTTTCCGTCAAGTTCTATCAGTAATTGCGCTTCGGCATCGCTGTTAGGGAATATTTTGCTTAATTGCGTCTCCGATGCTTTGATTGCGTCCCTTTCAAGAAATTCGAGCGCAGCGGGATTAACTCCGCTTTTATAAATTTCCGCAACCGATGAGATGCAGTCGTTCACACTGTTATAAGCAATAAGAAGAATTTTCTTATATTTAGGCAATGAAAGTATCCGGAAAACAATTTTCGTGATTATACCAAGCGTGCCTTCACTGCCTGTAAGCAATTGAGTGAGACTGTAACCTGTTACGTTTTTAATCGTCCGCGAGCCTGTAAAAATTATTTCTCCGCGCGGAGTAACGAACTCAATTGCAAGAACATAATTTCTTGTAACACCATATTTTGCAGCCCTAGGCCCGCCGGAGCATTCCGCTACATTACCTCCTATAAAACAACTCCCTCTCGAAGCGGGATCAACCGGATAAAACAAACCTTCTTTTTCGAGTTCTTCCTGAAAGACCTGAGTAATCACTCCGGATTCAACTGTTGCCTGAAAATTTTCCCTGTCAATTTCGAGTATTTTATTGAATCTCTCCATCGAAATAACAATACCGCCTAAAACAGGCAAAGCGCCCCCCGAGAGACCTGTGCCTCCGCCTCTTGTATAAACAGGAATTAAATTGTCGTTTGCAAGTTTTAAAATTTCCGAAATCTGGACTGCATCGGCAGGTTTGACTACGACTTCGGGAAGAAAAGAAAAATCTTCCGTTTCGTCCTTTGAGAATTTCTCAAGAGTTTCCGAATCGGCAAGAACAGATTCCTCCCCCGTTATTTTCTTCAATAAATCGAGTATTCGCGAATCAACCTTACTATACATATCTAAATATAATTATATTTGAGTAATATAAAAATTAAATTATGTATCGTAAGGGATTAAAGTACTAATCCGTATATATTAAAGTGAAATTTAATCAACTATTTAACCAGAATCATATTTTTAGTCGATGTGAATCCTTCCGTTTCAAGTCTGTAGAAATACACTCCGCCGGGAAAAGGAGATGCATCCCATGAAATCTCATACCGGTTAGCAGTCAAATAGCCGTTCACCAGTGTTTCGATTCTTTTTCCGAGAACATTATACACAGTAAGTTTTACGTTTGCATTAATTGGTATTTCGAATCTGATGATTGTTTTGATGTTAAAAGGATTCGGGTAATTCTGAGAGAGATTATATCCGGTTGGAATCGGAATAGATAGTGTATCTCATACGGTTGAGAAAATTTCGCGAGAATCGTCGCGGAATAAAAATTATTCGCCGTCTCATCTTCGCAAGCCAGATACAATTTGTCGTATGAATCTATTGTAAAACACTTTGGAATACCCGAGTATGTTGGGAGCCCTTCTTTTCGAGTTGCTCTGATTAATTTCCCATCCGGATTGTATTTAAGTGTAACAAAGTAATCATCACGTTGCGTAATAGGCAAATTATTTTTTCTGCTGAACCCGCATACATAAACAAACCCTCTTGAGTCTTCTTTTAACTCAATCAGAAATTGCTCCGAAGTGTCAGCATACGAATATTTTCGTTCCCAAATCAAGTCACCTGATGGTTTATATTTCATCAAAGTAATATCGCTTTTTATTGCATTCGGGGTTTCAAATCCAAGAAGTATATTACCGTCTTTCGTCAATATGCATCTTTGTGAGTTATAAAAATAATAGTTGCCAACGTAATATTTTTTAAAATATTTAGACCACAATAATTCCCCGGATGAAGATATTTTATAAAAATAAAGTGTATCCATAAATTCGCCGCACAGACAATAATTACCAATCAAATCTTTTGTCAGATTCGATGCATGTATGTATTTGGGCATAGTTTTGTCCCAAACCAACAAACCTTCAGGAGATATTTTCTTTAATTTATTTCCACCGGCAATCAAGATATTATTTTCATTATCCGGCATAGATTCAATGACGTAGTCTTTTGAACTGTAAGTCCATAATGAATCACCGTTACTGTTATATTTTATAAGGTAAGACATGTGTTCATCTGTACAAATAACATAGACATTCAATGAGGAATCTACAATAATGCCTTTTCTGTAATATGGGTATTGATACGCATAATTTTTCTTTCTCGCCCAGAGTAAATCACCGGACGAATTATACTCTAAAGTTACAAATGAATATGTATTGTCTGTTGTATCCGTAAACTCTCCGACAACATTACATTGCTGTATCTGTCTATGGTCAAGGCTCTGGCAATGTCCTGATGACCGCCTGTATTAAAGAAACTTTTCTGCCATTGAAGAACTCCGGATGAATTATATTTAGCCGTAACAATATCAAGAAAACTCGTTTTACTATCCGAAAAACCGGATACAGCCGTTCCCGTTACAAAAGTATTACCGGAATTGTCCACTGCTATCTGTTCAGGACTGAATCCGTAACCACCGGGCCCCTTATATATCTGATCCCAGTCGACGGATGCCTGCGGCGAACATACATCAGGCAGCAAAAACAAACTTACTATGAAAACAATATGCCACTTTCCTGCAAATGACAAAATTTTATTTGTTTTCATGCAGTTTATTAAATATTACTTTAACAATATCATTTTCTTTGTTTCCGTAAAACTTCCGGCGTTCAGTCTGTAGAAATACACACCGCTGGAATATTTGCTGCCGTCGAATGTAACTTCATACGTACCGGGGTTCAGTGACTCATTTACAAGAGTTTCTATTTCACGGCCTGTGATGTCATAAACAATCAATATGACATTTCCAATTCCATCTCTCCAATTTCCTTCTTCCGGTATTGCGAACGATATTTTTGTTAGAGGGTTAAACGGATTAGGATAATTTTGAGATAGTGAATATTTTGAAGGAACATTTATTGAAATGTTATTCACTCCGACGATATCCGTCAATGGACGCCTCCAAACGGCACGATTATAGATGCATGCGAATATATAATTGTTAGTTAACAGTAAAGGACCTGCTGCAGGGCTTGAATATAAACCACTACTAATTGTATTCCAGTTATTTCCGTTATTAGTCGAAAGATAGATAGCATCATATGTACTGACAAAAACATTCAAACCTTGTGAAGCCAACGCAACGACATAATTAGCAAGGAGTCCGTTGTTCGATAAAGTCCAAGAGATGCCATAATTTGAGGATTTAAAGACGCCTGTGTCAGTACCTGCAAAAATGTATGTACCATTATATGTAAATCCGGATATTCTTCTATTAGTCAACCCGTTATTTGCGGGTCCCCAATTATTTCCTGAATTAGTCGATAAATAGACACCTGAATCAGAACTTACATAAATATTATTTCCAACTGTAAATAGGGATCCGAACCTAAAACTTTTTAATCCCGAATTAACCATTGTCCAATTTGTATCGTTACCAGTTGAACGAAAAACTCCGCTTCCATAAGCCGCTGCAAATATGTAATTGTTGCAAACAGAAAGATCCACAACTGCTTCATTGCCAAGTCCTGAATAATAAAAATTAGATCCGTTATCCGTTGAACGATAAACGGCGTAATCAATTCCAGCAAAAATATCATTACCTTTAAACTTAATTGAATTTATTGTTTCAGATAACAAATTACTATGATTCCAAAAATCTCCATTATTTGTTGAGTAATAAAGACCGTTTTTCCACAAACCTAAAAATATTCTTGAAGAATTCGCTGCTATTGAGTAAGCATACTGATATACTATGCCATTATTCAGAGGAGACCAGCTGCTGCCATTATTAGTTGAACAATAAATTCCATAGTTATTTGTACCTGCCAATAATTTACTTCCGTATATAGCGATAGAAGTAATATTTGTATCCGGGATATTACTATTTATTGTTGACCAATTTGAACCATTATTAGATGAAAATAAAACACTATTATTATTTGCAGCATAAATATTATTTCCGCTGGCGGTTATCGTTTTTATATATAGATTATTTAAGCCATTGTTGACTGCCGTCCAGTTATCTCCGTTATTGGTAGAAAGGAAAATACCATTATGAGTTCCGGCATATAGATTTGAACCACTTATAGTCATAGAAAAAACGCTAACGCTTGTTAGTCCCGAATTAACTGCGGTCCAATTATCTCCGTTATTACTCGAACGATAAATACCATAACTGCTCGTACCGGCAAATAAATAGTTATTATTGGAACAAAAGGAGTATACATAATGCAGATTATTAATACCGTTACTAATTCCTATCCAGTTATTCCCATAATTTGTTGAACGGTAAATCCCATCTCCGCTTATACCGCTGGCGAACAGTATTTCTCCTTTCGCATAAAGTGCATTTAAGACAACCAAAGATAAACCGTTATTTGCTGCCACCCAATTGACTCCATTATTGCTGGAACGATACACAGGAACATTTGGATCTATTAAACCTGCAAATATATATTGATTTGTAAATGCATATTCTCTTGGGGCATGACTTAAAATGTCATTTCTCATGTACCATGAATTTCCGTTATCTGTTGAAACACACGCTCCAAAATTAAAAGTACTGGCAAAAAGATATGAATTTTTTGAAGAGATTGTATATACTTGTTGGTCTGAAAATAATCCATTTGATACAGGCACCCATTGCGCCAGTACATTCGATGCGACCAAAATTATAATGAAGATTAATATATTTCTCATTCTAAAATAATAATTTACTTTAACAATATCATTTTCTTTGTTTCCGTAAAACTTCCGGCGTTCAGTCTGTAGAAATACACACCGCTGGAATATTTGCTGCCGTCGAATGTAACTTCATACGTTCCGGGGTTCAATCTCTCGTTTACAATAGTTGCTATTTCTTTTCCAAGCATATCAAATACTTTCATCGTTACATTGCCATTCCCAATATTCAATTTTCCGTTTTCGGGTATTGAAAATTTTATTTTTGTGACGGGGTTAAAAGGATTGGGGTAATTTTGAGATAACGAAAACTTTTCAGGTACAATTGTGGATATGTTTTGCACACCTGTTATGAATCCGGCATTGTAAAGATTCCATGCAATGTCGCTTAGTTGTTTCAGTTTTGTTACCGAGTTCCAGTTATTCGTGCCGCGTGCTATTAACTGACAAATAACAATTTTTTGGGTATCACCGGGATTGATATTAAAATCATTATTCCCTGTTCCTATGATAAATCTTCGGTCTCCTGATGGATTTGCAGTAATTGTATTACCGGTCGGACCTCCGCAATTCTGAACCGAGCCGCGGTATTCTGTCCATCCTTCCGCTGTCTCAGGGTCGCCCGGATAACAGAATTTTGTTTGCTTGTGAGGAGTTACAAACGGGTCCATAAACGGTGAACCGTCTTTTTTATTACCCTTAAGATATTCATATGCTTCAGTCGGTATTGAGGGATCCTGCTCGCAAGTCAGCCCCCCGCTAGTATTATTTGTAAAGTAGTTAAAAGATGTCATCCTAAAATTCAACGGAGGATTAACCGAATTATCTGCACATCCTTTTAAAAGAATCATTCCCACAGAAGGAGGATTTAGTCCATAACTCGGAGGATTCCCGTTTCCATCATAATTCAACGAATTGTAACAGAAACCAAGTTGTCTTGCAGTATCGCACCCGATATAATCATCATTACCGTTTCCTAAATCAGGATCTGCCACTATCCCCATAAAAACCTGATTCCATGCGTATGTGCCCTTGTTGATAATATCAAATTTAACGAACTGCATATCCGAATAAACAGTATTAGAATATCCCCAAGCAGTGAAGTGCATTTCGGAAAAGAGCGGATCTGTACCACCGGAAAAACCTTCTGATAGGAAATGGCTTTCCGGGAAACCATCAGTTAAACAAATAAAAACTGTTTGCTGTGCATTCTTAACGCCGGGTGTGTCTATATTCGAATCAAATACTCCGTTGTTATTGACATCTACGAATGGTGCTCCAAATGGGACCATTTTATACCAGTTAACCCAATCCGGATTTGAAGGACCGTCCCCACGGGTTACTTTATATATTTTGAAAGTATTACTATCCGTGGTTGGTATCCCGGAAAGTATTCTGCCCGGTGTGTATTCTCCATTATATGAACAGGATGCAAGTCTCATTTGCCCGTTTATATATGCGCCGATTGATAATCCTGTTGTGAATATTGCGAATCTGTCACTGCCTGTCGGCCACATGAAACCCGGTGTATTATTTGTACGTATATCCTGATTGAAAATACCCGTACTCTGTATCCATGAATCAATATTGTTCGGATTAAACCGTACCTGCGTTCGAATAACCATAGAATTTCCAACGACAAAACTCATTAATAAAAATACAAAGACATAAAATAATTTCGTTTTCATACAGTAATATTTTTTTGTTTAAAAGTATTTGATTCCATTTTATATGGATTATTTTGACTCGGCAAGGGATTATTACTCCATATAATATATCGCAGTGAGTTATGTATCCTTATTTGATTTTTATTCTCCATAGCATTATTAACAACAATAAGGTAACCTGGAATATTCAATATAGTAAAGAAAATTACATAATAAAAGCATATTTGTTTAATATAAATTCTTCGTAATAAGATTTTACGTATAGTTTGAGGATATTTTGTGATTCCGCTGCTTTTTTTTAAGCCCAGTAATAACGGGACAATTAATATATTAGTTCAATATATTAAGCATTAAAATAATAATAATTACTGCTTTATTAGATTGGACAAGAGAAAATATAAAAAGACTATGCCTTCACTGAGTTTATTATTGCATAGGGTATCGAGAACACTAAACCGTGTTTGTTTGATTTATTAAGTTCTTTTGTAATTTCGATAAGTATATCCGAAGATGTATTTGGAGGAAGTATTTTTTTCCAACTATCTAAGAAACCGATTTTAATGAGAGTATGATTGAAAAATGATTCGGCATCCGAAAATTTCATTTTAAATTCTTTAAGCGTGACTTTATCGATTTTAAATCCGTTGTTCGAAAAATGCGATTTCAATTCTTTTAAAGGACGCCTTTTATCATAAATATGCTTACGGAGTTTCTCTATTTCATTTTTCATTCCTCTTTTCTTAAGCGCCTTAAAATATTCATCGTAAAATTCTATCATTGTTCCGTCGAGGTTGACCGCTATTATGAACCGGGCTCCTTTTTTCGATATTCTCCTGCATTCGGAAAATACTTTATCGACATCCCGGACATTATTTGTCCCGTTATTGGAAACAATGAGATCGATTGAATTATCTTCCAGAGGAATTTTTTCCGCGGCCCCCTTAATGAGTTTTACGTTAGTAATTTTGTGATAATCGAGTTTGTATAGAGTTCGTTTGTGCGATGGCGGCCAGGGATCTATTCCGTAAACAATTGATGTTTTACCCAACCGTTGTGCAAGTTCTATAAGCGGGAAACCTGACCCAAATCCAATGTCGAGCGCCTTTATGTTTTTAAAATACTTTACTTCATCTAATAGTGATAAACCGAACGGAGCAGACCATAACGGAAGTTCATCCAGCACTGATGATGACAGCAGTGTATCAAATTTATAATCTGCTCCGATATAATCCGGTTTATCTTTTTTAATCATATTTATTTCTTGAGTTTTCCCGAGCCGTTATTTTCAATCCTCTTGACAGTATAATTACCGCCGAGATATAAGTCCCCCGAGCCGTTAATTTCTATGCCCGCTTCTTTATTGCAGATTAGCGATGCGTCACCTGAACCGTTTAATTCAACTCTCAGATAATCGGCTGCGTACTTCTCGCCTCTGAATTTTCCGCTCCCGCTATTTTCGAGTTTCAGATTGCTTGTAAAGCCTTCCACGGAAAAATCACCCGAGCCTGAATTATCCAGAATTGCATTCTGCGATTTCAGGTTTGCAGTCATGTTTCCCGAGCCTGCATGTTCCAATTTGATATTACCCTGACTGTTATCGTATGTAAGGTCCATATTGCCTGAGCCCGTATGTTCGGTTTTGCAATTTGTCGCGCTCGCAATTATTTTGGCATCTCCTGAACCTGTTACATCAATAATCAAATCGGTGGACGAGATATTGAAATCCAGATTACCCGAACCTACCATTTCAAGATAGAATTTATCGGATTTAATCGTATTCTCCGATTTAACATTGCCAGAACCAACCGCGTCCAATTTATTAAGATTTTTTACTTCAACGTATACATTGAATTTGGTGGGACTCACATTGTTCTTACTAAAACTCAGGCTTAATTCTCCGCCAGATACTTCGGCAAGGAAATACTCCATCAGATTTTCGTCGCCTTCGACATTTAATTTTTCCGCATCTGACTGTTTAATGAATACATTAAAAGAGCCCAGTGAACTGATTTTATTCATACCCGATACGGGAATATCTTTCTTGATAATATTTCCGTTCCCTTTTACTGACTGGGTATATGCAGAACCGTAAAAAAGGAAAGTAAATACTATAAGCGATAATGTTATTATGTTTTTCATAACTATTCTCTTATTGTTCTAAAAAGTATTTAATAATATATACGATTCAAAACACAAAAAGTTTAAATCCTTTTCTTACAGGCCGATGTTCAGATTCAGACTGCCCGGACCCGGATATATGCTTATCCTATTCTTACCCTCCGAAGAATTTACTTTTTTTGATGAAATGAAATCCCCGATGAAATATCCGATCGCGGAACCCAGCATCACATCCGAAGCCCAGTGCTCATCATGATAAATACGGGATAATGCGGTTATACCGGCTATTGTATACAGACCGATTGACGCATAAACATTATGAATTCTGTTTGCAAGTACGGATGACAGTGCAAATGCAACCGTTGAATGCCCTGAAGGCATCGAAGTGTAATCGGTATTGAAACTGAACGTTTGATAGAACTGAGAACCTTTATCTTTATATGGTCTTGCTCTTCCTAAAAGACTTTTGAAAAATGTCGTTACTATTCCCGAATACAACACCGATTCGAAAATCATTCTTCCGGTTATGCGTACATCTTCATTTTTCATTATCAAGCCGCCTGAATAAATTCCTCCGCCAATTATTACGGGAGCAATAAGATTACCGTACAATTTCCCCGCATCCGCGAGTTTATCATTTATCACGCTGTGCTGTTTGAACGAATTTGCCCTTATCGATTCGTCTTTAAGATATACAGCCGTTGTTGTCAGCACAAATGCCGCGAAGGTTATCCCGTCCTTTTTATTCCATTTAAGAGGAGCAGTGTAAACCGATAAACCGTCATTTACTGATTCCTTTATATCCGAACCGATTATATCGAAGACATTCCTTCCGTCTTTTGCGCTCTGAGGATATGAATTCGAAATAAATACAAGGAAAACAATCAGAGATATTAACGAATTTTTAATTGACATATTTTTTGTGTTTTATAATAAATTGGAAATAAAGAGCCGTAAGTACAGCACCGATAGAGGAAACAAAAAATGCCGCCTGCGGATTGAACTGATTCCAGAGGAATCCTGCAATTATACTCGCCAGCATGGTGAAAATACTTCCGAACCCTGTGTAAAATCCTATGGCGGTAGCAGTATCATCTTTCTTTGATATATTTGAAATCCATGCTTTGGAAACGCTTTCCGTAGTTGCCGCATAAATACCGTATAAAAAGAAAAGAGCAAAGATTATCAGAAGCGAAGGGCTCATAGCCATTCCGCCGTATACTACCGCGAATATTATCATCCCGATAATAAAAACTTTTTTGAATCCGAGTTTATCGGCAAGCATGCCTGCGGGATAAGAGACTGCCGCATAGACAAAATTATAAAAGATATAAGCGGCAACAACTTCGATATTTGAATAACCTGCCTGCTTTATCATAAGCAGTAAAAAAATATCCGAACTATTTATTAATGTAAAAAATAACAATCCGCAGACAAGTTTTTTATATTGAGCATCGGATTTTGACCAGTATTGGAGAAAAGAAAAAAATCCTTTCTTTTTTACTGACGGGTCCGGAATAACAGTTTTGTCTTTCAGATAGAAAGTAAAAGAGACTGAAATAATTCCAGGTAAAAAAGCAATAAGGAACAGAATCCTGAAATTATCGGGGAAAAAATAGAGATATATAAGTGCTGCGACAGGCCCTAACATTGCGCCGGCCGTATCCATTGCCCTGTGGAAGCCGAATATTCTTGCTTTTGTTTCGGGAGTTGATTCTGCCGAAAGAACTGCATCACGCGCAGAAGTTCGGATGCCTTTTCCCAGTCTGTCGAATCCCCTCGCCATAAAAACCCATAAGGGAAATTGAAATACTGCAAGCAGCGGTTTCGACAATGCACTCAACAAATATCCGAATCTGACAAACGGAATTCTTTTACCCGTTCTGTCCGACAAACTGCCGAAATATCCTTTGCTGAAACCCGCGGTGGCCTCCGCCACACCTTCAAGAATACCAATAATAAGCGCCGAAAAGCCTATGGATTTCAGATAAACCGGCATAACCGGATAAAGCATTTCGCTCGAAATGTCAGTCAGAAGACTGACGACGCTTAATACAATAACGGTTCTTGAGATTTTTATTTTATTCCCGCCGCTCATTAATAATTAATTCAGTCCGGATAGTTAATATAATTAGTGAAAGTAAAATTTTTATTCCTGAATTCAAACGGCAATATCATTCGGATTTAAATCCGAGGTTGAATTTGTAATTTTCTTTGATAGAATAATAGAAGCCCGATATTAAAATACCGAGTACATTCAGAAGATGAGTGACAATCGCATACCCTATTGCAACTTCAGGATTCACACCGTAAATACTAACAAGCGCGGTCTTCAGGAATAAATATACTGTACCCGCTGAATTTCCGGGCAGGGGCAGTGTCATTGCAAACGAAGACAGGACAACAATTAGATTTGCATCAAGAAATCCGAGTTTAATATCGAAAGCAAAGAATGCAAGATAAGATGATACGGCATAAAATATCCAGATTAACGCGGTTGTAATGAATATTTTAAAATATGATTTCGGATGTTTAATAAAAAGAAATCCGCTTATAAGCGATATGAATATTTTATGTATCTTATCCTGATATTTTCCGGGCAAAAATTTCTTTGTCAGTTTTTCAACTATCAATTCGGTTTTTTCCAGATTCAAAAGCATAACAACAATAACGAGGACAAATGCAATAATGCCGAGAGAGCAGTAAAGCGAAATCATTTCAATATCATAAGGAAAAGAATCGGAAATTTTCTGCCTGAAAAAGAAAAGACAAAATCCGAACATGACGAACATTGACAGCATGTCGAATATGCGCTCTACTATAATTGTACCGAATGAAGCGGCTCTTGAGATACCCTCTTTCTGAGCAGTAATGACAGGCCGGGCAACTTCGCCGCCGCGAGGGATAATCGCATTCATCATGTATCCTATCATCACGGGAGGAAACAGGCTTGACATCGGTATATTTTTCTTGAGAGGATCGAGAAGATACCGCCATCTCAACGCCCTTACGTAACTGCCGATGAAAGTTCCGATAAACATACCGGCTATCGCATAAAGATATTTGGTTTTTAATAATTCCTGATAAAGTAATTTGAAATCAATGTCCTTGAATGCCAGATATATAAAGAATACAAGAATTGCAGTCAGGACTGTGAACCTTAATATCTTTTTAAAGTCTTTTATCAATTAATATTATCTTAAGTCGATTACTTCAACATCTGACGGCGGTGAAAATGTGAATTTCGATGAACTAATTCCTGCATCAAGCGATATTTTTTTCAGAAGGTATGTATCGGAAGATTCGGATGAATTGATATGAATTTTTCTGATTAAATACTGGTCTTTATCAACCCATATTTTTGCCGATTTCACATTCCCTTTGCTTCTTGGCGATAATTTGAGAAGGTAACAGTCCAAACCCGATATTGTTTCGGACCCTTCAACGTCCGAATAAAAGTTTTCGGGATAACTGAATAAGTATTTGTTTGGGGAAAATGTATTCCCATCGTTTTTATAGTTATCGATGATTACCTGTTTTTTCTTGGATGAATATGACCAGGATGTTACACCGTCCGTTAAAACAACCTGATTCTTAGTTTCAATCCTGTATTTATTTTCTTTCTGAATATATATAGTGCCGGACTCAGTTTGTGACTTTCCTGAAGAATATTTCACGGTATGAGAAAAACTTGCTTTTGCATCGTTTATTCCGTTATAGTTGGATTGAACTTTCTTGATAATTTCCTGCGCATCCTGCGAATAAGAATTACTTACACCTAATAAGACTAAAATTATAACTAATAATTTGATTTTGTTCATAAATAATTAAGGTTTAAAAACAAATTTACGCAAAGGCAGATAATTATTCAATTTACTTATTTATAAGCAGGGGCTTTCCAGTTTTTTTTCTTGACAGAAGCAAGTTCAAGCGTAATGCTGCCAATCGTTACGTTGAATTTCGCTTTTACCGGAACCCTGAAATCATCATCGGAAAACCACCCTATGAACTCCCCTGTAAGCCCGAATACGCCTACAAAATCTGCCACTCCTGCAACTTTAACACATTTAATTCCATAATCCTCGAGGTCTATTTCAACTTCCTCGGGCTTTGATGAGAATGAATAGCGTACCGATGATTCTTTCTCATTTATGTAAACGGGTACATTATAACGCTGATTTGATTTATCGGATTTTGACTGCAGCCTTGCATTATAAAGAAGGGATAAGCCGTCCTGATATTTTTTATTATTTTCAATACTTATTGTTTTCTCTGCGTCAGTCAAACCATCGATTTCTTTACGCGTCTTTATCACTTCATCGTCATAATCAAATGTATAGTAAATATTGGTTATTGATTTTTCCTTGAACTCAGTCGCCGTGAATTTCGAAGACCTTACTTCGTTCTTATCGGTCAGCATGATGGATTCGAAAATGTAATTGATGTTTATCATGGGTATCGCGTCGAAACTCTTTATGGAAGCCGTTGCAGTGATAAAATCATTCTTGCTTTCTTTATTCCTTCCCGTAACCTTGAATTTCACTTCTCCGAGTTTTATGAACCCGTAATACACGGAATAATTCAACTCCTCCCCTACCTCAAGAATTTTATCCTGAGGCAGGGCCGGAATCGAAAAAACTATAATGAAAAATATTAAAAATATATTCTTCAATTTCTTATTTATTACCCTTTGAAAGTTTAACGGCATATTCAAACAGACTTATTGCTTTTGATACCTGCTCATCGGAATACATGAATATTGCATAGAATCCTTCATTGCCCCAAATGTCTCTTGCAATCTGCGCTTTTATTGATGTACGCAGGAATTCCTTGTCCCTGTCAAAGGCTGTCCTGTCAAAATCTACCTTCTTTGAATCTGCCATCTTCACTAGTTCATCAAGCATATCCTGCGATACGCTGAATCCTTTATTAAAATCGATATATGAACTGTATTTGCTTTCAATACTTTTCCTGTTCTTCAGCATGTACTTTTCCGTAAATTCGTACATTAGATTGAGCCTTCTCAACTGCACTGTATATCTCGTTAAAGTATCAAGTTTCTCATAATAATCAGGCGATATACCCCCGCCGCCATAAACAGTTCTGCCGCCGAAGGTCTTGAATATTGGTCTTGATGTGTCTTTAGTATCCTTATCGTGCGAGAAATTATCGCCTTCGAGTGTATCGAGTCTCATCGGGTCTTTATACTTACCGCCCTCATACGGCTTCTGTATTGTTCTCCCGGAAGGTGTATAGTATCTTGCTGTTGTAACACGGAATGCCGAACCGTCGGATAAATCAAACTGCCTCTGCACAAGTCCTTTGCCGAATGAAGTTTCTCCGACTATTAGTCCCCTGTCCCAGTCCTGAATAGCGCCTGCAACAATTTCACTGGCGGATGCAGAACCTTCATTGACAAGTAATATTAAAGGAATATCCTGAAATGAACCTCCGGTTGATTTATATTCTTCCTCGAATTCTTTCAGTCTGCTTTTTGTATATACTATTTTTTTTCCTGCAGGAAGGAATTCGCTTGCCATTCTGAATGCCTGTTCCAGATAGCCTCCCGGATTGCTGCGCAGGTCGAGAATAACTCTCGTCATGCCCTGCCCCTTGAGTTTGTTCATTGCCTGCATAAACTCATCGTAAGTAGTCGCCGCAAATCTTGAAACTTTTACATATCCGATTTCTTTATCAAACATGAATGATGCATCAACACTGTATAAAGGAATTTTATCTCTCGTAACCGTAAATTCCATAAGTTCATTCAATCCATATCTTGCAATCGAAAGTTTCACCTGCGTGCCTTTCTGTCCTCTTAATTTTTTCGGAACATCCTCACGCGATATCTTTACGGCAGAAACTCCGTCTATCTTAACGATTCTGTCGCCTGCAAGTATCCCCAGTTTTTCAGACGGACCTCCGCTGATTGGAGAAACTACTGTAAGCGTATCATTCAGAACGTCAAATTCTACTCCAATACCTTCAAAACTGCCCTGAAATTCTTCATTGACCCTTTTTAACTGATCGGAACTTATATAAATGGAATGCGGGTCGAGTTCCTCAAGCATTCCTTTTATCGCCGATTCGGTAAGTTTTTGCGTGTCAATATTGTCAACGTAATATCTTGAAGTAATATTCAATACTTCCTTGAATTTACGAACCTGCTCATCAACTTTATCATCTGAAATCGCAGTCTGTATTTTCATACCTGCAATTATGCTGAGAGTTATCAGAACAATAAATATTGGAAAAATTAACTTTTTATTACTCATATCAAGTGTTATTTATAATTATATACATAAATATATGAAATTAGTTCCTAATATTCGAGAGTTTAATATCAAAAGAAAATTAACCAGACAAATACAAATAAAGGAATAAGAATTACAAGTGAATATTTGTAAATATACTCAAAAAACCCCGGCATTTTAATTCCTTTATGCTCCGCTATCGATTTAATCATGAAATTAGGCGCATTTCCTATATAAGTCATGGCGCCAAAAAAGACCGATGCAGTTGAAACCGATTTAAGAAAATCGGGATAATCCGCCGAGAATTTAATAACGTCGCTTATTTTATCAACCGATAATCCAAAACCCCCCATGGAGCCCGAAAGAAAATTCATATATGTAGGAGCATTATCAAGAAAACTTGTAAGAATACCGCTGTACCAGAATATATGATTAACCGAGTCAAGTCCTAAACTCTTTGAATGTAGTGTTATATACGACAGAGCGGGTATCATCGTTGCAAAAATGCCGAAAAATATTATGCCGACTTCCTTTATAGGTTCGAAATTAAAATGATTCCTTTCGTGAATATCTTTTGGCGTGATATTGTAAGAAATAATTGCCGATGCAATCATTATTATTTCCGAAAGGAATTTCGGCTCTCTTATGAAAACTGAAATAACAATTACAAATAGAAATATCAGATTTCTGTAACCTTTAACAAATATACGCTCGCCGGTATTATCTATATCATGTTTCAGGTTCAGGCGGATTTTTCTGAAATAAAATCCGTCGATTATTATGAACACTGCAAGGAGAACGCCAACGGCAAAAAGCCATACAAATAACATTTGCCTGAAAATCCATAAGAATGGTACACCTTTTATATATCCTAAAAGCAAGGGAGGATCTCCTATGGGTGTTAGCGAACCTCCTATGTTGCCAATAAGGAAAATAAAAAATATAATATGATAGGGCTTAATTCTGTATTTGTTTGATTCAATATATGGTCTCACAAGCAGCATAGATGCGCCTGTCGTTCCTAGAATATTTGATAAAACTGCTCCGGCTGAAAGCAGGACGGCATTTCTGAGAGGTGTAGATTTGCCTTTTATATTTATGAATATTCCCCCCGATACAACATAAAGACCGAAGAGTAAAGATATGAAACTGAAATAATCCTCTAATGTATGCGTTATTTTCGGTACATCGGAAGAAATAAATAGATAATATAAAATTATCAGAATTCCGGGAATTAATGAAACTTTAGGATAATGTCTATGCCACCAATTCGGTACCGCTAATGGGAAAACTGAAATTGCAAGCAGAAGCAAAATAAAAGGTATTATTAATATTTTATCAGGTATCAATTATTTTTGTTCCTGATTTACTTTCATGTGCAATTCTTTAAACGTTTGTATTTTCGAATCATCATAATTTATGAGCATCTTCTTTACGGTCTTGTCGGTCACTCTGAGAAATGTATTCGGATACACTCCTATCCAGATAATGAAAAACACCAAAGGAAGAATAGCAGCCAGTTCAATCTTACTTATATCCTTCAGAGATTTATTTTCATCTTTCTCAAGCGGACCCAGCATTACTCTCTGATAAAGCCAGAGTAAATAAACAGCCGAGAATATTACAGCAGTGGAAGATAAGATTGTAAACCAGTATGTTCCTAAATTAAACGAACCGAACGAACCAGTAAGAATTAGGAACTCGCCTATGAATCCGTTTAAGCCGGGCAAGCCTATTGATGACAAACTGACAAGAAGAAAAATTCCAGCGAACACTGGCATAACTTTTCTCACGCCGCCGTATTCTGATATTTCCTTGGTATGCCTTCTGTCGTATAACATGCCTACGATAAGGAATAGCGCACCCGTAGACAGGCCATGGTTAATCATCTGCAGCACTGCGCCCTGCATCGATTCTACAGTAAGTGCAAAAATACCGAGAACAATAAAACCCATATGGCTCACGGAAGAATATGCGACAAGTTTCTTCATATCTTTTTGTACTATGGAGAGCAGCGCCCCATATATAATGCCTATTACGGCTAGAACCGCTATATAAGGCGTAAGTTTTACGAATGCAGCGGGAAAAAACGCCATTGAGAATCTAAGAATACCGTAAGTCCCCATTTTAAGCAGCAGAGCAGCAAGTATTACACTACCCGCGGTTGGAGCCTGAACATGTGCGTCAGGCAGCCAGGTATGGAACGGGAACAAAGGCACTTTTATTAAAAAGCCGAGAGTAAACAGTATGAAAAGAAAAATCTGCTTATCCAGAGGCACATAAATTGAGTTAACAACTAATTGAGTAATGTCAAAAGTAATTACACCTGTAAAAGACTGGTTGATAAATGCATACCAGATTATTCCTATTAAAAGAAGGACGCTTCCGAACATTGTATAAAGGAAAAACTTCACTGCCGCGTATATTCTGTTTTCACCGCCCCAGATTCCTATTAGAAAATACATCGGTATAAGTATGAACTCCCAGAAAACATAGAATAAAATCAGATCGAGTGCGCAGAATACGCCAATTAAAGCGCCTTCAAGTACAAGCAAAAGAATAAAAAATTCTTTCACACGGGTTTTGATTGTATTCCATGAAGCGAGAATTGAGACAGGGAAAATCAACGTGCTCAAAAGTATCAGGACAAGAGACACTCCGTCAATTCCGACAAAGTAGTATGAGTTTATCATTTTAACCCACAGCGATTTTTCGACGAATTGAAAGTCGCCGTTATCCGGGTTGAACGAGAAGAAAACAAATACCGAAAAGCAAAAAGTTAATAAGGACACTATAAGTGCATAAGATTTTATCAACTTTTCATTGTCTCTTCTAAAAAACAGTAAAGGTACCGCCAATGCAAGCGGCATGAAAATCAATATACTAAGTATATTACTCAAAAAATTATTATTTAATATTTATTAAAATCTCTTCTAACTTAAAATTGCATCCCCGGGATACTGCCGGGGATGCATATAATAATACCAAAATATAAATTACAAATCAGCCTTTCATTCTAAGACCTTTTTCCTCATTGATAAATATCCAGCCTACTATTTTTCCAATATTAATATCCTGAAAATTATCCCAGTAATTATAATCGAACGTTACTCTTGAACTGTAACTGCCGTCATAATTCTTTTCGGTATCCTTTATTATATTAGTAAGCCTTGTCTTCCAACTCTTCCAGTTGCTTTCTCTTAAATCCAGCCAGCAATCATGCGTCCATTTTTCAACTTTATTTTTATCAAGTTTAAGCACTTCTCCCGGCGCAAGTGCGGGAATCTTCATATCGGGACCTCTAAGTACCTTTTTCCCGTCTAGCAATAGTATCGGAACGCCGATTGAAACAATCTCATTCCTTAACGCGGAATTCTTCTTAATAAGTTCCATAACTTTTCTGGCGCAGTTTTTGGAACTATCGTTGATGAAACTGCTGAAGTTTCCGTATATGAGTTTAATCAAATGCGCTTCATACAGAAGTTTTGACAAGCGCGGAGGTCCGAGCATTTCAAATGCAACCGAATGAGTGTTATTCTTTTTTTCAAGTTGTTTTATTCTTTTGACTGCGCTGTGCTGCAGGAATCCCGCCCTGTAAGAGGGCTCCATTGCGGAAGAATCAAGCGCGCTGATTATGTCGTTGCCTGTATTACCGCCGATGAGTTCCCTGTAAATATTTTCCGCTATCTCTTCAGGTGTGACAAATTCCATTTGTCCGTTTGTTGTAATGGCTTCGAACTCTCCCCTTGAGAATATTCCGTTTTCACCGGTGTCAATATACACTGTCTTTAATGTGCCTTTACTTTTGTATTCATTCTCCGCTTTGCCTGTTATTGTTCCTTTTAATTCATCCGCGCTCTTTAAATCGACGTCGAATATTGCGACAGGTTTGTTTTTTTTCTTAATTTCTCCGTAAACAATTTTTTTCCAGGCTATCGAAGCGGTCGGCTTTATTTCTTTAATAACCGGACCGTTAGGTGTTCTTGCCATGAGGAAAAGAAGCAGCGTCTGAGCGCCCGCCACCGATGACTTGCTAAGAAGGACTCTTGACGGTTTTTCTTCGCTGTGTGTGAATGGAATATTCAGACCCATGCCGCCTGTACCGCTGGTTCCGACTTTGAAATAAAATTTTGTTTTGAACCTAAGCATTGAATTGTAAAGCAATTGTACGTGGCGTATTAACTGCGGTACGTAGGATGAGCAAATCATTTTTTCCGATTCTTCCTTAAGTTTATCGAAATTTCTTTCTTTGCTGTTCGCCGCTTTAAGAACATCGTAATAAGATTTATAAATATTCTGATAAGCAATCGCTGTTGCAGTATTTATGCAATCTATGATTATATCAGGCTGGTGCTTTGCGAGCATACCGTAAAGAGTTGATGACTTAAGCAGCTTCTCGTCGAGTTCGTTAACGATATCATTGATAATCAATGCACGCTTTTTTGGATCGTTCATATAAACTTCGCGGTTCGTATCCTTAAATTCACTCCTGACAAAGATATTTCCCCACGCCGGTACAAACGTGTTCTTTGTTTTAAATTCTTTGTTTAACTCCTTACAAACATCTTCCGCTTCTCTTTTCAACAAAGAGGTAAGTATTACCTGTTTCGGCTTTCCTGCCATTATCCTTCTTGCTATTGCTGAGCCGACAAGGCCCCATCCTCCGAGAATCAGAACTTTCTTATTTTGAATATCCATACATTAATATATTTGGTAATTAATAAGGGAAATCACATGTAAAGATAGGGTTTCCACCCGTCATCAATTGCGCCGACAAAGTTTTTGATAAATGTTATATGTGACGGCTTTTTGGGTTTTGAGACTAAACACATTTTGGATTCCTCCGGAGTCCTGTCGCCTTTTCTGTTATTACACCTGATACAGGCAGTAACTAGATTTTCCCAGGTATCTTCACCGCCTTTGGATTTTGGGATTATGTGGTCCACGGTTAAGTTAACCGTAGAGCCGCAGTACTGACATTTGTGATTATCTCTTCTAAGAATGTTCTTTCTTGAAAGGATTATTTTCTTATAGGGTACCCTGACAAATAACGACAACCTAACAATGCTGGGACATTTAAAACTATGATAAATTGTATTTATTTTCTTACCGTCAAGATTACTTACTACTTCCGCTTTTCCTAAATATGTCAGAACTATTGCTCTTCTTACATTGCATATCGTTATAGGTTCATAGTTTTGATTTAAAACCAATACTTTCCCGTTTAGGATACTTCCGTTGCTACTATAACTTTGATGCCCGTGGAAGACGAACCCCCTTTCTTTATTAATATCATAAAATTAAACATATTGCAATGAATAATCAATTTAAAACTGATTCAATATGATTATACCGATTATATGAAAAAAAGCGAAAATAAATAAAAAAACCCGGAAGGCTTTCGCCTGTCCGGGTTTTTCATTTGAAATCCTGATGCCTTATTTAATAAGCATTAATTTCTTTATATCTGAAAATGAATTTGATTCGAGTTTATAGAAGTATACTCCGCTTGATAAGTTTGAAGCGTTGAACTCAACCGTATATGAACCTGGATTCTTCGTTTCGTTTACGAGCGTTGCAACTTCTTTTCCGAGAATGTCATATACCCTCAGTGTCACAAGACCCTGCACAGGTAATGCATACGAGATTTTTGTAACCGGGTTAAACGGATTCGGATAGTTCTGTTCCAATTTATAGGATACAGGTGTCTGGTTGCCTCCGATGCCTGTTACAGTACCTGTACAGCCGCCGGATGCCCAAACGTTTGAGGGACCTGAACCGCAGTAAACCACGAAGCAACTGTCATTCGATACGTTTCTCCATCCCGGTCTCGGGGCGCATGTTGCCGTCAAAATGATATTTGGATTGACAAATACTCTGTCAACCGTAAATGCCCCGCCCATCGTCACCTTTGTTAAACGCAATGTATCTACCGATGTACCGTAATAAATATATCCGAAATAGTGAGAATCACCTTTCCTTATACCTGTTATACCGGGTGCATAGGCAGTGCCTGCAGGCGGTCCCATAAGCACACTTTCGTTAATTGTACCCGCAAAACTGAAGTTTGTAGTACGGAAATATTTTACACTCTGGAATCCACCTGTTATCTGATTGAATATGCAGATAGCGGAACCATTGGAATTACCGTTTGTCGATAAACTTGCATGAGATTTTCTGTCAGTCGATTGTGTTCCTCCGATAAATCCTCCCGCTGAACCGCCCACGTAAGTTCCAACTGCCATCTTCGAGAAAAATATCTTTGTTGAATCAGGACAGTTTGAATATGAGAACATTAACGAATCATTGGAATTCCTGAACCATGCTATATCACTCTGAAGATCTTCTAAAATTGCAGTGGTCGAGTTCCAATAGACATTACCTGCTGTGTATGTAATTGCAGGTGTCGTGCTGTAAGGATTCAGCATATATGCAAATCTTTGTGAATTATAATGACCTGTTGAAATTGTAGAATCGTACGATGCAACTACGTAGATATATGCATTTGTCGGATATTGTGCATTATCCGATGTTAATCTCGGATTATAATATCTGTTTACTGAACCGCCGCCCGGCCATGCGAGTCCCCAGAGATTTCCGGCTGATGCGCTTGAAAAACTCCAGCCGCCTGCGAAATAATTACCTGTTCCGTTTGTCGACCTTAATCCGTAGATAAGATGAAAATATTTTGTACCTGATGCACTTTCAATTAACTCAATGTCCATTTGATCGTACTGAATTCTGTCTGTACCGCCGAGCCATGCGTAATAATTGAGCGTCCACGTAATTCCGTTATCCACCGATGAAAAAATCTTTACTGTATCGCCGCCTGTCGTTGGTCCCGGAACTCCCACTGCTACCCAGATTTTACCTGCTGTCGAACCTAATTGTTCTGTGCATGTTGCAATACCTTTTACTGCACCGGAAAAGATTCTTGATGCATTAACTAAAGGATTGTCGTAAAATACAGGATTGCCCGCAAAAGATGTTCCGCCGCCGACATATGGGTTACTTGTTCTGGTAACGGAATTTCCGGTTATTGCATCAATCTGTTTCTGAAGTTCGATAATTCTGTCGCGGTTTGCCGGATTGCCTGATTCTTTAAGAACCTTCATTTCCTGCACAATCGCAGATTCCTGTTGTGATACTGTTCTCTGTGTTTTGCCGGTTGATAATGTCGGAGAATTTGTAATTGGCGCTAAGTCCATTGAATTAATCCTTTGCTCTTCTCTTGAGAGTTTGTAAGGATTGTCTTGCGAAAATGTAGAACTGGAAATGAATAGTACTAATAACAGCATTAACACCATTGTAGTTTTTAGGTGATTCATAATGGCCCCCTTTTATTTTGTAAAAAAAATTTCTTTAAGTTTATTAATGAATTTTATACGTAAATTATTCAGTAAAAATGTTAACTGAAAAAAATACTTTCAAGTTCCTAATAAAGATTAATTTTTTACAAAAATTAACTACGAAAGAACTGTTATTTCAAAATATTAAGGACCTTGCTGAATAACTCCATGTCCTTGTCTAAATCATCAAGCGACTTATTGTTTACCAGAACAAAATCGGATTTCTCAATCTTGACTTTTTCGTCCAACTGGAATTTCATTATTCTTTCAATTTCCTTTCTGTTGGCACCGTCTCTCATCATGATTCTCTGAACCCTGTTCTTTTTGTTTGAGTAAACCATTATTACATAATCCAGATACTTATAAAAGGTTGTATCGAAGACCAGTGCCGATTCAATGATTATAATTCGCTGCTTCAATGTCTTGATGTGTTTCATCAATTCATTGATTACTATCGGATGGACTAACTCGTTTATTTTATTGAAGTTCTTTTTATTTGCAAATACTATTTCTCTTAATTTCGTTAGGCTGATAACTCCCTGATAATTCAGTATGTCTTTGCCGAACGCTTTAATAACCTTATTTGCAAGGGGTTTGTTTTTCTTGTACAAATCTTTCGCCATCAAATCAGCAAATATTACTTTAAATCCTTTCTTCGATAAATACCGGCACACTTCCGATTTCCCGGATCCTATCCCGCCTGTTATTCCGACTAAAACTTTACCCTGCATTTTTTTTCCCATAGAGATTTTATAATTATTGAATATTATATAATTTATTTCGCATATGCAATACTTCTGCGCTCTCTTATTACGTTTATTTTTATCTGTCCCGGATATTCCATTTCTTCCTGAATTTTATGCGCTATATCCTCTGCTAATTGGTCCTGAAGAATATCGCTTACCTTATCCTGTTCTACAATTACTCTTACTTCTCTTCCTGCCTGTATTGCGTAAGTTTTTGATACTCCTTCAAATGATGTTGCTATCGCTTCAAGTTTCTCAAGACGTTTGGAATAAGCCTCAACAGATTCTCTCCTTGCGCCGGGTCTTGCACCGCTAATTGCATCAGCAGCCTGTACAAGTACGGCAATCGGATGTTCCATAGGTATTTCATCATGATGAGAACCGATTGCATTGCAAACTATTGGATGCTCTTTGCACCTCTTAGAAATTTCATAACCAAGTAAAGCATGCGGTCCTTCGATGTTCCTGTCAACGGTTTTTCCTATATCGTGAAACAGCCCTGCTCTCTTTGCCATTACTGCATCAAGACCAAGTTCTGCCGCCATGATTCCGGCAATATGTCCTACTTCAACCGAATGATTTAATACGTTCTGTCCGTAACTTGAACGATATTTCATTCTGCCGATAAGAGTTATTATGTCCCTGTTTACTCCCTGTATGCTCATATCTATCAAAGTCTGCTCGCCGACTCTGATTATTTCTTCGTTGAGTTCCTTTTCCACTTTCTGAACAACTTCCTCAATTCTTGCCGGGTGAATACGGCCATCGGCAATAAGCCTTTCCATCGCTATACGCGCTATTTCCCTTCTGAATGGGTCGAAACCCGAAATGATGATGGCTTCAGGCGTATCGTCTACAATTATATCAACTCCGGTAGCCGCCTCAAATGCACGTATATTCCTGCCTTCCTTGCCGATAATTCTGCCTTTGAGTTCATCGGATTGTATCTGAAGAACACTTACCGTTGTTTCGACCGAATGGTCTACGGCAGATCTTTGTATCGCCTGTATTACGATATTCTTTGAAATCTTATTTGCTTCGAGTTTTGTCTGGTCACGCACTTCCTGAAGTTTCTGAGCAGATTCGAGTTTAACCTGATTTAAAAGACTTTCAAATAGAATTTTCTTGGCTTCATCTTCGCTTAAACCTGATATCCTGTGAAGTTTTGTACGTTGTTCTTCCAAAAGCGAATTCACTTCGGACTCAAGCCTCTCGACTTCAATTTTCTTTTCAGTGAATTCCTTTATCTTTGCAGAATATTCTGCATGAGACTTTTGCGCTGTTTCTTCCTTTGCAACAAGATCGTTCTTTATCTTATCAACGGCTTCTTTTTCGTTTCTGATTTTCTTTTCAACTTCGCTGATTTCTTTGTCTCTTGCCCTGCAATCTTCGTCAAACTTCTGTTTGCGCTTGTAGAATTCGTCCTTTACTTCTAGTAATTTTTCCTTTTTTAAATTCTGTGCAGTTTTTTCTGCATCCTGTTTGAAATTTCGTGCTCTTTTTTCTGCTTCCGTTATAAGTTCGGCTGATTTGGTCTCTGCATCTTTCATGATTCTCTTTGCAACGTTCTCAGCACCATCTACCTTGTTTTTGTTAACCTTTACCTGAATATACCATCCTAAAAAGAACGTTATCAGACACAGGCCTACTAACATGGGAAGCAATATGTATAATTCCATTTCCGGCATAATGTATATGTATAATTTTTCTGATTATTGTTAATTTAATATAAAAAAAAACCGCAAGTCAGCATCAAAGGTTATATAGGAACCTTTGTAAGCAAACAGTGGGGGGCGCCAAAGTGTCGCGGTCTTCCACCGATACTCTTAATCCGCCTCAACGGAGAGTAAAATCCGAAGACTGAGGCCTGACCTAGCACTTGCGAGAGCTAACCTCCCCGCTAATAGAAATTTGATGGTTCTATATAATGTTTGATATATGGCTGGCTTGCGGTAAAACCATTATTTTAAAGAACTATTAAAGATTGCTGTCAATCAGTTTATTAATTTCTTCAATCTTATTTATATTTGACTTCAGTGTTTCAAAATACTCTTTCTGAGTTTCTGCACGCTGATCTTTCTCTCGGTAATACGACTCAGCAATATTTAACGCCGATACGACGGCTATTGACTCAACCGAAGTATTCGGTGACTGAAAATTTATCCTTTGCATTATCTGGTCTACATATTTTGCATACCGTTCCACTTCTGCGGGATTGTCACCTAGCAAATTGTAATCACTGTTAAATATTTTTACTTTGATACCTGAAGTTTTCATTTTTTAATTTTGAATTTTACCAGCCATAATTTAATCTTCAAAATCCTGAACTTGATCTTCGTATTGTTCTAAATGAACGTCTATCCTTGAGATCAATTCCTTTAACCTTGATCTTACAAACTCTTTGTCTCTTATATTGGTTTTTGTATTTTCTGCACTCAATAACATATTTTTAAGATCAGAAATTTCCTTTTCCTTGAACAGCGAATCGGAATTTATCTTATTAAGTTGCAGTTTCAATTCCGTAATTTTATTGTTTAAATCCTTTATGCTCTCTTTTAACTGATGATTTTCATCGGATAATCCCCGGTTTTTAACTATCAAACCGTTTACCTTTTTAAGCATATTGTCGAGAGATATAGTAAATATCCCCTGTAACTTTACTAATTCTTCCTTGTTTATTTCGGATTTATTATCCATCTGGTATTAGTTTGCTCTTAAAGTAACCCCAAGTTTTTTATTTAAGTTCTTGATTATCTTTTGTATCATACCGTTCACTTCATCATCAGTCAGCGTCTTTTCATCGGAACCGAACTCCAGCGAGAATGTCATGCTTTTCATTTCATTCCCGAGTTTCTCATCGGAATAAATATCAAATAAATTAACCGATTTTAAGCGGCTCCCGCCTGATTCGCGTATAACATTATTTAACTCAAAGAACGTTACCTTCTTATCCGATAATATCGCTATATCACGCTTTGCCGGAGGGAACTTTGATATTTCAGAGAACTTACTCCCGCCCGATAATAATTTGTAAACACTATCAAGTATAAGTTCTACAACGTAAACTTCATAATCTACATCAAAATCACTGAAAACCTTTCTGTTTACAATCCAAATATTGCCTATTACGCTATTTTTGGACTTTATGTCGAAATACCCGTTTCCGCCTTCAGCATTATAGTAAATTAATTCATAATTTTCAATATTTAATTTAGCCAAATACATTCCCAGTTCACCCTTAATATCCAGGAAGTCAAAATTGCTTTCCTTAATATCATATGACTTTGTATCCCGTTTTCCGTAAACAGAAAAGCATAAATGCGATTCTTCGGAAAAACTGCTGCCTGTATCGGCAAATACTTTCCCGATTTCAAAAAGTCTGAGCGAGACATCCTTACCCATCTCGTTTATATTCCCGAGTACTGTCATTACCATGCCGTACATAAGATTCACTCTCATCGAATTCATAAGAACCGAATTCGGATTTTTTATCAGAACAGGTTTTACGTTGAACTGACTTATTTTCTTATCATCCTGCTGCGAATAAGAAATTATTTCATTAAATCCCCGCCCTATAAAGTATTCCCGCGATGAATTTATATAATTAATGTATTTATCCTGATAATCTATATGCCCCGATACATCCAGTTTAAAACTGTAATCATTTTCAATGTTTGAATATCCGTATAATCTTGCAATTTCCTCTATCAAATCTATCTCCCTCTGAATATCCTCTCTCCTGTATTCGGGTATATCGAAATGCAGATAACCGTCTTTCTCTCCCGAAAAATTAATTTCAATGCTCTCAAGCAAAGAGATTATTTTCTCTTTCGAAATCCGAATCCCTATGACCTTTTCCGCCCATTCGCTTCTCATCCCGACTGTCAGTTTCTCAAACTTATGAGGATAAACATCGACAATGCCTTTTAATACCTTTCCTCCCGCAAGTTCCTGAATCAAAGATGAGGCTCTGTCAGAGACGTATGGTATATTTGCAATATCAACTCCCCTTTCGAATCTCTGTGAAGCATCAGTCTGAAGACCGAGCCGCTTCGAATTCTTTCTAACACATACAGGATCAAAATATGCGACTTCAATTAAAACATTTTTAGTTTTGCCTGAGATTTCCGAAAACTCGCCTCCCATAATTCCCGCAATGCCCGATGGTCCGTCACCATCGCAAACCATCAGAGAATTTGCATTAAGGATTCTTTCTTTTGAATCGAGAGTTGTAAATTTATCTCCTTCGTTTGCGGTTCTGACTATAATTTTCCTCCCTTTAACGCGGTCGTAATCGAATGCATGAAGCGGCTGTCCCGTTTCCATCATCACATAATTTGTAATATCAACAATATTATTTATCGGTCTAAGCCCTACTGCCTTTAAGGATTTTTTCAGCCACTCGGGCGATTCCTTTACGGTAACGTCTTTAATTATCCTGCCGGTAAATCTCTTGCAGTAGTTTGTATTCTCTATTGTTATATCAATAAAATCTTTTGAATATTCGCTTGATTCGGAAATATTAATTTCAGGCTGCCTTACTTTCAGACCGTATATACCTGCTATCTCCCTTGCCATGCCTGTTTGTGAAAATAAATCTCCGCGATTAGGAGTAACTCCTATTTCAATGAAATAATCATCCGCGCCGATATAATTCGAAAATTCCTGCCCTGCTTTAGCATCGGGATTTAGCACCATAATTCCGGAGTGGTCCTCGGATAATCCGAGTTCATCTTCGGCACAAATCATACCTTCCGATAATTCTCCCCTTATCTTGCTTTTCTTTATTTCAAATCCGCCGTTCGGGATTCTTGCTCCGATTTTCGCAACACATACTTTCTGACCTGCCGCTACATTTTGTGCACCGCAAACAATATTCAGTACGGATTCACCGATATTAACTTTGCAAAGAGTTAATTTATCGGCATTCGGATGCTTTTCTGTTTCAAGAACTTCACCAATAACAAAATTCTCGTACTTTTCCCTTTCGTTTTCAATAGATTCTATATCAAGACCTATTCCAACCATATCCTTGAATAGTTCTTCATAAGATTCTACTTTAAATCCGGGTATTAACGTTTTTATCCAGTTTAAACTTATTCTCATAAAAAATATAAAAAAGTAATATAAACAATTGTTTATCCACAATAAATATAAAATTCTCTGAACTTTTATATAATTAGCAGTATATAATCGTCAGAATCTAACAGAAAACCCGTGCAAGTAAAACAGTCTTGCACGGGTAATTCTTAAAATAAATAATAAATCGATATTTAGAAAAATAGACCTATACCGACAGCCGCACTGAAAATATTCATACCGTTTCTACTGCTTGAATTGTCATTGTTCTTTGTCAATTGTTTGTAATTGAAACCAAATTTAATGAGACCATTTCCCATGAAATTCATTTTCACACCTGTCTCCAGAGCCCATGCCAATCCGGAAATTGTTGTATTGTTGGACGATGTTGCCGTGTATCCAATCTGACCTTGAACATATGGGAAAAACTCACTGTTCGTTTTAAAATTATACGTCGGAATCAAATAGAAAGTATAGTCCGTAATTCCATCACCGCTTGAAGGGGAAATACTCATAAGTTCAACCGCACCGCCTATTTCAAATCCATTTGCTGCGAAATACTGAACTGAAGGTAAAATAAATAAATAAGACATGCTGCCGCTGCTTGCTTTGCCTCCTGTTACGTCCGTAACATTAGAATAACTCAATGAACCGCTTACTTCTAATTGACCTTTTTTCGTGAACCTGCTTTGTGAAAATGAAAACGAAGTAACCGTTAATATCATTAAAAGAACGATAAATAAACGTGATGCCATAATTTTAAATTTAATTTGGGGAAAAAATTCAGTATGAATAATATATATATATTTGTTAAAAATAGAAATAAAAAAAGGCCGTCCTTTCCGGGACAGCCTTTTATGAATATAAAATTAATTTTTACTTTTTGAACAATGCATCAATATTGTAACTGAAACCGCCGTAAATTTGAATGGCCGTTATGTTTCTTGCACTTGATTTTATTCCACCGATTGTATACTCTTTATCATTGAGTCCGTATTGATTGTTTCCAAGACCGGTTAACGTAGTATCTTTCCCGATTAAATTAAACATCTGATATTTTGCTCCAATGACAAACGTAAATTCTTTTGATGCATTAATTTCAATACCTGCGCCGGCATTCAGACCAAATCTTGTCGCCCTTTTATAAGAATAATTTGTGGTTCCACCGTAAAGGTTCGTTTCAGTCATATCACCGCCGATAAAATTCGCTGTAAAGTCTACATCTATGAACGGTGTAATTGCACCCTTAAGCGGTAATCTGTATTCTCCGCCTAATCCGATCTGCCACATATTCATTTTGAACTTATCGTTGGTTATTTCCAAATTTGTCGAACCGTAAGGATTGTCTACTGATTGGCTAAATGAGTTGTATAACACCGACAACGTAACACCAATTGAGTTTTTCTTGTCAAAAAAATATTTTCCGACACCGCCTACGTTAAATCCTTTTTTCATCATATAAGGTGTAGGATCTTTCGTTATATCATCTGGAAATGTACCTTTTAAATCGGGCATAGGCATTGAATATCCGCCAATGATATTTAATTTTATTTTTTGAGCCTGCGCATTACCGAAACTGAATGCCATTATTGCAAGAACAAGGAGTACTAATACTTTCTTCATTGTTAAGACCTCCGTTTAATTAATTAATAATTTTGAGTAATTAAATTAATATTTATTTTATATTCAATATAATATTCCTTAATGATTTCCCTTCATGTCTGTGCGGCCGATACAAATATAATAAATCTTAGCATTATTGCATTTCTTTCTTTTCGTTAATCTCTGCCAAATCTACATAAAGCAAATTAAGGCTGCTTTAAAAATCTCGAGTACAAAAATTCTGTCAAATTATGATTTTATTATAAATCACAAAATAAATATAAACAATTATTTGTCTACATTAAATATAAAATTTTTTCAGTATTTCGCTTAAAGAAGATAAATATTAAAAAAAAAGACCGTCCTTTTCAGGACGGTCTTTGTATTAATATATCTGTAAATTTATTTCTTGAATATCTGGTCAAGATTGAAATTGATACCGCCGTAAATCTGAATCGCCATCATGTTTCTTGCTTTATGAACGGTTCCGAGTGCATCAGTCCATTCTTTATCGTTAAGATTATAATCTGAACCGGACACATCTTCTGTGTAATCTTTTCCGATTAAATTCATAAACTGATATTTACCGCCGACAACGAAAGAGATCTTTGATGATGCTATAAACTCTGCACCAACTCCTACATTGAATCCAAATCTTGTTGCTGATTTCATTTTGGTTTCAATTTCCGAGTATCCCGTTGGTGTAACTCTGCTCTTGCCTGATAAAATATTCGCTGTTAAGTCAACATCGAAGAACGGTACTACGGCTCCCTTTACAGGAATTCTGTATTCACCGCCTAAGCCAATCTGAAAATTATTCATGTTGAATTTCACGTTGCTTACGCCTACAAGAGTTGATGGATTATCTACATTTTGACTGAAGCCGTTGTATAACAAAGATAATGTTAAACCAATGGAATTCTTTTTGTCAAAATAATATTTACCTACACCGCCTACATTAAAACCTGACTTCATCATATAAGGTGTCGGGCTTTTATCAACATCATCCGGAAATGTACCTTTTAAATCAGGCAATGGCAGTGAATAACCGCCGATAATGTTTAACTTTATTTTCTGAGCCTGAGCATTACCAAAACTGAATGTCAGTGCTGCGAGAATAAGGAGTACTAATACTTTCTTCATTTTTTTTACCTCCGATTAATTTTTAATTACAATTTTGTATAATTAAATTAATAATTTCTTAATAGTCAATACAATAATCTATCACATTATTGAAATTAACCTGTGTTTTTTCAATCAACTATCCCGTTTGATTAAGTGATTTATTAACTGCATCGCATTTTAACCATAAATAAAAGCACTTTAGTCAAGAAAAACGAGCATAAAAAAACCTGCAAGCAATTTGCAGGTTTAATATGAAATAAATATATTAACGTTTATTGATTATCTTGCTTTGTTTCTTCTTTTTTCGGTTCTTTCTTAAAATTTCCTTCCTGCTTTTCTTCTCGCTTATATTCTCTTCCTTTCTTTTCAGGCTCCTTGGTTTCCGGTTCGTATTTTTTAGGAGGGGTATATGTACCGTTATTTGTGCTTGGCGAATAAGTCTTCGGAGTAGTGTTCACTCTCGTTCTTCTTGTTCTTCTGTTTTTTCTGTTCTTCTTTCCTTTCTTATTTCCTTTTCTGTTCTTCTTATTTCCCTTTTTGCTGCCTTTTTTCTTTGTGTTCTTTCCGGATTTCTTTGATGTCTTTTTCGTATTCTTTCCGGATTTCTTTGTTGTCTTGGTTTTACCGGTCTTTTTCGTGTTCTTTTTGCCGGTTTTTTTTGTATTCTTTTTACCGGTTTTCGTTTTCTTACTTGTTTTCTTACCGGATGATTTTTTCTTTTTAGTGTTCTTTGTCTTTTTGCTTTTCTTCTTTTGCTGCTTAGAAGTCTGTTCAGTCGGTGAATTTGAACTTTCGTCCATAAACGTATAACCAAACACACCACTAAAAGTAAAAGCAAACAGAACAGCCAACACCAGCGCGCGTAATTTGTTCATTTTTTACCTTTTTTAATTTTTAAACTACTTTTTAAGTTATTATAATTGGCTTAAAAAAACAATTCATTTTGTCCAAGCATATCTATATCATTTTATACTATAATATTAATATATTATCCTTGAATGGCTGATTTAATTTTGCGATTTTTGTATATGATTGTTGAAAATTTACTTCATTATGAATAGAATTGAGAATCACCCTGTTTTAAAAACCAACCAAAATAAGAATAAAGTTTCTTTTAGTTTCAATGGCGAGACCTTTCACGGTTATGAAAACGAACCTGTGTCTTCCGCTTTGATTGCCAACGGCGTAAAAGAATTTTCCATTCATCAGGTGGATGACGCGCCTCAGGGAATATTCTGTGCTAACGGTCAGTGTTCGCACTGTACATTAATAATTGACGGAAAGCCCCTTAAATCATGCATTACAGGACTTAAGGACGGCATGGAAGTCCGAACAATGGTACATTTGCCGGACCTCCCTTCTGAAGACAGGAAATTAAATAAGTTCAGCATTGAATACCTGAAATGTGAAATACTTGTAATAGGCGGAGGACCGTCCGGACTTACTTCCGCCGTAGAACTCGCGAAACTCGGTTTCGATATTATTCTCATCGACGACAAGGAAAACCTTGGCGGGAAATTATTACTTCAAACGCATAAATTCTTCGGTTCAATCGAAGATTGTTATGCCGGCAAAAGAGGTATAGAGATTGCCGCTTTGCTCGAAAAAGAAATTAGATCGTATTCCAATATCAGAGTTTATACAAATACATCTGTTGCCGCTTTATATAAAGACAAGAAAGCGGGAATTTTCATAGATTATAAGAACTATGCGATTGTCGATTTTGACGGGCTCGTTATTTCTTCCGGTGCACGCGAGAAAAATCTTGTTTTCCCCGGAAATGATATTCCGGGAGTGTACGGTGCTGGAGCATTTCAGACTCTTGTAAACCGGGATTTGATAAAATCATCGGACAGAATTTTTATTATCGGAAGCGGAAATGTCGGACTTATAGCGGCTTATCACGCACTACAGACCGGTATTACTGTCGTCGGTATTGCTGATATTCTGGATAACGTTACGGGCTATAAGGTACATGCAGATAAAATAAAACGTATGGGCGTTCCAGTTTATCTTCGCAATACGGTTCTTACCGCGGAAGGAAACGGAAAGGTTGAAAGAATTACAATTGCGGAAGTGGATGATAATTTTAATCCCCTGCTTGAAAAAGCAAAAACTTTTGCTGTCGACACATTACTTATAGCCGTAGGTCTTAGTTCAATAGATGAGTTTTACAATACAGCGATTCAGTTCGGATACAATGCGGTAAAGACAGGAGACGCGGATGAAATAGCGGAAGCATCATCTGCCATGTTCGGAGGAAAAATTGCCGGACTGCAACTGGCGAAAATACTGGGAAAAGATGTAACGATAGACGATAGTTGGTTCAAAAAAGCGGAGGTACTGAAATCAAAGCCAGGTAAGACTATCAGCGAACCCGTTACGGAACTGAACGAAAAATACACTCCTATTATGCATTGCTACCAGGAGATTCCATGCAATCCGTGTATCTCGGTCTGTCCATCGGGCTCAATCAAACTCGATGAAGCGCTTGGTAATATAATGGATTTGCCTTATTATACCGGAGAGGAATGTACGCGCTGCGGAATGTGCGTTGCAGTTTGCCCCGGACTCGCTATTTCAGTAGCGAAAAAACTTTACGGAGAATGGGCCGAAGTTGTGCTGCCCCATGAGTTCATTCCGAATTTCCATGAAAATGAATTTGTAACTCTTACTGATACGGAAGGAAACATTCTCGAAAAAGGCGAGGTGATGAAAATTCAATTGAATAAAAAATACAAAACATATCTTATTACATTTAAAGTTACTTTGCAAAACGCCGCTAAGATTGCGGGAATAAGGATTCAGGATGAAGATAAAACAAAACCGCTTCCTAAACCTGAATTTAATTATATACCTGACAATAGCATTCTTTGCAGATGCGAAAGAGTATCCGTCGGAGAAATTATAAAATTCATTAAAGAGAACGAGATTAAAGACGTGAATCAACTGAAACAAATACGCGTGGGAATGGGAGCATGCGGCTCTAGAACCTGCTCAATTTTACTGCCGAGAATATTTTCGGCTGCAGGTGTTAACTGGTACGAGGTAACCCAGGCAACCAAAAGACCGTTGAGCATTGAGATTCCGATGGGTGCAATCATCAACGAAGAAAGCGGGGAAGAACAATGAAAAATTATGATGTAATAATTATAGGAGCAGGAAGCATCGGTGTGCCTGCGGCATATTATCTCGCAAAAAAGGGACTCAAAATATGTGTTCTGGAAAAACTGCCTTCTGAAGGCAGAGGCCAGAACAGAGCAGCAATAGGCGGTATACGGGCAACACACTCAGATCCTGCAAAGATTAAAATATGCCGGATGACAATTGATATTATTAAAAATTTCGAATCCGAACACGGAATCGATGTTGACTGGATTGACGGTGGTTATCTATATCCTGTTTATGATGAAGAAATCGGAAATAAACTGAAACAATTACTTGAAGTTCAGAAAGAACTTAAACTTAATATTGACTGGATTGATTCCTCGAAGATAAACGAACTTGTACCGGGAATAAACCGGGAAAATCTTATCGGCGGTACATTTTCACCGGAGGATGGTTCTGCATCGCCGCTTAAAGTTACTGGCGCATATCTGAAACTTGCACGGGATAAAAAAGCGGATTTTGTATTCGGCGAAGAAGTCATAGCATTAAAAACCGATAACGGAGCCATTACTGCGGTTGAAACAAATAAGGAAAAATATTCCGCAGGAATAGTAATTAATGCAGGCGGCGCTTATGCGAAAGAGGTCGGCGCATTATGCGGTATCGAAATTCCTGTCGATCCCGATTGCCATGAAGCAGGTATAACAGAACCGGTAAAACCTTTTTTCAAACCGATGGTAGTTGACATAAGGTCAGACGAACATTCTTCGAATTATTATTTCTATCAAAATAAAGAAGGACAGGTAGTATTCTGTATTACTCCGGGACCGCAGATTTTCGGTAAAGATACCGATAATACATCAACATTTCTTCCCCTGGTTGTAAAGAGAATGCTGAAACTTTATCCTAGACTAAGAAATCTGCGAATTCGGAGAACCTGGAGAGGCCTTTATCCAATGACTCCCGACGGTTTCCCGATTGTCGGTTGGACTAATGAAATTAAAAATTTATTCCTTGCCGTAGGAATGTGCGGTCAGGGATTCATGCTCGGTCCGGGACTTGGTTCAATAATTTCGGATATACTTGCAGATAAATCAAAAGATTTTGACTTTATTCTGAACCAGTTGAGCCTTTACAGGGAGTTTGCAGGAACGGAAGTTCTTAAATAATTAGTAATTAGTAATTAGTAATTAGTAATTGCAAAACGAAATCGCTGATCGTTAATCGCTAATCGCTAATTGTTAATTGTTAATCGTAAATTGATAATAGCCTGTCTATACCCTCTTCAAGGATATGAGTCTCAGTAAGAAGACTGATTACGGCAAAACCTTCCTCAATGAAATCATAATAGTAGCCCGGATGAATGAGTACGTTTTTCTTTTCAAGTAATCCATATACAAATTTATCTTCGGAAATAAGTAAATTTCCGAATGATATTACGGCACTCCATCCGCCTTCGCATTTAAGCAATCTAATATCAGGATTGAGGAGAAGTTTTGATTGCAGCATTTCATAGTTAGTCTTAATTCTTCCCCGAATCTGTGTCTGAATATTATTTTTGGTGATGAATAATTTAGATGATGCATTCTGAATTACCGTGCTTACAGACAAATATGTATCAGCAATGACTTCAAGCCGTTTTATCGCTTCGGATTTAATCTCTTCTTCCCCTTCTATCACTATCCAGCCGAATTTCATTTGTGGCAGCCCCAGCATTTTTGAATAGCCGTTCAATATAAAATTCAAATACGATTTCTCACCTATTATTGTCCTGAGAATATCATCATTCTTTTCAATGTCATAATCTGAAAACACTTCATCTGAAATAAGTGCAATTTTATTTTTTCTGCAAATATCGACAAAACGAAAGTAATCATCAGATTTAATATATGACCCCGTCGGATTATTGGGATTAATTAGTATTATTGATTTTGTTTTGCCGGTAATATTTGCCTGAAGTCCCTTAAAATCAGGTCTCCAGCCTGCTTTATGTTCGTATAACAGCGGATAATAAATAACATTTCCAGAATCCAGCATCGCTAAATATTCAAAGAGCGGATAACAGGGCTGCGGAATGAGCACTTCATCGTCAGGGTCAAGAAGCAATTTAAAAAGAAAAGAATATGCTTCACTCGTGCTGGGTGTAATAAATATATCTTCAACGTTTACCTTTTTCCCCAGCGACTTGTAATATTCCTTTACGGTTTCTCTTGCAGTAATAAGCCCTTTAGGGTCAGGATTATAAACGAGCGATTGCTCATCAATAAAATTTTTCAGTATCAATTTTTCTTCGTAAGAAAAATTTAACTTAGTTGGATTTGAGGAAGTAAGATCAAATATCTTTTCACCTTTAGCAATTTTCGCATTAAAAAGTATAGATAATTGATTCGGCTCAAATTCAATATTTAACCTTTTTGAAAACATATGTTAATTTATTAAAATCTCTTCGGAAAATAAAGGTATGGATGCAAAGTTTTATTCAATACATATACAAAAAAAGGGCTGCTTTTAGGCAGCCCTTGATAATCTTTGGTTTGCGATAATTATTTACTATACGGACATTTGTCCTATGGTCTTTTTTAATGTTTTTTTGGATGTAAATCGTTATACAATTTAATATATTCTTTTACAACTTTCAAACTCCGACCGGTAATTCCTCGTATCGCTTCT
>JAQTLX010000001.1:214306-470813 GCA_028714695.1 Ignavibacteria bacterium | reverse complement strand
TTTAAGTGTTAATATTTTTAGCAAGTTACTGTTAAATGAATTGTTTACGGAAACAACCCCCGGTAATATAGTCGATACCGAAAATAAACAATTGTTTTTATTTGATTTCTAACGGGACACTACTGATGTTAAATTATAAATTTTGATTTTCTATTAAAAAAAATCCCCGCCGAAGCGGGGATTAAAATCTTGCAATAAAATTTATATAATGCTCTCTTAAAGTTTTAGTTTTCAGTTTTTAGTTTTTAATTCTTATTTATTAGTTTTTAATTTTTAATTCTTATTTATTAGTTTTTAATTAATAATTACTAATTACTAATTATTAATTACTAATTGTCATTTAACGCCGTGCATCACCTTCAACAAAGGTTTAATAAGTATAAAAAGTATTATAGCGCTTACGCCTGCCAGTACTACGAATATCAGGAAGAAATCAAAATTAGTATTGATAGGAATACCGAGCAGCAAAGGATGATGATTTTCTGTCGGATAAAACGCGCTTAACACACCCGATAATTTAAATGAAGTACCGAGTGACAGAAACCACACAGCCATAAGAACCGAACCGAATCTTATCGGAGCGAGTTTCACAATCATTGAAAGTCCTATCGGCGACAGCGACAATTCCCCTATCGTAAGCACGAAGTACATAAGAATCAGCCAGCCCATTCCGACCTTAACGCCTGCAGGAATCGTTGTAACAGCGTACGCGAGAATGACCCACGCTATCGACATAAGCAGCAATCCCAATGCGAGTTTAAATGGAATTGAAGGCTCTGAATTCTTCTTTGCAAGGAATGTCCAGATTATTGCCATCAACGGAGCAAACGATACTATGAACAAAGGTCCGAATGCCTGAAACACAGACGGCGGAATGCTCCATCCGAATATTGAACGGTCAACCGAGTTATCCGCAAAATAAGTAAGCGAAGAACCTATCTGTCCGAACGCAATCCAGAAAATCATTGTGAATACAACAAGTATAAACATCGCTACAATTTTCTGCTTCTCGATTTTTGTAAGCGACCTGTCTGTAATTATGGACAGCGGAGCGGTAAAGAACGTTGAATAAATAAACGAGCCTATAGTATCGGCTTTTAAAATAAAATAGAACAATATGAATAATGCTGCAAACACAGAAAGATTGATTACTACCTGTTTTGTGCTGACGCCTTTTGTTTTATCTTCAACCTCAGGTTTTATTTTTGCAGGAGGAACAGCGCCGACAGGAGTTCCGTCGGGTCTGACGACATATTTCTTTTTAAGAGGAATAAATACGACAAGACTCAGTATCATGCCTATGCCTGCGGCGAAATAGCCCCATTTGAAATCAGCAAGATTGCCCGTGTTGCCGAGGAATCCGCATATTATAGGCGCGAGCAGTCCTCCCATATTAATACCCATATAAAATATTGTGAAAGCCGCATCGATACGTTTATCTCCTTCAGGGTACAACTGACCTACCATCGAAGAGATGTTCGGTTTAAAAAATCCGTTGCCGAGGCACAGGAGAATCAAGCCTGCATAGAGCAATCCCGAAGCCATGGGTTTTGTTTCGAACATCAAGCCGCTTGTAAATAGGAGGAACTGACCTGCTGCCATCATAACACCGCCTGTAACAATCGATTTTCTATTGCCGAAATATCTGTCCGATACGAATCCGCCGATGAGAGCGGTTATATAAACCATACCGGTATAGTTTCCGTAAATCAAATCGGCATATGTTTTATCGAACGTAAGGGCATGAATCATATACAGATAAAATACAGCCTGCATGCCGTAGAAACTGAATCGTTCCCACATCTCCGTAAAGAAGAGCAGGAACAGACCGCCCGGATGTTTAAGTTTTTCTGTTTGTTCCATTCTATAAGATATTAATTATTATTTTGCCGCGTCTTCTCTTGCTTTTCTCTGAGCGCCTGTAATTTCAAGTCCGTGAGCATTCGGTCCCATTTCATTACGTCTGAGCATAAACGCGAAGAACAGCCCGAGGAATCCGAGAATCGAAAAAATCCACATACCCATTCTGTAACCGTTCGGGTTTGATGCGCTTGCATTTGAAAAATCATTTGCCCATCCGATTAAAATATTAAATCCTGCGAGTCCGATATTTTGAATCATTGTCATGAGACCGTAAGCGGTTCCGAGTTTTTCTTCCCTTACAACAAGCGCGACCGAAGGCCACATCACCGCAGGAATAAGCGAGAACGCAAATCCCATCATAGCCATCGGAACTATTAGAGCGTAAGGAATAATCGCCGCTTCGATTCCGAATGCAGGAAGAGCAATATTAAATCCTCCGTGAATTCCTACCATTGCGGGAATATCAATCTTATAAGCCATTATGAGGTAAACGGGAATTATAGTAAGCGAGCCAAGCATCATGAGCAGCGAGCGCTTTCCAATCCTATCGGACATCAACCCGAATATCGGAGTGAACACCATCGCCGCGAGAGTGAGAATACTCGACAAATTACCGCCGACTTCCCTTGTCGTACCGTGCGCTTCCTGGAAAAATTTAATTGCAAATGTCTGGAAAGGAAACATTGCGGAATAGAATGTAACGCAGAGCGCGGTTATATACCAGAATGATACTCCGAATTTGAATAATTCTTTAATTTCAACTTTATCCTGTTCGCCGTCTTTCGGCATGTCATATTTTTTGGAAGCATAGACATCCATAATATAATAAAAGACGATGCAAACAACTGCAAAGATACCTGCGAATACTGTTATCCACAACGGTGTCTGCCAGTAATTATACAGACTCTTTCCCCACGTCGGCGAATTAAGAGCAAGGAACGAACCGAGACGCGCAACCGTAAGATTCAAACCGAACGCGAATGAAAGTTCTTTTCCTTTAAACCAGCGGGCAATAATTGTAGTAATAGCGACAATCATAGATTCTGCGCCGAGTCCGAATATCAAACGTCCCGTTGCCATAAGCGCGAGATTTCCCTGCAGAGCAGTTACGAGCGCGCCGATCATTATAATGATTGTGAAAATAAATACCGATTTGCGTGTGCCTATACGGTCGATTATAATACCGCCGATAAGCACCATTATAATATTCGGAATACTGTAGATGGCATTTAGAAGGCCTATTCCGGAGTCTGAAAACTTTAATTGTTCTTTGAGTACATCTGCAAGCGGGCTTATCGAGTCATAGATGTAATAATTGCCGAACATTGCAAAACTGATTAGAATAAGTGCAAGCCAGCGCATGAAAGCAGTTGGCTGAGGCTTCAACACTGCAGTAGAAGTATTATCGCTCATATAATTTGATTAAAAATTTAACAAATGTAAACAAATTATCTTATATCCGAAATGTTAAAAGAGTTGAAGTAGAAATGTATTGTCCTGTTATATTTACGGGAGGAAAACGGAGACCCGCCCTTTTATCAAAATATAAAGCCCTTGCTGGAATACGGCAAAGGCTTTTTAAGTCTTTTTAAATTATTTCTAAAAGATTATTTAATCAAAGTCATTTTCTTCATTTCCGTAAATTCACCTGCCTGAATTTTGTAGAAGTACACACCGCTGGAATATTTCGATGCATCCCATGAAGTGTTATAATTTCCCGCTGACAGATTTTCATTCACGAGTTCGTTCATAACCTTTCCTGTAACATCATAGACAGTGATTTTCACCTGCCCTGCTTTAGGAATGCTGAACGAGATATTTGTTGCCGGATTAAACGGATTGGGAAAATTCTGCGATAATGAATACGAAGCGGCAGTTCCTTCAATCTGTTTGATACCCGTTACGACATTTACGGTAAAATTCGCGCCGTTGTTCCATGCGGGAGGATTTGTTCCTGCCGCGCCCGTGCAATAAATTGTTATTGTTCCGGGTGTACCTGGAGCGGTAAGAGTAAATGTTTTTGTTGTGGCTCCTGTAAATTTAGCGCTGTGAACTACTTCGCCGGATAATATTTTGATACCGGTGCTTGCTCCGATACCAAGCGTTCCGTTATCTACCGCTATGTCAATTCCGCCTGTTGAGAATGTACCTGATGATCTGCTTACTGACAATGTATAAGTTCCGGTCGCGCCCGGCGCTAATGAAGCCGGTCCGGTTACCGAAATTAATACTGCTGTGTTGGGGGAACTTGAGTGACATGTGCAGCCGTTGGTGGAACCGGGTTTCAAGGTTCTTCCTGCAACGCCTGACGGATACGAGAATGCCTGTGTTGAAATGCCGGCAATAAGCAGGACTGCCAGTAATCCTAATGCAGTCCCTTTCAATGATTTTTTTCTTCTCATTTTTTATGTCCTCATTTTTTTTAGTTAAAAAATATTTTGGTTTATATAGCAAGAACGTTTTCAATTTTAAGCAAAAGAAACCGATTATTTCGGACATCAAAGTCCGTATATGCTTATACAATGATTTTATAACAATTTACAAAACCCCTTTGGAGTAATTTTTAACGCAAATTATTTTATAATAATTCCGTTAAGGTTACGAATTTGTAAATAGGTGTTTTCTCGAAGTGTAAAAAAAAGAAAAAGGGATTTAATAAATAAATCCCTTTTCTAAATCAGATATTCAGGAGGTACGAAAATCCTGCGGACACAGTGAATGTGCGTTTTGTACCATCGGAATTTTCATCTCGTTTTAGCATAGGAAAATACAGGTTTAATCCCGCAATAAAATCATTTGTAAAATAATACATAAGACCGCCCATAATGTTCAGTTGGAAGAAATCACTTTTTTCAATCTGATACGCAGGTACGTATGGTGTACCGAATTCGGATTTATTAAGTCTTTTAATTCCAAGCATTTCAAATTTTACTATCAGGTCATCTGCCTTTCTTTGATATCCCGCTCTGATAAGCAAGTCGGTTCCGCGCTTAAACGTTACTCCTTCATTATCATATTTTGTCAGCGGAATCTGCATACCCGCGGAAACATTGAGGAAGGAATAATTATAGTCTACGCCGAGCAGCAAATCGTTCGTTCCCTGCCCGTTAAAAAAATCGAATTTATTTTTTTCAACTGAAGATGTGGCAAGTTTAAATCCTCCCATGAATGAAATATTTTTCAGTTTTCCCGTCGGAATGTTATAATTAGCCAGTACTGTAGCATCCGCGAGTCCATTCTTGCTCGGTTTAAGCGGTAACTGATATATCATGGAAACAACGGGAATAACGGCTGAAACAGAAAACGCTTTTGAGAATGCCAGATTGCCGCCGAATTTAAAAGTGTGAAAAGTGATGTTGTCATCCGTACCCGCGACTGTATTACCTGACTGCCCGACGGAATAAGCAAAAGAAAGTGAACTTCTCGGTACCTCGCTCTTATGATGCTTATCCCCTATTATACAAACACCGGCATCAGAGCATTGGGAATAAAGAACGGTAGAACAGAAAAATATGAATACTAAAGAAAGGGATGTAATAATTTTATTCATATCAAGATATTTGATTTTAGTTATAACAAAAATATCCATTCTGGAATTTATAAACCATTGAAATAAAAAAAACCGTAAGCATGACTTACGGTTTTAATATTCTCTTCACTGATTAATTTTATTTCACAAACTGTTCCGCGTAATATTTTGCAGTCAGTTTTTCGCCCGTTGCTTTTTCAATCATATCGTTCCAGTAATATTTTGAGCCGGGCATATAAACTTTTTCAATAAGATATTTGCCTACTTCGGGTTTACCGACGAAGAACTGGTTCTTGTATTCCTTTGTCTTGATTATATTATTGCATATATAATAGTATAACTGCGATGACAATAGTGCTCCCATGTGATAGTTATGATAATAGCACGGCACGGTTGCGATATGAATCTTCGATGCCCAGTCAGGTTCGTTTCTGCCTGCGGGACGTTTCAGCAACTGGTATTTTTCAACTAGGTCCCACCATAATTTATTCAAATCCTGGTCGGGATTTTCGTACATAGATTTTTCGAATCTGTACATAACCTGCGACCAGCGCGAGAAAACCAATTGCTGGAGGCGAAGCGATTTAAATGCATCGTCGGCGATTTTCTTCGCTTCGTTTTCATCTATTACTTTCATGTCTCTCAACCATGCAGCGCTCGAAGAGCCTCTTTCGAACATCATTGCAATTGCTTCAGTCGTGAATGTATGTGCCGGGTCGCGGAGAATGAATGGCAGATTTTTGTTGTCGATGAATTTATCGTAGCCGGCGTGTCCGAATTCATGCAGCATTGTTCCCATCCATTTTTCATTAGGTACAATATTGCCGAGAACTCTTACATCGCCTTCATTATCCATATCGTTGCAGAAAGCGTGTTGATTCTTTCCGGGTTTTTCGAATAAATCTGATTTCTTAATAAGGTCATCGACTGGAATTCCGATTCCTTTATAGAAATCGTCCATTAACTTAACGATTGCGTCTTTATCTTTATAATATTTATCGAGGTCAACTTTATAGATTTTCGGCGCTTCCTGGAAGAAACGGTTCTGATAATGCCAGGGCATCAGTTCTTCTTTTTTGATTTTATATCGGTCGGCAAAATACGCGTCCATGTTATCTTTTTCGCCTTTGAAAGCATCTTTTGTAAGCGCGTCGAGGTCATCGAATAATTTTAAAATCTCTGCGGGGTCCTGTTCGGAAAGTTTAAGACTCATTTCATGGAAATTGGAATATCCCATATCTTTTGCAATTCCGTTTCTCATCTTAACGAGTTTCTTTAAATCATCGGCTACAATAGTACCGATTTTTTTATGCGCTTTCCAGACTGCTTCGAGTTCTTTTGAATCTGTTGAATTCGTAAGTTTATCTTCAATTTCATTATCCGTGAGTTTCTTGCCGTTAACGTCCGCTCTGAAATTTCCGTACTTCTGTTCAATTGCATTCTGAAGATTTATTATGGCATTAAGTTTGGCTGTGTCTGCCTGATTGCCAAGATATCTCAGATAGAGCACTTCCAGTTCGCGCTTTTTAATATCATCGCCAATACCCTTTGAATCATATATCTTCTTTAATAATTTAAAATCTTCTTTGTTGGAATAGATAGCCGTGATTTTATTCTGTAATTCGGAGACTTTATTAAAATCTTCTTCTTTTCCGCTTATTGCGGCATTCCAGTAAGCAAGATTTGATTCCTTATATAAAGGAATATACTTTGCTTCGAATGTTTTAACGAACTCCGTAAACTGTTTTTCCATTTCGGGGTTTGATTTTTGATTTTCTGATGTATTCTTTTTACCGCATCCGGCAAAAAGAGATACAACGATTAGAAAAGTTACAACTGCAAATAAATTTTTGCTTGTCATATTTCTTGTTTATTTGGTTAATGGGAAATATTACTTAAAAATAATGCTTTATTTATACAGTTAATATGAAATTGCCGGGATATTGGATATTTTTTATACGTAACCGGAGGTAAAAAGGTACAATGTACGGTATTTTAGTGTATTTTTGCGAAAATTATGTCTCATTAAGGATGTGTATATCCAAAATCAGCGCTGAAGAGCAGTAATATATGCACAGAAACAAAGATTTCGCGGATAATAAATTTTGTACTCAAAAAGGTTTTGAATTTTAGTATAAAAATGTTTATATTTATTGTTTTATAAATCATAATTCCGACAAAAATGTTTGCAATAGTCGACATAAAAGGCTCACAATATAAGGTTCAGGAAAAACAAACACTTTTTATTCCGAAAGTTGAAGGAGAAAAAGGAACGAAGTTAAATTTTGATAAGGTACTCGTTTATTCGCCTGATGAAAAATCGGTTGAAATCGGGACACCGGTATTAAAACACAACGTTGAAGCGACAATTCTTGACCACGTAAAGGATGATAAGGTTATCGTTTTCAAGAAAAAGAGACGCAAAGGATATAAAATCAGAAAAGGTCACAAACAAAATTACACACAAATTCAAATCGAAAAAATAGGATAAACTTTATAAATTAAGTTATGGCACATAAAAAAGGTTTAGGTAGTTCTAAAAACGGCCGCGACTCACAATCACAGAGACTCGGTGTGAAAAAATTCGGCGGAGAAGAAGTGAAAGCCGGAAATATTCTTGTCAGACAGCACGGGACAAAATTCATTCCCGGAAAAAATGTCGGTCTCGGCAAGGACTATACGATATTTGCTCTTATTGACGGCAAAGTCAAGTTCACCGATAAAGCAGGAAGAAAAATTCTTAACGTAGTTCCGTTAGAAAATTAAATTATTTATATACAATAAAAAACCCGCGAAATCGCGGGTTTTTTTATATCCGAATTATATAATTTTTATTATCCGCTAATAACTTTCAACATTGATTTCACATCCTCCGCCGATTTATCAAGCGCTTTCTTTTCTTCATCGGTCAGTTTAATGGGCACGATTTCTTCCATTCCCTGCGCTCCGATTTTCACGGGCACACCGAGACATATATCGCTGTATCCGTATTCACCCTGCAAATAAACACAAGAAGGAAGTATTTTCTTTCTGTTGTTGACGATTGCATCTATCATCTGAACTATGGATGCCGCAGGTGCATAATATGCGCTGCCTGTTTTCAGATATTTTACGATTTCCGCTCCGCCGTTTCTTGTCCTTTCAATCAAAGTTTCTATTCTGTTCTTAGGCAGTAAATCCGCGAGAGGAATACCTGCTACGGTAGTATATCTTACAAGGGGCACCATCGAATCGCCGTGACCGCCGAGAACGATAGCATTGATATTCTCTATCGACACATTCAGTTCCATACAAATGAATGCTTTGAATCTTGCAGTGTCAAGAACACCGGACATTCCCATTACTCTGTTTCTCGGGAAATGGCTGTTGACAAATGACGTATACGTCATCGCGTCGAGTGGATTTGAAACAACTATAATAATTGCATTGGGAGAATACTTTACAATTTCCTTCGTGGAGTTCGAAACTATTTCGGCATTAATATTAAGTAAATCGTCCCTTGACATTCCGGGCTTTCTGGGAAGACCTGCCGTAATGACCGCGATGTCCGAATTTGCAGTCATTTCATAGGTGTTGACTCCGTATATCTTCGTATCCGAATACTGGATTGCTGCCGACTGATAGATATCAAGAGCCTTACCCTGGGGAATTCCTTCCACAACATCGAGAAGGACAACATCGTTTGCCAAAGCCCTGTCTACAATAATCTGGGCTGCGGTTGCGCCGACATTACCGGCGCCGACAATTGTTATTTTCATTTTGAATGATTTAAGTTAATAAAGTTTCTTATTTAAAAAATTTCATTTTGATAAAACCAGCCGTACAATTGTTCCGTCACCGTCACTCGTACTTTCGTATCCGTCGGTAAGTATTTTCATAATGTAAATACCCCTGCCGTGATCTTTATGCAAATTTTCGACTTCCGTAGGATCGGGGATGGACGAATTATCAAATCCTCTGCCTTCATCTTTTATCACAACTTCAATTGATTTACCGTTATCAAAAACATCCACATAAACTCTTTTATCATCCGATTCTTTATTGCCGTGAACTATAGCGTTCATAATCGCTTCGGAAACCGCAATGTTGAAATTAATAAAACGTTCCTGTTCTATTTCATATACCTCATTCAGCGTAAATAACAGTTTTTCTATCTTATTAATTTCAGTTTTTTTGCTTTGGAGAATAATACTGGCTTTATGCACTTTATTAAATTAAATATTCCACAAAATGTTTATAATAAGATTCCTTGACGTATTTGTCAAGGAATTGTCGCTTGCTTCAAATTTGTCAATTCCGCCGAGAATATAAACACTTGAATTATTCCTAATATTCAGCCTAACGCCGGCGTACGGACCGTAAATTGCCTGTGTTCGTTTTAATACTTTCTCGTTCTTTTCGTAATTATAATATCTTCGTATATAATGCCTGAAACCTACGAACAGATTAATAAACTCTTTCATTTCATAATTTATGCTGCTGCCAAGTGTTCGTTCATCGGAATACGTTATTGGTTTCACTGAGAACTGATTTACGTTAAACTGCCCCTGCTCGTATACCTTCACCTGCCCGTAAACTCCCAGAAGTACTTTCTTCGTTATTCGGAAGTCAGTTGAATCCGCCAGGTACAGTTGTCTGAATGAGAAACTTTGCACCTGTGAAACGATATCCTCGTACTTATAGACTGTATAGTTTGCGAGCACTTGAAAATAGTTTTTCGTTGTTACGGAACTGACCGGACTAAAAACGCTTACGGAGTTCAGTTTGTAAACTTTATTCGTATTATTATTTGAACTTTTCTCTTTGAATATATAGTCAAGAAGAGATGAATTGAATTCAAATGATGTTTCTATAAAAAAATTCCTCATATTGTTGTATCTGTGCGCAGCCGAAGCATTGAACAACAATTCGTCCCTGTCATCATAATTCAGCGGGCTCTCCGTATCATATCTCAGCAGAGAAGAACTGCCGAGGAATTTGAAAGTATGGAAGGAAGACGGATGCACAAAAACTTCAAGATATGCATTGGAAGATTTGCTGTTATTGTTTTTGTCCCTCTCTACATTTTCAAGGTCCCTTTTCTGCTGAGTCGATATATCTCCAAGGTCTGTCGGAGCATGGTTTTCTTCTCTTTCGGAATATGTGAAATTGAAACGCGATGAAACTATGCTGAATTTGTATTCCATCTCCATTCCCGCCTGTAAAAGGTTTTCGTTAATTTTATTATTGTAAATACTTTCTATAAAAAGGCTTCCCGATGACGGCTTATATTTATACCGGTTCGCAATATTTTTGAAAAAATACATTCCTTTCACTTTAAGAAACAAATCCTTTGAAAATCTGTATGAAAGATTATCGCTGAGCAGGACATAGTTTTCGTATCTGGATTGAATATTATGATTAATCCCGTACAACTGCCTTATACTTGCAGTTGCGGGAGTATAGAAATCGGTTCTAACCGTATAAGCCCTTAAAACGGCATCGTTGTCGGAGTATTCGGAAAATCTCTTCTTCACATCCGAAAATAATTCGCCCGAATAATTCGTTTTTTCCGAATATTTATCGGCGGACATATGTATGATTCCCGATGTTTCGAAATCGGATATCATTAGTCTGTTTACGCGGCTTTCAAGCGAACCCGAAATTCCGTTATTGTATACGTCTATTTGTTTTTCGTTTTTCATTCCTGCCTTTGTATCAATGTACAAAATGTCATTTGGTACAAAATCCAGGCTCGTATAAAAGAAATTGTTATATCCTTTGTTGAGATCGATTTCCTTGTTGCCGGTAAGCAGTTTGCTGAACAAGCCCGCTCCCGCATATAACTTCTTCGTTAGTTCATATTTCGACGAAACCGCAAAGTTGTTATTGTCCGTTGAAAAATTGTCGGAGAATTTTGTAACTGAAGAATTAAATGAATTTCTGATTTCAAACAGTAATTTTTTATATCTCCCGCGGTAGTTTATATTTGACAGGAGATTGGCAGTGTTCATATCGTTGTAGAAATTAGTGGCGGCAAAATTCGTATTTATGACCGTATCGGCATCCGTTGTGATTAACTGACCGTATGCCGTATATGTAAATACGAATAATATGATGAATGTATTAAGTAAAAACCTCATCATAGACAAACTCTTTTTTCATATCCGTTGAGGTAATATTCCGGAAATAATTCTCTAAGGATTTGTACTCCGTGGAATCCTGCAATTCGGTTTTCTTTTTATCAAGAATAGTTTTGCCTTTATCGATGATAATAATCCTTGAACTTACTTTCTCCATCAGGTCGAGCAGATGCGAGGAGTAGAAAACAATTTTCCCTTTCTCCGCAAGTTTTGTTACCATATCCTGAAAAATCATTATTGAAAAAGCATCAAGACCGTTGAGCGGTTCATCGAACATTAAAATTTCGGGATTATGAAGCAATGAAGAGACTATAAGTATTTTTTGTTTATTTCCTTTGGAAAGTTTGCCTATTGAATCGTTAAGATGCTGAGTGAAACCGAATAAATCGGCAAAATAATCCACGCGTTTTATAAAAACATTGTCGTCAAGCGAACGCAGATTTTTAAGGAACTCAAAATACTCAATAACTTTCAGAGAATTAAACATATCGGATGATTCCGGTACGTACCCGATAATATCTTTGACTTTTAAATTGTTTTCGGGAAGTTTAAAACCGTTGATTTCGACCGTTCCTTCGTCGAATTCCAGCATACCGCACAGAATTTTTATTGTTGTCGATTTGCCCGCTCCGTTTATTCCTATATATCCGCAGACATCGCCTGCATTAACCTCAAAACTTATACCGTCCAGTGCGACAGTTGTTTTATTATACGTTTTATGGAGATTGTTTATTTTCAGCATATATTCAAATTTTAAAATAAAGGTTTTACGTATCAAAATAAATTAAGTAATAAATACGGATTTGCGTTACTCGAGTTTAAATCTTAATTCTGCTGTTTTCCGCTTCCAGTGCCGCCAAATGGCTTTCAATCGACTCGCTTAAGATGGAATCAAAACGCGGCGAATTTCCGGATTTTACCGCATTTATAAAATCACCTAAAAGCCTGTCATCACCGCCGAAATGTTTGTTTTTTCCTGTTTCACTTTTATTGCTGAAAAAATATTTTCGCGGTTTCTTTTTATTGAAATCATAGACCGTAAGTACTCCCGCATCCAGTATCGCTTCCCCGTGAGTACACATTACCCTGGTTCTTCTTTCTCCTGCGTTGTGAGTGAATCCGGACATCGTAAGGACGGCAGTGGCGCCGCCTTTGAATTCCATAATAACGGACTGATGGTCAACTACATTGTTCCCGCTTCTGTAAACACACTTTCCGTAATCGCTTTCTTTAAGCGCTTTCAGCCTGCCTTTTTTTGAAAGGTCGCCTGTAATTACATTAACCGGCCAGCCTTTCACGTTCATATTCATGTAAATTTTCAATGCCGAATAAGGGCATTGTTTTTCGACCTTGCATCCGTCAGTGCATCTTTCAGTGCTTCCCGCCGGTGCAGTTATTTTTTTGAAATGCATGAGAGAACCGAACGAAGAAACTTTGGTCATTGATTTTCCGACCAGCCATCTGATTATGTCAAAATCATGACTGCATTTTGCAAGAATCATCGGACTCGAGTTTTCAGAATTTTTCCAGTTGCCTCTAACGTAACTATGTGCCATATGCCGGTATCCCACGGGTTCGATATGTTCAATCGTTATCACTTCCCCCAGAGACCCGCTTTCGAGAATCTTTTTGAGTTTCATGTAAAATTCGGTATATCTCAAAACATGACAGATGCCGACGACTTTTTTATTGGTACGGTTAAGTTTTAATAGCGCTTTCAGTTCGGCAGGGTCGGAAGAGACAGGTTTTTCGATTAATACATTATAGCCTTTCTTTATTCCCAGCACCGCAGGAAGATAATGCATATTATCGGGAGTAGAGATTATCAAAGCATCAGCCGGTCTCGGACGGCTGAAAAAATCGTCGTAATTCTGAAATACATTTTCAGCGGCAAGATTATATTTTTTTTGAAAATCGATGCGTTTCTTTTTATCGGGTTCTACAACGGCAACTACTTTCATTTTCCCCGGATTTGCAAGAGAGAACTCTGAATAAGTATTTCCTCTGTCCCCTGCTCCTATTACTGCGAATTTTACAGGCATAAAATATTTTTTTCAAATGTAAACATATCGGATAAATTATTAAATGTAACAATATTATAACACGTTTATTGCTTGATTTTCGGAAAGACTGCCGGTATTTTTATATACTAAAATTCAGACTTATGAACCGGACAATCGAAACAATATTCAACAGAAAAAGTGTACGCAAATTTAAAGAAGGTACAATAGACAAATCCACGCTTGAATTAATCGTAAAAACGGGCATGGCTGCTCCCTCAGCAGTGGATAAACGCCCGTGGGAATTCATCATTATTACAGACAGGAATGTTCTTCAGACACTTGCAAAAATACTGCCATATGCAAAGATGGCGGAGAAAGCAGCCGCAGGCATTATAGTTGCCGGCAATAAAACGAAACAATGGGGAGGAGAGGATTCGGACTACTGGGTACAGGACTGCAGCGCGGCAACAGAGAATATTCTGCTCGCAGTAGAATCTCTGGGACTCGGTGCTGTTTGGACGGCTTTGCATCCATATAAAGACAGGAAGAAACCGGTTGCGGATTTACTCGGAATTCCCTCTCATATTGAGCCGTTGAACTTCATTCCTATCGGTATTCCCGAAGGAATTGAAAAGCCGAAGGATAAATTCAATCCCGGGGCAGTTCATTTTGAGAAATGGTAATTACTTTTTTGCTTTGCCCTTCAGCAGCATTTGAACTAGTTTTTTAATGCTGACGACATCAAACGGTTTTGATATGTAAGCATCAAGCCCGGCGTCAAAGAATTCCTCTTTATCGCCCGACATGGCGTACGCCGTCATGGCAACAATAGGAACATTTGCATATCCGGGAATAGTCCGTATTATATTTGCGGCTTCAATGCCGCTGAGACCCTTGCCGAGATTAATATCCATGAGTATTAGCGAATACTTTTTCTCTTTTGCAAGTTCCACGGCAGATTCACCGCTGTTTGCAAATTCGACATTATGAATCATATTAAAAATTACATCTATAAAATCCCGTGTAATAGAATCATCATCGACGCAGAGAATATCGGCTTTTCTTATGCCTGAACCGGAATATTTCGAATTGATTTCTTTCCCGGGAATAATTTCATCCAGTTCTGTTTCAAGCAAAGGGAAAACAACGGTGAATGTTGTTCCCGCTCCTTCTTGACTTTCGACAAGAATTTTGCCGTTTAATTTTTCAACGAAACTCTTCGTAATTGTCAGTCCGAGACCGGTACCTTCGAATTTTCTTCCGTACCCTTCGCTTACCTGCCTGAATTCATCGAAAATTATTTTCATCGATTCAGATGGTATCCCAATACCGGTATCCTTTACTCTTGTTACGGCGGACATTATGCCGTTACTTTTTTCTGCAGAGACCGAAACATTAATTTCGCCTTTTATCGTGTATTTGACTGCATTACTTATGAGATTATTCATCACCTGCCAGTAAAGGTCCTCATCGATATTGGCAATGACTTCATCATGTGACGAAGAAAATCGGAGTGCCAATTCTTTTTTCAGGGCGGACTTTTCAAAACTCTTTGTCACTTCACCAGCCGTTTTAACTAAATTAACGGGTAAGCAATTAACTTCTATTTTTCCTGATTCAATTCTCGAAAGGTCAAGAATCAGATTAAGTGTTTTCATTAATCTTTTGCCGCTCAGATTCACCATGTCAGCCATTTTTCTCAGGTCAGGTTCCTTTATCGAATCTTTTAAAATTTCCGTAAAACCGAGCACGCCTACCATGGGTGTTCTGAGTTCATGACTCATGTTTGCAAGAAAACTCGATTTAAGTTTGCTCATCTCGCTCGCTTTTTCTTCAGCCTTTTTCAGCGATTGTTCGTTTCGTTTAAACTCGCTCACGTCAGTACTGAATATCGCAAGCCGTACTGTTTTCCCTGAATCATTAATAATAGGATACACTGCATTGTTCCAGAAAATATTACCGAATGCATCTTCGAAAAACATCTCTGCCCCTTTATCAAATGACTCTTTCATATGGGAAAGCAAAATGTTCTTTCTTTCATCAGGTATAAAGTCGAGAATGGGCTTTCCTGTCAACTCGTCAATTGTTTTGCCTACGTGATTTGCAAAAGCAATATTAGTCGAAACAATATTATAATCACGGTCGACCATTATTATAGAATCCTTGGTTGCATTTAAAACGGTTTCAAGTTTCTTTTCATTCTCAAGAAGTTTCTCTTCCGTTTTTTCCCGCTGGATTATTTCATTGCTTAAATCCCTGTTTATTACAAAAAACTTCTTGATTAATTCGGCAATGTCCTTGAATTCATTCTTTGACAACAATAATTCATCAAGCAAATCGCTGTCTGAATTTAACAATGACTGCTCAACTCTGGAAAGCGGAGTCGTAATCCACCGCTTAGTAAAAGTGATATAAATTACGACAATCACAATCCATACCATCGAAGAAATTACGATTGAAAAATAAGAAAGGTTGTCAAACTCTTTTATGTATGATATGGATTTTCTGAAATTTAAATTGAATGCAGCATCATTTTTATAATCTAAAAGTTGTCTCGTTATATCGATATCCGTATCCAGTGTGGAACGGAAAGATGTATCGCTAAGCGGTAATATTTTTATTTTTGAATCCGTTGCTTTTTCAAACTCCTCTATATATTTCTTATCCCATACTTTGCCGATAAGATAATACCCGTAGGGCTTGCTTTTATGATTTGAATAATCCGAAGTCGGAACTATTGTTCCTCCGAACACCTGAACATAATTGTCATTAATCTTAATGAAAAAATTTCTCATAGGATCCTTTTCAAATATCGACTTGATGTCTACGTGGTCCCTCAGATTTTCGATATCCTGAGTTTCTTCATTTCTTGAATGGTGCAGAAGTTCTTCTTTATCGTTGTACACCCAGACATAATCAACCTTAAAAGTACTTATAACTGTCGTTAAATTCGAAGACGCCCAGATTTCCGAATGATTCTCAATATAGGCAACCATATCGTCCCATCCCGAATAATCATCGGCACATGATGCATACTTTTCATTTTTCAGTATCATCACATTATTTATTATTGATTCATAACCGGTTCGCTGTGCATCGATTAATACTTTTCTCTGCATAACATCGTAATAACGCAGGAGCACAAGTAAAAGAATTGAAATAACAAATGCGACAAGTAAGAGAATGGTTAATTTTCTGGATATTTTCATAAAACACGATTTTATTATATCAAAAAATAATACTCAAGTAATAGGTACCTGAGATACCTTCCCATAACCCTTTAGTGATACTGATAAAGTAAAGTTGTATTTATAGAACAGAAAATTCTAATTTTACTTATTCGTAAAGCGACCCTTAATAAGCAAAAACGAATACGGTCTGAAAAAATCTGCGGAGAAGCAGGGATTCGAACCCTGGATGGAGTTGCCCCCATAACGGTTTTCGAGACCGCCGCTTTCAACCACTCAGCCACCTCTCCGTGCCATTTATATTATAAATTTAACGATTCTCGTTCTTAAATTCTAGCCTTTAAATCTGTTGTCTTAATATTAAAATGCAAAAAAAATCACAAAATCAGATTTTGTGGAAATTTTAACAAAGATTATAGAAATCGTCTAAATTAGTAACATAAATAAAATATAACCGGAATTTTTAGATATAAAAAAAATTCAGTTTTTCCATTGTTCTAATTGTAAACTGATAATCAATGTTTCAGAACTATCTCCTATATACCTTAAAATCGTAAGCTTTGAGATAATACGGAGTATTTTCAAGTCCCCAAAAAGAAGCCCAGAAATATAACTTTTTGTTTTTTACTATGTTCACAAATCTAAACACCTGATCCGTATTATTTAGATTTGGATCATTGTATGCGTAAAATTCAAATCCATGGAAGTTCTGGACAGTATCCATATACCCTATCGCCAGTCCTATATTAGGTGGATTTTCAAACCCATGATAATTTGATGCCAATTTTAGCGACACAATAATACTGTCAGAATTAGGACAAAATACACTGTCGAAATGCTCCATATAACCGCCGCCAACAGCACTGTCAATTAACGCCCTTTGAAAAATAAGATAAGGTTCGTTATCAACTTTAGGTGACACAGGGTCTTCTTTATTACAGCCGCATAAAGTTACAAGAAATAACAGAATAAGCAATTGTTTCATTTATCCCTCTTTTTGCTTTATATTAACAATATAATTTAACGTTTTTTATTAAATTATAATGGTTGATGAAATATCAAAGATATATTTCGTCAAATAAAAAAATGGCTCTTGCGAGCCGTTCCGATCTAATAAACTGAATTACTTATACTATTTGTAATAAATGAAAAAATACGACATGTCAAGTCAGATTCTATCGTTTAATTGTTTTAATAAATTTAAACGACCAAGCATAATTACAGGGCGGATTAGCCTGCACCTGTGGAGGTATATTTACCGTAGTAACTTCTTCAGAATTTGTACTCCAGGTTAAAGGAGTTTCATATCCCAATAGATAAACATCTGTTCCTTGTCTAGGTGCTAAACTTCCCCAGCTTATCTGAGGAGGTATAAATTGCTGGTTGTTTAATGCCAGATAAATAGCAAACACGGTATCTTGTTTCATTGTAAAATATACGTTATTGCTTTTGAAAGGAACCGTATATGTCGTTCCGTAAACAGCTCTGTTATTTATATTCATCCACTCACCTATATTTTGTAACCTTACATAGCACTGCGGATCAAGAACGCCGTTTTCGTCCGGGCCGAGACCCCATAATATATTTCCCCCTTTTGCAAAAACTTCGACCATAGTATGTATGAGACTATCCGCAGGATAATATGTTACACCAGGTACATGCCCCCACCATGGACCCATAGGTGTAACAAGTTCCCAGGGAACACCGAGTGGTTCAGCGGGGATGTCATATTCAGGTGTCAGATAATCTTCGAATTGTCCGCTTGTACGGTCAACGATCAACATTCCGGGTTGATTATGACGGACATTAGCGGCAATCGAAGGCATATCAATATCCATATTTGTACCGGGCAAAACCCATCCTCCGTCAAGCCATAGAATATCCAGTTTTCCGAGATCTTTTGTTATTTCATCTATCTGATTATACACAAGCGATTTATACATATTCCATTGTTTAGGATATTCAGAAGTGCTATAATTTACATCTACCCATTTTACACCGAAATATCTCCACCAGAAATAATTACTATACCAATCAGATTTTGAAAAATAAGCCCCCGCAATCAGTCCCTGTTTTCTCATTGAGTTGCAAATTTCAAGTGCAGCATTTGACTTAGGGTTAGTATGGAAAGGACAATTTTGACTTGTAAGTCTGTAATCTGTCGTAGCCGTATTATACATACAAAATCCGTCAAGGTGCTTTGTCATAGCAAGGACATATTTTATTCCCGCATTTTTAAATGCGACTGCCCAAAGATCAGGATCGAAATTTTCAGGATTGAAATATGTAAAAATTCTTTCATATTGTTTTTTATATTCCCCATAATCATCAGCATAAGGTCCGATTCTATGATTCCAGCCCGCATCATATGAACATAATGTCCAGGAATCGATAGTACCCCATTGAGTATATACCCCCCAAGTAATCAACACTCCCAATTTATAGCTCTTCCATTTTTCAAGATTAAGTATAACAAGCGAATCTTGAGGAGTTTTATAATTTTTTATATTAACCGGCTTCTGAATAAACTTTCTGCCTTTTAACAAATCAGTTTTGGTCTGTGAATATATTGATTTAATCCCCGACGAAAAAGTAAGCAGAACAAAAATAAAAATATATATTCCGGTTTTCTTCATAATTTACCGATTGGATTTATTTGAATAATAATAATAATCTTACAATATTTAAGTTGCATATATTTTTATTTTAAAAATATCATCTTTTTAACACTGACATATTCATTTCTGCCGGATATAGCCGATATTTTGTAAAAATAAATTCCGCTTGATAGATTTGAAGCATCAAAACTAATTGTATAATAACCGACGTGTCGTGCATCGTTAAACAAAACCTTTATCTCTTTTCCTAGAATATCATAAACAGTAATTTTAACTTTACTATCCATCGGCAAAGAAAAATCAATTTTCGTGACAGGATTAAATGGATTGGGATAATTCTGACTCAAATCATATTTTTCCGGAATTCCGGGTACAGGACCGTTATTTTTATTAATAAATTTTAGTGTCCATGCATATGAACAAGGAGGATTTGACTGCATCTCATAAGGAATATTCACAGTAGTAATACCTTCAGAGTGGGTATACCATGATAATGGATATTCATAACCTAACAGATAAATATCAGAACCCAGTTTTGGTACAAAATCATGTATCGTAATTGTTGAAGGCATTTTCTGTTCATTATTATATGCCATATATATCGCAAAAATTGTGTCTTTTTTTGATGTAAAATATATATTATCTCTTTTAAAAGGACTAGTGTATGAAGTCTCGTAAATCGCACTGCTATTTACATTCATCCATTCACCAATACTCTGAAGCCTGTCATAACATTGTGGATCTAAAACCCCGTCGCTATCAGGGCCGAGACTATAGAGTAAATTTCCACCTTTTGCCACAACCTCAATTAATGTGTGAACAAGAGTATCTGCAGTAAAATACCAGCCACCTGTAACATGCCCTCTTGACGAGCCTAAAGTCCGAACGACTTCAAACGGGACACCGAGAGGTTCCGCGGGAATATCATATTCTGGTGTAAGGTAGTCTTCATATTGCTCGCACGACCTATCTACAATCAGCATACCGGGTTGATTTTTTCGTACATTAGCAGCAATTGACGGCATATCTATATCCATATTCGAACCGGGTTTTACCCATGGACCATCAAGCCATAAAATATCAAGTTTTCCGAGATTTTTTGTTATTTCATCTAACTGATTATATGTAAATGACTTAAACTGATTCCACTTATCAGGATACACAGAAGTATTGTAATTTACGTCTATCCAAGTCACTCCGAAATATCTCCACCAGAAATAATTACTGTTCCAGTCGGGTTTTGAAAAATAAGCGCCAACACTAATACCCTTTTTTCTTGCAGCCTTACAAATTTCGAACGCTATATTTGACTTTGTATTAGTGTGAAATGGGCAATTGGGACTTGTAATTCTGTAATCAGTAGTTGCAGTATTATACATACAAAAACCGTCAAGATGCTTTGTCATAACCAGAAGATATTTTACTCCTGCATTTTTTAAAGCTTCTGCCCACACGTCCGGGTAAAAATTGGCAGGATTGAAAGAATAATAAATCTTCTCATATTGTTTTTTATAATCATCGTAATCATCCGCATAAGGACCAGTTCTGTGATTCCATCCGACATCATTGGAACAAAGCGTCCATGAATCGATTATACCCCACTGAGTATAAACACCCCAAGTTATCAATACTCCGAATTTATAACCTTGCCACTTCTTTAGATTAAGATTCACAAGCGAATCATCAGGCAGATTATATCTTCTCGGATTAATAGGATCATTGAGAAAATTCCTTCCTTTGGATAGATTAAATCTGCTCTGCGAATACAATCCCTGAATGTTTACTGCAAACACCATCAAGACCAATACAAAAACAGATTTTATGATTTTATTCATCTTTACTAAACTGATTTAATCGTTAAATATATAAAATATTCAACAAATAAAAATTGCAATAAATCATCTATATAAAATTACAGATCTCAATTATCCTTAACCTGAAAAAATATTTGTTTTTTTGTATTAAAGTTTTGCCAAGTAATAAGGATAGAAATGCCGGTTCTTTTCATACGAATTTGTTTAAAAGTTAGCATAGAAAAATGGATTACTCTCTATGGATATTATTTTTAATAAAGCAACAGATGCTATCGAAAGAAACAGCAGCAAAAACACAATTGCATATTTAATTAAAATATTGATTATATTTTCACTTGCGAATAAATTTTTTATATGCTTCAATTAATAAGTCTCCTAATTTTTTATTTCCTTTTATATTCAAATGACCCCTGCCTTCAAATCTATTTTCCGGTTGCAGTAGTGTATTTGAACAAATAAAGTTAATATTATTTTTTTCACAAAATTCATCAAGTATTGAATTCGTTTTTACATCATTGCTTGCTCCGACAAGTATGAACTTACTTCCATAATCAATGTGATATTTCAATATGCACTCAATATATGACTCCGGTATGTTCTCATTAGATTCCGTAATTAATTCAGGTCTCTTTTTGTCTTTCGATATGTGGTTTTTGTTTTCATGTCCTTCATTTTCATATTGCTGTGCCAAAGACCTGAAAACCAGATTAACGAATGATGATTTAGTTCTAATTATATTGACAATATTTGAGAAAACGGATTCCTTAATTCTTGTGCCAAATTTTTCGTTTAAATCGAAGCTTAAAGGTAATTTATATTGCGCCAAGTTACCCTCAAAGAACGATTCAGTAACCAAAATCACAAATGAGGGCGGATATATTTTTTCAAAAAACTTTAATCTAAACCATAAAGAATAAGGATCATAAGTAGCGCAACCGGCATTTATGACATTAAAATCCATTTGCGTTGAAGCAATATATGACGATAGATATGATGTAGAAACAGAATCATTTGGAACGCTTTCCGCTTCAAGGTACGAATCGCCTAAAACGATTATGTTTGGAGCATGAGAAGAAGTATCGACATCGCATCCGGGCAAACCGAGATTATTTTTATGATATACTTTATTGCCGCCTTCCACATTCCAGAAATTAAAGTAGGGTGAATGCAAAGTGACATTCGAAAACATCGGGTATTCAGGACAAAGAACATATTTTCTGTTTGGAAGATGTTTTGGATATTTGACGATATAGTTCACAAACAGTTCAGTCAGTACAAATGAAAAAAGAATTGCTGCGAATATTATTATTGTTTTTTTCAATCAAAGTATTATTTATAAGAAGAAAAGCCAGCCTATAGTAACAAATGAAAAAGTTATTGCAACCGCTAGATAACTAAATATAGGTTTTGCTGCAATTTTTGCAATTTTTTTATTCTTTCTTTTGTAATAGTTCCAAAACTGATATATAGATATTCCCGTTCCGTGCCATATGCCCCAGATTACGAAATGCCATTGTGCGCCATGCCACAATCCGCATAACCCCATGGCAATCAAAGGTACAAAAAATATCTGCCAAATTTTTTTATTTGACAAAGCCCCTAAGGGGAAAAACAAATAATCTCTAATCCAGTCAGACAAAGAAATATGCCAGCTTCTCCAGAACTGGCTTATGTTAGATTTTAAATAGGGATTATTAAAATTTTCCATAATTGTTAATCCAAACAATCTGGAAGAACCAATGGCTATATCGCTATACCCGGAAAAATCCAGATAAATCTGCAATGAATATCCGAGTAATGCGGCTGCTTTAACCAAGGGGTCGTTATATTCGTTACCGGTTAATATTTTCCCTATAAAATATCCTACCCAATCTGCAACAATAAATTTTTTCGCTAATCCAAATACCATTCTAATAAAACCGTATTCGACAAAATCAAAAGAAAACTCTATTTTTTTTAATAATTGAGGCTGAATTCGCTCAAATCTATCAATAGGACCTGCAACAAAAGTTGTAAACAATGAACCGTACAAAAGTACGCTTAAAAAATTACCGGCTTTTATGATTTTCCAATGTATATCCGTAAGATAACTGATATATCTTAGTATTATGTATGACAGACCGAGCGGGACGAAAAGACTAATCGTATTTATTTTAGGAAATTCACTTACAAACTTCAGCAAATAATTTATGGATGTGTTTAAGAATCCTAAATACTTAAAGATAAACAATACTGCTATCAATATTATGATTCCAGTTTTGTGCAGCAAAGATGTGTTTAATCCGGAATCAATTTTCCTTTGCAAATAAAGGGAAATAATATATGTTATAATGGTTAAAGATATAACAACTGCAAATGCATATTTATCAACAAAAAAAATATAACCCATGCTGATTGTTGATAAAAATATGGTACGTATTCTGACTCCTGGCAGCAGCCAGTATATTAAAACGGAAATAACTAAAACCGGATAATAAAAAATAGTATTAAACATTAATATTTATTAATGCTTATAAATTTAAAAATATTCATGATATACTAACATTTTTACAATAAGCGGTTGTATTTGATTCTATTGATTAAAGATATTTTTTACGAATAACTCTTTACGACGAAAAATCTTTTTAGACTATAATTCTCATCAATCCGATATTATTATTAAATCAGGACAAAATCATCGTATGTTTTTATGACAGTAATAATAATTCAAAGTAATATTTATTGTACAAGATAAATATTATCTCATAAAAAATGAAGTTAATTTATGGTATGTGTATTCGTGTTTTGAATTAAAGGAATTAAAGGTTATCAATTTATTTCCACAATTGCCGATATCATAAAAACGATTATGTTCTTTTAATTCTGGAATGAAGACTTACAGCAGAATCAGTTATGAATTTGAATATTACCGCGGTGTATGATTTGTGAAAATGAAGCGTATCGTAATATTCCGGCGCCATTTTCCTCAGTTCGGGAAGGCGCTTTCCGGGAATGCTTGGAAAGTCATGGTGTTCGTTATGATATCCTACATTGAACATCAGTTTATTCAGAGGACCGTAATAAGAATATGTCTCCTGCCCTTCCACGAATACATAATGTTCGGCAATGAAATGTCCTGATACGGGATTCAATCCCCCAGCGAAAAATGAACTGAGAAGCAAATAGAACAATCCGCTCCAGCCCGCAAACGGAAGGAACACAGCCATCGCGATTAACTGAAAAGCAATATTCAGTATATGCCATTTCGTCAGTTTTATGGGATATACAAACATAGGCCGCAAAGCATAAAAGAATATCTGATTTACTTCCCATATAATTTTACCGAATGTCCCCCTGAACAACTTTGTCTCAAACATAGTCGGGATATCTACGTCAATGCCGTCTTTGCCCTGCTGCCTGTGGTGCATCGTATGATATGTTTTGAAAGACATCGAATAAGGAAATACAATCGGAAGATTCGCAATAAAAGAGAACCAGTTATTGTACGCCTGTCCTTTGAAAGCAAGATTGTGCGTTATTTCATGTATCGCAAGAAACAAGGCATGATTCATTGTTGACCCAATGAAGTAAGCGGTTATTATCAATATCGGCAGATCGAATTTATTTATGAACAAAGCAATCACAAGTTGCGATATCACGAGAAATAAAGTCGCAGGTATCAGCCTTCTGTTCTGTCCTATAAGTGTTTTAACCTGCGGGTATTTTTTGAGTATTTCTTTCCGCCTCTCCAGATGCGGCTCTCTTGTATCTGACCAGTAAAAGTCTTTTTGCGATTTGTCGGGCATTTTTAAAATTTTAATTTTCTTGTTTATCCGAATCGAGATTTCCGCACACGTCACACATTGAAAGAAATGTCAAATTATAGACTCAAAATTGACATAGAATATTAAACAAATTATGAAGCATGAGGTCGTTAATATACAAACAGCAGGCGGCACAAGAAAATTCCTCTATGGGGAACATTTACTCGCTATAAACTCTTGATATTCATTCATATCAAATTGATAATACAATGATAATATAATAACCCGCTATAAATTAATTCTTAAGAATTAATTGTATCTATTTTTTTTATAGGAACTAAATAAAAGAAAATTTGTTCGAATATAAAACTTAATTAATCAAATGAAACAAATGAAAAAACTAACTCTCTATTTATTTGTTCTTGCCATGTTTGCACTGGTAAGCAATAAATCGCAGGCACAATCATATTTCACATACGATGGAAAAGATTTTTCAGTTCTTCTTACCACAAATACAGCCAATACACAGGTTATAAAAGTACAGTTTTCGGCAAACGGCGAATGGAACAATTTTGAAATCGTCGATTACACAAATCTTGATAATGCCGACGGCGGCGGTTTTGCTTACACGGTGAAAGACGGAGCAGGCGTACAGTTTTTAGTTGATTATTACAGAACACAGGACCACATTAAAGTTACAAATCTGAGTACTTATGAAGAATGGACTCTTTTTCGCAGATAAATATCAGTAGAACTATATTAAAAAAACCGTTCAGGACTAATACCTGAACGGTTTTTTTCTTTAAACTCTGTACCCCGCAGAGGATTCGAACCTCTAATATCTGATCCGTAGTCAGAGGGTTTATCCATTAGCCTAGCGGGGCAAATTCAAAATCGAACTAACAATCTTACTGCTTCGAATTTACGAAAATCAAGGAACAATAAATATACAAAAATCAATTAGCAATTAGCAATTAGCAATTAGCAATTAGTAATTGGTAACTGGTAACTGGTAATTGGTTATTGGTAATCGGTAACTGGTAATTGGTTATTGGTAATCGGTAATTGGTAATCGGTAATTGGTAATCGGTAATTACTAACTGGTAACTGATAATCGGTAACTGGTAACTGGTAACTGGTAACTGGTAATTTTAGAAATGAGAAAAAGGGGTTAGGAGTCAGGAATAACCAATTACTAATTATTAATCAGTAGTGTCCCGTTAGAAATCAAATAAAAACAATTGTTTATTTTCGGTATCGACTATATTACCGGGGGTTGTTTTCGTAAACAATTCATTTAACAGTAACTTGCTAAAAATATTAACACTTAAAACCTGTAAAATTGTGTAGATATTTTCTTTTAGCATAAGTTCTTTTTTCATAATTATAACAATCGCATAAACAGAGATTGCAATCCAAATTTGAGTTTTGATTGCATTCTGACTTCTGCCATAGAATGATTTTATTTTTAAATTTTGCTTTATCCATCTGAAGAATAGCTCTATTTTCCATCGTTCTTTATATAGAGCGGCTATAGTATTGGAGTTAAGATTTAAATTATTAGTTATGAAAATCAGATATCTATTATTTTGCATATCGTAATATCTTATCCGTCTTAATTTGTGAGGATAATACAATGAGGTTTTTGGCCCCGTCATTTTTATTACTTGATCAGAGATAACACTTTCTTGTCCCGAAGTCGGTAATGAATAGATTCTTTTATATGATTGATTTCTTTTTGCTCTTATAATAAAATAAGCATTTAAGGAATTTAGTCTGTTGAACCTCTCAAAATCCATAAAACCTTTGTCCATGATATAAATAGCCATCGGTTCTACGTTAATCAAGTCAAGACTATTAATTTCATGAACGCCGCCGGAGCTAATGTTTATAAAGGCTGGAAGCAATGTTCTTACATCAAGCAAGGTGTTTATTCTTATTGCTGATTTGTTTTGTCTGTGCTGCGCCCAAGGAAATAATGTCAAGGAAAGATCTATAACCGTAGAATCTAAAGCATACAAGGCATTGTTGAGTTCTTTATATGCCATGTCGTTTTTATCAAATAATGTTTGGGCGTGTTCAATAAGTTTTAACGCGAGACTTTCGTATATCCTATAATCTTTTATTTCATTTGCCCGTGAGAGATTCGTTCTGGAAATATTTCCTTTAATTCCCATATGATAAAGTTTATTTCTGTTTGATCTCAGACAAGCCTGAATATCCCGAAGACTTTCTCTGTAGGTTAATTGAGCAAATGCCATTGATAAATATTGGTCCCAGCAAGAAAATGTTCTTAATCTGCGATTACCTTTGTATTTAAGAACCATTCTATCGAAGTGTGTTTTTGGAATATAATTTATTAATTGCGAAAATATTGTTTTACCAGAATTCATTTGGACTGATCAATTAATTAAATTTGTTTCAGCCAAAAATGAATGAAATAATTAATCGAATAAATTCAAATCGATTTTGAAGAAAAATCCTCTTACTGCTTTATTTTATTAGCAGTTGCAGTCTTCCGTGTTTTTTAAGCGGGACACTACTGATTATTAATTACTAATTACTAATTGAAAAAGAATGGCTTTCTTTGTCTCAATTTATATTTTATTTTTGTCAATAAAATAATATTTCTTTTTTATAAAAATCACCATATATGATAAACATTGAATTATTCAATTCGTCGCTTATTGCGCTTAAAGATTATCTCGGACTGAAAAAGGACGAAACGCTGCTGATTGTTTCAGATGAGACAAAACGTGAAATTTCACAGACTCTGCTTGAAGCAGGCAAACAACTTTCCGGCGAAGCGTTTCTTATAGAAATGAAACAGAGGGAAATAAACGGAGAAGAGCCTCCCGTGCAAATAGCGGAACTTATGAAGAAAGTTGACGTCGTCGTCTGCCCTACCGCAAAATCGCTAACACATACCGATGCCAGACGCAATGCCGTAAAAGAGGGAGTGCGTGTAGCGACAATGCCGGGAATCGGCATCGACACAATGGTAAGATGTCTTGCAGCCGACGCCGGCAAGGTAATGCAACTCTCGCTTCGGGTTAAAAATCAACTCGTCAATGCATCCGAAATCAGGGTCGTAACCGAAAAAGGCACCGACATCACAATGCCGATGAAAGGCAGGGACGTAATTGAAAGCACAGGCGTATTAAGAAACAAAGGCGAAAGCGGCAATCTGCCTTCGGGAGAAGTTTATCTGGCGCCGTGGGAAGATAAATCGAACGGCATAGTGGTTATCGACGGCTCCGTGGCAGGAATCGGTATGCTGAAAGAACCGATTACAATAGAAGTAAAAAACGGGTTCGCTGAAAAAATTGAAGGCGGAAAAGAAGCGGTGATACTTAAAGGAATGCTCGATAAGGTCGGAAGGGATGCAAGAGCCGTAGCGGAATTCGGAGTAGGCACAAACTATACGGCGCAACTCTGCGGAGAAATACTGGAAGACGAAAAAGTTTACGGTACGATCCACATAGCATTCGGCAACAACGTTTCAATGGGCGGGAACATAAACGTAAAAAGTCACATCGACGGATTAATTATCGAACCCGACGTTTATGCCGACAATATCCTCATAATGAAAAAAGGGAAATTGCTTTAAACCATAGTTTACATGAAAACAATTCTTCTCTTTCGGGGAAGAATTGTTTTTATTTCTTTTTTCATTGAATTTTGATTCGGAAAATAAAAAAAATATATGAAAATACCTCTTTTATTTTCCAAAAATTGATATTAAATTCTAAAAAATACTATTTTCTCAAACTAAATCTCTGTATATGTCAGAAGATACCTCTACAGGAGTTAAAGGATTACCAGAAAATGCTTACCGCGAACTGAAAGCGGGTGAAATCTATCAGCCGCTAATGTCGCCCGCACAAATTTTTCCGGAAGTTAATTTTCGCTCGGTATTCTGGGGATTGCTTATGGCAATCATTTTCTCAGCCGCAGCAGCCTATCTTGGTTTGAAAATCGGTCAGGTCTTCGAAGCTGCAATACCGATAGCAATCATTGCTGTCGGATTATCTTATCTCTCAAAGAGAAAGAATGCTTTGGGTGAAAATGTAATTATCCAGTCAATAGGCGCCAGTTCAGGCGTAATAGTAGCAGGCGCAATATTTACGATACCTGCGTTGTATATTTTAGGTCTTGATGTTCAGTTTTATCAGGTATTCCTTTCATCATTATTGGGAGGTTTTCTCGGAATTTTATTCCTTATTCCGTTTAGAAAATACTTTGTCCAGGACATGCACGGTAAATATCCTTTCCCTGAAGCAACAGCGACAACAGAAGTGCTGGTTTCGGGTGAAAAAGGCGGAAGCCAGGCAAAACTGCTTCTGGTCAGCGGTCTTATCGGCGGTATTTATGATTTCATCATTGCCACCTTCGGCTGGTGGAATGAAGTATTTACTACCCGCGTAATCGATGCGGGAAATATGCTCGCCGATAAAGCAAAACTGGTTTTTAAAATAAACGTAGGTTCGGCTGTGCTCGGTCTGGGATATATTGTCGGGTTAAAATACGCTGCTATTATATGTGCAGGTTCATTTATCGGATGGTATATGATTATACCTATAATAAATTATTTTGCACCCGGATTGACAGTTCCGATAGGCGCGAATATTACAAAACTTGTCGGTGCAATGAGCGCTGAAGAAATCTTCCGGGCTTATGTTCGGCCAATAGGCATCGGCGGAATTGCAATGGCCGGCGTAATCGGAATTATCCGTTCTTCGAAAATTATAAAATCCGCTTTCGGTCTTGCGGTAAAAGAAATTTTCGGGAAACATGATGCAAACAAAGAAGTTCTAAGGACTCAAAAAGACCTCCCGATGGGAATTATCGCGGGCGGTATTATTTTAGTCGCTATTGTCGTATTCGTGTTCTTTTTGTTCGGTGTTGTCGGCAATCTTACACACGCATTCATCGGACTTGCAATTGTAATGGTAATCGCGTTTCTGTTTACAACGGTTGCCGCTAATGCTATTGCAATTGTTGGAACAAACCCCGTGTCGGGAATGACTCTTATGACGCTCATTATCTCTTCCGTTATTATGGTATCGGTGGGATTAACGGGCAATGTCGGTATAGTCGCTTCCATGATTATCGGCGGTGTGGTCTGTACTGCCCTTTCAATGGCGGGCGGTTTTATAACAGACCTGAAAATAGGTTACTGGCTCGGTTCTTCGCCTTATAAACAGGAGTCCTGGAAATTTCTGGGCACTGTGCTTTCAGCGGCTACAGTCGGGGGGGTTATCATCATTCTGAACAAAACATACGGATTCAGAGGTGATAATGCACTTGTAGCGCCACAGGCGAATGCAATGGCAGCCGTAATCGAACCCATGATGTCGGGCAAACCCGCACCGTGGATGCTCTATGGAGCAGGAGCCTTCATGTCGCTCATACTTACTATGATAGGCGTGCCAGCGCTTGCTTTCGCGTTGGGTATGTTCATTCCTCTCGAACTCAATACACCGATTTTACTCGGAGGAATAATAGCCCATTTCGTCTCAACAAGAAGTAAAGACGAAAAAATCAATAACGCGAGACGTGAAAGGGGTACATTAATTGCTTCAGGCTTCATTGCTGGGGGTGCATTAATGGGAGTTGTAAGCGCTGTACTAAAATTCGGCGGCATCAATTTCGTTAACGAAGCCTGGTTTGAATCGCACTCTGCAGAAATACTTGGTCTTGTTATGCTTGCGGTTATTTGTGCATACATGATCTGGGATTCTATGCGTGCAAAACCGGAAGATTAATAAACATTTTTTATAAATCTTTAAATTTTAACATTATGGCTGAACTATTATTTAAAGATCTGACAGAGAAAATCATTAAGGTTTTTCTCGAAGTGTACAATCATCTCGGCTTCGGATACACGAAAGATATCTATCTGGAAGCGTTAACAATTGAAATGAAAACACAGGGGCTGAGTTTCGAAAAAGATAAGCCTGTGGAAATTTTTTACAAAGAAACTAAAATCGGCACTTACAATCTCGATTTTATTTGCGACGGCAAAGTTATTATTCACATTGACACAAAGGATAAAATTACTGAAGAAATTGAATATTCGATTGTCAATCATCTGAAATCGACTAAATATGAGGTTGGTCTTGTGCTTAACTTCGGAAGACGTCCCGAAGTCAAAAGGAAAATATTCCAAAACCAAAGAAAATCATTCATGCAGAAAGGGGAAACCACTGAATGAAAAAAGAAATAATGGAGAGATTCTTCAGATACATCAAAATCGATACTCAATCCGATGAAAATTCTGAATCTTTTCCAAGCACCAAGAAACAATTTGATTTGCTTAACCTCCTGAAAAAGGAACTCGTTGATATGGGGCTTAAAGCGGATATCGATGAACACGGTTATGTTATGGCGGAATTACCCGCCAACACTGATAAAAAGATACCTGTGATAGGATTTATTTCACACGTGGATACAAGCCCCGATATGTCGGGCGCCAACGTTAACCCGCTCGTGTGGGAAAACTACGACGGCGGCGATATCATTATCAATAAAGAATTAAAACTTGTTCTTTCGCCCGCACTTTTTCCGGAACTGGAAGAATATAAAGGCGATACTTTAATTACAACAGACGGAACCACATTGCTCGGCGCCGATGACAAAGCGGGAATAACCGAAATTATGACTGCCGTGAAGTATCTCGTTGAACATCCCGAGATAAAACACGGTACAATTAAAATCGGATTTACTCCCGACGAAGAAGTCGGACGCGGAGTGGATTTCTTTAACGTCGAAAAGTTCGGCGCTGAATTTGCTTATACTATGGACGGCGGAGGTGTCGGAGAACTCGAATATGAGAACTTCAACGCTGCTAAACTTACCGTCAGCATTCAGGGCAGAAACGTACATCCGGGCTATGCAAAAGATAAAATGCTCAATTCCATGCTAATCGCAATGGAATACAATGCATTGCTTCCGATTAACATGCGTCCGGAATTCACAGAAAATTACGACGGATTTTTCCATCTGATTGCAATGAGCGGTTCGGTCGAAAATTCAACAATAACCTATATTGTCAGAGACCACGACAGAGCGAAATTCGAAAAGAAAAAAGTCATGGCTGTGGAATGCGCCGAGTTTCTTAATGAGAGATACGGCGAAGGCGTAGTTAAAACCGAACTGAAAGACCAGTATTACAACATGAGAGAAAAAGTGGAAGAAGTTTACCACATCGTTGAAATAGCCGAAAAGGCAATGGTCGAAATCGGTATCGAACCTAAAGTTGTGCCTATCAGAGGCGGAACGGACGGCTCGAGACTTTCTTACATGAATCTCCCCTGCCCGAATATTTTCGCGGGCGGCCTTAACTTCCACGGTAAATTCGAATATATACCTCTCGAATCCATGGAAAAAGCAGCAAATGTTATTCTGAAAGTGATTGAGTTATACGCCAGAAAAGACTGGTAAGAAAATTTAAAAGCCGTATGCATCGCATACGGCTTTTTTTATGGAGGAATAATGCTTAAAACATCCGTAGTTTATCTGTTAATTTTTTCTTTCCTGCTCGCGGGATGCTATACTACAGATAATTATTCCGACACGCCGCAAAATATTATTTCGGGCAAATCAAAAATTGAACTAAACGATGATTTCATTCTCGACAGCCTGGCTTTCACGGATAGCAAAAATCTTTCCTTTAATGATATATTCATCCGATTTCTGGACTGCAATAAGGATGGATGCTGCAAATTTGAAACTAGAAGGGCCTACCGTATTAATGATGATAAGTCACACGGCATTATATATTCAGATGAAGTAACAAATCAGAGAGCAATTCCCGATACAATTTCCATTAACAACATATCGAAAATGTATTATCACAGAGGTTATTATGATTATGAAGTTATTGCTATTGGTTTAGTTGCTCTGGCAGGAGTTGTATATTTCTTTCTTAATGCTTTCAATCATTTTGGTAAACCATAAATATCAATAAACTAAAGTATTCAAATGCTCAAAGCATCGATAATATATTTTCCCGTGACTGTCAGGAGCCTGCCCGGCATGCCGAAGGCTCGTCGCGGCGAGGGCGGGTTTCCTCCTGACAGAGCCGACAGGAGGAAGAATCTTTCCCGTGACTGTCTGGAGTTTCCTCCTGACAGCGCCGACAGGCGGAAAAATCTTTCGATTATTTTAAAAATAAAATTATGAAAGAATCAATAATATATATATTAGTCTTTTCTTTCCTGCTCGCGGGTTGCTATACTACGGATAGTTATATCGACTCGCCGCAGAATATTATTTCAGGCAGGTCGAAGATAAAACTAAAGGATGATTTCGTTCTCGACAGCCTGATTCTAAAAGACGGCAAAATATTGAATTTTAAAGACAGTTTCTCTGAATTTCTTGATTGCAATAAGGACGGCTGCAGTAAACTGATAGTCGGGAAGACTATCAGACTAATTGGCGAAAAGCCGGGCGATATTTCTTCTTCATCGAATATAACTTATAAAAAATTGCCTCTCGATACAATTGAAGTCAGTAAAATATCTCTTATGCATTTTTCGAATAAGCATATTAACTATACGCCGATTATAATCGGTAGTTTATTGATTGTCGGTGTCGTAGTATTACTTATTGAGATCCAAAGTGCATTCAATAACTCGAAATTTAAATTTTAACATGGTCAAATCATCAGTAATTTATCTGCTTGTTTTTTCTTTCCTGCTTGCGGGATGCTACACAACTGATAATTATTCCGATACGCCGCAGAATATTATTTCTGGTAAATCGGATATCGAGCGAAGTGAAGATTATGTTCTCGACAGCCTTACTCTAAAAGACGGCAAAATAATGAAATTCAAAGACAGTTTCTCCGAATTCCTTAACTGCAATTACGACGGATGCAGTAAACTGGCTGTCGGAAAACTCATAAGGATGTATAACGATAAGTCAAGCGGCTATATGTATTCAAATGACATTACATACAAGAAGTCTGTACCCGACACAATTGACGTAAGCAAAATATCTCTTATGTTTTATTCTAAAAAGAATACCAACTATATACCTTATATAGTTGTCGGAGGCGTTGTTATTGCCGCTGCTGTTTCTTTGATTATAACCTTGTTATCTCTGAGAGGTTTAGGCGGAGGCACTCCACATTAATTCGTAAATTTAGTAATAATATGCTTAAATCATCAGTAATTTATCTGCTTGTTTTTTCTTTCCTGCTTGCGGGGTGTTATACTACGGAACAATATTCCGATACACCTTCTAATATTATATCGGGCACATCTAAAATTAAAAACGATGACGATTTCGTCCCGGAAAAAATCATATTAAAAACCGACTCAATCATATACATATCCGGCTTCATAACAAAATTCATTGAATGCGGCAGGGATACATGCTCTAAATTTGTTTACAAAAGCAAAGACTTAAAATGCGACACCATTAAAGCGGCAGAACAGAACCCAATGATGATAAGATGCAAAGAACCCGTAACTGATACACTCGACGTCTCAAAAATAAAAATGATACAATACATTAAAAAAGAATTCGATTCCGGCTCAACAATATTCATCGCCGCTATTGTGCTGATAGTACCCGTAGGATATGCAATAATAAGTGCAATTGGCAGCAAAATGCCTTCAAAGTATTAATTATTTCCCTTTATCCGTGACTGTCAGAATACTGCCCGCCATGCCGATGGCTCGCCGTTGCGAAGATAGGCTGCACCTGACAGTGCCGTCATATGGAAACACCTGACGGTCACAATAATCCCCTTCTGCTTTCCTCCGTCGTACTTTGTGAAAAAGTCTGCATGCTTTTCCGCGTACTTCTCTGTGACACTTTGTGAAAAAGTCCGCATGCTTTACCGCATACTTCTCTGTGACACTCCATGAAAAAGTCCGCATGCTTTCCCGCATACTTCTTTGTGACACTCTGTGAAAAAGTCCGCATGCTTTTCCGCGTACTTCTCTGTGAAACTCTGTGAAAAAGTCCGCATGCTTTTCAGCGGACTTCTCTGTGACACTCTGTGAAAAAGTCTGCATGCTTTTCAGCGGACTTCTCTGTGACACTCTGTGAAAAAGTCCGCATTCCCGCGTACTTCTCCGTGGTACTCTGTGAAAAAGTCCGCATTACTGCGGACTTCTCTGTGGAACTCTGTGAACCTTCTTCCAAGTTTGAAGGGCGGTATCCATATCTGCGGTTTCTTTTTTTGTCATACCGGCGAAAGTCGAAAAATTGCCATGGTAGAACGGAATCCATATTCTTTATCCGCGCTCCTGTCTGCTACACCTGTCTGTACAAACAGAGGCAGAGTGACGACATCCGAGTAGAAATTAATCTAAAATGAATCTAGCCCCGTCAGGGGCGAAATCTTTGTAGGAAGTTGAATTTATAAATCTTTGAGCCCCATCGGGGCGGCATCTAAATTCAATTTCACATTCAGTCAGGTGGAAACACCTGACGTTCATAATAATCCCATTCTTTTTCTCTGTGACACTCTGTGAAAAAGTCCGCATGCTTTTCCGCGTACTTCTTTGTGAAACTCCGTGAAAAAGTCCGCATGCTTTTCCGCATACTTCTTTGTGACACTCTGCGAACCTTCTTCCAAGTTTGACGGACGGTATCCATATCCCCGGTTTCCCTCTTTGTCATACCGACGAAAGTCGAAGAACTGCCATGGTAGAACGGAATCCATATTTTTAATCCGCGCTCCTGTCTGCTACACCTGTCTGTATAGACAGAGGCAGAGTGACGACATACGTGTAGAAATTAATCTAAAATGAATCTAGCCCCGTCAGGGGCGAAATCTTTGTAGGAAATTGAATTTATAAATCTTTGAGCCCCATCGGGGTGGCATCTAAATTCAATTTCACATTCAGTCAGGTGGAAACACCTGACGTTCATAATAATCCCATTCTTTTTCTCTGTGACACTCTGTGAAAAAGTCCGCATGCTTTTCCGCGTACTTCTTTGTGACACTCCGTGAAAAAGTCCGCATTACTGCGGACTTCTCTGTGGAACTCTGTGAACCTTATCCCAAGTTTGACGGACGGTATCCATATCCGCGGTTTCCCTCTTTGTCATACCGGCGAACGGCGGTATCCATATCCGCGGTTTCCTTCTTTGTCATACCGGCGAACGGCGGTATCCATATCCGCTGTTTCCTTCTTTATCATATCGGCGAAAGTCGAAGAACTGCCTTGGCAGGACGGAATCCATTTAATTTAGCCCGCACAGTTATTGGCATATCAATTTTTTGCACATTAATAATGTCGGATTTAAAAGTCCATTGAATACTATAAAATCCCTAGGAATTGTCTCTTACTAAAACATCGTAGGTAATAGCCGTGTTTTGAAAACATCAAATTAATGGTGAGAACTTGATTAATTACTTTTAAATAATGCCAAATATTAAAAAGTATTTATGAATGCCCATAGGGCATCTAGCGTTAGTGTCGTAAACATAAAGTAAATTGCCATATATTCACTAATATTCTACCTTAACTTTACACCATATTCCTTTTTTATTTGGGAAACACCGTTTACCTAATGAGTCAACCATTTTCCAATAAGACTCACAAATACATGGATATTTAGGAGCTTTAAAGTTGATAGCAAGTTTGACAATTTCGTTAGGAAGTACAGTTGGAATAGGTATCTTAGTGTCAGAAGGAGTCAATCCTGATGCATTAGAATTAACCTCTTGTAAAAATCTGTTTTCCCATATGGTACATCCATTATTTTTAAGTTCCCATGTTTTTTGAAATTCTTCGTTTATTTCTACTATCTTTCCATCAGGTATTGTTTCACTGATAAAAATTGAATCATCAAAGTTAAAAAGGACATTCTTAATATGGTTTTCAATGTCGGCTGTATCTTTATAGAAAAATATCCAATTATTTGTTAGCTGATTAGTAATTTCATCTATGAAGTCAAATATTTTTATATGTTTTTTTGAAACGAAATTTTGTGGTACGTCTTTTTTATAGGAATTTCTACTATCCCAAGTTTGTTGATTAACGAAAATAAATAATGGTAATTTTTTCTTATATGCTTCACGATATTCCCTATGAGTAATAGAAATAAAATCACCCATGTGTTCAATTATCGGGTCTCCATATCTTTTTTTGATGAACAGAAAAAAATAATCGGCATGCCGTATTTTATCAACGCAAATTGAATATGAATGTTTTGTAACTAAATCTTCTGGGGTAATAGGAAAATCATTAGCCTCACTTGCTATACACTTAAAACGCACCATTCCATCATAGTTTTCCAATAACGTTTTAACAAAAGTCCGTTCATCTTTAAGATCATAAACTGTCGAGCTAATAAAAATGTGCTTTAAAATGTTTGTTTTTATCATATTTCTTCTGTTTAATGAATATATTGCAACTAACGTTCGCGAGTATAAAAAGTTTCGCCAACTGCTTTATTATTTTATACCCAAAAATGCGAATTTTGGGTGAAAAAACTACAACCTGAGAGAAATATTATCGCACTTTTACTTGATCCGCAAACACACTGTTAAAGGAAAAAATCATTTTTTCTGCGTGGTTAGTAGGTTCTTCCAACCATCCTTACCCAAAAATAGTTTTCCGGGACATGAGGTTAACTCGTTAACTTCTTTGTGTCCAAGAAGTTTGCAGCCATGATACTTTTGAATTATCTTTTGTGCAGCCTGCATTGCCTCTTTTGTAGGCTGCTTTTCGTCAAGATCATCAAGGAAACAAATTGAAATACTCTTACAGTTTATTTCCCAGTTTCCAGATTGCCATCCAATATGCTCATCAAGCAATATATGGTGAACTGTGCCATCTTGCTCAATTATGTAGTGATATGCAATAAATGTAGGTTTGCCTTTGTAAATATGGTTAGACCATATTGGCTGACCAAACTGCTCATTATCTTTTTGACTGTAAAAAGGTGCATAAAGGCGGATTAACCCAAGCGCGTTTATTACCTGCAAAGATGTGTTAGGATCTGTGCTCGAGTGGTGAATAACAATCTTATTAATAGACTTTCTTTCTTTATCCCAATTTGTACCTGAACTGCCAAAAGCAATTTGGTCAGCTTCTACGAATTCACAAACCATTTTTACAAATTCTTTTCTGGATTCTTGCCATTCTTCCGATTTGTTTTCTCGGATTTTGATATAACCATAAAAATACTCTTGCAATTCCGGCTTTAACAAAAGATACCAATCTGCGGCGGCAAACTTCTCAATGTAACTTTTTGGATTTATGTACTTGTATGATTCTTTAAATTCCATATAGTTAAATAATGAATTATATTCATATAATGTTTTGGGGTTTTGTGATGGACGAGTTTTCAGCATCCTCTATTTGCGGACTTATTCGGAGTATTGAACTTTCTGCCGCCTCAAAAACTCTGCGAAACACATTACCCCACCTTGTGCAATGTGCTGTTAGATTTTTCATTCTTTAATTATTTTATGATTTAATAAATATTTTGATTTGCTCTGAAGTGTATGATTCAAAATGAATCGGCAAGCCAATCTTTTATTCTTCTCAAATAGGTGGCAATCCTAACTCTTTCAAAAACTCATTGTGTTTATCTGTATTAGTTTTAATACTTTCATTTATTTCTTTCAATTTTGCGTTAACTTCTAGTAGGTCAATCTTAACTTCACCCATCGATGTACTTACATATCTTGAAATATTCAGGTTCCAACCATTCTTCTCAATTTCTTCCATTGAAACTTTACGAGAATATCGCTCATGTTCTGCTCTGTATTTATATGTGTCAACAATTCGACCTATGTGACTTTCACTAAGACTGTTTTGCCTTTTCCCTTTGTCATAATTCTCATCAGAACTTGCATTGATGAACAGTACATCATCTTCCTTTTTACATTTTTTCAAAACCAAAATACAAACCGGAATGCCTGTGGAATAGAACAAATTGGATGGCAATCCAATTACCGTGTCGATATTATTATCTTTTAATAGTTTGGTACGAATTCTTTCTTCTGCACCGCCGCGGAATAATACACCGTGCGGTAATATAATTGCCATTGTTCCCTCTTTTCCAAGGAAGTGAAAACCGTGCAATAAAAATGCAAAGTCCGCGGCTGATTTTGGCGCTAATCCATAATTCTTAAAACGAAAGTCTTCCGCCAAAGTGTCGTTCGGTTCCCAGCGCAAACTAAACGGCGGATTGGCTACAACAGCATCGAACTCCATCTTTTTAGACGGATTCATTTCGTTAAGCATATCCCATTGATTGAGCAGTGTGTCGCCGTGAAATATTTCAAATTCGGTGTCTTTCATACCGTGCAAAAGCATATTCATGCGTGCAAGGTTATATGTAGTGATGTTCTTTTCCTGACCGAATATTTTGCCTACACTCCCGCCGTTATCTTTAATTCGTTTTCTAACGTTAAGCAATAATGAACCTGAACCGCAAGCAAAATCCAATACTTTATCAAATTTGTTTTTCTTTCCCATAGCCGGGTCTTGACTGTCTAAGGTCACAATTTCGGAAAGAATTGTAGAAATTTGTTGCGGTGTATAAAATTCTCCCGCTTTTTTGCCCGAACCTGCCGCAAACTGACCTATCAAATACTCATAAGCATCACCCAGTGTATCTGAATCGGTAGAAAAATCGGCAATACCTTCAGCAATTTTTTGTATGATAGAGCATAGTTTTTTATTTCTATCTGTCGATGTTTTTCCCAGTTTTTCAGAATTCAGATTGATTTCCGAAAACAATCCCTGAAAAGCGCTTTCAAATGACTCGTTTTCGATGTATCGAAAACCTGCTTCCAGAGTTATAAGCAATTCACCATTTTGTGTACGTGCCAGTTCGGTAATATTGCTCCATAGGTGTTCTGGCTTTATAATATAATGCACTTTTCTGCGCATTTGCTTTTCAAAGTCTTCAACATCATCTGGATTTTCTTTATACCAAATCTCTAAAGGTGTATTTACTTTAAGTTTTGACATAATATCCCGAGGAGTATCATCCGGATAATCTTTTCCTAATTCTTTCTTAGCGGATTCTTCGTAGTTGTATGATAAATACCGAAGGAAGAGAAACGAAAGCATATAATCACGGAAATCGTCTGCATTCATTGCACCGCGCAATTGGTCGGCTATATCCCAAAGTGTCTTACCTAACTGTTGTTGTTCTTTTTGTGTCATACTAATGGTTCAATATTTTCCTTTTCAAATAGAACTTCGTTGAATTTATAATTACTTAAATATTTATTGAAGATATGTCTAAAATATTCTTTATTCTCTTCTATCATCTCTACTGGTTCGAATAAAGAATAAGCTCCATGGTTCAAAATATTTATCAAACGAGCGTGTAAAGTTCTTTCTTCATCATCACCTTCTATTTCCATACAATCAGAGAACTTCGTAAATCCGTGAAAATTAGCAGATTTCTCAAGTATAGTCCTTAATATATTAAAATGATAAGTGTATAACCTATCGTCTTCAATTGCTTTTTTCAAATCTCTTATCAATTGAACGTGGTATATAAATGGCGAATCAGTAGTTGTTTTTAAAATGTAACCATTTGTTGATTTCTTTAAAAAAAACTTCTTGGCGCTATTAAATTCGTTACATAAAACATTAAAAAACAGAGCATGGTGAGTTGATATAATCGATTTTATATCATTGCCATCTGTTTTTATCATTTGTGCTAAATGATGAGCCACTGATATAGCATTGTTGTCATCTAATGATGAAATAGGGTCATCAATATAAATGTATTTTACCCATATGTAAGATTCCTGTTTGTCTATCGCTAATTGAACAATTGCTAAGAAGAAACACCAAATAAATAGTCTTTCTTCCCCTCGTGATATCTTGATGTATTCTTTTTTAACAGTTTTATCATTCACGCGTTCTTCTCTCGAAAATATAACAAGCCATTTAGAATAATCAATTCTAAAATCTAAATCCGTATACCGCCTCAATAATGGTCTTATTCTATTCTCCATTTCTAATTCCGGCAGTCCCTTAAAAAATTTCGATTTTTCATTAATTTGCAAAGTTCTTTCAATATCATTATTTAAATCATTGTCCCAATAAAAAAGGTCTTCTGTAAATGCATTAAAGTATAAGGTGTCTCTTTCTAGAACTTCACCATCTTCATCTAACTTCTTTCCGGCTTGTCTAAAATCCATTGATAAACGCGTTTTGCCAATTCCATTATAAGCAAAAAGCAAATGGACCATTCTGCTTTGCCCTCTTAAATGGGCAACAAAATCTTCTAGTCTTGAGAATTCATAATCCGGCATATCTTAATCATTTACTTTTGGAAATAATCCCTGCATCAATCCCTTTTTGTGCATCTTCAATTGTTCTAATTCCTCCGCATGTGAGGTTATGAGGTCGTCTAAAGAAGATAGACATATTGCTATTTTATCTTGTTCTTCCATTATAGGTAATAATAGGTCAATTTCTTTAATTATTTGCAAATTCAGACCTCCTCTTCCTCCATCTCCCGCTGATAACAATCTTAACTTCTCGTACATTGATTCAATTTTTTGATATAAAAATTCGCTATTAAAAACCTCTTCGTTTGGATGAATGGAAGCAATTGACTGATTAGTACATAATTCGATATAGTTAATTGCCGCTGTTCCTCTCGTTTTTCCTTGACCAGCTAATCCAATAAGCACACACTTAGGGGGAATTAATTTAGTACTTGACTCTCTAAGACCTTTTGCTGTAATGAAATTTGATACAGAGGAAATTCTTTTATTATTTAATTCGCCTGAATTCATCCACGGTATATCGCCATTCCAATATTCAGGGTTAGTACTGTCAGGTGTTCCTCCAGCACTAACTTTAGCTATTTCTTCTATCGTTGTTTTTCGCCACACCCCATCCTTCTCAAATTCCTTAAACCGCCATTTGGGAACAATTTCTCCTTCTTGAGGGAAAAGGTATTGCATCAATCCTTTTTTATGTAACTTAAGTGTTTCTAATTTTTGATTGTGGGCAGCAATTATTTCATCTAAAGATGATAGGCAAGAAACGATTTCTTGTTGTTCACCATTTTCTTTCTTAGGATAAAAGACAATATTTTCTTTAAGAATCGAAAAATGACGTTTGTAATCTTCCTGTTTTACAGTATTATACAGAAGAAATTGGTATAGATATTCTGGAGTAAGATTATCCTCAGCCTTTAATATTTTAATACCATCTGCACCTTGTGCAAAAGGCACTGTTGCAATTTTTACAATACAAGTATGGTCTCCAAAAATAATTAATGGCAAGTTATCTGTGATTACAGCATCGGCATCATTTGTCCAACCACAATAATAATTTTTAGATTGGTCAATTATTGGAAATTTTCCGCTTTCATGATAATGCGTTGAATTCAGTTTTTTAGGTGGTGTGATTGTTATGACAAGATTGTCAACTATATCTTTCACCCACTCTCCATCATTCACAAACTCAGGAAAACGCAGTTCCGGTATTAACTTTTTATCTTTACTCATTCACTTTAATAATTTTCTGTTTTCCGCTTCCTGCAATACTTTCATTTGCTGTATGGCAATTTGATTGAGTTTTATCAGGCGTTCCTTTTGCGGCATTTTTTCATTTATGAAAACAGCGTTTAGATTTTCCATGTTCGCTAGACAAATCAATTCGTTAATCGATGTATAGTCGCGTATGTTTCCTTTTAATTCCGGGTTCGCGTCACGCCATTGCCCTGCTGTTTTTCCGAACAACGCCACATTAAGCACATCCGCTTCGCTGGCATACACAACAGACGTTTGAGCGGCAGACAATTCATTCGGTATAAGGTTTTGCTTTATTGCATCCGTATGTATGTGATAATTGAGTTTTGCCAGTTCCCTTTTTGCAGTCCAGCCGAGCTGCTTCTGCTCTTCTTCTTTTAGACGCTGGAATTCGAGCACGAAATAAATTTTAAACTCCGGGCTTATCCACATCGCAAATTCCAGAGCTATGTCTTTATGCGCATAGGTACCGCCATACCTGCCGGCTTTTGCTTGTAAAGAAATTGCTTTGGTTTTTTCAGTAAATTCCTTTACGCTGATTTTAAAATTGTTCAGACCGGATTTGTTTCTAATTGTGGCGAATTCGCCATAATTAAAACCGGGATTGTTCACTTGCTCCCAGATTCCGATATATTCTAGCGTATTTCTGTTGCGCAGCCAATCAGTTACAAAAAAATCACCGTCTTTTGCTTTTATCATATCGGTAAGGCAGATATAATCCGCTTCCGCCACCTTTACAACCGTTACTTCCGTGTTTTTAATTGTAATTTTTGCCATCCGGTTTAATGACTTAATAAATGCCTTAGAATTAATAAGAACACATCAAAATAGAACAAGAACAATTCTAAATTGAATTAAAATATATTTTTCACTCATAAGCCGCTAATCCCGATATCTCACGTCCTTGGGCAAGTTTTTTTAATTGCGGAACTAAGTCTTTCATAAGTGCAAGTTCCTTTTCTCTGCGTTCCTTCCAACTAAGTTCTAACGGCTCTAAAAGGTCAGTGAGTTTTTCCCCGTCAAAAATCATTCGGTTCATTATGTTATCTACAAATGCTTTCAAGTCTGCCGTTTGTAGTCCAATTTTATGGGCAATTTCCGCCAGCTTTTTTTCGTTTTTCTCAATTTTAAAAATGTCGTAACCATTTCGCAATGTGTCAACATCCTGCCCGCTGTTCCAATCGAGGCTATTGATATAATCGGTTAAATCTTCCTGTTCTTCCATCAGGTTTGAATTGGAACTTAGAAGACTAATCACCTGTGCCTTTGTCATTTGCTGTCTTGCAGGCCTCTTTTGTGTGCTGTCGGCAATTAGGTTCATTATATAATCGTAGTCTATCAGGGCGGAAGCAAAAAGCACAAATTCAAAATCCAATTGCTGAATTTCCTGTGACGCCCCATCACCTTCTCTTTGCTGAATTTCTTTAAGTTGCTTGGCTGTTTCAATGTACGAACTTCTGAACTCTTGCAATGTTTCGTTCGGCAATATGGCTTCAATTATTGCCTTCTGCTCTTCATCCAGATCAGTGTACTGATCTAATTCTGTCCTTAATTTTTGAACTTTCTTAAAGTTATTTATAAAAGCAATTCGTGCCGCATCGCCTTTAAGGTTATATACTTCATGCGGTTCGCATACTAAATCATGCTCTTTCATAAATACACCCAATGCTTCTACCGCTTGTTTGTATTTTTCAATCACTACCGGAGCAGAGTCAACTAACCAAATTTCTTTTGCCTTGCCGCTGTCCTCTCCTGAGAACAGTGTAATAGCCTGGTTAACAGCTTCTTTTTGCTGACGAAAATCGAGTATATTTCCATAAGGTTTTGTATCGTTTAGCACGCGATTGGTACGGGAAAATGCCTGTATCAATCCGTGGTGTTTCAGGTTTTTATCTACGTACAAAGTATTCAAGTATTTGGAATCAAAACCTGTAAGCAGCATATCCACCACTATCGTAATATCAATCTTGTTTTCATGTCCGTAATCTTTGTTGGGATATTTCTGGTCTTTGATTCGTGACTGAATATCCTGATAGTATTTATCAAATTCACTTATTGAGTGATTAGTGCCATACTGCTGATTGAAATCATCAATAATGTTTTTTAGTGCTTCTTTTTTCTCATCGGGATTCTGCTTATTGTCTTCCTTTTCCTGAATTAAATCATCCTGTATCTGTTGTATATCCTTGTTCCCTTCGGCAGGCGGGGAAAAAACACAGGCAATATTAAGAGGAATGAATTCTTCTTTTTCCGCTTTTAACTGTTTCTGAATTTCTTTAAACAATCTATAATATTCAATGGCGTTATTGATAGAAGAAGTTGCAAATAGGGCATTGAAACGCCTTAAATTGGTTGCAGCATCATGTTTGTCAAGAATTGCTTCCACAATTGCTTGCTGTGTAATCGGCTCACCGGGTTTGGGATTCACATTGCCTTTACCTTTGAAATAATCTACATGAAAACGCAGTACATTTTTGTCTTCAATAGCGTTAGTAATTGTATATGCATGCAATCGTTTTTGGAAAATTGATTCCGTGGTTTTATAAAAAGCATGCTCACCTTCTCGTATATTGTAATTGGCGTTTTCATCAAAAATTGGTGTCCCTGTAAAACCAAAGAGTTGCGCGTTTGGGAAAAAATCTTTAATTGCTTTGTGATTTTCCCCGAATTGCGAGCGGTGGCATTCGTCAAAAATGAATACAATATGTTTATTTCTCAATGGTTCCAAGCGTTCTTTATAATTTCTTATATTTGTACCGTCTAATGCCAGTCCTAATTTTTGAATAGTGGTAACTATTACTTTGTCGGCATAATCCGTGGATAACAAGCGTCTTACTAATGTTTCGGTATTAGTGTTTTCCTCTACACTGCCCTCTTGAAATTTATTAAATTCTTCACGGGTTTGGCGGTCAAGATCTTTACGGTCCACAACAAATAGGCATTTTTCAATATCGGAATTATCTTTCAAAAGAGTTGATGCTTTGAAAGATGTCAATGTTTTACCGCTTCCGGTAGTGTGCCAGATATAGCCGTTTCCCCGGTTTTGGTGAATGCAATCTACAATATATTTTACAGCATAAATCTGATATGGGCGCATCACGAGCAATTTCTGTTCGCTCTCGACCAAAACCATATACTTGCTAATCATTTCACCAAGCGTACACTTTTTAAGGAATTTCTCGGTAAATGGTTCTATGTGCGTAATTTTAACATTACTCTCGTCAGCCAACTGGTAAACAGGTAAAAATTGTTCATCTGCATTGAAACTGAAATGCTGATTTTTATTATTAGCAAAATAGAAAGTATTCGCTCTGTTGCTGACAATAAACAACTGCATAAAACACATCAATGTATTGCCGTAGCCGTTACCCGGGTCATTTTTATAATCCACGATTTGCTGCATAGCCTTGCGCGGCGAAATATCTACTTTTTTCAGTTCAATTTGTACCACAGGCAAACCATTAATAAGCAATATAACATCGTAACGGTGATTGCTGTTTTCCGTATTAATGCGCAATTGATTTATAACTTCAAAATCGTTTTTGCACCAGTCCTTGATATTTACTAATGTATAATTTAAAGGTGTTCCATCTTCACGCTGAAAGTAATTGATTTCACGGAGCATTTTTGATGCGGAAAATACATCTGGATTAATGATTTCTTCGCGCAAACGCAAAAATTCGCTTTCTGTCAGGTGAACCCGATTCAGGATTTCAAATTTATTCTTAAAGTTCTGTTCAAGCGTTTTTCTATCAACAATATCCGGTCGATAGTTGTACTTCAACTCAGTCAATTGCTTGATTAGGTCTTCTTCTATTTGATTTTCTTTAAGCATTCAAATTTTTCAAATTAACTTAAATAAGATAACTTATCAATAATGGTTTTTCAAAATTGCAATCTTTCACAAAATTTTGGTTTGAGCATAGTAGTCTTATTACTAATAAATGTTAAATATATTGCTTAAACTTCCTTTAATCTCTTCAAAAATACTTAATTTCGATTGTATTAACAATAATTATTAATATTGTAATACGGAAAGTAAACATTAAAAAAATAAAAACTCCGTGTTTACTTTTAGAAAGGCTAATTATTAGAATCCTTCCTTCAAAATCATCTTGAAAGAAAACACAGACTATTAATTGGAATCTATCTAAACAAATTGGAATCTATGTTTCTAACGTTCCCCAACCCCAAAGTTCCAAATTTCTGCATTGCATTCCCGAACAGACTACCATATATTATTATGGTTAAATATTGTTCTTTGAAATTGTCGGAAAAGAAATGATTGTGGTTTACAAACAGATATACTGATAACGCTCAGACGTAAAATGAAACTGTCATCACACAAATTATTGATTATGCTCTATTTATTCGCCTATATGATACTTTTTGACACTTTCTGACACTTTTTTGGAAATATTTTTGTAAATGACTGTTTTTTCAGTGCAAATACAAAAAATGATGATAGAAAAACTTTCATTTGCGACAGGTTTTGATACTGTATGTGTCATGTTTCTGTAATGCGGAAATATCGTAGCAGTAAATATCTCGTTCGTTCCAAAATGATACCTAAAATGATACCTGAGGTATCATTTTACAAATACCTGATTTATTAATAGTTTGCATAGGTTTTTTGCCTCAAATGATACCTGAATGATACCTTTTTTGAAAATTCATAGCAAAATCTCGATTTCCGAAAGAAAACGCAATATTCGTCAGATTCCGGTATCATTCTATATCACAAAAGTATCTTTCTGAAAATGCGAATTCTTGTGTATCAAATGCTGGTTTTTGTGACTGTCTTAAGTTTAACCTCTTAACCAGATAGCGGGCAGGCTCCTGAATATCAAACAATAAATTATTAACCCCAGTTACTTCTACTACTTGATTCTTGATTCTAAATTCTTGATTCTTGATTCTTAATTCTTAATTCTTAATTCTTAATTCTTAATTCTTAATTCTTGATTCTTAATTCTTGATTCCTGATTCCTGATTCTGAATTCTTGATTCTCGATTCTTAATTCTTGATTCTAAATTCTTGTTTCTTGTTTCTTGTTTCTTGTTTCTTGATGCTTGATTCTTGATGCTTGATTCTTGATTCTTGATTCTTAATTCTTAATTCTTAATTCTTGATTCCTGTTTCCTGATTCTTGATTCCTGATTCTTGATTCTTGATTCTTTATTCTTGATTCTTGATTCTTGATTCTTGATTCTTGATTCTTGATTCTTGATTCTTGATTCTTGATTCTTGATTCTTGATTCTTGATTCTTGATTCTTGATTCTTGATTCTTGATTCTTGATTCTGGCTTTTTGTCCCGTCTATTCATTAAACATTGAAAATTGAAAATTGAAGATTTAACAGCGTGACACTCCGTGAACCTTCTTCTCTTTCAGCGGCGTCAAATGAAAACGCCTGAGTTTACAAAAACACGTTGTTTGAAAATTTGCCGTGAAATGCCGTTAAGGATTAATATTTCTCTTAAGTTATTACGAAATACCAGAACAGAAGTGTTAATGCGGATAGCGGTATGCCGATTCCGACCATCAGATTTGCAAGTTTCGGATTCAAATCGTACGACACAGCCATCACTGCACCCATTACCATCGGCGGCATCGCGGATTCTATAAGACTTACGTCAACTATCAATCCCCTTTCCTTTGCAATGATAAAATACAGGAAATAAATTACCGCGGGCGCAAGCAGAAGTTTGAAAAATAATCCGGTGAACATCTCTTTAAAATGTACTTCCTTTACCGATATTTTCAACTGAAGCCCGACCGATATGAGCGCGAGAATTACAATCAAACTGCCGAGTTTTTCCAGCACTGTTTTTGTCACTTCGGTGTGCTGAATCCCGAATATTTTCAAAAGCACGCCGAGAACAAATGCTATGAACGGAGGATATATAAGAATATCTTTTATTATTTTCCCGGCTTTAAATTCCTTTGACGAAAATACCGACGAGACTATCACGCCTGCAGTCGCAAGAACCGTGAAACTTCCAGCCTGGTCTATGATTACGCCTACCTTCAGTCCTTCTTCGCCGAACATTGTGAGAAGTACGGGGAAACCTACGAATGACGAATTGCAAAGCCCCGCTGTCATTATAAGCGCGCCTGTTGTTGACTTGTCCCATTTGAATATTCTGCTCAGAATAACGAAGAATACAATCGACAGCCCGAAGACAATCCACATTGATGCAAGCGGAAAAATAATTTTTTCATTTATTGTTATCTGCGGAATGTAAAGCAAAGCAAGGGCGGGCAGTGAAATATTTATTATAATGGCATTGAACACTTTATACGCGTCTTTCGGAAAAGATTTCACTTTTTGAAGTACGAGACCCAATGTCAGACCGATGAAAAGCAGTATTATGTTCGCCATTAACGAAAATAACTACATATTTTTCCAATTTAAATGAATTAAGAATGTATCAATCCTGAATTTTTTTGGGGACCTGTACGTTTAAGACTGAAAGGAGATTTACATTTATAAAATTTAAAGAATTAAAATGACAAAATTAAAATTAATAACAGTATTCCTATTCCTTATCTCATTAAACCTGATGGCGAAAGAGCCGGGCGATAAGGTCAGCAATTTCACGGTTAAAAACTACGACGGCACGGAATACAATCTGGACAACGCTTTAGGCTCCGGATACGTCGTGATAATGTTCTGGTCGGCAGAATGTCCTTACGTACAGCCTTTCAACGACAGAATAAATGATTACGTGAAAGAATATAACACAAAGGGATTCACTTTCTGGGCAGTCAATTCAAACGAGACCGAAAGCACGGAAAGAGTCGCGGCACATGCAAAAGAGCACGGTTACATATTCCCTGTGATCAAAGATGCCGGCAGCAAGATAGCCGATGTGTTCGAGGCAATGAGAACACCTGAAGTTTTCGTTATCGGAAAAGACCGCACAATTCTTTATCACGGAAGAATAGACGACAACAGTTATTTGGAAAAAGTCTCTTCAACCGATATGAAGAACGCATTAAACGAACTGGCAGCGGGAAAAGACGTTTCCGTAAAAACAACAAAGTCATTCGGCTGCACAATTAAAAGAGACGCTAAATGAGAAAATTATTTTTGATAATAATTCTCGCTGTATCGGTTAACATATTCGCGCAGGAGATAAAGCCCGTCAGAAATATCGATGATCTTGAAGCGATAAGAAAATCAAGCAGCGGCAAAGTAACGCTTTATAATTTCTGGGCAACATGGTGCAAGCCTTGCGTTCAGGAATTTCCCGAACTTGTAAAACTATACGCGGATTACAAAGACAAGGGATTCGAACTTGTATTCATTTCCGTGGACATGCCCGAACAAGTTCAGGATAAAGTTGCGCCGTTCCTGAAAAATCAAAATGTAAGTTTTACGACTTACTACAACGATTTCAAGAGCATTGACGATTTCATAAATTATTACGATAAAGAATGGGAAGGAGCAATTCCTTCAACTTATATTTATGATAAAGACGGAAAATTAGCGCAGAAGTTTATAGGAAACAAGGATTATGATTTTTTCGAGAAAGAAATTAAGAAGTATCTAAATTAAACTATTAAATCAAAAGGGTGCAGACTTAAATCCGCACCCTTTTAAAATTTTTCTACACGCGATATTCATCTGCTCTCCAGTTTTCAATTGATTTCTTTATCTCGTCTTCGGAAATTCCCGATTCTGCCGCCTTCTTGCAAAGGTCCGGAAATTCAGCGTCTGATGCGAATCTCAGCCCTATAATCTGACGAATTGTTAAACGCGCATCAAGCGGTTTTCCCGTCAGCAGATAATGACGGAAATTTTCCTCCGCCCTAATCGCCCTGTCCTGCGCCTTTAAAGCGAACTGCCTCGAGAACATAAGAATGAACATCAACACAATTGAGATTAAAAACAAAAATAGCCCGGGTTTCAAAGACGCGCCGTGAACTGCTTCGGAAATAGTATAGTAAACAGACGATATTATCAAAATCGAGATTAAAGGAAATGTAACACTGTGAAACAGGGGTACAAAGCGTTTGTGGTTTTGGTAATTTTGCGTACTCATGTTGTTTTGTTTAATTTTATAATTTCGAAAATTCGTTTAGAAGTTTCCATGCTTCGGTAATGTGTTTTTCTTCAACGTATGCCTGGGCGATAACCATTCTAAGCGTGTACTTTCCGTTTAATTTCGTATGCGAGATATACATTTTTCCTGAATCGTTTATTCTCTGCATAAGGTTTTCGTTTATCGAATTCAATTCTTCTTCGCTCCTGTTTTTCGGTTTAAACCTGAAGCAGACAAGATTTGCAGTAAGCGGAGCAAGAATTTCAAACTCTTCGCTTTTATCGATTCGGTCATAAATCATTTCCGCAAGTTTAAGTTGATAACGGATTTTTTCCTGAAGACCTTTTACGCCGAACGACCTTATAACAAACCAGAGTTTCAATGCCCTGAATCTTCTTCCAAGAGGTATCCCCCAGTCGCAATAGTTGTTCACTTTGCTGTCCGAACGTGTCTTCAGATATTCGGGAATAATTTCGAAAGTATTCAGTAGTGAATTTTTATCTTTCACAAAATATGCAGAGCAGTCAAAGTTTGTGAACATCCATTTGTGCGGATTGAATACAAATGTATCCGCGAGTTCAACGCCTTTCAGGTATCCTCGCTTTTCGGGAAGAAGCAGTAAACTGCCCATGAAAGCGGCATCCACATGCAGCCAAAATTTATACTTTCTCTTCAACGCGGCGATTTCTTCAAGTGAATCTACAGCCGTGCTCCCTGTTGTTCCGAGAGCCGCGACAACGCATAATGGTCTGTAACCGTTTGCAGTATCATCAGTAATTGCTTTTTCAAGCAGCGATGTATTCATCGAGAAATCAGCGTTCACAGGTATCTTCACAAGATTCTCCCTGCCGATGCCTGCAATCTTAATTGCTTTTTCAATAGATGAATGCGCTTCGGTAGAGCAGTAAACCCTGAATTTTTCATTACCGGCGAAACCGTTTTTGTTTATGTTGTATTGTGAAAAGAACTCTCTTGCATTTATAATTGAAGCCAGCGTTGATGTAGATGCCGTATCCTGTATAACGCCCGTAAAGTCTTCGGGGAGACCTATCATGTCCCTCAGCCAGTTCATTACCATCTCTTCAAGTTCCGCTGCCGCAGGCGATGTTTCCCACTTCATGCATTGTGCTCCGAGCGCTGCGGTTATAATTTCAGCGGCAAGCGAAGGATAACTGGAATTCGCGGGAAAGTAAGCGAAGAATTTAGGACTTTGCCAGTGCGTGATTCCGGGCATTATTATTTTATTGAAATCATCAAATATTGCATCGAACGATTCGCTCTCGCGCGGAGGATTGCCGGGAAGTTTATTGTATATTTCCCTTACTTCGCACTGCGATTTGACGGGATAATTTTCAATATTATTGAAATATTCCGTAATCCACTTACTTAGTTCCGAAAGCACTTTATCGAGATTGTCCTGATTTATCATAAAAACCTGCTTATTTGAAGTTTAACGTTTTTATAAGTTTCTCTCTGAATTTATTTTTCGCAAAACTTTCAAGCAGTTCATGAAGTTTTTCGATATCCTGTTTCCTGGTACCCTTTAGATACGAAATAAATATTTTCACGGATTTGTTCCTGATGTAATTGTTTTTAACTTTTGACGCTGCCCTTTCGAACATTTGCAGTTTGCTCGTCAATACATCTATGTCGTGTATTTTTCCCGCGATTTCAACTAACTCCTTAATGCCGGCGTGCTGGTGTTTCAGATTCATACCGCAGTACTCTATGGCGAATTCCATATTGTATCTGAGCGGTTTCGACTTAATTCTCATATTATGCAGAAGCGTTTTTGAGTCCGGTTTTTTTATGAATCTGTCAATGTAATCCGTGATTTTATCGTACATCTCCGGAATAATAAATCCGAAAAGTTTTTGCAGATTGGTTTTATCGATTGAAGAAAATTCGGATGTAAAAAATTCCGTCATGGCAATTTCTTCGCTCACAAAATTATTCAGCAAATCCGATTTCATTATTTGTTTCCTCTTCGATGCATCCGTTCTTTCGAGATTTTTAAGGAACAAAAGAAGATAATAGTTTTGTATCTTAATGAGTTTAAGATAATCCTTTGTCATTCCTATACAGACATCGAGTTCACGCGTTACGCCAAGCAGTTTAATTAATTCTTTAGTCCCGGAAAAGTACTGCTTATACTTTTCATTAAGCGACAGGTGGCCGAACGAGCGGAACAGCGATTCAAGTTTTCTCGCGGCAACTCTGGATTTATGAAGGTCGTCTTCGCTTTCAGTTTTTACGAATGAATTCAGCGTTGAGCAAAGAGATTCTATTTTTTCGCAAAAGATTGCGGACAAATTTAATGTGTTATCCGTTATTTCATTTATTTGATTTACCAAGAAAATGTGTTTAAATAAATTTAACCGAAAATATCAATTAAAACCATTATAAAGTTTATATTATCCGCCGGATAAAAAAAGGAAACCCGGGTGAAGGAGGAGTACCCGGGTTTTTTTAAAGGAGAAAGCTATGAAAAACTACTCTTATTTGATTAATACCATTTTCTTTGTTATTACATTTGCACCTGCAATCAGCCTGTAGAAGTAAACACCTGTCGATACTGACTTTCCGTAAGCATCGGTTCCGTGCCATTCCGTGGAATATTTACCCGGCTGCATTTTCTGATTGACGAGAGAATTAATTTCTTTTCCTGTCATATCATATACCTTTATAACTACATTTTCTGCACGAGGTAGTGAGAAGTCAATTTTTGTTGACGGGTTAAACGGATTCGGATAATTTTGTGATAATTCGAATACTTTGGGGATTTCCGTTCCGTTCTGTGTAATGCCGACAGCATAGTTTATGGATGTGAGAAGTACCGTGACCGTCAGGAACGGATTATGTATTCCGAAACTTCCGTCCTTTGTAATCATCAGATAATTCCAGTATGCTTTTCTGAGATTAACATTATTCGAATCTCTTGCAATTGGAATCCAGTTTACCGTATCGAAACCTGTATGGGGAAGTGCATGTCCGAGTTTGCTTATACATCCTTTTACTTCTTTCTGCCATGATTCTATTAAACCGTTTCCGTCAAAATCCTGAGGAGCCATGAAATCATCAAATTTGGTTACTCCCGGATGGCATCCCTGACAACCCGCTACGTGGTCATAATTAGTTGCATCATAATGTAAATTCCATGAGTGTCCGCCGACCTTATCATGAGTTACCGTGCCGGTGTCTGTTGTTGTTGCCATATGACAACTTACGCAGGCGCCCGGATTGTTTTTATGCGAACCGGAGATATACGGAACTCCGTTGAATGTCGCTAAGTTTGAACCCCAGAGTACGTCGCCCTGCGGATTTTCATGAGGGCCCCATGTGTTTGAGAATGTGCCTCTTGCCGTAATATATGTTTTATTATCTCTTCTTGCCGAGTGACATGACATACAAAGTCTTCCATTGCCTGCCGAATGGTAGGAAACACCATTTGCAAGAGTATCCGAACCTGCTGCCTGTGTTCTTAATGAAAATTCCGAAGTCGTACTTCCGTGCGGATCGTGGCAGGTCTGGCAGCCGATAGGTACCTGATCGCCTTTGTTCAAATGCACTGAATCAACTCTGTTATATGATACGTAATCTATGAAATTCTTTCCGTCGTGACAACGATTACAATCACTTAAGGTATTTCTCTGACCCGCTGCTACTACACGTCCTTCCATTACAGGATTTGAGTGCAATGAATTTCTCCATTGTGTAAAGACCGTATGTCTCCAGTATTCTTCGTGACAGGAACCGCACACATTCGGCTTGTAAGGTATTTCGATTCTTGATACATCGCCGCTGCTGGCATGTTCACTGCCGGCGCCGTGACAGTTTTCACAGCCGATTGTTGCAAACTGCGAGAGTGCAGGAAATTTGTTTTTCAGAGTATCCCAGTTGCCTTTTTTCGGAGGTGAATAGGAACTCCAATTCCAGCCTACTGTTCTTGCTACATCGTCAAACCCATGATTGTCTGCAAATAAATTGTGATCGTATCCGATAGTATGGCATTTCATGCATGCTGAACTGTAATAAGCCGCGCCTCCGCTGTCTATTTCCGTTCTGAATATATTAGCATGACCGCTGTTCTGCCATTTATTAAAAATTGTCTGAAAATTCGTCCATGTGGCATGGCAGGACATGCAATTAGGGAATGTTGCTGCTACACCCTGGAAATTACCAACACCGACAAAATCAGAAGATGTAATCTGTATCGTTGTATCCTTCGTTCCGGTTGAGGTTGTAATCGATGCCTTTACAATATATTCACCTTTTACGTCTGTTTTGAACTTTACCCATCCAAGTGATGGTATTGTTGTAATTGAAGCATTTGAACCGCTTGGCTTTGAATTAAATGACCATGTGCTGCTCTGTACTGATGAAGTATCACCAATATTCATTACAGACATATAAACATAAAGTTTATTCGCGACAACAGTTAAACCCGTTGTTACACATGAATCCGGAACTAATGCCGGTGTGTTCTTCAACATTTCGGGTGTAACTAACTGAGGCAAAATTTTAGGTCTGGGCGCTGAAAATACTACTCCTGCTGTCAGCACCAAAATCATCAAAGTTGTTAAAGTTTTTTTCATAACTCTTTTTTTTAACTTATAAAATAAATAATCTTTCAATTTTTAAACTCTCTATAATAAAAGCAATATTTGTGCCATAGAGCAATATGCTGTTTATTACTGTTTTAGTGTTTTTTTGTGTAATTATTATGTAGAGTAATTTCTCAAATAACAGGCTAAGTGGGGAATAATAACACACCTATAAAAAATTGGAAAAAGTGGAGAATTTGAAAGATTTCGAAGGAAATTGAATGAAAATTTTTTCAGCAAGTTGAGTTTTCACTCAACCTGCTGAAAAATATAACTTTATTTCGCGGGCATCATATATACAGTTTCGTCTATGGCAGGATTCAATTCCACTTTATCAAGCGTCATTATTTGAGATCCCATTTTTGATTCGCTCGTCTTAACTTCCATCATAAATGGCATCATTACATCACCAACTTTTTTGAAATTTGAATATGTGGTCTCGGAACTTACCACTTTACCCATAACGCTGACTTTTTTATCGAGTTTTAGAAGAAAACTATTATCTGCGTCTAAATAGTAAAACTGTTCGTCATTGTTCGCGCTTGTATATTTAATTTTATAAGCGTCTTTCCCGCCGACCGGTTCTTTGCCGATTAATTCAACTTTTGCACCGTCATCTTTGTAAGTAAATAAAACGCTGTAAGTTTTTCCTCTTGCTTTGAAACTTGCGGCAGTTTCGTCGTCAACTTTTTCGGGTACCGTAGAACCTGCCATCGGATTCACTGTCCACCCTGTTTTTCCGTCGCAGCCCTGCTTCATAAGCATTCCCTGAATATTTACTTCAAGATAACTTTTGTCCGGATTTGATGTATACATCGTAAAGGGTAAATCCAAACCCATCATGCTTATTGAGCCGATTGTCTTTGTAGATTGAACCAGAGTAATATTTGTTCTGCCGCCCAGCGCATCGGCATACTTTTCTATTAATTCATCCGCTGTCTGCGCTTTCAATGTGTAAACAAGCATTACAGAAACAATAAATAATAAAACGACACTTAATTTTTTCATAAAATTTAAAATTTGGTTTAGACTAATTTGCAAAAAATATTCGATATTTTGTACGCATTTTTAACGTATTAATATTATTACGTGCGGATTTTGAAAAGGTTATATTTGAATTATTTTAAACTTTCAAAGGAACAGAAATATATTCTTCCGTGTATAAAAATAAAGAAAACGTATTGTTATGAAAAATATAAAATACTTGCTCGTTTTAATTATCGCAGCGATATTATTTTCCGGCTGCGATAAACTCTGGAATACCGATAACCACTATGTGACTTTTAAGAACACCGATCCTTCAAAGTTCATTACAACAATCTACTATAAAGAACCCGGAGAGACAAAATGGAGCAAAGACCAGGTTTCATCCGATATATACCCGGGAGACAATATAACGCTGGTCCTTTATCAGGGAACGTACGATTTTGAAATTGTTATGGAAGATGAAGAATATTCATATACTTTTTACAACGATAATATAGTTCTCAACGATGATGTAACGCTTGAAATCTGTTACGACTGTTACCGGGACAGCAATATAAAAATCGAGAGACATTTGAAAGAAAACAGAAAGTAGAAATATCCTCATAAAAAAACACCGTCCGGATGTATCCGAACGGTGTTTTTAAAAAACCATGAGCCCGTTTATTTAACCAGCATCATTTTCTTAGACTCAATATAATTACCGCTTTCCATTTTATAGAAATAGAATCCGCTGGAAAGACTGCTGCCGTCGAAATCTACACTGTAGAATCCTGCTTTCTTAAAATCGTTTACAAGACTTCTGATTTCCCTGCCCAGCAAATCAAAAACAGTAATCTTCACCATTCCGTCCTTCGGAACAGAATAATTAATCTGAGTAGAAGGGTTGAAAGGATTAGGATAGTTCTGTTCAAGCGAATATTTACCCGGAGTTTCAGGATTTATATTTCCTATACCCGTAACAGGTCCTAGATAATTTGTGATTTTAATATCATCGACATACCAACCTGAATTCTGCACTCCTGCATCGCTTGTCAATCTGAATCTTAACCTTACATTATTCGAAGAACTTATCATCGATGATACATCAAAAATCTGTCTTGTCCATGTATTGTTAGTACCGGTATAACTCGCGACCTGCTGCCATGTAGTTCCGTTATCATTCGATAATTCCACATAGCAGTAATCATAACTTGCCTCAACATCGTATCTGTGCCAGTATTCAAGATAGGCAACAGGATAAGATGAAAGATTCAGCGGGAAATTCAAAGACATGGAACTGTTTACGTTTACTCCGTAATTTGGATACGCAAACGAATGCGAAGGTGTATGATAGTTCGAAGTATTAATTGCCCAGCCTGTTCCGTATGTCCAGTTTGCAGTTCCGTTTTCGGCACTGTCTGCAAATGCAGTCACGCCTGAGCCGACCAATACATTGTATAACTGGTCAAATACTACGTTTGTATCATTCTGTTTTATCTTTATTCTTGTAGGTATTGCATATGAATTCGGTACCGAACCCGAAATCGTAAAATTAAAGGTCACGCTGTCCGATGTTAATGAAGGCATAGATGCTTTTGTATATACCTGAACAGGAATACTTATATAACTATTAACCGGAATGAATTCAACTTTAATATTCTGCGCATCCATTCTTCCTTTGTTTCTGAAAACAACTTTCACGTTACCGGTTTCATTCTGAGAATAAGTCGTTTTGTTAAAAGTTATATTTTTGTTATTTACGAACGGTCCTGCTGCCATTGAAATATACTGACACATCCATAGATTCGCCTGAACATCCGGCATAATTTCGCTTGCGGGCGGCCAGAAATCAGAACCGACTTCAGATGTGAATGCAATAATATGCGAGTGTGCCGAATCGTTGTACAACCAGTCAAGTGCATCACCTCTTGAATAGTATGACAACAACTGATAACATGAGCCGTAGTTATAATGATTATATTGATTCATATCCAGACCCCATTCGTTGAAGATTGCGTCATCGGGTGTCGGAGTCGGATCGCACCATGCCCACGGTTTTATTAAATGATTTCCGTATGTATGGAAACTGATTCCGGATTTGAAGTTCCTTGAATTTACAAAATTTTCAAATGCTATTGTCTCAGGTTCGGAATTAGGATTAGTTCCTCTGTAGGTATCGCTGCTGCAACTGGTCGAAGAACCGCCGTTCGAAGAATTCCAATAAGAATATATGCCGTAGTTTCTGTTCGGATCGGTTCCATAACCGCCTGAACACGGCTTGCGGTTCTTTCTCCACATACCTCCTCCGTTAGGATTCGTTGTTTCATTGTAATAATATCCGTCGGCATTATAGATAGGCATAAAATAAATTTCTCTGTTATTAAGTATGTACGTTGCAAGAGGATCAACATTGTAATTCTCAAGCAGCCAGTACATATAATAAATCAGACTTTCCATTCCGGTTGGTTCACGCGCATGCGTAAGACCGTATATGAAAACCTCAGGACGTCCCGTAGGAGCATCTGGATTCTTTGTCATTCTTACACACCATAATTCACGATTTTCATAAGACATTCCTATTGACCACTTTGCCGAAATAAGATTCGGATATTGAAGCCTCATAGAATCAAGTTTATTGATGACTTCCTGTCTTTTTAAGAATCCTCCCATCGAGCCCATTATATTATGGCTTACATTGTAATCTCTTTTTGATTGTTCAAGAGCCTGTCTGAATTCAGTTGCGGACAATCTGGAAAGATTGTCGTAATAGGACTGCCAGTCATCGACTGTTATTTCATATCTGACACCGGTAGATTTCAGCATTGAAATTTCTTCTGTTGATAACCAGGTTTCGAAATACATACCGGGTTTATATATCCCGCCATCCAAGAATAATCCTGCATCATGCAATTTCCTTAATTCAACGGAGGAAACGGCAAGAATTTTAACTTTAGAATATTTCTGATTCTCAAAATTGGTTGTCTTCTGAGCAAACAAAAGATTGGTTCCAAAGCAAACGATGGCAAAAATTATTAGAGCAAGTTTGTTAAGAGAGCGCATCGGTTTTGTTATAAATTTTTAAAATATTTTTAATTGCATAATTAAATAATCCTTAAATAAAACATAAAGGATTAGTAACCATGTTTTATTATCAAAGTTACTAATCCTAAAATTTATAAAGGATAACAATTTTCGGGTACTATTTGACGAGCATCATTTTCTTTGTCGAGACAAAATTTTCACTTTCCAGCCTGTAGAAATAAAAACCGCTGGATAGATTTGCACCGTCAAATTCCACCGCATAATATCCGGGTTTTTTAATATCATTCACCAGGACTTTAACCTCTCTTCCAAGCACGTCAAAGACTGATATTTTAACCATTCCTTCTTTTGCGATGGCATAGTTTATCTGCGTTGTCGGATTAAACGGATTAGGATAATTCTGAGTCAGATCAAATTTAGCAGGAATTCCGCTCTGATTTCCGCCTATTTCAGTAGGAACGAGTTGATATGCAGTGACATTAATGTTGTCAACATACCATCCGTCCCAATTCTGCGATGAATCACAGGAATCTCTAAATCTGACAAGCATATTGGTTGAACCTGCCACCAAAGATGAAATATCATAACTTTTCAATTTCCACGAAGATGAATCAACTCCATTGAATGTGGCAATTCTCTGCCATGAAGAACCGTTATTGCTTGAAACATCGACGAAACCGTAATCATATCCGGTTTCAAGCGCGTATTTCTGATACCAACTTAAATACACCGACGGATATGCAGATACATTCAACGGTACTGAAATCATTTGATTGACTCCGCTTGATGTACATGCGCCTTTGAAAGAATGAGTCGGTGATAAATACTTGTTTGTAACTATCGACCAGTTCGTCATCGTCGGGAAATTTGAAGTGCCGTTTTCCGCACTGTCCCTTAAAATTGTATATCCGGAACCCACGAAAATATTAACAATCTGATCATATACAGTTACGGTATCATCTTGTTTTAATTTCAATCTTGCTTTTACAACCCCGTTGTTTGGGCATGAAGCACCTATAGTAAAATTAAATGTTGTGCTGTCTGAAACAAATGTCGGTAAAGAAGCACGTGTATATACCTGAGTAGGTATAGTCAGATATGTTGTCTGAGGAACAAGTTCAATTTTAATGTTCGCTGCATTGCTCAATCCTTTATTTTTGATGACAACTTTCATGTTTCCTGTTTCACCCTGAACATAAGATGCTTTGTTTAGATTTGCACTTACTAAATTAACATAAGCGCCTGCAACCAACGACATGTATTGATTCATAAAGAAACACGTTTGGGCTTCACTCACAATATTTGCCGGATTTGACCAGAAGCCTATCACACCGACTTCAGGCGAGAAACAAATTACGTGCTGAGAGTGTCCGGTCGAGTCATTACTGTAAACCCAGTCCGTGCTTCCGCCTCTGACTGTATATCCTACGGTACTCAACGGTGTGCCGTATGTAAAATGATTTACTGCTACTATATCCGCTCCGAACTGATTGAATATCGCATCGTCGGGTGTAGGTGTCGGGTCGCACCATGCATAAGGTTTAATCAAATAATTCCCGTATGTATGATAATCCATTTCACATTTGAAATTCCTGGAATTTTCAAATGCTTTCCAGTTTACGAGTTCGGGTTCCACCATCGGATATGCTCCTCTGTATGTTCCCTGACCTCCGGAGCACGCATCAGTGCTGGAGCCGCCGTTGCTTGAATTCCAAAAATTGTATGTACCGAAATGCCTGTTCAGGTCGACGTATCCGCATCCTGACGTCGTCATGTGTCTGTTTGCTCTCCACATACCGCCGCCTGTCGGATTTGTTGTTTCATTATAATAATAACCGTCAACGTTAATTATCGGTGTCCAGTAAATTTCACGATTGTTTAATATATATGTTGCAATCGGGTCAGTGCCGTAATTTTCAACCAACCAGTAAACGTAGTATAAAACATTCTCCATTCCACCCGGTTCACGGGCATGTGTTACGCCGTTGTACCATAGTTCGGGTCTGCCTGTGGGTGCATCCGGATTCTTTGTTATTCTGACGGTCCACATCGGTCTGCCTTCATAAGTATTTCCGATTGACCATTTTACAGAAACCAGACCTGGATACTGAATTCTCAATGAATCAAGTTTGTTGATAATTTCAGCAAGTTTAAGATTTCCGCCCATAGTTCCCAGAATCGAATGACTTACACTGTACTCGTCTCTGGATTTTTCCATAATATCGCTGTACTGTTTTGCAGAAAGCGGCGGGAAACTGTTATAATATTCCATCCAGTCCGGTATTATTACCTGATAAGGCACACCGGATTTATTTAGCAATGAAATTTCAGTCTCGGATAACCAGGTTTCGAAATATAAACCTTTTTTATGGATTCCCCCTTCGAGGAACAAACCTGATGAAGTCATTTTGTTGAAATCACTTTCAGATGTTGTAAATATTCTCACCTGAGAATATTTCTCCTGACCGTTCTTTGAATTATTCTGGGCATTAACATTACCTGAAAGCATAATTAAAAGGACGAAAAGCGAAAATAGAATAAACTTTTTCACATTAAAATAATTTGATTAATATACTTTGTAAAAATATATCATGGAATAATTAAAAGGAATGGAAAAGTTGCACACTTTCGTTTTTACGGTATTTATTAATTGGAAGATACAGCAATAAACCCGGGTAAAAAAAAAGCCCGGATTATCCGGGCTTTTTGAAACAAAAATTTACTTTACAACGACCATACGTTTAATTTCGACGAAACTGCCCGCTTCCATCCTATAGAAATAGACTCCTGACGTCAGTGAAGAGGCATCGAAATCAACTATATATTCGCCTGCATTTTTAAATCCGTTCACAAGATTCGCGATTTCCCTTCCAAGCATATCATATACTTTAAGAGAAACGTTTGTTGCATGCGGCAGCGAGAATTTAATCATCGTTACCGGGTTAAACGGATTCGGATAATTCTGAGATAACATGAAACTCTTCGGAATTTCCGTTGATATATTGTGTATTCCAACAACAAAGCATGGTATTGGATTTGTATATGTCCACCCTGTATTATAAACCAATCCGGTTAAATTATTGAACACAGCCGAATTATCGACAAATGACATATTAAGACATGCGCCCGATGCTGCAATGTTGAATTTTATTGAGCCAAGCCATTGATTGCCTGCGCTGAATGCGTAAGCCGGCTGTCCTGAGAGCAGCAGTATGTTAAAACTTACGGCAGTATCGTTTAATATCGAAGTAGTGGTAATATTATCATAACTCGAATTATTCGAAATATTCATATTTGCATTATCTACCGGATTTTCCGGGATAAGTGACAGTGCGTTTGAAGGATTCGATGTCCAATAATTCATTCTTAGGCAAGTGTTACCGGGACTCCATGTCTGACCCGCCGGAATAGTCGCATATAAATCAACTATAAATTTTCCGCTTTCAAATCTCGGATTTTGTAGGTTAAAATTTACTTTCACCTGCCCGACCGAGTATGAAGAAATAAGGAAAATTGCGATTAATGTTAAAATTATTCTTTTCATACATTTGAATTTTAAAATTATAAAAATTAAAACGGACGAGCATAGCTCTTACCGAAATTAGCAAACAACATCAATGCATCATAACCGTCAACAAAATCATCTCCGTTAAAATCCGAAACTTTATATCTGTCCAAACCGAATTGCGATTTGAATACGGTGTAATCGGTTCCATTAATAAATCCGTCGGCATTTGCATCACCGCCATAAAGAACATAGACCGAACCAACCTGTTTCATATTGCTTCCGTATGCTTTTGTTATGGCATCTGTGAAATTAAATGTTGTTGTACTGCCTGTTGCAAATGATTGATAATTGTTGCTCCATGTTTCCAGATGATTTCTGTGTCTCACGATTATAAAATAGTTTCCGTTAGGAGCACCGGTAAATCCTATTGTCGTATTTCCATTTTCATCAAGATATGCTTTAGAACTATCTCTGAATGCATAAGGAGTTGAAGGATTTGCCAAATAAACTTTAACAGTATCTTTTATCTGTGTGGAGCCGTTATAGAATCCTTCCAGGAAAACTTTCAAATTCAGTGTAAATGACTGAAGTGTTGTAAAGTGGAAATAAGGATTAGAATAAGGTCCTTGCCCGCCGTCGTTAACCGCAGCAACTCTCCAGTAATAATTTGTATTTCCTACAAGATAACCGCTCGGTAATTCAAAAGACGTACCCGTTATATTTGGTAAATTAACTACTAAATTTGTAAATGCCGTATTTGTTGAAATCTGCAAGACATAACTTGTTGCAGTCGCAACATTTGACCACATAAACGCCGGAGTCAGTGATACACCCGTAGCATTATTTACCGGTGAAATCAATGTAGGCGCAGCAGGCGGATTAATCAAAGTTGTAAAATTCCATACAGTTGACCAGTTTCCCGTACCTCCTGCATTGGTTGCCTGAACTCTCCAGTAATACAGTGTATTATATTGCAACGCAGTAGTAACAGTATATTGAGTAGCAGCGCCGGTTACAGCATTTACTACCGTAGTGCCGAATGTAGAACTTGTTGAAACCTGCACCCTGTAACTGTTCGCATTAGGAACCGTGTTCCAAGTAAGAGTCGGAGTTCTTGATATTCCTGTTGAATTATTAGGAGGCGAAGTAAGAATAGGCGCCGCCGGTGGAGCAACCATTGTTGTAAAATGCCATATACTCGAATATGGACCTGAACCGCCTGTATTGGCTGCCTGTACTCTCCAGTAATAAACTTGTTGACCTGATAAAGACCCCGAGGATGTAACAAATTGAGTACCCGTTATTCCATATTCATCTATCGAAAGCGATTGGAAAGATTCATTGGTAGATACCTGAAGGTGATAACTTACCGCACCTGAAACCACATTCCATACGAATGTCGGAGTAGTAGTAACGTTCGTTGTCCCGTTAACAGGCGATACCAGCGAAGGTGATGTAGGTATAGCAGGAACTGTTGTAAAATTCCACGGTGATGTCCAATTACTCGTTCCGCCTGAATTCGTGGCGTTTACTCTCCAGTAATACAAAGTTCCATTCGTAAGTTGCCCGGCCGGTACCACATAACCCGTATTGACAAGTCCCGGAACATCAACAACTGTTGTTGAAAACGAACTGCTTGTCGAAACCTGAACATGGTATGACGATGCAAATGGAACACTGTTCCAGTTAAGAGTAGGAGTTAATGAAACATCTATTGTTCCGCTAAGCGGAGAAACGAGTACGGGTACTCCCGGGGGAGCATCAGCAGTCGTAAAATTCCAGTAGCCTGACCAGGAAGTTCCGCTTCCATTGGTCGCACCCGCTCTCCAGTAATACGATGTACTGTATGATAGTGAGGCAGTGACCACCTCAAATTGTGACGCTGTAAGTCCGGATACATCAATTACTGTTGATGCACCTTGATTAACCTGAATTCTATAACTCGTCGCACCGGATACATCCGTCCAATCGAATGTCAGGAATAGCGGAATTCCTACAGCATTATTTGCCGGATAAATCAAAACCGGTGGTTGAGGTTGCGAATAGACGCTAACATTTAAAAAGAACATCAGCAAAAATGTCAGCAGTAAATAAATTTTTTTCATAATCTAATAATTATTTTTATAAGATTTCTCTTTGTCTGATGTGAAGTAGAATATTCATCCATTCTCCTTATGAATGTGAGGCTTATTACTTGTATTCCTTTCAAGTTCTATAAATTATTAAAAATAATTTACAAAGTCAATTATTCAATAAATATCATTTTGCAATCCGCAATTTTATCGAATATCCTGTAAAGACCCTTTTTTTATACAAATTGTTCGATTATTTTAATATATAAATAAAAAATCATTATGAAAGCAAAAAAATTTCTCCCCATTTTTTTAGTTTTTATCTTTATTTCTCTTAATTCACAGGTTTTTTCTCAAATAGGGTTCAGCCCTAAAATAGATTCTTTAATTAATCTTGTGACTGTTCAGTCTATCACTCAAACAGAACGTGAACTTAGCGGTGATACGACATGTATTATCGGCGGTTCCCCATATACAATATCTTCAAGATACTACGCGAATGTCTCAAACCCAAAAGCGGCACAGTATATATATGAGAGATTTCAAAGTTATGGGTATACTCCGAGATACCAGACTAACAGTTCAACAAGCGTAAATGTTATTGCCGTAAAAACGGGAACAAAATATCCGAATCAGTATTATGTTATCTGCTCCCACTATGACGATATGCCTTCATCAGGTCTTGCTCCGGGTGCGGATGATAATTGTTCTGGCTCAGTGGGCGTACTGGAATCCTCAAGGATATTAAAGAACTTCAATAGCGACTATTCCATTATATTCGTAACTTTTGACGAAGAGGAAAGAGGATTGTACGGAAGCAGCGCTTTCGTTGATACTGCTTATTTTAAAGGTGATTCTATAGTTGGATGCCTCAATATGGATATGATTGCATATGACGCTAATCTGGACGGAAAGTGCACAATCGTATATAATACGCCTTCAGAGGGATTCGCCAACGATTATATTAGCGCAATGAATACTTACGTACCGGCACTTGTACCTATTAAACGATATGATTTAACGCAAAACAGCGACCATGCGTCTTTCTGGAACAGAAATTACAAAGCAATTATGAATATCGAGGATGAAAACGAACTCACGCCGTATTACCATTCTTCAAACGACAAGTTTAATACTTTAAATCTGACTTATTTCAGGAATATCATAAGGACAGTGATAGCATCTGTTACTACAATGTCAAACAGTATAAGAATGGACTTCTATCATACACCGCTGATAAACGGAAATTATCCGGCTGCACGTACGGCTTCAGTAGTTATAAAATCAATCAATAAAATCGCAATGAGTTCCACTGCTTCGCCAAAACTGTATTACAAAGTAAATAGCGGCTCATTCACGCAAGTGAACTACAATTATTACAATCTCGATACTTTTAAGTTTTCCATACCCGGTCAAACGCTCGGCTCTACAGTTTCTTATTATTTTGCTGCTCAGGATTCTGCAGGGAATTTCGTATGTACATTTCCCGCAGGAGGAAGAGGATTGAATCCGCCGGGAACACAGGCGCCGGATGCATTATTTAGTTATACAATTGAAAATACAAATTACGCCTGCATCGGTACGGGAACAACAACGGCCGGTTATCCTTTTTACTCTTATTACGACGATGCAAGGACTGACATGCTTTATCTTGCATCTGAATTAAGTATCAACAATCCTAAAATAATAACAAAAGTCGGTTTCAATTTTGCCTCTGTGTCATCACAGGTTTTAAACGAATTTACAATCAAACTTCAGAATACTAATGCAGCAAGTCTTACTGATTTTGTCTCGACCGGATGGACGACAGTTTACAGCCAGTCTTATACTCCGCCGGGAACAGGCTGGCAGTATATTACTCTTACAACTCCTTTTTATTACGATGGAGTGAATAATCTACTGGTCGAAGTTTGTTTCAATAATACGTCATGGGTAGTCAATTCCGATGTTTATTCGACTCCTGCCTCAGGCATGACAGTTCTTAAATATGATGATTTGCAGACCGGGAGCGGATGTTTAGATTTTCCAACCGGTACATTACAGGGAAACAGACCGAATATATGCTTCACTTATGATGCAGGCACAGGTTCAAATATTACGGGAGTTAACGTTCCGGTAAAATTCAATCTTGCTCAGAATTATCCGAATCCTTTCAATCCTGTTACAAAGATAAATTTCGCTTTGCCGAAAAGCGGATTAGTAACTCTGAAAGTCTATGACATTCTTGGAAAAGAAGTGGCAGCGCTCTTAAGAGAAGTGAGGCAGGCAGGATATTATACAGTAGATTTCAACGGCTCCGATTTATCTTCAGGAGTTTATTATTACAGACTCGAAGCAGGTGAATTTGCGGATGTTAAAAAAATGATACTGATAAAATAGATTTGCTGCCCGGTCAGTCACCCGGCGCAGTAAGAGAACAATAGCATAAATTAATTTTAGACATAAAAAAAGGCTGCAAATGCAGCCTTTTTCAATTCTGTATTTTATACTTTATTTTAATAATGTCATTTTCTTTACCGCAGTGAAATCGCCGGTCCGCCCAGTCGGATCCGAGATCTGAATCTTATAATAATAGATACCCGATGCAAGTTTCATTGCATTGAACGCTACCGTATATTTTCCCGCTGTCTTGAATTCATTTACAGGCGCCGCTACTTCCCTGCCCGTCATATCGTAAATAGCAATTTTAACATTTGTATTCTTCGGAATATCGTATTCGATATTTGTTACGGGGTTGAAAGGATTGGGGTAGTTCTGACCGAGTCTGTATTCATTCGGTATCTGATTTTGATTTTCATCGACTCCAACGACAAGTGTCGCGGTTTTGATTACGATTTCATTTGTCGGGTCGAATACTACTGTAGTCGGCTGACGGTTGAAATAGAAAGAAAACCACTGGTTGTTTGTATTGTTCATAACCCTCACCGTTGTATCGGAACCTGTCGTAAATGAAATCTTTATCTGAATCGGAATCGGGAAAAATCCGGCGTTTGTCTGTACCTGCTTCGCAAGGAAGTTGACTCTCCACTGTCCGCCTCCGACGTTTGTGATGTTGTAACCGTTCTGATACTGCGGATGATTCGGCTGATATATCCATGCATTATAAAACCAACTTAAATCCTGACCTGCAACAGAACCTATTTTTGCAAAATACTCCGGTATTGTTGTATTTTTAAATTTGAAGTTAACTGTATCGGTGGCATAAGCCTTCATTCCTGCAAAGAACAATGAATCACCAAGCGTATATCTTAATAGATGAAGTACGCATGAACCTTTGCAATATGTTACTGCATAATTAAATAATGTGTTTGCATCGGGTGTCGTCACATCCCATGAAGGAACGGAAATAGCCCAGCCCGGATTGCTTGACATATAAGAACTGGCATCCGAGTTAATCATTGATTTGTAAGATGAATATCCTCCTGTACGTTCGACCCAATATGATTCATTCCATGTAGCAAAACCTTCATTCAGCCAGATATTGCTCCACGTTGCGCACGTTATCATATCGCCGAACCACTGGTGGGCATATTCGTGGAGTGTAGTATTTTCATTCCATGAGTTAATTGTTGTAATAGTCTGATTCTCCATGCCGCCCCACACAAATCCCGCGCTGTTGGGTACATAGCAGAAACCGTTCTTTTCAAAAGGCATTTCACCAAATGCTGCCGAAAAATATGTTGTTGCCGTAGGTAAAATAGACGCAATTCCGGAACTACTCGTTCCCGACGGTGAGTATAATCTTAACGGGATACTGTCATTTGGATTGGACGGTTTGTGCCAGTAAACGATATTAATCGTGTAACCGACTTTTGATGTCATTACCATTAAATAAGTTGACAGAGGGTCTCTGCTTACCCAGTGATAATAAATTGAGTCGCCGGTTACAAGTGAATCATTGAGTCTTCCGTTTCCCGCGAGTCTTACTGTTGATGCTACTTTTGCAGTCAAATCATAAGTCGCTTTGTCTGAAGGTCTGTCCCAGCATGGGAACCAGCCGCGCGCGCCCTCAGGCTCGGCATCGGTAAATACATACCCCGAAGAACCGCTGTTATAAAATGACGCGTCAGTTACATTTAAATGCCTGTAACTGATTTTAATCGCCGCTATTTCGCCGACCGCATATGTTCTGTTCATTGTAATTGTAAGAATATTCCCCGTATGCGTATAAACCAATAATGGCCCGCCTACAAGTCTTATTGAATCAATTGCAAGAGAAGAATTGTTTGCATTCAGAAATATTGATGATAAAGTGGAATCAACACGGAATGTCATCGTATTGGTTGCCGCAAAATCTTTGGGATAAGGACTGAAGTAATTCTTGTATAGGTCTACATTCAATTTATAATTCTGGACATCGAATGAATGCCTCGGTGTGTTCGGAGAATAGAGCGAAAAATTTTCAGGAAGAATTATTTTCGATCTTTTCTCTGAACATACTTGAGAACCTCTTTTGTTTGCAAAATCCTGAGCATTGATACCTGCGAAAGTGATGCTCAAAAGTAAAATTGTAAAAACAAGTTTTTTCATTTTAATGAAATTTTATTTTATAATCTTTTTTGAATTAGGGTATTATTAAATATAAGTAAACCCTTTTTGAAAATGTATCACTATCGTAAATAACCTTATTAGGACGGCTTCCGAATTCTTCGATTTTCGCATAAAAAGGCAGTCCGATTGGATAAAACACGGAATGAAAATAACGAAGGGATATTAGTTGAATAGAATAAAAAACCCGGCAGCCAACGCTGCCGGGTTTTTATATATCTCAACATTTTAAGGGCATCAGATTAACAAATGAAGAATTCCCATTTTCGGTAATACTATTTAATAAGAACCATTTTTTTCGAATCAATATACTTACCGTCAACCGCTAGCCTGTAGAAATACACCCCTGAGGCAAAGTTCGCTCCATTGAAAGTATATTTCACAATACCGGAATTTAACTTTGTATTGATGGCTTCATGGATTTCCCTTCCTGTAATATCGTAAATTATCAGTGATACTAAACCCGCCTTTGGTATAGCAAATTCTATAGTTGTTGTCGGATTGAAAGGATTCGGATAATTTTGTTTAATGTAATATTTCGACGGAATCTGCGTCCCTGACCATTCAAGAGAGGTAATTGTCGGTTTGACATACTTTAATATATATCCATTATCACCGGCTGCAAAACCTGAATCGGGACTTGTAAAATAACAATCGTAGCCATATTGTCCGGACGTATTCTGGAAAAACCAACTCGTTCCTCCATTTGTCGTTTTGGCAGAATATCCCGCAGATGCAAAAATCCATCCGGTGTTCATGTCAAAAAATCTCATTGAATAAAGCGCGTTATAGAACGGGTGTGAAACTGAATCGAAACTTACTCCCCCATTTGTTGTCCTGCATAGTTTATAGCCTGCAGAGCCGCAAACATATCCCGAGTCTGCATTGAAAAATTTTACTCCATATAAACCGTAAGTTCCCATCGGAGTACTTGTTAGTGTCGTCCAGTTAGCGCCGCCGTCTGTTGTTTTCATTAATTTTGCAGCATTATTTCCGGCATATCCTGTATTTGCGTTTATGAAAGATGATGAAGAAATCCTTGTTTCGCTGCCCAGATTTGTCAGCGAATCCCATGTTAACCCTCCGTTAGTTGTTTTCCATCCTCCGTTAAGTGCACCGGTATTCTGAAACGCATATCCTGTATTAGCATTTATGAATTCAATTCTTTTTATTGTATTTGTACCAAACGGACCGGGAATGGAATCCCAGTTTAAACCCGCATTTGTAGTCCTGCGCATGTTACCTCCCGAACCGGATATAAACCCTGTGGATGAATTCACCATCGAAAGACTATAATATGTTGCGGATGAATTAAAGGGTACAAAAGACCAGTTTATTCCTCCGTTTGTCGACCTTAATACCTGGTCAAAAGATGAAGTTGAGCCGCGGCCTCCGACTGTTATTACCAAACCATTGCTGTATTGAGCCCATATGTCATTTCTTGTAGACGGACTCAGCCATTGAGTGAGCGCAGTGAAATTTGTTCCCGCATTTGTTGATTTTTGTATTGAACCGTACGCTCCGATTGCAACTATCCTGTTCCCGCTTACATCAACCGAATAATGTGTCGACGTCCACACCATATTCGGGTCATTATAACTTAGAAGTGTCCATGTTGCACCATAATTAGTCGTTTTGTAAATTCCATAGGAATCTCCAACGACATAAAATGTCGGTGTCGGCGTTAATGTTGAATGCAGCCCGTACATTGCCGCAGTCGATGGCGTATTAGCCCGCGTCCAGGTTTCACCGCCGTTTGTTGTAAACCTGATTACACCCGCAGAGCCGCATACCATTCCTGTGTTTTCATTAATAAAATTAATATCATATGTTGTAAATGCAGTATCCAGAGTATAAGTTGTCCAGTTCGCTCCTCCGTTCGTTGTCTTCATTACTTTCGCGGTCAATGGATAAGATATTGTTGTGCAAACATATATTGTATTGGTATCAAGCGGATATATATTGTAATTCGCTGACGATACGCCTGTCGGTATAGAATCCCATGATAATCCCGCATTGGTTGATTTTAATACTCTGCCGCCTGCTCCCGAAGCATAACCAATCATGTTATTAACAAAATGAATTCCGTATATTGAGTTCACAGTCGGTATTCCGATTGAATCCCACGAAATTCCTGCGTTCGTAGTTCGTGCAATCCATCCTGTATAACCGCAGACTACTCCTGTATTAAGATTAAAAAACCATGCGTTCATAAGGTTTCTTCCTTCACCGTAATACGATGGTAACCAGCCTCCTGCATTAGTATAAATAGTCCAGTTTACTCCTGCATTTGATGTTTTCATGAACGTCCCTGAATTACCGCATGCATACCAGTTGACTGAATCAATCATTTTTATCCAGCGCATTTGATTTCCCTGCGGTGCGGGGTGTACCCACTTCCAGTCCTGATTTTCCTGTGCATCGAGATTCCGGACACATAACATAAACAACAGTGCAAACAACATAGCGGAAATTTTCTTCATGACCTTGTACTCCTATTTTTTGCTTCAAGCATATGTTAATCTACTTAGAGGATTTTTCGAGTAAAACATTAACAGTCTTCCTGCAAAAATATTTTTAATTTATTGAACAATTTTCAAGTTGAAGATACTTATATTTCTAACTCTTGATTTAAAATCGGTTAAAAATGGATTAACCATTATTATCAGTTTTCGACTAAACTTTCTTTTTCCTTCAATGCCATTTTTTCAAATTCCGGGATAGTCATACCCATATTCCAATAAGTATAAAAAACGGTTTTCATTGCATTTGCAAGACTCGGGTGATTTACAATCATCGATGTTAGTTCCGGTTTCATTGAAATCCTGTCTGCAAGCGATATCATGGTTATAGCGCCGTCTATTATAGCCAGTTTCATCGGAAGTTCTTTATATACCCTGACCTCTTCGCCGATATTCTGATACACATTCAGAAAATGAATTAAATTATTTATTTCCTTTTCTGTCTTAAGGTTTCCATACTCATATAAACCTTTAATGGCTACATTGTTGCCGAGAGTTTCTGTTTCTTCTTCTATATTATCTTCCATATTTACCGCGTAAGGTGCTTTTACGAAAACAAGAAACTCCTCCTTCATGGTCTTTTCAAATTCCATCCACTTTGCTTTTAGCGTGCCCGGATCGCTGATTATTTCAATATAATCCAGAGGCGAGTCAAACTTTTCCTTTTCATTAAAAAGTTTTGTTAACGTCTCTCCAAAATTTCGCGCCGCTTCTTTTTTCTTGTTTAGTTCGACTTCATGCACTGCTAAAATATTTTGCAACGCAATCTTGGGCTCGATACTGCTGAAGGTTTTAGTTCCGTTCTTGAAATTTTCATTGCATACTTTCTTCTTCACAAGGTTCTGCAGAATTTCGTAACATTTAGTCCTTGTGACTGATGTAATCTTTGCAACTTCCGGCGCGGTTATATCCTTCTTCTGTAACAACGCAACATATACCTCCGCTTCCCGCTTTGATAATCCGAACTTCCTTAATTCTTCTATTATTTCTTCCAAAATTTTTTATTTAGTTTATTTTTTGTTTTGTCTCCCGTTTATAGGGGTTGTCTCCCCTTAGTAGTGATACAATATTAGAAAGAAAATTTTATAAAGTCAATATTTATTTTTGCCCCTGAAATATCATCTGAAATGTTCAGTAAATTGTGAATATTATTCGTTTTTGAGCAAAAAAAAGCCCTTTGACGATTAAGTCAAAGGGCTTCGGAATTAATATAATCCGCTAATTCAGATTGCTGAACATATTTAATTCATTATTTCAGCAATGTCATTTTCTTTACCGCAGTGAAATCTCCTGTCCGCCCAGTCGGATCCGAGATCTGAATCTTATAATAATATATACCTGATGCAAGTTTCATTGCATTGAATGATACTGTATATTTTCCCGCTGTCTTGAATTCATTTACAGGCGCCGCTACTTCCCTGCCCGTCATATCGTAAATAGTAATTTTTACGTTTGAATTCTTCGGAATATCGTAATCGATATTTGTTACGGGATTGAACGGATTGGGATAGTTCTGTGCCAATCTGAATTCCGACGGAATCTGAGGAGTTTCGTCTATACCCATAATCAACGATGCTGTTTTGATTACGATTTCATTATTCGGGTCAAATACAACCGAAGTCGGCTGGCGATTGAAATAAAACGAAAATATCTGATTATTAGTACTGTTCATTACTTTCACAGTCGTGTCAGAACCTGATGTAAATGAAATCTTTATCTGAATCGGAATCGGGAAAAATCCGGCATTTGTCTGTACCTGCTTCGCGAGGAAGTTGACTCTCCACTGTCCGCCTCCGACGTTTGTGATGTTGTAACCGTTCTGATACTGCGGATGATTCGGCTGATATAACCATGCATTATAGAACCAACTCAAATCCTGACCGGCGACAGAACCCATTCTTGCAAAGTAATCGGGAATAGTTGAATTCTTGAATTTGAAGTTTGCTGTATCCGTTGCATATGATTTCATACCTGCAAAGAATAATGAATCACCGAGCGTATATCTTAACAGATGCAAAACACATGCACCTTTACAATATGTAATTTCATAATTGAACAAAGTATTCTGGTCGGGTGTCGTTACATCCCATGACGGTACAGAAATAGCCCAGCCGGGATTGTATGATAAATAATCGCTTGCGTCATCATTGATGATGGCATTCTTATATGCGGCATAACCGCCCGTTCTTTCCTGCCAGTATGCTTCGTTCCACGTAGCGAAACCTTCGTTCAGCCAGATATTCGCCCACGAAGCGCATGTAACTAAATCTCCAAACCATTGATGAGCATATTCGTGAACACAAACACTTGAACTCCACGCATAGACGGTCGTCAAGGTCTGATTTTCCATTCCTCCCCAAATAAATCCTGCTGAACTTGGAACGTAACAGAATCCGTTTTTCTCATAAGGCATTTCACCGAATGCAGTAGAGAAGTATGTTGTCATCGGTATCATTATGGCTTTAACAGTCGCGCTGCTTGTACCTGACGGCGAGTATAATCTTAAAGGAATACTATCGGATGGGTTTGAAAGTTTATGCCAGTAAACAATATCAATTGTATAACCTGTTTTTGCCGTCATCACTGTAAGATAAGTGGAAACAGGATCTCTGCTTATCCAGTGGTAATAAATCGAGTCGCCTGTTACCAGAGAATCATTCAGCCTGCCGTTTGAACCAAGCCTGGCTGTTGAAGGTACCTTTGCCGTAATATCAACGGTCGCCTTGTCAGACGGTCTGTCCCAGCACGGGAACCATCCGCGCGCGCCTTCAGGTTCGGCGTCAGTAAACACATAACCCGAACTGCTGACCATGAATGAATCATCGGAAACATTAAGATGCCTGTAATCAATTTTTATATATACGATTTCGCCGACGTTGTATGTCCTGTTCAGTGTGATTGTAAGAATATTACCGGAATGCGTATATACGAGAGTCGGACCGCCGACAATACGTATTGAGTCGATTGCCAGTGATGCATTATTTGCATTGAGGTATATCGAACTTAATGTTGAATCTACTCGAAAAGTAATTGTATTCGTACCTTTAAAATCGTGCGGATACGGACTGAAGAAATTCTTATAGATGTCAATATTTAATTTATAATTTTGTACATCGAAAGAATGCCTTGGAGTATTCGGGGAATACTGGAAATCCGTCCCCGGGAGTTTCATCTTTGTCTTTTTCATCGAACAAATCTTCGCCCCGGTAAGGTTTGTAAAATCCTGAGCATAAATACCCGAAACGGCTATGCTCAAAAGCAAAATAACAAGAACAAATTTTTTCATTTTAAGAGATTTTATTTTTAAAGCATTATTGAATGTTAGTAACCCTTGAATTTTATTTAAAATCGTTATACAAATATAATCAAACCCTTTTTGTAATTATATTACTATCGTATGTATACCATTTTTTTTGAGTCTCTCAAATCCCCCGCTTTCAGCACACAATAATAAACTCCCGATGCTATATTGACCGGGGTGAATTTCACGTCGTAAGTTCCGGGTTTTTGTTTCTGATTAACGAGTGATTGGATTTCACGTCCGCTCACGTCATATATTTTAAGAACTACGTCTCCGTATTCTTTGATGTGATATGTAATCTTAGTCGATGGATTGAAAGGATTCGGATAGTTCTGCTCCAATTTAAATGTAATTGTCTCAACGGTTTCGTCCCCGAACTTTTCTTTTAATATTTTATTCGACGGGTCAAAAGTAAGAGCAGCAGGCTCATCCCGTACCGTAAATAGAAATGTTTGTATCTGCGAATTGTTCATGACATTGAAAGTAGTATCGCCTGATTTTGTTGCAATTTTAACGTCCACGGGCATCGTAAAATAAACGGGATTTGTGTTTGCTGTCTGCGTCAGCGTCATGCTTACGTCGTATAAATTTCCTTCGCGTTTTACTTTATCCCAGTTGATTTTATATTTCGGAAAATTCTCTCCGTATATCCATTCATTAAAGAAATAACTCAGACTGCTTCCGTATATTCTTTCGGCGGCTCTCTGGAAATCCTCCGTAACCGCGGATTTATACGCAAGCAGTGAATCGTTCACATATGATTTCATTATTGTGAAGAATAACGAATCTCCCGTTATTCCCCTCAGCATGTGAAGTATCACGCCTCCTTTGTAATATGTTCTGTTCGCATCGAATATTTCGTTAATTGAAGTAACATCGTTTACATAAATCGAACCTACGGCGTTTTTGGCATAATTCATTTTCGTTTTCATGAAAACGTCGTAAGCATCCTTTCCCTGCACGGCTTCGACGTATACGGCTTCGCAAAACGTTGCGAAACCTTCATTCAGCCAGATATGATGAAAATCCCTGCAAGTAACTTTGTCGCCGAACCACTGATGCGCAAGTTCATGCGCAATGACACCGGAAGAAAATGCTCCCATTGAAGAAATTGTCTGATGCTCCATGCCCCCGCTCCAGCCGAACTGCGCATGCCCGTACTTTTCATTTACGAAAGGATAAAGAGTGAATTTATCCGAATACACAGCAAGCATGTTCGGAGTTTCATCGAGATTGGTTTTTATATTCGCAAAAGTTTCGGGATAAATATAATGCGTGAGCGCCATCGAATCCGTCTGCGAATACCTGAAATAGTTATAATATAATGTATAATTTGAAACCGCTATCGAAATCAGATAACTCGCTATGGGATAAGAACTTTTCCATTTATACGTTTTAGTATTATCGGGATTAATTATCGTTTCTTTCAGCAGACCGTTTGATACTCCCGTTAGCGAAGAAGGACAGGTTATCCAAACATCGGATGAATCCGCCTTATCCGCGGGTGTATTTTTATTCGGGAACCAGTCGGAAGAACCGTAGGGCTCGCTTAGACTCCATATAGCGGGCTGTGAACTGTGGCTCGCGAAAACGAAACTCCCGTTTCCGCTTGATGGAGGAAGTCCTTTATAATAAATATTTAAAGCAAAGTCAGCCTGAAGCGAACTGAAATTTATTGTCAGCAGATTATTTGCCTGCGAGAATGAAGAAACATTATTCCCCGTAACCGAATCTGCAAGCATCGCGTTTGATAGATTAAGAAATAATGAATTACCCGTTGTTTTGAATTTGCCGTTCACCGAAGCAATGCCAAAGACATAATTCGGACTGAGTTGCAGCCGCAACTGAAGTTTATAATAGGTAATGTCTATAGTCGTATCGATTGGAATCTCGGTTCCGGAATTGAATAAATATCTGTATCCGGATTTTTCGATTTCAGAAACAATGAAATCATTGCTAAATCCGTATAAGAAAAACACACACAGTAAAATAAAAATCTTATTCATCAGGTTTTGTATATATAATTTATAATTATTTATCTTACAATGAAATTCCATTTTTAAAAATAATTCACCCGATACCCGGCTGCATGCCCATTTCACCAACCGTCTTAAAGACAGATTCTAATTGCTGTTTCATTCTCCGTATTGTACATAAAAAAATAATCCCGCTCGTTAGTGAGGAAAAGGCACTTTCCAAAAAGGACTTTAGTCCCGAAAATACATAACCGATATAAGTTTCAAACTTCTAATAAAATCATTAAATTAATTAATAATTTTCTGATAACATTAACGCGCAATGAGAAAGATAATATTACTCAATATTCTGTTCCTCGCACTGGCAACTTCTTTTCTCTATTCCCAAACCTGGGAACGAGCGTTTAGTCTTTATCCGGGATATGATGCGGGAGCATATACAATCTGTAAATTATCAGATGGGAATTTTTTAGTCGGCGGTTTCGCAGAAGATATAAATGTTTCATCTGCCAGAATTCTTAAAGTAACTCCATTCGGAGATTCATTGTGGTCAAAAAGATTTTATGCCCCAAACAGTGAAAATTGCGTTATTAAATCGAGTATTGCTCTTTCGGATGGATGTTTTATCGTTGTCGGCTCATGCCAAATCAGATCCTCGAATAAAAAATCACTTGATGGTACGGCATTTGCCGCCAAATTCGATACAAATGGAAATATTATTTGGATAAAGAATTATTTATCAAACGGTATAGATTATCTCTTAAATGATATTATAGTTGCAAACGACGAAGGTTTTCTTTGCGGCAGTCCGGAATATATTTTAAAAATAGATAATAATGGGAATTATAAGTGGCATAAACCGTACACATTTGACTCAATTACATCTTTTTCCAAACTTAAAGTTTTCGATAATAACAGTTATATATGTTCGACACAAGATGTCCCAAACAGCAAATTTTATATTTTAAAGATAAATAATAACGGTGAAACTTTATGGATGAAACAAGTTACTGATTATGTGTATCCCGAATATCTTTTTTTGAATTCTAATAATATTATTTCACTGGGCGGGTTTCGGCAGACAGGCACCAATTATCTCAAACTTGTTTTACAAACATATGATACAGCCTGTAATTTTATTCGGTCAAGGCAGTGTATTATACCGAGGTATGATTTTTTATCACGTTGTTACTTGTCAATTAATTCAAATAGATTCCTTTTTTCGTCTGTCACACCACTTACGCTTGATACACATTTTTGCGCTGTAAGAATACTCGATACAAATCTTAATATAGTGCATTCTTTGGATTTGACTACAAAAGGCGGCTCACGCGAGATCTTTTCGGCAATCATGCAGGATAATAATTATATCTTTGCTGCAGGATATTATAGGAATTTAATGATGGGCGGAAATGATGATTTCTATGTAATCAAAACCGACACAAGTTTAAATCTGCACGTCAGCATTGGGATAAGGAAAATAGAAAGCGAAATTCCGAAAGAATTTAGTTTGTATCAGAATTATCCGAACCCGTTTAATCCGGATACAAAAATTAAATTTTCCGTACACGGACAATCCAAGATAAACATGAGCATATACGATATAACCGGAAAAATGGTTCAGACACTTATAAACAGAAATATGCAGACTGGCACTTACGAAGTAACCTGGGACGCCTCGCAACTGCCGTCAGGAACTTATTTCTGCAAAATGACAACGGATAAATTTTCGAGGACAATCAAACTCGTTTTGCTGAAATAATTTATTTTTTCTTTGACGCACGGGTCGAAGATTAACTGAGACAATCGAAGTCTGAAAATATATTAAGCCCCGTAGGGGCGGAATCTTGGTAGAAAGAGAATATAAGATAAATTAAGCCCCATAGGGGCGGAATCTTGGTAGAAAGAGAATATAAGATAAATTAAGCCCCATAGGGGCGGAATCTTGGTAGAAAAGCATATCAAAAATCTTTAAGCCCGCATAGCGAGCGGCATCTAAAAATCATAAGGAAATGTTCTTTTGTGATATCAGGTTAAGAAATCATTTTGCAAGACTTCTAATAGTATAAATTGAGGTGCCTCGTGGAAATGAAATAATTATTTCAGTAAAACAAACTTTTTTGTTATAATGCTGTTGTTCGATTCTAACTTATAAAAATAAACTCCGGAAGAAAGATTATCTGCATGGAAATCCGTCTTGTATTCTCCAGGTTCAAAATTTTGATTAAATATTTCACTTATTAGTTTTCCCGTTACATCATAAATTTTCAGATTATACAACCCCTTCTTTTTTATTCCGAATACAATCTGCGTAGCGCTGTTAAACGGATTGGGGTAATTCTGTCTCATATAGAAATTATCCGGAACTGTCTGCGAGATATTTCTTACTGAAACCGGAGGAGCGTATAACGTCGTATCCGTTTTAACTACAAACGGATTATCGAACCATATTGAATAATGGTCGGATATGCCGGTAAAAAATATAGTATTTGAATTATGCAAATATATTTTTTTCAGTTTCGTGTAATCGGTTCCCGTATATTCCCGGGACCTGATAATATGTCCCGATGTATCTATTATCATTGCAGCGGCAATTGTTGAATCGTTATATTTATGCCTGTTGTATAATACAACAATCCGGTTATCGGATACAAACTTCATATCCCAGAAAAAATAATTAAAATCAACGCTCCTTTGGAACTTTAATGTATTCTTAACAATACCGTTTATATCAAGTTTCAGTATAGTAACAACTGCACTTCCTCCTACTAATGTGTCGAAACAATAACCTCCTGCATAATAAGTGTTATTTCTCTTGATGACTTTCATTTGTCTTATACCATTGATTTGGTCGTCGAGGAAATATCTTTTTTCCCATTTTAAGTTACCGGCAGTATCTATTTTTGTTATAACTCCAAGTGTGGGCTGACCAATTCCATCGCATACTTCTCCCGCCATTATATAACCTTCGTCAATTGCTTCAATAACACTCCAATATATTTTTGTAAAATTTGACGGATAATCTTTTTGCCAGACGAAATCTCCGTTAAGATTAAACTTTAAAACACTTTCACCAACAGTAAGATAGCAATTTTGAGTTTTTATTAAATCAGTAAAGTCAGGATATCCATGACCTGAATAATATGTATTATCCCAATAAATGAGACCCTGAGAATTTAATCGTGCAGAAAATGGCAGAGTGCGGCTGCCCGTAAAAATCATTCCTCCGTCTTCAGTAGATAAACATGTCCGTCCCAACCGAGAGGGATATGTTACGGAAAAAATCGTATCACCATTCGAATTAATTTTACAAATAATAGCGTCTGAAAATCGTCTTAATAATAAGAAATAATTTCCGCTATCAGAATTACACATATCCTCACAATAAACGTCGTCTTGATAACGGTATGCTCTCTGCCAGTTATTCGTTTGTGAAAATGAAATATTTACAAATAGGAAAATCGCGAGAACAAATAATAGCGGATATTTTAGGGAAAATGTTTTCATAATTTTTTTCAGTATATATTTATTCTATATAGAATATAATTATTTCAGTAAAACAAACTTCTTTGTTATAATGCTGTTGTTCGATTCTAACTTATAAAAATAAACTCCGGAAGAAAGATTATCTGCATGGAAATCCGTCTTGTATTCTCCGGGTTCAAAATTTTGATTAAATATTTCGCTTATTAGTTTTCCCGTTACATCATAAATTTTCAGATTATACAACCCCTTCTTTTTTATTCCGAATACAATCTGTGTAGCGCTGTTAAACGGATTGGGGTAATTCTGTTTCATATAGAAATTATCCGGAACTGTCTGCGAGATATTTCTTACTGAAACCGGAGGAGCGTATAACGTCGTATCCGTTTTAACTACAAACGGATTATCGAACCATATTGAATAATGGTCGGATATGCCGGTAAAAAATATAGTATTTGAGTTATGCAAATATATTTTTTGCAGTTTCGTGTAATCTGTTCCCGTATATTCCCGGGACCTGATAACATGTCCCGATGTATCTATTATCATTGCAGCGGCAATCGTTGAATCGTAATATTTATGCCTGTTGTATAATACTACAATCCGGTTATCGGATATAAACTTCATATCCCAGAAAAAGTAATTAAAATCAGGATCTCCATTAAACCTAAGAGTATCTCTGACGTTGCCGTTTAAATCCAGTTTAAAAATAGCAATTTTAGCGTTTCCCGTAAGCGGAGGATCCGGACAATGTCCTCCGGCATAGTATGTGTTGTTTCTTTTTACCGCTTTCATCCGAAGGAAATTATTGTTGGGGTCGCCTAAAGTATATCTTTTTTCCCATTTCAAGTTACCGGCAGTATCTATTTTTGTTATAACTCCATATGTGGGTGCATGCATTCCATCGCATATTTCTCCCGCCATTATATATCCTTCGTCAATTGCTTCAATAACACTCCAATATATTTTCGTATAAGATGTCGGATAAAATTTTTGCCAGATGAAATCTCCTATTAAGTTGAACTTCAAAGCACCTTCACCTGCGGAGATATAACTATTTTGAGTTTTTATGATATCAAAATAATCGGCACCGTTATATCCCGAATAGTATGTATTGTCCCAATAAATAAGACCCTGCGAGTTTATTCTTGTTGAATATGGTTTGTTGCCGCCATTGCCTGTAAATATCATGCCCCCGTCATCAGAAGAAATACAAGTATGACCTATGCGTGTAGAGATTGTAGTAGCAAAGATAGAATCGCCGTTTGAATTAATTTTATAAATTAAAGCAGTATAACTTTCTAGCAATAGAAAAAAATCACCATTGTTAGATTGACACATACCCTTCATATATATATCGCCATTTGGACGGTATGCTCTCTGCCAGTTATTCGTTTGTGAAAATGAAATATTTACAAATAGGAAAATCGCGAGAACAAATAATAGCGGATACTTTAGTGAAAATGTTTTCATAATTTGTATTTCAAAATTAAATACACATTAATAATACAAAATATTATTCAATGTTTCGCCTGTAATATTAAGGCATAAAGTTATCTTTCTTTTTTAAAATTTGTAGAAAATGAATGCAGTATTCTTTAATCTCGCCCGGCGAGCGGCATCCAATAGAAAGAAATTGCTCTGACTTTTAAAACCCCGGACCTGTCTGCTAAAGGCAGAGGGATGACATCTAAATTAGCAGTTAACTTTCTTGCTCCTTAATCTTCCTTTCGCAATGTCCCGGTAAGTTCAATATTTCGATAACCGCTATATAAAATTTGCCTTAAAATATATTTAATTTTTTATATTAAATATTTGATTTTATTTTTCATATTTTATTATTGCAGTAGCCCCACTCTTTTGCGGGAAAAAAGTACTCCCAAAAAAGGACTTTAGTCCTAATATATTTCCGAATTTCTTCATTTCCATCAAAAATTACTAGCACATAAATTCTTTCTAATCAATATTTTAAATTCCCCTCTGGTCATTTATAGAATCAACAAAACATTTTTTTATTATCTTTGTAGCAAAAGTTCACTATTTATAATCACTAAGGAAATTCATTGTTATGAAAAATGAAAATTCTATATATTTCGCTGCAAATATCCGCAATATTTTTTCTTGTAAATCCGGAACTGATAGTCGTAATGCTCTAAACAATATTCTTGCATCTAATAGTAAAAAGGGCACAATTGTATTTATCCGTCTTATGAAAATGATACCTGAAATGATACCCCTGGGGTCATTTTTAAACTGCGAAAATATCAATATATTATCGCTGAAATGATACCTGAATGATACCTTTTTGCGAAATTCAATAGTTCTTTGACATAAACAACTGTTTTTTCAATATCGACTCCGAAAAATGACACCAAAAAGGTGTCATTTTGATACCCCCGGTATCATTCTGTCAATATGAGCCATTATGAGCCATTATGAGCCATATTTTAAAAATATTCTTTTGCGATGTCACGCTGAAAGTCACATTTCTTTGGGATAATATTCCTGACATACAAACCGAAGGCTCGCTGCGGTGAGCCGAAGGCTCGCTGTGATGAACCGAAGGCTCGCTGCGGTGAGCCGAAGGCTCGCTGCGATGAGCCGAAGGCTCGCCGTGGTGAGCCGAAGGCTCATAGTTTCGAGTCGAAAATTCACTGCGTCGAACAATGCTATTTATTCCTGTCTGCAAAACAATATTTTTTTATGAAATTGATAACTATAGCCGATATTCGGTGTTTCACATTATAGGTGATTCAAACATATCGTCCCTGTGTTTCGCTGCATGAATTTACTTATTTGACATTTAATTCAATTTTTGATACAAAATTCATATTTTTGCATTATAATTCAGATTTAGGACTAAAATGTCAGAGACACTATGAAGTTTTTAATTGTTTTTGCACATTTCTAAATTTGGCACGAGTATTGATATATGTTGTGTACAATAGAAAACAAAAACAACAAAAACAAAGGAGATTTAAAAATGAACTTGATTAAATTAAGAAAAGACAGTGACCTGATGAACGATGCTTTCAGGTCAATATTTGATTCGCCGTTTTTCAGAGGCGACGTTCACGATACTTCGACATATATGCCGAGAACAAGAATAACCGAGGATAAAGATAATTTCTATATCAATCTCGAAATGCCCGGCGTTCCGAAAGATAATGTGAAGATTGAAGTCGAAAACAACATTCTGTCAATAAAGGGTGAGAAGAAAGCGCAAACAAAATCCGAAGATTCAAATCTCGTGATGAATGAAATAGTCTACGGTGAATTCTGCAGAAATTTCAATCTCTCGAAAGATATTAAGGTCGACGGAATTGAGGCTGAATTTAAAGACGGTCTGCTCCTGATAACTTTACCGAAAGTTGAAGAAGCCAAACCGGTGGTTAAAGAAATAAAATTGAAATAACTTTCAACAAAAGACGTCTAAAAAACGGAACTGCCTGCCCGGACAGCAGGTAGTTCCATTTTACAAAAAGAAAGTGAGGATTTTTTTAAATGGGAAAAATTATTGGAATTGATCTGGGAACTACAAACTCTTGCGTTTCCGTAATGGAAGGCAACGACCCCGTGGTTATCCCGAATTCCGAAGGAATGAGAACAACCCCATCGGTTGTTGCATTCACGAAAACAGGAGAAAGACTTGTCGGTGATGCCGCGAAAAGGCAGGCAGTTACTAATCCGACAAATACCGTGTTCTCCATAAAGAGATTTATGGGACGCAAGTTCGACGAAGTTTCTATGGAAATCGGCGAAGTCCCGTATAAAGTTATAAGAGGCGATAACGATGTGGCAAGAGTTGAAATAGATGACAAGAGTTCGAATCAGAAACGAGTATATTCACCGCCCGAGATTTCGGCGATGGTTTTGCAGAAGATGAAAAAAACAGCCGAGGATTATCTCGGTCAGCCTGTTACGGAGGCTGTTATTACTGTACCGGCATATTTTAACGACGCGCAGAGACAGGCAACAAAAGACGCGGGTAAAATCGCGGGACTCGATGTAAAGAGAATTATAAACGAACCTACGGCAGCGGCGCTTGCATACGGATTGGATAAAAAGAAAAAGAATCATAAAGTCGCTGTATTCGATCTTGGAGGCGGTACATTCGATATTTCGATTCTTGAACTGGGCGACGGCGTGTTTGAAGTGAAATCGACGAACGGCGACGGACACTTAGGAGGCGATGATTTTGACCAGAGATTAGTGGATTATTTAGCGGATGAATTTCAGAAAAAAGAAGGTATTGATTTAAGAAAAGACCCGATGGCATTGCAGAGACTTAAAGAAGCGGCGGAAACTGCAAAAAAACAATTATCGACGACTCCGCAGACCGAAATCAATCTTCCGTATATTACGGCAACAGCGGACGGACCGAAGTTTCTTGTAGAAACTGTGACAAGAGCAAAGTTCGAGTCGCTTGTGAACGACCTTGTAGAAAGAACAGTGGGTCCATGCACAAAGGCATTGAACGATTCAGGCTACAGTTTAAGCGAAATAGATGAAGTTATACTGGTCGGCGGTTCTACAAGAATCCCGATGGTACAGGATACGGTGAAAAGGATTTTCAACAAAGAACCGCATAAAGGCGTTAACCCGGATGAAGTGGTCGCGATAGGCGCGGCAATTCAGGGCGGTGTGCTTGCAGGCGATGTTTCGGACGTACTTCTTCTTGACGTAACTCCGCTTTCGCTCGGTATTGAAACACTCGGCGGCGTTATGACAAAACTGATTGAAGCCAACACAACAATTCCGTCGAAAAAGTCGCAGATATTCTCGACGGCAAGCGACAATCAACCTTCTGTTGAAATTCACGTGCTTCAGGGCGAAAGACCTATGGCAGTTGATAACAGGACGCTCGGCAGATTCCATCTTGAAGGGATTCCGCCTGCACCGAGAGGTGTTCCGCAGGTTGAAGTAACATTCGACATTGACGCGAACGGTATTCTTCACGTAACGGCAAAAGACTTAGGAACAGGCAAGACTCAGGATATCAGGATTACGCATTCAAGCGGTTTAACCGATACTGAAATTGAAAAGATGAAGAAGGATGCAAAAGAACATGAAGCGGATGACAAGAAGAAACGCGAAGAAATAGATACAAAGAATCAGGCTGACGCGATGATATTCCAGGGCGAAAAGCAATTGAAAGAATTCGAAGGAAAACTTGGACAGGAAGACAGAGCAAAGATACAGGCGGCGCTCGACAGGCTGAAGGAAGCAGTAAAGAGCAGCAACAACGCGGAAATCAAATCCGCTATGGACCAGTACAATACTGCATGGAACGAAGCATCTTCGAAGATGTATTCACAGGCAAAATCACAGGGACCTGAACAGCCGCATGCCGATCCAAATGCAGGAACAGGCGAACCTAAGAAAGACGATGGCAACGTTGAGAATGCCGACTTTGAAGTTGTAGACGATAAAAAATAACCTATAATATATATAATACTTCGAAACACAAATCCCCTCTCAGTAGGGGATTTATTTTATAATGACGTGAATTACACATGTTTTTTTTTCTTTTCAACTCTAAGTTCAAAGGACACTTGGAAAGGAAATATTATATCATCGCCGCGGCAAGCGTTCAGCAAGGTCATGAACCTTATCAAGAAATAAATAGTTTTATATTACAAATAGATACCAACAATGGACAATTCAAATAAAGGTAAATGCCCCGTCATGCACGGAGCAATCACAGAAGCAGGTAATTCCGTTATAGATTGGTGGCCGAAAGCGCTTAATCTTGATATACTGCACCAGCACGACACAAAGACAAATCCAATGGGACAAGATTTTAATTACAAAAAGAAATTTAAAAACCTTGATTTAAAAGCCCTGAAAAAGGATTTGAAAAAATTCATGACTGACAGTCAGGATTGGTGGCCGGCAGACTGGGGACACTACGGCGGCTTAATGATTCGTATGGCGTGGCATTCTGCAGGAACTTACAGAATTGCGGATGGGCGGGGCGGAAGCAACACGGGTAACCAGCGTTTTGCTCCACTTAACAGTTGGCCCGACAATGTTAATCTGGATAAAGCAAGAAGGCTTCTATGGCCTATAAAGCAAAAATACGGAAATAAGATTTCATGGGCTGATTTAATAATTTTAGCAGGAAATATGGCTTACGAATCTATGGGTTTGAAGACATTCGGTTTTGCAGGAGGACGCGAAGATATCTGGCATCCTGAGAAAGACGTCTTCTGGGGTAACGAGAAGGAATGGCTTGCTCCTACAGGCAGCGAAGGCAGCCGCTATTCCGGAGAAAGAGATTTAGAAAATCCTCTGGCAGCAGTAATGATGGGTTTGATTTACGTAAACCCTGAGGGTGTGGACGGAAATCCCGACCCGCTGAAAACTGCTCAGGACATAAGAACTACGTTTAAACGAATGGCGATGAACGATGAAGAAACAGTTGCTTTGACGGCAGGAGGACACACTGTGGGAAAGACACATGGAAATGGCGACGCTAAACTTTTAGGCGAAGTTCCCGAAGGCGCGGAGATTCATACGCAAGGACTTGGCTGGATGAATCCAAAAGGGAAAGGCAATGCAGGAGATACTGTTTCGAGCGGTCTTGAAGGAGCATGGACAACGAATCCTACGAAGTGGGATAACGGATATTTTGAAATGCTGTTGAATCATGAATGGGAATTGAAAAAAAGTCCTGCAGGAGCATGGCAGTATGAGCCGGTAGATATTAAAGAGGAAGATAAACCTCTTGATGCTCACAACCCGGACAAACGCCAAAACCCTATAATGACGGATGCAGATATGGCTTTGAAAATGGACCCTGAATACAGAATAATATCGGAACGGTTTGCTACAGACCAGAAATATTTCACAAAAGTTTTTGCAAGAGCGTGGTTCAAATTAACCCATCGCGATTTAGGTCCGAGAAGCCGTTACCTTGGCTCGGATGCTCCAAAAGAAGATTTAATCTGGCAGGACCCTATACCGAAAGTTAAATACAAATTGTCGGGTGCCGAGATTAAAGATTTAAAAACCAAACTTTTAAAAAGCGGTCTGACCCGGACAGAACTAATAAATACGGCATGGGACAGCGCAAGGACTTTCAGGAGTTCCGACTACAGGGGCGGCGCAAACGGAGCGCGAATTCGTTTAGACCCGCAAAAAAACTGGGAAGGCAATGAGCCTGAAAGATTGCAGAAAGTACTGTCAGTGCTTTCAAAGATTCAATCCGGATTAAAGAAAAAAGTAAGCATAGCGGATTTGATAGTACTTGGCGGCAGTGCGGCAGTAGAAAAGGCTGCAAAGGAAGCAGGAGTAAAAATAAAAGTACCTTTCAAAGCAGGACGCGGCGACGCGGCAGACGAGATGACAGATGCAGAATCGTTCGAAGCGCTTGAGCCAATTCACGACGGATACAGAAACTGGCTGAAAAAAGATTATGCGGTGAAACCGGAAGAACTCCTCCTTGATAGGACACAACTGATGGGGCTTACGGCTCCCGAAATGACCGTTCTGATTGGGGGCATGCGTGTATTGGGAACAAATCACGGAGGAACCAAACACGGTGTGTTTACAGACAGAGAAGGCGTGCTCAGCAATGATTTCTTTGTGAACCTTACTGATATGAATTATTCCTGGAAGCCTGCTGGTGAAAATTTATACAATGTAGTTGACAGGAAAACAGGAGCAGTCAGATGGACTGCAACGCGTGTAGATTTGGTCTTCGGTTCTAACTCAATATTGCGTGCTTATGCGGAAGTATATGCTCAGGACGACAACAAAGAAAAATTTGTAAAAGATTTTGTAAAAGCCTGGGTTAAAGTCATGAATGCAGACCGTTATGATTTAAAATAGTTATTGATATCTATTACATGTTCTAAACATGATTCTTTGACACCAATATCGATAATAGATTTTATATTATGCATGTGAATACCCTTCTGCAAGAAAAAGTATTTTCACTTCTATAGTCATATATAATAAAAATTAAAAAATAACAGAAAAATGAAAACAGTATTAATTACAGGGGCTAACAAAGGAATCGGATTTGAAACAGCAAAACAATTGGCACAAATGGGCTATTTTGTTTATTTGGGAAGCAGGGACAAAACAAAAGGTATGGATGCCATAAATAAGTTAAAAGACTTAGGTATCTCAAATGTCGCATTGATTGAACTCGATGTTACTAATATCAATTCGATAAAACAAGCACGACAAGAATTAGAAACAAAAATTGAAACTTTAGACGTTTTAATAAATAATGCCGGTATCTCCGGGGGACAGCCTCAGAACTTTACAGTACACAATATTGATAATTTGCGTAAAGTATTTGAGACTAACTTTTTCGGCGTGATTCAAACTACACAGCAGTTTCTCGGACTTTTAGAAAAATCAAACGAACCTGTTATCGTAAACGTTTCAAGTTCGTTGGGATCTTTAACACTTCATAGCAGCAGGCAAAATCCAGATTTTGACATTTATGATGTATATAGTTCTTCCAAAACAGCATTGAATGCTTTTACTGTTATGCTGGCTAATGACTTAAGAAATACAAACTTTAAAATCAATAGTGTTTGTCCCGGTTATACAGCAACAGACTTAAATCAATTTCAAGGAACACAAACAGTTGAACAAGCGGCTAATATAGTAATTAAATATGTTACTTTAGAAAATATAGGTACAGGGAAATCTTTTAATAAAGATGGTGAAGTAGCCTGGTAATCACTAGCAGAAGAATTTTTGCAGTATATTTACAAAAATAATTTAAAAAATTTATAAGATACAGAAAAATGAAAACAAAGAGTAAGATTGCTCTAATAACCGGCGGAAGCCGCGGATTAGGCAGAGATATGGCGATTAAGATTGCCAAAAAAGGGATTGATGTAGTGTTTACATATAACAGCAGCAAACAGGAAGCCGACAAGGTCGCTGCCGAGATTCAGGCAATCGGGCAAAACGCGGCACCATTTCAATTAGACACAAGCAGTATAAAATCGTTCGATAATTTCATCAAACAGACAACCGAATACTTGAAAGAAAAAAACGGAAGCACCAATTTTGATTTTCTAATAAACAATGCAGGTACCGCCCTGTATGCACTTTTCTCCGATACAACGGAAGAACAACTTGATGCAATTTTCAACATACATTATAAAGGAGTGTTCTTCTTAACGCAAAAAGCATTACCTTACATTAATGACGGCGGACGAATCATAAACATTTCATCCGGTCTTACGCGGTTCTCATCTCCGGGTTCTTCGGCTTACGCATCAATGAAAGGGGCTGTTGAAGTACTTACAAGGTATCTTTCGAAAGAATTAGGTTCACGAGGCATTGCTGCAAATATAGTTGCTCCGGGCGCCATTGAAACCGATTTTGGAAACGGGCATGTCAGAGACAACAAAGATATAAATGCACAGATAGCAAGCGTAACCGCATTAGGCAGAGTTGGTTTGCCTGATGACATAGGCGGTGTTGTTGCCTTCTTATGCACAGAAGATGCAAAGTGGATTAACGGACAGCGGATTGAAGTATCGGGCGGAATGCAGTTATAGACAGACGTACAGCCTGCTTCTATTGACAAATCAAATATTTTCACAATTATGTATGACTACACACAGACCTATACATCCTAAATAAATGTATAGGTCTCGTTGTAATACATATATTTCTATCATTAAGCATATTCCGCGCCGTCTAAAAAGAAAGAGAAGGTCTCTCCAAAAAGAAAAATTTACTCGGTAAATCAAATGTAGAATTGGAAACAATTATACCATCGCCGCGGGAAATAACGGGGAAGAAGGTAAAGATATTCAGCCGCTAATTATCACTAATATCACATATATCAGGGCGGATATATTTTCTGAATTTTTCAAATAATTAATATGTTTATAGAATTAAGTTTGAATACAGTAGGATTTATATACTCAATTAAAAATATACATGCGTATATCACAGGACAACATAAACGGCTTTTCGACAAACATAAACGAATAAATCTTTAACGAAAAATTTATCAAAGAAATAATCATGAGAAAAATTATCGTTTTATCTTACATCACATTGGACGGAGTGATGCAGGCGCCCGGAAGACCGGAGGAGGATACTTCCGGCGGCTTCAAATACGGAGGATGGGTCGCGCCTTATTTTGAAGAAGTCGGCGGGAAGATTATCGTAGGACAACTGAAACCTGCCGATTATCTTTTGGGAAGAAAAACGTTTGAGGCATGGGCTGATTACTGGCCTGAACACGATAACTTTTGGCCTGCCATAAATGATGGCACAAAGTACGTGTTATCAAGGACTTTGAAAAAATCGAACTGGAAAAACTCTGTCTTCCTAACAAACCTTGCCGAAATTAAAAAGTTAAAAGATTCAGAAGGTTCAGATATTCAGGTTCACGGCAGCGGTGAACTTGTCCAACTTTTGCTTAAGAATGATTTAGTGGACGAAATCTGGCTCAAAATTTACCCGGTTACTCTTGGCAGCGGTAAAAAGTTGTTTGGCAACGGCACAATTCCGGCAGCCTTTACTTTAACGGAGAGTACCGTTACACCGACCGGAGTCATTATCGTAAATTATGTCCGGACAGGTGAAGTGAAGACAGGTACCATGGGGGTTTAAACTCAAATACATGATAAGCGGTAATTCAATAATAAATAACGATATACATATGAGAGATACAATTGTTTCATTATTTTTTAAGTTTGCAGAAAATTTGACAACACCGGCAAGATTGTCAGGTATCTTTGACTGCGGCGCCGCAAAAACAAAAGCATAAAAAGAAAATGAACAACACAAACAATCACGATGAGCGTATTTCTAAAATGACATTCTCATCAGTTTATCCTCATAATCTTACAAAAGTCATGGAGAAAGGCAGAACTGAAAAAGAACTGCATCAGATAATTGAATGGCTGACCGGCTATGATGACAAAACACTTCAATCACTCATTAATGAAAAAGTAACTTTTGATAAATTCTTTCAAAACGCTGAATTAAACCCTAAGGCTCATCTCATTAACGGTGTTATCTGCGGCTATCGTGTGGAAGAAATACAAAATCCGCTTACACAACAGGTAAGGTATTTGGACAAGTTGGTGGATGAATTATCAAAAGGTAAGACTTTGGATAAAATTTTAAGAAAGTAAACATTTTAACAAATTAAATATAAATTATGGCAACAATCAATCCTCACATTAACTTCAACGGTAATGCCGAAGAAGCGTTTACATTTTACAAATCAGTATTCGGCGGTGAATTCTCAGGAGTTATGCGCTTCAAAGATTTATCAAGCCCCGACTTTCAGGTATCACCCGATGAAGAAAATAAAATAATGCACATTGCTTTGCCTATCGGCAAAAATGTCTTAATGGGCAATGACGTTCCGGAATTTATGGGACGAACAAATGAAAACGAAAACAGATCTAAAATAGCAATCAGTGCGGAGAGCCGCGAAGAAGCGGAAAAATTATTCAATGGACTTTCTGAAGGCGGAAATGTTGAAATGCCTATCGGCGACAGCCCCTGGGGTTCATACTTTGGGATGTTCCGAGACAAATATGGCATTGAATGGATGGTTGACTTTAACCCCAAAAAATAATTAATACATTTGAAAATAAAATTTTAAAGTATAGTTATGAAAAAAGTAACTTTGATAATTCTGATTATCGCGGCATCGTTTTGCTTCGGTTTCGCATTCAAAACAATAATAATTTCACAACAGAATAAGGAAATAAAGATGAAAAAAGTAACAGGCATCGGCGGCATTTTTTTCAAATGCAAAGACCCCAAAGCAGTCAACGAATGGTATAAAGCACACCTCGGGTTCGAAACAAGCCCGTATGGTACAAACTTCGAATGGCGGGAAAATGACGACAGCACAAAAAAGGGAATTACAGTGTGGAATCCTTTTCCTGATAATACAAAATATTTTGAACCTTCGTCGAAAGACTTTATGCTAAACTACAGAGTGGAAAATCTGGAAGCGCTTGTAGAAGAATTAAAGAAGGCAAACGTTACAATAGTTGACAAAATTGAAACATACGATTACGGAAAATTTGTACATATTCTGGATATCGAAGGAAATAAGATTGAACTTTGGGAGCCTAAATGAAAATAACGGCAATACCTATTGCCTGAATACAAACGTTAGCGGTGATTTTAAGAAACAATAACAAATAATAAAAAATATAATTATATGAGAAAAATAATTTCATTCATGCACATATCTCTCGACGGTTTTGTTGCGGGACCGAATGGAGAAATGGACTGGATTAAAGTTGACGAAGAAATTTTTGATTACGTAAGTAAGAGGATAAACGAAGGCGACACCTCGTTATACGGACGCGTAACTTACCGGATGATGGAAGATTATTGGCCTACGGCAGCAGACAAGCCGGATGCCAGCAAGCACGATATCGAACATTCAAAGTGGTACGCCAAAGTTCATAAAGTCGTCCTCTCAAATACAATTAAAGACACGGGACTCACTAACACAACAATTATCAACGGCAACATTTCGGACAGAATAAACGGAATAAAACAAAAAGCAGGTAGTGAAATTCTGCTGTTTGGCAGCCCGACAGCGACTCATTCGCTTATGCAGTTGAACTTAATTGACGGCTACTGGCTGTTTGTTAATCCGATTATTCTCGGACAGGGCATTCCGTTGTTTAAAGACATCAAGGATAAAACAAAACTGATACTTTTGAATACGAAGCAATTTACCTGCGGAGTTACTGAACTGAATTATATAGTGGACAAATAATAACGTTGAACCTGACATCTTCATTGAACTATGAACTGAACAAAACACAGGCGTGTGAAATACAAATTATGAGAAAACTAATAGCAGCAATCAATATGACGCTTGACGGGTATTGCGACCATACAGCAGGAATACCCGATGATGAAATACATCAGCATTATGCAGACTTGCTAAGAAATGCGTGTATCGTTCTTTATGGAAGAATAACGTATCAACTTATGGAATATTGGAGAACTGTGCTCGAGAATCCCACAGGCAACAAATCAATGGACGATTTTGCAGTTGCAATAGACAAAACCCCGAAATTAGTTTTTTCTCATACTTTGAAAAGTGTCGATTGGAAAAGCGCTAAACTGGCAGAACGTGATATTGAAAGCGAAGTTTTGGAACTCAAGCAGCAATCGGGTAAGGACGTATTTGTCGGCAGCCCGGGTTTGATTGTATCTTTGACAAATCTTAATTTAATTGACGAATATCAAATTTGCATTCACCCTGTTATTGCGGGAAGCGGTTTGCCTTTATTTAAAAACATTAATGAACGAACTGTTCTTAAACTCATAAACACAAAAACTTTTAGCGGCGGCGCTGTAATTCATTACTATAAACCTGCAAGCAAAAAAATATCATAACTTAAAAGTGTTTTATGAATACAAAAGAACAAATTAATACACAAATAAAAGAATACATAGCGGCACAGCCCGAACCAAAACGCGGCGACATGCAGGAACTGCACCGCATTTTGTGCCCGTCAGGAGCCTGCCCGCCTTCTCGTTTGGAGGGTTTCCTCCTGACGGTATTTTCTGTCAGGACGTAAGTCCTGACAGTCACATTAAAAGTTACAATACCCTAAGGGAACGAACTTAAATCAATAACATATTTTATAAAATAATTTAATTTCATGAAAAGATTTATTTTATTATATCTGGCAGCCATTTTTTTGACACTTTTAATGGCTTGCAATACGCAGGTAAAGGAAAAAGATTCAAGAACTAACACTTCCAACAATACCACAAAACCGGAGAGCAAGGAATCGATACCTGATTCAGTAATTCAGTTTTTAATTAATTCGGCTGCTATGGATTTCAACGAGCATCAGGCGGGGAAGATTATCGATGTACGTAATGTAAAGGCCGGATACACGACGTCAGGGGACAGGAAATCTTACCTTGTTTGCGGAGAATTTCTGTCAAAGGAAAAAAATGAATGGGACCAGTTTACAACAATTAAAACCTCCGGATACGAACAGTACCTCGGCCGTAACATCTATTGTCAGGACGCAACTTTTACGGAGAACGACAGCAAAAGAATAACCGAGGAAATAAAAAATAAATTAACCGGACTAAAGAAATAAAAAGTGAAAACTAATACTTTAAAACACAAATCCCCTCTTATGGAGGGGATTTGTTTACAACCAAGTTTTATTAAAAAATTATTTATGTGCACGGCAGGAATCCGACCGCCATGCCAAGGGCTCGCTGTGTCGCTGGAGGATTTCATGCTGACGGTATTTTCTCATAGGACGTAAGTCCCCGATTAAATCGGGACAGGTTCTGACAGTCACATTAAATATTTACCATTAAGGGCAAAGAACAAAGGAAATAATTCCGATAACATATTATAATCAGGTTATTCCTTTTTGTCATCCCGGCGAAAGTCGAAGAACTGCCGTGGCTGGACGGAATCCATATACGAAACATAGATTAATTCTCTCCTCCAAAAACCGAAGATTCGCTTCGGCAAATCTTTTCAATAGGGCATTTGCACAGGAATCAGAAAGGCACAAAGAATATTACAAAACTAAATTCTATTATTACCTTTATTATTTTAGCATATTACTTTATAATTTTGAGACAGGATTGCGATAATTCCTTACCGGCAGTGTTTTGGAAGGTAATAAAATACAATGTTGGAGAACACACATGCCGGAAAGCGGCAAAACTTGACGCATAAATTTAGAAAACTTTAACGCAATAACAAATTAGAAATGAAACAAATTCTTTTAGTTCTTTTTCTATTAATTTCGATTAACGCATTTCCTCAAACGGGACAATATATTAAAGACAGCAAAACCGGTTGTATGATATGGAGTTATGAATATTCTCTCGGCGCCGGCATTAGTTGGACCGGAGATTGCAAGAATAACTATGCCGAAGGCAATGGAACTTTACTTTGTTATGAAGATGGAAAATTAGCGGCGGAATATACCGGGCAAATGAAAGGCGGCAAATTTAACGGAAAGGGTAAATACAGTATTTTTGGTCTGGGTGTTATGGAGGGGGATTTTACAGACGGGCTTTTAAATGGAAAGGGGGCGATTTATTTTGACAATGGAGGAAAAACAATCGGCAACTTTGTAAATGGTGATTTTCTGAATCTTGACGATAACTATTTAGCCGTACTAAAGAAGGAATACCTTACATTAAAAGACAGCACGGAAATTTATATTAACGGCAATGGGAGTGATATGTTTTTTTATTATGCCCTTGTACCCGACAAGGAAATAAATGCTGTATTGATTTTATTACCTTCCGCCGGAGAGACTTCGGAAAATGTAATAAGTTGCAATAAGGAATTGATGCAAAAGGCATATGATAATGGCATCCTGACAGCGGTAATAAGTTGCAACAACAATAAAAGTCTCGAAAGCGATATGCGGGCAATGAACTTTTTCGAAATCGTTTTTGAAAAACTGGTTACAAAATTTAGCGCTCCTAAAGATAAATTTATTTTAAGCGGACTTTCGTTGGGCGGTGAGAATGCGCTGCTATACACCGAAATGTCAAGGAATAAAAAATACAATACTTATATATATCCATTGGCAGTAATTGGCGCCGACCCGCCTGTGGATAACGTTACATTATATCATCATGCAAAATACGAAATAGATTTATACGCGAAAGATACCACAAAAATAACAGACAGCAAACAAATGGCTCTCAATGAGGATAATTTTATAATTAAATATTATCACGATTTGTATGGAGGACCGCCCGAGGAATTTCCTGACAAATACTCCGCAAGTTCGGTATTTTCGCTAAATCGGGATGACGGAGGAAATGCTAAATTTTTAATAGATGTTCCCGTTAGAATATATTCTGACCCCGATGTTGTTTGGCAATTAAAAAATAAAAGTAGAGATTTTTATCACATGAATGCAGCCGATCAATCCGCCATGATTAATTTTTTAATGCTTAAAGGAAACAAAAATGCTGAATTTGTTCAGGCGCTCGGAAAAGGATATAGAGTCGATGGAACAAGACATCCGCATTCCTGGTCTATTGTTGACCCGGCCGGCTGTATAGAATGGATTTTAAAACTCGCAAAATAAGACACGCAGAATTGGCTGTAAAATATAGCAGCGTTTATAATACATAGGAAGATTTATACAAAATAGATATTTCTTTTGTGCCAGTCAGGAGCCAGCCCGCCATGACGAAGTCTCGCTGTGTCGAGGGAGTGTTTCCTCCTGGCGGTATTTTCTGTTAGGACGTAAGTCCTGACAGTCACAGTGAACATTCCTACTAAAGGTAGATGTTTGTTTATTAAATGGAATTTTTTTATTACTATTTGTATATTAAAATTAATACAAAATCCCCTATCAACTCTAATAATAATATCATGGGAATATTTGATTTTAATAAAAAGAAAGAGTTAGAAGAGATTTCTGCACTGAAAAGTCAACTCGAACGATACAAATCAATAACTGACATAGAACAAGAAGTATCTAATAAAAAAAATTTATTAGATGAAATAACTAAGAACAAGAAAAAAGAAATTGATGAAATTCAATTAAATATCAATAATTTAAATTCTAAATACCAAGATGCTTTAGAAATTTATACAAAACTTAGAAAAGAAATAAATCTTTTTGAATCTAAAATTGATGCAATTGATTTTGGTATATATGAGACTGTATTTGATTTTGCAAAATCTGATGATTACCGGGTCAAACAAAATAGAATTATTGATGAGCAGAAATCAATGATAAAAGAGGATACCGCGGCAATATGCAATACTAAATGGACTGTTGGTAATAGTGAATCAAAAGGAAGAGCAGTTGTTAATAGGTATAAAAAACTTATGCTCAGGGCTTTCAATGGTGAATGCGATTCTCTTGTATCTAAAGTAAAATGGAACAATGTCAATCAAATGAAAGATAGAATGCAAAGGTTATTTGATGCAATCAATAAACTTGGCGAAGGGTTTAATGTCTACTTGAATACTCAATATCTTGTATTAAAGCAAAAGGAGCTTTTACTTGAACATGAATACCAATTAAAAAGACAACAGGAAAAAGAAGAGTTGAGAAGTATGCAAGAGGAACAAAGAGAAGAAGAAAAAGCAAAAAGAGAATACGAGCAAGCACAACGTGAGGCTGAAAAAGAGGAAGTCATTTATCAAAAGGCTCTCGATAAAGCAAAAAAAGAAGTTGAGCAGGTAACAGGAGAGAAACACGATAAATTGCTGTTACAAATAGAATCATTGGAGAAAGAACTATCTGAAGCTAGAGACAAAAAGGAAAGAGCAATATCTATGGCGCAACAAACCAAGAGAGGAAACATATATATAATTTCAAATATTGGTTCATTTGGCGAGAATGTATACAAAATAGGTTTGACCAGAAGATTAGAACCGCTGGATAGAGTGAGAGAGTTGGGAGATGCATCGGTACCGTTTCACTTTGACGTACATGCCATGATATTTTCAGAAAACGCACCTGCTTTAGAAAATAAATTGCATTTAGCATTCGCTAATAAAAAAGTCAATATGTTAAACAACCGAAAAGAGTTTTTTAAAGTCAGTATAGATGAGATAGAGAAAGAAGTATCAAACATAGGCATAAATGCTGAATTTACAAAATTACCTGAAGCGATGGAATATAGAGAGACGCTCGCTATTATGGATAAATTGAATAATCCGATAAAACCTGAAACGATTGAAGAAAAGATTGCTAGTGAGTTTCCATCTTCGCTTGTATAGTTGATCATAGTCAAGTATTCTCACGCAAGGGAGATTATTTGTAAAATAATATAGTGACAACAAATTTAAATTATAAAATTATGAAAGAAGTTAAAATTGAAGATAAAGAAAAATATCTGAAAGAACACTATCCTTTTGAAAATATACCAAATCTAAGAGATCAAAGAAGATGTATACATTGTGACAGAATATTTACAATCGGAGACTATAAAGTATTTATTGACGAAGATGACGAAGAACTTATTTATTGCCCTTATGCACCTGAATGCGACGGGACACTTATTGATTGGATTCCTGTAGATTACGATTATAAATGAGTTGCGAATATCCATGACTGTTAAGAGTAATCTAATGACAGCAAATACCATCAAGAAGTTGGTCTTAAGGGGAACAAATAATATTTTTAAAATATAAAGGAGTAAGATTATGTCAATTTCTGTAGGTAATTATTCGTTTGAAGGACCTTATACAACAACGGATTCTCTCGATGATAAATCCGGAATTTATGCAATACATTGTAAAATATATGATAAATATTATTTAATTGATGTCGGAGAAAGTTCACAGGTAAAATCTAGAGTAGCAAATCATGATAGAAAAGACTGTTGGACAAAGAATTGTAAGGGTACTTTGACGGTTTCAGTTTATTACACTCCAAACTTGCAACAAGCAGGAAGAAGACTCATTGAGCAAGAATTAAGATCATTGTATGACCCTATTTGCGGTAAACAATAATTCTCAAATTTTTATAAAACATCCTCTCGTAAGAGAGGATGTTTGTGTTATATTTAGTTTGATTTTGTTTTACCTATTAGATAGCATTTAATGTATTAAATAAAAAATAAGCGAATGACAGAAAAAGATATTTACGAATCAGCACTTGATTTTCTAATGTCGTTTGAGACAATTAAAAAATCAGATCTTGATAAACATTTAGTTTCAGAGTATGAGAAACCAAATGATTTGAAAATAATCTACAAAGGACTATGCAAATCTGCACAAGAAAAACAAATGAGTACAAATGTTATTGGAAACGCAATTGGCGGTATTGACAATTTAAAAAATGTTCTTTTTGACTTTGATCCTCACAGAGTTGCTGATAAATTTGGTGTAACGGACACAGGAGTACTATTGTCAGAAATCCAAAATATATTATATCCTACAGGACAGATGAGAACAACACCGAAAAGTTTATGGCCAGAATTTTGTCAATCAGTTATTGATTCGGCACATTTTTTAAAATACTTTGAAACAGCAGAGAAATTCTATGAGTGGTCTAATATCTTTACAAACGATATTAGAGCGAAACCCGCACTTCCATTAATGATAAGTAATGAAATTTCAGGTATCGGGTTTCCTTTAGCATGCAACTTTCTAAAAGAATTAGGGTTTGTTGAGTATGGAAAACCTGACGTTCATTTAAAAGACATTTTTAAAGCATTACAAATAATAAATCCAAATATTAAATCTGTTACTAAACAAGACTATTCAACATTTAAAGCAATTGACAGAATTGCAAATTCTTGTAATGTCACGTCATATGCTGTTGACAAAGTTTTTTGGTTAATTGGTAGTGGAAACTTTTATTTGACTGGTAAAAATATTGGGAGCCTAAAAATAAATTTTATTAACAAAATGAGAAAGAAGTACACAAAATAATTTTAGCTTTTTATTCTTCTCAAATTCCTTTTTACAAAAAGGGAAGAAACCGGCTTTCGAATATCAATAAATGTTAATGTCCTCTCTTAAGGAAAGGTATTTGTTTTTTATTGTGTATATAATTTTATTTTTAATTAATATATTCGAAAAAAGGAATAAGTTGAATTACTTTTTCTTATTTGTCTTCTAGAAATAGATATATTTTTAAAACATAATTTGATTACAACCAGACCTAATCACCTAATTTTAACAGTAGAGGTCTCATTTTATCAGACTTAAATACGAATTAGTACCAGTTTTATGAATGACATTGGACCAAATAAATCCGAAATACAATTCTTAACCTTAGCGTATAATCGATTCTACGATTTATATGAAGAAGTTATGGATGATGATTTTTGGGGAAAAGACGAATGGGAACGATTTTCTAAAATACAGCAAGCATTTTCTATTTATGCAGAACTTTTAAATTACGAACCTTTGAAATGGGTAATCGAAAAATTAAAAACAGTTAGACCACCTATGGAATCAGAGATTGGGAGTGAATTATTTAAATTTATCAGGAATGTTGTTGTACATTTTCCATTATTTAAAAGTTGGGATGATGTTTATGTAAATAAATCACTCATTAACTGGTACAAAGATGGTCAGACAATCAACAAATTTCTAAGAAAATATGTAGGACATAAGGTAATAAAATATCGATATTGGGAACCCGCTAAAAAAGAAATGACGTATTTAACAATAAGTTTTCCGAAGGAATATTTAAATGATTCTAATGTTTTCTTAAAGGATATAATTACCGAAAAAGAAGGCGTGAAATTCTCTTTTATTCTAATGCGACGAATAATGAATACACAAGTTGAAGAAATAAAAATTACAGGATAATTGAACAGCTTTATTTGCGTGTCTGTCAGTTGTTTCCCCCTGACAGAAATATGCCGTCAGGACGTAAGTCCTGACGGGCACAAACGAGCATAGTTTAAGAATTAAAAATTTTATTAAATATAAAAGAATAACATCATGTGTAATCTTACAATTGAGAATTGGTTTACTTTAATTTCATTAATGTTTGTAGCAATTGGAGGTATTTTCATTTATTGTCAGTGGAAAAAAAGTTTGAAAATCAGACGTGCTGAATTTATTAGCCAAATTCTTGAAAAACTTAGATTTGACAAGGACTTACAAAAAGCAATGTATATTATAGACTATAAACAAGATTGGTATAATAGTTCTTTTCATAAAAGCGATTTCGAATGTTCTATTGATAAATTGTTTTCTTATGTAGATTATGTATGCTATTTAAAGACAACAGGAAACATTTCAGCGACAGAATTTAAAATATTTCAGTATGAAATACATAGAATTTGTGTCTCATATTCTTCAAAAGAATATTTATGGAATCTATACCATTTTTCGAAATCGAATAATACAGATTGTTCATTTCAGAACTTAATAAATTATGGAATTGAAATTAAATTATTTCCAGAAGATTTTAAAATCAACAAATCTCTTTTCACCAAAATATTGAATTGGAATTGACTAATTTCAGTATATTTGTAATAAAGTAAGATAAAATATTTGACAAAATGCCGATCGTGCAACAATCGGTTACAAAACATAACCTTTTCGTGACTGTCAGGAGTTTCCTCCTGACAGTGATATGCCGTCAGGACGTAAGTCCTGACGGGCACAAATCATAACGTAGAAATATGAAACGACATAAACCTCTTAAGAGTGTATCACATAATTTCGGGAATTCTCTTGTCAGTTGCATGAATCATATAGAAGACAATTATTTTTTAGGTCATCTACTTAAGCAGGCGAGAAAAACAAAATGCAGCAAACTTGAAGTTGATATTTTAAACAAAGAAATGTCTCCCGCAAAATTATTGACAAAGCCGGTAATTAAATCTCTCAACAACTGGATTTCTTTGTATCCTGATATGGTTGAAAGAAGCGGATCAAGCATGGATTATGTGAAATCCGCGAAACTTACTATAGAATTTAACCTTAATGAGTCACGCCTCGATTCTACTTTCAAAAAGTATATTGAAAACCCCTATGTATGTGAGGTTGTAATAATTGACGACAAAGGAAAAGTATATAACAAAAAACAAGAAGGGTGGTGGTTCCCTGAAACATGAAAATCGTTACGAGTTGCTCATCGGGAATCAGTGTTTCGCTAATGGATTCCCGCTTTCGCGGGAATGACAAATCGGATAAATAATTTTCCAATGATAACCCGTCAATTTCAGAATAAAAGAACTTCTACTCCCCCCTACCCATTCATCAGCAAATCATTTATGTCGGAGTATTTTTCGAGGTAGTCTTCGCGGCTTCGTTTTATGACTTCATAGGCTTCTTCGCGTCCGTATATATGCGTGATTTCACAGATTCGCTTGTCCGCTCCCGGCGCTTCCTTGTAGGTCAGGAAATAATGTCGGATTCTTTCAATCAATGAAGTCGGGCAGTCGGATATGTCATCCCAGCCGCCGAATATATTATCCTTATGCATTACCGCGATAATCTTATCGTCCGCTTCATTGCCGTCTATCATTCGAAGTCCGCCGATGGGAACGGCATTTAAGAGTATATCATTATGAGTTATAACTTTTTCCGTAAGCACGCAGATATCAAGCGGGTCGCCGTCGCCTTTAATCCCGTTCCTGCCTGTTTTGCTGCAGCAGTATTCGGCGACTCTATCGCCGCAGTATGTCTGAGGAATCAGTCCGTAAGGCGTCGGGCATATATTCGAGTACAACTGGGGTCTGTCGATTTTAAGATATCCGGTCTGTTTATCGAGTTCGAATTTAAGCGTATCCGTAGGAACGATTTCTATATATGTGGTGACAATTTGAGGCGCGTTATTTCCGATATGAACACCGTGCCACGGATGCGCCTTGAGTATTGTTCTTATTTCGCCGAAAAACTTTTGTGCATCTTTTTTATCCATAATCAAATCCTTGAAATGTGGTTTAATGATTTTTTAATAATGTCTTCCGTAGAGAGTTTTTCACCCTGATTTTCTTTAAGCACTTCTCTTATTATTCTTTCGGCGTCCGAGCGCTGGTAGCCGAGGTTCATCAACGCATTGAGCGCTTCAAGCCGCGACATATCATTGTCCTGAATGCCGCCCGTGCCCGGTTTAACGCCTTCTTCAAAGTCTGACGATATTTTAAATATTTTATCTTTCAGCGCGAGCGAAATCATTTCGATTTTTTTCGGTCCGATACCGGGAATTTTGATTGACGCGAACGCGGATTTGCTTGAAATAAGTCCGACAATTTCTTCGAATGATGCGTGCGTCAGAATTATATGCGCCGTCTTCGCGCTTATTCCGCTGACGGACATAAGCATTTTGAAAATTTCTCTTTCTTTTTCGTCGGCAAAGCCGAAGAGCATAAGGGAGTTTTCTTTTACATCGAGGTATGTGATAACGGATACGGTGTTGCCGGTTTCGGGCAGGCTTTCGCGTACTTTGCGCGTAACAAACACGGAATAGCCGACTCCGTTCACATCGAGAACTATTTCGTTTGCTGTTTTAGAAACAAGATTTCCTTTAAGCAATGATATCAATTTATCATCTCCTTAATATTTTTTCGGGATGTTTTTCGACAAAATCTTTCCAGTTGTTTTTTCCCCTCGCGGTTTTCAAAGAAACCTGCATTATGTTAGTTGAATTATAGTAATGACACAAAGCAATTGCAAGGGCGTCAGAGGAGTCATTTAATATTCTGTCTTCTTTCATGGAAAGAATTTTCTTAATATAGTTCTGTACATTGTTTTTCGATGATGCGCCGTTTCCCGTAACGGATTTCTTGATTTCTCTCGGCGAATATTCGGAAACGACAAGACCCGAGTTAAGCGCGGAAACAATTACAGCGCCTCTCACCTGTCCGAGTTTTAAAGTGGATTGTATATTCTTGCCGAAGAACGCGGTTTCGACCGACATCTCTTCAGGCTTATACTTTTTGATTTTAGCGGTACAGAAATCGTAAATCTTTTTTAATCTTGAAGGTATCGATTCTTTCGAACTCATCTTAACCGCGTCGTAGTCAATGACTTTTACCGACCCGTTTATGATTTCGATGACGCCGATGCCCGTAATAACGGAACCGGGATCAATACCGATTATTCTCATATTATTTAAAAGTCGGCGTTAGTGAATAAGTTTTGAACATCATCGTACTCTTCGACCACTTCAAGGAATTTCATAACGCTCTCCGCTTTTGTTTCATCAAGCGCTATTAACTCTTTGGCAAGATAAGAAATGTTCGCGCTTTCGATTTTATATCCTTTTTCCTCGACTGCTTTTCTAACTTTTTCGAGATTTTCGACCGAAGATATTATTTCAAAGTAATCATCTTCCGTTTTTAGGTCATCCGCTCCCGCATCGAGTATAACTTCCATAACTTCGTCTTCGGTATGTTTGCCTTTTTCAATTGTTACAACACCTTTTCTATCGAACATCCAGGCAACAGATCCCGAATCTCCGAGGTTTCCGTTGTGTTTTGAAATCATGTGCCTTAATTCAGCGACCGTTCTGTTTCTGTTATCGGTTACGCATTGAATGATAACGGCGATACCATGAGGCGCATAGGCTTCATAATTGATTTCCTCATAGTGAACGCCTTCCAGTTCGCCCGTACCTTTTTTAATCGCTCTTGTAATATTATCCTGAGGCATATTACTCGATTTGGCAGTTTGGATTGCAAGACGAAGACGCGGGTTTCCGTCGGGGTCGCCGCCGCCGTCGCGCGCGGCTATTGTGATTTCCTTAATGATTTTTGTAAATACTTTTCCTCTTGCTGCATCTGTTGAGGCTTTTTTTCTCTTAATGGTAGCCCACTTTGAATGTCCGGACATAAAATTAAAATTAAATTTATATTATACTATTAATGAATTCTTATATCTTTGATTACGAATTTTGTATATCCGTTCTTTTGATTTTTATCAATCGTATAGCATATATCGCAAATCGAATCCTTTGAAATATTATCGAGATGTTCTTTTGAATTATAGAAAACCGCGTTCCACGACCTATCCGAAATGCCGTCGCTTACTTTGAAAACGTGCGATTCGACTTTCGTGAATTTGACGTCATCGACAATTTTCACGTTCCGCGTAAGGAAAATCGGCTGGGGGTTTCCCGGACCGAACGGTTCGAAGAAAGAAATTATCTTTATGAACGTAGGATTAATATCTTCAAAATTTATTTCAAGGTCGACGTCGATTTCAGGTTTAAGGTCTTCGTGCAGCAACTGCTTTTTCGCGATATCATTGAAGCGTTTTCTGAACTCGTCGATTTTATCAACTTCTATTTCAAGTCCTGCCGCGTGGCAATGTCCGCCGTATTGTATAAGCAGGTCTTCGCATTCTTTTAATGCCTCATATACATTAAAACCGTTTATGCTTCGCGCGCTTCCTTTAGCCGAGCCTTTGATTGTCGTAAGAACAATCGTAGGTCTGTTGTATCTTTCAACGAGTCTTGCGGCAACAATTGATATAACGCCCGGATGCCAATCCTCGTTGTGGAGCACAATGGAATATTCATCTTCAGTATTATTATCTTCATATAACTGGAATGCTTTTTCGGTAATATCCTTGTCGATTTCTCTTCTGTTCGCGTTTTCAACGTCGAGAACGTTGACGAGTCCGTCGAGCGCTTTCACGTCATCGCTTATAAGCATATCGACGGCACGGTCGGCATCGCCGAGTCTTCCTACAGCGTTGATTCTCGGCGCAAGCGAGAATACTATATTTGTTGTATTGACCTTATTTTCCTTAAGACCGATTTTTTCAATCAGCGCCTTAATGGAAGGTCTCGGGTTTGTATTTATTTTATTGAAACCTTCGTTCACAAGAATTCTGTTTTCGTCTGTAATAGGAACTATATCCGATGAAGTTGCGATGGCAACGAAATCAAGAAGTGTAAAAGCGTATTTTTCATCGCCGAGCACGCGGCAGACCGATTGAATAAGTTTGAATGCTACGCCCGTACCGCAAAGAAACTTGAACGGATAGTCGCACCCGGGTTGTATCGGGTCCATTATGGCGTAAGCCTTCGGCAATTCATCCGGCGGCTGATGGTGGTCACAGACAATAACATCTATTCCTTTTTCATTTGCATACTCAACCGTACTGATTGCCGTAATACCGCAGTCGATTGCAACGAGAAGTTTTATATTATCTTCTTTGGCTTCATCGATTGCGCTTTTCGAAAGTCCGTATTCCTGGCTGATTCTGTTGGGTATGAAAATAGAAACTTCGACGCCGTTATGTCTGAGAAAAAGCGCGAACATCGAAGCGCCGATGATGCCGTCGACATCATAATCGCCGAGTATCATAACTTTTTCTTTTTTCCGGATGCTTTCAAGAACCCTTTTAGTTGCAAGGTCGCAGCCTTTCATCAACATAGGGTCATGAAGTTTATCTAAAGTAGGCTTGAAGAAACGAATGACTTTCGAGTAGTCGGTAACACCTCTCATGTAGAGAAGTTTTGCTACAGAATCGGGAATTTTGATTCTGCCATTGAGATTGCGTACGTCATTGATAAAAGTATCAAATCGGACGTACCCATCCCCCCCGTTTTCCGGGAATAAATTTTTTAACTTCCAAATTTTTTCCAATTTCTCTCATATTTATTTTTTTAGTGCTCAAAGGGGGACTCGAACCCCCACCTAAATACATAGACTGCACCCTGAATGCAGCGCGTCTACCAGTTCCGCCATTTGAGCTGTAGAGTATTTAAATTGGAAATTGAAGATACTAAATCAGACATGCAAATTCAATTTTAAAAATTAATCTTAAATATCGGGAAATATATTTGATAAATCCGTATAAACATCTGTTTTTTAGTATATTACTTCTCTGAGATACCGGTTTTATATACGTAATAAAAAAGGCGGACTATTGTCCGCCTTTTAAAATTTCCGGGTAGAGTTTATTTAATCAGCACCATTTTCTTTGTTTGTACAAAGTCCTGAGTTGTAATTCTGTAGAAATAGACACCGCTAGTAAGATTACTTGCATTGAATTCCGTTTCGTAATATCCCGCTGATGTATAACCGTCATGAAGAACTTTCACGACCTGACCGAGGTTATTAAACACTTCAATCTTCACATTAGTGTTTCTCGGAATATCGAATTTAATTTTCGTAGTCGGATTGAACGGATTGGGATAATTCTGCTGAAGAGCGAACGACTTCGGAAGATTTGTGCCGATTTGGCGGATGCCGACATATGAACGATTACCTATAAAGACATCATCTACATTGCACCATAATCCATCGAGAGCTGTATTCATGTAATATCTGAAGGCTATACATATATGTTGTCCCGCAAATGCAGAAAGAACAAATGCATGTTGAGTCCATACATTCGTTGCTAACGGGACACCTGCACTGTCATTACTTTTGATAGATGCAAGTTTCTGTAGAGTTGTCGCTGAAAATTGATCAAAACAAACCCAGACCTGCATTGTGTCAAGATAAGCGGTATATCCAACGGGACTGCCAATTAGCATCCAAAAAATCAATGAATCCCCCGTCATTGCCGTAAATGTATCTGTAAATGCCCAGTCGTCGGCGATAGGATTACCCGCACTCCATGGAATAGTAAGTGCTCGTTTACTGTCATGCGCTTTAGCTATAACATATTGACTGGTACCTACATAATAAGTCCCTGAATCGCGGACAGCCCAATCCATTCCAGGACCTGTTGTGGGATCTACGTTTTCTTTAACCCAATTAGGAGGCATGCTATCAGTGCCGTATCCTGTATTTTCAAAATTCTGATTTACGAGTACTCTTTGGGCAAATAAGGAAGGAATTAAGAAAATTAAAACTAAAAAAGTAAATATTACTTTTTTCATATTTCTCCTTTCGATAAGTAGTTAAAGGAATTTAAATAAAAATAATTTAGTAAAAAACAAAAATATTCTAACATAAAATCTGCCTTATTTTAGGTTAATGAGATAAATCTTAGTTCAATTTTCATAAATGACGCTTGTGCGTGAATTATACAACAAATAAATAGACATCTGGATTTCGTATTTATATTAGTATATAAAATATTGATATCATAACTTTTGAAAAACTCGCAAAATAAAAAAGCAATAATCAATAATTCATAGACGATATTAACTTATATTGCTTTAATGATAGAAATTTAGAAATATTAATAATGGCTATATTATAATAATTTATTAAATTATATTATTAATATATTTTTTTTATTTCTCTACACTTTAGCAAAAAATATTAATGACTTATGTAAAAAAATGAAAATTGTTATTTATTCCGGCTTGAATAACTTCCAAATTAATAAACCGGTCAATTAGGAGCTTAACATGAAAAATCTTAGTAAATTCCTTTCCATGTTTACATTTATTTTGGTTTTATCGCTGATTACGTTTCTATATTCCTGCAATGATAATGTCGACAACTTGCCGACTTCTCAAAACAAACAGAATCTTGATGTCAGTAGTATGCCTGAAAGTTGTATTCTTAATTACACAGGAAGTTGTTATTGGGAACACCATTGTTTATCTATAAGCGAAAGCTGTCCTAAACCTCCTTTTGCGACTATCGGCTATGTCACGGTTGATGGTCACGACTGCAATGGTCAATACTTTTACTGCAGATATATGACAGCGAACGGAAGTCAGACAGGATTAGGTAATTTCATCCCTGATGGAACATATACAATTACAATGGTTTTTTATAACTCAAACAATACAACAAACTGGGTTGGCAGAAAAGTTATAACCTTTGTGCATGGACAATCATACAATGGAGAGTTTTGTTTAAATGAATGCGCAGGACAGTATTTAAACAATTATGGCGGTTCTTGTTTTTATGATCACCGCGTATTAACCGTGGAAGGAAGCCATTTTTTACCTCCTCTCGGAACACCCGGGCATGTTATGATTGACGGGCATGATTGCAATAATCAATATTACTTTGATTATTACGACGTAAACTATTGTAATTCTTTATCACTCGGTGATTTCTTCCCTGATGGAACATACACTATTTCAATCTTTTTTGGTGAGGAAAATGGAAGTAATTGGTCAAAAGTCAGAACCATAACATTCGCTCACGGTGTACCGTATGACGATAGTTTTCATCTTATATTAATTAAATAATTATATTTTTCATGGAGTCGGTATATTTCTTTTGCAAAGGAAGAGAATAAATCGACTCCCTTATCATATAATTATCTAAATTTTCTTCTTACCTGCAAGTATTTTTTCCTGAAGCGTCATAAGCGCGTTGAGAAGATTATCGGGTCTGGGGGGGCAGCCTGCTACATATATATCGACAGGAAGAAACAGGTCAATTCCCTGTACGACTGAATAACTGCGGTACATACCGCCTGAAGACGTACAAGCGCCCATCGCAATCACCCATTTGGGTTCCGGCATCTGGTCATAAATTTTCCTTACAACTTTCGCCATCTTATAAGTGGTTGTTCCTGCAACAATCATCACATCGCTCTGGCGGGGAGAAAATCGAAAAACTTCCGAGCCGAATCTGGCAATATCGAATCTCGACGCCGCTGCTGCCATCATTTCTATAGCGCAGCATGAAATACCCATCGGCATAGGCCATAATGAATTTTTCCTTGACCATTCTATTAGGTCGCTGAGTTTTGAAGTTACAAATCCGTCTTTACTGAGTTTTTCTTCTAATCCCATTTCAATACGCCTTTCTTATATTCATAGATAAGCCCGACAACAAGTATGAAAATAAATATTAGCGCTATATAAAGAGAATACATCATTTCATGTTTCGGATAGTTTATAAATGCAACTGCCCATGGATAGAGAAATACAATTTCAATATCGAACACTATGAAACTGACAGCCACCATATAATATTTCACGGAGAATCTATCCCTTGCCGTGCCTATCGGCTCCATACCGCTTTCGTACGTAGATTGTTTTTCCTTATTTGGTTTTCTCGGTCCGAATATTACGGACGACTTTACCATTGCAACTGCAAAAATCAGTGCAAATCCCGTTATGAGTAATATTGGTATATATGTACTTAGCATAGTTTAATATAAAATATATAACAGATACTTTAAACGGAAAATTCAATATAGAACGGGAAAAAAGAAAATGGAAATGGATTGAGAGTGGAAAATAGAAAATGGGAAAATAGAATATGGAATATGGTTGTGCCGTTTCCAAATTTTCCTGTTCCGACTATTTTCCATATTCAGTTATCCAATATCCGTTTTATACCGTTTTCCGCTCTTTAAAGAAACAAAACCCGGCATAACCGGGTCCTGCTTACCTTAACATAATAGGAGACTGAAATGTAAAAAACTTAGTAGTGTTGTTTTTTAATTTAATTGTCCTCACTTTATTAAACGAAAGGATTCGCACGAAGTTTCAGACAGGGTTTCGAGCATATTCGGCTCAATTAAAGAGAACTGATGAATTATCCGTAAAAGAAATTGCGTTATTTCTTTTTGATTTTATGTTTAAATTAGCCAAAACAAATATATGATGGGACAAAAACGGGTATTAATCACAGGCGCGGCGGGATTTATAGGTTCGCATCTTTGCGACAGGTTCATAAAAGAGGGTTTACAAGTCATAGGCATGGATAACCTTAGTACGGGTTCGATGAAGAACATAGAGCATCTTTTCCCGAAAAAAGATTTTGAATTTTATTTTCATGATGTTACCAAATTCGTGCATGTGCCGGGCAAACTCGATTGCATACTTCATTTCGCATCGCCGGCAAGTCCAATCGATTATCTAAAAATTCCGATTCAGACACTGAAAGTCGGCTCGCTCGGAACACATAATCTGCTCGGACTTGCAAAAGAAAAGAAATCCCGTTTCCTGATTGCATCCACTTCGGAAATTTACGGCGACCCGAACGTGCATCCGCAAACCGAAGAATACTGGGGCAATGTAAATCCAATCGGACCGCGGGGTGTTTATGACGAAGCAAAAAGATTCATGGAAGCAATCACGATGGCTTATCATACGTATCACGGATTGGACACGCGGATAGTGAGAATTTTCAATACATACGGACCAAGGATGAGACTTAATGACGGCAGGGCTTTGCCTGCATTTATAGGACAGGCTATAAGAGGCGAAGATATAACCGTATTCGGCGACGGAAGCCAGACGCGTTCATTCTGTTATGTTGACGACCAGGTCGAAGGAATTTTCAGATTGCTTATGAGCGATTATACAATGCCTGTCAACATAGGAAACCCTGATGAAATAACGATTAAAGAATTTGCAGAAGAAATTATCAAACTGACGGGCACTAATCAAAAAATCGTTTATAAGCCGCTTCCGACTGATGACCCGAAGCAAAGACAGCCTGACATTACAAAGGCGAAAAAAATTCTCGGCTGGGAGCCGAAAATATCGCGCAAAGAAGGATTAAAAATAACCTACAATTATTTTAAAAAAATTATAGATAATAAATAAATTTCTACTTTACGGTTTTTCTTCCGATACTGTAATAAGTGAAACCAAGTTCTTTCATCTTTCCGGCAGTGAAGATATTTCTGCCGTCAAAAATCAGTTTATTCTTAAGACATTTTGAAATCTTTTCAAAATCGGGATTCCTGAATTCATTCCATTCGGTAAATATTAGCAGTGCATCGGCGTCCTTGATTGCATCATATTCGTTTTTAGCATAAGTTATAGAATCCTTCAGATAAAACCGGGAAGTCTCTTCGGCAGCCGGGTCATAAGCGGAAACGACGGCTCCTGATTTTAATAATTCTTTTATAATTACAACAGACGGCGCTTCTCTCATATCATCGGTATTGGGTTTGAACGCCAGCCCCCAGACACCGAATCGTTTTCCTTTTATATCACCGTCGAAATGTTTCAGTACTTTTTTGAAAAGAACTTTCTTTTGCTCTTTGTTCATTTTATCGACAACCGTAAGAAGATTGATTTCAGAACCGCGATCAATCGATGTTTTTATCAAAGCATTAACGTCTTTCGGAAAACATGAGCCGCCGTAACCTATACCTGCAAAAAGAAATCTTTTCCCGATTCTCGAATCGGTGCCCATTCCTTTTCTTACAAAATCAATATCGGCGCCTACAGCCTCGCAGAAATTCGCAAGTTCATTCATGTACGTAATCCGCATCGCGAGATACGAGTTCGCTGCATATTTCGTAACCTCGGAACTTGCAGTGTTCATCTCTACAATCGGATTCCCCTGTCTGACGAAAGGTTCGTACAGCAGCCGCATTTTTTCAAGCGCTTTTTTGCTTTCAGAACCGACAACTATTCTGTCGGGTTTCATAAAATCATCTACAGCGAAACCCTCGCGGAGAAATTCCGGATTAGATACAATATCAAAATTCCCGCCGCCCTGTTTTTTAATTACGTTTTCGACTAATTGCGCAGTGCCGACAGGCACAGTGCTTTTATTTACTATAATTTTATAATTTTTATTGCCGTCATCTTTTAAAATTTTGCCTATCTCATCAGCAACGCCAAGTACGTACTGTAAATCGGCGGAGCCGTCTTCACCCTGCGGTGTCGGAAGACACAAAAACACAACCTCGGTTTTTATTACGGCGTCTTTCAGATTATCAGTAAATGTAAGTCTCCCCTTTTCAATATTTCTGCTGAATATAATTTCAAGCCCGGGTTCATAAATCGTAACTTCCGCTTTCTGAAGTTTTTTTAATTTTTCCGGACTGTTATCAACGCAAATAACATTGTTGCCCATTTCGGCGAAACATGTTCCCGATACGAGTCCTACGTACCCTGTTCCAATTACTGAAATATCCATATACTTGATTTTATTAATTAATATTTCTGATTTTTATGCCAGTTCCAGGCGGTTTCCAAAGTTCTTTTTAAATCATATTCAGGTTTCCATCCCAGTATTTTTTTCGCTTTAGTGTTATCGGCTACGAGTATTGCAGGGTCACCTGCACGGCGCCCGGTAATTTCCGTTTTTATTTCCGACCCTGTTATTTCTCGGGCGGCATCTATAATTTCTTTAACTGAATAACCATCTCCGGTTCCCAGATTTATTATAGTTGACGGATTTTTATCGTTTAAATATTCAAGTGCCAATACATGCGCATCAGCAAGGTCATTGACATGAATGTAATCGCGGATGCATGTGCCGTCTTTCGTATCATAATCGTCTCCATAAATCTTAATGCTGCCGCGTTTTCCCAGAGCCGTAAAAAGCACAAGCGGAATCAAATGCGGTTCGGGATCGTGGCTTTCACCAATCGAACTGTCGTCAGAATCTCCCGCTGCATTAAAATATCTTAAAGCCGAATATTTCAAGCCTGACGATATATCATAATCAGCGAGAATATTTTCAATAATCAATTTAGTTCTTGCATAGGGATTAATTGGCGCAGTCGGCTCTTCTTCCGATATTGGTATTCTTTCGGGGTTACCGTATGTGGAACAGGTTGAAGAAAAAACAAATCTCTTAACTTTAAATTCGTTAGCCGTATTAATCAGGTTAAAACTGCCAATTACATTATTTCTGTAGTACATTCCGGGATTTTCAACTGATTCTCCGACATATGCAAACGCCGCGAAATGAACAATCGCATCAACATTATATTTCGAAAATACTTTTTTTAACCCATCCGTATCGAGTAAATCAACTTTCTCGAATTTCACATTTTCGGGAACGGATTCAATATGTCCCCTGGAAAGATTATCGAGAATTATAACTTCGTATCCCTTTTTAAGTAATTTTCTGACTGTGTGTGAGCCGATATAGCCGGCTCCTCCTGTTACTAAAACCTGCATAGAATTATTTTAATTATCGAGTTTAAAGTAATAATTTATTGGTGCTTATTAAATGCAGAAAAAGATAATTAGTAATTAGTAATTGGTAATTGGTAATTTTTAAAGAAGAGATATATTATGTTTTCGAAAAAATAATAATTAATTATTAATTACTAATTACTAATTGTTAATTGTTTATTTACACTTTATGGTACATATTATCTATAATGTGCTTATACTTCTCCTCGACATATTTTCTTTTGATTTTCTGAGTAGGCGTAATCTCACCGCCTTCAATAGTAAACGGAGTCTGCAGCAAATTGAATTTTCTGATTTTTTCAAAACTTGCGAGATTCTTCTGTACTTCGTTGATATCTTTTTCAATCTGCTTCAGGATTATTGGACTCGTGAAGAGGTCGGATTCAAATTCAAGATTCACTTTCAATGTTTTTGCCAGCGATTTCAGTTCGTTCGTATCCGGAACTATCAGTGCAGTCACGTACATCCTTTCATTGCCTATCACAATCACCTGATCGACATAAGGAAGCGTTGAAACGAGTTCTTCTATATGAGTCGGGGCAATATATTTTCCTCCCGATGACTTAAACAAAGATTTTTTCCTATCCGTGATTTTCAGGCATCCGTCGGAATCGAATTCTCCGATATCACCAGTATGGAACCATCCGTCTTTAATTGCTTCTGCGGTTTCTGCCGGCTGGTTATAATAACCCTTCATCACTGTATCGCCTTTGACGAGTATTTCTCCGTCATCGGCAATTTTAACACTGACGCCTCTCATAGGAATACCCACCGTACCGTATTTATTTCTGTCGACTCTGTTAACGGCTACAACTGGGGATGTTTCCGTGAGACCGTATCCCTCAAGAGTAATAATTCCTATTCCGTCGAAAAATTCTCCAACGGCTCTGTTTAAAGCGCCTCCTCCGGAAGCGAACAGATTTAATTTTCCGCCTGTTTTTTCGCGGATTTTCTGAAAGACAAGTTTATTTGCAAGTTTCCACTTCACCGAATCTTTGTTATTCCATTCAGTCCGTGCAACATTAAGTCCCCAGTTGAATATCTTCTTTTTATATCCTTCAGGCATTTCCGCGGAAGTTTTCATCAATTTGTTATATATCTTATCGAGAAGCCTGGGTACAGTAATAATAATAGTGGGCTTAACTTCGGTCATCTGTAATGCTATAGTATCGATGCTTTGTGCATAATATATCTTTGAACCCCAGAAAAACGGAAGATAATACCCCGCTGTTCTCTCATAAATATGTGAATACGGAAGATAGGAAAGGAATATTTCCTTTTCGTCGATATGCAGTACTTCCGGAAATGAAACAAGATTCGAATAAATATTTTTATGTGTCAGCATAACACCTTTTGGAACACCCGTGGTTCCGGAAGTATATATATTAGTCAGTACATCGTCATCATTAACGCCGTCGGAAATAATCTCAATTTTCTCAAGGAGTTCATTCTTCGATAACTTTGTTTTATCGCAGAAAATATCCCTGAAAGAGATAATATGTTCTTTTATGTTTGCTCTTTCGAAACTGTTAAAAGAGATTATATATTTCAAATCAGGGCATTCATTTCTTATGGAAAGAATTTTATCCAATTGAAGACCTGTTGAGACGAAAATAATTTCCGCCTTGCAGTCATTAAGTATATATTTAATTGATTCGGGAGTAAGCGAAGCGTATATAGGGACGGTTCTGTTTTGCGAAAGCATGCACGCCAGATCCGTTATTATCCACTCAACCCTGTTTTCGGAAATGATTGCCAGGTCGCTGTTTTTTCTTAATCCTAGAGTTTCGAGGTATTCTTTTATGCAGAGGGAATAATTGACTATTTCAAATCTGTTCATGCCTGCATACTGGTCATCTTTCTTCGTAAAAACAATATCCTGCATCACATCGAACTTTTTCATAGCATTTATGAGCAGTTGAATGAGCGTTTTTTTGTGAATATTCATCTTTAAATTTTCATTATTGAAATGAGACGGTGAAATTTACTAAAAATGTTTATCAATTTAAATAATCATTATCAGAACATTAAATTTTTATTAATTCAGGGTATTATTTTAATTTTAATAAGATTAATAATTTTAAAAAATGAAAAAGGCTGTCCAGGGGACAGCCTTTGATATATTTTTATTTTGATATTATTTTATGAGTATCATTCTCTTTACGTCAACGAAATCATTCGATTCGAGTCTGTAGAAATAGACGCCGCTGGCGAATTCGGAGGCATTGAAATCAACCGAATAGTTTCCTGCTTGTTTGATTTCATTAACGAGAGTTCTGATTTCCCTGCCGAGCACATCATAGATTTTCATAATAACAAGACCTTGCTTCGGGAGTGCAAAGTTAATCTTAGTAACAGGATTAAACGGATTCGGATAGTTTTGAGCCAATTCGTATTTGTTAGGAATAAGATTTGCATTATTTACTGCTCCTAATACAGTAGTTAATGTGAAACAAACATTAGGTCTGTACGATTGCGTTGCGCCTCCCGTTATAGAACAGCCTGTTAGGTTATCATTTGCATATGCCCAGGTCATATTAGGTGCCGAAGTTGAATTAACAGTTGAATAATCCGTCCATGATGTATTGTCAAAACACACTTCAACGAGCAAATTGCTTGTACCGTTATATAAGAAATATGGCGACGTCATATCAATATACTGCCAGCCTGTTCCAGGCACGGTATATGTACCAGAGAAACCTGTCGTCCAGCCGGATGTAACGTAACCGGCCAACGATGTTGCCGAGGTATGCTGGAATCTTACATTGAATCCGTTCATAACCTGAGACGAGGCACTAATGACATTGAATCCTATCTTAGTGATTGTACTGTTTGAACCTGCTCCCACTGAATTTAATTCCGAAGCAGTAAAGAGCATCTGTGTTCTGCCATCGTGCCAGTATGTTGCAAACGGATAGTTTGAAGATGATGTACCCGTTCCGATACAGGCATTAACGAGATTAATAATTACTAATTTATTAAGTGATGTAGAATCGGTATTATGTGCATTTGATATATCTCTTGCGAATATTCTGTAAAATATTGAATCGTTAAAATTCACCTGAGCATTAGTAGAGTTGAATGCTGCTGTGTATGTCGTCCCGGTTGTATGTACCAGTTTGAACTCCTTAATACCGGTTGATGTATTATTGATATACCATTTTACCCATACAGAATCTATGCCTATATTATCAGTTGCATTTGCTGTTACGGTTGCCGGCCAACCTGATTTCGGTGTATTCGGTAAAGGAGTATGCGTAATTACGGGATTAATATTATCAGGAGTTGCCGCGAATGAATAATAATTCGAAGGCGCTCCGCCGGGTGCAAATGCAGTTCTACCGACAGAATCAATTGTTGTGATAAAGTACCTGTAGTTTGCTGAACTACCGTTTCCCGGAATGGTGGCAGTCCAGTTATTCCCGCTTGAATTTGTCATAGTAACGCTGTCAGTGAATGCAGTACCGCGTGTCCAGAACAATTTTGTTCTGCCTGCTACAAGACCTGAATTTACCGTGTTTATTGTTGCATTTACGATATAAGGTCCGGATAGATTTTCGGTATTCGGCAGTTGATTATGAGAAATCGACGGTCCGAGAGGAACTCCTCTGGAAAGAAGAAGCGAACAATCGCCGAATATATTATATTGCTCCATCATCTTCAGACCTTCTCCTGTGCTTCCACCGTTAATATCCATTGCAGTCATAAGACCGAAAAACGAAATTGCGCCTGCGGTCTTCTTTGTTCTATTTGCCAAATTCCTCATTACAGCTGCCTGCATATCGCATGGGGGCACCCAACTTGCGTTAGTGGACGACGCATAAATTGAAACGCATCCTTTAGGATTTGCAGTATCGCCTGCTCGCAGAAGTGATTCTGCAAGACATTCATTCAATGTAAAATTGCCGTTCAGGCATGCAACGTCAACGAGGAACGGCTCTCTCCAGCCGTTTGCCAGTTGATATGAATTTGTAGTTGAAAATCCTGTATTGCTCCAGGATGTACCCGAACCATGGCCGATATAATTCAATACATATCTTCCTTCATTAAGAACATTTATTAATGTCTGCGGTGTAGCCACAGGACCATTAACTTTATCAACTTGTGTAAAACCATGAGCCATCAATGTATCCCTAACCCAGTTCATTCTGATTGAATCCGCATAAGGCGGTGTACCGCCGACATCAGGTCCGCCGATTCCGGCTCCTTTTGTATACCAGGAAGCACCATATTCTATATCTCTTTCAAATCTTATAAATTTCTGAGCAACATAGTAAACACTTGACGCATTCTGGCAGGATATTCTTGATATAAACGCGTCGGGATATGCGTCTGTCCCGGCTAATTTCACGTAACACGGATCCGATGGGGCAGATTCGTAAACGCCGTTCAGAGTCGGTATATCCGCTACATCGCCGACCAAAATAATGTATGTAACCGAACCCGAAGAATTATACATATTTTGGATGTAAGTTTTTATTGCAGTGTTACCTGAACCTGTTGCTGCCGGATATTCGGCAACGGTAACATTCAGACCGCGGGATTGTTTCCACTGAACCAAAGGCTGAATTGCAGTCAAATAAGCAGTAGGACAAATGATTAACATTTTGCCGGGTTCGGGAATAGAATCGAAACGCGTTTCGCCTACACCGTAATTCATGAACAGGTTTCTATATATGCCTGCAAATTCACCCGAAACTCTTGAAAGCGGAGTTTGTCTTATCAAAGGATTTTCGGCTTTAAGTGAATTATCCGAAAACACTTCAATAACCATTCTTCTGGTTATTTTCATTTTACCTTTTACCGGGTTGTACTGCATAGGATTGAATTGAATCGTCATTCCTCTGAAGTCTCTCACGATATACGGCGATGCAAAAGAAACGGAATTTTCGGGAAAATATTTATCAGAAGTATAAATGCTGCTAAATGCGTATGGTATTGAATTCGGGTCTATATCCCTTGTGAAGTTGCCTTTAGAAGGCATAATCGGAAGAGTTGAGAACTCATCAGTTTCCTGAGAAAGTATTTTGTAATTCATAGCCGAATTATCGGGGATGAGAATGCTTCTTTTGTAAGTAAGCAGTTCGGGGTTGTTTTTCTCCATCAGCCACGACATTTCAGGAGCATACACAGAAAGATATGTGTTCCCGTTTATTTTAATTTCTTTGGAATCGTATCCGAAAAAATTATATTCCAATTTTGTGTATCCGCTTCTTGATTCAATAACGTTTACACTAATACCGGTTCCGTTTCCATTTGAGGTAATCACATTTGCAAAAGCAAAAGATGAAACGGAAAGAATCAACAGGGAAAGTAATAATGAGCGTAGATATTTTTTCATGATAATAAATTTACTTATGACATAAAGTTAGGAAAGTTAATCTACGAATAAAAGTAAAAAATTTTATTAAAATATCCAAAATAATCTGAATTTCGGGATAAATTTATTTTTCCGGAGATTATTTAAAAATTATAATTCAAGGTACATCCAAAATGCATAGATTTCAAATATAAAATTCCGATGCTCTCCCCTCCCGCACCTAAAATTATGTGTGTCTTTGCAAATGGATTGGCAGAAATTCTATCATTTATTTTAATTTCATAACCCAATCCGAAATCAAGGGCTCCAACATATTCATTAATAGCACCGGCACCCAGAATAAAGTGAAGACCGAATAAATCCTTATCCGGATATATCTTCGCGCCTAATATGAATGCCAGCCAGACCTTTGATTCATATCCTTCAGGATATTCGCCAGGATACATAGCATATAAGTCATTCCTTTCCTGATAGTAATTTATATCGAAACCCGCGAACCAGGTAAGTGTATTATTCCTGATATACTGAAACTCCAAAGATATACCATATCCGATTTTTTTGCTGAGATTAGTTTCATCCGGGGGAATTAGAAAATCAGGACCGAAATTTAAAGAAAACATTCCCGATATTTTTGATTTATCGCTGTATAATTCTTTGAAATCCTATGAACGGCAAACGGTATTAATAGAATAATTATCCGTGTTACGCAATGAAATTTTCTCTTTGTGCAAAACCTGAGAAAACAAATTAAGTGGAATTACAGCAAGGAAAATAAAAACAAGTGTTTTCATGTAATTGTGTGGATTTAAAAAAGTTTGAAATTAGTAAAAACTATACTTTAAGCCGGCGCCAAAGGTATAGAACCCCGACAACCGGTAAGGAGAAAACAATGCATTACTTTCGATAAAAAGAGCAGCCTTCCTGCTTAAATTAAATTCACGACCGATTCCAAGATTAATCAAAATGCCTCCTGCTCCGCCTGAATTTTCACTTTGACTGATAATACCTCCTAAGCCGAGTTTTACGTATGCTATTTGCTCTGCCGTCTGATTTACTTTAACGCCGAAATCAACAACGGCATATTGATACTTGTATGACTCATCTTTTGTGAAACAATAAAGAAATTCGGAATAAACCGAAATGTCCCTGCCTAATTTGTACTGCGCGGACGGCTTTAACGAAATGCCTTTATTGGAATTCCGGATATATAAATATGATGTTTCAAAACTTAAAGAATAAACTTTTAATTTATCCGTCTGAGAAAAGACAGTCAAAGGCAGAATTATGAGACAAGTAAGAATAAGAATCTTCATTTAATTATATACGAAATTTTATTGTAAGAATTTCACTGCGAATTATAAATGAGCCTATTCCAAATTCAGTAATAAAGATTATAAAATCAATATAAATTGCCGCATATAATATTTTATTTAACAAGACGGAGAAAAAAGAGATAAAATAATCGTGAAAAATACTTAATACATGTATGTGTTTAGATTTTGACTAGTATTATTAATCCGTTAGTACAATAAAAAATCCGGTTATCGCCTTGCAACAACCGGATTGGTTTTAAATAAGAAAGGGTAATTCTTATTTTATCTCATCCATCTACTACAAACATAAGTACATTATTCTTAATTGTCAAGAGAAAAATCAATAAAGTTATACTTTAGAGTCCTCTTGTAAATATTGTTTTTACAGCAGTTAATTTGACGACATGTAGCAGGTTTAAAAATAAAATGAAAAAAGTTATGAGAAAAAATGAAATTATCATTAAAATTGTGTTATCGAAGTATGATGAAGATAAGTAATACAAGAAATAGCAAATCCCTGCAAATGCAGTAATGATAAGGATTTTAGACGATTCGAAATCAATTTTATAAATTTTCTGCGAACGGAAATATAAATATACAAGCATTACCAGATATGTAATCAGAGTTGAAAGCGCAGCGCCCATCATAATAAATTTAGGAATCAAAATAAAATTGAAAATCATATTAACTGCGAATCCAAGCCACGTTACGAAGAACAGTTCTCCGGTTTTATTCGCGTAAAACGGCGCAACACTCAAAGCCGAATACATGCCAGAAAAAAAGTATGCAAGAAGCACTATTGGGATTATCGAAAGTCCGCTTCTGTATCGGAAATCAAGCAATGAAAATTTTCCGAAAGATATTTTAACGATCGGCTCCGTAAAGAATGAAAAGAATAAGAACAACAACATTCCCGTAAAAACGAGATACGTAAAAATGTCGGAAATAATTTTTTTATTCTCGGGATTTTTTTCTAGATTAAGAAAATACGGTGTCCATGAAAATCTGAATGCGGCAACTATCAGCGACATTACAGAAGCGAGCCTGTAGTTTGCGCTGTATATTCCGACGACTTCTTCATTGAAAAAATATTTTAGAAAAAATCTGTCCGAAACATCAATCAGCAGAACAAACAAACCGATATAAATAAATTTATTTCCGTACGCAGCAAGTTTCTTTGCCGTATCGAATGAAAACCTTAACGACAAATATTTCCCCGTTGCCAGAAGTCCCGCTATGAATGTGATTATAACGGATATGATATAACTGTAGAATATTGCTTCAACTCCCATTTTCAAGCCCACGATAAGAATGAAATTAGCCGAGACATTGGCCAATACAGACAGGAGCGTAAGATACAGATACGACTTTGCTTTCAGTTCCGCTCTTATTAGCAATAACGGAAATCTGAACAATGTATCCGTAAACAGCAGCAAAGCAAGTATGCGCAGGAGTTTGTTTCCAAGTTCAGGATTTTCAAACCTTATTAAAGAAGCAATTGATGGGGACAGAAAATAGATTATCAGAGAAAATACCAATGACGAGCATACAAGCATTATCAATGTTGTCGAATATACCGTTTTCTTTTCTTCATCATTCCTGCCGTCTATGAAAAACTTTATGAAAGCGGTTTCCTGTCCATAAAGATAAATCAATATTACGAACAGCCATACCGATTGAACAAGATTATACACACCAAGTTCGGCGGGAGCAAAATAGTAAGTATATAAAGGAAGCAATATAAACGATATCGCTTTATTGGCAAACAACCCGATACCGTATATAGTAGTCTGAGAAAAAAGGTCTTTAACGTGTTTGCCGCTCATATATCATTCTCCTCATAAAGACTTTCAAGCCTTTTGTTGACGCTTTCGAAAGAGTGGTACTTTTCAACCCATTGTCTTCCTTTTTCGGAATATTCTTTCAGCAGTCCCCTGTTTTCCAGAATATCGGTAATTGTTGTTTTCAGATTTTTTATATCGCTGCATATGAAAGGATTTTCAGGAAGAAAGTTCAGATATTCATCATAGAACTCTGTGATAGTCGGAAGACCCATTGCAAGATTTTCAATTGAATTCTTTCCGTAACCCGAGCCGCCCATAATTCCTCCGACCTGATCTATCGCTAAATCGCATCCGCATTTCATCCGCATAAGTTTATCGCGTGAAACATTTTCCGCAAGTATGAATTCGAAGTCGAAATCTTTTCTTAGTTGCTCTATTACTTCAAGAATCCTGTCTGTCCCTTTATACAGGCGGTTTGTAGGCGAATGTATAATTCTTAATTCTTCATTGCTTACAAAATTATATTGAGTTTTTTTCACATCATACGGGAAGAACAGATAATGTATGTTTTTATGGAGTCTTATGTGATCGAATTCGACCGTCAGATTCAGTCTGCTCATTTCATCGAGTTCCCGGAATATTCCCCTCGTTCTTAAATCGCTTCCGTAATAGCAGCAAACAATCTTCTTTCCGAGACCATGAAGTTTTTTTGCAAATCTCAAATCCCTGAAGAAGTCCATACCCCCGTCGAAATGATAGATGTCGAAATCGAGAAGATTATTTTCTTCAATGAATTTATTTATAACACTGCTGTTTTTTAAATCACGGAGTTTGAAAAATATTTTTTCGGAAAAATTCTTCGGTTTATAATATTTCATTCCGGTAATCTTCGAATCACGCCATTGTTTCGCGAGTTTGTTTACCGGTAATTTAAATCCAAGAGACAAATCCTCTTCGAAATCGAGTGTATTTTTGAAAACCGTGACAAGACGCGAGTAATGCCCCGATTCATTCTGCATCTTCGCAAAATCTATCGGCATACCTGCAAAATTTTGGGGCGCTATATGAAGAATTTTTTTACTCAATTCCGAGCAGTCTTGATATATTACGGGAAAATATCAATTCCTTTTCTTCATTACTGATTTTAAGACTTTCTATAATTGGTATATACATTTTCGGAAGTCCGAGATTGTAGTCGCTTCCGAAGATAACCCGTTCGGCTCCTGCGATTTTTACGGCTTCATTGACAAAATGGAATTCGCGTACTGACTCCGTGCCGAGGAACAAATTCTTCAGACCGCTCTCTTTTACCGCATTTGCGCAATCGGTAACGAGGTTCGGCTGGTCGCCTCCCATGTGAGCAAGAATCAGATTCAGATTTTTTCTTTTCTTTGCCGTTTCAATTGGGAAAGTAAAACCGGCAATCTCCTGCCATCTTCCGCAGTGTACAATAACCGGTATATTTTCACTTTCGGCTATATCGAGATACTTTGAATAAGCAATATCAGTTACTCTTTTTTTCTGAAACGAAGGGTGTATCTTAAAAACTTTTATATCTTTAATATTCTTTTCAATGAAGCCGTCGAGATTATTATCATCAGGATTAATCCAGCAGGCAAAATGAAATTTATAATTATTCTCTTTCCTGATTTCGTCGAGCAATTCCCGGTTCATGAAAGTATCGCACGGCAGCGCAACTGCCGAATCTACTCCGGATTCCTTCATTACTTTCACGGCATCTTTCACGCTTGTTTCGTAATCAAGAAATACGCTGCTCCATTTGCCGATATGAATATGCGAGTCTATTATCTTCAACTTAAAATATCTCCTTTTTTAAAGACCTCAAGGCAGTTAACCTTTTCAAAATTTTCATCGCGGACGTCATAATTCATGATGTATCCGTCTTTGCATTTTACGAGTATAAAATCACTGTTCACTTCCGTTATTTCTCCGTTTGAACCGGGTTTCTCAGGAGTATAGAAAGGTTTTGAGCGAAGTATATAATACTTTATTCCGTTCAGATAAGTAGAGGCGGACGGATAGGGATAAGTCAGCGCCCTGATTTTATTATATATATCTTTTAGATTCCGGTTCCAGTCCAGACATCTTTCTTCATCCTGAATTTTAAGATTTGCTTTGGGCTTAATGGATAAATCCTGTTTTGCAAACTTCCCTTCCTGTTTACCGAGTAATTTTTCTATGGCTTCCTTTAAAACATAAGCGCAATTAAAAGAACATTTATAATACAGGGAATTCACATCATCCTCATCATCAATTATAATTTCTTTTTCAAAAAGTATATCGCCGGAATCGACTCCGCTGTCAACCTTATGAATAGTGAGATACAGCGTGTCGTTGCCGTCCATGATTGCTCTTGTAATAGGCGCCCGCCCTCTGTATTGGGGAAGTTTTCCGCAGTGTATATTCAGAATTCCGTATTCGGGAATTGAAAAGATTTCTTCTTTTATAATTTCCATGAATCCTGCGCAAACACCTGCATGTGTGCCTTTGATTTTATCTTTCAGTTCCGAAATGCTGTCTGTTCTTATTAATTCGATATCCGCCTGACTGCATACTTCGCCGAGTTTCTTATAAAATCCGTTTCTTTCTTTTTCGTATTCATAAGATTTATGCGTAACCACAAACACAGGCTTAAGATTCATTGAAATGAGGTCAGACAAGCATCTCAGACTCATTTCGCCGTATGACAGAAAAAAGTATCTCAATTATTAAAATATTTTTTATACCACTTAAATGTTTTAATTATCCCTTCATTAAGGTCGACCTTAGGTTTAAAACCAAGTATTTCCTGAGCCTTATCTATGCTTGGAATCCTTAATTCAACGTCAACGTAATTCTTCGGGATATATTTTATTTTCGATTTCGTTTTGCAAAGTGCAAGTATCTTTTCCGCAAGTGATGTTATAGTAACAGTGCCTTTCGGATTTCCTATATTAAAAATTTCTCCGATTGCTTTTTTATTTTCGAGGCATAGCATTACTCCGTCAATCATATCGTCAATATAGCACCATGATCTTATCTGGTCGCCCTCCCCGTGAATCTGAATATCTTTATTGAGGACAGCGTTCTTTATAAAAATCTGTATTGCGCCTTCGCCAATTTGCCCGGGACCGTAGATATTGAATGGTCTCACGGATAATGCGGGGTAACCGAACATTTTATAATAACTGTAAATGAGATGTTCACCCGAGACCTTGCTTATTGAGTAGGTCCATCTGCCTTCGCCGACAGGAGCAACGTTCGTGTTAGATTTTTCAGAAGATTTATACGAATAAGCGCCCATAACCTCGCTTGTGGAAAAATTGATAACCCGTTCAAGTTTTCCGCTGAATTTCTTAAGCGATTTTATAAAATTGAATGTGCCGAGAATATTAACATCCATGGTTTTAACAGGATTATTTATCACTGTATCAACGCCGGCAATTGCCGCAAGATGAATCGCTATCTGCGGTTTAAAATCCTCAGTTTCTTTCTTCAAAGACGAAAAATCCGTCACATCGCCGTCAACAACTTTGACATTTTTATAATTAATTTTCTTATACTTCAGAGAATCCCGCGCGAAAATATCATATATCAGAAGTTCATTATCATTACTGAACAATTCCGCAAGTCTGCTGCCGATAAATCCGCCGCCGCCGGTTAACAATATCCTTTTGTTTTTAATCATTTGACAACCTATAAGTTTAAAGTATAACTTTTTCTTAAAAATCCGTCCGCCATAAATTTTTTCTTGAAATCGAACAGCCCCTGCAGGAGTTCGTTCCCGACATTTGATGTGCCTATATCATAAAGCCTGTAGTTATTGAGTTTCGACCATTCAATAGTTTTATAGAGAAGATAATCCGAGACCCTGTCTTTTTTATGTTCTTCATCGGCGGCAAGATAAAAATTCAAAACAACATCGTCCTTTACGAGAAATAGAGTGCAGATACCAACAACTTTGTTTTCAATTTTAGCAGTAAATAATTTAATCCTATACTTCAGTACGTTCTTCAGATACACCAATTCTTCGAGTGTATGAGTCGGTCTTACATGCTTCAGTTCTCTGTTGGAATAGAGTATATCGTAAAATTCGCGCAGAGTATCTTCGTTTATATTCTCTTCCATCAGGTCGATGGAAATCATCTTTGCCGACTTTTGTATTGAACGCTTTTTCGGGTTCTTAAGTTTTTCGAACTCGAAGTTGTTCAGGTCAACTATGTTCGTAATCGAGTACCTCGATACATTGAAACCCGATAGTATCAGGGCATATTCATATTCTTCGTTCGCGTTTTTCTGGTAAATGTAAGGAGAATTTCTTATGAGGCATTTATTGAATCCGTTAGAAGAGAGATAAGATTTGAATTTTTCTATTACATTCAAAAAATCCATAATCTTAAGTTTATCTCTCCAGAGGAAGCCGCCGAAACTTACACCGTCGCATGAAACAAAAGTTTTATCCGTTTCGTTTTGTATCTCATTTCCGGGTAAAATAGCAATTACTTTGTTTCTTTCCCTGAAAAGAAGGTGATGCCATTTTATGTTCTTGCCGAATTCGTCGTTATAACATAGAAACCGTTTGTCATAGAACATATTATAATCTGTATTGAGAAAATCTTCCCAGTCTGAATTTTTCGATATGTCGGTTTTTTCTATTTCCAATTGTTTCTGTATAATTCGTAACCGGGAGATTTTTTTATCAGTATGAATCCTTCAGGAATAAATGTTGACGATTCCGGATATTCACTGCGGTTTATTTTATCTTTTTCGACTATAATATTACAGGCTTCCTTTTTACCCTTTAGAATTTCTTTTATATTTTCAGTGCCGTCTTTTGTGTCAAGAAGTTCAAATTTATAGTCGCTTGTTTTCCATCCAATGTCGAGACCGTCAAAATAAAAACTGAATTGAGGATTGGCTCTGCGATTGGATGCTACGTATATAAGGTTTTTATTCCCGCTTTTTTCTATTTCTCCCTTAATATCGGTAATTTTAAACGAATTTTCCCAGTAAGGTATTCTTACCGCATAAAGCAAGTTTACAAAAATTAAAAATACTAAAATAAAACCATAGTATATACTCGGAATGCCGGACCTCTTCTTCATAATAAAAAATATCAGCACAGCGGAAATCAGCACCCACAGGGCTGAAAGCAAAATGAAAGTATTTATATTCGATGATTGTATTTTGTATCCTTCTTCGATTCTGAAGTAATTCAGCACTGACCAGAAAATATTAAAAGCCGTAGCGGTAAGCAGAAGAATCTTTTCTTTATTCCCTGCCGAAGCAAGCGTTCTGACATAATTCGACGCAATAAACACACCCGGCAATAAAATCAGCATTATATAAACCTCAAGTTTTGTCCTGAAAAATGTTATAATCAGCAGACCCATCATGAACCATATTAATATGAACAGTTCTTTCGGTTGAATTTTTTTGATATTAAGCATCTGCTTTGCAGCGCCGAAAAGAAAGATTACACCGTAGGGTAGAATGGTCAAAAGATAATTTATATGGTAAAGATATCCCGAACCCTTTGTGTTCTGCTCTACCCCGAATAATGCCCTCTCATAAATATGATAAAAGAAGAAATAATTCGCGAACTCGCTTCCGTAGGCAGCAAACATATATATATGCCACGGAGCCGCTATTATCACGCCTATTGAAGTAAGAACGAATAAATCCGAAATTGAGTACTTGAATTTCCTGCCTGAAAGGATAACCACAAAGAAAAGAACCATCGGTATAAAAAACCCTACAAGGATTTTAACCATAAGGCATAGACCGAAAAATATTCCGGCGTAGATATTATATTTTTTGCTGCCCGATTCCTCGTATTTAAGTACATAATAGAACGAAATTATTATTAGAAGCGAGTAAGGTATATCAAATTGAAACCTGTTGCAGAAAATGCTGAAGATGATATTGCTGCTGAAAATAATTGCCGCAAGCATTCCGATTCTGTTGTCGTAAACTTTTTTTCCGAATAATACGATGAACCACAGAAGTGCAATACTTAGAAGAAATATGAAAATTTTAAAACTAACGTTATTCATTCCGAATATTGAAGTGAAAATGTATCCTGTCCAGATAAGCAGCGGCGGATGCGAGCCCGAATAGAATTTACCGATTGAATGCTGGCTCTGGTCAAGTATATCGCCTGAATCTTTTATTGAAAGCACGCGTGCAGCATACATGCCCTCATCCCAGGGTTGAATATCCGTAACGATTATCGTATGAATTTTCGATGCGAATAAGAAAACGACGAGAAAAGCAAAGAAGTACTTTAGTTTTTTCCCGTCGTCTAAATATTTTATTATTCCTGTCATTAATAATTCTTAACAGCCGGAAACGAATATTTGATTTAGAAATTAAAGCCCAGAGACAACGAATTACCCGAGCCGAAACCTATTGAATACGGCTGGAATGCGTAATCCACATAAAGAGTTTTATACTTCAATCCGAGTCCCGCCGAGAAATTTTTATTTTCATAACCCGTCTGATAACCCGCTCTAAGATAAATAAAATCCTTATACCCCGCTTCTGCGCCAAAATGCGAGTGTACTGTACCGCCGTCCAGAACTTTATATCCGTCAAGCGCTCCGGTGAAAGTGAAATCGTTTTTCTTAATTAGGTAACTGCCTCCAAACCTAAGCGCCGTTGGAAGTTTGGTTTCGGAATTATTGAGATTGTTCATCGAGCCTACATTCGAAAGCACGGCAGCAAACGACAGGTTATTGAATTTATAATTTGCGCCGAAATCCATTGCGAAACCTGCTGCTTCGTCTATATAAATTTTTTCATAGAGCATTTTTCCCGTTATGCCTATTGACAGATTTTTCTGCACATCATAACAAATACTAATGCCGGTCGAGAAATTGTCGGCATTAAACTTTTCTATCGCCGCACCGGGAGTATTTCTGACTTCAATATCGCTCACGGTTGTTTTAAGCAAACCGATACCGATTCCGAATTTATTCAATCTGAACTTTGCACCTACGAAGTTTGTCGTCAGGTCAAGCATCGTCTTATTGAACATTACGGTAACATTACCGTTTTCAGTGGCATTTATTCTTGCAGGGTTGTAAATGTAAGCCGTACCATCGTCAGCAAGGGAAACAAACGCTTCCCCCATCGCGATCGAGCGCGCACCTATACCCAGTTTAAGAAAAGCCAAACCTGTATTTCCCGCGCCGTCATTCTGACCGTATGATAATTTCACGGAAAGAATGATTATTATAACAATAAAAAATTTTCGCATATTATTTAAACTCATATTTCTCAAATTATGCAATATTTATTTGAATTTAAAAGCAATTCCGATATTCTGTATAGGTTTATGAGTATAGGCTTCCAGTTGGAAACTGTAATTAAGTTCCAGATTCATGTCATTTGAAAATGATTTCTGAAGTCCAATCCCGGCACCGGGTATCATATTTCCCCAAACATCATCGGCTTTAAGGTCTATTCTGTCTATACCTGCACGGACTTTGACGTATTCGTTAAGATTTATTTCTCCGCCAAATTTAAAAGCAAAATTATATTTTTGGTCGCTCTTAGTGACTATTCCAAGCGTATCCTTAGTTTCATATTTCGGGTCGATGTAAGTTTCAACCGCTGCTGAAACAATACCAAGCAGTTTCGGTAATTTGTATGTTGCGCCGAGGTCAACAAGAACGGGGAATTTATTTTCCGTAGTCGTTCCGTTATTCCCGTATATACTCGGGTCAGAAGTCACCCATTTATATTTTGAGCCCAGGTCCCTGACCGCAAGACCGAAACTCAAATCCTTGTTTGCAATATATGTGACACCTGCATCAAAGCCGGGATTTGTTGTTGTTACACCGTCGTATAATTTTGAATAATACAGTTTAAAGCCCACACCCAGCGCCACCTGCGGCGAAATTAGAAAACTCATTCCCAGCATTAATTGATTTTCGTATGTCGAAAGCATTCCTACGGAACGCGCATCATTATCCCTGCCGTCGATATTCGATACACCTGCATTTATCCATGATATACTTAAGCCTGCCGTTTGTTTTCCGCCTGAAAGTGAAAACTTTTTTGTAAACGAAACAAAATTCAGTTTCCTGTCAAGACTCAGAAATGTATAACCGAGATTGACTATGCCTTTTTCCTGAAAACAACTCAAAGAAGGATTATAATATCCGGATATATCACCGTGAGTATCAGAGACAAGCGCATTGCCCATCGAAAGTCCCCTAGCGCCGAATCCCATTCTTGCGAATCCGCCTGCGTAACTACCTAACTGCGCATTTGCAGCGGAAAACGAAATTAGAACCAATATTACTGCTATATATTTTTTCATATATTTGAAAACTCTTTTAGTTTATTGCATTAAAATTATTTTTCCCCAGACAGGAGTATCGTCATCAACTTCTATCCTGTAGAAATAAACCGCATTCGCCGCTACATATCCGTCGTTATTTTTTCCATCCCAAATTGAGAACTGAACATCCGCGCCTGTTCTGGCGGCATTCTGAATAAGAGTTCTGACGGGATTCATCGCGAAATCAAATATTTTTATCGTGACTTTTGATGACGGTTTGCCGGTTTTATAGAATATCCTTGTAACTTCCATATTCGGAGAGAAAGGATTCGGTGCTGCGTATGAAGTTGAAGTTGAGCCTGATATAATATCTCCGCAGGCTCTGTATATCTTCCATGGTGCGTTCCATGGAGACCCTGTTTCGCGCGTTCTTAATAATCCGTCCGCACCGCCGATGTATAATGTATCATTAATATAACTGCCGGAATAAAAACTGTTTGACCTGCATAAATCCTTTGAGACTGGATCCGCAATCAAAGAAGGTTTTGACCAGTCAAAAATTCCGAAGTTTGCGCGCCACAGGCCGCCGTCTGTAAATCCGTAAACGACAGAGTCTCTTGAACCTATGCCGTTCGGTGAATAGCCTGCAAGCGTATATTCCCAGGAATAACCGTGATTGGTTGAATATGATAAGGCATTCTGTTCGTTGTTATCTTCTGCACGTCTTGTAGAAGCCCACCATATTTCCCTGCTTCCGTATTTCTGTACATGAAATTTCACTACGAAATTTCCCGATACCCTGTGTGTGCCGTTGCCTGAATTCTGATAATTATATTTTCTCCAACTTACCCCCCAGTCACGTGAGACATTGATACCGTTCGCCGAGCCTGCCAGTAGAGTAGAGTCGTTAATAGCCTGAACCGAAAATAACCTGTGATTTAAATTTATGTTTGGATTCAAAGCGAAGTTATACACACCTCCTAAATATATACTGTCAAGATTATCAGGAGGCAGTAAAACTCTCTGCCAGGTCGAGCCATAGTCTGTGGATTTCCGTAGACCGCTCGAGAAACCCGTAACCCATATTGTATAATTTAAAGTATCGCCTTTCGTTCTTGTTATTGCTATATCATATGAAACGTTCTGCTGGGGGACTACAACCGGCAGTGAATGAAGCGTATTTGCTCCGTATGTGATTGTCGTGTCGTATCTTCCGTCCATCGGCTGGGGATGTGAATTCCAGGTTTTTCCATAGTCCGTTGAAACTTTTACACCGGTACCGACGGAAACGCTCTCTCCGTTGATTTCCTGACTAATCGCCGTAGTAACAACGAACATATTATTTTTTATGTTAAAACCGAAAATATCGTCGGCGCCAAACGGATCTGAACCGAGGTAATAATCAAAACTATTGAAATTATCCGTTGTCCTCATTATTCCGCTTCCCGTGCCGAACCAAATCGTATCTCCCGATTTATATATATCGGTTATGAAATTGCTTATCGGACATTTCGAATTTTTAGGCACTGCGGCTACATCCGTTATTTTTCCGATTTTATTTTTACCCGTATTATTAATATCGGTCTTCTTATAGGTGCCGAGTTTAAAACTTTCGGGAATCGATTGTGCAAATAAATTCACACTTGCCGACAAAATTATTAATAATAATATTTTTTTATAAATCATCATTGTGTTCTTTAATTTGGTCTTACGAATTTGATGCTGTCTTTTAATATTGTGCTGAATACATCCGACCTGTCAATCGCGAAAAAATTAAATTTATAATAGCCATAAAGTGAATCGGGCTGGGCATAAGTTACCTGATTTGTATATGAGTATACATTATTGCCTGCTGGACTCATTGGATATCTGCCGAGAAAAGATCCGCTAGGCCTGTAAAAGTCCATATAAACAAAAGCAATATCACAAATGCCGTCAGCATCTACAGCCTTCACTGATAATGTCAGGTCAATAGAACCCGAAAGAGGTCTTATCACACTATCGGGATGAACAGGATTCGACATAACAGGCGCCTGATTTGCTGTATTTACAACAGGCAAAATCGAACTAAGCATATTGCTGCTTAAACCCTTTTCATTTTCAGCGATTACCTGAATAGAATATGAACCGACAAGCAGGCAGGATATACTGCCTATGTTTATTATTCCGGTATATTTTTTTCCGGTTGCGGTGTCTCCGTCATAGTTCAACGAAAATTTTCCCATATTGTTGTTAAACGGATCACTCAAAGAACAATTTACGCTTTTAATCGGCACACCGTTGTTTTCGTTAGCAACAACTGAGATATAAAACCTTATCTCAGGGCTTCCGGATGTTGTTTTTACCGTATCCGGTACCTTTACAAGATTCATTAAAACAGGTGAATCATAAGAAGGGTCTATGACGCTATCGTTCTTTTTCTCGCAGGAATAGATAAATAATGCAAGAAAAATGAAGACCGTTATACTGCTGATTCTTTTTAACATAATAATTTTATTCAACTTGAGATTATGCATTTATAATAAATAATAACAAATAAGTTATTAAAATAATCATTAAAATAAAACCTTTAAACGCATTTTGCATTCTTTCGGTTTTTGTAAGTAAAAATAATTGATTAAAATTCAGGGTATAATAGTTCGCTTTTGTCTCTCAAAGCCTATTTTAATCGGAAGAAATTTGCTATATGATTGTGATTGTTTGATTTAAATTAAATAATATTATATAAAATGTAAAGGAATATATAATTTTATATTTTCAAACTGAAAATTCAAAACGATTCTTATTTCATGCGTTTCTTATTATTAAATCTATTGTATCCGAGATATCATCTTGTTTAAGGCCATATCCTGCCAGTTTATCGATGTTCATGGATACGTCAGGCACCTGAATAATCCCCTCCACAGTTTTGCATGATGTCGATTTTATTAAATCTTTATTGAAACCTCCCGATTCACAAATCATTTCACCGATTTCAAGTCTGGAGACCCTGTCTTTTCCTCCGAAATTTATTATTTCATTACTTACAGACATTTCGCAAAGCCTGCCTATAAATCCGGCTGCCTTATGCAGCGCAAGAGGAGATCGGAACTGATCGGAAAAAAGAGAAACCTGCCTGCCAGATTTCAGTAATTCAAATGTATTGTGAAAATTATTTCTTGAATGACACAAGCCGAATCCGATTAGCAAAGATGTCCTCAGAATAACATAATTATTGCAGTTTCTCTGGATTGCAATTTCACCCATCAGTTTTGATTCGGCATAGAGTGTCAAAGGATTCAAATCGGCATCTTCCTTTAATAATCCTTTCCCCGAGCCGTCATACACCAGATCTGTTGATGTGTATATGAGTTTGGAATTAAAATCATTGCATAGTCTTGCAATATTTTCGGTTGCATCTACATTAAGATGATAAACTTCGTTCCGGTCAAGTTTAGCACAAATTTCCGGACGTGAATAACAGGCTGTATGAATAACGACGTCCGGTCTGAAATTACCAAAAAGAAGGGATAATTTTCCTTTATCTCTTATATCAAACCTTATTGAATCAAATTTATGGCAGTTTCCCGTGTTTTCGAAATACAGGGACAGAAATTCTTTATCGCCTGAAAGTGTTACATTCAGGTACTGTCCGAGTAATCCGCTGCCTCCGGTTAATAATACTTTCATATAAATCGTTTGTAATGAATATAATAATTATAAATAATTAAGTATAGAATTAAATCACAGCTTTTATTATGTTTATATATTATACAAAAACCATATGGAAAATAACAATACAATTGAAATCAAGAAGGGTTTCTGGTACTACACAAAAGTATCAGCGCCATGGGTGCTGGCATTCCTTATTACATTTGCATCGGCATATTACCAGAGGATTACCGGACCGACATATCCTGTTTCCGGAAAAATTGTTTTTCAGGGTAAAGAAATAAGTTATAAATTCGACAGGAGCAACAGCACGAACGAGAATTGTCCGGTTCAGATAAATGTCGGCGACAACAATTACAAAGGAGTACTTATCTGGAAAAGACATAAGACCAGAGATGAAGTTTCGAGAATCGATATGAGAAACGACAACGGTATTCTCAGCGCCGAACTTCCGAAACAACCTACAGCAGGCAAACTGGATTATTCCATTAGAGTTATCGGACAGAATACTGAGACTGAAATACCTGAGAAACCTGTTGTGATACGTTACAAAGGCGATGTACCGGCCCCGATATTGTTTGTACACATCATACTTATTTTTGCGGCTATGTTATTATCGACACGCGCAGGTATTGAAGTTTTCAAAAAAGAAGCCCATCTGAAAAAATTTACTTTCTGGGCACTTGGTTTAATGTTTATTGGCGGTATGATACTCGGACCTATTGTTCAGAAATATGCTTTCGATGCATACTGGACGGGTATTCCGTTTGGTTTTGACCTGACCGACAATAAAACACTGATTGCATTTATAACATGGGTAGTTGCCGCTATTATGGTTTTCAAATCCAAAAAACCCGCTTATTGGGTTCTCGGCGCGGCGATTGTAACATTAATTGTGTTTTTGATTCCGCACAGCGTAATGGGTTCGGAACTTGATTACAGCAAAACAAATTAATTTTATTTAATATAAAAAGGAAAATGAATAAATATATAGCACTACTAATAGTTCTGTTTTTACAATCAGGATTTTTGTTTTCTCAGAATGACATTGATAAAGTAAGAAATAACGATATTACGAAAGAGGAAGTTTATGAGCATATAAAATATCTTGCTTCGGATAAACTCGAAGGGAGATATCCCGGAACTCAGGGTGATATTATGGCAAGGCAATATATCAGCAAAGAATTTCAGAAATACGGACTTACACCAAAGGGCGACAGCGCATACATACAAAGGTTTGACATGAATAACGGAGTGAAAGCAGGTAAAGCAAATCTTCTGAAATTTATGACTCCGAAAGGAACAATTGATGTAACCGCAAAAGATTTTACTCCACTCGGAATTTCTTCGAACGGAACAGCCGAAGGTAAACTTGTATTCGCGGGATACGGAATTCTCGCGCCTTATCTTGACTACAACGACTTTAACGATGCAAACGGAAATCCGGTAAATGTTGAAGGAAAGATTATCGTGATTATGCGTTATTCGCCCACTTATATGAACACTTCGAATGATAAGTTCAGAACGTACGAAGAATTAAGAGCAAAGATTGCGGCATTCAGGGATTTGAAACCGGCAGGCATAATAGTAATCTCCCCTCCCGATAATATGTCGAGTGAAGATGAACTAATGAGCATCGGATTCGACATGATTCAGCAGAGTTCGGGTTTCCCGATAATAAATACTAAACGCGCGATTATTGAATTGTTCCTGAAGGAACGCGGATACGACCTCAGCAAGATTCAAACAGATATAAACAATACATTTAAACCCAACTGCATAGAACTTAGTGAAATTACGGCAAGTTTTAGCGTTGACCTTCAAAATGATGTTGCGCATACGGGCAACGTAATCGGATATCTTGAAGGCACAGACCCGATACTTAAAAATGAGGTTATAGTTCTCGGCGCACACTTTGACCACCTTGGTTACGGGGGACCGAATTCTATGTACAGAGGCAAAGAAAGACTTATACACCACGGAGCAGACGATAATGCATCGGGTACAGCCGGCATTATGGAACTTGCGCAAAAATTCGCAGCGAATAAGAATAATTTGAAACGCAGCATGCTTTTCCTTTGCTTTACAGGCGAGGAAGAGGGTCTTATCGGTTCTGCGTACTTTACCAAATCGGAAAAATTCAAAGAGTTCAATATAGTTGCTATGATAAATATGGATATGATAGGCAGACTCAAGGACAACAAACTTATTCTTAACGGAATCGGCACTTCGCCGTTCTGGGTACCTGAAATAGAGAAACTCAACAAGACTTATTCTTTTTCCACATCGATGAGTCCGGACGGTTTCGGTCCGTCAGACCATTCATCTTTTTACGGAAAGAATCTTCCGGTTCTGATGTTCTTTACAGACCTTCATGAAGATTACCACAAACCGTCGGATACATATGATAAGATTAATTCCGAAGGCGAAGCAAAAGTACTTAATATGGTATATGATATGGCATCTGACCTTGTAAATGCTTCTTCAAAACCGGAATTTACAAAAGTTGTCGCAAAAGAAGACGACAATAAATCGGAAAAAAAATCCGTAAGAGTTTATGTAGGTACGGTTCCTGATTTTTCGTATAGCGGCGACGGCTTTAAGATGTCAGGTGTTCAGGCAGGTAGTCCTGCGGAAAAGGGCGGACTGCTTGCAGGAGATATAATGATAAAATTCGGAGATAAAGATATTAAGAATATTTATGACTATACAGCGGCGCTTGGGGAATATAAACCCGGGCAGGAAGTAGACGTGGTTGTAAAGAGAGATGACAAAGAAGTTACAGTCAGGGTAACACTCGGTAAAAAATAATTATCTCTATAATAATATAAATTAAAGTTTTTTCCCTGTATCATGGAGGATAAATGAAAAAATTTTTCGGGTTATACTTTCTGTTTTTAATATTCAGCGGATGTATAACAGGTTCAATCGATTATTCAACCGCGGATATAATAAATGGATCGGGCCTGTCGGCTATAAAAAACTGGACCATGCAATATGACACTCTTAACGGAAGAATTCTAACGAATGATTTTATAGGTGGTTCGACCGAAACAAAATACATTGATACGAGAAGTACCGAGGAACTGCTTGATGAACCTTATATAGTCGCGGAATTAAGAGGTCAAAAATTAGCCGAAAACATAAGATATAACATGTCATCTAAAATATCAGGCGACGGGAACGGGATAATTAAAGTTTCAAGACCTGTATTTAAAGATAAATATATCATGCACGTCAGGATTGCTTTTTTCGATGCAGGAAATCTGAAACTCGCCGAGATTGACGTTTTCAACAAATGCGAATACGACGGACGCTTTACATTAATGTCGCCTGATGCAATGCATGACGATGGTTTCGCGAAATATTGTTCGGATAAAATTTATCAAATTATAGGGAAGTAAACTCAGTCTTTTATGAATAAAAAGGAATTTTTCTTAGAAGAAAAATTCCTTCTTTTATTACACCATTTCCACTTAAACCGCTGTGAAGGAATAAACTACCTCAGCGAATGAACCTTATTCATAACCGGCACTTCGACATCATCTTTTATTTTGTTCACAAAATCTTTACGGAATTTTTTAACTGTCCATTTCACAGGCCATGCCGCGGCATCTCCAAGCGCGCAGATAGTATTGCCTTCGATGTTCTGAGCCACCGAAGTCAGCAAATCAAGGTCGCTCATTCTGCCGTTGCCTGCATCGATTCTTTTCAGCACCCTCAGAAGCCAGCCTGTACCTTCCCTGCAAGGTGTGCACTGTCCGCATGATTCATGATAATAAAATTTTGCTATTCTTATAAGTACTTTCAAAATATCCGTATCTTCGTTCATAACCATTACGCCTGCCGTTCCTATTGAAGAACCAAACTCCTTCAGACTTTCATTATCCATGTTTGCTTTCAGACATTCATCACGTGTTAAAGGAGGCATAGATGAACCGCCTGGTATCACCATTTTGATTTCTTTTCCGCCAAGAACACCTCCGCAAATATCATTTATGATTGTCATAAGAGGAGTGCCGGTGGGCAATTCATAAACGCCGGGTTTATTAATGTGCCCGCTTACTCCGAACAAAAGAGTCCCGGGATGTTTTGGCGCACCGATTTTCGAAAACCACTCGGCTCCGTTTTTTATTATTTCGGGGATATTGGCAAGCGTTTCAATATTATTTATTGTTGTCGGACATCCCCATAATCCGTAAGCCGCGGGAAACGGAGGTTTCACGCGCGGATATCCGCGTTTTCCTTCAATTGAATTCATTAATGCGGATTCTTCTCCGCAGATATATGCTCCGGCACCTCTGTGAATATAAATATCTGTTGAAAATTTTGTTCCGAGAATATTTTTCCCGATATATCCTTTTTTATATGCGTCATCAATTGCGGTTTGCAGAATATTAATCCACGTATAATATTCACCTCGTATGTAAACGTATGCGGCATTTATTCCCATTGCATAGCATGCAAGCAAAACGCCTTCAATAAACTGATGGGGATTCTTTTCGAATATTTCTCTGTCTTTGAAACTGCCCGGTTCTGATTCATCGCCGTTGCAGCAAAGATACTTCGGCTTATCGCCGGTCTTAGGCATGAAAGTCCATTTAAGACCCGTGGGAAAGCATGCGCCGCCTCTTCCGCGAAGATTCGAACTCTTCACTTCGTTAGTGACGTCTTCGGGTTTCATTTCCTTCAATGCCTTTTGGAGGGCTGAGTATCCGCCGTTAGACTCATAAACGTCTATCTTGTGTAAATCTTTTATGTCTTTTAAAATTATCTTCATATTTTTTTCTAATAGGTTCACAAAGTATCACAAAGATTACTCAAAGTACCACAAAGATATTATAAAATTAGTCTGTCTAAACCGTCCTTCAAAAATCTGACTTTAAAATTAATTAATAAACCCAATTTGATATTTGCAAATCGCATGTAAGTCAATAATTGCGATTGATGAATCGGAATTAATTTATCAACAGATTTAATTTCTATAATTACTTTATCTTCAACCAACAAATCAAGCCAGTAACCACAATCCAGTTTAACTTCTTTATATATAACCGGAACAGGTATCTGCCTTTTTGTAATAAGTCCCTTTTTCTTTAATTCATAATCCAAACATTCCTCATAACTGGATTCCAACATTCCGGGACCTAATGTCTTATGAACTTCAATAGCGCAACCGATTATTATATTCGATAATTCGTCAGCTGTCATAACTGATAAAACCTTTGTGTCTTCTTTGTGAATCTTTGTGGACCTGTTCTTAAATATAGTAATTATTTGCTTTTAAATTTTGATATTATCTCTTCCGCTTTTGCATTATCAAGATTCTCATAATACTCCTTATTGTTGACCTGCATCATTGGCGCTGTTGCGCATGAGCCCAGGCATTCGACTTCCTCTATTGTGAACATTCCGTCCGAAGTTGTTTCATTATTTTTTATCCCGAGTTTATCCGAAATATAATTATAAAGTTCATATCCGCCTCTCAGCATGCATGATACATTAGTACATATCTGAAGGTGGTATTTACCTTTCGGCTTATCATTGAACATAGTATAAAAAGTCACTACCCCGAGTATATGTTCATAAGGCACATTCAACAAATCCCCTGCCAGCTTCATTGATTCACTCGATATCCAGCCTTCTTTTTCCTGAATCATCCATAACACGGGCAGCAGCGCCGCTTTCGAATCAGGATATCTGGATTTAACCTCTTCGATTTTCTTTAATTCTTCTTCGTTAAATAATTGCTTGCTCAAAATTATATATTTAAAATTTATTTATCCGCTTCGCCCATAACGGGGTCCAATCCGCCGATAATTACAACGGAATCCGATATGAAAGCATTTTTCAGCATAACGGGAAGTCCCTGAATATTACAGAACGACGGCGAACGGATTTTCATCCTGAATGGATGACCGCTTCCGTCGCTTTTTATATAGAAACCAAGTTCGCCTTTAGACGATTCAACCGCACCGTATGATTCTCCCACGGGAGGGTTCTGCCCGAAATTAATCAGCATGAAATCATGAATAAGTTCTTCCATCTTTGTATAAACTCTTTCCTTTTTCGGAAGTACTTTTTTCGGCTCAAGAGCATTAACGGGTCCTGACGGCATATTATCGATGCACTGCCTTATAATCTTAACGGACTCGTACATTTCCTGAAATCTTATCCAGAACCTTGCAAGACAGTCGCTCTCAGTTGTTGTAGGAACGTCGAAATCAAGTTTATCGTATATCAAATAGGGATTGTCTTTTCTTAAATCGCTGTCGACACCTGCCGCGCGAAGTATCGGTCCGTTTATTCCGTAATTGATAATATCTTCTTTCGACATATAGCCGATGCCTTCAAGCCTGTCGACGAAGACTCTGTTTCTTTCGATTATATCTCTCATTTCCTTCAGATATCCGGGAAACTCATCGATGAATTTCCGGATTGCCGCAAATGATTCGTCCGGCATATCCTGCGCTACTCCGCCTATACGCGTGTAAGATGTAGTGAACCTTACTCCTATATATGTATCGTAAATATCAAGAATTTTTTCTCTTTCTCTCATTCCCCATAGAAACGGTGTCAGTCCGCCCGTATCCATAACGGTTGTTCCGTAAGCGATAAGGTGCGATTGTATTCTTCCCAGTTCTGCGGAAATTGTTCTTATATATTTCGCCCTTTCGGGAATTTCCAGATTCAGAAGTTTTTCCACTGCAAGCGTGTAAGCAACATTATTCGCAACGGGCTGAAGATAATCAAGACGGTCTGTATGCGGAATGAACTCATGGTACGACATATTCTCCGCGAGTTTCTCATATCCCCTGTGCAAATAGCCGAGATCGGGAACTACTTTTTTAATGGTTTCGCCGTCGAGACTTACGAGAAGCCTGAGCACGCCGTGGGTTGCCGGATGCTGGGGACCCATATTAAGCACCATTTCATTCTCGAGAGCATCGTCAAATTCTATGCTTAAATCCTGTGATTCCAGCGCCTCAAGTATCTTAGACTTTGGAATTTCAGGATCATTTTCTTTCATTTTTTCATAAACTGTATGCGGCATATGTCTATTTTTTTGGCAAAGGAATTGATCCCGGAATGCCCATTAAAGGAAAATCTTTTCTTAAAGGATAATGCTCGAACTCTTCGGGCATATAAATTCTTCTGAGGTCCGGATGGTTTGCAAAAATGATTCCGAACATATCGTATGCTTCACGCTCATACCAGTTAACACCTGCCCAGATGCCCGTCAACGAAGGAGTTTCGGGCTTTTTTGTATCAAGAATAACTTTGACGAACAGTCTGTCTTTGAATTTCAGTGAATATAGATTATAAATGACTTCGAATCTATTTTCCTTCTTGAAATTATCGATACCGACTGCATCCCTGCACTGCTCGAACGAAATGTCCGCATCGGATTTCAGCAGGCTGCATACATCAACGATTTTCTCAGGAGTCGTTACAATTCCCGTAGTTCCGTTTACGTCATAGTACTCGATACCGAAACTTGCAAGTTTCTCTTTGATTAAATTTACTCTTTCTTCTTTCATATCGTAATTTCGTAAAAAATATGGATTAAGTCGTATAATTGAAATAACAAAATAAGGAAACGTAAAATTCAAAAATTACCAGGAAATGACTTATAATCACAAAAAATATACTTACCCGGATTAGAACTCTTCGTTGAATCATAAATTTTACTCTATTTATACTCCATATGGAGTAATCCATATTTAGTTCTTTCGACTGATTGCAATTTCAAACTGACGGTTATATTATTACGTATGATAATTTTAATATTTTTTGTTTCACATTGGTATCTGTCTTTGTTTTCGCAGTCGTTTCTGCAGCACAGATATGCTTCACACCGGGCCTTCACAATGAACAAATTCTGGGAACGTTTTTTTTATATATTCGCGTATATAACTCAGGGTTCATCGTATCTGAGCGCTCATGCTTACGGTATTCTTCACAGGATGCATCACGCCTATGCTGATACGGATAAAGATCCGCATTCGCCCAAATACTTTTCAAATCTATTCGCCATGATGTGGCACACAAAAAAGGTCTATGCCGATATTATGGATAAACGTTTCATAGCGGAAGACAGATTTACAAAAAATCTCCCCGACTGGCATTCGCTTGACATTTGGGCGCAGTCTTATACTAACCGGATTATGTTTGCTGGGCTGTACACGGGATTTTACGTTATATTTGCAACTCACTGGTGGATGTTTGCGCTCATACCCGTGCATATTTTAATGGGACCTGTTCACGGTTCGATTATTAACTGGTTTGCTCATAAATACGGCAAAAGAAGATTTAGAATGAATAATACTTCAAGGAATTTTATACCCGTTGATTTTTTAATGCTTGGGGAAAATTATCACAACAATCATCACAAATATCCATCTAGCGCCGATTTCGGTATTAAATGGTATGAAATTGACCCTACATACTATATAATAAAGGTTCTTGGATTTCTTCGAATAATAAAAATACGAAATAATAACAGATATATCGAAAGCGAATACTAGATTTAGTTATGTTTTTTTTTGCTTAAAGGAGAGTAAATTTTAGTAGCCCGAACGGTTTAATCCTTTTTTCATCCTTTTGACCTATTACATAATTATACCCGTATTTATATCTTATTACATAAAACAAAACAATAACCGGATAAGGTTATTAAAAAATGAAAGGAACCAATTTATGTTCAAGAAAATATTCACATTGTTGTTTGTTGCATTAATTGCCGCATTACTGAGTTCTGAAATTTCACAGGCGCAGACAACTTATAAAAAGGATGTATATCCTTTATTCGCTATTACCCCTATGGCGGGTATTCAATTCCCAATCGGGACTTTAAATGACAATTACAAATTAAGTTTCAATGCTGGTCTTGAAGCCGCGATGAGAATAAACAGGGAAACAGCATTTTTCCTTAAAGCAGGTTATTATAACATGCCGAGAAAATCCGATATGGGACCCGGTCCTGATGCAAATTATATCGAAATAACAGCCGGACCCAGATACGTACTTACAAGTCCGAAAGTTAAAGCGCAGTTATTCGTTGAAGCCGGAATCGGCGCATACATGTTCATGACAAGAGAATGGACCGATCCATACGGTACAGTCATCAGCAGTACAACAAAAACCAATTTCGGAGTTAATGGAGGTCCGGGCGTTATTATACCGATGGGAAGTGTTGCTGATTTCATGCTGAAAGCAAAAATGCATTATACATTCGAAGATGGCGGAGCACATACTTTCTTAAGTACAGAAATGGGTATTAATTTTAAATTATAATTAAAGGGGTACTAATTAACAAAACAATCAGGTCTTCTTTTAATTTAAGGAGACCTGATTAATTTAAATCATCATGAAAACCAAAAACCGGATATCGTTCACAATTTTATCAGTTCTATTATCATACAGTATGTTCTCACAAATCGTGTTGTGTCAGAAGAGTGATTTAATCAATATATATAACAATAACACGGTAACAACTATAAGCGGACAGATTATAAATATTGATAAAATTTACCATGATGCAAATATGAATTATAGTGAGCGTATGACAATCAGCACGGCAGACGGTGAAATACTGATTCTTCTGGGTCCTGCTATTTTCATAGAGAATCAGGAATTTCAAATAAATACGAATGATTATGTAACGGTTGTCGGTTCCATGATAATTTTTAATGACAGCAGTGAGATAATTGCCAAAACAATCAGTAAGTCCGGCAAAATCTATAAAATCAGAGATGATAACGGAAATCCGCTCTGGAATAATAACGAATCGATTATAAATTAAATATAAACCCGATTAGCATAAATTCCGGATAACAGTTTAAAAAAACGAGTAATATGATTCAATCATATTACATAAAAAATTTTAATATAAAAACAATGAAGACAACGAAGGTAATTCCAAAAAATCCGTTAAGTACTGTATCGGTTTTATATTTTTTTGTGCTGGTAATGATTTTGATTTTACCGAATACAATTTTCTCACAGGCACAGGGCAAAATTGTCAGCAATGCTGCTAATAATCAAATTAATGCTGTTACTGTATCCGACAGCAGCGGCGGCTGCATTATCGCGTGGCAGGACAGGCATAACGGAAAATCCGAAATCTATGCGCAAAGAATGAACGCGGCAGGAAGTCCGTTATGGGTACTTAACGGCATTCCGATATGCACACAGGACAGCAGTTTCAACCCTGTCATTGTAAGTGATGGCAGCGGCGGTGCAATCATAGCATGGGAATCATACCGCGGCAGCACAACGACCGATATTTTTGCACAACGCGTTAATTCGAACGGCATCGTTCAATGGACACTCAACGGAGTTTCCGTCTGCGTTGTAGTATTTAATCAGGATACAATTGCCATGGCAAGTGACGGTCTTGGAGGCGCAATACTTACATGGCAGGACTATAGAAGCAATAATGGATTTGCGGATATTTATGCTCAGCGCATTAATTCCGCAGGAACGATGCTTTGGACAGCAAATGGGGTAAGTGTCTGTAATGAGGCAACAGCCCAACTAGGTCCCAAATTAATAAATGACGGTAACGGAGGAGCATTTATTACATGGTACGACCAACGCGCAGGCGATTTTGATATATATACGCAGCGGATTAGTTCAGGCGGCGCGCCAATGTATACAACAAACGGTGTGGCTACGTGCACAATGGCAACAGATCAGTTAAAACCTGATATTTGCAGCGATGGAGCGGGCGGCGTTATAATTACTTGGTACGACTTTAGAAGTACAACGGATTATAACATTTATGCTCAAAGACAGGGTCCCGCTTTAGTAACGGTATGGAGTGTTGACGGCATAGTGATGAATAACAATGTCGCATATGCCCAATATGATCCGAAAATTGTAAGCGATGGCATGGGTGGAGCAATTATCTCCTGGACTGATAACAGAACCGGTGTGGCTCCAGGTACTGCAGATATTTATGCACAGAGAGTAAATTCTACCGGCGCAGTTCAATGGACGGCTACCGGAATAATAATATGCACATCATCAGGCGACCAGATAAAATCTCAACTCGTCAGCGACGGAAATAACGGCGCTTACATTGTTTGGGAAGATCACCGCAATGCGGGCAACTCCGATATATATGCTCAAAGAATTGCCTCTGATGCCTCAATCACATGGTCGGCAAACGGATTCGGGATTTGCACTTTCTCCAATGATCAAAATAATCCCGGGATAGTCAGCAACAGCAATAACGGCGCATTGGTAGTCTGGCAGGATTACCGCAGCGGCAATAATTTTGATATATATATGAATGGATTTAATACAGGCGGTATCTTCACGGGTGTAAAGGAAATTGCAACAACACCTGATATATATTCGCTTTCACAGAATTATCCAAATCCATTTAATCCTGTCACTCAGATAGACTATCAACTGCCTAAATCAGGAAACGTAAAGATAATTATATATAATGCTTTGGGTAAGGAAGTGGAAATATTGGTCAATGAAACACAAAATGCCGGGAACCACAATGTTAATTGGAATGCAAGCGCTTTCCCGAGCGGCGTATATGTATATAAACTTGAATCAGGCTCCTTTGTTTCTAACAAGAAAATGATACTAATAAAATAATGAAAGAGAGTAACAAAATGACAAACACAAAAAAAATTAACAATGAGTTTTGTAAATTGCTAATTGATAATTCTGCAAAAGGAACATTTAATCCGAGATACGCAGTTGAGCCGGTAAAGCAAATAAGAAACTCAATAAATTCTAATGCGAAATTAGCAGGTCTTTTCATAGCAATAATTATATCAGTATTATTTATACCGAATTTTGTTTTTTCACAAAATCAGGGCAGACCGGTGAGCGTCGCAACAAACAACCAGACAAATGCTGTTACGATTACTGACGGCAATGGCGGCGCAATTATTGCGTGGCAGGACAGACATAACGGCAAATCCGAAATTTATGCTCAAAGAATGAACGCTGCAGGTAATCCTTTGTGGACACTTAACGGTGTTCCGATATGCACGCAGGACAGCAGTTTTAATCCTTCCATTGTAAGCGATGGATTAGGCGGCGCAATTATCGCATGGGAATCTTATAGAGGAAGCGTAACTACAGATATATTTGCACAACGAGTAAATTCAAGCGGTGTTGTCCAATGGACGCTAAACGGTCTTCCTGTTGCAGTGGTAGTATTTAATCAGGATTCAATTGCCATGACACCCGACGGTTTCAACGGAGCAATTATAACATGGCAGGATTACAGAACTAATACGGGTAATTCTCAGATTTATGCACAGAGAGTGAATTCCATAGGAACATTCTTGTGGACAGCAAATGGTGTTGAAATCTGTACTCATGCATTTCCTTCACGCGGACCTAAAGTTATCAGCGATGGTTTAGGCGGAGCGTTTATTACATGGTATGACAAACGCGCGGGCAATTATGATATTTATACACAGCGTATTGCAACCGGGGGCGCTGTAGTGTGGACAACAAATGGTGTTGCTACATGCACGGCACCGACTACCGACCAGATTAAACCCGATATATGCAGCGACGGTGCAGCGGGTGTAATAGTTGTCTGGTCTGATTTTAGAAGTACAACCGATTATAACATATACGCACAAAGGCAGGGTCCTCAGGGAGCAATCGTATGGGCAGTAGACGGTATTGTAATGAATAACAATGTTGCATATGACCAGGTTGATCCTAAAATAGTCAGCGACGGCTTAGGCGGAGGAGTTATTTCATGGACAGATTACAGAACAGGTGCAGGTCCCGGAACTGCAGATATTTATGCGCAGAGAGTAAATACATCCGGTACCGTGCAATGGACTACAACGGGTATTATTATTTGCACTGCAGCAGGCGACCAGATTAATTCACAACTTGTAAGCGACGGCAATAACGGCGCTTATATAGTATGGGAAGACCACCGCAATGCAGGAAATTCCGACATTTATGCTCAGAGAATAGCCTCAAATGCTGCTATCACATGGTCGGCAAACGGTTTTGGGATTTGCACAATTGCAAATGACCAGTTAAAGCCCGGAATAGTAAGCAATGGAAATTTTGGTGCAATAGTAGTGTGGCAGGATTATCGCAGCGGTAATAATTACGATATCTATATGAACGGGTTTAATACAACAGGAATAATAACAGCAATACCGGAATTCGGAACAACGCCTGTTGAATATTCGCTTTCACAGAATTATCCGAATCCATTTAACCCAATAACACAAATCAATTATCAACTTCCAACTTCGGGCATTGTAAGATTAACCGTTTATAACGCCATGGGACAGGAAGTAGATATGTTAGTCAACGAGATGCAAAATGCGGGGAATCATATAATTAACTGGAATGCGAGTTCATTCCCGAGCGGTGTATATGTATATAAACTTGAATCGGGTACTTACGTTTCAAATAAGAAAATGATTTTGATTAAGTAAAACAAATTGGCTCTGCTAAAAACGCTGCGCTACAAAATAATAATTATGGACAATACAAAAATAAAAAAAGGCAACGATTCCGAAGCGGAGTCAGAGATAAAACTAAAATTTGACAAAGCAATCCTAAAGGATAAAATGAAAGTGATGACTGCATCATTAAATAAGAAAATCACAAAGAATAAGTTTTTCCAAATTAAAGCGAATAACAGAGTAAGGGTAAAAAAATGACATTAACGAAACAGATAAGCGGAATTTTTTTCGGATTGGTTTTAGGGGGCGCGGTCGGCTCAGCCATCGCATTATTGTATGCGCCCAAAGAGGGGAAATATTTACGGAGAGATATCAGCAGGAAGGCAAATGAATTTGTCGACGAGGAAAGAAAAAAAGTCTCCGATTCATGGAATGGCATCAAAGAAAAGACCGGACACATTCTTGATAGTGCAAACGATGCCGTAAAGTCAAATGTAGAATTTATTACCGATAAAACGGTATTAGTAGCAGATGCTTTTATATCCGGATACAATGCATATAAGGAAGAGAAGAATTCAGCCGGCGGCAGCAGGAAAAGACAGGAAGAAGATTTTTCCCGCAACCGCATACAGCGGATATAACGCTTTCGCACGAATATTTTTTATAATTCGTATAGTAATGATAGCATTTAACTAAAAACTTTTTCTATAAAATAATAATTAAGGAGAAAAATAATGTTGTGGACATTGATAATAATACTGGTAGTTCTGTGGGCACTGGGACTGGTCAGTTCGTATACGTTTGGCGGGTTTATTCACATTCTATTAGCTATTGCATTAGTCGTCTTGGTATTTAGACTCGTGACAGGCAGAAAAGTAACATAGTATTTTAATAAAAAATATAAAATAAAGATATGACAACTATAAAGAGAGTAAACGAAATTTTTCTTAGTTTTCTTATTGGAGGTGTAATCGGCAGTTCATTAGCATTACTTTATGCGCCGGTCCCGGGAAAAAAATTAAGAAACGATATACGCAAGAAGACAAATGAAATTATTAAAGATGGTAAGGAAAAAGCTAATTATGCCTGGAACGAGGCAAAAGAAAAAGCCGAAAAGATTCTCGAAAGTGCGAATGATGTGATAAGCACAAATGTTGACAAAATAGTTCATAATACCGAAAACATTAAAGATGCCGTAAAATCGGGTATTAACGCATACAAAGATGAAAGAAACTCGTAAGTATTAAAACAAATGCAGATGTACAAAGAGTTGTAATACTGAATACCGAACTGCAGAAAAAGCATTGTATTTCTTTTCCTTATACAATTCTGCAGACCGGAAATTTCGGAAATATCGGAGATAATGGATTTGATATAATACTCCAGGAATGAGGCTCACGATATTTTATCTCCGGTTTCCGATTTAATTTAAAAAAAATGATTTGTAAAAATAAAATAATAAAAAAACGAACCACGATGTGGACGCTGATAACAACTCTGCTTGTACTATGGGGGTTAGGCGTTACAAGCATTTATTCGTTTAGCGAGTATATACATATATTGTTGATATTCGTCGCGGTTCTATTGATAGTGAAATATTTTACAGGCAGAAACCGATTATATAAAAATTTAAAGAAAGAAGTATAATTTTGAAAGAGATAATATTTTGAAAACGCTGGGACTAATAATTCTGACAATTGCATTTATTGAATTGACATCCTGTTCGAGAGTGGCAAAAGAAAGCCTGACAGACGAACAGAAAGTGCAGTTGGATAGTAATACAGTAGTATCAACAATAGACCAAAAAGATATTACGGAAACAGATGAGGATTTATCAACTGTAGATTATAAAGAATTTTATGACCAACTTGCGCCCTACGGCGAATGGGTCGAAGTAAACGCGGCAGAAATCGGGGTAAAGGTCAATACAACCTCCTTGAAGACTCCGAACAATAATGACTTTACTATCTCTAACATACTGGGAATTAAGACTGCATACGCAGATGCCAGTGCAGGTATGATATTCGTTTGGAGACCGTCTCCCGAATTCGCAGTTGTCGGCTCATCTGTCGAATCTCCTCAGTATACTCCTTACAATAACGGGCAATGGGTAAACACAGATGCAGGCTGGTATTTCAGAGCACCTACGGCATGGGAAGAGACGGTTCATCATCACGGCAGATGGGTTCGCTCACCTGATGCAGGCTGGATGTGGGTTCCAGGAAGAGTCTGGGCTCCGGCATGGGTTGACTGGAGACAGGACGATGAATATGTATCTTGGGCGCCGCTGGGACCTTCAAGTTATTTCAATTCAGGGAAATTAAATAATTCAAGATGTAACGATGACGATTATTACATTGTTGAAAGAAAACACTTTATTGATCCCGATATTTACAGATACAGCAGCCCGTATTATGAAAGCGGAAACAGAATACCTATGAATTTAATGATAGGAACAGCCGGTTTAGTTTACACAAATGATATGATTGTAAACAGAGGACCCGATGTGAACATAATTCAAAAATATTATACAAGCAATATTAATGTCGTCAATATTAACCACGTCAGAAATTTTAATGAGGTCCGATATACGGACAGACAATTCAATGTTTACTCGCCCAATTTCAAAAAATATAAGGACAAAAATCACCCCGGATACAGAAAAAACGAGCCGAAATCCTATCAGAAGTTTGATGAATGGAAAGGAAAGAACAAGGATTTCAAGAATAATGATAATGGATTCAAAAACGAGAATAAGGGAAACGATAACGGTAATAAAAACAGATTTAAAGAAAACGAAAGACATAACAAAGGCAATGAGGATGTTAAACAGAATAAAAGAAACGAAAACGTTACAAAACATAAAGGAAACAAAAACATTACAAAGCATAAAGAGAGCAACAACGTCACAAAACAAAAAAGCAGTAATACCGAAAACAGGCAAAAGCGAAACCAAGACGTGAGACAGAACAAAAGCAGAGACAACGGCAATCAGCAGAAAAGCAATGGAAACGTAAGACAGAACAAAGGCAACAATACCGGAAAAGAGAAGAAATAAACCGGCAACAAAAAAATTATTACTTATAACAAAAAAAATATAATAATATCATGAAAAGCAAAAATCTTCTGATAATAACAATCATCTTATTATCATTTGTCTTAATCAACTGCGGCAAAGATACATCGAAGAATGAATCAACAGCAGACAAAAGCAAAGATTCAAACAGCGTAAAAAAGCAGCAGCAAATAAAGAAAGACGAAATCGTCGTTTCTATTTCCAAATATAGAGCCGAAGAGGAAAAGAAACTCGCAGAAAAAGTCTTAAAGAAAAAGACAGTCGATATAAAAACATCAAATGCCAGCGAAGACACCAAACAAAAATGGGAAAAATTCGATGCATATTACGACGGCGACAAACTAGTAAGAATACAGGTCTATCCGCATAAAGGCATAAGTGAAAGAACCGAAGAATATTATCTTATGGACGGAAAACTTGTATTCGTGTTCATTCAGGATAAAGGTTCAAAAAACGAAGGTAAAGATTCGGGTGAACCGGGTAAGGAATTCTACTTTGACAATGGCAATCTCATAAAATTTGTCAATAACACGGGCAGGGAAGAACTTAATCCTGAAGAATCGAAGATAATGTACGAGTCCAAGTTACAAATAGAAGTTACTGAACTTATAGCAGTTCTTAATGGCACGAAGTAGGCAGGAATAAATTCGTGATAAAGTTATAAAAGAAGCCGGCTACTACAGTTATGAAAAGAAATGATTACCCTGATAATTTATTTGGGTTTAATATAGTAAAAAATATAATGACAAAACCAATATGGAAGAAAGAAGTAGACGCATTTATTATTGTGTCGGTTGTTTTATCAATGTTCATTTTCGCGGCAGGTTTTTTCGGCTGCAGCGACTCAACGACCGCCCCGGCTCAAATCAACAATATGAGTTTAAGCGGAATTAGTTCGGCAGATACAATCGGTGATCTACAGGATATTATCAGGCTTGACACAGTAAAAATACTAATCAAAGACATTAAAATGGAATTGTCAAACACGGCTGAAGATTCTTCGGAATTCAAAACCGGCCCGTTTGTGATGTTCATGGACATGTCTTCTGATTGTAAATTAATAAGTTCTGCATTTATTCCCGCGGGAGATTACAAAAAGATTAAATTCGAAGTGCACAAATTAAATGACAATGAAACTCCCCCTGATCTTGAATTTGCGGATTCGAACGGCAGATACTCCGTTATCGTGAAAGGGTGGTATCTTGGAAACTATTTCGTATACAGGTCAACAAAGTCTGCACATCAGATACTCCAGTTCCCTGACAATATTCCGTTTACTTCGATAAGTGTAACAAATATTACATTAACGGTTAAACCGTATATCTGGTTTATAAAAAACGGGACGTGGATGAATCCGATGGTTAATGAAAATTCAAATGACATAGACAATAACATAAAAGACAATATTAACCACAATTTTAAAGCATTCAGGGATAACGACAAAAATGGAATGCCCGACTGACAATCAACTATAAAAAAGGATGAATATATTGTATTCCTCCTTTTTTTGTAAAAGCAATGCGGTAATAATATGGGACATAAATCTGACAATAAGAAATATTTATAAACTAATGTCTACTTTGAATAAGAAAAAATTCACCATAAAAGAACTTCCAAGATTACTGATAGATTCGGTAAATCAATTCATAGACGACAAAGGTCTGAAAATGGCGGCTGCATTATCTTATTATACAGCCTTCTCAATCGGTCCCATGCTCCTCATAGTTATATCATTTGTGGGTTTATTTTTCGGCGAAGATAATGCGCGCATCGGTATAGTAAACGAGGCAAACAAACTTATCGGTACCGAAGGTGCTAATATGCTGAATACAATAATAAAAGGGGCATCAAATACCTCAACGGGAATATTTGCCGCAATAATGAGTATCGTACTTCTGATCTTAGGCGCTGTTACGGTTTTCATAGAACTGCAGGAATCGCTAAATATAATTTGGGGGATTGAACTCAAACCCGGACGCGGAATAAGAAATTTTATCCGAACACGAATTGTTTCGTTCTCAATGGTAATTGCCTCAAGTTTTGTACTCATGGTTTCTCTCATTGCGGATTCGGTACTCACCTTACTAAATAAGTATATTGGTGATATCTTTCCATCTATTATTCCGACTGCCGAAATATATAATTATGCGGGTTCATTTCTTATTATTACTATTCTTTTTGCTCTAATATTTAAATATCTGCCTAACGTGCGTATATCATGGAAGTACGTTTGGATAGGCGCCCTCGTTACTTCATTCTTGTTTTTTATTGGAAAGTATTTAATCGGACTTTATCTCGGCAGAAGTTCTTATTCTTCGACATACGGCGCCGCGGCTTCATTCATTATTCTATTTGTCTGGATTTACTATTCAGGAGTTATCCTTTATTTGGGCGCTGAGATTACGTATCTGTATAGAATTCGCTACGGTTTAAAACCAATCGAGGCGGATAAGGAAGGCATTCGCGTAACAAAGATATCGGAATTAATAAAAGAGTCTTTTGAAAAATCACAGAACAAGATTTCATAAACAGTATTATGAATGTTCATTATATGATTCAAAAACCCCCGTCTGCATGACCTGTCCTCTGGGTCTAACTCTCTTTTCGTCCTTATGCTCTATATATTAAATTAACTTCATTCAGTATCTTTAATATGTACTATTTTGGAATACATAAAGTGAATATTATATGACAATAATACCTCTAAAATCAAAGACTTATATTAATCAACTATCTCGTTTATTCGGATTAATTTTTGCCGCATTCATTCTTACTTCCGGTTCAATTTATTCTCAATGGGCGGTAAGTCCCGTTTGTAATGCCGAATATAATCAGGTTAATCCCGTAATTACGACAGACGGAAAAGGCGGCGCTATTATCGCATGGCAGGACAAACGAAGCGGAAAATTTGAAATCTATGCACAACGTATGAATTCTTTTGGAAATGCACTGTGGACTACAAATGGCATCCCAATATGTACTCAGGACAGCAATCTAAATCCTACTATAATTACAGATGACAGCGGAGGCGCAATTATCACCTGGGAATCTTACCGCGGAAGTGCAGCGGCAGACATTTTTACACAAAGAGTCAATTCAAACGGTGAAGTGCGGTGGAATATTAATGGTGTGCCTGTCTGTATTGAAAATTTTGACCAGGATTCGGTATCAATGGTAAGCGATGGACTTGGAGGTGCGATTTTCTCATGGCAGGATTATCGCAGCAATAATGGTTTCGCAGATATTTATGCCCAGCGTATTAATGCTAATGGAGTAGTGATATGGACTGCAAACGGAGTTAGTGTATGCAACCAGGCTGCAGCACAGCGAGGCCCTAAACTTGTTTGTGACGGCAGCGGCGGTGCAATAATTACTTGGTTTGACAATCGTGCAGGGAATTACGATATCTATTCTCAACGTGCAGGATACGACGGCGCAATGCTGTGGACAACAAACGGCGTAGCAACATGTACTATGGCAACAGATCAACTTAAACCTGATATTTGCAGTGACGAAGCAGGAGGTGCAATAATTACATGGTATGACTACAGAAGTGAAACTGATTATAATATCTATGCTCAACGGCTTGACCCATTAGGCGGAATAATGTGGGTAGTAGATGGTGTCGTAATGAATAACAATGTCGCATACGCGCAAATCGACCCCAAAATAGTGAGTGACGGTTTAGGAGGTGCAATCATATCCTGGACAGATTACCGTACAGGTATTACCGCCGATATATATGCACAGCATGTAAGTTATTCCGGCGCTTTACTTTGGACAGCAACAGGCGTCACAATTTGCACAGCCGCAAACAATCAAATTAAGTCCCAGATTACAAGCGATGGTAAAAGCGGTGCATACATTACATGGGAAGATTATCGCGAAGGAAATTCCGACATCTACATCCAACTAATATCTTCTGCGGCTGCTTTAAACTGGTCAGCGGGAGGTTCTCCGATCTGTACTGTCGAAAACGAGCAGCTTAACCCTATGATAGTAAGCGATGGCAATTTCGGTTCATTTGTTGTCTGGCAGGATTACCGCAATGGAAATAATTTCGACATTAATGAAAGCGTATTTAATACGATTACACCTGTACATCTTTCTTCGTTTTCCGCATTTTTTAAAAATAAGAATATAATTCTAAACTGGGTAACTACGTTAGAGCAGAACAATTCCGGCTTTGATATAGAAAGAAAAACAAAAATAGAAAAATGGATTAAGACAGGATTTGTCAAAGGAAACGGGACTAGTAATTCTCCGTTCAACTATTCTTTTGAAGACAGAAACATGCAAACGGGAGAATACTATTACAGATTGAAACAAATTGATTACAACGGAAACTTTGAATATTATAACCTGAGCGGCTCTATATTAGTCGGCATCCCTTCAAAATTCGATCTGTCTCAAAACTATCCTAATCCGTTCAATCCAATAACTAAGATAAATTTTGAACTACCCGAAGACACTAAAGTAAACATCACAATTTTTGATTTAACGGGGCGTATAGTCAGGACAATTGTAAATGAAGCCAGAACAGCAGGTTATCACACGGTACAGTTTGATGCTTCGGGCATATCAAGCGGAGTTTACCTTTATCGAATCATAACCGGAGCAGGAAATAATTTTGTAATGACAAAAAAACTTGTTGTATTAAAATAAAAATAATCGTCGATTAATTCCTAATCCATGCGGATTAGTCCCATATTCATCCCTCTGCACTATTACTTTATCAATTTCCATTCGGTATTTTTTATTAATTAAAATTGGAAAACGGATAAGTGACAAACAGATATTTATTAAATTAGTTAGATCCATAAATTAAAAAACCAAAGGAAGAAAATTACGGCAGAGAAATGAAGAGAGTAGAAAATAAGGTTGCTATTGTAACGGGCGGAAGCCTTGGAATAGGTAAAGCCGCTTGTATTCTTCTTGCAAAAGAAAATGCTAAAGTGGCGATAACGGATATACTGGATAAAGAAGGAGAGAATCTTGCAAAAGAAATTAATGCAATGGGCTATATTGCCGGGTTCTGGCATCTTGATACGTCAAATGAAGAAAACGTAAAAGATGTAATGGCAAAAATTCAAAAAAAATTCGGAAAGATAGATATACTTGTAAATAATGCAGGTATATCAGGAACGAGCAAACCTACACATGAAATCACATCGAAAGAATGGGACGAAGTAATGAATATTAACGTCAAGGGTGTATTTTTTTGTTCCAAATATGCAATTCCATATATGAAAGCCGCCGGAGGCGGCAGCATTATAAATATGTCATCCATTTATGGTTTAGTAGGCGCCGCTGATATTCCACCTTATCATGCTTCAAAGGGCGCTGTCAGACTTATGACAAAAACAGATGCGCTGTTTTACGCAAAAGATAAAATCAGGGTAAATTCAATCCATCCCGCATTCATCAGGACTCCCATGGTAGATAATTTCATCAAAGAAAGCGGAAATTTGGAAGAAGGAACAAAAGCACTCGAAAACCTTCATCCGCTCGGGCACCTGGGAGAGCCTGATGATGTCGGTTACGGTATCGTATATCTCGCTTCGGATGAATCTAAATTCATCACCGGAAGCGAACTTGTTATTGACGGAGGATATACTGCAAGATAAATTCTTGCATCTAAATTATTAATTTAAAAAAATAAATATATCACAACATGAAGGGATACAAAAGCAATATCGAGAAAGAAACACTGGGAAATAATAATTTCCGCAAAGTTTTGCACACTGCAAAACACAGTCAGTTGGTTTTAATGAGCCTTAAGCCGAAAGAAGATATAGGAATGGAAACACACGAAAAGAATGACCAGTTCTTTCGTTTTGAAAAAGGACACGGCAAATGCATTATCGATGGAAATGAATACGACGTAACCGGCGGCGATGCCGTTATTGTACCTGCGGGCGCAAAACATAATGTAATCAATATATCGGATACGGAGCCTTTGAAGTTGTATACAATCTATTCGCCTCCGAACCATGAAGATGGAATAATTCGAAAGACAAAAGAGGATGCGGAAAAAACAGACGAAAAATTTAACGGAAAGACAACGGAATAAATAGAGAAAGCGGGATACAACAAGAAACATACAAATAAAATATTGAATCACGAACAAAACTAATTAATTTTATGCTAATTAATATAATCACAGGAATTTTGACAGGTTTTATTGTTTCAATACCGCCCGTAGGTCCTATTGCCTTTGCCATTATTTCAAAAGGTTTTAAAAATGAAATAAGAGAAGGTAAAGCAATCGCGTACGGCGCGGCTTTTATGGATTTCTTTTATTGTCTTATCGCTTTCGGCGGTATCAATTTAATAATATCATTATTTCCAAAAACAATATCGGAATTTTATGTAGATAATAATTATATAATCAAGATAGTGCTGACCTTTGCAGGCTGTCTGGTGGTAATATTATACGGTATCAAGATTATGAAATCAAAAATTTCATACAGTAAACTCGAAGAACACGAATCTGAAAAAGTCAATTCAGCGATTGACAAAGTGAGCAAGATAAAAGAGAAAGCGAGTGTAATAGTCAAGCATCTGAAAGTACCCGAAATAAAAAAATCGAATTTGTTCGGATTGTTTTTTATGGGAGTCATGCTATGTATATCTTCATTAACGCTGCCGGCATCATGGTTTGCATTAGTCGGTTACATGAAAGGATATGCGTTCCTGAATTCTTCTTTTTTCGGCGGGCTTTTGTTTTCTGTCGGGGCATTTATCGGAACGTACACATGGTTCTTTTTATTAATGAAACTGATTACGGGAAATAAAAAGAAAATTAATCCTTTAACGGTGAATAAACTGAATATAATTTCCGGAATAGTTTTACTTGTACTCGGTGTAATTCTTTTCATTAAAGCGTCTTATTCATTCTATTATTTTTTAAACACTTAATTGTAAAATCGAAACTTTGAAAATTATTCTTACTACAATATTAATTTTTTTGGTCTTCGGCCGCATTTATCCTCAGGTTAACCCTCAAAATTTCCCTCCGGTAAGGCGGCCGGATTTATTAATAAACAATGAGAATTCGCCCGAAAAATCATCATCATATTCGCCAATAGCCGTGGGGATTGCAGGCTTTCTTTATCTTGTTAATCCGATTTTGTTATATGAGGATAAAAAAATATACGCGGGGCTTACCAAAGAAATTTCCGTGGGTTTCGGCAAATTCGGCGAACACAGATTTGCTTTCGAATATTCTTTTATCTTTACCGGTAACATTACTCATCATACAAGATTTTCATATAAATACGACTTGCTTTTAGGCAAGAATATCGAACCGTCGCATTATCTCCAGGGCATGGGAGTGATATCGCTGGGAGCCGGTTACTTTACAAACTTCAGTAAACAGGGGGCATTTCCGGAACTCACACTCGGATACGCATTACGCAATCACAAATTATTAATTTATCCTCACATAAAGATAAGGCATACGTTCATGTTCGGCAAAAATGATTCCGGTATTTCCGATATATCATTCGGTCTCATGCTTGGATTCGCGAATCCGTTTATTGATGTTAACATTAAAAGAGATTACTAATTTATTAAATACTATTTATGAATTCCATACTACCAAAATTTCTGACAGATTTACTGCTGATAGTTTACGGTTTATATCGTTTTTCGGTAAGATATTTTAAAGAAGTCTTTAAACCTCCTTACGAATTTAAAGAGACGTTCAGACAGTTTTTTGAGATAGGTAATAAGTCTTTAGGTCTTGTCAGTTTAACCGGATTTATTATAGGTTTTGTTCTTGCACTTCAGTCAATACCAATGCTGACAAAGTTCGGCGCTGTATCATTAATCCCGACAATGATATCAATTTCCATCGTTCGAGAAATCGGACCCGTTATTACGGGATTAATTTGTGCAGGCAAGATTGGTTCCGGCATAGGTGCTGAACTTGGTTCAATGAAGGTATCCGAACAAATTGACGCTATGGAAGTTTCAGCAACCAATCCTTTCAAGTTTCTTGTAGTTACAAGAATTACCGCTACTACTTTGATGATTCCCCTGCTGATAATATATGCCGATACAATCGCACTCATAGGCGGTTTTGCTGCGATGAATATATTCAGCGGACAAAGTCTGCAATTGTATTTCTCGACCGTGTTCTCTGCTTTATCATTCGCAGATGTTATACCCGCGACTATTAAGACATTCTTTTTCGGTTACGCTATAGGCTTAGTCGGTTCATATCAGGGGTATAACGCTTCAAGAGGTACTGAAAGCGTAGGCATCGCCGCTAATGTATCGGTCGTCTATTCATCTATATTCGTAATTCTGCTTGACATGGTTGCCGTTCAATTAACAATGATTTTGTACTAATTAAAATGATTTCAATAAAATGAATGATATCCCGAAAATAGAAACTAAACCGCCTGACGGCAAAGAAATTATAATTGAAATTTCAAATCTGAAAAAGACCCTTGGCGACAACGAAGTATTAAAAGATGTAAACATCAGTATATACAGGGGGGAAAGCCTTATAATACTGGGTAAATCCGGCTCCGGTAAATCCGTTACTTTAAAGTGTATTGTAGGTCTGATGACGCCCGACAGCGGGAAGGTAAATGTATTGAATATTAATGTTCCAGAACTTGACATAGATGAACTTCAGGAATTAAGAATGAAAATCGGATTTATTTTCCAAAGCGGCGCACTTTACGATTCGATGAGTGTCAGAGAAAATCTTGAATTTCCTCTTGTAAGACATGAAAAATTAACGGACGATGAGGTTGAGAACAGGATTAAAGAGGCTCTCACTAATGTTGGACTCGTAGAATCTATTGACAAAATGCCTTCCGAACTATCGGGGGGTATGCGAAAACGTATAGGTCTGGCACGTACGTTAATATTAAAACCTGAGATCATGCTGTACGATGAGCCTACAACGGGTCTTGACCCTGCAACATCGAAAGAGATTAGCAATTTAATAATTGAAATGCAGAAAAAGTTCAAGGTAACATCCGTGATAGTAACACATGATATGAAATGTGCAAAAATGACTGCCGACAGAATAGTTGTTTTAAAAGACGGCGTCTTTGCGGCTGAAGGCACATACGACGAACTTCAAAAATCTGACGACGAATTTGTCAGAGGCTTTTTCGAATAATAATTTATTAATATTTAAACCATACTTAAAATGGATAAGAAACTAATAAAAAAATTGATAATAGCGGTTTTTATTGTAGCGGGTATAGTGATTTTTCTTGTTGCAATATTTGTAATAGGCAGCAAACAGAATATGTTTACTTCCACTATGAAGGTAAATGCTGCTTTTGAAACCGTAAGCGGTTTGCTAGAGGGCAGTACAGTCCGGTTTAACGGAATCAGCGTCGGGACTGTCGATAAAATAAATATTATTTCCGGAAACAAAGTGGTGGTCGAAATGATAATCGTCAGCAGTGTAAGGAAGTTTATCAAACGTGACTCTCAGGTGAAAATAATATCGGAAGGATTAATCGGAAATAAAATCATAGATATTACTCCGGGGGGACAGGATGTACCGTCTGTCGATGAAGGCGGCTGGCTTGTTTCAATAAAACCCGTTGAGGCGGAAGACATTATGAAGTCCCTCAAAGAAACAGGCGACAATGCGTCTATTGTTACGAAAGACCTTGCAAGTATCGTAGCAAAAGTAAACGGCGGCGAAGGAACTCTGGGACAACTTATAAATAATAATTCTTTATACAACGGAGTAGATTCAACATTGAGGGGATTTGCGCTTTCTACCGGATTGGTAAACAACGTTCTCAGAAATGTCGCAAATAGCGTCGATGTGATTACCACGGAAGTTGTTCCTATGACTCAGAAAATCAGAAGTATAACTCAGGATATTGCGGAAATTACAAGCAAGATGAATTCAAGCGAAAGTGTCGTTGGTACTTTATTGACCGATACCAACTTTGCGAACAACCTTAAATCCCTTATGAGAAATGCCGATCAGACAACGGCAAATCTTGAACAGGGGTCATTCAGTTTTTCTCAGAATATGGAAGCGTTAAAACATAACTTCCTGTTCAAAGGATACTTCGAGGATATCGGATACTGGGAAAAAACCGATTACGAAAAGAATGTTACCAATTTAAACATGAAATTGAAAATCAGACAGCAGGAACTGGAGCAAAGAGACAGGAAAATTACCATGCTCGAAAAAATGGTTCTCGAACTGCAGGATAAACTCAATAAATAATTTCTTAACTAAAAGAAATCGATGAAAAGTCACGTAACAAATACATTAGTGCGCGGGAAAAGTATCGCCTCGCATACAGATTCTTCATCATTCAGGAATAATTCTGCCGATATTTTCCTCGGTATAAATTTAACCCTTGTTGTAATATTAATTATTCTTGAACTGTTTGTATTTTTTAAGAAAAAAATGACAGGTAAAGAAAATTAAAACTGCTTATGCTTACATTCTTAGCAAATTGTTCGATTGCGTTATATTAAGTTTTTAATATAATAATATTGGACTTTATAACACGGGAATTTGTTATCCCATTAAAGGAGAAAAATGAAAAACATAATTACTTTAATTGCAATAATGCTTTTTGCCGTAACCGGCTACACGCAAAATCCGAATATTACTCTGACGGATGCATTCCCGAATCTTTCATTCAATAAGGCTCTTAATTTCACTACAGCAGGCGACGGCTCGAACAGAAATTTTGTCGTCCAGCAGGACGGAAAAATAATAGTATTTCCAAATGACTCAAACGTTGCTGTTTCGCAGGCAAAAGTGTTCCTTGATATATCAAATAAAATTTCTTCTTCATCCGGGGAAGAAGGGCTGCTCGGACTGGCTTTTCATCCGAACTATCAGACAAACGGATATTTCTACGTAAACTATACCGCGCCTTCTCCATTGCGAACTGTTATAGCCAGATACAATGTAAAGACTTCCGATCCGAATAAAGCGGATTCTTTAACTGAATATAAAATACTCGAAATCAATCAGCCGTTTTCAAATCATAACGGCGGTACGATAATGTTCGGCATGGACGGTTATCTATATATTGGAATGGGCGACGGCGGAAGCAGCGGCGACCCTAACAACAACGCACAGAACCTTCAGGTTCTGCTTGGTAAGATGTTAAGAATTAATATTAACGATACAACAGCGACAAAAAGATATGTGATTCCTCCTACCAACCCGTTTTACAATAATCCGACAGCGGGAAAAGAAGAATTATATACATGGGGTATGAGAAACCCCTGGAAATATTCGCAGGACCAGGTGACAGGACTTATTTATGTGGGAGATGTCGGACAAAATATATGGGAGGAAATTGACATACTTCAGAGCGGCAAAAATTACGGCTGGCGCGTAATGGAAGGTTTTGCATGTTACAATCCGTCTACAGGCTGCGATACATCAGGAAAGACTCTTCCAATAAAAGTTTACGGTCATACGTCAGGAAGTTGCTCTATTACGGGAGGATATGTTTACAGGGGTTCAAGGCGCCCCGAACTCCGCGGCGCTTATATTTACGCGGATTACTGTTCGGGAATTGTCTGGATGTTGAGATATAACAACGGCATCGTAACATCAGACTCACTGCTTACTCAAAAAGCAATTTCGATAAGTTCTTTCGGAGTTGACCAGAATAATGAATTATACATTGTTCAGACTGCCGCGGCAGGAAAGATATACAGGTTCAACAAAAGTTCACTTGCGGGTATAGGTAATCAGGAAACAAATAATCCGGACAATTATTCTCTCGGACAAAATTACCCGAATCCGTTTAATCCTGTTACAAAAATAAATTATTCCGTACCGGAAAGAAGTCTGGTGAATTTAAGCATATACGATATATCGGGGAAATTAATTCGCACAATAGTAAACACATATCTTCAGAAAGGAAATTACGAATACATATGGAACGCTGCTGATGACAACGGCAGACAACTTTCGAGCGGGGTTTATTTTTATTCACTGCACGCGGATAAATTCGCGGAAACAAAAAAAATGGCGCTGCTGAAATAGAAATCAGGTAAATATCGACATCACAAAGAAGAGAGCCGTCAGAGCAATCAATATAACTACCGCTGCCCAGCCGATTGAATTGTTAAATAATTTATTCGTGTATTCGCCCATGACTTTTTTCTTATTCACAATCAGCATCATGGAAATCAACACGACAGGTAACAGCATACCATTAAGAACCTGAGTCAGAATTGTTATTTTAATAAGCGGCGCACCCGGTATCAAAATGATTACCATGGAAATAATAAGAATACTTGTATACAAGATGTAGAATTCGGGCGCCTCTTTCCATTTTTTATCAATCCCCGCTTCAAATCCGAAAGCCTCGCATACATAGAAAGCAGTTGCAAGCGGAAGAATTGTTGCGGAAAATATCGAAGCAATAAACAATCCGAATGCGAATACTACTGAAGCAAGATTTCCTGCCAGCGGTTTTAACGCGAGAGCAGCGTCTTTAGCCTCATTGATTATTATCCCCTGCGGATACATCGTAGATGCACATGCGACAATAATGAAGAAAGCCACAACGACAGTTGCAAGACAACCGATGAGAATATCAACCATTACAAATTTGTAATTCTCTTTTTTAAGACCTTTTTCGATTACTGAAGATTGCATGTAAAATTGCATCCATGGCGCAATGGTAGTACCGATAACGCCGATGACAATTTCAACATAACCAGTGCTAAATTCGATTTGAGGTTTAACTATTGACGTTCCGATTTCCCCCCAGTTCGGTTTTCCCATTAATGCCGAGACTATATACATGAATAACGCAAGGCTGAATATAATAAATACTCTTTCTGCAATTTTATAATTTCCTTTGACCACAAGTAACCAGACGGTTAATCCTGCCAGAGGAACGGAAATATATTTACTTATGCCGAGCACTTCCATGCTTCCGGCAACACCTGCAAATTCCGTTGTCGAATTTCCAATGTCTGCAATTAAAAGACCGATAAAGATGAAGAAAGTTATTTTTAATCCTGAATTTTCCCTTATTAAATCCGCAAGACCTTTGCCGGTAACAATTCCCATTCTTGCATTCATTTCCTGAATAACCAGAAGAACAATGAAAGCCGGTATCAGAGTCCAGATTAATCTGTAACCATAAAGAGCGCCTGCTACGGAATAGGTCGTAATACCGCCCGCGTCGTTATCGACGCTGCCGGTAATGAGACCGGGACCGAGTATCGCCAGGAATATCGCAAGATTCCTGAATAGTCTACTCCTCGATGATTTAAATCCTTTTCCGAGCATCCGCTATTCCGTTTTTCTTTTATTAAGTAAGTCTTCGACGATATCGTCAATAACAACGACGCCTTCCATTTTCTTTTCCTTGTTAGTGACAGGTATGGCAAGCAGATTGTATTTCGAAATCATTTCCGCGAGTGAATCGAGTTCGTCTGTATCGTAAACATAAACAACCGTTCTCCGCATTACGTCATTAAGAATCATGTTAGGATCCGCAATAACCAAATCCCTTAATGAGACCGTGCCTTTCAGTTTGTTATCTTTATCGACAACATACAAATAATAAATAGTATCGGACTCGGGTTTAAAGTCTCTTAAATATTCAATCGTTTTTTCAACCGATACATTTTCCTGAAACGACAGAAATTCGGTCATCATAATACTCCCGACCGTGTCATCTTCGTACTGCAGAATTTCGCGGATATCGTCCGACGATTCTTTTTCGATTTCATTCAGCAATTGTTCCGCTTTATCCTGTTCGAGTTCATCGATAAGGTCGGCTGCCTCGTCCGCAGGCATTTTCTCAAGCACGTCTGCCGCTTTTTCAATCGATAGACTTTCTATCATATCGACCTGTGCGTCCGGTTCGAGTTCTTCAAGAACATCCGCTGCTTTTTCTTCGTCGAGAGATTCGAACAAAGCCTTTCTTGATTTCTTATCGAGGTCCTCGATAACATCGGCAAGGTCCGACGGGTGCAGTGTATGCAGTTTAGTGTACGGCTTTGAAAGCGTGATACCGAATGTTGAATAGTCAACCGCTTCCACGTCGTCAAACAAGATATACTTTCCGGGCACCTTCCATTTAAAAGGCGATAGAAGTGAGGCAACAGGTCTTTCAATGCCGAGACGTCTGAATATACCGTCAACGCCAACGTCGACCGCCACTGCAAACGAGCCTGAATGCACTTTGACCAAACGAACATCATTAACACGCACAAGTTTGCGTCCGTTTATATCGAGAATCTGTTTATCAAGAATATTTTCGACAAGATATAGTATATTTGTGTTTTCAGGGATTTTGTATTCGATCATTTCTTCGCAGTAAGCAACACACTCGTACTGTATGCGTCTTATGTCGAATTTTTCGAAATCGAGGATTTTATCTTCACCGTCAACTTTCACTTTAACGGCTACAACACGCGGCTTTTCCTGTGAAAATGTTACAAGCAAATCCTTTATCCTGCCGAGCGGTTCGCCGGAATTATCAAAGAATTTCCTGTTTATTATTTTGCTGAGATAGTATGTGACTAAAAAACTCATAGGAAACGGATTAATAAATTTACAAATAATGTTTAATGAATATTTTCGATATTCATCACCATTCCGTCAATAACTATCCTTAAATGCTTTGTATAATACGCTGTTTGCGGGTATATAGATTTTCTTGATACTTTCCGGTTTTATTAAATCCTCTCACGAGGGATTACTTATAATCTGTAACAGCGTAATCGTTTCATTTGCAAAATACGCAAAAATGCTTTTTTATAATAGAGAAATTTTCGTCTTATTGAATTATTGTTGATGCGGTAGTATAAAAGTAATAAAATCTTAATATCCATTTGCTCTAATCACGCCGCGGTGTTTTGTTTTTGTTCCAGCCTTAAGCAATGAATTCAATTCGAATGGCATATAACAGTCCGGAATCGGCTTAAATAAATAATTGCATCTGCAGCATTTTATTTTTATATTAACAATAATAATTATCCTCGATTATGAAAAGAAAAATTTTTTCATTCGCGCTCTTTGTAATTATATTGTTAATCCCGATAACGCCTTATGCTCAGTATGAAGTTACAAGAAAACCGGTAGAAGACATCGTAAAAACTTTTAATAAAATTGAGCGTGAACTCGGTTTGAACGGCCCTGTAAAATACAATGATTATTATATTAAGCAGTATATCGGTCTGAAAAACAATGAAAAATTATTTTTAGAGGAAAAAACCGATAATATTTACTATCAGATTATGGCAACATATTTATCCTTTCTTGGCGGATTTAAAGAGGCATTAATTTATTCCGATAAGAAAGGAAATAATACAAACAATTACTCTGCTTCCGATTCAGTGTATTTTATGAGTTTAAAAAAAGCGGATGCTGTTGAATCAATAAGCAAAATGGCGGATACCACCAGAATTGTCATGATTAATGAAGCGCATCATGTTTCTCAGCACAGGATTCTTACTGCAAAATTGTTAAAGGTGCTTTACGATAAAGGTTTCAGATATTTTTGTGCGGAGACATTAAATAATTCGGATTCACTTAGGGATGAAAATCTTAATAACAGAAAATATCCCGTTATGGAAACGGGATTCTATACATTGGAACCGCTTTACGGTGATTTAATACGGCAGGCCATAAGAATTGGTTTCAAAATCGTTCCATATGAAAGTCCTTATTGGTCGAAAAACAGAGAAGTTGAGCAGGCGGAAAATATTTTTAAAATTTTTCAGAATGACCCGGATGCTAAAGTATTTGTTCATTGCGGCTATGGTCATATTACGCCATCATGGATGGCTGGTGAATTTAAAAGGATATCAGGAATAAGACCGCTGACAATAGACCAAACGGAGATGATGGAATCAAGTAACCCGGAATATTCAGATAAGTTTTTTCAACTTGCCTGTAAGTCATATTTATTAGAGAAACCGATAATTTTTATAGACAGTATCGGCAGAGCAGCGTTGACGTATAACAGAAGCTACGATGTGGTTGTTATGAATCCTCAGACAAAATATATTAACGGCAGACCGGATTGGATGCTTATGGATGGCAACAGAAAAATCTTCAATTTGAAACAGTTTAATATGGACAGTGTTTTCTGTGTGCAGGCGATTTATGCAAACGAAGATATCGACACGGCAATTCCCATAGACCAGATATTGATAAATAACGATGACCCTGTTTTGTTTCTGCCAAAGGGAGATTTCAATTTGAAATTCTATAATTCAAATGGATTGTTGGTAGAGAAAAAAGAAATTTCCGTAAAATAAAATCGTTCCCAAAGAAAACTTTGGGAACGAGATAATATTTGTCTTAATATTTACTATTTTCTATTCTACTATTTTCCATTTTCTAATACGTCTTAAGTTCGCCGATTTCTTTTTCTACCGCATGAAGTATATCTCTGCTCTTCACGCAAGCCATCATGTTGTTGTGGTCTTTAAAGAGCGGACGGTCAATCTCAAGATGTTCCACTACTTTTCGTACCGCTGCGTGCGCGGCTTTCGTGCCTTTGCCCACGCTGTAATCCCTGAAATCAATTGCCTGCGCCGCCGCAATGAATTCGATTCCGAGTATTCCGTATGCGTTTTCGATTATCTGCCTTGTCTTCAATGCAGTGTTCATTCCCATGCTGACAAAATCTTCCTGGTCTGCAGCCGCCGGAATTGACTGTATTGATGCGGGAGCCGAAAGAATTTTCTGTTCTACAATCAGCATGTCGGCAGTGTACTGGCTGAGCATATGCCCCGAAAACATTCCCGCGCCTTTTGTAAGGAATGCCGGAAGTCCTACGCTCAATGCGGGATGAAGCAGTCTGTTCAGTCTTCTTTCCGATAGCACGCATACCATTGTAACAGCGGCTCCGAGCATATCGAGAGGCACACTTATCGGCGAGCCCTGGAAGTTCGCGCCCGTGAGCACTACTTCGTCATCCGGTAAAAATATCGGATTGTCGCCAACGCCGTTCAATTCAATTTCAACCTGTTCGCGAGTCCATCTTAAATGGTCGCGCGCCGCGCCTATTACCTGCGGAGTCGAGCGCATTGAATAAGCGTCCTGTACTTTTACTTTCACTTTTCCGAGCAGGTCGGAACCGTCAATCATTTTCTTTATATTCGCTGCTGATGTGACCGCGCCGCGGAATCCGCGCAGTTCGTGTAAACGTGTATCGTAAGGTTTCATATTTGCCATGAGGGCTTCGAGCGTCATCGCTGCAGCAATTTCCGCTTGCTTCAATAATCTTTCAACTTCATAAACTTCAAGACATGCCATTCCGTTAATTACATTACTCCCGTTAATAGCGGCAAGACCGTCGCGAGCCTGAAGTCCTGGAACCGGAATTCCGGCCTTTTCCATCGCTTTTGAAGTCGGCATTCTTTCACCTTTATAAAATGATTCGCCTTCACCCATTAATGAAAGAGCAATCTGGCTCATCGGTGCAAGGTCGCCGCACGCGCCTACACTGCCCTTCGAGCAGGTTACGGGTGTTACGCCTTTATTAAGCATATCGATGTATGTTTGAGTAATAACCGGACGGCATCCGGAATTACCGTGTGCATGCACGTTAATGCGCGCAAGCATTGCAGAACGCACAACTTCTATCGGGAACGGTTCGCCGATTCCCGCCGCATGATTGTAAATTAAGAATTTCTGGAATTCCTTCACCTGATCATCGTTGAGAACTACGTTTGCTAGTTCACCGATACCCGTATTAACGCCGTACATTATTTCCTTAGCGATTACTCTTTTTTCAAGAAATGCCCTGCATTTAATTATTCTTGCAAGCGCGTCGGGATGCAGTTCAACTTTTTCTCCGTTTACCGCTACGTTGTAAACGTCTTCGATCTTTAAATTGTTACCCGTGATTATTACCGGCATATATGACTCCTAAGTTAAATTAATTAATATAAATCTATTTAATATTTGTAAATCTTGATTTTCAATCTTTGAGTTTCAGGCCCGAAGCCCAGTCTTTGAACGCTTTGTCAAACGCACCTATCTTCATTCCCGTTGCGTCTTCAAGATATTTCCTGCCTGTCCTGTCTTTTTCATAACCGTCTCTGAAAGATTTATAGAACTCTTTCAGTATCTTTTTCTCCTGCAGGTACAGGCACAGATACCTTGCCTGCGCATAATTAAATGAACTGTTCTCGCCGTAAAACTTTTCATCATCTGTTTTTATCAGTTCTGAAAGCGATGTATAGATACCGTCCTTTATTGCATCCTGCAGTTCCGGCAGCCTCCAGTTTACGTAGCCGAGAATTTCATTATCATCCATGGAACATCTTTCGTAAAGCGAACCCAGCCCTTCATTAAACCATGAAGGTATATCGGGAAAATCATATCTGACGAATGCATGAGTCATTTCATGAACAAGCGTACCGGTACCTGTATTTATATTCATCAGCATTGCTTTTGCGGAAGGCTTGTAATAACCGAAACGAGAGAGGTCATCGCTGTCATTGTATAATCTTTTTGCCCACAGCCTGTACGATTCATCGTCCTTAAAAAGAAAAATAGTTATGAGTTCATCCGGTTTGGTTATGAAGTAATCGTTATAAAAACATTTCTCCGCATTTGAGATTGTATTGCTGATTATGTTTTTTGTTCTTTCCGTATTGAGATTGCTTGCAATAATAAAGCATGAATGCGGCAAAACGGTAAAATCACTTGAAAGTTTTTTCTTTAGTTCGGAAAGTTTTTCTTCATAATCGAATTTAACCGAATCTTTCTCTGCGCTTACCGTAACGGACGTTACAGGCTTATTTTCCTGTGATTCTTTTGTTCCGCAGGACAGAAACTGAACAAAAATTAATAAAAATATTCTGTACATACCATCGGCTGATATTTACTCCCGAAGGATTAAGGACATTCCGGGACTTTTTAATATACCATAAATCCCATTGTCCTTAAATTCAAAAATTACTTGATGAAAATTTAATGTCTGAAAGGAAATAAATTCTTATTTAAACAACAAAATTAATGAAACCCTTTTGATAATTTTTCGTTTAACGTATTATAAACTAATTATATTTATGAAAAAGATATTACTCGCACTTATATCATTCGTTTTTGTATTGAATGCAAATGCACAGCATGATAAATGGAATTCGTGGAATGACGAATGGCTTCACATCAAACATCCGACAATTGAACTGTCATACGGCATTTCCAAAACAAACCTTGACGGTTTTTCTTCAAGTTTTGAAAATGTCTCGCTCGGCGATGTTAAACTCGGTTTTTCAAATGAAAAACACGGCAATAGAAAATCAGGTCTCTCAAAATACGTCTTTGCATATTTTGATTTTGGAAATGTTTCGTCGGATATCGACGCAAGAACAAAAACAACGGGCAAACTTCAGTCAAGTAATTGGCGTTTCGGTTTCGGAAGAAAAGAAGGGTATCCGATATACATCGGCGGAGGTTCATTCTCGATACTGCCCTATACCGCAAGCCATTTGACGTGGACAAGAGTCGATATGAAGCAATTGCCCGACTCATCTAATATGACGGACCTTAATAGGCTGCTATTGTTTGACAAATCCTTTCGTTTCGGAAATGCCTGGGAAGGCGGAATAAATATCAGTTTCACAAAAAACTTTGCTATTAATGCCGGGTACGAACGTCAGAATACTTATCAGCGTTATCTTTTCTGGAAAAATACGGGAAGCATGATTATTGAAGAAGCCGGGGTCGGTATAATAGATGAATTTGTTAAAAGCGTACTTCACAGAGAGCCGGTTGCAGGTTCAATCGTTAATTTCCTGCTTAAGAATGCTTATTATCTGGGGATTTATCAACTGCGTTCAAAGCAAATGAACTGGCCTTTCGAAGGAGAAGCGGCGCTTAATTTTGATTCGTTTAAATTCGGAATAACCGTAACATTCTGAAAATAATAAGACCCGCCGTATTATGCGGCGGGTCTTATATTATAATTTTCCTATTCCTATTTTATTAATACCATTTTCTTAATCGAAGTATAATCTCCCGCTGTCAGTTTGTAAAAATAAACTCCGCTCGATATGTCAGAACCAACGAACTCCGCAGTGTAACTGCCGGGTGTGAGATTTTCATTAACCAGAGACTTCATCTCTCTTCCTGTTAAATCGTAAATCTTCAAAGTCGTGAAGCCAGGCTCTTTAATCTGAAATTTAATAATAGTTGTTGGGTTAAACGGATTTGGATAATTTTGATATAGAAAATATTTATCAGGTATTTCACTGCTTATAATCCTGATGCCTATTGTAGTTGTGACTGCCTTTAATATTATTCTATTTTCCGGGTCGAACTGCAATGAATCCGGCTGTTTGCTAAAATCAAATATGAACAATTGATTGTTCGCATCATTCATTACTTTTAAGATTGTATCGGAATTGTTGTGGAATTTGACTTTAAGTTCAATCGGCATTTTATGGAACGGAGCAAAAGAAATATTCTGAGACGTTCTGAAATTGATTCTCCAGTTACCATTGCCAAGATTTGAAATTCCATAAGTGTTTGTATATTTAGGATGACCAGGCTGTTTTATCCATTCATTAACAAACCATGTATAATCCTGACCTGTAACCTGATTCAATTTTGCCGTAAAATCATCGGTAACCGCTGTCTTAAAAACGAAATTGGTATCGTTCGTATAACTTTTCAAAACATTAAAGAACGTTGAATCTCCGAGCATATTTCTCAGCATATGAAGTACACAAGCCCCTTTGCAATATACCAAAGAATATGACAAAATAAGCCAGGACGGCGGAGTGTAATTAATATAAGCAGGATTATAAATTGGAGTTAAGTAACTATTACTTGAAAAATAATATTCTGAATCGTTTTTCATTTCATTCAAATACGCTTCTCTTCCCAGGAAATGATCTTGTATTAATGCTTCAAAATATTGCCCGAAACTTTCGTTAAGCCAAATATCTGCCCAGGTGCCGCAAGTTATTAAATCGCCAAACCAATGATGACCGAACTCATGGGCTATTACTATTTCCCCTGTATTCCAACCCGACGGGTATACCGAGATTAATGTTTGATTTTCCATACAACCAAAATGCGTACTGTCAACATCGGCAAATCCGATTTTCTCAAACGGATATTCACAAAATAATTGCGAGAAATAATTTGCAATAATATTTATGCTATCTCTAATATGAGAAGGGTCTCTCCAGCTGTTATAATAAATTCTTATTGGAATACTGTCTGACGGATTTGATGTTTTATGCCAGTACTTAATTATTTGTCTATAGTGACTACTTCCAACAATTGCGACAAGGTAAGACGACATTGGGTCCCTGCTTATCCATCGGAAGTAAATAGTGTCCCCTGACCGTACTGAATCAACAAGTCTGCCATTTGAACCTAAGAGTACATTAGAAGGTACTTTTACGGTAATATCCGTTGTCGCTTTGTCAGATGGTTTATCCCAGCATGGAAACCACTTTCGTGCTCCCTCCGGTTCGCATTGCGTATATATAAGACCATTTGATGCAATAAAACCTGCAGGTATGTTATATGATGTGTCCGGTACGTTATTATGCCTGTAGTAAATTTTCAAATCGAGTGTTTCTCCGGGATTATATACCCTGTTGAGAGTTACTGTGAGAAAATTGGATGCATACGAAAAATTAAGCACAGCATTATTTCCAAGCCTGACAGAATCGATTGCCAAAGATATACTGTTTGCATTCAGTTTAATGTAATTAAGTGTCGAATCTACTCTTAAAGTAATCGTATTAAGCGCTTTATAACTGCTTGGATACGGAGCCCTGAAACAATTATATATATCAAGATTCAATTTATAATTAAGCACATCGTATGAATGCCTCGGACCTCCGACCTGAGAACTCTGGTTAGAAAATACTGATAACGGAATAAAATGAAAAACAAAAGTTAAACTCAGCAAAAGAAAACTTTTATGTTTCATAAATAAGATACTAATTTAATGTAAGTTTCACGAATATAAAATTATTTTACCAAAACCAACTTCTTTGTATCCGTAAAATTATCGGTTTTCAACCTGTAAAAATACATTCCGCTCGCCAGTTCACCCGCATTGAACATCACAACATAATTCCCTGCATTCTGATATTCGTTTACAAGCGTTCTGACTTCCCTGCCCAGCATATCATATATTTTTATTTCAATATTGGAGTTCTTCGGTATGGAATAATTTATTCTCGTCGTACTGTTGAACGGATTCGGATAGTTTTGGAATAAATCATATTTGACTGGAATGCCGGATTCCTGAACATTTACAGAAGGTTTGACGAGAAAGATTATGCACCAGTTTGCTAATGTTCCCTGACTGCCGGTCGCGGCATCAATTACTCTGAATATCCATGTACCGGTAAGCAACCGATTATTGAATATACTCAATTGAGATTGAGGTCTATAACCTCCTGAATATGGAGGCGCACCCTGTGTAATCGATATGGATGCATCATCATCAAACGTTGTATTTGTGAAATTTTGTCCTCCCTGTCCGTTTCTCTGAGAAAGCATACAGGTTGCATTACCGGATTTTATTAATTGTAAAATCAAATCTCCGTCATTCTGGTGATTCAAAGTCAGATTTACTTTAACCTGTGCTATATATCCGGGTTGATTCAGTATTATTGTGTCAAGTGTAGCTTGATTATCATTTATTGGTTTTGGCAAGGTATTGGAGCACTGATTATAATTTGAATATACAAAATATGTATATTGAGTCGGAGGCGGTATTGTCCCCGGTGGATTTAATCCGTTGCCGCCCTCGGGAGAAGTCAATACAACCGTACCCAGCGAATCCTGTGCTGCAATGTAATACGTAACTTGTGTGCCCGGAGGCTGACCGGGTATACGGAATTCATATTGATTCTGAACTATTCTGAATGCATTTACAAATGTATATGAATTTTGGTTGACTTTGTAATAAAGCCTTGGCGCGTTTGAACCGGTTCCTATTGGAAATGTAAAAACCATATTTGTGATGGCTGTTTTTCCTGAAGTATCAATCCCTGATGCGATAGGGTTATGTTCGATATACGAATTAAAATAAAATGTGTCTGTAATAGCAGTATAAATTGACAAATTATTGAAATTTTGTATTCCCATCCATATCGGTCTTACATGACCATTATGCGCACTTATATTAATATAATCACCAAAAAATACACTGCTGTTTAGAAAGAATGGTGTTGTAGTTATTTTAGTATTCCGAAAAGTCTCGCCTCCATCGGATGAACACGCAATATACACATTAGCGGTTAAGAGAGATATGTTTCTTTGGTCATAGAATATGCAATAAATATATCCTGTCGCCTGATCTATAGTCATCCAATTGAAGAATTGCTGATTCCCGGAAAGATCATTGTTGACCCTTTTAGGCAGACTCCAATTGAACCCGCCATTGGTTGATTTTATAAGCCAGATATCTGTATCATATACTCCGTTTCTTTGATCCGAAAAATTAATATAAATAGTCCCCCTATTCGGTCCATTGCTTAAATCGCAACAGGTTACCGGAAATCCGTTGCATCTTAAAATGCCTGGTATGTTTATATTCCACCCGCCCGGTTGAGTTGTTGCAACTCTTTCGCTGTCAAGCCAGGTATTCCCGCCGTCAGTTGATTTGTTAAAAAATATCCCGTATTGTCCGCTATGCAAACCAATTGGACCGGACCAAGAAACATATATGTCACCGTTCGGACCCGTACATGGCACGGCTCCTTCTACTGTATTTGATGAATCTCTTGCGTCTCCTTTACGTTTTGATATTCTGAGCGGCTGACTCCAATTAGCGCCTCCATTCGTCGATTTAGTGAATAATATAATCGAACTATCGGAAGGACTATTATTAAAGTATTTGGAAAATTCTGTCCATGTTATATAAATATTGTTTCTGTAAATACTATTTGACCAGTCAACACATCCCCATGGTTTATCCTGCATCTTTCCATCATGACCGTAAGTCGAACCCGTCGGCCAGGTCATTCCTCCGTCAGTAGATTTCATAACGAGTTGCAAGTCGTAGACAGAACTACTGCTGCTGCTTGCATTTTGAATGAAATAAAAATTCCCCGCCGTATCAACAATAATTACAGGATCTCCGGAAGGAATTGCAAGCGTCGAATGTAATATTCCGCCTGTCCAGTTATAGCCCCCGTTTGTTGAAAAATAATATCCGCTGCATGATGAATCCAATCCGTACGTAGAAATATTTGAACCTGCTACTAACTGGAGCGGGTTTTTTGGATTCATCATTATCGATACTTCTTCCGGTAAATATTGACTGCTTATTGTTACATTTTGATACTGGCAGAACAGAATGCTCTGAATAAGCAGAGAAAAAATTATGATAAGGAAAGAGATTAAACGTAACATAACAATTCCTTTCAGATATAATGTTGATTTATTTTGTTAGTAGCATTTTCTTTGTCTCGGAAAATTTATCCGTACTTAATTTATAAAAATAAACCCCGCTCGCCAGTTCACCCGCATTGAACATCACAACATAATTCCCTGCATTCTGATATTCGTTTACAAGCGTTCTGACTTCCCTTCCCAGCAAATCGTAAATTTTCAATTCAACATTCGAATTCTTCGGTACCGAATATTTAATACTTGTCGTACTGTTAAAAGGGTTTGGATAATTCTGAGATAAATCAAATTTCACAGGTACTTCCGTTTCTCCAATATTTATTAAACTTTTTGACCTGAAAATAATACACCAATAAGAAAGTGTGCCATGATTACCATTAACCAAATCGACAACTCTGAGTATCCATGTACCGGCAATCGGTTGATTGTTATAACCGCTCAGTAGTGACTGAGGCTTGAATCTTCCGGTAAATGGCGGAGTACCGGATTTGATGGGTACAGATGCACTATCATCAAATGTTGTATAAAAATAGTTCTGTCCTCCCTCTCCATTTCTCTGGCTTAAATTCAGCACTTCCATTCCTGGTTTTATTAATTGAATTAATAAGTCCCCGTCATTTTGATGATATATCGTTAAATTTACCTGCATTTTTTCGACGTATCCGCTCTGATTTGTTATAATTGTGTCTCGCGTCATTTGTCCATCCAAAATGGGTTTTGGGCAAGTAGTCGAACAAATATCAAAATCCTTGAATATTTCATATGAAAAATACTTCGGGGGCGGAGTTGTTCCCGGAGGATTTATTCCTTCACCGCCACCGGGCAAGGATACACTGACACTGCCTGCCGAATCCTGCAGAGCAAAATAATACCTGACCGATGTTCCTTTAGACTGTCCCGGTATCAGAAATTTTAATGTATCATTAGATAAATAGTAAGCGTTTATATAATTGTAGTTCTCATAGTTTACTTTGTAATAAACACGCGGGACATTGTTTCCATACCCCAGCCGGACAGGACTGTTTACTTTAAATGTTAAAATCTTGGCCGAAGTATCTGTACTCGATAATACCGGGTTGTGAATTATAGTCACGTATCTATCAGTACTTAAGGAAGCAAGAGTAACTACCGTGGCTTTAATTATATCTGTCAGATAACTCAGATTAAGTTTAGAGAATTTGTCACTTATTGAATGATAATAAGGATTGAACGTCCACTCTATTAATAGCATCGAAGAATAGCCCTTTAACTGGAACGGTAAATTGTCACTTCCCGCTGTTTCGCTCACAGATTCGTGCGGATAAGTCGGAATCTGATAGATGAATGAAGAATTAATCAAACTCGAAGAGAGAAATAACGACAATTTATTCGGTACAGCATAATATTTTCCTGTCGAATTTGCATCGTACCCAATCATATCAAGACAAATCAACCCAATAATTGAATCACCATGGGCATAGGCACTGTCTGCGTATGCATAACTTCCAACCATCATATCCTCCTCTTCGTCAAAGGCTATGAATTTAATAGTGTAATCCGAATTGAACCCTGAAAGCATTCTCGCTGACTCAAGAACTCCGCATATACCTGACGCATTATCATCCGCTCCAGGAATAGTGTCCGTAGAATTCGAACTGTAATCGTCGTAATGAGCACAAACGATGTATTGTTTGTTAGGATATTTAGTACCGGTCTTTGTTGCGATTACGTTTACACAGGTTGTGCTGTTAACCTGATATCTAGCGCTCAATCCGAAACTAACGAATTTTTCATAAATATATTGCGCCGCTACGGGATTGAACGGTGAATTCGTTCTGCGGGAAATTATTCTAACGGTATTTCCCCCTACAGTCGTAGTAGTATCTCCGCTTAAATCTCTATTGAATTTCTTTATCATCTGAGATGAAACTTGATTCTTCAATGAATCTATAGCAGGTGAGTATAAACTCTGTGAAGATGCGGTTACTGATAACAGAATTAAAAGAAAATAAGTTAGCAAAATTTTCGTTTTCATGACTACCGATTTATTTGATAGATTATTTAATTAATTAATGTCATTTTTTAACTTTAGAATATCCGCTTGACTTCAAATCTCGCTCGCCGGTTCGCACGCATTGGACATCAAGACATAATTACCCGCATTCTGATTTTCGTTCACGAGCGTTCCGATTTTTCTTCCAAACACTTTACAGATCTTCATTTCAACTTATGGAGTTAATAAATTAGCAGAATTACTTACACGAATATTCGAATACCGCCATAAAGTTTTTGCTGTAATATTGAAATTGAAGGAATACGAATTTTATTTTCTTTTTCATTTGATTATCTCCTGAATGGTGGCAAACATGCTCAGGACCAGAATTGACATCATAGGAATTATAAATACAATATTCATAAATGCTCCCGTTTGATTCCGAAGTAATTTGTTTATTAAAATATGCGATTAACAAACTACCATTTAGGATAAATTAGAATATTAATAACAAATTAGCAATGTTTATTTTGTTAACATTGAATGAACAAGGTTAATATTCATTAATGATTGTCAGGGTGTACAATCAGGCTCGGCACAGTCTTCACCGGGTATTTCCAATTCTAATGTTGTGTGTTGTATGTTGAGATGAAGTAATATATGCTTAACATTATTTTTTATTTTTTCTGTATTAAATAACTCATTGCTGTCCTTTAAAAGTATGTGCATTGTAAGCGCGTTCTCCGTAGTGCTGATTGCCCATACATGCATATGATGTATATCCGCTATTCCGTCAACCTGCATGACCGATTCTTTTACTTTTTCAAGATCGATGCCTTTGGGAACGGCGTCATTCGAAAGAGCAAAACTTTCTTTCAGCAAACTCCATGTTGAAAAAACTATTATTACCGCAATTGCCATGCTTATCACCGGATCAATAATATTCCATCCTGAATAATGAATCACAATTCCGGATACAACCGCACCTAAAGAAACAAGTGCATCTATCGCCAGATGCAAAAAGGCGCCTTTTACGTTTATATCTTTTTCCTTCTCTTTGAAAAACAAATAAGCCGTAAATGCATTTATGAAAATTCCGATGAACGCAACAACGGAAATACTTAAACCCTGCGCCTGAGGCGGAACGGACAATCTTTCTATTGCTTCTTTAATAATACCGCCGACAACTACGAGCAACAATATAGAATTGATTAGCGAAGCAAGAATAGTGCCTTTTTTATATCCGAATGTAAATCTTTTGTTAGCGGATATTCCCGAAAGTTTAAACGCAAGAAGTGACAGGAATAAACTTGCAACGTCACTCAGATTATGGCCTGCATCCGACATCAAGACTAGCGAATTAAAATGGAAACCCGCTCCGAATTCTATCGCAGTATAGAGCAGATTCAGACTTATACCGAATATAAACGCTTTATTTAGTTTTTCTATATTTCTTTCGTGATTGTGATTATGCATTTAATGTAGTTCTCATTCCAGTTCAAACCAGTTAACAATTTTATCTCTCCTGAATCCCAGCCCTTTAGCCAGTTTCATTGAAAATATATTTTCTTCCTGTATATGCACGAAAGGCAACCTGCCTGATTCAACAACTTTTCTAATTAAATCTTTTGTCACTTTTTTACCGAATCCCTTTCGCCTGTATTCCGCCAGTACATGCAGAAATCCTATTGCTCCGTCATCCTGAGTCATACCCCACGCGGCGGGTTTCCCATCTATTCTTATAACAGAACTTATACCATTATTAATTCTATCTTTTACGTATTCAATTGATATGAAATCTCTGTAGTCCGAATTAACATAAACAAAATCAGCATCTTCCAACTTCAGCGCATCGATTTTCTCCGAATCATAATCAATTTTCCCGTCATGGATAAGCCTCACGGATTTAAGCATCCATTTTAATTTTTCACCTTCCGTCAGAATAGGCAGCATCCATTCATCAATAGCAGCAAAGTTCTTATCTGAGGGCAATAAACCCGATTTAATTTCTCTTAATTCATTTTCCGATTTCGAACTTACATAAACCCAGTCTCTATCACTCCGCCCTTTTACTATAATCGAATTTCCAATTCTTTTAATGACTCCGGGACAGTAGTTTTCAATGAAATTTATTATGTTTATGTTGTTCGGATAATCTTCCTTCAGGATTCTAATAATCTTTTCGCTGTTAGTCATTTTTCTTTATAAGAATATACCCCTGTATGGAATTGATTTTCAATGTATCATTATTTCTGTCGGCAGAAATATTTTTTATAATAAACCGCGCCTTATAATCAACAGTAGCCGTATCCAGTGTCATTTGATTTAATTCGGGTGTTTCCGTGTTCAGTTTTTTTATTATCGGATTAATGTTGAGATTTAATAAATTATTATTTCTTTTTATGCATATAACATTATTTGTTCTGTTGAAATCTACCTCGGTCTTTATTCCCGTACTGTCAAAAACTTTTTTTGACGTATCCGTCAAAAAAACATCATAGAAAAATAAATTGTCGTATCCGTTTACACTTATTGAATTCAAATCCTTTGTTATTATGCTTAAATATTTCTTCGTACCGAATCCTTCCGTTTTGACCGGCTTCAAACCCATAAGATCCATGATACCCTGCTCCTTACCGTAATTCCTCCCTCTTTTAATCCGTTCGGGTTGATTTGCATTCGTAACGTCATTCAGGTTCTCATTAAACCAGGGTTGTATCCTGCTTAATTTTCCTCTCTCGTTCAGAAACTCTATGATGGACTTTATCTCTTTTAATTCTTCATCAGGCAAATCCACCTTTGCTTTTACAATTTTTCCGTCAACAAGTATTGAATTTGTTTTCAGCACTTCCTCAAGTCTCGACATCTGGCTGTTCATTGATACCGAGAAAGAGCTCCATGGACCGACTGATGTTACGATGGCAATTATAAAAAGACTTACGGGTATATATTTTATATTCCTGAAATTTGTCAAAATAAAATACAACGTAGTTACTGTCAGCCAGACAGCCAGAACAAAAACATAATAACGCCTTTCCGTTATTCCGTATTCATTTGTTCTTACGGTAATTGCAAGAAACAGAAGTAATATCTGCGGAATAAGCGAAATAAAGAAAGCGCGCGTAAATATTTTCATCCACCTGACCTCGTCTTTTATCGGGTAAATCAGAAGCAGAGAGAAAATACCGGCACCGGAAAATCCCAGCACAAGATTCGAGACCCAGCCCATCGGCAGTTTCCACTGAAAAATGATTTTAAACAGGTATAGATAAAGAATAACAACATATACGACAATAATCGGAAGCAGAACATACTGTGTAAAAATCTTAAGCCCTTTCGGAAAATCGTAATTCTTTTCTTCGGTTTCCTTAAATTGCGGAACACCGGAACAAAAGAACCATGTATTGAAAACACCCGCTATAAAGAAAAACAACTGCCCGTATCGTTTTCCGTCAATGTGCATGTCGAATAATTTATCGAATGCAAGCAGCGCTATTGCAAGCCCTCCGAACAAAACCGCCGAATATAATCCGGATAAAATGAAGCGCAGGAATATTGTCAGATTGAAATCCCAGAATAATCTGTAATCAGTTCTGTTCGAGAAAATATATCCTGTAAACGAAACAAGTAAATGAAACGCCGTCAGATATATAAAATACCTGATTACATCATAAACATCCATTTCGGGAGATAGAGTAAAATAAAAAAGAAGCAGTATAACTAATGCTGCCGATTGAAAGATAATTTTCATCAGGACCGAATGTCCTTTGGATTCCGAAAAAATCGCCAACGCGAGTGTAAGCGGTATTCCAATCGAACATGTCATCACAATATTATACCATAATTGCGAATGCAGTTCGTAATACTCGCGTGAAAATCCGATTACTCTCATCATTGCGAAAGTGCCTGCGAATGCAACAATTATAACAAACGGAAACCTGAAGAATGTTTCCTTCGTCTGCGAGACAAGATGTGACAGAGACGGTAATTTCATAATTATTATTTAAACTTTAATTAGATACTTCTCATATTCTTGTACGTATACTTTAGAACCTTTGTTGTAAAAACTATGTTCTTTCTTTTCGAGTATTTCATTATAATACCCTTACTGCCTGTATATTCGGGCTCGATTCGCCGTTGGATATTATAAAATCAAAATTTATTTCCCGATACAGAATTTAGAAAATATATAATTCAAGATTTCATCGTTCGTTACTTCTCCTGTAATTTCTCCGAGGTGTTTCATGGCATTTCTCAAATCTACGGATATAAACTCGCCGCTCATGTTTTTTTCGATAGATATAATCACGTTTTTCAGAGATGCCACTGTTTCCTCAAGACATATTTTGTGTCGGAGATTTGTAAGTATGATCTTCCCTGACTGAACCACGGGAACCGAACTACTTACTCTGTCAACCATTCCTTTCTTTAAAAACGAAAGAGTCTTTTGGTCATTTAAATTTATTGCGAGAATTTTTTCCTTATAATTCAATTTTTTAAATTCCGCAGACGAAATATCGGATTTTGTAAATACGGGAATCGAATTTTTCGTATTAAGATTTTCATTAAAATATTTCAAACCTGAATCTAATTCATTTTTTCCCCCCGATGAATCGATAAGATATATAACTAAATCGGCATTCCGAATTTTCTCGTTCGCTCTTTTAATTCCTTCTGTTTCTATTATATCTTCGGTCAGTCTCAATCCCGCCGTATCGGTAAGATTGAAAAGAATGCCGTCTATAATAAAACTCTCTTCCAGATAGTCGCGTGTGGTGCCTGATATGTCGCTGACAATAGCCCTGTCCGATTTCAGCAAGGCATTGAACAATGACGACTTCCCGCTGTTTGGCTTTCCGGCAATCACAACATTGACACCATCGCGTATCACTTTACCGCTTATATAAGAAGAAATAATTTCGACAAGGTTATGTATTATTTCCCTGCACTTGTTCCTGAGTTCATCCTTCTTTGTAAATTCAACATCCTCTTCTGCAAAATCGAGTTCAAGTTCCACAAGCGCTGTCACTTTGATTATTTCTTCCCTTATCCCGTTTATAAATCCTGATAGTGAACCCTCAAGTTGTTTTATCGAAGAATTATGCGCTTCATCGGTTTTGGCTTTTATTAAATCGGCAACTGCTTCCGCCTGCGAGAGGTCGATGCGGCCGTTAAGAAACGCTCTCTTTGTGAATTCACCAGGTTCCGCATGAATTGCTCCGCTTCTTATTACCGCGCTCAGCACTTTCTGCGTAACAAGTACGCCGCCATGCGAAGATATTTCTATCACGTCTTCGCCGGTATACGAATTCGGATTTTTGAAAACCGAAATAAGTACTTCATCGATTACCAGACCGTCTGAAATCAAATATCCGAAATGAATCGTATGCGATTGCACTTCAGAAAAATCCAGCCCTGTTGTTCCTTCTTTTGTTTTTGAAAATAATTTTCCCGTTATTCTAAAAGCATCTTTTCCCGAAATTCTTATCACGGATATTCCGCCTTCGCCAAGAGGCGTCGATATAGCCGCTATTGTTTCCGAAAGTTTTCCCATCAGACAGAATTTCCTTTCCTGATTATTAACCATATAAAAACGGGTGCGCCTATAAATGAAGTCACGATTCCGACCGGTATTTCAGACGGCGAAATAATTGTTCTCGCTATCGTGTCTGATATCAATAAAAAAACAGAACCCAATAATATGCTTCCGGGTATCGAATACCTGTGGTCTGAACCCAGTAAAAGTTTTGTAATATTAGGAACAATTAATCCCACAAATGAAATTATTCCCGCAACCGAAACCGCCGCGGCTGCCAGAATTGACGAAACCGCTATTGATATATTTTGTAATCTCTTTGTATTTAATCCAAGTGAAACGGATAATTCATTTCCGAGCGACAGTACATTGTACTCCTTTGAAAGCAATACGGCGATAACAACACCCGCAAAAATAAATATGAATGTGGGAAGAAATTCAGACCATCCCCTGCCTGATAATCCACCGCTCAGCCAATATATTATATGAGTAAGCGATTTTCCCGAATAAATAAGTAAAAAACCGTTAATTGACGATAACAAGGCATTAATTGCTATTCCTGCTAAGATGATTTTATTTGATGATAAAAAATTAGTATATTTATGGGTTAAACCCTTAGAAATATAAAAGATTACAAGGGTTGTGGCTAATGCAGTAATGAAAGATACTGGTGCTACTAAATAAAACGGCGCAAAAGGTAAAATAAATAAAATTATCGCACCAAGTCCTGCGCCTGCTGAAATACCAAGCAAGCCGGGTTCGGCTAGATTATTTCTCAGTATTGTCTGAAGTATAATCCCGGAACAACTTAATGCAGAACCGATTAAAATAGCATTTAATGTTCTTGGCAGCCTTATTTCATAGAATATTGTAAACAGGTTCTGATTCATACTGCCGGACTTCGTAAAAATTTCTAACGGAGATATAAATACGCTCCCGGAAAATAATGACACGAAGAACGATATTATGAAAAGAACAAAAAGGAACAGTAGTATTTTTATGTTTCGGTTCAAAAATTATGTATTATTGTTCATTGCTGATAAAAATAAGAATATATTAATTAATATAGGATAGCATTATTCGGAATGTATAAAATAGGCTCTTTAAAATTAAAGATCGCTCTGGTTCTTAGCGCTGTAATAATTGCTATCGGCATTCTGTTATATACGCAGCAACTTGCCGAACGTGTTCAGAAACGTGAAGCCCTGATCGCTAACCTGTATGCTAAATCACTGGAATATATTGCCAACGACGAAAGTTCAAGCGGCGAGTATAATTTTATATTCAACGAAATAATTACTCAGATAGATTTTCCGATAATCGCAACGGACAAAGATTATAAATCCGTTAGTTTTTATAAGAACGTTGACGTCGACACAACACTGCCGGCGAAAGAATTCCAGACGATTCTTTTAAAACAGGCAAAAGAAATGGTAGATGTAAATCCGCCTATAAAGGTCGGTTACAAGGATACTGTTATTCTTAATTATGTCAACTACGGGCAATCTTCCCTGATTACACAGTTGAAACTGCTTCCTTTCTTTGAAATTATTATCGGTGGTATTTTTATTTTACTCGGATATATCGGATTTTCATATGTAAAGAAACACGAACAAAGCAGTATATGGGTTGGTCTCTCTAAAGAAACCGCCCACCAATTAGGAACGCCTCTTTCGTCTCTTATGGGATGGCTGGAAATATTGAAGAATACGGAACCGGGAAACGCAGACTACAAAGAAATTCTTGAAGAAACAGAGAATGATATCGACAAACTCAGCAAGATAGCAACAAGATTTTCAAAAATCGGCTCACAGCCTAAACTCCAGACCGAAAATATAAGCGAACTGATAAAGAACGTGAGTACATATTTTGAAAAAAGAATCCCGAGATTTACGACTTCCGACGGAAGAATAATCAAAAAGGTCAGCATTGAAATTTCCGCGCCTGAAGAACTTCCCGTGAAATTGAACACCGAACTTTTTGAATGGGTAATCGAAAATCTTCTGAAGAATGCGCTCGATGCAATCGAGAAAGACCACGGTATAATAAGTTTTAAAGTCAGTGAACGCGAAAAAGAAGTACTGATAGATGTATCCGACAACGGTAAAGGAATTGACAAAAAATTCAGAAAAGATGTTTTCAGACCCGGTTTTTCTACAAAGAAAAGAGGATGGGGTCTTGGACTCAGCCTTTCAAAGAGGATTGTCGATGATTACCATAAAGGTAAATTATCTCTGCTTGAAAGCACAAACGAAAAAGGCACAACATTTCGCATTAAACTTAATAAGTGAAGAAAGACATTTTAAATAATATTAAACTTTATCTCGATAAAACAGGAAGCCTGATTTCAAAAATCGTAAACAGCGACCTGCTTATTCTATTCCTGCTAATATCCGTGAAAATCCTGTTTCAGATTATTGTATACAATTCAGGTTACATGTGGCTTTCATCCGACGATTATTGCAGAACGGTTAAGTCATACGAGTGGCTTCAGAAACCTGTCATATATTCCGGAGTATGGCTTTCACCCCATTTCTGGATTAATGGATTTTTAATGATATTCATAAAGGACATTTATTTTGCGGCGACGTTTACAAATTTTATTTTTTCCACTCTCACGGTGTATTATTTTTTCAAAATATGCCTGCTTGTTTTCGACCGCTGGAACGCGGTTATTTCAACTCTGATTTTCATATTCTTCCCGTTTCAGGTTTGGCTCAGCATTTCCGGACTGCCTGAATCGATTCATTTCTTCTTTATTATTGGCGGGATTTATTATGCTCTGATGTACAAAATAAACAACGGGAAGATACTTACTCTTTTCACTGCCGCTGTGTTTTTTGCTTTTGGCAATATATTTCGTTATGAAGGATGGCTCTTCAGCGTTGTGTTTATTGTTTACATATGCTATATAGAACTTGTTCTAAAAAAAGGCAAGGAAAGAAATTTCACGGCTGCCGCCATTTCCTTTCTTTCTTTGATAACTATTGTCTGGTGGCTTCTTCAGAATCTTAAAGACTACGGAGATATACTATATTTCGCTAAAGAAACAAATAAAATTTACGAAGATTTCGGAACGGCGAAAGTCTTTCAGAAAGTTGTTCAGTACCCGATTTTTATTTTTTATATTGCTCCGATAACTTCATTCTTCGCAATTAAGGTTACCTACGATTGCATACTCGGTTTTTTTAAAAAGAAAACGGATGTAACATATCTCAGCATTTTTGTATTCCTTAACCTTGCACAACTTATTCTGCTAATGTTTCAAGGTTTGATAGGAACAGGCGGCACAAATATGATTTCAAGATACATCGTTATCAACGCTATTCTTTTCATTCCGCTTGCAGTCAAACAAATATTTGCATTCAGAAAATATGTAGTCGCGGCTTTGTTCGCTTTAATACTCCTCGGCAATATTATCTGGAGTTTCAATTATCCTCATCCATTCAGAGAAGACACTTATGAGACAGGAAGACTGATAAGAGACAGAATTGAGAAAAACTATGTAAAGAGCGATGACAAGGTTTATTTTGAGGAAATCGAAGGATACTATGATGTATTCGCCGTGCAGACGCTCGCAAACTATCCGTCTAAGTTCGTACTTGGAAATTTCCCGACTGTGACTCAAAAAGAAATAAAGGGAAGCAGAAAAAAGAAATCGGAACCTACGGTCGAAGAATTGAATATCCTCGATATAAAATCGTTCCTGCAAAAGAACAAGATTGCTCTTGCCGTGGTTAAAAGCGACGGCTATTCGGAAAAACTGACTAAAATGAATTTCAAAAACGAAGAAATAGGCGATTATAAAATATTCTATATCCGCGATATAGAATCAAACATAAGCGATTCGAGCATAACTGTCCTTGCAAAGAACACAATAAATCTGAAGGAAAATCCGAAAATGATTAACTTCGGAAAATTTCTCGCCGTAAAGGATTTTCAGGTTGATAATTCGAATTACGGATTCAATCCGCAGACTATTACTATCGACTGGGCTTCGGCGAATAGAAATATTCTTGACAGCATAGATTATGAGGAATATGATTTTGACAGATATTTGTCCGTAATAGAAATAAGAAGAGAAAGCGATGATTCGCTTGTCTATACGGAAAAAAGAAAAATATTTTCCGACAGAAATATCGAGGACCTGCTTGTGAAAAACGAAGTCCGAACAATTACAGTTTTAAAACCGTTCGCTCTGATATATTATTCAAGAAAATTTACAAGCCCTCCGTTTGAAAGCGGAGTATATAATTTAAACCTCAAGGTCTACGATGCAAAAAACGGAAGGAACCTTAAGATATTCAAAGGCGACAGCCTTTATACGGTTGAAGACAAAATAAACGATACTCTGAAATTCAAAGTTGCCGATACATTAAGAACAAAAGCAAAACAGCCGGACAAAGTGAAACTTATTAATCCCGGCAGTTATACGCTCGGCAATATTATTGCTTTCTTCCCGAATACTAACATTGAAAAAGTCGTTACTGCAAGCGGAACGGATTTCTACAGAATAATTACAAGAAACGGGCTGCAGGTGTTCTTCTCCCAAAGGTATCAGGCTGACCATTTCCTTAACTTTGTATTTAATTATTTCTAATGTCATTATAACATTGAATAACCCTATTATAAAAATTATTTTTAGTGATGGACAGAAAAAAAATTGACAGGATATTTAAAAAAGCCGCAGGGAAAAAAATCTGTATCATCGGTGATATTATGCTCGACAGATATATGTTCGGAAACGTCAGCAGAATTTCTCCTGAAGCCCCCGTACAGGTGTTCGACCTGAAAGATACAATTAACAAACTGGGCGGTGCCGCTAACGTCAGTCTCAACATAAAAATGCTCGGCGCGGAACCACTGCTAATAGGTGTTGTCGGTAACGATTCGACAGGAAAGACACTGAAAGATGAACTTAAAAAGATGAGACAGGACACTTCGGGAATAATTACCGATATTACAAGAAATACGACGTGCAAAACACGCGTAATTTCCGACTCGCACCATCTCATCAGAATAGACAGCGAATCAAAAAATGATATTTCAAAAAATATCGAAAACGAAATTATCGATAAACTGAATGAAAGCAGTAATGAAATTGAATATCTCATTCTTCAGGATTATAACAAAGGGGTGTTGACAAAATCATTAATAAAAAAAGTTCTGGCACTGGCTAAGAAAAAAGGCATTCGCGTGCTTGTGGATCCGAAATTCGAAAATTTCTTCGAATTCAGGGAAACATTTCTCTTTAAACCGAATAAAAAAGAGATAGAGGATGCTCTCGGCAGAAAATCAAAATCCGCCGATGACCTCAATGATATGGTAAGAGGATTGATTAAAAAACTCAACTGCAGGAATGTTGTGCTCACATTGGGCGAACACGGCATGAGAATTTACGACGGAGAAAACGGAAAACCCGTCATATCATCAGTTAAGACGCTTGCAAAGAAAGTTGCTGATGTCTCTGGCGCGGGAGATACCGTCATCTCGACAATTGCATTCTGCCTTTCAGGCGGAGCCGATGTTAGAGATGCAGCGTTTATTTCAAATGTCGCGGCAGGACTCGTCGTCGAAGAAGTTGGCATTGTCCCGGTTCATGGTGATAAACTGTATAAAAAATTGATTTCATAAATTTTATCTTTTATGTATAACAAAGAAGATTTTAAGGAAAAAAGAGACAGCCTTGTACGGCAAAATCTGAAAATCGTATTTACAAACGGATGTTTTGATATCATACACCGCGGACATCTGGAATATCTTAACGAAGCAAAAGCATTAGGCGATTTTCTGGTTGTCGGAGTGAATTCGGATTCCTCCGTAAAAAAATTAAAAGGCAAAGACAGGCCTGTTGTCGGACAGGATGACAGAGCATTTGTTCTGCTTAATTTAAAACCCGTCGATGCCGTTATTATATTCGATGAAGATACGCCTTACAATCTCATTAATTTCGTCAAACCTGATTTCCTTGTTAAAGGAGGCGACTGGAAAGAAGACGACATCGTCGGTTCCGACATAGTTAAAGGTTACGGCGGGAAAGTTATAAGCCTGAAATTTGTCGACTCATATTCTTCCACAAACTTAATCGAAAAAATAAAGAGACTCTGATTAGTTGACAGCGGAAAATGGAAATATTGAAGAGATTAAACTGGAAACTAAACCTGCCGTTACAGTAAAGAAGAAAAGAAAAATTGTCAGGAAAATTATCTATTCACTGTTTTTCCTTTTTATAATCTTCGGAATTCTGATACAAACCTCATTCTTCAGGAACTGGATTCTTCACATCGCAGTAGATAAAGTAAACGGAATACTCGCCGGCAAGGAATCGAAACTTTATATTGAAAGCCTGGACGGGACTTTTATTCGAAGCCTGAAACTGAGCAAAGTAAATCTTGTCGTCAAAAAAGACACACTACTTAAAGTCGAAAATATAGACCTTGAGTATGACTTGATGGGAATCTTCAATAATAGAATAAAAGCAAGAAGCGTTATTTTAGACAGACCCGAAATTAATCTTACAAAAATATACGATAAACAGGGCGAACTCGTTTGGAATTTCGAATATCTTATCAAACCGGAAAAGCCCTCTGAAGATACTACCAAGAAAGAGTTCAAATTAAAAATCTACGTTGATAATTTCGAAATACGTAACGGAAATTACAGAGCACTCGCCTTTAAAAAAGATGATGAGACAGTCAGGTCGGCTGTTATGCCGTATTTAAAAAGTCTGGACCCCGATAACCTGGATATTACGGACCTTAACGTAAACCTTTTCGGTTCGTACCTTCCTGATGAAAAAAGCGTAAGCATCAGAAATATTTCCTTCAGAACCAATTCGGATTTCAATGTAAACAGCCTTGCTCTCGATGCTAATCTCGGCAAGAACGACCTCGCTGAAGTGCAGCACTTGAGATTATTTACGGATAAATCCAGAATTTTTATACGCAAAGCATCAATGGAAGATTTGAACCCGTTTAAACATAAGATTGACTATCTGGACTTTAAAAAAAATAATTTCGAAATAGATATAACGACGAATAAATTCAATTTTGACGATCTTACTTTTTTCCTGCCCGATATAAAATTTATGGACGGCACAGTTTACTTCAAACTCAGAGCGAAAGGGAACTACGCCGATTTCAAGATGGACGAACTTAAAGTTTCATTACCCTTCGGGACTTCACTGGATATAAACGGAAGTGTCAAAAACCTGCACGATCCTTCAAAACTTTATTTTGATGTCGAATGCAAAAATGCCGTTCTGAATCCAAACGATGAACGCGAAGTTATACCGGGTCTCAAGATTCCGGATTACAGTCATCTGGGTGTCATAACCGCAAATTTTAAGTTCAAAGGCGAACCGCTGAAATTCAACGCCGAAGCACAGGTTAAATCTTCTGCAGGAAATGCCGACGTAAAAGGATTCCTCGATATCACCGGCAAGGAACTTGTCTATGATGCACAGGCAAAAACCGAAAATGTTGACATAGGCAGGATAATAAAAAACGACAAACTTAAGAGCAGCATAACCGGTGACTTTATGGCGGCGGGAAGAGGCGTTGATTACAGAACTATGACAAATAAGATAACTTACAAATTATCAAATACGTCGTTCTTCGGTCAGAAAATTGAATCCTCATCGGGAACATTAAATTCAAATTCCGGAAATATTGACCTTGATGTAATCTATAAATCTAATTCAGGATATGCCGACGTTAAGGGAAACGTGAATGTCAAAGATTTTAATTCTCTTGTATATGACCTGAAAGGAAACTGTAAGGGTCTTGATTTATCAACTTTCACAGGCAACAAAGACGATGCGGGAAATTTAAACTTTGCTTTCGATGTCAAAGGAACGGGTACTGACCCGGATAAACTAACAGGCAGCGTTAAAATGCAGATTGATAATTCCATGCTGGCAGGTTATATGATACCTTCGACACCTTTAACCGCTGAATTCAGAACCGATTCTACAAGAAAAATATTTGTCAAATCCGATTTCATGGATCTTGAAGCATCAGGCAGATTTAAAATTCTTGAAATACCATCACTGCTTGTAGCCAATGTAAATAAAATAACAGAGCAGATACAAAAAAATCTTGAAACGGATTCAATCGGATTCAGAAGAGAAGCAATGGTTATTGACAGGCGGGCAATCTTTTCATCCGCCGCATCGTATGAAACCGATTTCAGATACAAAATAAAAATAAAAAGTTTGGTTCCGCTGTACTTAGCCATGAAAGACAGCAGCCTTGCGTTTAAATGCGATATAAGGGGCAGAATACTGAACGATAAAAACTCTTTCGTATTTACTACTGAAGGTAAATTTGAAGATTTCAGATATCAGGATTCGGTGCTGAAATTCCGTAACAGCATTGTAAGAGTGCTTTTTAAGGACGACCCTAACAGCAAACTGCCTTTCTCTTACCTAACAGATTTCAGTACACGTTTTTCAAAAATTAATTTCAATAACAATAAGTTCGACACACTGGATATTGACCTTAATACTTCAGCCGAAAGACCGGCCCTTACTATTTTCGCAAAAGTCGATTCGACAAAAGGTCTTTATGCTAACGGAGTCCTGAACCTTGCAACCGATAATTACGGCGTTCAACTTGATTCATTGAGTTTTCTTTTCGATAATTACAATTTCAGAAACACCGAACCCGTTATTGTAAATTATGTAATTAACGATACGGGCAGTTCCGATAATAACATAAGAATCGGAAGTTTTAAACTCTCCGATGAAAATCAGAGGATATCGGCGTCAGGATTTTATTCTCTTAAAGGAAACAGCGATATTACGGTTTTAGCAGATAAAATCAACATCGCAAAACTGCAAAAATTCTTTAATCACAAAATAGAAAAGGATAATCTTATAAACGGAAATGTAAGAAGAGTTAAAATCCAATTGCAGGGTAATTCCGAAAACCCTGTAATAAGTCTCGAAACCAACACGGATTTTCTTTCGATGAATAAAATGAAACTCGGAAGAATCGACGCTTTCCTGGATTATAAGGATAATGAACTGAAACCTCAGATTGCATTCTATAACCCAAATAACGCCGGATTGCTCAATATAGAAGGAAGTATGCCGTACAAAAATCCTTTGAGTAAAGAAATATCAACGGAACAAAGAGAAAGTATTCTCGAAAGCAGCGTAAACCTAAACATTAATGCCCGCGATTTTCAAATTAAAATTCTTGAACAGTTTGTTCCCGTTATATCCGATTTGAGAGGTAAAATGAACGGCAATATAAATATCACGGGTATAGTAAAAAGTCCCGTGCTGACCGGTGAAATGTCGGTTGAAAAAGGAAACTTCACCTTCGATATGACGGGCGTTAATTACATTTTTGATGCTAATCTGAACGCGGATAATGAGAAACTTAATTTCCGTAAATTTAAGATTTATCACCGCTCCGATCCCGGTAAAATAATGGATATGGGAGGATTTATCGATTTTACAAATCTTTCTTTTAACGGTCTGGAATTAAGACTTAAAGGCTCCGCAAAATTGCTCGACGAGAATGTGACTCAGAATATTATGGGCATCTACGGTAATCTGTTCGGTTCTACAGGATTGAATGACCTCGTTCTGAAAGGCAATTCCGATAACCTTTACATGACAGGTGACCTGAACATCACCGACGGAAGAATTCTCATAGTCCCTCAGTATAAAATCGCGTATGATATATATAAAGATAATTTTATTTACAAAGTTCTTCTGGATTCAATGACATTAAAGCGCGATTCTCTTTATGTTTACAAAATTACGGACAGCCTGTCCGCAGGGGACATAAGCAGACTGGATCCTTTTGAAAACTATTTCTACAAACTTGCTGATACAACAAATGAAATGCCGAAATCGAGCAACTTTAAATACTACATTAAGATTAAGTCTCTAAAAGATATTTATGCAAAACTCATAATTGAAGAAAAATCGGGGCAGGAATTCGCCGGCAATGTATCCGCTAATGTCACTATCGACAATCTTGAATCGGAATCTTTTTCTACAAGAGGACGGGTGGATATAGGACAGAACGCTTACTATAAATTTTATAAAAACTTTGCGGCTACCGGTTATGTGATTTTTAACGGCGATGTTACAAATCCCGAACTGTATATCAACGGCTTATACAAAACAAATGTTCAGGATTTGAGTAACCCTGGAACGTCAAAAAAAGTTGAAATAAATCTTGACGTTACAAGCAATGCACTCAACCCGAAAATTGACTGGAGAATACTGGTTAACGATTCACCTTACGGAGGCTCGAATCCAAGCGACGATGCGATGAGTTTCATCGTATTCGGAAAATTCAAAGATGAACTTAATGCCGACCAGCGTCTGAACCTTCTTTCAACTGTCGGCGCAAACCTCGGCACAAGTTATGCATCAAATTATTTATCGGATGTTATCAATACGTATCTGCCGTTTATTTTAAAAACTGATATTTCTTATAAAGATTCGCAGGGCGGCTCGTTCGCGGAAAACACCGATTTGCGTTTCACTGCACAGATTGCAGGCGCAACAGTCGTTTTCGGCGGACAGATTTTCAGAGACCTCTCGAACACGAATTTTTTGATTGAATACCCGCTTAACAATATTTTCGGTGTAAATAATTTTTCCCAGAATATTATTCTGCAGTTAGAAAGATATATAGACCCGTTCAACCAGAATAATTTCTCGTCATCGGATAATAAGACAGGCGGCGCTTTATTATACAGAATAAAATTTTAGCAAATGAAATACTTAGTCTTACTTGTTTTTTTCTGCCTGCCGCTTACAGGCGGCATTGATAATACTGTACCCACAATTACAGACATTTCTTATTCCGACATTACAATGTTCACCGTCAGAATAAACTGGAAAACAAATATTCCTGCCGATTCTAAAGTAAGATGGATGTTGAGTGACTCCATTAATCAGCAGATTCTTTATGCAGACTCAACATTTGACGCTGCTATGGATACAATTCATTCCGTTATGCTCAATTATCTTAACCCGCATTCGATTTATAATTTCAATATAACATCATCTTCCGCTTCCGGAACAACTACGTCGACTGACAAACTTTTCGCCACTCAGTCAACCAATGACGGTACAATAAAAGTTTTTTTTAACCGGGCCGTGGATACAACTGTCAGTACCGGCATTAAAGCGGAAGGCAATGTTAATCTTGAGGAAACGCTTTTAAGCAGAATTGCCTCTTCAAACTTCTATATAGACGCAGCCGTCAGCGTTTTCGAAGATGCCCGGGCAATTACCGGAGCGCTTATAAAGGCAAAAGATAAAGGAGTTGTAATACGTTTCATTTATGACGGTAAGCAAAACTCTATGTGGATTGACTCTCTTATTGCAAATGGTATTCCTGTTCTGAAAAGAAATTATGACACGGGAAACGGACACGGCATGCATATGAATTTCTGGGTGTTCGAAGCCAGATGTTTATGCTCCGGAGGTCTAGTTTATGTGTGGAACAGCACTGCGGATATTTCTTCCGCAAGCCTATATTCAGACAAGAACAGCGCTGTTGATATTAACGACAGAACCCTTGCCTATGTTTATACCCGGGAATTCGAACAGATGTGGGGCTCGCATAATAATACGCCCAATCCTGTTTATTCAAAATTCGGAGACAGGAAAACCGAGACAACACCTCACCTTCTGAATATTAACGGGGTTTATACAGAAGTGTATTTCTCTCCGTCAGACAGCGTTGAAAAAAGAATAAAAAATTTTTTCAACACTGCAAACAACGGAATTGCTTTCGGCTCAAACGATTTCAAATCACAAAGTCTATATTATTCTCTCTATTCACTTCGTAATTCGAAGAACATAAGAGGTATTTTTGACCTCGCTAATGCTCCGTATGGAGTATATCAGTCTATGAAATCCTGGGCTGATGTCCGGATCGATTCTACAGCGGGGAATTTTTCAAATAAATACGTAATCACTGACCCCGTTACAGGAAATCAAAACGCGGCTGTTCTCACGGGTACCTATAACTGGACGTCAAATTCGAATTTATATAACGATGAGGATATTATTATTTTCCACAGCCCGCAGGTTGCAAATCTTTACTATCAGGAGTTTCACAGACGCTACAGGGATATCACCGGACATCCGGTAAGCGTAACAAATATTTCGGGAGTCGTCCCGTCCGGCTATTCGCTTGAACAAAATTATCCGAACCCGTTTAACTCTCAAACCTGCATCGGCTTTAAACTTGCAGGTAATTCAAATGTCAAACTTTTCATTTACAATTCACTCGGTCAGAAAGCAGCCGAACTTGTAAACGGAAAATATAACGCTGGAGCATATAAAGTTAATTTCGACGCGGGTAAACTTTCAAGCGGAACGTATTTCTGTATTTTATATACTAATGATTTTACAGATGTTAAGAATCTTGTACTGATTAAATAATTGAACTATTTAAATATAAATTGGTTATATATAATAACTTAACAAATCGAACTGCATAAAGAAATATTAACATTCCTTAAAAGGAATAAAGGTACAAATTATAAATTCAGTCATCTGCTTGGAAACCTCAGATTGTCAAAAACCGAACGAACAGGGCTCCGCGATGTTCTGAATGAACTCGTTCTAAAAGGCGAAATCAAAAAAGAAGGAAAGTATTATTCCTTTCCTCTTGATGAAAATACATTTCTGAAAGGAGACGTTATCCTCGGCGAAGGCGAAAGGCTTGCCGTAAGATATACGGATAATCAGAAAACATATACTCTCGGAATCAAACTGAAAAGAGGACAGGAAATCTCCATAGGCGATAAAGTCGAATTCAGGAAATCATTTAAAGGAAAAACCGGCAGCGAGTATGCGAGAGTAACGAAAGTTATTAATAAAGATACTTATTTTATAACGGGATTCTTCGACCCTAAACGCAATTATGCAAAAGTATATCCGGATTCGAAAAAGATTAAGCAGGACGTTATTGTTCGTCAAAAAGATTATAAAGGTGCGGGATACGGTGATAAAGTTGTATGCGAAATAATTAATGTGGATGATATAGAAGACGGCATTGTAGACCTCGAAGCCCGCGTTATTGAAGTTCTCGGTAAAGCCGGAGATACGCTCGTCGAAGTAAAATCCGTTATGAAGAAATATTCATTCGAAGATTTCTTCGCCGAAGAAGTTCAGTCGGAAACACTTTCAATATTTAAAGCATATCAGGAATTTGCCGCAAAAGGCGAGATAGACGATTACAGAAAAGATCTGCGCGGACTCACACTGTTTACAATAGACCCGCATAATGCTAAGGATTTTGACGATGCCGTATCAATCGAAAAAATCCCTGACGGTTATAAACTCGGAATACACATTGCCGACGTATCGCATTTCGTGAAGGACGGCTCTGCTGTAGATATAGAAGCATATAAACGCGCTACAAGCGTTTACTTCCCGAATAAGGTTGTTCCCATGCTTCCTGAAATACTTTCTAATGACCTGTGCTCTCTGAAACCGAATGTTGACAGGCTGGCATTCTCAGTATTCGTAGAACTTGGAAATAACTTTGCGGTTAATAATTACGTCCTGACAAAAAGCATTATCAACAGTAAGCGCAGATTCACGTATGAAGAAGTGCAGGAAATCATAAATAAAAAGAAAGGCGATTACTGCGAGGAAATACAACTTATGTTTAAGGTATCTCAGGCTTTGACAAAAAAACGAATCGATGAAGGAAGCATTGATTTTGATTCGCGCGAAGTCGAATTCGAAATTGACGGTAAAGGATTTATTAAAAGCATAGGAATTAAGGACAGACTCGATTCAATGAGAATGATTGAGGAATTCATGCTCCTCGCAAACAGATGCGTTACTGAATTCGTGAACAAACTGGCAATGCAGATGAAAAGCGAACTGCCTTTCGTTTACCGCGTTCATGACCTTCCCGATGCCGAAAAACTTCAGAACCTGACTGAATTTATAAAACAGTTCGGATATAAAACGAATCTTAAAGATAAGAATGAAATAAAAAATCTGCTGGAAGGTATTAAAGGCAAACCCGAGGAATTTATTATTAATGACCTGCTCATTCGCTCAATGGCTAAGGCGGTTTACACTGATGACAATATAGGACACTATGGTCTCGGATTTAAGAACTATACACACTTCACTTCGCCTATTCGCAGATACCCTGATTTGATTGTTCACAGGCTTCTCTTCGCTTACAGCAATTTCTTCAACGGAAAAACAGATAAGATAAATATTTCTCCGCGATATAAGAACGCTCTCGATGAGACCTGTAAACACTGCTCCGTGCAGGAACAGAACGCAGTCGCCGCTGAACGTGAAGTCACAAAAATACTCCAGATTGAATTTATAAAAGACAAAATCGGCGATGAGTTCGCCGGCATTGTTTCAGGTATCGGTAAATTCGGACTTTTTATAGAACTTACTGATTTCAAAATCGAAGGTATGGTGCGCTACCGCGATATAGAAGACGACTACTACGAATACGATGACAGGCAGCACTGCGCTGTAGGCAGACGAAAAGGCAAGGTTTACCGCGCGGGACAAAAACTGAAAGTAATTCTAACAAGCGCCGATTCAACATCACGCAAAATTGATTTCGTTATAGTATAATACACTTCCGGGACATATTTTTCACAGCCCGTATTAATAATTTTATCTTTACTTTGAAATAAAATCTCGCTACGTTTTATTTAATTGTTCGTTAGATATCCCCTGAATAAAATTAAACCGGAATTGTATTATTTTATTTATTAAATAAATATTCTATGAAAAATTTTATTTTACTTTTTATTGCCGTGATACTTTTCATGTCCTGCGGAATTTGTAAAGTGTTCACACCGCGCGATAGAAACGCCAAAAAGGAAGATACTAATACGGAAACCGAAAAGTCAAAACCCAAAACACCTGAAGTGGAAACAAAGGAAGAAACAAGTCAGGGTGATTCTAAAAGAAATTCTGAAGACGGAATCGAAATATTGAACTTCGATAAATCCGGACTTCCTTCGGATATAAAATATTCAGGGAATATTATTACGGGAAAAAGATGGAAAGATAAAAACGGTGAGAATATACTTGTAATCACCCGCACCAAAGACAGTCAGAAAAAATCAAAACAGTCCGATTTCGAGGAATACGTTCGTGAAGCAAACCTGTATGCATACCACTATACCGGAAGCGGCAATTCTTTTTCGCTTCTCTGGAAAGTGAACGACCTTGTAGAAAATTGCGGATTTGACCTTACGCTTGATTATATTTCAGGCTCTCTTTCAATCACGGATATTAATAAAAACGGTATTGCAGAAAGCACTTTCATGTACAGGCTCACATGCAGAAGCGACGTTTCCCCATCCACGCTGAAACTTATTATGCACGAAGGAGACAACAAATACGCCCTCAGAGGATATTCGCTAATAACCCTGAACGGCATGAATGAAGGCGGAGATTACACTGTCGATAAATCATTCGATTCCGCTCCGGACGGCTTCCTCGATTATGCCAAAACACAGTGGAAAGGATTCAGGCTGGAATCTTTCAAATAGATTTCTGTAAATATACATGCAAATGAAAAATATTTTTATTCTAATATTTATTTCAATCGCTGGAATTGCATCTGCTCAGTTCTCTATCGGGAATGACGCTGCTCTGTCCTGTTTGCAATCGCAATTACCGGTCGGATGGGTAATGAGTATTTCAGACAATATACTGTCAATCGAAAGAATCGATTCGGTTATGACTTTATATGCAAATCATATCAATGAGCCACCGGTATTACCTGATTATAAAAAACCTTCTGATGAAGAACGGAAAATATTATTCGAAAAGAACGGTTTGAAAACGAAATTTATTATTCTATTTAAACTCGAACCGAAATGGGATAACGGCAAAATAGAACAATCGAATAAATATAACGATTCAATCAATACAAGTATTAAAAGTTTGTGGTTTAAATACGGCATTGAAAAGTTTTATCACAGAGCCGAAATAACAACCGGCAAACATTTCGACGAAGACAGATTCGAACCGAAAACGAAAGAAGACTCATTAAATCTGGGAAATTATAAATCTGAAAAAGCGCAATTTGAAAAATCCCTAATTCTTATGCCCGATAAATGTTTGTATAATTATTCACTTTTCACATCAGGCCAGAGTTGTTATGAACAGACTTATTTTAATCATTCATTCAGTGACATTTATCCTGAAAGCGCAAATGATGAATTGTGGAAAGTGTGCGAAGCAATAAATAAATACTGCGATTGCAGCAAATAAAAACTCTTAAATTATAAATTAAATGGACAAACAACATAATTACGTTACAAAACTCGATATAAGATACAAACATCTCGAAAAAATCGACATACCGGCGATTGTAAGCGAATGCAAAGACAAATGGTACAATGAATCGCTGACAAAAGTAAATGACAGCGTTATCAGAGTTGGAATAGTTGAAGGCGAATACCACTGGCATAAACACGACAATGAAGATGAATTTTTCTTTGTACTGGAAGGACGGCTGCTGGTTGATTATGACGATAAAACAATAGAATTACTTCCGCAGCAGGGCGTTACAATCTCAAAAAGTATTCTTCATAGAACAAGAGCGCCCAAAAAAACTGTTATCCTTATGGTTGAAACCACCGCTATTCAACCTACCGGCGATTGATATCTGTTTACGCAGCTCACATAATTTCAGAATATAGTTTTTAATTCTTAAATCTTGATTCTTAATTCTAGATTCTAGATTCTAGACTCTTAAATCTTGATTCTAGACTCTTAAATCTTGATTCTAGACTCTTAAATCTTGATTCTAGACTCTTAAATCTTGATTCTAGACTCTTAAATCTTGATTCTAGACTCTTAAATCTTGATTCTAGATTCTAGATTACAGCGTACCTATCCTCTCCGCTATATACTTAATAAGTTTGCCGATTTCTTCCGGCTGTAAATGCCTGTTAATTTCCTGGCTGGCAACCGCCTGAATATCTTCTATCGTCAAAGAATAAATTAATTTGTTTTTCATAATTCTAAGTTTTATTACAAACTATATGAATTATACTTATATTTATTATCATTTTGTGATAATAAAACGAAAGAGGTTTTAAAATCTGTAGTGATAATGAAGAAATTATTTTAGGAGAACCATTTTGCTGATTGCCTTTATATCGTCGTCACCATTTATTGCTATTACAACGAAATATATTCCGCTGGATAATCGGGCAGCGTTAAAATTGACGGTGTAATTACCTATAGATCTGAACTCATTATTGATTAATCTTTGAATCTCTCTTCCTGTTATGTCATAAACTTTCATTGTTATCCGTGCATTGAAGGGCATATCAAAGTTAATTCTTGTCGAAGCATTGAACGGATTAGGATAATTCGCAAGTTGTACTACATCTGTTTTCTTAATTGTCCGGCCGCCCTTAAACATTATGGAATCAATCAATATATTTTTTTTAATACCAATTCCGGGCTCATCATCTATCGAATAATACGAATACCACAGTGTAAGATAATTTTTTCTTTCGAATAAACCCGCTGAACGATAAACCTGGGCAACCGAATAATTTTCTTTTCTAATCAAAGGTTCCGGAGCAAGGTCCCATGTGAGAAGATCGCGGCTCCGCGCAATATACAAATCATTATCTTTCCAACTCGGGACATTGTATTTTCCGGCAATGAGCATGTAAAAGTAGCCGTCATAATCATTTTTAAATACATTCAAATGCCAGGGCTGGAAATCCGCGGTAGTATTGAATACGGCATTCTGAATAATTTGATTGTTCCAGCCGGTTCTTAATTCATTATTTGAAATAAAACTGATTTTATGCCTGCCGGTTGCGGTTCTTGTAACAAAGAAAATATAATACTTATTGGATGATTTTATTAATGACGGCGCAAACGTCAGTCTGGAGTAATTTGGTTCCGCTAAAACCGTACTTGAATCCGGATTGCAGAAATTACTGTCGTACATAACCATTTTGACATTTTGGAAAAATGTATTTTTCACGGCAAACGTTTCGTTATACACCATATAGTATTTTCCGTTTTCATAATATACATCAGGGTCGTTATTATACGCCCTGCTGAAGCCGGCAGGAGGATGCGGCATATCGATTAAAGGTTTCTTTGAACCTGGAATTTCCGTGAACTCTACCCCGTCATTACTTTCAAGTACGGAAGGATTCTCAAAATCATCAGTACTGAACGGAAACGGAGTAAAAACCATAATATATTTTCCGCCATGACCTTTAATAACATCGGGATGTACTGCTTGATTTGTACCGTCGTAGGTTTTTATATTTATTATATTATCCTCAGGTGAATCATAGAATAAAATATTATCAGTACCGATATTTGTTTTTAACACCGAAATAAATTTCCATGAATCACTCCACCCTAATTCGACCGGGCCCGGAATCAATTCATTATTCCCTGCCGTATAGAAATAACAATCGCCCGTTTCCCTGATATAAAACATGAGATTTCCGTTCTGCAATGAACTTCCGAAATTACCTGATTTAATATCGGTAATATTTTTCGGAAAATCTGTATTCAGCGATATTTCAGCAGCGGAATGCATCGCATCGTCATACTTGAATAAAGAAATATGTCCCTTCCCGTTATTGTTATATGGATCATAAGCAAGAATTCCTCTTGTCCCGTCTGGAAAAGATATTTTGCTTAAAAGTTTCCAGGTATTCCTCCAGTATGAATTACCCCAAAGTAAATCCAAAGTGTACTTGCCGCTTTTGTTTCCGTTTATTTTATAAATATTCGCTGTTCTGTTATTCGCGTCATAGAACAGAAATTCGTTTTTATTTTCTCCTTCTCTGTCAAGACAAATTATATCTTTCCATGTTTTTCGCAGCGAATGGAAACTCGCAACAGGGATTAGTTCCAGATATGTTCCAAGTGAATTAATTTCCGCCGTCCCAGCCGAAAAATCATACATGAATAATTCATCATTACCGTCATTATCGAAGTCATGAGCGATTATTTGCGACCATGATTTTTTCAAGCCGCGGTACGAACGGCGAAAAGTCATATTCGAATCGAAAATAACCGCCTGTCCCCCCGCCCTGTCGTAAAAAAGTAAATAATATTCACCGCCGTAATTGATTTGTGTTACCGAACTCCATGTGTTGAGAAAATCATATGCATAGAAAACATTTTCGTATAAATCGTTTTGAGAGGTATTGTAAATTTCACAAGCACCGGTAAGTGGATCTGACTGCGCGAAACAGTTTACGTAAAAAATAAATAATATCGGAAAAAGGGAAATGTATAATTTCTTCAATTTTATATCAATTATAGCATTAATTTATTAAATCTTCATTATAGTATCAAGATATGTATATTCGCACACATTCGCTGTTCATTTCGCAGATTTTAATTACGAATCTGAAATTTCATATATTATAAATATTTTATAAAAGCTGCCGTTTCCTTTTCAAAAGAGGTTAATTATCTTAAGAACAGTGTATTATTGAGATACATTCGGAGTTGTAAATACGGGAGCAACTGAAATTGTAATATTTTTGTTCTGAAAATTAAATATTTCTTAATTATATTTATTTATTAAATAAATTTCATCATGCAGAAAATACATCCGTGCCTCTGGTTTGATACAAACGCGGAGGAAGCAGCGAATTTTTATGTTTCCGTTTTTAAAAATTCAAAAATTACTGCTATAAATTATTACGGCGATAACGGTCCCCTGCCGAAAGGAACAGTACTGGTTGTGTATTTCAATCTCAACGGTCATGACTTTATGGCGCTTAACGGCGGACCGCTGTACAAATTTTCGCCTGCTACATCATTCGTCGTAAATTGCGGCACACAGGAAGAAATCGACCATTACTGGGAAAAACTTCTCGAAGGCGGAAAAGAGGAAAACTGCGGCTGGCTTCAGGATAAATACGGCGTATCATGGCAAATAGTACCGTCTATTCTTGGGGAATTAATGAGTTCGAAAGATCCTGCGAAAGCCCAGCGTGTAATAAACGCATTTCTCAAGATGAAAAAGTTCGATATAAAGACTCTGGAAGAAGCATAGTATTTTCATCCCGGATTCGAAACGAATTCATAATCATTTTGAATGGATAATAATACAGCGATTATTTACTTTTCATGAAATGATGTCACAGATTATTCATAATCATTTTCAATCAAATATGAGAAATATAATTTTATTTTTAGCAATTGCTCTTTTAATGATTGCATTCGGCGGAAGTAATTACGGTATAAACCCGGTAGCACTGCGGAATTCTGATTTCATATTAGCAAATAACCTTTCAGACGGAATGTATCTTGTCGTTGACGAAGTATCGGATGAAACACATGAGCCTGTTCTTGCGAGCAGCAGCCACACAATCGTCAACTGCAGTGAATTGCTTATAGAAAACAACGATAACAAATTCAGGCGCGTTATAATAGACACATCCGATTATGTGCCTCTGATTCTTAAAGTTAAACCTAAAACCGAACAGCAGACAGAAACAAAGAAGAAAATAGAAATTGAACTGACACGTTCTGTAAGCGATAAACTCGAAAAATTCACAACCGTTAACCTCAACAAACGTATTGCTCTTATAATTGGAAATGAAGTAATATCCATGCATGGAATTAAAATGCCGATTACAGGCGGACAATTTCAAATATCCTACTGCGGACCCGACATGTGCGAAATACTGGTGAGCAAACTTATTAATAATGTGGATTCGACAGGGACAAAATAGATAAATAATTCTATAATTTCCGTTTCGCAGCCCTCTTCATCCCGGCATAGGAATTCTTTATTACCTGTTTTAAAACCTTTTCGTCTACATCGGACAGTCTTTTGATGTACAGACATCCTTTCCCCTTTTTGTACTTCCCGAGTTTCTCCATCAGTTCTTTGTCTTCAAGTCCGCAAAGTATATATAAGACAAAATGTTCTTTGCGCGGAGAGAATCCGATTACAAGCCAGTCGAGTTCCCTGCCGGATGCATATTTCAGGCGGACGTTTCCGAATCCTATTATACTCTTACCCCACATTTTCGGCTCGACCTTTGACACAGATTTCATCATCGATATGATTTTATTAGCATTGGCTATCTTCTTCTCATCCTTGAGCGACATAATAAATTTCTCAACACTTGCCTGAGACTCTTTTGTCTTTAATTCTGCTTTCATTTTCAAGGTTATTTATATTATAACACTAAATCCCGCAATAAGAATTCTCCGAAAAGCCGTCAATTTTCTTTGTATTTTCATTTATTATACACTATAATAAGTGTAAATTACAGTATGATTACTGATTTTTTAATTGTTGGGAGCGGAATCGGGGGGCTTTCACTCGCCCTTAAACTCAGTACGCTCGGAAAAGTGCTTATTGTTACTAAAAAACAAAAAGCCGAATCGAATACAAACTACGCTCAGGGCGGTATTGCGTCCGTGCTTGCCGAAGACGATAATTTCGACTTGCACATCGAGGATACAATGTCCTGCGGCGGAGGACTGTGCAAACGCGAAGCAGTAGAAAAAATTGTGCGCGAAGGTCCTACACGTATTTATGAACTCGTGGATTTAGGAGTGAAATTTTCTGAAAAGAACGGCAAATTCCTGCTCGGACGCGAAGGCGGTCACTCGAAAAGCAGAATCGTTCATGCAAAAGACCTTACCGGAAAAGAAATAGAACGCGCCCTTCTTCATGAAGTGGAGCACAATAAAAATATACGCGTTCTCGAATATCATTATGCTATCGATTTGCTCACGAACAGAAATCTGAAAAAAAATGATAATGAGAAATACCGCCATACATTAAAGAACCGTTCGGATAATGCATGCTACGGTTTGTACGCCTATGATATAAAGAAAAAGAAAGTAGAAAAAATAATCGCGAGAAATACGATTATGGCTACGGGCGGGCTTGGTCAGGTTTATCTTCATACAACAAATCCGGCAATAGCAACAGGCGACGGATTCGCGATGGGATACAGAGCGGGATGCGTTATGGAGAACATGGAATTCGTTCAGTTCCACCCGACTTCCCTGTATGAAAAGGATATCGATGATGACACGCAGGTTTTCCTGATTTCCGAAGCCGTAAGAGGCGCGGGAGCCGTACTGAAAACAAAGGACGGCAAAGAGTTCATGCAAAAATACGATAAACGCAAATCGCTTGCGCCGAGAGACATTGTAGCAAGAGCAATCGACAGTGAAATGAAAAAACGCGGAGATAAATGCGTATATCTCGACCCTTCGCCAATCGGCGAGGAAAATATAAAGAAAAATTTTCCGCATATATATAAAACGTGTCTTTCAAAAGGCATCGATATAACTAAGGAAATGATTCCCGTCGTTCCCGCGGCGCATTACGCGTGCGGCGGCATTAAAACAGATATCGACGGAAGGACATCTTTGAAAAATCTGTTTGCATGCGGCGAGGTTACGATGACCGGCGTTCATGGAGCGAACCGGCTCGCTTCAAATTCGCTTCTGGAAGCAGTTGTTTTTTCCGACGGTATTTTCGAGTATATCAAGAAAAATATCGGCAAGATTATTCCATCAAACGGTAAAGGCAAAGATTTTCAAAAAATGGATTCTCTGGTTCTCGACTGGAACGACAAGGGAACTATCAACGCCGATGAATGGGTTTTAATAGCGCACGATAAAAGAGAAATAAAGGAAATTATGAACGACTATGTCGGCATTGTGAGAAACACAGTCAGACTTCAGCGCGCGTTAAGAAGAATTAAAATGCTGAGAGAAGAAATAAAAGAATATTACATCCGCACAAAAGTCACGGTTGAACTGCTTGAACTCAGAAACATGGTTACGGTTGCATACATGATAATCAAATCGGCAACAAAGAGAAAAGAATCAAGAGGACTGCATTACATGCTTGATTATCCCGAACGCGACGATAAACACTTTAAAAAAGAAACAAGATTGATTAAATTCTAATTATGTCATCACTTACGATAGCGCTTGTAACATGGAACAGCGAAGATGAAATCGCCGAATGCCTCAACACACTGTTTTATTCGACCGCGAAAATACCGAATCTGAAACTTGAAACGGTTATTGTGGATAATGATTCTTCGGATAATACCGTAAAAGTTGTCGAGAATTTTCTGCGCATGACAGACCAGAAAATTGTTTTTATCAAGAACGACAGCAATCTCGGATTCACGAAAGCCTGCAATCAGGCTATTCATGCTTCGACAGGCGATTATGTATTTATTCTGAACCCTGATACCGAAATATTTGACGATGCAATCGAAAAACTCGTGAATTACCTCGACGCGCATGACGATGTCGGTGTGGTTTCGCCGCAATTGATTACGTTCAGCGGCAACATACAGTTCTCGTGCAGGACATTCCCGACCTACAGGGACCTGTTCTTTGAAATGTCTCTGCTTTCCACACTGTTCCCGAAAAGCGAATATTTTTCGCGGTGGAAAATGAGATACTTCGACCACAACAGCACAAGGGAAGTAGACCAGCCTATGGGCGCTGCATTGCTTCTGAAAAGAAAAGTACTTGAAGCAGTCGGAGGATTGGATGAAAGATTTATCATGTTTTACAACGACGTGGATTTCTGCAAAAGAATTCATGACTCGGGATTTAAACTTGTGTTCCTTCATACGGCACGAGTAAGGCATATTCAGGGAATCAGCATCTATAAAGACAGAACAGGCATGATTAAAATCTGGAATCAGGACTGCCTGAATTATTTTAAAAAACATAGTTATAATATATTCCTGTATTCTCTGCTATTCATCGGATTGAAAATTACCGGAGTTGCAAGAATACTCAGAGCCAAACTACTTAAAATCTGAACTAGCCCGCAAACAATAATATAAAAATGAAAATCGCAATCGCACAAATAGATTCCGTACTCGGTAATCTTGAAAAGAACATAAAGAAACATATTGATTTCGTTTCCGAAGCAGCGTCAAAAGGCGCCGATGTCGTCCTCTTCCCCGAACTTTCTCTTACGGGCTATTCTCTGAAAGACATTAATTATGATATCGCTTTAAACCCTCATACGACAAAGAAACTCGATGAGTTAAAAAAACTCAGCGGCAAAATAGATATAATCTGCGGATTCGTTGAGGAAGACAATAATTACAAAATCTATAATTCATCCGCTTATATTTCAAGCGGAAATATAATTTCCACACATAAAAAGATATATCCTCCCACTTATACACTTTTTGAAGAATTCAGATATTTCTCCGCGGGCACCGAATGCAAACCCTTTAACACGAAACACGGGAAAGCAGGTTTGCTTGTATGCGAAGATATGTGGCACATAAGCCTGCCATACACCCACGCTATGGGCGGAGCAAAGTTTATTTACGGTCTCGCAGCATCCCCCACAAGATTGGGAACGGATTCGGCGGAATTTAAGAACTATGAAATAAATTCCGAACAGCACAGAACATTTGCAAGGCTCCTTTCTCTGTATTTTGTCTTCGCAAACAGAGTAGGATTCGAAGACGGCGTGAATTTCTGGGGCGGAAGCGAAATCGTTGACCCGTTCGGGAACGTGATTGCAAAAGGCAGACTCTTCGAAGAGGAACTAATATATTCCGAAATTGATTTGAATGAAGTGCGAAGGGCGCGAATCCAGGCAAGGCATTTGAACGACGAAAATATTGATTTAACAATAAGTAACCTCAAAAAACTGACTGAATAACACCCTGTTCAAAAAGGTCTTTTTTATTGAATTTAATAATTCCTTAAAGGTTATTAAATTTATAGTTGCGATAATTTTATGAACGAAACACTTTCAAATAGGGAAAAAGAAGTTCTGCGGTATATCGTGGATAATTTCATCAGGTACGGTCTGCCCGTAGGTTCAAGGATTATATCCAAACAGACGGACCTTAATCTTTCTTCCGCTACTATCAGAAATGTGATGAGCGACCTTGAAGACCTCGACCTGCTTGAAACTCCGCATACATCGGCGGGCAGAAAACCGACAGACAAAGGTTACAGGTTTTATGTCGATGAACTTATGAACAGGGAAGAACTAAACAATACGGAAATCGAGTTCATAAAATCCAAGATAGACGATTCAAAAAATTCATTGTTCAATTCCGATGACCTGTTCAGTGCGACTTCGCAGATTCTAAGCAAAATCTCGCATCAACTCGCGGTTGTAACACAGCCTTTTCTGAGTTCGGGTGTTTTCGAAAAACTTGAAGTGCTGAGTATTTCTTCCTCGCGGCTGCTTATTGTAATTACGATAAAATCGGGTTACGTCAAGACGCTGCTTATGGAAGTTGACAACGAACTGCACATGCCGAGAATCGACAAAATAACACAGGTGCTTAATGAACGTCTTTCGGGACTGACGCTTCTTCAGATAAGAGAAACATACAGGGAAAGAATCAGTGATTTGAAATCCGAAGAGCCCGAACTGCTTCAGATATTTTTCGATTCAATCGGACAGATAAGCCGTGAAGACGAAAAGGACAAAAAAGTTTTTATTTCGGGAACGGGTGAAATAATCGCGCAGCCTGAATTTGAAGACGTAAATAATTTCAAAAATATTATATCGCTTACTGAAAATAAAAATCTTGTAATACACATTTTCCGGAATCCCGGAAAGAATAAGGACGAAGTGAGCATTAAAATCGGTTCGGAGAACGAAGAAATAAAACTAAAGGATTACAGTGTTGTCTGTACGGATTATTCCCTTGGAGATGTGCACGGGAAAATAGGCATAATCGGTTCAAAGAGACTGAACTATGCGAAAATGATTTCACTGGTTGAATACACGTCAAAACTAATTTCAGAATTAATAAAATAAAGGAGATATTCTCAATTGACAAAGAAAAATGATAAACACAAAGACAATAACGATGATGCGATAAACAAGAACGGTTCGGGAACTGATAACAAAGAAGAATCAAACAACAAAGAAATAGAAGCATTAAAATCGGAACTCGATAATTATAGAAACGCGCTGCTGAGAAAAGCGGCTGAATTTGAAAACTATAAAAGAAGAACCGACGGCGAAATAGCGGGATATCTTAAATACGCGTCGGAAGGTCTTATGAAACAATTGCTTCCGGTTTACGATGATTTAAGCCGTTCTATAGAATCCGTTGAAAAAGGCGAAACAAAAGATTTCGATACTCTGAAACAGGGCATTCTGCTTATATACGATAAATTCAAAGACATACTCGTAAAAGAAGGAGTCGCCGAAATAGATATACTGGGAAAGGAATTCGACGTCGATACATGCGACGCGCTTCTGCAGGTGCCGCGCGACGATGTTCCTCCTCACACTGTAGTGGACGTTGCGGAAAAAGGATATAAATTAAAAGACAAAGTTATCAAATTTGCAAAGGTAATCGTATCCGCTGATATGCCTAAAGAGCAGGAAAACACAAAATGACAAAAAAAGATTTTTACGAAATACTCGGTGTAAGCAAAAGCGCATCAACCGACGAAATAAAATCCGCGTACAGAAAACTCGCGATGAAATACCATCCCGACAGAAATCCGGGAAATAAAGAATCGGAAGAAATGTTCAAGGAATGCGCCGAAGCGTATGAAGTTCTTTCCGACCCGCAGAAGAGACAGCGCTATGACCAGTTCGGTCATCAGGGAGTCAATCAGGGCGGCTTCTCGGGATTTAACGATGTCAACGATATATTCTCACATTTCGGAGATATTTTCGGCGGTTTCGGAGGCGGAAGCATTTTCGACGAATTCTTCGGCGGAAATTCATCATCGCGCAGACGGGGCCGTTCTCACGGCATTCCGGGTTCCGACATGAAAATAACGTTGAAACTTACTTACGAAGAGATTGCTGAAGGAACGGAAAAAACAGTTAAGATAAAGAAACTTAAAACCTGCGGAACTTGCAGCGGAACGGGCGCAAAACCCGGCAGCGGTCAAACTACATGCAGCGTTTGCAACGGCACAGGAGAGATACGACAAGTATCGAGATCAATCTTCGGACAGTTCGTCAATGTTTCCGAATGCCATAACTGCCGCGGCGAAGGAAAAATCATAAAAGATAAATGCCCGGACTGTAACGGAGACGGCAGAGAGAAAAGCGAAGAAACGGTTAACGTCAAAGTCCCGTCAGGCGTTTCCGAAGGTCAGTATATCCCGCTTAAAGGCAAAGGTAATGCAGGAACGCGCGGCGGACACGCGGGCGATTTGCTTATCTTCATCGAAGAAGCGAAACACGCTTACTTCATTCGCGATAACGACGACATAATTTTAAATTTAAGTATAAGCATCTCGGACGCGATACTCGGCGCCGAAGTTGTTGTTCCTACTTTGAACGGAAAAGCAAAACTGAAAATCGAACCGGGTACACAGTCGGGAAGCATACTCAGAATGCGCGACAAAGGCATCAGACACCTTAACAGCGGCGGAAGAGGAGATCAACTCGTTAAGATTCATATCTTCATTCCAAAGAAAATTTCAGCGAAAGAAAAAACAATTTTAAAAGATCTTGAGAAGTCCGATAATTTCAATCCCGATTCAAAGGATTCGAGGGGGTTCTTCAAATCAATGTTCAGTTAACTAACATCAATTAGTAATTAATAATTAATAATTAATAATTAGTAATTAGGATTTAGGATTTAGGATTTAGGATTTAGTAATTAGGATTTAGTAGGATTGAGTCTATTAGTATTTTCGATTTTTAAAATGTATTTTTGATATTTTATTTTTGATTTTCGATTTTAATCAAAAGCCTTTTCCGAAATCATTTCAAAGTAAATTGTATGAGTTGCTCTACATTATGATTCTCGCTGATTTCAAGGAATGAATTTCTGTCGCGATTGAGAGCAAGCCAGTTCGATATTACCTTTATTTCGTCGAGTTCTTCCTGAGTGAATTTGTGTTTCGCGAATTTATTAAGAGAGAAATACAACGATTCCACAATATCCGTTATTTCCTCTACCGCGTCTCTCTGGTCAAAATCATCATTCCTGTGAAGCGTAATGGTACGCATGAGTTTGCCGTTGTGTATGAAAAATATTTCCCTCTTGTCTTCATTGTCGCATTTAATAATTATCTTTTTGTCGTTGATAGCGGAAGTAATCACTTTCTGATAACTCATCACCTTCTGAATGTCGTGCAGTCTGTCGCGCAGCAGCGCAGCCCTTTCGTATTCTTCATTCTCCGCATAATCAAGCATAAGAGTCTTAATTACTCCGACAGCGGAATTCTTTCCCGAGCCGATGATATGATTATGCACTTTTTCAACTTCGGTCAGGTAATCGCTCTTCGAAATCGTTGAAGTGCACGGCGCGCTGCATTTGCCGATATCGAAGTACATGCAGTTTGAATTTTTGTCAGAGGCTTTAATTTTTTTGTCTTCGCACTTTCTTAATTTAAATTCCTCGTAAACCGTTTTGTATATCTGCCTGATAGTCCCCTTACTGGTGAAAGGACCGTAGTAATAAGCGCCGTCGTTTTCTATTTCATAAACAGCCTCAACTTTCGGAAATTCGTTCTGTATGTCCAGTTTCAGAAAAGGATGATGCCTGAATCGTTTTATTGCTGTGTTGAATCTCGGCTTGTGCTTCTTAATCATCTTTGACTCAAGAATCAGCGCTGAGAGTTCCGAATCCGTAATTACCCATTCGAGCGCGCGTATATTAGTCAGAAGGCGTTTTATTTTATATGAGAGATTGTCGTTGTGCCTGAAATATGATGAGAGTCTTTCTCTCAGGCTTTTCGCTTTTCCGATATAGAGATTTTCGCCTGAGGTGCTTTTCATGAAATAAACACCCGGGTCAGTCGGTATGTCTTTCAGTTCAATTTTAATTCTCTTTAACGCGGCAGGTCTGTTTTCACCTGAATAGATTTTTGTGTTCTGAAATTTTATCACTTCCTCGATAGTTTCGAATTCATATTCATCCTGAAGTATCTCGAGGAATTCTGATAGTATCTTCGCAGTTGCAAGCGTATCGTCGTAAGCGCGGTGCCTTCTTTTCTGCTTTATGCCGAAATGCGCCGCTACGTTTCCAAGCGATTTGCTTTTTAGTTTTCGCAGTATCCTCCGCGCAAGTTTGCACGTGCAGAGTGTCTGATAATTGAAATCATATTCTTCGCCGCATCGCTTGAACGATTCGGCAAGAAAAGAATAATCGAATCCGACGTTATGCCCGGTGAAAATAACATTGTCCGATTCGCCGTCCTTCATGAAGTTGAGTACATCCTTTGCAATTTCTTCAAACGGGGGTTTGTCGAAAACGTCTTCGTTTGTGATTCCGGTTAGCTGTGTGATTCCCGCGGGTATGTGCTGGCCGGGATTTATGAGTGTTGTGTAAGTATCAATAATTTCATCGTACCTGATTTTAATAAGCGCGATTTCAGTCATGCGGCTTGTATGCGGCGAAAGACCTGTAGTCTCCACGTCACAGACAATGAATGTCGTGTCGGTTAATTCTGTTTTTTTCTTATCCTTTGTACTTCCCATTTACGAAATAAAATATGATTTTGAACCGCATTATTCAATTTAATACATAATCCGCGAATATCATTATCACTTTCTGATAATTTCTCTAAAATCTTCCAGTTATAAAAGCAAGAACCTTCGCCACGAATCATAAAAGCAGAATCTAGGAGTTAGGAGTTAGGAGTTAGGAGTTAGATTAAGAGCAAGAGCTTCCGCCGCAGATTTTCACTAATTATCACTAAATAGAGATTTACCGCAAAGCACGCTATGAACGCAAAGATTTTTTATTTATAAGAGCAAGGACTTCCGCCACCCGCCAAAAAAAATGGCGGGCAGGCTCCTTTGCACAGATTTTCTCTAATTACCACTAATTAAAAAAGGATTTTCTAAATTTACAATATGCTATTTCGAATTTGAAATTGTTTTCAGCGTTTTCTTTTTTGTCATTCCCGACCGCCGTCGCGGGTTCTTATCGGGAATCTAATCCGCGAACTTTTATATTTGTGATTTCATTGTCGCAGATTAAAGCCTTAGAATTGCATCAAAACCAAAATGATACCGGTATCATGCGGATTGTTTGAAAATACAGTGGAATTGCGGATTTCTTAAATTTTTAAAAAAGGTATCATTCATGTATCATTTCGCGTAATTTCAGAGGTTAAGTATTTGATTATTCGGTATTTTTAGAATGATACCAGAGGTATCATTTGAGGTATCATTTTCGTTTTTCGAAATCATGAAATAAGGAATGTAATATTCATTTGTTTTCATTATTTCTTTCATGTGTCATTTATCTCTTCATTGAACATTTCAGATTGAACATTGCAGATTGAAAGTGTATCCACATCCGCGATTTCCGAAAAAATGACACACTGCATATCAAAACCTATCAAAAATGACAGAAAAAGTATCAGAATATTTTCGAACAATATTGATAAAACAAAGGTTTACAAAAATATTTCCCGAAAATGTATCTAAAAATGTCAAAAAGTGTCATTTTTCACGCTTAAACTGATGACAAACAGAAAATTAAGGTACAGAAAAAAAAGTCTCATTCCGGAGCCTTAGCATACAAATCAATCGTCAATTTCAAAGAACAAAATGCTAAGACAATATAAAATATATTAATTAAGAAATGTTATCATTAAATGATAATTTCTCATTACTCATGCATGATGTAATCAATTGAATATTTTTCTCCGACACTATATTCGTTATATCAATAATTAATATAGTGATAATAATATTGCTTTAATTAATATGTATTCTTATTTTTTATTTAAGGGAAAGAGAATTATGAATGGAGTCTGATATTAAATCAATTTCATTTGTTGATTACATATTTTTAATAGTAACACAAGAAATATTTTGTGACAATTTTAATTTAAAGAAATCTAAGTTCTATTAGCGCTATTGTTTTAGAGAAATGTTTAATCAGTAATATAAAATGGATAATAAAAATTATAACAAAGCGAATAATATTAAGATTTTATAAGTTTATAATATATATAATTTTATTAAATTAAATAGTGAAATGTAAATCATGGGAGACGATTACAAAGACGAATTTTTACCAAGACTGCAAAAAAGTATAATCTATAATACATTACATGGTAGATGTGTTGAGAAAGAAACAGAAGTTATTTCCTTAGTAGAGTCTGCTGTTTCTTATGCTTTTCAACGGACAAAAACGATTTTAAAGCATATGGGTGAATTTACTCTTCACGATGGAGATCATTTGTTTAGAGTTTTGAACTTAATGGAAAAAATTGTCCCTGAACAGACAATTAAAAACTTTTCTTCACCAGAGTTAATGATATTGATTTTAAGTGCCTTTTTCCATGATATTGGTATGGCTCCGGAGGAAAAACAGGTATTAATATGGCGTAAGATTTGGGACAATAATCCTGATATTACTCAAATTGAATTATTACCTTTTAATGAATTCAAACGATTTTACTTTGCAAGGCCTGAACAGCAAGAAATTATTGAACGATTTATTGCTCAAGAAAAATATGCACAAGCAGATACTATAAAATCATATTTGATCACTGAGTTTATCCGGCAAACGCATGCAAAAAGAGCAAGAGAAATAATTGAAAAAGATTGGAACGGTAAAATTCTTTATCATGATGCAGACCTTACAGTTGAATTTGCTCAACTTTGTTGTAGCCATGATGAAGATGCTATAGCTTTACTTGATCTTGAGAAAAATTATTTATGTGCTGAAAATACTTTTGCTTGCTTACCTTTAATTGGTGTCATTCTAAGATTAGCAGACATTCTAGATTTTGATGGTAAACGAACTCCAGCCGTTCTATATTCACATCTATATGTAAGAAATCCTGTATCATTAAAAGAGTGGAATAAACATAGAGCCGTTGAAGCATGGGAAATTAATTCCGATTTAATTCAGTTCAATGCAAAATGTAACCACCCTGCAATCGAAGCGTCCATACATCAGTTTTGTAATTTGATAGATCAAGAACTAAGTATTTGTAATAACATAATATCTACACTAAATGAATTTAACAAAAGTAAAGGACGAGATATTGCGATTAAATTACCTTTTAAAGTAAATCGCGATAAAATCACGACTAAAAAGGATATTCAGAATAAGCCTTTATATTTATACAAGGATACTCAATTCAATCTTAGTAAACGCCAAGTTGTTGATTTATTAATGGGAACAAAACTTTACGGAAATTCTGAAGTAGCCCTAAGGGAACTTTTACAAAACTCAATTGACGCTTGCCTTCTAAGGCAAGCACAGGAAACTAAATGGGGCAATTCATACAATCCTGAAATATTGGTCCGCTATTACAACGAACACAATGACATTATTTTAGAAATTGATGATAATGGAACAGGAATGGACCAAGATATTATTGATAAATATTACTCAAAAGTTGGTTCTTCATTCTATAAATCAATAGATTTCTATAATATAAAATCTGAAACAAATGCTGACTTCACTCCTACATCAAGGTTTGGAATTGGTATTCTATCTTGCTTTATGGTTGCTGATACTTTGATTGTAGATACAAAACGAGTTTATCCTCATCATAAATCAAGCGATGCTCTAAATATTACTGTGGAAGGTCAAGAAAGTATTTTTTGGATAAAAGAAGGAAAAAGAGAATTACCAGGAACTACAACGAGACTCATTTTAAGAAAGACTAGAAACCCTTGGGAAAAAATGACCGAAGACAATTTTATTAAATCTGTCGAGAATGTGATTCCAAATCCGCCATTCAAAATTAACATTCAAACAAATTCACATCAAAAAATAAGAGATGAAAATAGTTTTAAAGATGTTACTGCTACTTCGCTTAGAGACTACACTTGGGATGATAACGAAAATATAAGGGTCTTTGAAATATCTTTAAATAAAAAACAAGAAGGAATAATAGGCTCTGCTTTAGTGGCAATCTTAGAAAGTCATGGGAAACCGATTGAGAAAATCGACTTAACTTCAATTGATATTAAAGTTGAGGACGAAAGCTACACTTTAGAAAAAAAGCTCTGGGTTTCTACAAACTCAATTACACAAGAATCAAATTCCATCACCGTGAATGATTCTGGTGGCATTAGCAAAGACAGTTCAATTAGAGACCTGAATAAATCTCAATCCAGGTTGTCGCTTCATGGCATTGAAGTTCCATCATCACTTTTTCCTCAATCATGGGTACGAAAAGAAAATCAAGTAAATATTTCTTTCCCTTTTCCATTAATATTGGTTATTGACATTTGTGGAAGTAGAGATTTAGATCTTAACTCTTCGAGAACGGAAATAATAATAAGTGAAAAGTGGTTTGATTTTGAAGAAATGCTTGCATTTATGTTATGCGATGGGCTGTCCAAATCAGTATCAGTAGAATATTGGGAAGCACTAAAACAGATATTAATAAAATCAGACAATGATAATTTCAAGAGATCTCTCAATAAAGTAATAAAAGTATAATAAACCTATACTTCTCAGACGAAATTATAATGTTAGTTGAGGCTATATTATCAATCCGTCATAAGAATTTAAAGTCAGGATTTAATTACTTGTTTTTAACCTAATAATTGGACGCTCAATTCTTTAGTTTATTAAAGTGGAGGAAGGCCAATTCAACAATAAATGAGAATATCCATAATCATTGTAACATATAATTCATCTCGTGATATAATTACTTGTTTAAATTCAATACTGAAATATAAAGAATGGATACATGAAGTCATCATAGTCGATAATAATTCTACAGACGAAACACTGCTATTATTAAATAAATCATTATTTTATGGTATTAGTATTTTAAAAAATTCCAAAAATATGGGATTTTCAATTGCATGTAACATAGGAGCATCTTTTAGTAATGGAGATATACTGTATTTTTGTAACCCTGATTCAAAAATCCTTAATAATATATTTCACAAAGCTATACAAATTTTCAACAACGCGAGTATTGGATGTCTAAGTCCAAAAATAATAAATGAAACTGGCCACGAATCACCTTATGCTTATAAATTTCCTCATCCACCATTTTCAAGAATAAACTCCTGTTTTAGAAAATTATTCCATAGAAGTAATTCAAAAATACTTCAATTAAATTATAATAATTCATCACGCGAGATATATTGCGATTGGGTACTTGGAGTTAGTATATTCATTCCTAGAAATATTTTCAATAATGTAAACGGATTTGTTGAGAATTTTTTTCTTTATTTTTAAGACGTTGATATATGCAAAAGGATAAAAGAAAAAGGATACAAAATATTGGCTCACCGCGAAATGTTAATATTGCACAAAAAGCAAGGGAGTAGTGGCAGTATGTCTCAATCATTTATTAAAAAAACAATGTATTTGAGTGAATCTTATTTATGGGCAACCACAATAATTACAAGGGGAAAGATTACGAATTGCATATTTTAAAGTACATTCATCATGTTTTAGTCACTGTAATTGGGCAAAAATATGAGAACATTGAATTAGAATATAATGTTCGTATAGATGGAAAGATAATAAAACAATATCAAATAGATATTTTTGGCCATCTTTCAAAAGAGTGGTTTTTGATAGAATGTAAGAATTATACCGAACCTATTAGTTATGATATTATAGCAAGCCAAATTCTTAAAGCAACAGACATTCATAATAATTTTCCTGATTACACGATTTTTCTAATATTTGTAACAAGTTCAAGTTATAATGCAAATGTGCTGAAGTTACATACAAAAATTGATGATATTTCAAAATACTCTTTAATAAATCGATTTAAAATTCTTAGAATCAGTTCAAGCACTATTTTCGATAATATAATAGTATACGATTGTACAGAAGAATCAATTCAAGATTATCCAATTATCATCAATAATGCCTTACATATAGGTGATGTCGACGAGCATATAGAAATCATAAAACACAACACAGCATTCGCAAAAAGAATTGACAGCGCGATAAAACTTTTAGATTTGTTTTCGACTAATAACAAAAGTGAATCCTTGAAAAATTGTATTGAATTATTGTGCTTTGAAAATCTAAGTAATTGTTTTATGCATTTACACGAATATTACGATGCAGAATATTTTGCAACAAAACTAAAATATCTTCGCCCGTCAACAAAAGAAGTTTTATTTGAAGCAGAAATTCTTTCTGCTATTTCCAAATATAATATAAGTAAGTTAAGGAATACGGCTCATCCTGGCTATAACTCAGTATTACATTTAAATAAGATAATGTCAGAAATGCCAAACGATTCTAATCAAAAAATATCAACACAATTATTTATTGGTAAATGGCTAGCAAAATATTCCAAAGAGCCTGAAAAAGGCATAAAATATCTAAAAAATTGCCTTTCTAGTTCTGTGTCAGATAAAAATCCGTATTACAAATTTCTGTCATATTTTAGATTATTCGAAACCACTGGTGATAAAGATAAAGCATACAATTATTATATGGATTCGTCAAAATTGGTAAATGAACTATTGCCAAAACATAAATCAATAGCAATTGATTTGCTTAAGTTTTATTCTACGAAATAGGAAAAGATAAATTAATTTAGTAAAGTTTTATTGTGATATAAAAGTAATTATCCCTAAACTTTTCTCAGAAAAGCACAATATTAATACTTAATAGATTTTCTCATTAAAAGCTCGGAGGTTTAGATTACAGAAAGATATTTAATTCTTCGAGCATATAGTAATTTTATTTCCTTAAGTGTTTAATTTTCCTGTTCCCCCATCTATATTGCAGATAGAAACTTTAATTAGTATTTTTATTGCATTGAGGAAATTATAATTCTTAAAATTTTATCATGAAAAAAACGCTCCCTGATTCGCTTCAATTACCTGTTTCGTTTTATTCACAAGTTTTGATTAAATCATCTGTTTCGTTTAAATCATCAGAAGAGTTTAAATTATCTGATTCGTTTAAATCATCTGATTCGTTTAAATCAACTGATTCATTTAAATCAACTGATTCGTTTAAATCATCTGATTCATTTAAATCATCAGATTCGTTTAAACCATCAGATTCGTTTAAGCCATCAGTTTCGTTTAAACCGGCAGATTCGTTTAAATCATCTGTTTTATTTTATTTGCCTGTTTCGATTAAATCACGATTTGGTTTTTTGCTCCCGGGTCAATTAAATTTTTTGCGTCGGATTCTATTATTGTTGTTATTCGTCCTCCTATACGCAGTTGAACTCTCTGCGCAGGCGCCGCCGGTGGACAGTCTGAAAAAGGCGCTGGCAAATACAAAAGAGGATACCGTGAAGGTATTGACGCTTGCCAAACTGAGTTTTTATAATATGTCTTTTAAGGACGGCTTGGCTCAGGCACAGCAGGGGCTTGAACTGGCGAAAAAAATAAAATTCGATAAGGGTGAGGCGGCGTGTCTGCATCAGATTGCAAATCAATATATGAGCATAAGCGATGAGGCGGCGGCGCTTCATTATTATCTGGAAGCGTTGAAAATCAGCGAGCGCATTAAGGATTATAACAGCATGGCTTATTCTTATGAGAGCATTGGTCTTGTATATAAATCACAGGGCGATTATGAAAACGCGATACGCTACTTCAGAACAGCGGATTCGCTTTACAAAAATGACAATTACAGGCTGGCAATAATTAATTCGAGTTTCGGCGATGTTTACGAACTGATGAAGAATCAAAACGAAGCATTAAAGCATTATCAGCGAAGTTACGAATTTTTCAACTTATGCAGCGATAAATATCAACTGAATCTTGCGCTTAATGGTCTGGGCAGCGTTCAGTTGAGTATGGGAAATGCAGATCTTGCTTTGGGCTATTTCAGAGAAGCGATAAAAAACGGAAATTTATTCAATGATACTTTCGGTCTTTCTTATACTTATCTTGGAATTGCCGAACTTTATAATATCAGCGGGAAAAGGGATTCGAGTATTTATTACGCGGAACTTGCTTTGTTTTTTTCGCAAAGAGCGAACGTTCTGCAAAATGTTATAGAGGCGGGAAAACTGTTGTCGGAATTTTACGAGGGAAAAAACGACAAAGAAGCGCTGCGCTGCCTTCAGATTTCTCTTGCCGCCAATGACAGTCTTTTCAGCAGGGAGAAGAGAATGCAGATACAAAATCTTCTTGTGAACGAATCCGGCAGGCAATTTGAAATAGCGGAAAAGGAAAAGGAAGTATCGGAAGAGCGAAGAATCAACATGCAATACGCTTTTATTTCAGCAAGTATTTTGGTGTTTGTCATTTTCTTTTTCCTGCTTAGCAGGAGTATTATCACAAGCACAAAGACGATTAAGTTTCTCGGCGTTATGGCTTTGCTTATAATATTCGAGTTTATAAATTTAGTGCTGCATCCTATTTTGCATAATGCAACGAATCACACGCCTGCGTTAATGCTGGTTGTGCTTGTCGGTATAGCCGCGTTTCTTGTTCCGCTTCATCACAGAGTTGAAGAATGGATAACGGCTAAACTTGTCGAGAAGAATAAACAGATACGGCTGGCTAAGGCGAAGAAGATAATTGAGAAGTTGGGGGATGAGTAAGACTCGGGAACCGGAAAAAATCGTTTGACATATCCGTAATATGGATTCCCGCCAAGAGCATGCGGGAATGACAATTAAAATAAATAAAAAATGATTTACAGAATTTTCTTAACATTCCTTTTAGCACTGACTTTTGGTTTTGCAAATGCTCAGGTGATTGCAATAAAAGCCGGGAAGGTTGTTGACCCTTCGAACGGCACTGTGACTTACAATCAGGTTATACTGGTTGAGAACGGCAGAATAAAAGATATTGGCGCTGATATCAGCATACCGCAGGACGCTGAAACAATAGACTTATCCAGATCTACCGTGATGCCCGGTCTTATCGACGCGCACACGCACATCTGCGCTACTATCAGCATTTTTGCGGACAGATTAGGAGTTGATTTTCTCGACCTTGTCCTGCTCAACCCTGACGGTTACAGGGCTATTCAGGGGGCTGTTCACGCAAAGCAAATGCTCGAAGCCGGATTTACTGCAATCCGTGAAGCGGGAAATTCAGGGAAGTACGTAGATGTTGACGTTAAACGGGCAATCAACGAGGGATTAATTCCCGGACCTACAATTATAACTGCAGGAAGAATAATAGTACCGTTCGGCGGGCAGTTCAGAACAAAAGCAGACAAACAATTCATAACAAACAACGAGTACTTTTTTGCCGACACGCGTGATGAAATTCTTAAAGCGATTCGTGAAAATATTTTTTACGGTGTGGATGTAATTAAAATAGTTGTGGATTCGAAGAAGTATAAATACTCTGCCGAAGATATGGCGTTCATCGTAGATGAAGCACGGAAATCCGGTCTGAAAGTTATGGCGCATTGCCAGACGGTTGACGGCGTATATTCAGCAGTAATGGGCGGCGCGGCGTCGGTAGAGCACGGATGGACAATACTGGACAGTATTATCACACTCATGAAACAAAAAAATATCGTTCTTGTCAGCACGGATTTTCCCGTGAAAGTGCTTCAGGCATACGGAAGCAAAGAGGAAAATGCAAAGACCGCTCACAACAAAATGATAGAAAGGCTTAAAAGAGTTTATGATGGCGGAGTCACAATTGCTTTCGGCACCGACATCATGGTTGACATTGAGAACGAAACAAGAGGCGCTACGGCAATAAGTTATATAGATAGTTTTGTTGAAGCCGGAATTCCGGCGGCTGATATTTTGAAAATCATGACAACTAATGCCGCAGCACTTCTTGGAATTAATAAATCAAGAGGTTCCATTTCAAAGGGAATGTACTGCGATATAATTGCAACGGATGAGAATCCGCTTGAAAATATTCAGACGCTGAAGAATGTTACTTTTGTAATGAAGAATGGCGTGGTGTATAAAAACGGGAAAAGGTGATGGTAAGGAAGAGCGGAACACGGGATAAAGAAATGGGTCCCTGCGTTCGCCGGAAATGACAAGCACATATAATTTTAAATTACAAATGTTAAATGCACAATGAAAAGAACAAATATTAATTTTAACAGAAACGGCGGGGTTTGCCCGCCGTTTTTAAATCTCCCCAAATAATGATATACCTATTCCATCATTAAAAATTCAATGTCTTCAATCTCTTTCGGTAATGCGTCTGAAAGGACTTCGTTGCCGTTTCTTGTCAGGAGCACGTCGTCTTCTATCCTCACTCCGATTTTTCTGTAATTCGCCGGTATTTCTTTCGCGCTTTCAGGGAAATATAATCCAGGTTCAACGGTAATTATAGTTCCTGCGGTAAGCGTATCGAAATCATTGCTGCCGACAATTTTGTTGGCGACGGCATCGTGAGTATCGAGTCCGAGATGATGTCCTACTCCATGCAGCGTGTATTTTGTAATATCGAATCCTTTTTTAAGCAGTCCGAGTTTTTGCACTCCTTTTTTCAACTGTTCTACGCTGTACTTTTTCAGATAAGAAAGTTTCACACCCGGTTTTATTTTCTTTATGACGGCATATTGAGTGTCAAGCACAACCTGATAAATTTCTCTCTGTTCTTTTGTAAATTTCCCGCTTGCGGGAATCGTTCTTGTAAGGTCGCCGTTATAATAATTGTATTCCGCGCCAGAGTCTATCAGCACGAGGTCGCCTTTTTGTATCAGATTTCTGTTTGTATTATAGTGTAGTATGCATGTATTGTTTCCGCTTGCGACTATAGTTTCAAAAGCAACGTCGGGGCAGCCGAGTTCCTTATAATAATACTCGAGCATTGCCTGAATCTGATATTCATACATTCCCGCTTTCACCTGCTGAATAGAGTTGTAATAAGCGGACGCGGTAACTGTCGCGGCATATCTTAACTGGTCTATTTCAAACTGAGTCTTTACGATTCTCATCTTGCCGGCGATATAGTTCAAATCAAGCAGTTGAACATTCGTGGAAAGCGTAATCCACGACCTTGTGAATCCCTTAAGTTGGTCTTTAATTTCGCCGTCGAGTTCATGAAGGTCATGAAGGCTGATATAAATCTTGCTGAACTTATCTTTTGAAATCAAATCCGAAATAACATCGCCGAGTTTCGTATTTTCCATTCCGAGACTAATACCGAGTTCCTGTTTAACCTTCTGGAAACCGAGCCTTCTTCCGAACCATGTTTCTTTAAGAGGGTCTTCCTGCTGCACAAACAACAATTCCTTCGTTTTTACAATTTTATTCGTCGTTCCGTCGTGCACTTCCATTCCCGCTTTCGCCAGCAGCAGCACTGCATTCGCCTGATTGAAACCCGTAAAATAATAAAAATTCTTGTTCTGTTTGAACCTGTGCGTGTCATCGTATGAACGCGCAATGTTCGTTGAGCCAAGAACTATGACCAGAGAATCATCGCCGAGCGAATTGATAAGTTTTTCCCTGCGTGATTTGTGAAATTCTTTTTGCTTGTTTTCCATTATGTATGAGTTTAATTAGTCGTCTTCAAACTTTGTCTTCCCGGGAGTTTCGACTTCAATCGGAATCGGATAATTACATGTGAAACACGCTGTGCAGTAATCCGTTTTTTCGTGCGTTCTCGGCACGGATTCGAGAAGTTTTTCAACCGAAAGATACTCAAGCGAGTCAACGCCAAGCATCTGCCTTATTTCTTCAACATTGCCGTGATACTGATTCGCGATAAGTTCTCCCTTGGACGGAAAATCCATTCCGTAGTAGCACGGTGAAATTATCGGGGGCGAAGTTATGCGCAGATGTATCTCGCGCGGATTCGCTTTTTTAATCAGGTCAACAAGAAGTTTCAGAGTCGTTCCGCGCACTATGGAATCATCGACGATAACGACCTTCCTGTTGTTCAGCACGCCTTTCACAACGTTGAACTTTGTTTTAACTTTCATTTCCCTGTGGTCCTGCCCGGGCTGAATGAACGTCCTGCCGACATAGTGGCTTCTTATAAGACCGTATTCGTGTTTTAAGTTCTTATTCTTCTTCACACATTCATTGAAATATCCGAGCGTAGCCGTGTTAGACGAGTCGGGCACATTTATAACAATCACCTTCTTTTCGTTTTCATCGTCGGGATTATCCTTATCGGGCGGCGGTTTTTCTATTGCGAGATTCGCTCCGATTTTCCTTCTTACCTTATCCACTTTTTCCTCGAATATCTGGCTGTCGGGTCTGCTGAAATAAATATACTCGAATATACAGTGTTTGTATTTATCGACAGTATCTATTATATAAGATTTTTCTTTTCCCGTTTCGACAACTTCTTTATCGATTACAATCAGTTCGCCGGGTTTCACGTCCCTTAAATATTCTGCATTGAGAATATCAAGAGATGTTGTCTCGGAAGCGAAAATATAACTGTCCCCCAGTTTCCCCATCACGAATGGTCTTATTCCGTAAGGGTCGCGGGCCGCGATGAGTTTATCGTCTGTCAGTATGCAGACGGAATAGGAGCCTTTCACCTGTCTGAACACATCGAGAAGTTTATCAACAATATCATCCTCTTTGCTTCTTGCAATAAGGTGAAGAATAATTTCAGTGTCGGTAGTTGTCTGGAATATTGTTCCTTCTTCGGAAAGTTTATGTCTCAGGAAATTCGAGTTCGTGAGATTTCCGTTATGCGCGAGCGCGAGATTGCCGTCTTTATAATTTACTTTGAAAGGCTGAATGTTGTTTTTGTTGTTCGACGCTCCGGTAGTCGAATATCTGTTATGCCCTATCGCCGCGTTTCCTTTCAATTCTTTTGTCAGAATTTCCTCGCCGCCGAAAACGCTTAATACAAGTCCGTGTCCTTTATGAACGTTGAAATGGTATTTTTTCTTTTCTTCAATGTATTCGGAGGTCACGATTCCCGCTGCTTCCTGTCCCCGGTGCTGAAGGGCGTGAAGACCGTAATAAGCCATGAAAGCGGCTTTCGGATTATTGAACACGCCGAAAACTCCGCAGTTGGCTCTTATCGATTTTTCCTCGACAAACACCGCATCGTCATTTAAATCAAAATCTTTCATTTCTATTTTTTATCCTTCGCTGCTCTTATATGATTTGAAAATATCCATGCTCTGTCGCCTATCCAGCATTCGACCCTGTAGCATCCTTCGTCGAAGTCGTCCCATGTTCCGCCGACTCCCGTTTCTTCGTGAATGCATTTTCCGTTCTTGATGAATTTCACATGGCAGCTTTTGGGAACGAAGAAACTGAAGACAATTTTCTTTCCGTCATTCTTAAGTTGAATTTCGTCTCCCATCCGGTATTTTTCGCCGTCGTATTCGGCAAAGAACCTGAATCCTTTCGCGCTGCCGTGGTAACTGTTCGTGATGAACGACCTGCCCGCTCTCAGCGCTTCGACAATTTCAGTTTTATATTCCTGAAATTTCTCCTCATTGCCTTTCTCTATAGGGCTTTCAAGCAGTACGTGCGTCCTTATGGATTTAAACAGAACCTTGTACGCAAATACTTCAACATTATAAAAACCCATCAGATTCATTTTATGAGCATGGGCATCCACGCTGCCTATAGCCGCTGCCCGGCGTTCGCGGTTGAGTTTATCCCACAATTTTACCGCATCCGCATTCGGGGCGATAATCGATTTCAGCGGATGAATGAAGCGCTGAACCTTGTTGTTTTCATTCAGTTCTTCGACCCACTCGCTCATGTGGTTCCATATTTCAATCCCGTCGAAATCATCCGTATCCCAATCAGTCCAGGGATAAGGCGGATGTTCGGGAAAACTGTTTCTTTTTTCAAACGGATGAGCAATGAATCCCGCTCCTCCTTTTTCTTTTATGAGTTTTACATATTCTGCCGCGCTTAAATTACATCCGAGTTCTCCGTTGTGGAGCACTCTGTATGTACCTATCAATTCATCGAGACCGAAAACGAGATAGTGGTTTTTATTGAATGCGTCATTGACTTCGTAGCCGACAATAAGCATAGTATTGTTATACCACTTTTCTTTTCCTTCCTGTTTGGCCTGAATCGTATTGTGGTCTGTCAGAATGATGAAATCAAGTCCCGTTTCATTGGCGCATCCTGCGATGTGCTCTACGGAACCCGTTCCGTCGGAATAAGTTGAATGAATATGTAACGCTCCGGCGTATTCGTATATCATGTTTAAAAATAACCGTTAAATTATTTACATTCAAATCATAACAATTGTTAAATTGTCATTCGGGATTTCCGTTTATAATTTTTTTCTTTCTCTTCTCGATAACAGCCATTCCGATAAGCGCTCCTATAGCGCCGAACAGCGGGTAGATAACGATATTGCTCACGAATGTGAATATAGCAAGCGTCGGAGAATAGCCGTATTTATTGAATTCTTCAGCCAGTTTATTCATTTGAGTGTTGACTTCAGGCGGAAGATTTTTTCCTAATTCGCCGAGCATGCCGAGACTTTCGGTAACGGGATTCGATTTCGAATACATGAGCACGATTATATTTATTCCGCTTACGACAACCGCGGAAAGTATTCCGCTGAGTATCCCGGTTAAGACACCGTCTCTGTACGTCATCACATGGTCTGTTCCGGCAGTCTGCCTGAAATATGCTATTACTCCGAAATAGCCGCCAATCATTATTCCCGCGCAGAAAAATAAATTAATAAAATTTATAAGCGGCAATACCGATATAGCCGTCATGACCGTACTTCCAAGTATTACGGGCGTGAGCCTGTTTATTTTTTTATCCATTAATGTTTTTCTTTTTCATTTTGACGAAAATTTCATCGGAAAAGTTCATTGCTCCCGGAATTAAATAAAACGGCAGAACAAACCCGATTATCCCGCCTGTTATCGTTCTTGTAACAAAAGTATTGCTCATAATATCAAATACGTCCAGAAGCACATCAGCCGAAAGGAGCACCAAAGAAACCATCAGTATCCACAAAGGGGGTAAATTTCTGTTGTTCAACCCTTTGATGATAGGGTATAAAATAACCGACAATAGAAACGCGGCGTACGAGGAGGAGCATCTTGAACATACAGCCAGTTTGTTTCCCAGAATAAAAAACGATCTTTCGTCAATCTGATGGCATGTTTTTGAATAAAAAATATACCCAAAATCCGCAATTTTGACGAAAATTCCGCTCATTCCGGCGAATACAGGAATCACAAAGATAAATGCAGTCCAGACGAATGAAACTGTAAGAAAAATGAAATATATTTTTTTATTCAAATCGCAACTCCCGTGAACTAAATCCGTTAATTTATCGTATTGATAAGAAATAAGAAGGATTTACAATTTTAACGATTTTTTTGCATATTAGCAACTTTATATTTTATTTATTGAATTAAATTAGTTAGTTTTGCATATTCACGTTAAGTTTAGTTCTTTTACATTTCATTAACCTTAAACTTATTTGACATGAAAATCAATATAACGGCGAGACATTTTAAAGCAAAGGTATCTACGCAAAATTACATTACGGAAAAAATTAACGAACTGGATAAGTACAACGAGAACATTATTCATGCTGATGTTATATTATCATTTGACAAACCGCCCGCGGATACGAAGCATTGTGAAATTATAATCAAATTAAAAGACAAGACTCTTACGGCGAAAGAATCCGCCGGAGATTTTGAAAAAGCGATAGATTTTGCATTAACAAAAATCGATTCACAAATCTATAAACTTAAGGATAAACTGAAAACAAAAAACCACGCAAAAACTAATTAAAACTTTTTGATAGACAGCCTAAAAGATATAAAGCAGATAAAGAAAGACAAAATTTCAGTTGAGTTCTTCTACGAGCAGTGTAAAGACAGATTCCTGCTTAAGAAAATAACTCCTCAGAAAATTCCACACGGCAAAATGATTACCGACAAAGACCTTCACAGGCCGGGTCTGGCGCTTGCCGGATATGTGGAACTGTTCTCATTTAACAGGATACAGATTTTCGGAAATACGGAGAACAGATATTTAAAGAATCTTACAAGAAAAGAAAGAATCGAGAAACTTGAAAGGTATTTTAGTTTCGACGTTCCGTGCATAATATTCACGCACGGAAACAAGCCGACTGCGGAAGTTCTAAGGCTGGCTGCCGAAAGAAAAATTCCTATATTCACGACTACATATCATACAACGAGGCTTAATTCCATTTTAAGCGATTTTCTTGATGACCAGTTTTCCGCGCAGGCGGCGATACACGCATCATTCGTCGATGTTTACGGAGTCGGGCTGCTCTTCTGCGGTAAATCGGGAATAGGAAAAAGCGAGATTGCTCTTGACCTCGTGGAACGCGGACACAGGCTCGTTGCCGATGATATAGTGATAGTATCGAAAAAAATCGAGAGTGTTCTTATGGGCTCGGGTACATCGCTCGCAAAACACTTTATGGAAATCCGGGGTCTCGGAATAATCGACATAAAAACTGTTTTCGGTATCAGGGCTATCAGATACCAGAAAAGAGTCGAAGTAATAGTCGAACTTGAGACCTGGGACAGCGGTAAAGCATACGACAGGACCGGACTAGATACAAACATGGTCAATATTCTTGGTGTTGAAATTGAGAAAATAAATCTTCCCATATTTCCGGGTAAGAATATAACTGTCATTGCAGAAGTTATCGCACTTAATTATCTTTGCAAACATTACGGATATAATGCCGCCAAGGTTTTTGAAAAACAATTAGCCGAACGCATTAAACTGAATTCCAAGGCGGATAAATTTGCTTCCGAACTAAGATATCAAAGAAGCACGGAATATTTCGAACACGATTTTGAATAACAAATTTATGAATTTTAAATGGAGGTATTTTAATGGTCTGGACATTAGAGTTGGCATCGTATCTCGATGATGCACCATGGCCGGCAAATAAGGCTGAGTTGATTGACTATGCAACGAGAACAGGCGCGCCTAAAGAAGTAGTCGAGAACTTGATGGAGCTCGAAGATTCAGATGAGCCTTACGAAAGCATTGAGGAGATCTGGCTTGATTATCCCACTGATGAAGATTTCTTCTATGATGAAGAAAACAAAGACTTCTGATCTTTTATTAATTTTTTTATTAAAACCCAATATTATTATATTGGGTTTTTTGATATGAATGAATTTACTTAAACCAATTTTCTTTTCATTTCTCTTTTTAATGCTGACTTCTTCTTTTCTCTTTTCGCAGGAAGAAGACGATATAATTACTCAAAAAATTAAAGTCAATGATGTCGATTTGAGTTTTAACGGAACCGAAAGTTTCGATAAAAACGAAATAACGGCTATTATAAAGACTGGGAATTCCGAATTTTTTAATTATGAGGATTTCCTCATGGATATAAAGAGAATCGAAAAGTTTTATTTTGATAACGGATATTTCGACGCTTTCGTCGATACATCTCTTTCCGTTGATTCAAAATCAGGCGTCAACGTAAAATTCATCATTTCGGAAAAGAAGCCTTTCATTATTCAGAAAATCAATTATCTGGGTCTTGAAAATCTCCCGGATAACTACAGGAAAGAAATTTTCGGAGAGAATAAAAGCGATTTAAGCGAAAACGAAATCTATAACAAAAATAATATTAATGCCGAAAATGTCAGGGTTGCAAAATATCTTCAGAACAACGGATACGCGTTTTCGTTCGCCAATCCTCCCGAAATAGTAAGGTATCAATCTCAGAATCCAGATTTGGCTCAAAAGGTCATAGTGAACTTCAATTACACGCTCGGAAACAATTACAGGTGCGGTAAAACGAAAATTAATATTAACAACAACAGATACAATCTCAAACTTGAAGATATTATTGACGAACTCGAATATGCAGAAAATGATATTTACAGCAAAGAGAAAATCGTTCTCAGCGAAAACAGGCTTAACCGAATTGCCATACTCGAAAACCCGAGAGTACTTGTTTCGGACATAGATACCGTCGGGAACATAATTAATTTCACGATAAATTCATCGATAAGAAATAAATACGAACTTCAGCCGGAACTGCTGGGTTACGATATCGACAACTTATTTTTCGCGGGATTGGGATTGTCGTTTTCCGACAGGTATTTTCTCAGAAATGCAAGAACGTTCACGTCCAAACTAAGAGCACTTGCAAATTCGGTCGATCAGTACAGGCTTGAATTCATTATGGAACTTCAGCAGCCGCACATATTCAGAAACAATAAAATTACCGGCAACTGGAATATGAGTTATGTTTTGTATTCACTGAATGAATTCAGAGTCGGCATTGCAAAAAATAAGTTCACAATAAATTACGAACTGCCGAAGCATACTTATTTCAACAATCTTGCTCTCGACTGGAAAATTTCAAACGAAAGATTTGTTCTTAAAGTCCCGTTAACGGATACGGCAAGCGGAACGGCGGTACTTGAACCGGGTTTCTTTACGAATTTTTTAAATTCCGCGCTGGGTTTGTCGGTAGTGCATACAAGCATCGATAATTTTCAGTTTCCAGCCAGAGGTTTCTACCAGTTGTATTTTCTGGAAGAATGCGGGCTGTTAAGCAGTCTGGTTAAAAAAATCTTTTCAGTCTCGACAATAAATTACATCAAGTTCTCGTTCCTGAACAAACTATATCTTCCCGTTACTTCGAATCCGCAGAAATCGGTTCTCGCCTCCAAATTTATGATAGGCGATATTTATCAGTACAGGGAATCGGATAATATGCAGGAGTTGACGATTAACTTTCTGCCTCTGGATTATAAATTCATTGCGGGCGGAAGTACAAGCGTAAGAGGCTGGGGAGCAAGGAAACTCGGCACATTTCCGGAAAAGGATTTCGGCGGCAACTTCATTATTGAAGGAAGCATTGAACACAGGACAAGACCATTCCTTGATAAGAAAGGACTCATCAAGGATCTGGGATTCGTAACGTTTTTCGATTACGGAAATCTCTGGAAGGAAGCAAAGAATTTCACTATAAACAGCATTGCACTTGCAATAGGAGCGGGACTGCGTTATTATACAATTGTAGGTCCCATAAGATTCGATCTCGGATTCAAACTCTATGATTACGACCCTTCGCCGGGTACGGCAAAATGGCTTTTTAAAAATCGAGCGGCAGACATTTTTTCAAATAAACTTGCTTTTCAGTTTGGCATAGGAAATACATTCTGATATATGTGGAATAAAATAATAGGACAAAAAAGAGTAATAAATGTTCTGAAAAACATTTATACAAGCGCGAGAATTCCTCATTCTTTCATATTCTACGGAATTGAAGGCGTAGGCAAAGACGCGGCGGCTATCGAATTTTCAAAACTTATTAACTGCGAATCCCCCGACGATGAACTTGGCGCTTGCGATTCTTGCAAATACTGCAGGCAGATAAATACTCTTAATTCACCCGCATTTAAGTTCATAACCGCACTTCCTGCATCGGGCAAAACAGGCGACGACAGCGGTAATCCGGTTTCGGGAATGTCAGAGACCGACATGGAAATTTATAACGCGGAAATCAAAAAAAAGTCGGAAGATTATTATTATAAAATCAATATTCCGAAAGCCAACACAATCCGCATCGACAGCATAAGGCAAATTAGAAAAGAAATTTATCTTACAGCCGACAAAGGAAAAAAGAAAATTTTCCTGCTGTCAAATGCCGACCTTATGAATCAGAACAGCGAAAATGCATTTCTTAAAATACTCGAAGAGCCTCCCGGCGATGCTATCATTATTTTGACTACGTCAAAGATAAATTCGCTCCTGCCGACAGTTGTAGGCAGATGCCAGAAAATCAGATTCGATTCGATAAGCAACGAAGACCTAATCGACTATCTTAAGAAAAATGTTCCCGGCTCGGCAGAAGAAGAAATGAATCTCCTTGCAAACGTTTCAAACGGAAGCCTTCAGAAACTAAAAAATATTATCAACGATGATTTTCTCGGACTGAGAGACAAAGTGATAGAATTTCTCAGAGCCGTGATTTCGAACAATCATCTTGCAATTTCAAATTCTATTTCATCGATTATTTCCGCCAGGGACAAAGAACTCGTGAGGCAGTTTTTGTACCTTATGATTCTTTGGTTCAGGGATATCATAATTATGAAAAGCGGCAACAGCGGAATAGTGATAAATAAAGACAGGGCGGAAAATGTAACGCGCTTTTCGGCAAGATACGAAAGCGATGAATTTGAAATTATAAATTATCTTGAAATGTGCATTAACGATGTCGACAAGAACGTTAATCTTGAAATTATGCTGTATAACCTTGCATACAACCTCAAAGGATTAATCAGAACTCAACAATAAGATTCTCGACTTTCCAGCCTCCTTTAACGTTTATTTTCTTTCCGAAGAAAAAGAATTTTTCCGCGGGTTTGAAAGGATTCGTTTCGCCGTTGTTGTATTCACCGTCTCCATTTGAGTCGATGAATGAATAGAAGTAATAATCCCCTTCAACAATTCCGCTGAATACAAACAGCGAATCCGCATTCTGCATGATTGTGAAATTCTGTTCCGGTCTGTCGGAATTAATAAGGCTCAAAACCGGCGTTCCCTGAATTTCCGCTCTGTTCTTTATTCGTCCGGATATATCCGAAGATTTGTTCTCCTCGGCTGCAGTAAACTTCAATGAATAAATTAAACTGCTCTTTATCTTCGACAGGTCAATTGTGAATATACAAGACGTGCCGTATGTATAATTGCCTGTTGGTATAACTTCCAAAAGCGAATCGTTCATCCAGTTGAAAACTGTCCGGATTTTTTTGTGCAGTGTGTCGGTCAGAGTGGTGTTAGATGCGAAATATTCGCGCGTCAACAGTTTGTTTTTAAAATAGAAGAACATTCTTGAATTAACGCCCGTATTCTTCTGACCGTTTATGATATTTGAAAATACAATAGATGACGAATCCGATTTAAGATTATTATAGAATTCCTTGCTTGAATAATACTTCTTGTCTACGATAAGGTTCTTCATAAGGAAATTGCAGTTGACTGCCGCGTTTTCATCGTCAATATCATAATCCCTGTCAGTGCATGAAATCTCCTCGAGTTCTTTGTCATACAATCCGTTTCTGTCATTGTCGAAAACGGTGAACAACCTGTACTTGCCTGCCGAAAGATTGCTTGTTGAATAAACTCCGTCGTTATTGACGGGAATCATGTAATCGGCATGGTCTTTCGACGGGTCGGGAGAATTGTTCTTTTCGAGTTTGTAAGCAAAAACATAGACCCTGTCGTAGTTCTTTGAATAAACGCGTCCAGATAATTTTCCTTTATCGATTTTGCTGCCTGTCGAGACCGCAAACTGTATAGGCGCGTTAAGAGTGTTGCCGTGAATGTCTTTCAGAAGTTTTCCCACTATGAAAAGATATGTTGTGTTGCTTTTCAGGGGTTTGCTGAATTCGACTTCAACTTCTTTTCCGCTCCAACTGAATGACACTTCCCCGTCGGGTTTCGGTGTCGCGAAAAAAGATTCCGAAAAACTTCTTCGGTCGACATATTCATCGAATTTGATGCTGATTGAATTGCCGGAAAAATTTGTCGTATTCGGCAAAGGATAAATTTTTACAGCCTTTGGCGGCTCCTTATCGTCTTCTCCGCCTGACGGAGGCTGCATATTTGCGCATCCCCAGACAAATACCTGAAGTATCAAAAACAATGTTATGCTTGCAATGCTATTTCTCATAGTGCTTTAAAAATTCAATTCTGACTGTCGTACCCGAATTAAGTTTGCTCGTTATTTTAATTGATGCTTTCATGTCGTCAAGCGACTTTCTTGTTATGGCAAGACCAAGACCCATGCCTGTTGACTTAGTAGAAAAATTAGGTTCGAAAAGTTTATTGAGTATGTCTTCTTCCATGCCGCAACCGTTATCGATTATCTCGACTACAATTCTGCCGCCGGAGGTAAAAGAAACCACGGTAATCTTTCCGTCTTTTTCTATTGACTGAACCGCATTCTTTATCAGATTCTGGAACACTCTGTTAAGTTCGAATTTGTCTGCTCTTATATATGGAATATCCGGAGACAACTCATTTATAAATTCAACGTTTTTATCGGGAGAGTAAAGCGATATAACGTCAAGCAGAATTTCGTTTACGTTTACCGGTTCATAATTCCTGCTGGGCAGTTTTGCAAAATCGGAAAATGCGGTCGCAATCTTGTTCAGTTTATCAATTTCATTTATTATCAGTTCCTTTGTCTTCTTTAATACAATCTCAAAATTTACAAAGTCCTTTTCCTGATAAAGCGAATATAAATGCTGTATCGAAAGTTTCATGGGCGTCAGCGGATTTTTTATTTCATGAGCCACTCTTCTTGCTATGTCTCTCCATGCTGCTTCCCTTTCGGCTTTCTTTAGATTCTCTTTCGATTTCGCAAGGTCTTTTGTCATCTTGTTAAACGAATCTACGAGACTTCCGAGTTCATCGCTTCTTTCAATATCAATTACAATATCCTCTTCGCCCCTGGCAAGTTTTTCTGTTGCCTTCTGCAGCACGAGTATCGGCTTGGAAATTTTAGCCGTAATGAGGCTGACAATAAGCAGCAATATCAGAATCACGATGAAATATGAGCCGAAAATAAATGTCAGAGTTTCCGTCAACTCTTCCTGAATTTCCTTCTGCCTGTAAACAGATAAAGAAGAGATAATTCCGTTAACGTTTCCGTTCCTGTCTTTAAGAGGCTTGTAACCTACAAGATAGTTCTGTCCGCGTATGTTTGTATTTTGAAGGAATACGTCTTTCTTCAGTATCAGTATGTTATAATATCCCTCTTCATCAACTCTTGTATCAAGAAAATCCGATTTGTAAAGTTCCTCGTTCGTTGAGGCAACCAGTTTGTTCTTAACGAAAATATTATAGTTCTTATCCGAATTGCCGAAGTTTTTATTCAGAACATCTTTTCCCGCCTGTTTTATGGTATCGGTCGGTTTGTATTTGTTGAAAAGTATTTTCTCGTCCTTCAGCGTTTCGTTAAGAATGTTCAGGTCCGATAAAAGTTGGTTTCTGTAACTGATATCGTTCTTGTTGTTTATGTATGTCCTTGTATAAATCGCAAGGAAAACAATAGGGATAACGGACACAACAACGAATGATATGAACAACTTCTCTCTGAAATTGAATTTAAGATTTCTGAGCCTGAACAGATAAGAAATTGAATAAAGTAAGATTATACCGGCAAAGACTGTAAGCGAGAACAGAACAAACTTTAAAAAATAAAATGACAGCAGTCCGAAGTCATCGCGTTTAATGCTTACCGCAAATATCTTCTCATTGTTTACGCTGCTAATGTTATCTTCCGAATCGAGTTCGGGACTCAGTATGTAATACGTCCTGTACCTTTCGTTCATAATCATATCATAACGCCATGATGCCGGTTTCTCCGAATTTTTTATGCTCTCCTCGAAAAGAGGAAGATATTTCAATATTGCTCTTGATATCTCCAGATTAGTTGAGTTGACTACTTCGCCGTTCTGAATTTCGGTAATGACAGGCTTCGAAAGCAGCCGTTCGGAAATTGATTCACTCTGAAAATCAATATTTGTATTGAATTCGTTTTCCGAATAGAAATTTATAGTCTCGGAATTCAGTGCGATTACAATGTATCCGATAACTTCCGCAAACTGGGTGTTGCGAAGTCCTATTTTTTCTATCGGAATAATTCCGGCAAAATATTTTGCGCCTTTATTCTCAAGAATGGTTATGTTGTCGAATGTAACTGGCTCCGGATTTTTGCCGTTTTCATCATCAAGGTTTTCGTCATCGCCGAAACCGGCAGTTGTATCGCTCTCATCCGCGCCAAAGTCGAGATCTTTATTAAAGTAATTTCTTTTTAGAAATGCGGCTATGCTGTCGGAATTAAGAAGATTATTGCTTGTATTGAAATCGCTGAATACTTTTTTTGATGTATCGAGTATAATCAGGTCAGATTTGTATCTCGCATAACTAAATTTGCTTCCGCTCCAGAGATAAAAAGAAAGTTTCGGTATCTTGTTTTCGTCTTTAATAAATTTCTCTATATTACCGTCGTCCCTGAACTTGCTAAGTTCGTCCGATATCAGGTACACAATTTTATCATTCTGGTTTTCAACCAATTCGGAGCCGATGTTCTCGATAAAATGAGTTTCCTGCGATTTTGTCGTTTCAAGAATAATTATCGGAGTTATTATTATGCTGAACAGGAATAAAATTGAAATATTTCTGAACGAAAAAAACTTCAGATTCCTCCTCTGCGCAAGAACATTCGAAAGATAATATGCAAAGATGAACAGCATAGTGATTATTACGAATCTGTGAAGATTAATCAGAGAAATGTTTATACCCGCAATATTTATAATTTCATTGAACAGCAGAAAAAGTATAAACGAAAAAATTATGTGGTATTTCCTGATAAAAGCAACTTTGTAAAATAGCCTTGAATAATGAAGAATCGAATATACAAGCGTAACTTCGAAAAGCAGAAATGAAAACGTAATCAGCAGTATCACAAGTTGGATAATGAACAAAGGCGTATCGGGTATTATGTTCACCTTCTCAAGGAATCTGATGTTCGAATCGTATATTAAACTTTTAATTGAAATGCCGTAAAAATAGAATAATCCGAAAAACACAAGCACAAGCACTCCGAGTTTCAAAAGATAATAACCGCGCCCGCCGTTATTCTCGGTCTTACTTTTTATTATAAAATCAAAAGATATGTATGAAACATAAAGCGCATACAGGACAATGAAGAGAACTGTAACCAGAAGGTCGCCGAGCGATTTAAAAATACCTGCTCCGAATTTTACCGCAAAATAATGAGCCTCGAAAATGTCGCCGCCCGTAATCTCAGAAGGAAATCCTATAAGTATCCAGAAGTATCTTACAAGAGCAAGCAATATCAGAAATAAAACAAACCTGATTAAAACGGGTTTGAATAAATTAATGAACCTGAGAAAAACCGGTATAATCGATATAGTAAACAGGAATGAAAGGAGTGCGATAGATTTCCATGATAATTCGTTAATGCTTTCTATATGCTCCTCAAGATCATATTTGGGATATATGATTTTTCCTATGACTTTTTTATCAGACGATAGAAAGTCAATCGAACCCGCATTCTCCGAATCCGCGGGTGTAACAACGGCCCCCGAAATATAAGGAACGAATTTCACATTCTTCCCGATTTCCTTTGACAACTCTGCTGATAAAACTTTATCCGGCAAATCAACCTGAACGGTGGAATACTTCGAATCGATAAGTTCTGATATCACAAGAACGCCTTCCGTCAGGACGTCGTTTGTAAGCGACTTGACGGGGACATAAGTTATGAAATACGTAAAGAAACCGATTTCCTTTAATGTGGACGATTGAATCCCGTTCATGCTCTTCTGCATCGGAATAATCTCGGGAGCGACTTGCTTACCCGAAAAATACACCGACTCCAGTCGTTTATCAAAAATTTCCAGGCTTGTTGTGCCGCTGATATCAAAATCCTTCATGGCTTCGAATAATCTTTTGACGTCGCCTTTTTCGACATCTTTTCTGACTTCAAGATTACCCGTTATTTTTGAAGAAAGAACGCTTATGTTCTCTTTTAACTTATCGGTTTTTTTGGTGCAGTAATCTACCCTTTCGCCGTTCCTTGTCTGTATAATCTCTTTTTCATCGTCATACGATTTTGAGATTACGTACATAGAACTGAATTTTACAAACAGTATCCAGCAAAGTAAAACAACCGATACCAGCAGCAATATTTTGTACTTCCTCGGAAATATGTATGTAAAATACAAAGCGGTAAATGTTTCTTATTAATTAAGATTTATTTGATCGACATACCAGATTTCGTTCCGGTACTTCAGCGATATAGAAGCCTTTAATTCCCTCTTCCCGCTGCCGATATTGTAATAGTACTTGCCCAGAACGAAAGCATAAGAATTTTTGTGATATGAACTTAGATACTTGAAACTCACAACTTTGAAATAATCCATAAAGTCCGAGAGCATGAATTCTGCCTGATTCGGATTGTACGTGCCTTTTTCATTTCCAAGTATATCCAGAAATACTTCATTGTTGAAATACTGACTGATGAGACTCACAGATGAAGATGAAAAGCCCGATGCAATATCCTTAAAAGTTCTCTTGCATAATTCGTACTTCTTCTTCGTCTCTTCGGATTTATACTTTTTATCTTTCCACCAATCCTCCTGAGCAAATGTACCGCCCGCAAACTGGAACAAAACGACGATTAACAGTAAATACTTGATTCCCCTCATAAATTGTCTTATATGATAATTTAATTAAAAATTCAGCATTATTCAATTTAAAGAAAAAACAAAATTTATATTGCCGAAGTGTACGGAAATCGGAAATCGGGTTTAAGCATTAATTATTACAGCCTTTCGCAAGCCGTATATCTTATTCCCGGTAGTTTTTGCCGTATCCGCGCGGAATTTTTTTTATGAAATTTTTCGCATTTGAAATAATTATACATTTGTAGTATTTTTATAAATACAATTAATACGACAAAAATGGACAGAATGGAATTTTCCAAACGCTTCGTGGATTTCTGCTCCTCCATAACACTGAAGAAAACCGAAATTGCAGAGAATCTCGGAATCACTCCGCAGGCATTGCAGAAATATCTCAACGGAGACAGGCTTCCGCTTCCGGATATGCTGGAAAAGATAGGATATCTCGGCTGCAATATAAACTGGCTCATAAACGGCGACGGAGAAATGCTCAGAAGCAGAATAGCGATTTCATCAAAATCGAAAAGAATACCCGTGCTGGCAGAAGTGGACTGCGGAACACCTGTATACACACAGATTAACAACGATACGGTAAAATACATTGAAATAACTGATATAAATTATTATGTTAACCCTTTCGTTGTAATTGCCCGCGGGGACTCCATGAGACCTTATATTAATCCGGGTGATTTGCTGGTGTGTTCGGACGAACCGCATAAGATAAAGGACGGCAGAGCGGTTATAGTTAACCTGAAAACAATCCCGGAACATTATTCAAGCAATGCGAAATTAATAAGGTTTTTGGATGATGAGAGTGTTCTTCTTTATTCGGTAAACACGAAACATCCTCCAATGATAGTTAAAAAGAGCGATATTTACAGGATTTACAAAGTAGTTCGTATTATAAGAGAAGTAAAATAGTTTTGCCGGAGTAGCTCAGCTGGTTAGAGCGTCGGAATCATAATCCGCAGGTCGGGGGTTCAAGTCCCTCCTCCGGTACTCAGAACCCGGGAATTTATTTCCGGGTTTTTGCATTTATACTAATATATGCAATGAGATGAAACTATTTTTAAATATTACCGTATTATTAAATTATCCTGTATTTACCTAATTCAATTGATTTTCGGAAACATTAATATTACTTTGGAAACTGAAAAAACGAAAATAGTTTCCGTAGGCGCATGAAAAAAAACCACGAAGAAAAACAACGCATCCTTAAACTTGTAAATGACCTGTTCTATAGAAACGGCCTGTATAAGACTACGATGGATGAAATTGCTGCCGAACTTAAGATCAGCAAGAAGACAATATACAAATACTTCGATTCAAAATACGACCTCGTTAAAGAGGCTACACGTAATATGCTGAAAGAATCGGGAAAAAAAATGGATACGGCGCTTCGAAAGAATGAGGATCTCGCTTCAAAACTTGTGAATTTAATGGAGAATTATTCAAATGAAGTATGCACAGTCAGCGAAAAATGGATAAAGGATATGCGAACGCATTATCCTGAAATTTGGAAAGAAATTGAAGATTACAGAAACGAAAAAATTTATATGGTTTCAAAGAAACTGATTAAGATGGGAGCAAAGGAAAAAATCCTTGTAGATTATCCGCCCGAAATTATAATTGAATCGTATGCATCGACAATGAGGGCTATCGTAAATCCCGCATTTCTTCTTCAGTGCAAATGTACTATGCAGCAGGCAATTGACTTTGTTTTCAACATTCACTTAAACGGAATTCTGACTCCAAAAGGAAGATTAAAATATTATGAAGGCAAGAAAAAAATCAAAAAGAAATAAAATGTATAAAATAATTCTGCCGTTATTTGTTTTGCTTATCTTTGTTTCATCCAGCCTGTATTCACAGGATACCGGGAACACAAAGATTTTTACACTAAGCGAAGCAATATCGACGGCGCAAAATAATAACTCGTCACTCGTTAATGCAAAACTCGACAGATTAAAAGCCGAAAGGAAGGTTTCACAGGTATATAATGAAAACCTGCTTCCGACTCTTGACCTAAGTTCGCAATACATAAGAGCATTCAAGAAACAATATTTCGATATTTTCGGACAGAGATATTCCATTGGTACCGACAATCAGATTACTAACACGCTTAATGTATCCGAACCTATACCTGTACTCGGCACTCCGGTTTTTCAGGGTATTAGAATTGCCGAATATTATTCTAATCTTCAGGACGAAAATGTTTACTCAGAAGAAGCAAAAGTTGTCGGCAACGTAAAAAGAACTTATTTCAATGTTCTGTTTCTGAAAGAAGTGCTGAATGTAAGAAAGCAAACTCTTCAGAATTCTCTGGATAATTTTGATGTCGTTGACAGGAAATATAAAAACGGAACGGCTACTGAATTTGATTACCTTAGGGCAAAAGTTACCGCTGAAAATAACAAACCGCCCGTATTCGAAGCGGAAAACAATCTTACAATCGGGAAAAAATCTCTTAAAGACGCTATCGGTCTGAAAGATAAGACAGACGTAGATGTTACAGGCACTTTGACTTACGACAGCCTGGAAATCTTCGGCGATAATGATATGCTAATCAATAAAATAGCAAACAATCACGTTTCAATAAGACAATTGCAAATCAGCCGAAACATTAACAACGAACTGCTTGGCGTGGACAAAGCAAATTATCTCCCGAAATTTTATATATTCGGTCAGTTTAACCTGCAGGCTGCCGAAGACGACGGAAGAACAGTGGATAATTTCAGATACTTCCCCGTTATAAACGCCGGTATCGGCATGACATGGAATCTTAATTTCTTCAGAAATACTTTCAAGAAACAGCAGACTGAAATCGAAATTAAAAAAACAGACGAGACAATCTCGGACGTTAAACAGAAACTTAAAATCTCAGCCCAGACCGTTCTGCTTAAAATCGAAGAAGCGAAGAAAAAAATTATCGCGTCTCTCGAAACCGTGAAACTCGCCGAAAGAGGCTATGAACTTGCATCGCTTAGTTTTAAAAACGGCGTCGTTAATCAAATAGATGTTATTGACGCCGGATTAATGCTGAATAACTCAAGACTGGGTTATTATCAGGCTATACTTGAATATCAGACCGCCAAAGCAGGTCTTGAAGAATTACTTGAAAAGAATAAATAAATTTTTAAACAATATGAAAAAATATTTTATATTATTATCGGTTGCTCTTTTTCTCTTCACTCTCGCTTCATGCGGAAAAAGAAAAGCCGAAAAAAACGATGAAAAAAAGTTACCTCTTGTTAAAACCACAGTAGTTAAAGGCGAATACTTTGAGGAAAATTACGAAATTGTCGGTACTGTTAAACCTTTCGAAAGCGCTAAACTGTCATCCGAGGAAGGCGGTCTCATAACCTATCTCGCAAAAGATAAAGGCAGCAGAGTCGGCAGGGGCGAAGTTATAGTCAAACTGAAAAAAGATGTCGATGAAGCAACTTACAATCAGGCATTATCGCAGTTCGAACTCGCAAAGGAAAACTTCGAAAGGACCGAAAAATTATATAACGACGGCGTTGCTACGGAACAGCAGTTTACAAATGCAAAATTGCAGATGGATATTGCCCTGAAATCCACAGACCTTTACAGGACACGGCTCAGCAAGGGATACATAATTTCTCCGATATCAGGCATCGTTGACGCGAAATATATGAATAAAGGCGAAATGACATCACCCGGCGTTCCTATCGTAAGCATTGTGAATGTTGCAAAAGTAAAAATAAGTTGCGGCGTTCCCGAAAGGTATCTGACGCAGGTAACAAAAGGCGAAACGGTTGAAGTTACTTTTAACGTTCTCCCCGATGAAAAATTCGATGCGAAAATTAATTACGTTTCTCCGACAATCGATCCGCAGAGCAGGACTTTTGAAGTTGAACTTGTCATAGAAAATAAAAACGGCAAACTTAAACCTGAAATGTCGGCTAATATTATATTCACGAATCTTAAAGTCGATAATGTAGTTGTGCTTCCGCAGGAATATGTAGTCGACAACGGAACCGAGAAATTCATCTTTGTTCTGGAAGGCGATATTGCAAAGAAAAGAGTTCTTACTCTCGGAGGAAGGTCCAATAATACGGTTCTCGTTGAGCAAGGTCTGAATATAGGCGAAACACTTATTAATGTGGGATTCTACGGTCTGAATGACGGAGATAAAGTTAAGATAGTAAATTAAAACAAAAGTTTAAATTTTATGAAATTTTTTAAAATAATAGTTGGAAACAAAGTATCGATTTATGTACTTATCACTATAATAGTATTGATGGGTATTTCCGCTTATCTTTCTTTGCCGCGGGAATCGAGCCCCTCGATTAAGATACCGTATGTTTTCGTTGCAACAGTTTATCCGGGTGTTTCTCCGCAGGATATCGAGAACCTCGTTACACAGGAAATCGAAAAGGAAGTAAAGGGTATCAGCGGAGTAAAGAAAATCACATCCGTATCAAGAGAAAGTTTCAGTTCAATATCGGTTGAATTTACGACCGACGTTGTTATAGACGATGCTCTGCAAAAAGTAAGGGATAAGGTTTCCACTGCTAAGACAAAGATGCCGACGGATATTAAAGAACCGGTTATTTCGGAAATAAATTTTTCCGAACTTCCGATGATGTATGTAAACGTAATGGGCAACGTTAGTCCGGTGGAAATGAAAAAAATCGGTTCAAGAATTCAGGATAAAATCGAACAGATATCCGGAGTCCTCTCCGCTGAAGTCGTTGGCGGCGTCGACAGAGAAGTTAAAATTGATGCGGATGCAAACAGACTCAGTTATTACAATATCAGTTTCAACGATTTGATTAATGCCGTGTCTGCCGAAAATCTTAACATTCCGGGCGGCGCAATCGATATCGGCAAATCAAGTTTTCTCATTCGTGTACCGGGTGAATACAAAAACCCCGAACTTATGAGCAATATTGTCGTAAAGAAAGACGGCGAATTTCCTGTCTACGTTAAAGACGTAGCGCAGGTTACTTACGGATATAAAGAAAGACAAACATACGCAAGAGAAAACGGAGTCGAAAGTATTTCGCTTCCGATTAAAAAAAGAAGCGGCTCTAACATTATTGACATTTCGGGAAAAGTGAAAGCGCTCTTAAAAGACAATAAGGAACTTATTCCCGAAGGGGTAACGTATGATATAACTGGCGACGAGTCGGAATACATCGAAACAACAGTTCATGAACTCGAGAATGGAATCATAACAGGCGTAATTCTCGTATGCCTGATTCTGTTCTTTTTTATGGGATTCAAAAATTCAATACTTGTTGCAACTTCAATCCCGCTTTCATTCTTGATATCGTTTATTGTGCTTAGCATGATGGGAATCACGCTGAACATGATTGTATTGTTCACACTGATACTCGTTCTCGGTATTATTGTCGATGATGCCATTGTTGTTGTGGAAAATATTTACCGCCTGCAGGAGAAGGAAAACTATACGCCTCATGATGCCGCAATAGAAGGACCAAGCGAAGTAATATTTCCGGTTACAATTGCAACGCTCACAATCATAGCGTCATTCTTCCCGCTCTTGTTCTTCCCGGGAATCGTAGGCGACTTTATGAAATACATGCCTATCACATTGATTGTGTGCCTGTTGTCTTCGCTGTTCGTTGCGATGGTAATCAGCCCGGTGCAGGCATCGGTATTCATACATTTTCAGAAAGACAGGGAAAAATCGCAGAAGAAAAAATTCAGACCGGTCGGAAGATTTCTTGAACATTTTGACGAAGTGTTATTCGGCAGCGCGTTGAAGTTGTACGAGAAAGTAGTCAGGAAAGCAATGACTCACAGAAAGACAACACTCGCATTGACTTTAGGTTTGTTAATCGGAGTATTCGTTCTTTACGGTGCATTTAATTTCGGAGTGGAATTTTTCCCGGATACTGACCCGAGACAATCAGTCATTAACGTCAAAATGCCGGTTGGAACCAACATCGAAGAAACAAATAAATTAACCAAAGAAATTGAGAAAAAAATTCCTGCGCTAAAGGACATAAAATATATAGTTACAAACGTCGGCTCTTCGAACGATCCGCTGGATTTCAGCGGGGAAGGCATTCCGACAAAAAGTGTAATTACAATTAACTTTGTAGATAAGATTGACAGGGAACAGAATTCCTTTCTCTCTCTTGAGCAAATACGCAAAGCCATAGAAGATATTCCCGGCGGAGAAATTCAGATTGAGAAAGAACAAAACGGTCCTCCCACAGGTCCGCCTGTAAATCTGGAAATATCGGGAGATGATTTCATTACGCTCGGTAATATTTCCGAACAGATAAAAAGAGAAATTAAAGATATTCCGGGACTCAAAGACCTGAAAACAAATTTCGACGCGGCGCGTCCTGAAATCAAAATTACGGTTGACAGGGAAAAAGCCGCTCTCTACGGTTTGAACACGGCAATGATTGGCGCTTCGGTCAGAACAGCAGTAAACGGAACTAAGGCAAGTAAAATACGCGAAGGAAAAGATGAATATGACGTAACAGTCAGATTATCAAAAGAACAAAGGAATGACATTAACACAATCGACAATTTATATGTCACAAATACGAAAGGTGAAAAGATTCCTATCTCTTCCGTCGGCAAAGTCGAATTTTCAGGCGGTATAGGAGCAATCAATAGAAAAGATTTGAAACGCGTAGTTACTGTTTCGGCAAATGCCGAAGGCAGACTCGGAAACGATGTTCTTAAAGACGTTCAGACTAAATTAAGTAATTTTAAGATGCCGGACGGATATACGCTTTCATATACCGGCGAACAGGAAGACCAGCAGGAATCATCCGCATTCCTCGGCAAAGCGCTTTTGATAGCTTTGCTTCTGATTTTCTTCCTGATGGTTATCGAATTTAACTCGATTCGTATCCCGATGGTAATTATGATTTCAGTATTGCTTTCGCTTATTGGCGTACTTTCCGGAATGCTCATTACCGGAACTCCGTTCGGAATTATCATGACGGGTATCGGCATCATCGCTCTCGCGGGTATTGTAGTAAGAAATGCAATCGTACTTCTTGACTTCCAGAAAGTTCTTGAAAAACGCGGACTCGACCGCGACGAAGCATTAATTCAGGCAGGACTAATTAGAATGCGTCCTATATTTCTGACTGCCGCGGCAACTATACTCGGTATCGTTCCGCTTGCTTCAGGCGTCGATTTCGATTGGAGATCTTTCAGTTGGGTAATCGGCGGCGAGAACTCGGCGTTCTGGAGACCGATGGGTGTCGCAATAATATTCGGACTCATGGTATCGACATTTTTAACTCTGGTTATCATTCCGACCATATACTCAAGTTCCGATGACCTTGCAAAAAAATTGTTCAAAAGAAAACACAAAGAAAAATTGGAATCATAAAAAATTTCGAAAAACATAAAAAGGCGGTTTTAACCGCCTTTTTTCATATATTTAGCACACTTGATTTATTTATAATACAAATCCTCATGTAATTGATAATTTCGAATTTTAACAATAAATTCGCAAAAATCCCGATTTTTATAAAATCCTGTATTTCTCAATTGATATATAGTATAAAAAATGATATATTTGTGTTTGTCAAAATTAGATTTTGTGTCATGTCAGAAATAACATTAAAAGTTGAAAAGAGAACGGATTTTAAGAGATCTATCTCTAGAACATTAAGAAAATCGGGATTCGTACCCGGTATCTATTATATTAGCGGCGGTGAAAACATTGCTATCAAAGCCCCGGAATTGTCTCTGAGACCTGTTATCTCAACTGCGGAATCACGTGTAATCAATCTTGATATCGATGGAGACATCAGACAATGCGTATTGAAAGACGTTCAGTTTGACCCGATTACAAGCAAACTTATTCACTTCGATCTTATCGGTCTTAAAGAAGGCGAAAAGATTAGAGTTGAAGTTCCCGTAAAACTCGCGGGTAACCCGATCGGAGTTAAAGAAGGCGGACTGCTCCAGTTTATTATGCATAAACTTGAAGTGCAGTGTCTGCCGGCTCACCTGCCTTCGCATATCGATCTTGAAATCACTCCATTGGGTATTGGAGATTCAATCAAGGTCAGCGATATTAAACTCGAAAATATTGAGTTTATGGACGATGAACATACAGTCGTCGTATCCGTTGTTCCGCCGACAGTAGTTGTTGAAGAAACTCCTGCAGCGGCAACTGAAACTCCTGCCGAACCCGAAGTAATTACAAAGGGTAAGAAGGAAGAAGAATCAGAATAGAATTTCATTTAGTTATAAGACCCTTTAATTTTGAAAAGAAGTTAAAGGGTTTTTTATTATATATTCAAAAAATATTTCATGAAATTAATTGTCGGTCTCGGTAATCCCGGAAATGAATATTCTCTTACACGGCATAATGCCGGATTCGTTATTCTCGATTACTTCTCCGATTATCTAAAAACCCCGTTTAAACCCGGACGCGGCGACTTCTATCTCGCGCAGGGAAAATATAAAAGCGAGGATTTCTTTCTCCTCAAACCTTCCACATTTATGAATAACAGCGGACTTGCCGTAAATCAGTTTATGGAAAATTACCGCGAAATAGAAAATCTAAACGATATAATAATTGTTCACGACGACTTTCACCTGCCGCTTGGCACTATTCGCATCAGGCTGAAAGGCAGCGACGGCGGGCATAACGGAATCTCTAACATCATTTACCACCTTAACAACGATGAATTTCCGAGGATGCGAGTTGGTATCGGCACCGGCAGCATACTCAGAAAAGATGAATACATCGATTTCGTTCTAACAAACTTCACCGAAACCGAAATCGAAAAAATAAAAACAATGCTGCCAGTTTATTCCGAATGCCTTCTAAGTTTCCTCTCTGACGACATTAATATTACGATGAATAAATATAACAAGAATTTTATCGAAAATGAAAATGACTCGAAAGCCGATATGGAATAGCAAAACGACAAATTTCCAAAGGACTTTCTTTTACATTTTCTTTATTCAAAATATTTATTTTATTACGTAAATTTAATGAAACCATATAATTAAATTTATAGTTACTTATAATAGATTTTCAGAAATGTTATTCGTTAATTTAATCAAACAACTATGTCGTTAACACTGGTACTAATTTTTGCAATTAGTATATTTGCCTTGGCATTTGCGGTCTTCTTGATTAAGAACGTTATGAAAAGAGACACAGGAACCCCGAAAATGCAGGAGATCTCGAATGCTATTAAAGAAGGAGCCGAAGCATTTCTTAGGAGGCAGAATAGAACTATTTTATACCTGGCAGTCGCTACTACTGCTCTGGTTTATCTTTTGTACACATTCCAGAAACCGGAACTCGCTTTCTGGGCTGCACTTTCTTTTATTCTTGGCGCGCTTAGTTCCGTAGCCTCAGGCTATATCGGGATGTGGATTTCAATCAGGGCGAACATCAGAACAGCCTCTGAAGCAATGAAATCACTCAACGGCGCTTTGCAAACCGCGCTGAGGGCAGGAGCCGTTTCAGGCCTGTTCATTGTTGCAATGTCATTGCTTGGCGTTGTATCTCTGTTCTACATAGTTTTAACATTCAGTAATCATCCGGTTGAAAAAATTCCGTTCTTTATCGCGGGTTATGGTTTCGGCGCAAGTTTTGTCGCGCTCTTTGCTCAACTCGGCGGAGGTATCTATACAAAAGCCGCTGACGTTGGCGCTGACCTCGTAGGTAAAGTGGAAGCGGGAATTCCCGAAGACGACCCGAGAAACCCCGCTGTAATCGCCGACCTCGTCGGTGATAACGTTGGCGACTGCGCAGGACGCGGCGCCGACCTCTTTGAATCAACTGCCGCCGAAAATATCGGCGCTATGATTCTTGCCGCAATGCTCTTTAAATCAAATCCAGGCGCGTTCGGAAATGAACCTGCAATTCTCTTGCTCGTTATTCTTTTCCCGCTCCTCGCAAGAGCATTCGGACTTATATCTTCTATCGTCGGAATTATGTCGGTTAAAGCAAAAGAAACCGAAGACCCGATGAACGCTCTCAACAGAGGCTTCTATGTAACTTCAATACTTGCAATGATTGGTTTCGGCGTCGCTTCATACTGGATATTCGGAACAGGCAGCGTTGCAACCGCAGCCCCGACTGCATGGTGGCATTTCTTTATCTGCGGTATCATAGGAGTTGTTACCTCTGTTATTTTCCTCTGGATTACACAATATTATACTGAATATAAATATAACCCTGTCAAATCAATCGCCGAAGCGGCTAAGACAGGTCCCGCAACTACAATTATTTCAGGCGTTGCGGTTGGTTTCGAATGCGTGGCAATTCCCGCAGTCGTAATAGCGGCGGCAATATTTGCTTCATACACTCTGGGAAACACAATACACGGTCTCGAAGAAGCAGGCTTCTTTGCAACAGCCGTTGCAACAATGGGTATGCTCGGACCCGCGGCGTATGTTCTCGCTATGGATACTTTCGGACCTATTACGGATAACGCCGGCGGCATTGTTGAAATGTCACAGCAGCCGGAAGAAATAAGAAGAATGACCGATAGACTCGACGCGGTAGGCAACACAACAAAAGCGCTCACAAAAGGTTATGCAGTAGGTTCAGCGGCGCTCGCGGCATTCCTTCTTTATCAGGCATTCATAGTTGAAATAAAAGAATACGGCGGCTCGCTCAATCAGGTCGATATAACCAAGCCCGCAGTATTCATCGGCGCGCTCATGGGCGCAACACTCGTGTTCCTTTTCTCCGCATGGGCAATCAAAGCGGTAGGACGCGCGGCGCAGACAATCATTCAGAACGTCCGCGACCAGTTTAAAGCAAAACCCGGAATCCTTCTCGGAACCGAAAAACCCGACTATGCGCAGGCAGTCGATATCGTCACACGTTCAGCGCTTAAAGAAATGGTAAAACCCGGCGTACTCGTTGTACTCGCGCCTGTAGTTGTAGGCGTCACATTTAAACTGTTATACAGAGCCGACCTATCGAATGCAAGCGGAGCGGAAGTAGTAGCCGCAATGCTTCTCGTCGGAACAATCGTAGGCGTAATCACCGCGCTCTTCCTGAACAACTCGGGCGGCGCATGGGACAACGCTAAGAAATACATTGAAATGGAAGTCAGCGATATCGCAAATAACATGGGCAAAGGCTCTGAAAAACACAAAGCCAGCGTCGTAGGTGATACGGTAGGCGACCCGTTCAAAGACACGGCAGGACCATCATTACACGTATTGATAAAACTCTTATCAACCGTAACACTCGTCCTCGCCCCGTTATTCATTTAGAATATAAATAGTATTAGCTCCTCGTTAATTGCTAATCGCTAATTGATAATTGAAAAAAACCCCGGAGTATCCGGGGTTTTTTTGTTATATAACTATTACTTTGACCATAATCGATTACCCCTTTTTGTCATTCCGGGCTTGACCCGGAATCCATGTTCTTCTATCTCTGGACTTTTCAGGAAAAGATGTCGAGAATCAGCCGTTCTTTGCTGGGCTTTAGCAGGGAGAAACTAAGAGACCACATATAAAGCAAAAACTACTATTGATCAATGTTTTTAGGTTATTCCGTTCCGGTTTTTCTAAATCGTATTTCAAACCAAAGATATAATAATCAGTTGACATTTATCAACAGTGTTATTAAATTTGAATAAGATTTTAAGGATTGGGGTGTCCCCGGTCGGCAAAGAAGCCCGTGAAAGCGGGCTTTTTGCTTTATGGAAAGAAAATTAATCCCTCGTTATTTCCATCTCTGTTGAAAATTTTTGTCTAAAATATCAAACACCAACTTCAACAACGAACTCAACGAATACGTCTGGCGCAAAGACCTAAACGGAAACCTCCTCGACCTCCCCGTAAAATACAACGACCACACGCCATGGACTCCCTCCGCTACGCCCTCTTCACCCACAAATACAACACCTCCACATCCACTCCTCGTATCAGAAGAATATAGTTTTACATTGGCATTTTTTATCAAATTGGATGAAATGGGTTTAAATTATTAATCGAACACAAATATTATTTGATAATAATAGATTATTAAAATCAAACAACAATTGCATTAATATGGAATTAAATAAGAAAAACGAAAGGGAACCTTATAATATTATAAGATTCCCTGAAAATTAAACTTAAACTAATTTTGATTTGTTCTTTTTCGAGTTGACTTTTTTTCTCTTAATTGATTTCTTTTTGTAGTTCTTTTCAAATAATTGGAAAGATTTGTCAATTGTGTTTAAATAGTCTCCCTTAAAAATTAGATTGGAAGAATTCTTTTCTTCCCAAGTAAGGTCAGTTGGACCCATTGCCAATAATTCTAGGGGTATCATGTTGATTGATTGATTTTTTGTAAATTATAATTTAAAATATTGAACCGAAGAATTCAAGTAAAAATTCCAGAACGAGTTAGATAATTTTTCGTAATTTGAAATTACTCTAAATGGTGATTTTGATATTTCTTCTTCTAAAATTGTGTTTGTTTTTTCTTCATTTCTCATATTTTCTATTTTCTCAGCATCTTCTACTGGTTTTTCTTTAATCGTAAATCTTAGATTATTGGTAAGCAGATTAAAAAGCAAATCAACGCAATTTTTGTAAGAACGCACCAATAGTAATCCGTTTGCAACCCCGCTTTCCAAATTAATTTGAAGAGATAAAGGATGATATTTGGAAAGAGTCTTTGCTTTCTTATCGTAGTTAATTTGCTCTGCAAGAGATATTATTTGGCACAATTTATCGAAACCCACTATCTGCTTTTTGATTTTTGAATCTTGTTTTTTCCATAATGACAAAATAGGCTCTGTGCTATCACTTTTTACAATTTTAAGAAAATTTTCAATGATATCATTAAATTTAATATCAATTTCTTTAAACTTATCCGTATTACTTGGATCGTATAGAATTTCTTGCATTAAGCTTAATAATCTGTTTCTTATATATTTAATGGGTAATTTTTTTATTTTATCCTTTTGCTTATTTATATCAATTTCCGGTATAAATGCTATTACAGGCTTTCCTTGAGCTAAAGTCGCTGCAAGTTCCGAATCTTTTCCCATCGTATCATTCTCTTGTACCATATAAATTGTACATCTAGCTCTTTTTAGCATTAAACCTTCTACAATTCCTTTATTAATCCTTCCTGGACACAAGGAATGAGTTGGATCAAAATATCTTAAATTTAATTCTTCTAATTTTTTATCTTTCAATACATTCTGAATCAAATCATATGTATCCTCATATTCCCAACTGTTTCTCATAGAGGTTGCAATATAAATATCAATATAATCCCATGTTAGATAAATATTTGTGTTGTTAATGGCGTCCTTTTGCACTTTTTTAACTTTTTCGCCTTCTTGTTTATAAATATCTTTCAATTCTTGTAATTCATCAAATCCCCATTTTTTTTCCAAGTTATTCCAGTTTCTAATTATAAATTCTCCTTCCTTTTCTATATCTTGCCCTGTTATTTGTCCAATATACTGAGTCTCTTCTCGTTCAATATTAATAATATCAATGGCTTTTTCTGGTCTTTGTGAAAAATAGTTTTTATCTATTTCTTTCCAATGGGGCCCTAGTTTTTTATAAATATCTTCTTTTTTTCCTAAAGACATACTCTTATAAGCAAATCGAAAATTTCCATAACAAAGAAGTGAGACGAGCCGGAATTTCTTAATCCCGTTTAGAAAATTTTCCTTAGTTATTTTTTCTTCCCAAAGAAATTTAAAAAAATCTTCTTCCATTCTGTCTTGCTCAATTAAAAGAAGAAGTTCATTGAATTGAGCCCTATTTAAATAATTCGTGTTGATTTTATTAATAAAATTCATAATATAATTCTTTTCTGTATCAGAAATATCATTCCATTTCTTATAATATGTTTCTCCACAAAGGTATTTTACTATTAGCGAATAAAATATTTCGCCATCTGAATAATCCAATTTATCAATTATCTTATCATTAATTAATCGAAAAGTAGAATTAAACGTAGGTTTTTCCATATATTGAATATTAGTTTCAGGAAAATTTCACTTATGGAATTAAGTTAATGATAAGTAAAGAATTAATCAATATTTATATTTTATTACATAATTTCACAAAATTTGAAAAAGGTGAGACATACTAAAATCTATTTTTTGATTATTTTTAGCATAATAATTTTTTAGGGATTACAAACAAGGCATCTATAATAACAATATATGGCTAGCATTTATAATTCGCTATACCAAATGGGATATGAACAAGAGGTATATTATTTATTTCTGGATTTAATTGTTCTATTTGGTCATCTAAATATAAGTGTGGCTTTAAGACCTCAAGAATTCTTTTCTTTTCTATTCCGCCAAGTAAAAACATGTTGTCTACAGTTACTCCCCAGCTTTTCAATGTTTTTATTGCTCTTTCGTGAGCGGGGGCGTTTCTTGCAGTTATTATAGCTGTCTTAAGAATTTTTTTGTATTCTTTCTCTTTTTCTTTTTTCTTTGTTTCAAGTTTCTGGAAATATGATATTTTTTTAAAGAAATCTCCTAAAATTCCGGATGAATGCGGTTTGTCAACGTTGCTAGTTTCATAATCCATATACAATTCTAATTGCTTTTTCTCCTTATAAACTTTTTCAGATTCATCATCGGCAATAACTCCATCGAAATCAAAAGCGATTCTTAATTCATTATCTTTCTCATCATCTACTATTTTTGTTTGCAATATTTTCCCGGCGGGGTAATTTTCTTTAATAGCATTGTTTACATCTTCATAATTTGTTGATAAAAATAAAGAGATATTATATGCGGGAATATATTTGTAGGGGGATTCCCCAGATGTAAATGCAGATCTGGTAATATCTAGTTTATATTCATTAATAGAACGAAATACTCTGATGCCAGATTCCGGACTATTTTTTGACAATAATACAACTTCGACCGGCTTTTCGTTTTCATAGACCTTATTTATATTTAAAAAACGTCTTATAAAGGGAAATGCTAATCCTTTTTTCATTATCACATCAACATTTTCACTTTGATACTTATTATACTCATTCAAACCTTTCTCTTCGTAAATATTATCTTCGTATCTTAAATCGAATAATGCATTGGAAGAAACTCCAACTACTAATTTTTTGTCTATTGGATATGCCATTTCAGAATTTTATAATAAAATATTTTTCAACTTCTGCCACTCCTTCCCTCGCAGTATAACAAAACGACAATTTTATCCGCTGATACTTGCAAAATATTATCCAATCATCAGCTTTTCTTTTGAATCATATCTGTGTATCTTCCGGCACCTTATAATTCTTTAATTACTTTAATACCGGAATTTAACATAACGAAAAATCGGGAAAGAATTTTTCTGTCAATGTCAGAATCCAAAATGAAGTATCGTATTTCCTTTCTAAATTTCTGACTCCGAATTTTACATTTACGTTTCAATCTATATTGAAATCACATTCCGCTTTTTAACCGTTCATGTATCCTACAGTTATAATAAAAAAACTCAAAATTAAGTTAATTATTTCAATTCAATATAAAAATCGAAAATAAATAATATTATTTTTTATCAAATTTTGATAGTATTTCTTCACACCTATACCTTATCTTTGTATAGTAACCTAAAATATGTTCCAAATCAACAAAATAACAAACTTAAAACCCGATGACCCTGAACTGGAAAAACACATCAACGCTGTTCTAATTCCCGGTCTCATGAAATGGCTCAATAAAAACGGGAGAGAATATAATTTTATATCGTATTTTCATTCTCTCGAAATATTTGCCGACTTACCTTCCGGTTCTAATTCATAACTTTTATACCAATAAAAAAAGGCTTCAGAATTTGATTTTTTAAGGCGGTTTAATTTTTTAATGCTTTGATTTTTGATTTCTTTGTCTTTTATTTGCTCCGGGCTTTCAAATTTTTCAATTTTTGACGAATCGTTTTTTATTAAAGATGATAGATATGCTGCCTTAGCAGAGTGTGTTATGGCTTTTTCTATTTGATAACTTTCTGAAAAAATATATTGTTTTATTCTTTGCACGCCTGATTGCAGTTGATTAAAGTCGCCTTTTCCATTCGCGCCCCTGGTCGAAATACACATAGAGGTCTGATAAATATCCTCAAGAACATCATCATCATTTAAATCCGGTTTTTCCCCGTATCCTATTTCGGTTTTCGCAAATTTGCGAAAGGTTGATTTAATTACGCTTAAGTCATTTACTGATTCAAATATATTTCCAATGTCATAAAGTTGTTTTATAATTTCCATGCTCATGTCATCTTCATTCTTAAAAAATGGAATACCTGTCGTGTTTGGCGCAAAAGCCGTTAATTTGTCTCCAAGTATATCTTCAAATGATGGAATGTTAACACTTATTATTTCTCCGGCTTCCGGTACAAATGAAGATTGTATCGGAATTTGTAATACGTTAATGTAGTTCACTTCTTCTAAAAGTATGTCAAGCAAAATATATGTTTCTTCGCCATTTGCTTTATGAAGCGGTGTATAATAAAATTTGTAATGCTCCTTGTTTATTTTATTATTGACTTTCCTTTCTTGTTGTTCTACTCTGGTAAAACCCTGTTCATTCGCGATAGTATTAAATATTTCTTCTATATTGTCCGGTTTAGCGGGTAAAATTATATCTATATCTATAGAAAGCCTTTTTGTCGAACCGAACAATAGCATTAATGCGGTTCCGCCTTTAAATACAAAATTTACTTTTTGTTTTGCGAGTCCTTCTACCAATAATAATGCATGTATTACTCTGTCAACAAGACCCATGTCTGCCTTCTTATGTTTTTTTGATACTTCTTTTACCCACTCTGATGTTAAATTGTCTAAATCAATCATATTCTTTGTTTTGGCAGCAAATCAAATATGCTGCCGGGATTTAGTTATAGTTTCCAAATATTTTATGAACTTTTCCTTCTTCCTTCTTCTGTCTGCATATCTCATCATACGGTTTTCATTTACTGTGTATTTGTCATGAGCCTCGATAAATATGTTTCTCATTTCCGCGCCCTGCTGTGCCGAAAAAATAATTTCATCACAAAATATATCTACAAGCAATTTTTCAATTGTAACGGTCTTTATTCCGTTCATTATTTGCGTCGGCGCTTCGGAAACTAACGATTTCACTATCACAGAATCTTTGCCTTCTGGTATATATTTGTTTATAATTTCATTGTTTGGTTCGTGAAAAACTGCGTTACTAAAACTTTTTAAAAAATAAAAAACTGATTCGGTTGAGAATTTTTCGACTTCTACTAATATGTAGTACTTTCCGGGTTGATGTTTCATAAATTCATTATATAAAGATGTGTCCCAGATACATATATCAAGAAAAGGAAATTGCTTTTTTAATTTTTTGTTAAGACTTTTTATTTTGCCGTTTATTTCCGGCTTATAAATGTTGTCTTTGCTTATGCAAAATTTTCCGATTCCGATTCTTTTTAATATGCCCCCTTGTATTAAATTGTAAACACGCCAGTTTACCGTTGTTGCTTTTATATTTGGCTCGTTAATTTTGTAAAACTCATAAATGTCTTTTGTGAAAAAATAAGGTGTCTCTTTAAACTTGGTATTTAAGTTTTCAATATTTAGTTTGTCCGTTTTGATTTTATTTGATTGTTTTATTTTATACCTTAAATATAACAAAACTATATTTAGGCAGCAAACTAAAAATGCTGCCGTATTATAGTAATGTTTGATTAAGCATTTACCTTGTTAAATACATATTTTATCAATATTATACACTTATAGTTCAACACATTTTTTGTGGGATAAATTAATTTTTAATCTTTTATCATTCGGCTTGCTTTTCTTTTGTCTCATTCCTGTAATAAATATTGTCTCCCATTACTATGATTGATGCATAATCGGTTTTCTCATTCGATAGAAAATTACGTAATTTTTCTGTTTCGTTTTTCCCTATTATTTCAAATCCGTTTTCTCTGTATTTGAATTCACTATCGACATGACAAAAACATATTGCGATACCTTTTAATGTTCTTGTATCTGCAAAAGAACAATAATAGTCCATTAGTTTTTCTATATCGCTTTTTAAACCGGTTAAATCAGGATAGTAATTACCCGATGAAAATTTTATTTCTATACCGTATTTTACTGGCTGTATCCAGTTCGATTCGGAGGTAAATAATGAATCAAGTTGATTATTTATATAAGTTAATGTGTGCATCTTTTCGTCATTTAAAATTGCGATATCCATTTTATTGTTACCTGGAACACTTTTTTCTTGTGTGCCTTTAATAAAATAATAATATTCGGTTGCGACTTTTCCAATATATATTTTGTCCTTTCCAAAAAATTCTTTTCGAACATTCAGTTCAATATCCTTTTTATAATGTTCGTAAAATTTTCCGTATAGCAAACATTTTATGTCGCTCTCATAGAAATATCTGAAAGGATTATTTTGAAATTCCTTTATCCCGTCTAATAATCCATTTATTAATTTTTCTTCCATTAGAATTTGCCTTCTTTTCTTTCTGGTAATATTAATTAGTATTTCATTGTGTATAAATTACAATAATCTATTTTTAAAAAATTCTCAAATTTTGATAGTATTTCCACGCCCGATTACCTTATCTTTGTATGGTAACCTAAATTATGTTCCAAATCAACAAAATAACAAACTTAAAACCCGACGACCCGGAACTGGAAAAACACATCAACGCTTTTCTCATTCCCGGTCTCATGAAATGGCTCAACAAAAACGAGAGGGTATATAATTTTATATCGTATTTTCATTCTCTCGGCATATCCGCCGAATTTATCGCATCCGCCTCAAAGCAAATTCCCGAACTCAAAATCGCTCTCGATATTGCTCTTGAAATCTCAGCGTCCCGATTTTATACTCTTTACCCCGATAACCCGAAATCACAGTCATTTATCAATTATATATTCTCCCTCTTCCGCTCAAACTCAGAATCCTCCGTCCCCGATTCCGTCGTCGTATTCGAACCCGCTGAATCAATCACTGAAAGAATAAAATGATAAACCCATTCTCGAATATTGCTAATCTCTTATTTCTTCTTTCTATTCAGTGCATTCGGATTTTTCCCGAAGCCGAAGGCTCGCAGTGCCGAAGGCTCGCAGTGCCGAAGGCTCGCAGTGCCGAAGGCTCGCAGTGCCGAAGGCTCGCAGTGCCGAAGGCTCGCAGTGCCGAAGGCTCGCAGTGCCGAAGGCTCGCAGTGCCGAAGGCTCGCAG
>JAQTLX010000001.1:0-214206 GCA_028714695.1 Ignavibacteria bacterium | reverse complement strand
TGGCGAGGAAATAGTAAATATTTTATCTGTGATAATCTAATTCTTTTTGTTTTTTCAGCGTGCAAAGTTTTTTCTTTAAATTAGAGTTTATTCGTGAAAATTAGCGGCAAAATCATTAATATTTTTATCATGGATATGAAAACCGGTACCGAAGAAAATGACATGCTCCATGACATATTCGAAGACAATTCAAATATTTGAATATCAACTATTTACAAAAATAAAATGACACTTTTGACATATTTGACATATAACTTTTTATTTTACGCGATTTATCTTTTTAAAAATCATAAACTTATTTTTTTAATACCCGGTTTTTATATGTCATTTATATCATTTTTTGACACATTTTTGGCAATAACTCTCCTCGCCCTTTTATATTGTAATTTAACCTGCATAATGTATCTTTGTTTTATGAGACTACTTGAACAATTTCTTAAAGAAGAACTGAGCATCGATAATCCCGATGTACTTTCTCTGTTCGATGCGTATAACCGGTTAATACTCGAATGGAATTCGAAAATAAATCTTGTATCGCGGAAAAATACTTCAATTGAAAATATTGTTCTTAATTCAATTTTCTTCCTTACGAAATATGAAATTAACCCTGACGCTAATGTCCTTGATATCGGCACAGGCGGGGGCTTTCCGGGAATACCGCTTAAAATTTTGTATCCCGGACTTAACGTAACTCTCGTAGATTCTATACGTAAGAAAATTAATGCCTTAAAAGATATTATTTCGAATTTAAAACTTGCAAATGCTAAAGCCCTCTGCTGCAGAGCGGAAGAACTGCTGCCGGACTATAAAGGCAAATTCGATTATATAGTTTCGAAATCCGTTGCCCCCCTCAGCGACCTCGCAGACTGGGCAATCGAACTCTTAAACAATAACGGCAAGATGCTTTGTATTAAAGGCGGTGATATGTCGGATGAAATCCACGCGTTTAAATCAAAGTATAAACATTTTTCCGTAGGTCAAATCGAATTTTCCTTCGATCCGGAATATAATATCGACGATAAAAAATTAATCTTAATAAAAAAATCTTAGTATGAAATTTAAAGGTTTGCTTTTTCTTGTATTTGCGCTTCTCGCAAATATTGCGCTGCCCCAGACGTATAAAATAACGGGGAAAATAGTCGATGCAAAAACGAACAAACCGCTGCCTTATGCATCAATAAAAGTCGCCGACAACAATTCAGGCACTACTTCCGATGATAAAGGATTTTTTATACTGAAAACCAAAAACGGCTCTTACAATCTCATTACTTCTTATATCGGCTACTTCTCGGATACTTCAAGTTTTTATGTTACCGATTCTGACCTCGAAAGGGATATTTTTCTCAGACCATCGGAAATATCGACCGAAGTTATTGAGGTTGCAGGCGAAGACCCCGCATACGACATAATCAGGAAAGCGATTATGTATAAAAGAAGTTTTAAAAAGGATTTATTGGAATATAATTATAACGCGTTCACAAAATTTGTAATACGCTCGTCCGTCAATCCGTTTGGCGACGAGAAAATGCAGAAAGACTCTTCAGGGCTCAGCATTCTCGGAATTCTTGAATCGGAAAGCACGGGATATATAAAAGCGCCCGATCTGGAAAAGCAAATTGTAAAATCGAAACGCGAAACCGCCAATATCAGCAGAGGTTTTGCTCTGCCTTTTATTGTGAATTTCTATGATGAAAATCTTGATCTGGGCGAAGTAAAAATTCCGGGACCGCTTTGCGATAACGCCTTCGATAACTATGAATACAAACTCCTCGGAACCACGTCCCTCGATTCTTCAGTCGTTTACAAAATAAAAGTTATAAATACGTCTTCGATAAATCCGCAGTTCATCGGGAATATTTATATCATCGACAGCCTCTTTGCCCTTATAAAGGTTGACCTCGAAACAAACGGCAAAGTGCTGAAAAATATCGAAGAACTTAAATTCAAACAGAAATTTTCAACCTATAAAGATAAGTCTAAAAAGGTTTTCTGGATGCCGAACGATGTTCAGATTTTCGCCGAAGGCACATTTGCGGGCTTATTGAAATTTAAAGGCGATGCTTTCACAATAATTTCAGATTACAGTCTGAATGAAAAAGCGCCTCCGGGTTTGTTTGACGAAATTATCGTAAAAGTAAATAAAGATGCAGCAAAGGATTCGACATACTGGAAAGAAAATCGCTTGATTAAAAACTCTGATGAGGAGAAAGCCGCTTATAAAACCATAGAAAGAACCACGGCTGAAAAAGAAAACAAAATCAGATTCGGCGGTCTCTCCCTCACCATCGGAAAGAACCTTTCCGTAAGCCTTTTGGATATTTATAAATTCAACAGCATTGCAGGAAGCCAGATAGGCGCGTCTGTCAATTACAGCAAGGATTTCGGGCGAATTAATTCGAGCCTGTATTACGGTTACGGCTTTGCGGATAAAAAAGCAAAATACAATTTTAATTTTTCAACGCAATTGCTGAATGACAGAAGCCTTCGTTTAAAAGCATCGGCATTCAATTACCTGAATTCACCGTTCATGACACGCGGCTGGGACCATGAAATTCTGAATACTTTTTACACACTCTTTACCAAGAAAGAAAGATATTATTATTATTATCTCAACGGATTTTCATTTAATGTCTCCAAAAAAATTATTCCGCAGATTGGAATCGATGCTGGTTACTTCGAAGGAAAGCAAACATCGGCGAAAGTTAATACAGATTATAGTTTTTTCAGACGAGATCAAAAGTACGGCGATAACCCTCAGATAAACGACGCATTCAAACGCTCTCTCAGTTTAACTCTTACTCTGGATTTCAATAAATACAGAGGTATCGACTGGGGCACGGGCGAAATAACCCGTTTCACGATTACCGATTACCCGACACTTACTCTTAAAACCGAGAACACTTCGAAATCTCTCGGCAGCACATATGATTCCCGCGTGTTCTCCGCCGAACTGAACGGCGAACATTTTCTAGCCGCAAGGTTAAGACCTAAATATTCCATAGGATATAAATTTTCAAACGGAATTCTCCCCTATCAGGACTTGTTATCATTCGGAGTTTTCAAAGGTACGTATAATATGGAATTTGCCGCTATGGATTATGCCGAGTTTCTAGGAAACAAAATGTTTTATATAAACTTCGAAAATAATTTCGGAAAATTATTTCCCGGAAGAATTCCTGTTTTAAACAGCATTAACCTCATAGGTTTCTTTAATGCCGGCAGGAATTTCATGCAGAACAATTCCCTCCCCGGTTTAAATGACAAAAATATAAATACAACAAAAGGACTCTTCATGGAAGCAGGATTTGCTCTGGCTAATATTTTTGATTTAGCAAGGGTTGACTTCGGATGGCGTCTTAATAATTATAAACAGGGCAGCAACTTTAATATTTTCTTCACTTTCTTCAATTAACTTTATAGCAATATTACTATTATTGCTATTATACAATTGTACAATTATTGTACAATTGTATATACTTTCTATAATTTAAATATATGTTTATTATATCTTTAAATAAAAGACAAAAATATTTTTTAAAGTGTTTACTTTTTATACATTCTTTTTTATCTTTGCATACCTCATTAATTAATTAAATAAGTTAAGATATGCAAAAAAAGGTTTACGCAATTACGGCATTTTTCATGTTTGCTGTATTAATTGTCTCTCTCGTATCAACTGATTCTTCTGCATACCCCGGAGGTATTTCGGGAAGAACTAGAAAAACTTCGTCAGCAGGATGCGGAGGTTGTCATTCACAGGGTTCCACAATCACAGGAACAATAACAGGTCCCGATTCAGTACTTGCCGGGCAGACTGTAACATATACACTTACTTTAAACTGTGCTTCAGGCTCAGGTAAATACGGCGTCGATATCGCCGCTAAGAATGGTACACTCGCTCCAATTTCAGGACAGGGATTAACCCTTATGAGCAGTGAACTTGTTCAAAGTACAGGTATTACTTACGTAAACCCGAAAGTCATTACTTTCTCTTATACTGCACCCGGCGCGGCAGGCAGCGATACGCTCTACGCAACGATCGACAGAGGTCATTCGGGCGCATACAACTGGACTCCGAACAAAGGTTTCAAGGTTTACACACTCACTGGCGTTGTGAACAATCAGACTCCCGTAAACTATTATCTTTCTCAGAACTATCCGAATCCTTTTAATCCCGTAACAAGAATTAATTACGGTGTTCTGAAAGCATCAAACGTAAAAATTACGGTGTATAACTTACTTGGAAAAGAAATTGCCTCGCTCGTTAATGAATATCAAAACGCGGGAAACTACTACGCAATATTCGATGCATCAAAATATTCTTCGGGAATTTATTATTACAAAATTGAATCAGGTGATTTCACTGAAGTTAAAAAGATGTCGCTTATAAAATAATCCCATCAAAATAAAACGATTTTTCGAACCCCCTTTCAGGGGGTTTTTTATTAACATCCTCTTATATTTATTACTTGTTTTTTCCATAAATTATACTTAAAATTACATAGTTTTTCCTCCTTTCAACAATAAAAGCGATAAAATGAAAACAACAAAACATTCATTATTAAGGGCTTTTTGCATTGTCCTGTTTCTGCTATTCCTGTCATACACTTCAGTTTATTCCAATCCTAACGGAATCAGCGGGAGGACAAAAAAAACAATGAGCGCGGGCTGCGGAAGTTGTCATGTTTTCGGAACCGGAATTACCGGAATAATTGAGGGACCCGATTCCGTTATCACAGGTCAGACCGTAATATTCACACTTACTATGAATTTTCCAGGCAATGCAAACGGCGGTGTTGATATAGCCGCGCGTTTTGGAATTCTTGCACCGGGAAGCAGTTCGGGAATATTGAAACTCCTGAACGGCGAACTTACACACAAAAATCCGATTGTCTTCACAACTTCAATTTCAATTCCGTTTAATTACACTGCTCCCGCCGTACCAGGAACAGATACGCTATACGCGAATATCGACAGGAACTACACGGGCACATGGAATTATGTGGATAACAAAAGGATCAGGGTGTGCAGTTCAATCGGAATAATAAACAATGAAACTCCGGTTTCATATTATCTTTCGCAGAATTTCCCGAATCCTTTTAATCCGGTAACAAGAATCAATTTCGGAGTAATCCGGCATTCGCATGTGAAAATTCTTGTTTACAATATGCTCGGAGAAAAGATTTCCGTACTTGCGGATTCGGAAATGGATAACGGTAATTATTTCGTTTTGTTCGATGCCTCGAATTTTGCATCGGGAGTTTATTTCTACAGATTTGAAGTCTCAAACGGAAATGGTCATTTTTACAGCGAAGTTAAAAGAATGACTGTATTGAAATAAATTTCTTGGGAATATTTGCGGGTAAAATAAATTAAATATAAAAAACGTTTTCCATTTTTATTATTTTATTCAGCGCGGACATCATGAAATCCGTTGAAGAATAAGGCTGCAGCATATCGCCCAAAACAAGATATTCTGCGGACTGATATGCATCTTCGATAACTTCCTGTATGTGGTCATTGAACGGCTTCCATGTTGACTTCATTGCATAGCCTTTTATTCCCCACATCAGATTTTTATTAATGTTTCTTATCCTCGCATCGATTGACAGCGCGCCTTTACCGTGTGCATTATCGGAAAGATCGACTCCCTTAATTTCGTATATCCTGTGGTCGTTCTTTTTGGACGTTTCCTTCGCTATTCCTTCAAGATACAAGGTCTTGTAACATTCCCATTTAATTGCGTCAAGCAAATCGGTTTCTGCATCAGTTTCGGAAATCAAACTTTGCATTTTCTCCGCAAAACGGCTGAACTCTTTTGTCTTTTGCGATACTAATATTTCCAGTTCGGCGAGTATATTCTTTTTCGTGAATGCTTTGTCATCTTCCTCAAGCCTTCCGAGCACGTAATTAAGAATAAGGTTATAGTGATTCGTCAGAATCTTTACTTTATCCTGCAAATCGGCAGGAATATGTTCATCTAAAAATTTACTGTATTTCTCGGTATCGACTCCCGTACCCTTTTTTGATTTCTTAAGCCGTACAAGGTCTTCTATCGAATCGTGCATCACAGCCGTCGAACTATAGTTGTATTTCCCTGTATCGTTCATCTTTAATTGGAAAACAACCGCGCCAACTCTGTTCAAATGAGTCGCGGCGCCTATCTCGCATTTGCGCTTCAGATTTAACTGTATGTATTGTTTGATGATTTTCTGTACATAGACCGAATAATTACCGTAAAAGTTTTCAAGCGATTTGATGTCGGGTAATTTATTTAACAATATGAACGAATGAACTTTCTGATAATTTCCGTCTTTCTCGATTTCGCGCCTTGCAAGTATTATCTCCATAGGCGATCCGGGATTATGCGGACGCATTATCCTGGTTCCGCTTAGATTTTTTATAATAAAATTCTTTATAAGATCCTGAAGAGTTTTTGATTTTTGCGTACCATAGAGGAGTTCAATTTTTCTGATATCGGGACAGCGCTGTTCAAGTATATCTTTTAAAATTGAATATGCTATATCGAAATTTTTATTTAATTTTAGCAGTTCTATATCATGAATTACCATCATGGTATAGTTTATTGAATTTAATTATGAATTTCAATTTTATTTGCAATCAACATTTAATCTTTAGTGTTCAAACAAAATAACAAAAATGAAAAAACTTTTTATTCTTCTCTTCACATTTTTAACGCCTGTAATTATATTATCTCAGGATTTTGAGTTTCCGAACAGTCCTTACAATAATGCAAGTAATCAGGTAAAATCATCAGCACCGTTCAATCGTGAACGATGGTTCTATGAACAAAGAATGTATCCGCAAAATTCAATTCCGGAAGATGCTTACTCAAAAGCACTACAGCAAAGAGAAACTCTCAGGCAGCAAAACGGATTTTATTTTGCACCCAATACGGTTTCATGGTTTAATATTGGCCCCACACCAGGTTACTATTTCAATTATGGAAATATTTCCGGAAGAATAGTTACGATAAAAGTCGATCCAAACAATCCAAGTACGGTGTACATCGGCGCTGCTTACGGCGGCATATGGAAATCAACAAATGCGGGATTGAACTGGGTTCCGAAAACAGACTTCGAAGCATCCATGTCATCCGGTGCGCTCGCTATTGACCCCGTGAATTCCAATATAGTTTATTACGGCACGGGTGAGGCTACCTACAGCGGAGCATCATATTACGGCAGAGGTCTTCTAAAATCGACAAACGGAGGAGACAACTGGGTTAATATAAAATCAGGTCTGCCTACAAGCACTTATTTTTCAAGGATAGTAATTAAACCGGGCAATACAAGTTATCTGCTCGCGGCACTCGGTACATCAGGACTTTACAGGTCAACGGATGCAGGATTAACCTGGTCATCAGCAGTAAGCGGCAAATGTGATGACGTTGTGTATTCTCCCGACGGCTCAAAGGTATATATAATAGGACAGGGTAGCGGTTACAAAATATCTACCGACGGAGGTGCAACATTTACTGCGGGTTCATTCCCGGTTTCGCTAGGGCAGAGAAATCACATTGCAATTTGTAAAGCAGTACCGACTGTTCTTTATGTTTCCGTATATACGGGTAGCGTCGTAAATGTTTACAAATCGACCGATGCCGGCGCAAGTTTTACGCAGATTTCGGTCGGAACAGATTTCGCCGGCGGACAGGCGTGGTATGATTTTTATATGCATGTAAGCCCGATAAACCCCGATGTTGCTTTCGTCGGTACAATTGACGTTTGGAGAACTACAAACGGGAATACTTTTACAAACGTAACAAACGGTTACTCAAACGGCAACGTACATGTTGACAACCATAATATGGAATTCCACCCGACCAACGCGAACATTGTTTATGCAGTCAGTGATGGAGGCGTATGGTATTCTTCGGATCAGGGTACTACTTGGGTTAACAGAAATGCCGGACTTACAATTACACAGTTCTATAGAATGACTTCCGATCCTAACAATGCCGCGCACCTTGCAGGCGGTACACAGGATAACGGAACACAGCAGACCTTCAGCACAATTAACTGGACCGCAGGATTCGGCGGAGACGGAGGAGAAGTTTGCTTTCAGCCGAACAATTCAAATTACATGCTCGGAGAAACTCAAAATAACGGTGTTCAGAGATCGGTTAATAACGGCACTTCATGGACAGGAGCAACAACAGGTCTTACAGGCTCTGGCGCATGGGTCTCCCCTATAGTAGCACATCCTGATTCTGTCGAAATATTTTACACAGCGCGCCAGAATGTTTTTAAAACTACAAATATGGGCGCATCGTGGTTCGCTATATCGGGAGCAATCAGCGGTACGGTTTCCGTAATGGATATCAGCAAATCAAACCCGAGTTTTATGTACCTTGCTTCCGGTTCAGTGCTTTACAAATCAACTGACCGGGGATATACTTTTGCAAGCGCAGGTACGGGATTGCCCAACAAAACCATTACAAGCGTTTATGTACATCCGGATTCAAATCTTGTATGTCTTGTTACAATGTCAGGATTCGGCGGAAATAAAGTTTTTAAAACAATAAACGGAGGCGTTAACTGGTTTAGCATTAACGGCGATCTTCCGGATTCACCCGTAAATGATGGAATGTTCTATTATCCCGGACATGCAACAAACGTTATACTTGCTGCAACAGATATCGGCGTTTTCATGACAAACAATAACGGTGTTAACTGGATTGAACTTGCTAACGGTCTCCCGAATACAGTTGCGATGCATCTTGATTATAATGCAGCGGCGAACAAATTAAGAATCGGAACACACGGCCGCGGTACATGGGAAATGAGCGGAACGCTTATCGGCATAACAAATTATTCGAGTATCGTACCCGATAAATTTTTCATGTCGCAGAATTATCCGAATCCGTTTAATCCGTCAACAAAAATTACTTTCGGAATTAAAGAAGCCGGATTTGTAACGCTTAAAGTTTATGACATGCTCGGCAGAGAAGTTTCAAGCCTGGTAAATAAAGACCTTAAAGCGGGTACATATGATGTAACGTTTAGCGGCGCTAATCTAACCAGCGGTATCTATTTCTACAGACTAACTGCGGGAAAATTCTCTGAAACAAAGCGTTTATCATTCATAAAATAATTTTCATAAGGGGGCTTTTAAGCCCCCTCTTCTTTTCTGTAATTCGAATATATGAAGACTCTCTTATACAACGGAAAAATCTGGCTCGGGAAAAACTATTTCGCTTCTTCAGTCGGATTCGATGACGAAACAGGAAAAATAATATTTGTTGGGAAAAACCGTTCCGACGATAATAATTCCTATGGCAGCCTTATCGACCTTAAAGGCAAACTCGTTCTGCCCGCATTTATGGACGGACACGTTCATCTCTTCAAAGGTTCAATGGTAAGTTATGAAGTTGATCTGCGTTACGCAAAAACTGCATCAGAGTTTAAAGAAAGAATTCTTGCGTATAAATCCAATCTGAAAAAAGAGGACTGGATTATCGGCGGGTATTTTTCCGAGACTAATTTTACCGAGAAATTTAATGTCGACAGGACTTTGCTTGATTCTATCTGTAATGAAATACCTATTGTATTGTTCAGGACAGATCTTCATTCCGTTATCTGCAACTCAATTGCGCTTGAGAAAATCAATATAGAATCAAAAAGAAATGATTTCGCTTACGATGAACTTATTACCGATGCGGATGGAGTTCTGACGGGAGAACTGAAAGAAAGAGCGATGTATTACACAATGAAATTCTTTCCTGTTAAAACCCTCGAAGAAAAAGAGAACATTCTGCTGGACGAGATTTCAAGACTGCATAAAAACGGTATTACTGCCGTTACTGATATATCATGGAGAGAAGACCTTGACGTTTATTATTCGCTTTACAAAAAGAACAAACTTAATTTAAGAATAAATTCCGTTATTCCGTTAAGCGAATTCGATAAAATTTATGTTTACAGGGAAGAGTTTATTGAATACAGAGATTTAATAAGGTTCGGCGGATTTAAGGCTTTCTATGACGGCTCATTATCAAGCCATGCCGCTCTTTTTTATGATAATTACAAAGGTACAAATTATAACGGTCTTCGGACAGAAATGGTTACAAACAATGAATTCCGCGAACTCGGCACACAAATAGATAAAGCCGGATTTCAACTTGTGGTTCACGCAATCGGCGATCTGGCTGTTGCCGAAGTATTGGATTTTGCCGAATATCTGAAAGAAAAGAACGGAAGCAGGAACAGAAGATTCAGACTTGAACACGCGCAGCATATTAAGGATAAAGATTTAGAGAGATTTAAAAAACTTGACGTCATCGCTTCCGTACAACCCGCGCATATATTTTTCGATGCCAAAGTTGCCGATGGACTTCTCGTTCACCCCGAAACGACGCATGTGTTTAAAAAACTGGTTGATAATAATTCCATGATTTGTTTCGGCACGGATTTTCCTGTAGTACCTGTTAATCCTTTCGAAAATATTTATTACGCAATTACAAGAAAAGCAAACGGATTTCCCGACGGATTCAATACGCAATTTTCACTTGACCTGAATACATGCCTCAAGGCATATACATATAACAATGCATTTGCTTCATATACCGAAAGGCGGGCAGGTTCGATATCGGAAGGGAAAAATGCAGATATAATTGTACTGAATAATGATTTGTTTAACGAAACAACGGAGGCTCTAAAAGAAACCTCCGTCGCCATGACCTACTTTAACGGTAAACTTTTATTTTCCGCCTGACTTATTTTTTCAGAACTGCTTCAAGATATAGAGATGACGGATTTGAACTGAGTTCGGTCATATCAAACAGCCACTCTGCGGTTCTTCCTTCTTTCATCATCGCATTCGTGGATTTTATATCATAAGGGAATTCAATACTGATTTTCATTTTCTTTCCGGTGAACAAAAACCCCGCGTCCTTTTTTGATTCATCAGAGTTATCTTCGCTCGTGTTTATATTCTTCAAAGTAAATTTAATTTCATTTCCCTTGTCTTCCCATTTAACCTCAGTATTCTCGCTGCCCTTTTCAATATTCTCCGGATTTATATTTGTGGATTTCCCTATGTATTCAACTTTATCAAAATCATAATCAAGATAATAGGTACTCGAAGAATCCGGATTTGTTACTCCTTCAATTCTGTTTAGTTTAATACCGATTTTGTTTGCATAATCTTCACGCACCTTGCCAATCATATCCTCATGATTATACAACGAATCTCTGAGTCCTGCAGATTTTGTCGAATCCATTGAATTAACAAGGGAGATAAGCATATCATAAAACATTTTATCTACATGCAAGACCTGTTTCTCGTTGCCGCTTCCGTTTGCATTTATTTTTATTTTTCTGTCAATATCTACACATGATGATAATTGAATCATCAGCAAAAATGCCGCTACGACTAAAAAATAGTGTTTTATTTTCATTATCCGATTTTAGTTTATTTAAATTACTAAATTTACTGCTTTTAGAAAACGCCATAACTTCACTTATAAGGGAGGTAATATTTTTCAGTCTTAAAAGTAATTTCTCATTTTGAGAACAAACTCTCAAAATACAACCCAAAAATCAACTAAATTCTTTAAAAATTGATAAAATATAAGCATCTAAATGGCATAATTATTGATTACTAAGACAATAAACACCTGTATATGAATACTTTGTTGTAATATTCGGATTAATTAATTATTGTTTTTGTCTTTTAGCAGGTGTTGTAATATTTATAGAAGGAATATCAAAATGAAGTTTTTATTTGGCATTTTTATTTCTGCTGTCCTCCTTTCGAATTACTGTTTTGCGCAAATTGGGGGATATGCAATCAAATTCGACGGGAGCGATGATTACATTTATGCTCAAAATACTTCTTCGCTCACTTTTTCGGCATTCACATTGGAAGCCTGGATTTTCCCTCTTAATACTGATTCTAAAATTATCGGGAAAACCGAATCGAGCGGCGCTGTGCCTGGATTTAATATGGGAATGGGCCCAACACTGTATTGCGAATGCAAGCAGGATTGGGGTTCAAATTATGTATCCGGTTCAAGCACACAATCCATTCCAACAGGTGTATGGACACATGTCGCAATGACATGGAGCAGCGGCGGATATTTAAAAGGCTACATCAATGGTGTTGAGGTTATCAGTAAGAGTTCGCCTTCACTCTCCGTAAACGGCTCAAATAATTTCGTAATAGGCAGAGCGCCATGGACAAATATGAACCAGGGAGCATTCAGCGGAAGAATGGATGAAGTCCGTGTGTGGAACGTTGTTCGTACTCAGGCTGAAATAAAAGCCAATATGTACAGGGAAATCGGCACCAATACAAATCTGAAAGTTTATTATAAAATGAGCAACGGAAGCGGTACCACTGTCACCGACAACAGCGGAAACGGCTACTCGGGTATTTTTTCAAGCAGTCCCGTTTGGACTGCATCGGGTTGTTTTACCGGACCGAAAAACTGTCTGGACTTCGACGGAGTAAACGATTATGTAGATTTCGGAAGTCCGGCCGCCACACGAATTACAAACAATATGACAATATCCGCATGGGTGAAGACATCAGCAACAGGCAGCAGCGGATACAAAGATATTATTACTAATCAATGGCTGATTAATCAATCGGGATTTTTGCTGGGAATGGCTCTTGCTACCGGGAAAATTCATTATTCATTTTCTGCACCTTCAAGTACAAGTGATAATCACGATGTTGATTTCATAATAAACGACAATGTCTGGCATTTTATTGCTGTAACTTTTTCATCGGGAACAATTAAAACTTATGTGGACGGAAGGTTAATCGACACTTATGTTTCAACATGTACTTCAATTGTTTATAACGGAGGAATATGTTTGGACATAGGCAGGGACAGCGGAACCTCTCTGGAGTACTGGATGGGAGATATTGACGATGTATCAATATGGAATGTTGTTCTTTCAGATTCGCTTATAAAAGAAAATATGACGAAATCTTTAGCAGGTAATGAATCAGGCTTGGTCGCTTATTATAATTTTGATTACAGTGACGGCACTGTTTTATATGATGTTACATCGAACGGAATTAACGGTACACTTACAAACTTCGCTCTGAGCGGCGCTACAGGCAACTGGATTGCATCAACTGCTTACAACACATGGATTGGCAGTGAAAACACAGGATGGTCTACAGCAGCAAATTGGAGCAAAGGAAGTGTACCTGCCCCCACTGATAACCCAGGCATATATAAATGGGCGCTTGGAAATGAACTTTCTTTAAGCGGTAGTCCGTCGTTGAATCACATCGTTTTTTCATCTACATCTTCTCCAACTCTTAGTTCAAACTTTACAACAAACGGCGATTTGATTCTCAACAGAGATATTAACCTGAACGGTTATACAATAATTCTGGGAAGCAGCGGGTATCTGATAGAAGGAAATTACCGACTTTACGGCGCATCGGGAAGCATTACGACTACAAGAACACTCAACAATATTTCGGCTCAAAACATAGGCGGGCTTGGTGTTACGCTAACTACAGCAGCGAATATGGGAAGCACAACAATTACAAGATGCCATGCCAGTCAGGGAAGCAACAACAGTATATTTAGATATTTTGATATAACACCGGCAACAAATACGGGTCTCAATGCGACTCTCGTATTTAATTATAACGATAATGAAATGAACGGGAACACCGAATCGAGCCTGAAATTATTTAAATCTACAAACAGCGGCACTAACTGGATTGCTCAGAATTCGAGTGTTGTCAATACTGCAGCAAATACAATTACTTTGTCCGGAATAGACGGATTTTCAAGATGGACTGCAGCCAATTCAAATTCTCCGATGCCGGTAGAACTGATTTCTTTCTCATCGGCTGTAAACGGAAGAAACGTTATTCTGGTATGGAAGACAGAGAAAGAAATAAATAATTCGGGTTTTGAGATACAAAGATACTTTTCCGGGACCGAATGGAAAGATATTGCTTATTTAAACGGCAGCGGAACGACACAGAATGCCAACACCTATTCATTTACGGATTATAAGTTGAATTCAGGAAAATATAATTACAGATTAAAACAAATTGATTACAACGGTAATTTTTCTTATCTCTATTTGAACGGAATAGTTGAAATCGGCATTCCTTCAAATTTTAGCATGAGCCAAAATTATCCGAACCCTTTTAATCCCGCTACAAAGATAGATTTTCAATTACACCGTAACGGGAAAGTATTTCTTGCAGTGTATGATGTTTCGGGAAGAGAAGTTGCCAAACTGTTGAACAATGAATTTAAGAATGCTGATTATTATACCGTTACGTTTGATGCTGCAAACTTATCAAGCGGGATCTATTATTACATATTAGCAATAGATAATAAGCAAATATCAATAAAAAAGATGGCTCTTGTCAAATGAATATTTATTGAATTTGCAGTGTTCCCGCTCGTGTTCTTTGCGTCACGTATGAACACAACACGACCGATTTGTTATTTTACCCTAAAAAACGGCTCCGGATGCCCTGATTATTACTCCATAATGACTGCATTTATGGACTTACCAAAAGATTAGCAGTGATTTACACTTGAAAAATATCACATTAAAGCAGAATTTTTTCTTCTTTTTGGCTTTCATTCTCGAGCGAATAAAAGTAACTTTCATGTTAGTCAATTACTATTGAAAGCAAAAAAAACAACATATAAATCGAAGAAAAAGGACATAGAACCGGATTCTAAGAAATATATAATAATAAAGGGCGTACGAGTTCATAATCTTAAGAATATTGATATCAATATTCCGAAATATAAACTGGTTGTGTTTACGGGAGTCAGCGGTTCGGGTAAATCTTCGCTTGTTTTCGATACAATTTATGCCGAAGGACAAAGACGTTACGTTGAAAGTCTCTCCGCTTACGCAAGACAGTTTCTCGAAAAAATGAACAAGCCCGATGTTGATTATATATCCGGTCTTGCACCTTCGATGGCAATCGAACAGAAATCAACCTCAAGGAATTCACGTTCGACCGTTGGAACAGTCACAGAAATTTATGATTATCTGCGCCTGCTCTATGCAAGAATCGGTGACACTATATCCCCTGTAAGCGGCAGCATAGTAAGAAAAGATTCACCGTCATCCGTTATAAACGAAATTTCCAAATTCGGTAAAACGAAATTGTTGGTCCTCGCTGAGATTAAAAAAGAAAATATCAAGAACCATGAAGATTTCATTTCAAGCCGGAGGGAAAAAGGATTCTACAAAATTATCGCAGGTGATGAAACAATAGATATAAATGAAACAAGCGACGCCAAAACAATTAAGGCCGTAAAATCGTCCAAAAATAATTCTGTCTTTGTTATTATAGACAGATTGAATTTCGATCCTTCCGAAAATGAGTCCGTATCAAGACTCACGGAATCCATCGAAATGGCTTTTCAGGAAGGCGGCGGCTATATGACTATCAGACTCATAAACGAAGACGGTTACACAGACAATCATTACAATAAATTTTTTGAACTTGATGGAATAATTTTTGAAGAACCTGAAGCCCGTCTGTTTTCTTTCAATAACCCTTTCGGCGCATGTAAAAAATGCCAGGGATTCGGAAGAACAATGGATATTGACATGGACCTTGTTATTCCCGATAAGAATAAATCAATCGTCAACAATGCCATAGCGCCGTTTTCAACACCCAAGCACTCAAAGAACCTGACCGAACTTATACTCGAAGCGGACAATTACGGCATCGATGTAAACAAGCCGTTCAGAACACTTAACGATAAGCAACTGGAATTTATTTATTACGGGGGGAAAAAGTATTCCGGCATCTATAAGTTTTTCAAAATGGTTGAACGCGAGGCTCTTTACAAACTTCATTACAGGGTTCTTATTAACAGATACAGAGCATATACAAAATGCAGCGAATGCGACGGCGGAAGACTGCGGAAAGAAGCACTGTACGTGAAAATAGGCGGCAAGAATATTTCCGAAATAGTGAGAATGAAAATTTCGGAAGCGTACGAATTCTTTCTTAGTATTCCTCTCGATGAGTACAAGAAGAAAATATCCGAAAGAATTCTTAACGAAATTATTACGCGCTTGAAATTTCTTGTCGATGTCGGTCTGACGTATCTGACACTCGACAGATTATCCGCCACACTATCAGGAGGTGAAGCACAGAGAATTAATCTCGCTACGTCTCTCGGCTCTTCGCTCGTCGGCTCTATTTACGTACTGGATGAGCCCTCTGTAGGACTGCACCCCAGAGATAACGAAAAACTTATTAATATTATGAAATCTCTTCGAGACCTCGGTAATACCGTACTCGTTGTAGAACATGATAAAGATATGATGAAAGAAGCCGATGAAATTGTTGATATTGGTCCGCTCGCAGGTGAAAACGGAGGCGAGATAATATTCCACGGAACATACGAAAATCTTATTAAGGATACAAAATCTCTTACTGCTAAATATATTAACGGCAAGAATACCGTAGAATTGACTTCCGAAAGAAGAGAAATAAGCCGTGACACGAAATTTGTAAAAATTTCAGGGGCAAGGGAAAATAATCTTAAAAACATTGACGTTGCCGTCCCGCTTAAAATGTTTACCTGCATTACGGGTGTAAGCGGATCGGGAAAATCAACTCTCGTAAACAATATACTTTATGGCGGACTTAAGAAAAAACTTGAAGGCTTTTCGGAAGAAAAAATAGGAGAGCATGACAGAATTGAAGGAACTGAATTTCTTGAGAATGTTGAACTTATAGACCAGTCAATGATAGGCAAAAGCATCAGGAGCAATCCTGTAACTTATATCAAAGCATTCGACGAGATTAGGGACGCTTTCGCTTCGACGCCGTATGCTAAAAGGAAAAATTTTGACAGCGGCTCATTTTCTTTTAACGTCCCCGGCGGCAGATGTGAAACCTGCGAAGGTGCAGGCGTCATTAAAGTCGAAATGCAGTTCATGGCGGATATCTTCCTCGAATGCGAATCGTGCGGCGGAAAAAGATATAAAGCCGATACGCTGGAAGTGAAGATTCAGGGCAACAACGGTCATAGTAAAAATATTTTTGACGTTCTCAACATGACTGTTACCGAAGCAATAAAATTCTTTAAGCCTTATACCAAAATAGTTAAAAAACTCAAAGTACTGGAAGATGTAGGGCTTGGATATATTAAACTCGGACAGCCGGGCACTTCCCTCTCGGGAGGCGAATCCCAGCGAGTTAAACTCGCTTACCATCTTGTTAATCAGGTGAAATCCTCAAATACACTATTCATCTTCGATGAACCTACCACCGGGCTTCATTACTATGATATTTCAAAACTTATGAAATGTTTTGATGCACTTCTGAAGAGAGGAAACACTATTCTTGTAATCGAACATAATCTTGAGGTTATCAAGAATGCTGACTATATAATTGACCTCGGTCCGGAATCGGGCGATGAAGGCGGTTATCTGGTCGCTAAAGGAACTCCATTCGAGATATCATGTTGTAAACAATCATATACAGGATATTTTCTGAAAAAACTTTTGGAAATGAATTGAATAGTTTGTTTAAAAGGGATATTTTAGCAGTATCAATCTGATTTTTTATTATGTCGGATAGGCTTATTGGGTGTTACTGTTTGAATAAATTGTAGTAATATAATCAAACATTACGGTAACAGGCAGATCAGAAGCGACAAATTAGGGTAAAAAGATGCAACACATATTGGGGTTTTAATGATAGAAATTGGGTAATTCTGTATCTGTTTAAAATCTAAATACTATTATGACAAAAAAGGAATCTGTGAGCAACGGAGTGACCGTTTATACTTCTTATTCCGCTCAAAATTATGATAAATCTCCGGACGCCATTGTAATCCTCAACAAAAATAATGAAGTTTTGCACGTCAATGATTCCTTCGAAAGTCTATTCAAGTATTCATTCGAAGAAATTAAAAAGAAAAACATTAACCAGTTTATAGTTCCGTATGAACTTCTCGATGAGGAAAAAGAACTCTCCAAAATTGCGATTGACAGGCATATTGTCAGAAAAGATACAAAAAGAAAAAGCAAGGACGGCAAAATCATCTGGGTTTCTGCGCTTGGTTTGCCGGTTATGATTGAAAAAGAAGAAGGCGTACTTGTAATCTATAACGATATTTCCAGAACAATCGAGGCTAAAGAAAAAAGCGATGAGGCAAATAGAATGAAAACCGCACTCATCGCAAATATGAGCCATGAATTCAGAACTCCAATGAGCGCAATACTCGGATTTTCCGATATACTCAAAGAGGAGTTGACAAACGATGAACATCTTTCCATGATTCGGGACATTCATTCTTCTGCAAGAAGACTTCTAAACACTTTGAATTCCATACTCGAACTTGCACACCTTGAATCGGCTAATTTTAAACCTAATTTTAGTTCGGTCAACCTTTCAGTGGAACTTGCGTCCCTTTCAAAAGTACTTAAAAATCTTGCCGGAAATAAAAGTCTAAGTTTCTCTCTGGATATTGACGACAATAATTGTATAAGTTATATCGATACCGATATCTTCAATCAAATTATTTCGAATGTATTTGATAATGCAATTAAATATACTCACAAAGGCGGCATCGGCATCAGGATTTGCACAAAGAATGAAGACGGCAAAAACTGGGTTTTCATAAGCATCTCCGATACGGGTATTGGTATTTCTAAAGAAAACCAGAAAGTTATTTTTAATGAGTTCAGACAGGTAAGCGAAGGCATCAGCAGAAATTATGAAGGTACCGGTCTCGGGCTTACTCTATCCAAAAAGATGACTGAACTTATGGGCGGAAAAATTCACGTTGACAGTGAAATCGGCAAAGGCTCTGTCTTTACAATACAATTCCCCCTTGCACGCGATACAATAGTACTTGAACAGAATAAAACGTATAATTTTTCGGGATTGCCGCATTCCGAATTGCCTGATTCGAAGCCCAGGATATTGCTCGTAGAAGATAATAAGACAAATAAGGTTTTAATGAAAAGATTTCTTCAGAATCATTTTCAGATTGATGACGTTTCTAGCGGTAAAGAAGCAATCGAAGCAATGCCTAAAGAAAATTATGTTCTCATTCTAATGGACATTAATCTTGGCATAGGTATGAACGGACTTGAGACTGCACGAGAAATACGGAAAATGCCGGTCTATAAAAATACACCCATTATTGCTGTAACAGGATATGCATTGGCAGGAGAAAAAGAAACAATTCTGGCAAGCGGATTTTCCGATTATATATCGAAACCGTTTACTCGAGAACAACTTCTGGATGTGTTGATTTGTGCTCTGGAAAAATCAAGTTGATTATATAATATTTTATTTGCGGGATAATTTTATTAAAGTTTCCGGAGTATATCCCACGAATATATTCCGGTGTCATGCCCGTCTTTCCATTTTATTGTAACGGCATAATTACCCATTACTTCTATCTTGTCGATTTCATAGTATCCGGCCGCTTTGAACGGTGTTTTGATGGGTATATAACTTTCGAAAAGCACCGACTCCCCCTTGCAGTGAACGCATGGACATTCATCTCTTAGTTTTGTTAAAGGTATGTCGGAAACATAACCGTCATTCCATATTATTTTTAGTGTATTCTCGTCTGTTTTTTTAATCTGTGTCGGATATGTATTTTCCATATATAAATTTAATCTGTTGAAATGAATTATTAAAAATTAATAATCCTTGAGCATTAAAAATATACCATTATATAATAAAAAAAGACCCGCATAAGTACGGGTCTTTACACAAATATTTCCGATTATTTTATTTTAATTAAAATCGGGAGTGTAATCTACTTCTATCTTTACTTCATTTACCGGTGTTCTGACATCCCTGCCAAGTACGTCATGTATCTTCATTGTTACAAGACACTATTTCGGTATCGCAAAGTTTATCTCGTTTACGGATTGAACGAGTTCGGATAGTTTTGATATAATTCAAACTTTGTCGGAAACAGACTTTGTTTATTCCTGCAAGTGTACAGCCGGAATATAAAGGATAAAGCGGAAAAAATAAAAAAAAGCGAACACTCCGCCTTTAAACAGAATGTTCGCATTAAAATCTGTAAAAAATAACTATTTTATTGTCTTTATAATCTCGACTGCCTTCTCTGGAGTGAGTTTCGTAAAAATCTTATCGTTAACCATCATAGCGGGACCCTGATCGCACATTCCGAGACAGTTTGTATGCTCGAGTGTGATTTTTTTGTCCTTCGTTGTTTCCCCTGCATTGATTTTCAGTTCTCTCATTAATGCTTTTTCAATTTCTTCTTTTCCTGCCAGATCGCAGACTATCGTCCTGCATAAGCGTACAATATTTCTGCCCTGAGGCTCGGAATGCAAGAAAGAATAAAAGGAAATTACACTGAAAACCTCAACCGGATGTATGTCCAGTAAACGCGCAATTTCCTGCTGCGCAAAATCGGAGATATATCTGTGCTTGCGCTGTACAGCCTGTAAAATCGGCATTAATGCCGAACGTTCGCATCCGTGCTCTTTTACAAGTCCTTCAAGTTCTTCCGTAATTGAATTTTTTTCTAATACTAACATAAGCCTTTACTTTTTGTTTAAAAGATTTTCAACTTTTTGAATTAACATGTCGGGCGATATCGGCTTTTCTACGAAATCGTCAACTGGTACCATATCACTTGCACCGAAATCCATTCCAACAGCCTTGGATATCGATGTGTACATGATTATTGGCGTTTTGTTGTTTTCTCTGCGCAATTTTTGTGCAAGGAAAAAACCGTCATCCGGTTCATCCATCATAACGTCAAGTATGATTAAGTCCGGCTTTTTGTTAGTGATAATTTCATATCCTTCTTTTGGATTGCTTGCGGTGATGACCTTGTAACCTTTCGACGTTAGGACCAGTTCACTGGCTTCGCGGATATCAGGATCATCGTCGATAACTGCTATGAGTGCCATTTATTCCTCCGGGAATTTATTAAGATTTATGAAACATAATTAATAGACCGTTTATTTACTATTCAAAAATTTTTCACCTATTTATACTGCATTTAGGCGGATAATTGTCATTGATAGATGTCTTTATAAAGAGTATTTTTGTATATGAAAATTTATAAATTTCCCGTTTCTTCATATTAAATTCTAAACATTTCGCAAATAAAAAAAATATATATCTGCTGAAAACTCGAAAGGTAAAAACGCTATGTCCAAAACAGTATTATTGATTCTTATAGGCAACAGGAAAGAGGCAGCAGTTGAAGTCCAGAAAGTGCTTACTGCTTGGGGCTGCCTGATTAAAACCAGGCTCGGCATACATGACGGAATCCTTGATAATTGTTCCGATCAGGGTCTGATTATGCTGGAATTGTACGGCACTCAGGAACAAAAAGAAGAAGTTTCAAGAAAAATATCCCTTATTCAGGGAGTATCATCTAAATTAGTCGAATTAAAAGTATAAATTTATTTTTCCCCGGAAAACCGATTCGGTTTTCGTAAAGATAATTTAATAGAATCATATGCATAAACACATTTTTAAAAAGTATCCCGCCAAAGATAAGAGCAACCTTATCGCTCTTCTTCAGGCAGTACAGGAAATTTACGGATATCTACCCGAAGGCGCTCTGCAGGAAGTATCGGATTTCGTTGGTTTACCGCTAAGCCGTGTTTACGGTGTAGCTACTTTCTATAATCAGTTCAGATTAACACCCCTCGGCGAAATCGTAATCCGCGTATGCAGGGGTACTGCTTGTCACGTTTGCAATTCAGCGAACATATTGTTTACACTCGAAACCAACTTGGGTATAACAGCAGGTCAGACTACAAGAGACAAAAGATTCACTCTCGAAACCGTTGCCTGTATCGGTGCTTGCAGTATTGCACCTGTAATTACCATTAATGATGAATATCATGGTAAAGTTACTGTAAAAGAAATCCCCAACATTTTAAAGAAATATAATGTCCAGAAACAGAATCCGGAAAAGAAGGCAGGTGTAAAATGAATACATTCATAGATGTTTGCTGTAAAGAATGCTGGCATACACCGGAAAAACCGTGTGACCAGTTCGTCAGATGCTGTACGGAAGGCCCTCTGTGCCATCATAATCCGGACTGCGAAAAGAAATTCAAAGACCTGAATAAAAAATTAAGATACGAAGAACATCAACTTCCGATTATAATAATAGGCAAAGGAACATGCGGTCTCGCTGCAGGAGCACAGAAAGTGGAAGATGCAATAAGAGCCGAATTAACTAAACTTAATATTCAGGCACAGATTGAAACAACGGGATGCGTTGGATGCTGCGCACTAGAACCAATCGTTGATATTAAATTACCTGGCGGAGATAGAATCAGTTATTCTCAGGTAAATCCGAAAATGGTTCCGAAACTGATTAAGAAAACAATAGTAGAAAAAGATATTCTTAAAGAAAACGTTCTTGGTACATACGGTAAGTCAAACGGTGAAATCAAGAATATCAACAAAACTCCGTTCTTCGAACACCAGATGAAGGTTGTTCTTGAAAACTGCGGTGTAATAAACCCGACTTCAATCGATGCTTATATCTCCAACGGTGGTTTCAAAGCCCTGGATAAAGTTATAAGCCATATGACGCCTGAAGAAGTGGTTAAAGACGTTCTCGCAAGCGGACTTCGCGGAAGAGGCGGAGGCGGTTTCCCGACTGGCAAGAAATGGGACTTCGCTCAGAAACAGAAATCGGAAATTAAATATATTATTTGTAATGCCGATGAAGGCGATCCGGGTGCATTTATGGACAGATCAGTTCTTGAAAGCGACCCGTATAAGGTTGTTGAAGGTATGCTGATAGGCGGTTATGCAATAGGCGCTTCACTTGGTTATATTTACTGCCGCGCGGAATATCCTCTTGCAATCGCAAGACTCGAAAATACAATTGCAGATTGCAAAAGATACGGTTTGCTTGGTGATAACATTCTCGGAAGCGGATTCACGTTTAACTTGAAAATTAAAAAAGGCGCAGGTGCATTTGTCTGCGGTGAAGAAACCGCTCTTATTGCTTCAATTGAAGGTAAACGCGGAATGCCTAAACCCCGCCCGCCTTATCCGGCAGTCGCAGGTTTATGGAATAAACCGACAGTCATTAATAACGTCGAAACATTCGCAAATATCCCTCAGATATTTAAAAGAGGTTCAGAGTGGTTTGCTTCAATCGGTACCTCCTCAAGTAAAGGCACTAAAGTATTCGCTCTCAGCGGAAAAGTTAAAAATACGGGATTAGTCGAAGTTCCGATGGGCAGCACACTCAGAGATATTGTGTTCACAATCGGAGGCGGAATACCAAACGGCAAGAAATTCAAAGCAGTACAGATCGGCGGACCTTCCGGCGGCTGTCTGCCGGATGAAGTTCTCGATACGGTAGTTGATTACGAATCTTTGAAGAAAGTCGGCGCAATGATGGGTTCAGGCGGATTCGTAGTAATGGACGAAACCACATGTATGGTTGATGTCGCTAAGTTCTTTCTCACTTTCATTCAGAATGAATCCTGCGGGAAATGCGTCCCCTGCCGCGAAGGAACCAAACGTATGCTGGAAATTATTGAAAAAATTCCGCAGAGTTATAAAAATACGAAAAACAAACTTGACCAACTGCAAAGATTCAAAGGTATCATTCACTTACAAAGGCTTGCCGATGTAATTAAAGATACTTCTCTCTGCGGTCTCGGTCAGTCTGCACCGAATCCCATTCTTTCGGGATTGATGTATTTCCGTGATGAATACGAAGAACATTTGTACGATAGAAAATGTCCCGCAGGCGTCTGCAAAGAATTGCTGTTATTTACGATTAATAATGAGCAATGCTCAGGCTGCGGTCTCTGCGCGCGCAGATGTCCGGTCGAAGCAATTATCGGCGACAAAGGACAGGCACATTATATTATAGAAGATAAATGCATTAAATGCGGTATGTGTATAGATAACTGTAAATTTGAAGCGGTGCTGGTTTCGTAATTTTTGTTTTTCAAATTAAAATTTTGAATTTAAATATATGGTAGAACTAACAATAAATAAGATAAAAGTAAACGCGGAAGAAGGTATGACGATTCTCGATGCGGCTAAATCAGCCGGTATTGCAGTACCTACTCTGTGTCATATGAAAAATCTCTTCCCGACCGGGGCATGCAGAATCTGCTCTGTCGAAGTGGAAGGTCAAAGAGGTCTTATCCCAAGTTGCGCCTACCCGGTCTATGAAGGCATGGTGGTCGATACAAACTCCCCGAGAGTAAGGAAAGCCCGTAAAACAATCGTCGAACTGTTAATTGAAAATCATCCGCAGGACTGCCTTATCTGCGTCAGAAATAAAAACTGCGAATTGCAGGATATGTCTGCCCATTACGGAGTCCGCGAACACCGTTATGCGGGTGAATCCAAGGACCATGCAATAGATATATCGAGTCCATCTATGGAACGCGATCCCGCAAAATGTATTCTCTGCGGAAGATGCGTACGTGTTTGTAACGAAATTCAGCAGGTTGGAGCCATCGATTTCACAAAAAGAGGTTTCCAGAGCATAGTTACCACTCCGTATAATAAAGGTCTCAATATAAGCGATTGCATTCTCTGCGGTCAGTGCATACTTGTTTGCCCGACTGCAGCACTCCGCGAAAAAGGTCAACTAAAAGAAGTTGCAAGCGCACTAAACAATAAGAATAAATTCGTCATCGCGCAGATTGCGCCTGCAGTACGCGCATCGCTCGGCGAAGAATATAATATGCCTCTCGGCACGGACGTTACCGGACAACTTGTTACAGGTCTGAAAAGACTCGGATTTAAACGTGTGTTTGATACAAACTTCGCTGCCGACCTTACTATAATGGAAGAAGCAACCGAACTCGTAAACAGGGTTACAAACAACAAACCTCTTCCGATGTTCACCAGTTGCTGTCCGGGATGGGTAAAATATATCGAGCACAGAAAACCGGAACTGCTTCAGCATGTTTCCACTTGTAAATCTCCGCATGAAATGGAAGGCGCAATATTGAAAACATACTATGCAAAGAAAATCGGCATAGACCCGAAAGATATTGTTGTCGTTTCAATTATGCCGTGTACCGTCAAAAAATTCGAATCGAGCAGACCGGAACTTTCCGAAGAATATATGCCTGATGTTGATGCAGTACTTACAACAAGAGAACTTGTCAGATTTTTCAATATGGCAGGCGTTGATTTTGTAGATTTGCCCGGCTCGGAATTTGACAATCCGCTCGGTGAATCAACGGGTGCAGCAATTATTTTCGGTACATCAGGCGGCGTAATGGAAGCAGCAATCAGAACCGCTTACAATATGCTTACCGGAAAAGAACTTGAAAAACTGGAATTCGAAGAAATCCGCGGTCTTGAAGGTATAAAGGAATTGTCTCTGACAATCAACGGTCTTAAATTGAACTTTGCTGTCGTTAACGGAATCGGAAACGTTGCAAAAGTGCTTGAAGAAGTCGAAAACGGAACCAGCAAATATCACTTTGTGGAAGTTATGGCTTGTCCGGGCGGCTGTATTAACGGCGGAGGTCAGCCTATACACCAGAAACACGAAAAAGTAATAAAAAGAATAAAGGCTTTATATGAAATAGATACGAAAATGATTCACAGGAAATCGCATGAAAATGAAGCCGTGAAAACATTGTACAAGGAATTCTTCGGGGAACCTAACAGTGAAAAAGCGCACGAAATTTTGCACACACATTATAAAAGCAGAAAGAAATAATATATGTATGGCACTGTAGAAACAATTCCGTATCTTTGCAAGAGGTGTTATTCCTGCGTAAGGGAATGCCCTGCAATCGCAATCCGCGTCGAGCACGGTCAGGCTGTTGTAATGGCGGAAAGGTGTATCGCCTGCGGTCACTGCGTTACGGTATGTTCTCAGAATGCCAAAAGGACAAAGAGTGAGGTTAACTACGTTCTCAATGAGATTATTCCCAGAGGGAACGTAGTTGCCGTAGTTGCTCCGTCTTTCCCTGCTTCCTTTACGGATGACTATGCAAAGGTACCATCGGCTTTGAGGAAACTCGGTTTCGATAAAGTCTGCGAAGCAGCCTTCGGCGCCGATCTTATAAGCCCTAAGTATCTTGCTGAAATCGAAAAGGACGGGAAGAAAACTATTATCAGTTCCGCCTGCCCCGCTGTTTATAATTATATAGAAATGTATTTTTCCGAACTCGTTCCGAAACTTGCGAAAATTGTTTCTCCCATGATTGCTATGGGCAGATATATCAAAGAAACATTCGGACACGACACAAGCGTGGTATTCATAGGTCCGTGTATCGCAAAAAAAAGCGAATGCAAAGACGAAAAGGTGGAAGGAGCAATTGATGCAGTTCTCACTTTCGCCGAACTGAAAGAGATGTTTGCTCTGACAAATATTAACATTGCCGATTTATCCGATTCAAATTTTGATGCTCCTGTCGGATTGACCGGAAAATCATTCCCGCTTGCCGGCGGTCTCATAAAAACTGCCGAAATTTCCGATGACATACTGGAAAAGGAAATAATTGTAGTAGAGGGAAGAAGCAAGGTGGAGGAGATTCTTCATGAACTCCTCAATAATAAAATTAATGCGAGATTAATCGATATTCTTTTCTGCGAAGGATGTATAAAAGGACCTGCCATCGACAGTAATCTGAACTATTATTCCAGAAGAGAAAAAGTTATAAATTATATTAACGATAACATTAAGTCCGCGGATAAACAGGTCTGGAAAAGCAATATATACAATGCCAGAAATATAGACCTGTCAAGAGAATTTGAGGACAGAGATAAAAGAATTCCGACGCCGGATGAAGAACAGATTAAGGAAATACTCGCACAGACAAACAAATTTACGAAACAGGATGAACTTAATTGCAGAGCATGCGGATACGTTACCTGCAGGGACTATGCAATTGCAATAGCGAAAGGACTGGCAGAAAACGATATGTGTCTTCCGTATCTTATCGAAAAACTCGAAAGAGCATATAAGGAACTTCAGGATACCCAGGAACAACTTCAGTCAGCAGAGAAACTCGCCTCCATAGGACAACTCGCTGCGGGCGTTGCACATGAGATAAATAATCCGCTGGGGACAATACTCCTTTATACATCGCTCTTGAAGAAAGAACTCGATAAGAAACTTGAATCGAAACAAACTATTGAAGATCTCGACCTCATTGCGGAAGAAACGAACAGATGCAAAAACATTGTCTCGAACCTTCTGAATTTTGCAAGACAGGGCAATCTTAAAGTATCAGAGGTGGATATATATGACCTTATTAATACAATTCTTAAGCCAATACGAATCAGACCTGAGTTCAAAGGTATTTCTTTCCTTATGGAATGCGAAGCAGATGACACAACCATTAAAGGCGACTCAGACCAGTTGAAACAGGTGTTCCTGAACGTAATAAGCAATGCATGCGAAGCATTGGAAGAGAAAGAAATAAAGAAAGTTAATATTAAAATATCCAAAGACGAGAACGATATAATAGTCGAAATAAAAGACACGGGTAACGGAATTCCCAAAGAAAACATGGGAAAACTTTTTACGCCGTTTTTTACAACTAAAAAGATGGGGAAAGGCACCGGTCTGGGACTCGCCATTGTTTACGGCATCATTAAAATGCATAAAGGCGATATTAGAGCGGCAAGCGAACCGGGCTTAGGTACTGTCTTTACCATTAGATTACCATTGAATTTACAATAAATAATTTGAATAATACTTTAAGGAGAAATTATGACTGACACAAACAAACCCAAGAAAATTCTGCTCGTTGATGATGACTATGACTTATTAGAGCAAAACAAAATGCTGCTCGAATCAAAAGGATATCTCGTAGTCACTGCAGACAGCGTTGAAAGCGGGTTTAAAATTTTCAAAGATGAGAAACCGGATGCGGCAGTACTCGACCTTATCATGGAAGAACATGACTCTGGATTTATTCTTGCGCATAAAATCAAAAGAGATGCATACGGAAAAACGATTCCGGTATTCCTGCTTACTTCCGCCACAATGGTCACAGGAATGAAATTCGGCGTTACGACAGGCGAAGAGAAAGAATGGATTAACTGCGATGCATGGTTTAATAAGCCGATTAACATAGACGAACTTTCTAATAAACTCGAAGAATGTTTCGAAAATAAATGATTGTAACAAATAAAACCGCGGGATTTTATTTTTCCGCGGTTTTTACTATTTAAAAAAGATTAATAAATTTTAGTGGACGAAATAAAACCAAAAGTAATTATAATCGATGATGAAAAAGGTCTGCGTATAGGTACACAGCGCCTTCTTCAAAGCGAAAATTTTGATGTTGATACCGCTGAAAACGGCTTGACGGGTATTAAAATGGCTACAGATTTTGAATATGACCTGGCTATTATAGACCTTAAGATGCCTGATGTTGACGGCATTACAGTACTGAAGGCAATTAAGAAAGCGCACCCGAATACGGTTTGTTTTATCGCTACTGCTTACGCGAGTTATGACACTGCAATTGAAGCAACAAAACTGGGCGCGTTTACATATATTCCGAAACCGTTTACTCCGGAAGAACTTCTGCGTAACCTCAATGCTGGATATGAAAGAAGACTCATAACGCTTGAAACCGAAAGGCTGAAAAAAGAACGCGAAGAAAGACTCCTTGAACTTGCATTCGAGAAATCGCGGCTTAATACTATCGTAAATTCTCTTGCTGACGGCGTATTTGTCGTTAATAAGAACGGAGAACTGGTTTTATTTAACCCTTCTGCAATAAAGTATATCGAACTGAACGAAGTAATACTCGGAGAAAAGATTCTAGGTATTCTCCCGCCGATCATCAGCGAACAAATCAAAAAAATTCTTGACAACACAACTTTCGAAAATAAAACTTACACAGCGGAAGTTGAACTTAAACCCGAAAGAGAACTCGTCGTCGAGATTAAGTGTTCGCCGGTACCGCATCCTGACGGCTCTTTAGCCGGCGTGGTAGCGGTTATCAGAAATATTACCGAAATGAAAAAAGTTGAATACGTTAAATCACAATTTGTTTCAATGGTCGCACATGAACTTAAAACTCCTATGGCGGCAGTACTTGGCTTCCTGAACATCATTCTGAATCCCGAAATGAAAGTTACACCCGAGCAAGAGCATGATTACATGAACCGCTCAAGGAACAGACTCAACGGACTGGTTGAAATGGTAAATGACCTGCTCGATATTTCAAGAATGGAAATGAAAACAAAACAGCGCGAACTTAAAGAACTCAATATCGGTGAAATCGTTAAAGGAACCGTTGACTTTCTTGAACTCGAACTTAAGAAAAAAGGCGTTACAGTCACTTCAAAATATCAGGACAATCTACCTGTATTTAAAGCCGATAATAATGAAATCACGCGTCTCTTTACGAATATTATTGGGAATTCAATTAAATACAATAAGGACAACGGAACTATAGATGTGAATGTGTTCACTCAGGGTAACTACATTGTAACAAAGATTGCAGATACAGGCATAGGTATGAAACCTGAAGACAAAGTAAGATTATTCTCCGAATTCTTTAGAGTAAAAAACGAATATACGAGAAGCATTAGCGGAACAGGTCTGGGACTTTCCATCGTAAAGAGAATAGTGGAATCTTATTCAGGCAAAATCGAAGTTGATTCGGAATACACGAAAGGTTCGACATTCACTATTTACCTTCCGTTTACAAAATAGGATTTGTTTACAAAAAATTTAAAAGGGTTTGAGAAATCAAACCCTTTTTTTATTGCACAGAACAAACCGTTAATTGAAATCATACGAGAGGTATAAGATTTTTATTCTTTGTCGTCCACATTTCAAAATTTTGTAATGCCGGATTAAGTTTTCTGCTTTCGTCAACATTACGGATTCCGCAGAAATATTCTTCAAAATCATGCTTGAACTGGAACATATTTCCGAGGTCATCCGCTCCCGGAAATCCGAAACTCCTGAATACATCGAAAGGCACGCTTCTGAAAACAACATCTGCTCCGAGAACTTTTGAAAGCGTTTCCGCCATTTGTGCTCCGGTAAGATGTTCTCCTGCAATTCCAACAGTCTTTCCAATATACCCGCTCCCGCCTGTAAATATACCGTATGCGCATTTCCCTATATCTTCCGCAGCAATGCCGGGCAGTTTTTTATTCTCTGTAGGTATCGTGAAATAATATTTGCCGTCTTCCCCTTTTTTTGGACCCATACCAAAGTAAATCAAATTATCCCAATAAAAAGAGGTTAGAAGGAAAGTTGTCGGTACACGATTATCAGTAAAGAAATGATCGCCTTCACCTTTTCCGTCGAAATGAGGAACTTTGTATTTTCCCGCAAGAGTCGGCATGCGATTATCATCGAGATGCACCCACTTTCTTGTATCTTCAAGCGTTGACCATACAACATGTTCAGCATCCGAGGATTTAGCGGCCTGTGCAATATTCTTAATTTGCATTACTTCTTTTTCAGCCGAAAAATGTTCCCAGAAATTTGTTACAGCATAAATTCCATAAACACCACTGAACGCTTTTTTCAGACTATCGGAATTATCCAAATCAGCCTGAACAACCTCAGCGCCTTGCTGCAATAAATCGACTGCCTTTTCCGATTTAGGGTTTCTTGTTATTGCACGAACTTTGAATTTGTCTTTCGTGTCGTTTAAAATTGCACGCACCAGCCCGCCTCCCTGCGCGCCGGTAGCGCCTAACACAGCAATTATTTTATTGTCTGACATTTGTGCCTTCTCCTTAATTTGTAAATGTTTATAATTCTCTAAAACACATACGACAGTAAATTAATTCAGGTATTCTATAATTCGGCAACGGAATAAATGGATTTCTTTGTGAGATGCATAATTTAACGAACGGCACAAAAAAAGCCCGTTTTCTTAAAAGGAAACGGGCTTGTAATCAAAATGAATAATTTTAAAAATCTACTTTCAACTTAGCATAAAAATTTCTGCCGGGTTCTATTGTTATCAGTCCCCTGTTTGAGGCTAAGTGATTTCTATATTCTTTATCGAAAATATTTTCCACACCTGCAAATAACTGGACGGTTGCGTATTTTGTTTTCATAGGCATTGAAACCAAACCGGCATTAAATACTGCATATCCAGGCGTGTCGAATTCACCTGCCGCTGTATTATTCTGCTTATCAAACAATACTGTGTTTAAATCAACATTTAGATAATTATAAATTGCGAACTTAAGCCCTGCTCGTGCGTTCAAAGGCGATATCTGAGGCAGGTTTACGTTGTTACCTGTATCTTCGCCTCTTACATATGCAAGCGAACCGTACAATACCATACTCTTGAAGAAGTTATACATGAAGTCGAAATCGTAACCGTATAATCTTGCCTGACCTATATTTGTTTTTATGAACGCCGGTCTGTTTTCATATGTACCAGGAATTTCGGTTACTAAATCCTGAAAACGGTTATAAAACACATTCCCGTTGAAAGTGACTCTGTCTCTCCATACTCTGAATCCTAAATCAACGAAGAATCCTTTCTCAGGTGCCAGGTCGGGATTACCGACTCTGATGGAACTTCCGAGATCTATGTACTGGTATCTTTCTTCCAGCGCAGGTGAACGGAATGATCTGGAAATATTAAACGTGACGTCGTAGTTCTTTGTTATCGAATATATCGCGCCAAAGTTTGCGCTCCATGAAATATCATCAGCCTGTCTTGCATTCCACATTATCTTTTGTCCTGCAGGAGTATAATTAGTTGTTCCGTTTACGATTTCATAAACCGGCTGGTATGCCAGCGAATTTGTAACCTTAATCTGGTCAACCCTGCCGCCTACGCTGATTTTTAATTTATCGCATAATGCTTTAATTTCATCCTGCACGTATGCTCCGATGCTTCTGTAATCCGCGTCGGGTATGGGTTTCTCCCCTGTCGTCTTGTTGATGGTGCTTATTAATGCGCCTGAAGTTGTATCATAGTTTTCTATTCTTTGGACTTTTTCTCTTTTGCTGTCAAGCGCTCTCATCCATACATCGACTCCTGTTATCAGATAATTGTGATTGTCCAGCACCCAGTCTGCTTTAAATTGCAGTCCGTTTGTGTAATGACGCGCATTCGGGGTTATATCCAGCACATAAACTTTTTGCTTCAATTTTCCTGAAGTTGTTTTAACTGACGATATCGTATTCGGAATGTTGTCAACATCCCTTAATATCGACTGATAATAGTACTTTACGGAAAACTCTTTTAATGGCGGCGCTATATCTTTAATCTTGTATTCGCCTGATACCAAATCCCTGTCTTCCCTTGGATATTTGACGATTGCAGTTGCAGGGAACAGTGTTCCTCCCCCCGGTAATCCAATGTCTGTTGCTCTGTATCGCTGATACGACAATCTGAATTCGTGCCCCTTTACAGGCCTGAACCCGAGATTAGCATTTATATTATTATCTCGAAACTGGCTGTTTGGCAACTCGCCTTTCGGTGTCATTATATTTTTCGCGTCTCTGATGCTTCCGCTGACTTTTGCAAAAAACTTATCCGAGGATGAATATAACGACATCCAACCGCTAGGACTTTCATTGACCGAATTGAACCCGCTGATTAGTGAACCGCCGTATAAGAATTTGTGGCTGAAGTCCCCGTTCTTTGTGAAAATATTTACGACACCGCCAAAAGCGCCTGTTCCGTACAATGAAGAAACACCGCCTTTTATTACTTCGACCCTATCAACATCATTCATATCTACTAATGATAATCTTGCCGAAATATCGGTTGCGGTTTCAATTCTGTTTCCGTCAATGTTTACAACTACATTGGACTTGCTAAGCCCCCTTATACTGATATCTGTAGCCCATATTCCGTCTTTAGTTATCGATAATCCGGGCTTAGTGCTAAGTGCATCCGATATAGTCTGATACTGTTTTCTGTTTAATTCGTCATCCGAGATTATTTCCATTGGCATTGGAACGTCCTTTAATAATGTCTCGTACCTTACGCTTGTTACCGTGATTTCACCGGTTGTTATTTCAGATGCTGTAAGTTTTATTTCAACTTTTGCGGACTTTCCTTTCTCGACTCTTACTTCCAGACTGCCCGATTTATATCCTTCGTGATAAAATTCTAATTTGTAATTTCCTTCAGTAAGATTTTGAAAAACAAAACTCCCTGATGCATCTGTTACCGCTTTTAATCCGGATTCTTTCAGCAGAATATCTGCATTTGATATGGTTACACCGGATTCTTTGTTCGTTACAATTCCCTGTATGTTACCTGTCTGTGCGTATGTGCTAATTGATAATAACAGGATTATTACTAATGATAGTACAGTTCTTTTCATTGATTATTTTTTAATTTAAATCGCACTAAAATATCCTTTTTAAGGTTAATTTTAAATCCAATTTTTTATCTATTGAATATTTGGTCCCCTATAATTCTATTATTTAGAATGACAATACTTGTGACAATATTCGTTAAATAATACTCTTATGCGGATTTTAGTTTTGTCGTTTACATCCGAAATACATTATTCTGAGATACATATTTATTTCAATACTTATAAAACACTTGATAATTATTAGTAAAATTTCTAATATTTATAAATAATTTAACCATAAAAAATTGAAAACAATTCCTCTCAACCGGCATAGTTTATATATTTTTTTCCTGTATCTTGCTATTATTTGCCTTCTCGATATTACTTCTGTATGTGTTGCTCAAGATTCATGGTTTTTTCAAAATCCATATCCTACCGGTGAGCCGATCAATGACATAAAAATGATTAATTCAAATACGGGATTCGCTGTTGGATGGAGCGGAACAGTATTAAAAACGACTAATGCAGGATTAAACTGGAAATCTGCATCGTCTATAAATGCTGACCTTCAATCAATCTGTTTTTCCGATAATAGCACGGGATATATTGCAGGATTTCACGGCTCTGTTCTAAAAACTACAAATGGCGGAGACAATTGGTTACCTCTAAATACTGGTATACTGGATAATCTTTATGGAATGGATTTTATCAATAATAATACGGGTTGGGCCGGCGGTACAGGGAAATTAATAAAAACAACGAATGGCGGTAATAACTGGTATGATATTACAGGCCCGTTTTGCTATTGTCAATTTTCTGAAATAAAATTTTTAAACTCAATGACAGGCTGGTGCGGAGGGGGTTATAGTAACGGATCCAATACAAATAGTATCATTATAAAAACCACAAATGGAGGTAATAACTGGATAATTCAAACAACTTACCCTCCAGGAGGAATTGGGGCCTTACACTTTTTCAACAATGATACAGGCTGGGCCGGTGGATATAATGGAGTGATATTATATACTTCGAACGGGGGTAATGTTTGGACATCACAAAATAATGGACCGTTACCATCTTCTATCAATTGTATTGATTTCATTAATTACTCAACAGGTTTTATCGCTACAAACAGCGGCAGTGTTTACAAAACTACAGATTGCGGATTAAATTGGATGATTACACCGTCGCCAAATAGAAATGATCTATATGCATTATCAATTTCAGGATCATCTCAAATAATATCGGTCGGCGAAAAAGGCACAGTAATGAAATCTACCGACTGCGGCAATAATTGGATATCATTAAGCAAGTACATCGAAGGAACATTTGAGTCGATTTATTTCATAAACAATAATACTGGATTTGCGGTTGGATTATGGGGTTTATATGCTAAGACAATTGACGGAGGTAATACATGGATACAATCTAACCCGGGATCAATTGTTTCTTTTTACAATGTAAAATTTTTAAACGAAAACACAGGGTGGATAGTCGGAGGACATTATAATACTGTACTCAAAACAACAAACTCCGGTACGAACTGGACTGTTCAGTTAAGCGCTTCAACAGGCCTGCTTTTGAGCTCTTTTTTCCTTGATGAAAATACAGGATGGGTCGGAGGAAGTACATTGCTCAAAACAACAAACGGAGGTGCCAACTGGGAGAATAATTTTTCACAGTCAGGCGGATATCTCCGGTCAATATATTTTAAAGATCCAAATACAGGCTGGATTGTTGAGGACGGTTATCTCGGGAAATATTATAAAACAACAAACGGAGGTAATAACTGGATAATTCAAGATTACCCGGCTTCAAATTTTTATAAAGACTTATTTTTCGTAAATAATACAACCGGATGGCTTGCGACTCAGGACAGTACTTTTAAAACAACAAATGGAGGACAAACCTGGGTAAAATGTAACTCTGCTTCTTTTGGTGTATTATTCTTTGCAGATACATTAAACGGGTGGAGTGCAGGTTCTTATGGCGCGCTTTCCTCTACTACCGACGGCGGACAAACCTGGATTTCGGAATATTCCGGTACTAGCGGAAATCTGTATTCCCTTTTCTTTTTAAACTCGAACACTGGTTGGACATGCGGATACGGAAATGCAATCATTAAAACGATGGCCGGAGACCCGGTCATCGTAAATTTTAATCCGAGTGAAGTTCCGTCAAGATTCTCATTATACCAAAATTATCCTAATCCATTTAACTCATCATCAAAAATATGTTATGCAATACGACGTTCTGGAAATGTGAAACTTGAAGTGTATGATATTATGGGACGAAAAATAGTGACGCTGGTAAACCAATTCCTGAAATCAGGTACTTATGAAACAACATTCGATGGGTCTTCACTTTCCAGCGGTATATATTTTTATAAATTACTTTCCAGTGAATTCAGTATAACAAAAAAGATGCTCCTTATAAAATAATTACAAAAATCTTATCTTAATAGGCTGGTAATTTCGGCTATTTTATTATCTGTGTCGATTTTGACTTTTTAGATTCTTCAATATGAATTATTTTGAATCTATGAAAAAATATCTTGTCCTTATAATCAATCTCAGCCTTATCCATTTCCTGCTGGGGATTGACATAAATATAGTGAGCGTAACTTTGCCTTCAATCGCATCGCATTTTAATGTGGCAGCAAATGTCGCTTCACGCGTGATCTGGGTTTACCTCCTGGTTCTTACATGCTTCCTTCTGGCATTCGGTAAACTCGGTGATATTAAAGGGTACAGGATTATTTATTTCTGGGGTATTTTTGTTTTTCTTATAGGTACCACACTATGCTATTTCGCACCAGATTTTAATACGCTGATTTTGTTCCGCATTATTCAGGCTTTCGGAAGCGCGGTTCTTTTTGCGCTTACTCCTGCAATCATCGCGGCACATATACCGGTTGAAATTCGGGGTAAGGTGTACGGAATTAATTATTCCTTTACTGCGCTCGGCGGTATTATAGGAAGAGCCGCGAGCGGCTTTGTAGTTGAAAGTTTCGGATGGAATTCCGTTTTTATTATAAGCGTTCCCGTAGGGCTTGTCGCGCTGTATATCACTTATAAATATATGACCAAAACTGTTCTTGTAAAGGAAAAATATAAATTCGACATTATCGGAACGATACTAATTTTCTCGGGTTTGCTGTCATTCCTTTTTGCCGTCAATACGGTGGATGATTTCGGCTGGACATCATATAAAATTATCGGATTATTTGCTGCCTCCGTTATTTTAATTCTGACGTTCATATACAGACAATTTAAAATTAAATTTCCGCTGTTTAATCTGAGAATATTAAAGAATAGGGATATTTCATTTTCCATTCTCTCTTTTATCTTTGTATATATAATTACAAACGGAATGATTTATATTACACCGTTTTTCCTTCAGTGGGTAAATGGTTTCCCTAAAAAAGAGACCGGTCTATTGATGGCTGTTCCTTCATTGCTCCAGTTCTTTTCGGGATATATTTCAGGTTATCTCTCTGATAAAAAGAACTCAAAACTTGTTTGCACAATAGGGCTCGTATTGATTGCTCTCTCTGTAATTGCTTATTCCATTATCAATCCTCTTACGAATATTTATATACTAGTTCTTATTCTGTCTTTCTACGGTTTTGCTATCGGATTCTTTATACCTTCAAATACGAACAAGATCATGACCTCCGCCCCTAAAGAGCAGAAAGGCATAGTGTCAAGTTTTATGACGACGTCTATAAGACTCGGCTCGGCTTTCGGTGTTGTTTTCTTCGGTGCTGTCTTTGCCTTTTTTGTTCCCCAGAAAAATCCGGTTGCAGCGGGCATTCCGGTAGATACCATAATTTCGGGTTTCAGATATACATTCATATTCGGATTCTTTGTTGCTGTTCTGGGAATTCTATCGATAATTATGACAAGTAATAAGAAATCGGCATAAATTTCTGCCGTTCTTTCTTCTCTGCGTCCGGTGCATGTCCGCCGTTCTTTTGACAGACGACTACTCTATGCCCTCTGCGAAACTGCTCTTGTTCTTTTATCATCGCCAGCGAATTCGCTTTTTACTTCCGGATTTATTGTATTTTTAAACGTGTACAGTGGCAAAACAATACAAAAAGTGGTTTTACTTTTTCACTTTATTTTTTTAATCGATTTGAGAATTTTATCTTAATAGCAATATATTGAACAACAGATACGGGAAAATAATATTTAATGTAATCGGAATACTAATCCTTATTACGGGGGTTAGTATTGCGCTATTTTACTTTTTCAATAAACTTACAGGCAAATCATTCTACGAAGAAAACGGAATTAAATCCGTCGCAGGCTTAAAATCCGAAGTTGAAATCGTGAAGAATAATTACGGCGTTCCTTATATCACTGCCAAAAATGAAGAGGATATTTATTTCGCTTTGGGCTATATGCACGCGCAGGACAGACTCTGGCAGATGGACCTGTCAAGAAGAGTTGCGGAAGGAAGACTTTCCGAAATTATGGGCAAAGATGTGCTGGAATACGACAAACTCTTTCGAACTATAGGCATCGGCAATTATGCATATAAACTTTATCCTGAAATTTCACAGAAATCGAAAGACATACTGAACAATTATTCAAAAGGAGTGAATGCATTTATTCAGGAAAATTACAAGAAACTCCCACTCGAGTTTGACGTCCTGAATTACAAACCCGAAATGTGGAAACCCGAGCATTCTCTAATGATTATCAGAATGATGGGATGGGAATTGAATATTTCGTGGATGACTGAATTTGCATTCGGTGAAATCGTAAAAAAATTCGGAGTAGAAAAGGCTAAAGACTTTTTCCCGAATTATCCTGAAGATGCTCCATTTATTATTAAAAGCGAAAAGAAAAATCCGCAGGAACAGGACAACAAAAAAATATCGGATAATAATATAATAAATGAAAATAAATACCGAGACCTGGCGGAACTCGGCTATGGTTTCTTTGAAAAGACAATTGAATACAGGAATTATTTCGGACTTATCGGCACACATATTGGAAGCAATTCATGGGTTGTCAACGGAAAGAAAACAGATAAAGGCAAGCCCATACTTGCCAACGATCCGCATCTTGTTCTGCAGGCTCCCTCTAAATGGTACGAAGTGATACTGAAAAACCTTGGAGACAGGTCGCTCGTTTGCGGTTTTTCAATACCCGGAGCCCCAGGCATCGCTATCGGCTCCAACGGTAAAATTTCATGGGGAATTACTAATCTTATGAACGATGACGCCGACTTCGTTATTCTCAGACGCGATTCAACAAATAATTTCGTTTATAAAAGTTCACCTGTTGCAATTGACAGCACTGAAGAATATATAAAAATTAAAGATATTAAAGATGAAATTCCGTTCATGGTCTATCATACAAAATTAGGTCCCGTAATCTCAAATCTTCGAAAAACCGGGTTTATGAGCGATAATACATTCGAGACAAACAGAAACGAATTACTTACATTCAGATGGACCGGTTTTGAAATAAGCGATGAAATAAGAAGTTTCTATGATATCTACCATTCGACTAACTGGAATGATTTCAAAAATTCACTCGAGTATTTCGGACTTCCTGCATCGAATTTCACTTATGCGGATGTAAACGGTAATATCGGATATAAGGCTGCAGGAAAGGTTCCGATTAGGAATACTGCAAACTCTGAGATACAGGCTTCAACTCCTGGATACGGCGATGTAGAATGGATTGGGTTTATTAAACCCGATGAACTTCCGGAAGTGTATAATCCTTCGGATAATTATATCGCAACAGCCAACAACAAACCTCAGAAAGATTATAAGCATTATATTTCGAACCTGTACGAACCTCCCTATAGAGCCGCTAGAATCGAAGAAGTTTTGAAGTCAAAAAATAATATGACTTCACAGGAATTTAAACTTCTGCAAAACGATGTTGTCAGCCTTCAGGCGAAAGAATTTTTTAAATATGTAATTGAAGCATATAAAGATTCGACTAAACTGACTCAGGAAGAAAAGACAATTATCGGAAGCATTAAGAAGTGGGACTATGATTGCAATAAATTAAACGGACTTGCTTCCCTGTTCTCCGAATTTGAGATAAGACTTTATGTAAATTTATATAAAGATAAACTCGGCGATAAATTATTTTATGACTATATATATGTAAATAATATTCCGGTAAGGAACACAACCAAGATACTTCGAGAAAATAGTTCATGGCTGCTCGGTAATTCAAAGGATTCAATCAAAAGCGAACTGAGAAACGATCTTGTAAAAAAATCTTTCATTGAAGCTCTCGATAATGTTAAAAAAAGATTTAACGAGACCGATATAAATAAATGCGAATGGGGCGATGTGCATTCGGTTATTATCAAACACCCGCTTGGAATAGTGCCGGCATTGAGCAAAATTCTTAATATCGGACCGTTCGAAATTGGAGGACTTGGCACCACCGTCTCTAACGCGGAATATTCATTCAGAAAAGCAATTGAGAAACAGGAGTTTGAGTGTTTTATCGGTCCATCGCTGCGGTTTATTTTTGATTTTAACGAGCCCGGCTATTATATGTCAGTACTGCCTTCAGGACAATCAGGACAGCCCCAGCACGGTAATTACTCCGACCAGAACAAACTGTGGCTTAATGCCGAGTATAAGAAAGTATACCTTGATGTAAATGATTTTAAAACCAAAAATAAATCGCAAACGCTTATACTTACACCTTGATAAACTATGTCTTCAACTAAAGATAAATACGAAAAATATAGGCCTAAAAAGAGATTCGGACAGAATTTTCTTGTAGATGATAATATTTCCAGAAAAATCGTTTCTTCTCTTAACGCTGATAAAAATGATTTGATAATAGAAATCGGTCCCGGACTCGGCGCTCTTACAAAATTCCTTATTAATGATTATCCTGAATACAGAGCCGTCGAAATAGACAAATCGTCGGTTGATAATCTTATTTATAAATTCGGAGATAAATTAAACATAATATGCAGCGATTTTCTGGAATTCGACCTTGATTCATATGCAGCCGAAAACAAAAGCAAGATTAAGGTCATCGGCAATATACCATACAATATTACTTCCGGAATTCTTTTTAAACTACTGGAAAGCATGGAGTCAGTAGATTCAGCCGTTCTTATGGTTCAGAAAGAAGTAGCGGAAAGACTGGTTGCATCGTCATCGGATACGAAGAAATACGGCATTCTTGCAGTACAGTTTCAGGCTTTTTCCGATATAAAAATGCTCTTTAGCGTACCGCGTACTGCTTTTTTTCCGAAACCGGATGTTACTTCGGCTGTGATTAAAATCAGTTTCAAAAAAAATAAATACGATGTTGATAATATAACAATATTCAGGAACCTTGTGAGAAACGCCTTTTCGAAAAGAAGAAAAACACTCAAGAATTCTCTAAAAGACTATTTTGATTCAAATAATATAATCTGCTCCGATTTCAATCTGGATTTTTCCAGAAGAGCGGAAACTCTTTCTGTGCAGGAATTCGTTGTATTAAGTAATGAAATAAGTTCGTATCTGAACTACGGCTCTGCGATGACTATATGATCGATAAAATAAGCAAATTGATTTTCGATTCGGTTTTGTTTAAAAACCTTAGTGCGGACCGGAATATAAAAGTAACCGGATTGCAGGGATCGCTGTTAGCATTTTTTATCGCTTACATCTCTGAAACCATCAACAAAAAGATAATTATCGTATCTTCTTCCGATGAGAAACTACTTAAATTAAAAGGCGACCTTGATCTGATATCTAATAATCCGAATGTATCTCTCTTTTATTCGGGGAAAAATATTGATACCGAGGAATGGACAAGAACTCTCAATTCACTCTCCAACAGCGATGAATATATCGCATTGGTGCATTCCAAAGAACTTGACACACCCGTCCTTGATAAGGACAAATACAGAGAATCGCTTTTGCATCTCAGAAAAAACGACGAGTTTCTTTTCGAAGAATTAGTTGAGAAACTTGAAGAATATAATTTTACAAAAAAAGATTTCGTTGATGGAGTAGGCGATTATTCGGTTCGCGGAGGTATCATTGACCTTTTTCCGGAACATTATGATTCCCCCCTGCGGCTGGAATTCTTCGGCGAGGCTATTGAATCAATTCGTGAATTCGATATAACAAGTCAACGCTCGACAAAAGAACTCAGCGAGATTATTATCGGTATTAACCTTACCGCTGCTGACAGTTCGAAGAATATTGACGGCATGGTAACGATTTCGGATTACATTCAAAATGACGCTGTTATTATTATTGATGAATTGGATACGGTTGAAAATGAATTGTTTTTTAAAAACATTGAAGAGAATAGTAAAATTTTTATATCCTCATTCAAATCATCTGATGCAGATTATGACTTCGGCTCTAAACCGCAGCCGGATTTCCATTCGAACATAAAATCTCTTTTTAAGAATCTTCATGATTATTCGGATTATACATTACATATTCTTTCATCGGATGAACATCAGTCATCGAGACTGAAAAAACTCCTTGAAGATTATGAAGAAGATGTCCTTATCGAAGAATTATATGATAAACCCCTGTGTAGCAGAATAAATTACTCGGATGACTCACTGCAGGAAGGATTCGTTTTTCCATCCGCGAAACTTGTAGTTTATACCGAACATCAGATTTTCGGAAGATATTTCAGGCAAATAAAAAAACGGAAAAGAAAATTCCGGGGTATGACCTTCGACGAGGTGAAAGAACTGAAACCGGGCGACTATGTCGTTCACAGGGATTTCGGCATAGGAATTTATTCGGGACTGAGAAAAATCAAAGTAGGAAATAACGAACAGGAAGTCGCGAAATTATCATACTCCGACGGAGACGTTATATTCCTTAACCTTAACTACGTCAATCTGATTAATAAGTATTCCGCAGGAGAAGGAATTGCTCCGAAACTTACCAGACTGGGAGGCGGAGAATGGTCAAAAATAAAAGATAAGGCAAAGAAAAAAGTTAAAGATATTGCAAGAGACCTCATACTTTTATATGCAAAAAGAAAATCCGAGAGAGGATTTGCTTTCTCAGAAGATTCACACTGGCAAAGAGAATTGGAAGCAAATTTTATTTATGAAGATACTCCCGACCAGTATACATCGACTGAAGATGTTAAAAAAGATATGATGGATGAGTCACCGATGGACAGACTTGTCTGCGGAGATGTTGGATTCGGCAAGACAGAAGTTGCAGTCAGGGCTGCGTTTAAAGCAGTTCTCGACAACAAACAGGTGGCTGTGCTCGTTCCGACTACTATACTCGCCGTTCAGCATTACAATACATTCAGGGACAGATTGAGTCCTTTCGCCGTAGAAGTAGGCGTAATTTCCAGACTTCAAAGCAGAAAAGAGCAAAAAGAGACACTCGAAAAACTCGAAGAAGGAAAGGTTAATATACTTATAGGAACACACCGCATTCTTTCCAAGGATATTATATTCAAAGACCTTGGTTTGCTGGTTATTGACGAGGAACAAAGGTTCGGAGTAAAAGCAAAAGAAAAACTAAGAGCGATGAAGCCAAATGTCGATACTCTAACACTTACAGCAACACCTATTCCGAGAACACTTAATTTTTCCCTGCTCGGAGCACGGGATTTGTCCGTGATCAATACACCTCCGAAAAACAGAAAATCGATTGCAACCGAAATCATTAACTTTGATTGGAACATAATAGCAGAATCCGTCAGAAAAGAACTTGACAGGAAAGGGCAGATTTATTTTGTAAATGACAAAGTGTCGAACCTGTATGACCTTGCCGACAAATTAAAAGAATATGTTCCTTATGCTAAAGTCGGTATCGCACATGGTCAGATGTCTCCAGCAGAACTTGAAGACGTAATTGTTGATTTCATCGAAAAGAAGTTGAACGTTCTCTTTTGTACGAAAATTATCGAGTCGGGTCTGGACATACCGAATGTTAATACAATTATAATCAATAATGCAAATATGTTCGGACTCTCCGAACTTTATCAACTTAGAGGCAGAGTCGGGAGAAGCGATACACAGGCATATGCCTACTTTGTTTCACCCCCGGCAGGAAAACTTACACCAACCGCCATTAGAAGATTGCAGGCTATTGAAGAATATACAGACCTTGGTTCAGGATTCAATCTTGCAATGCGCGATATGGAAATCAGAGGCGTTGGTAATCTGCTAGGTCAGCAGCAGAGCGGTTTCGTGCATCAAATGGGTTTTGAACTCTTTATAGATATCATAGAAGAAGCCGTATCGGAACTTAAAGAATTTGAATTTAAGGAACTGTTCAAAGAAGAAAAATCTCTGAACAAATTGAGCGAGAAAATCAAAAAACGCGAAGAACAGATTCCCGCCATAATAGAAAATGATTTGAATGCACTTATACCTGAAGAATATATAAATAACGATACCGAACGCCTGAATATTTACAAGAGACTTTTTGAAATACGATACCTAAAAGACCTTGGCAAAATGGAAGAGGAACTTAAAGACAGATTCGGCAAATACGACACCGAAGTCGAAAACCTGCTCCGTATCATTGAGATCAAGATAAAAGCAACAGATATTGGACTTGAGAAAATCAATATAAACGGCGATGAAGTTCTGATGTATTTCCCGACAGATAAAAATCATAAAATTTTTAAAAGTGGATTCTTTTCCAATCTCGTAAGCAGGCTGTCTGCTTCAAAGAATGATAAATTTTCATTTGTGAACAAAAAAGACAAACTTGTCATTCTTGTTAATCTCGATTCCGAGAACGATAATGACAGAATTAATGAAATGAAGAATCTTCTTAATGATTTACTTCTCGGAAGTGTATGAAACGAATATAAAAAAAGAGGCTCAATTTGAGCCCCTTTATAAGACTTATGTATTATATATTATTTTGCTCTGTAAGGCTTAACTCCTGAATACAAATTAAATCCTAAGTTCAGACTTAGGAATCCGATTCTTCTCCAGAATCCCGGTCCGGGTGTTCCGCTTCCGTCATTCAAAGATCCGTCCGCATTCTTTGTTCCAAGAATATTTGTCAAATTGTACCGTACACCAATAAAAATACCGTACGTCTGAGCTTTGTCAAGCGTCCATTCGTATCCTGATGTAACCTGTAATCCGATTCTGAAAGAATTCTCTATACTTGCAGGTGCATTGGATAATCCTTTATTATTAATAACAATGTAGTTGGTTGTAACGGCAAACCCGATATATTGTTTATTCTTACATCTTGGATTGAAAGAATATTCATATCCGAATGCACCGGAAATTACATCGTAATTTGTATAAGGTTCAACAGGACTGAAATTAAAGAAAGGCATTTCCCCTGAATCGTCGTGAACCATTTTATTATATGTAGCAGCAACAGTAATGCGGTGATTTTTCCTTACACCCAATCCAAACTTTGCGTATAAAGATGCTCCTCTGCCCCAAACCATTCCATAAGTACTTGACGATACCGTTGTATTATCAAGCGCAGAACCGTGCGCATCATTTGTTGCCAGATTACCATCTAAACTTATTCCAAATACCATACTCGGAGGAGTGTAACCCTGCGCATTGATTCCACCTACTCCGATGATGCCTATAAATAGGCATACAAACAGTAATGTTTTTTTACTCATAACTAATCCTCTTATTATTTAATAATTTATTCTAATTTCAAATAAAAATCAAGTTTTTTTTCAAGCCTCAGAATTCATATACCAATCCGAGATACAATGAATTGTCCGTTTTGCCGTTACCTGAATATAACAGATTATAATTCATATATCTGTATAATAAATTAAGGTATAACTGCCTTATAAACTGCGTATTAATGTTTACAGTAAAAAATGTCTTGTTAACCCTGAATCCGTTTAAAAATTTATTCTTAATTATAAAAAAGTCTCCATTGCCGTAATTTATGTTTCCGCCAAAATTATACAGAATCTCTCCGTTTGGTCCGAATATTATGCCATATCCTGAACGCTGAAACTGATAACTCAGGTCGCATTTTATTCTGGATGTTACATTTACTTTCAGCGTCAGAGCAATTTCGTCGGAATTCGGCGGCATTGGGTGACCCATCGAGATTCCCCAGTTCGTATATGAAGATTTATTTGATCTGTGGGAATAAACAAAAGGGTCTAACCGGGAATATTCCGCAATAAACACAAAATTATTCAGGGAAAATGGCTTTGTCCATATCAAACCTACCTGATATCCGAACTTATTATCATTAGCAAGATAAGATGTATCACTTAATGAAGCAAAATTAATATCATCCAACAAAAATGTGCCCTGTATAGCAAGATTTTTTACCGGATTAATTTCAAAATCGATACCCATAAGACTATTGTCAAGCGTAGTTTCCTTCGCGCCCGAATTCAAATTTGCCGAAGTAATAAAACTGAATGGGTTAAAGTAAGAAAAACTGAACGGATTATTACTAATTATTACTGATTCATAAAATCCCGCTTTAATCCTGTCCGTAAACTTGATATCAAGTCTGTGTCCTGCAATATTTTTTGACTGTAACTCAACGTCAACTGAATCGCCTTTTATTGAGCCGTAAAAAAAAGAGTAACTTATTTTCTTATAATCTATATCGAGTTTTATAAAACTAAAAGCCGGCGCACTCTCCGATAAAAACATTTTATTCAGATATCCTGTGCCGAAAGTAAAATTGTCTTTCCCTGTTGTAACACTTAGAAAGCCGTTTTCAGTCTGGTACCTTATATAACCCCTGTAATTTGTATAGTAATTTCCGTGTGATGAAAATTCCCTGTCTGACTTAAGATCTATATTTGTCATCGTAAGGAAATCGGATGATTTTTCCGTCCCGAACAATTTCTTTCCTGAATGTAATTCGAACGAAAATCCCAATTTATTAAATAACGTCCCTCTGGTCTTAATTCCTATATCTCCGGTGCCTGCAGAATTGTTTAGAAGAGAGTCGCCTTTATTATTGTATATTCCGCCCCGCCAGACAGTATTTATCATTAATGACGCATTAGTATCGGTATAACTGTAAAGATATCTGTATTTATTTTCATCCAGCAAAAATCCTTTTTTATCTCCCAGTAAAGATACTGAACGACTATTGTCCCTGTTCATGTCAAAATAAAACTCCAAATCAAATTCACTCAAAAGCGATTTATCAATAGATGATATCTTTTCGGATTTATGAATTTCATTAAGATAGAAAGACACTTTCGAACGGGATAATGGTAGTTTCACTGACGAATACCCGGGTATTATACCTTCGACCTGCATTTTTTTCAGGAAGTCGTACACAGGATGTCCAACCGGCACTAATTCAACCTGACTCAATACCAATCTTCCGAACGATAAAAGAATAAATATCAGGAATATTTTGAAAAGACGAATCATCTCTCCAGTGGATTACTTTGTGAAAAAATCACTGATAGTATCTACTACAAAACGAATCTGTTCCTTATCTAATTCCGGATATATTGGCAGCGCAATTGTTTCACTTGAGGCGATATCGGAATTAATGAATTCGTTTTCCGTATAGTTTGCATTCTTTACGAGTTCATTAAAACATTCCTGTCTGTGAAATGGGATCGGATAATAAATTTCCGTCCCTATTTCTTTTTCAGATAAGAATGTCCTTAATTCATCTCTTTTTTCAGCCCTGATTATAAATTGATTGAATATATGATAATTTGTTAATCCTGCATTATCGTATACTGTTTCCGGCAAGAGAATTTTATTCGCTTTCGAATATTCTGTTATTCCCGGCTTTTCACTTAATCCTGATTTCACAAAAAGATCAACATAGAGTTTTGCATTATCTCTTCTTTTTTGAGACCATTTATTAAGATGCGGCAATTTAACGTTAAGCACCGCTGCCTGTATTGCGTCCAGACGAAAATTTCCGCCGATTATTTTATGATAGTATTTTGGCTTAGAACCATGAACACGCAATATCTTTAGTCTCTCGTATAATGCGTCATCATTTGTCGTTACCATCCCGCCGTCGCCGAAACATCCTAAATTTTTACTGGGAAAGAATGAGAAACATCCAATGTCGCCTAATGTACCGGAATACTTTCCGCCGATATACTGAGAACCAATAGCCTGGGCGCCGTCTTCAATAACTTTTAATCCGTAATTACCCGCAATTTCATTTAACTTTCCCATCTCGGCAGCCTGCCCGTATAAATGTACAGGAATTATTGCTTTCGTGCGCGGAGTTATTTTCGATTCGATTTTATTTACATCAATATTATATGTTTTCAAATCTATATCAACAAATACAGGTATCGCATTTAATCTGGAAATAACACCTGCAGTCGCAAAGAAAGAATAATCAGGAATAATAACTTCATCGCCCGGCTTAATATCAACTGCCATTAAAGATATTAACAATGCGTCAGTTCCGGAAGAAACACCGACAGCATGCTTGCATTTCAGATAATCACAAATATTTTTTTCAAGTTTTTCTACCTCGGGACCTAATATAAAATACTGAGATTCGGCTATCTTTATAATCGTATCGTCAAGTTCTGATTTTAAACTTCTATATTGAGCTTTTAAATCTAATAATGGGACTTTCATATTGTTTGATTTAATTCAATTACTTTATTATTTTCGAATTTATATTTTTTGCCTGATTTTTCACAAAATGCGATTCCCACTTCATCGAAAATCAGTTTTTTTCCTGCTTCGCTGTACCAGCCCTTTACTTTTGCCGGGTTGCCTACTGCTAAAGCAAAATCAGGAATATCTTTTGTCACAACAGCGCCTGCTCCTACAAATGCAAATCTTCCAATCGTAACTCCGCAAACAATAGTGCTGTTGGCTCCTAAAGAAGCACCTTCTTTCACAAGAGTTTTAATATAAAATTCCGCGCCTACCTGAGGATATTTACTTCTCGGGTTAAGAATATTTGTAAACACCATCGACGGTCCGCAAAACACATAATCTTCAAGTTCAACACCCTCATAAACTGAAACATTGTTCTGTATCTTAACAAAATTACCTATCGTAACATTATTACCAATGTTGACATTTTGACCCAATATACACTTCTTTCCTATCTTAGTTCCGGATTGAACATGCGAAAAATGCCAAATCTTTGTTCCTTCGTCAATCTGAACATTGTCGTCTACAACGGCATGTTCATTAATAAAATACTTTTTTTCTTCCATTATCTTTTTAATTTTGATTGAGCAATCTCAAGAATTTCAAGAACTTCCTTGGCGTGATGACCGTCTGTTCTAGGCGTTAAGTTATTAATAACACAATCAAAAAAATGTTTTTGCTCTTCTTCCAGTGGTTGTTTGTTTTCAAAAGGAATAACTTCATAATCAGAATCGAATTTTTCAACCTCACCATCGATAATATTAAACCCTTTTCTGTAATATTTTAATTTTTCTGTCTTCAGACTGTCTTCAAACACAATCATACCTTTATCACCAATTACAACCAGCCTCTGCTCCTTGAATGGATGAAGCCAACTTACAAAAATGTGAGCGTGTACATTATCCGGATATTTTATATACGTTAATGTTGTATCTTCAATATCCTTCTGAAGAAATGTCGCTCCTTCTGCAAAAATACTTACAGGTTTCATTCCGAGCAGATATTGAATCACTGAAATATCATGCGGAGCAAAACTCCATAAAATATTTTCTTCCTTTCGGATTGTCCCGAGATTGAGCCTGTTACTGTATATATACTGCACCTTCCCGATAAAATCATCGTTCATCATTGCTTTAAGTTTTAAAATAGCGGGGTGATATAAAAGAACATGACCTACCATTAATTTCAAACCTCTTTCATAAGCAATATTTATCAGCGATTCAGTCTCCGAAGAAAGCAATGTTAAAGGTTTCTCCACTAATACATGCTTATCATGCTCCAGGCATAATTGTGCAATTTCAAAGTGAGTCTCAGCAGGGGTGGTGATAATAACCGAGTTAATATCTTTATTCAGAAGAATATCGTTTAAATCGGTAGTAAATTTAATTGATGCTGATATTTTTTCAATTTTACCTCGGCTTTCCTCGTTTGTATCACACACAAGAATTAAATCACTTCCCAACAGACCAAATGCCGTTTTTACGTGATTAATACCCCATTTACCGCACCCGATTATACCTGTATTAATTTTTGTAGACATTAAAATCCCCGTTTTAATACTTTTTCAATATCCGAAGTTATCATTATCTTAACAAGTTCTTCCAGTTTTGTTTTCGGTTCCCATCCGAGAATTTTCTTTGCTTTTGAAGCATCACCAATTAATAAATCAACTTCGGTGGGCCTGTAATAGTTTTTATCTACATACACAACCATATCTCCTTTTTTAATATACTTTAATATAAGATTAAAGTATAAATCACCCATCATCGATAGACTATCAGTAATCCACTCCTTGTTTATTGACTTGATATAGCCTTTTTCATTTTCATTCTCCCCTTTCCATTCAATTTCCACACCGCAATATTTAAAAGCATATTCTACGAATTCCCTGACAGTGTGTGTTTCGCCTGTTGCCAGCACAAAATCATCAGGGATGTTTTGCTGCAGTATTCGCCACATGCCTTCACAGAATTCAGGAGCATAGCCCCAATCCCTTTTTGCATTAAGATTACCTAATGAAAAATTCGACTGTAATCCGCAAATAATTCTGGAAACAGCCCGCGTAATTTTTCTTGTGACAAATGTTTCTCCCCTTTTTGGAGATTCGTGATTAAATAAGATACCGTTGCATGCAAATAAATTATACGCTTCACGATAATTTTTAACTATCCAGTAACCGTAAATTTTTGCCACTCCGTATGGACTTCTGGGATAAAACGGCGTGTCTTCATTTTGAGGTATTGCCTGAACCTTACCGAATAATTCGCTTGTTGATGCCTGATAAAATTTTGTATTTAGACCTGTTTCCCTGATGGCATCAAGAAAACGTAAAGTGCCCATTGCATCTACTTCAGCAGTATATTCAGGAATCTCAAAAGAAACTTTAACGTGACTCTGCGCTGCGAGATTATAGATTTCTTCAGGCTGGGTTTTTTCCAGCAGCCTGTTAAGATTGCTCGTATCAGTAACATCACCATAGTGCAGAAACATAGTTTTATTTAGTATGTTTTTATCACTATATAAATGGTCTATTCTGCCTGTATTAAATGAACTGCTCCTTCTTATGATACCGTGCACTTCGTATCCTTTATCAAGAAGAATTTCGGCAAGGTAACTTCCATCCTGCCCGGTAATACCCGTGATTAATGCTTTTTTCTTTTTTCCCATCTTTTATGCCAGATAAATCTTTTTACTTTTGTATTTTCCGAAACCATTTCTTGTGTCAACAATAATTTTTGCGTTTTTTAAAATCATTCCGTAATCATAATACGAATGATCTGTAGAAAGCAATATAAGGTCATATTTTTTTATCATTGCCGGTTTCAAAGAAACCGATTTTTTCTTAAAATTGTATCTCCTCAGTTTTGGTATGCTCGTTACATAATCATCATTATAATCGACTACTGAACCGTGGTCCTGAAGCAACTCTATTAATTTAAGCGACGGCGATTCTCTTAAGTCATCGATGTCCTTCTTATATGCCAGTCCAAGTACTAATATTTTCGAACCTTTAATTGATTTTTTGTGGTCATTAAGAGCATGTATAACTTTCTCAATAACATAAAACGGCATCGAAGTATTTATTTCGCCGGCAAGTTCTATAAACTTGCTCGATATATCAAATTCTCTCGCTTTCCATGTAAGATAAAACGGATCGATTGGAATACAATGTCCGCCTAAACCCGGTCCTGGATAGAATGCAGTAAAACCGAACGGTTTTGTTGATGCTGCCCTGATAACTTCCCATATATTTATGCCCATCCTGTCAAAAACTGTCTTCAATTCATTAACTAGCGCTATATTTATTGACCTGAAAATATTTTCTAGAAGTTTTGCGGCTTCAGCCTCTTTTGTTGACGATACAGGTACTATTTTCTTAATCACTTTTCCATACACCATTACGGCAACATCTTTGCATTTTTTTGTTACCCCGCCGACAATTTTAGGAATCGTTGAAGTCGAGTAAACGGGATTATTAGGATCCTCCCTTTCCGGAGAGAAGCACAAATAAAAATCCTTTCCCACTTTCAAACCTGTTTTTGATAATATCGATAACATATCCTCATCAGTTGTTCCGGGATATGTCGTACTCTCGAGAGATACCAACTGCCCCTTCCTGAGATGCTTTGCAATTTCCCGCGTAGAATTCAGTACGTAACTCAAATCCGGTTCCCTGTTGACGTTCAACGGAGTAGGCACACAGATAATAATAACATCTGGTATTTTCAATTTGGAAAAATCCGATGTGGCAACAAGCATTTTCCGGCTTACCTGCTCTGCAATTCTAACTGATGAAATATGTTTTATGTAAGATTTTTTCTTTTGGTTTAGTAACTTTACCTTTTCAGGATCTAAATCAAAACCGATTACTCGAATCCCTTTTGATGCAAATTCCAGCGCTAAAGGTAAACCTACATACCCCATGCCGATAATTCCGACAACAAATTTGTTTGTCTTTACTTTTGCAATTAAATCCATATATTTCTTTTAAGTATTATAGTCTTTTTACAAGATTGACTTCGGCATTACTTAGTTGTACGCTGAATGTCGTATTTAATTCGATGATATTGACTGTTAATTTGTAATTACCTCTAATCTGTGTAATAAATCCTTTTAATCCTTTGAACAAACCGTAGGTTACCTCAACAAGATCTCCAACAGACATTTGGGCATCTTCAATTCTAATCCTGTCAGGAGCTTTCAGAGATATCATTATATTGGAAATCTCCTCATCTTTTATAACAGCATGTCTTTTTTGAAACATTACATACTTGATTGCACCGTATGTACCGGATATCGCTTTTCTTCTTTCCGATTCATCCCCGTGCACAAAAACATAACCGGGGAAAAGCGGAACTTGCACTTTCTTTTTCCTGTCCGACCAAAAACGAATTGTCTCTATCATAGGAAGATATGCCTCTATATCCCTGACAAGTACCTGCTCTAATACTTTTTTCTCGTTTCTTGGTTTTGTATGAATAACAAACCACCTACTTGATGACAAATAATACGGTGTTTATTTAATCAAAATAACTTCTTAAAAATTTCAGGACTATATATGCCGTTGCCAGCATTAGAAAAACATATAAAATTATTAATTTAAAGAAATTTCTGCTGAGTTTATAAGTAAGCAGTCGCCCCCTCCATCCGCAAGATTGGCAGAAATAAGGGCTTACTTTCATTTTTTTTAGAATTTTCTCAGTTATGTTTCTTGAACGGCTTCTACGCAATGATGCAATTGTATTGCAGTTTGGACACCTTGAAAGTTGGACGTTCTTCTTTATTAATAATTTTAAATTCAATTATATTATGATTTAATGTCTGCTTTTATTTTCTTTTTATCCTTACTTTCGGGTTTCGAATAATAATAATAATAATTATAATAATATCCGTAAGCAGACTTAATGCTGAAATTATTAAGTACTGAACCCAGAAATTTGTGCGATTCATTAAACTCGATTCTATCGTGTGTCCTTATAAAAGCATCAATAGGTGTTTTATTCGCCTGTACTACGAGTATTGTTCCGTCAGATATTCTTGACAATATTTCGGCATCCGTGACAGAAATAAATGGCGGCGAGTCAAGTACAATTATATCGTATTTAGTTTTTAACAACTCTAGAAAATCCAGCATCTGCTTCGACCCAAGCAGTTCCGAAGGGTTCGGCGGAATTGTACCGCTGGTAATGAAATTCAAGTTTTCAAGCCTCGTAGACCTTAAAACATCTTCAAACCCAACATTGGAAAACAAATAATCACTCAATCCGGGATATCTTTCTGTCTGAAATATCGAATGAATTCTCGGCTTTCTAAGATCGCAATCAAGCAAAAGAACTTTCTTATTTGCCAGAGCAAAACTTCCCGCTAAATTCAAAGCAACGGTTGTTTTACCTTCTGCAGGCACAGAACTTGTAATTAATATTACTTTCAGTTCTGTCTCGAGTTTTGAGTACATAACTCTCGTCCTGAGGGCTTTGAATGATTCGGACGCGGATGCATTCGGTTTATTTGCTACAATAAATTCTATTTGAGATGAACCTACTTCTTTAAGTTCTTCAATCGATGGGACCCACGATAATACTGAAATTCCCTTTAATTCAATTTCTTCCGGTGTCTTAATTGATCTGTCAAGATAATTTCTCAAAAATGCAAACGCTATTCCCAGCGATAAACCGAGCATAGCACCAATCGCAACTATTAATTGCCTGTTTGGTTTCGAAGGTCTTGTAGATAACAATGCATGGTCAACAATACTGACATTCCCGAGTTGAGCCCTTTCGTTTACAATCGCTTCCTGATATTTTTCCTCTAATGTCAGATATAATTTTTCGTTTGATTTTTTATCTCTTTCCAGTCGGGCAAGTTCAATACTCTGAGCGGGTATTTTATCAAATAAAGATTCATTTTTTGCAAGTACCTTATTATAACTGCCGATTTTCGCTTTATCCGTTAATATATCTATGTTTGTTTCAAACAGTTTTTGATATAATACGCTTTTTTCCTGAGGCGTACTGCTGAGTAATCCTAATTTAATAGCATTCTCTCTTTCTTCAAGACTCTTTCTTAAAGGATTTATTTTTTTCTGGTAATCGTTCGAAACTTTCTCCTTAAGTTTTGCATCGGATAATATTGAAATGTCTAAGTCTTTTTGTATCTCAAGATCCGCGACTTTCTTCTGCAATTCGATCATATAAGATTCATTCACATGCCCGTCTATATAGTCTACAACACTTTTATCTACCTTGTCCAGTTCTGACCTTATTTCAGTGTATGCTTTCTGTTTAGAAAACAAGTCCACCTCAGTTGCGCTTTTATATGCCTGATAATTTGATAATTCGTCAACGATTTTCTTTGCCTGATCATCCAAAAACATTATCCCGCCCCTCTGTTGATAATCCCTAATAGATGTTTCCGCATTTGCAAGTTCCTTAAACTTCTTTTCCTTTTCCTGCCCCAAAAATTCCCTTATAGTCGTTAATTCCCTCCGGCTGAAATCAAGATTAATTCTTTGATACGTGTTTGCATATACATCCGCTATTAATACCGCTTCGTAATTTGAAGGACTCTGGACTTCTATTTCAACTATATCAAGTCCTCTCTTCTGATTAATCGATGCTATTCCGGATAACATGGCAGTTAATGTTTTAATGTCGGTAGGTTTACTCTCGTTTCCTGATTTTGCACTCAGCAAATAAAAATATTTTGACTTATCACTGCTGTTTTTTATCGAATCAAATAATATTGTGGCAACCTGTTCACGGACTGAATTACTTTTTAAAATTTCAATTTCGTTGGATATATATCTGTCACTTGCAAAACTTTCTGCTTCAGGCATAAGTGAAGTCGTTAAAATACTTCCCTGAGGTTTTGTAATCTTCACCGTCGTAACTGTCTTATAAATGTCAACTGCATTTACAACATAAAGCAAAGTAACAATAATACCGGCTATAAAAATCAGTATTATCGGAAATAAATTTGACCTTACAATTCCCAGATATTCTTTTAGACTGTTTGAAGGGACTTGATTCGTTTTTTGTGGAATCTGTTTATTGTCGTTATTCATGCTTGCTTGATCCATCCCGCCATTTTTAATTAGTATTTAGGGTTATACTCCCACCTGTTATATAAACGAATGTACAAAATATTTGAATTTTCCTTGATAAAACATCTTCTTGGAATTATAAATGAGTGTATTTCAATTATATAAATTTTTTTTAAATATATCTGTTTTTATCATAAAACTAAATATATTTAAGTAGTATTAAATGGCGAAAAATAACAATTTCCGCAGCATTTCAGACTAATGTCCCGATTTTCCCTTGGGCATAGTGTTCCATAAAAGTGACATGATAATTGCACCGATTATCGCGAAAGGAATCGGCCATAATTTCCATGCCTGCCAGCCGTAATTTGTCGTTATATATCCTACCGCCTGACCTACAAATGCACCTGCTAAATACTGAAATCCGTCAATTAATCCCGCTGCCGTTGCCGCTGCTTTCCTGCCGCCGAAATCCATTGATGCCGCTCCGCCTATCATTCCGTGAGCACCATTAACGAAGAATGATAATAACATAATCATTATAGCCGCAAAATATGGACCCATCGTGAAATAGTCGGATAAAGCAAATAATAGTAAAATTACAACCATACCAATGAATCCGTAAACAATTACAGGAGCGCGTCTGCCTTTATATATTCTGTCCGACATGATACCAAAAACGAAACCACCGATGATACCGAATATCGCAATACCCCATGCAGCCAATTGATAAGGCGCATCAGTACCGGATACTCCGAAAATATCCTTGAAATAAACCGGATACCACGCATCAACAACGCTCCTTCTTACGAATCCTATCATCATCGAACCGATTCCTATCATCCACATAACCTTGCTTGCGAAAACTTTCTTTAACACTTCACCTAAGCCAACCTTCTCGTTAGGATCATATGCCCCGTCGCCCGTATCTCTGTCATTATAGCCCGCCTGTGCAGGTGTATCCTTTACGAAAAATAACGTCAGGAAAAAAAGGACAAATACAAACATCGCCGGAATCCAGAATGCCCACTTCCACGACAATGATGACGCTATAAACGGCGTTACTGAAAATGACAATATTAATCCGAATCGGATAAGCACTCCGAATATTGCCGCGAACGTTCCTCTTTCCCGGATGTGAAACCACTGTGCATTGATTTTCACAATCGATAACGCCCCGAATGCCTGAAAATAACCGTTAACAGCCCAAACTATAGCCATTGTCCAGAGCAATGATTGTTTAGTAAATCCGAATATAAGAACCGCATCCTTCGTAACTTCTTTGCCGCTCATTATCGCTGGAGTTGTAACCATGTATCCCGCGCAGCCGAACAGAAAATTCATTATTACAACGCCTACACAACCGATAAGAAATGATTTTTTCCCGCCTATCTTATCGGCTATTGGTCCGTTGATTACTACCGCAAGACCGTAAACAAGCGGAAGCAGCGTTTCGAAAATACCGAGATCAGATTTTGTCCATCCGAATATCGCCTGCAAAGTCGGCGCATTTGCCGAAAAATTATAACGCGTCATGTAGAACAAGGAATAAAGAAATCCGATTATTATCCAGTTCTGGAATCTTCTTGCCCTATACTCCTTTTCCCTGAATTGTGAAGGAATAACATTTTCCATTTGATAAAATTTTAATTATTTAAGGATGTGAACAGCAATCCACAGACATAAAGGTCTTTTACTCGTATATTCGACCCTGTGCTTTGTATTCGGAGAAATATATAAAGCATCACCTTTGTTAAGCCTGATACTGCTGTCTTCGAACTTTAACTCTGCTTTTCCCTGAAGCAAAACGACCCACTCGCCACTTCTCTGCTTCAGCCATTTGCCTTTTTGTGTTGTATTCCCTTTTGATATGATTTTTTCGACCCTGATACTTTTTGAAACAAATAAAGATTCGAAATATTCCTCTTTGAAATCATTCCCCGCAGGTATATCGAAAAAATTCTTCACTGAATATTTTTTGCGTAAACTCCCAGCCATTCCGCTTCCGATTGAATATCAATAATTTCGAATCCGTTTCTTTTCAGCGCACCGGAGATTTTTCTTTTCTCTTCTTTCAGTATTCCGGAAAGAAACAGTTTGGAATTTTTCTTCATTCTGCATTTAATCTGTCCTAATGTTTCTATGATCACCGAACTGATTATGTTCGCGCATATTACATCAAAATTTTTCTCCGCTATTTCTTCAATCGGACATTGATATAATTTTATTTTGCCCGATACTCTGTTTGCAGAGAAATTTTCAACCGCATTTTCAATCGAATCCTCATCTATTTCATTTGCAACCGCTTTTTCAACTCCCATCTTTATTCCGGCAATTGCAAGAATGCCCGTTCCGCATCCGTAATCAAGCAAATATCTGTCTTTTGCGCTTAAATACTGTGTCATTAATTTCAGAACAAGCCGCGTCGTTTCATTATGTCCGGTTCCGAATGCCATCTTTGGGTCTATCCTTACCTTTATGCGGTTTTTGTATTTTGTGATTTCGTTTTTTCTCCATGAAGGATAAATGATTATCTTATCTTCTATGAATATCGGCTCAATGCTCTTTTCCCATTCCTCATTCCAGTTCTTGTTTTCGATTTCATCAACCAATAATTCGGCATCTCCGCCTTTAAAATCTTTCATGAATGCAATAAGAAATTCTTCTTTCGACGAAGTGTCAAGATATATGTCTATCGCCGATTCGTGCTCTTCAAATGCGAGAATTCCGTGCTGGTATAAATATGCTATGAGCGTATCGTAAGAATTACCGCTGAAGCCTATCGTTATTTTGTTGATTTTTCCTTTTTTCATCAGAATATTTTTCCCGATGCCGCATCGAGTGTGTTTCTCATAAGCATGGCAATCGTCATTAATCCTACACCTCCCGGCACAGGAGTTATCATTGAAGATTTATCATAACAATCTTTAAAATCCACATCGCCTATTAACCGTGTACCTTTAGGCGAACTCTTGTCTTCTATCCTGTTTATTCCGACATCGATGATAACAGCACCATCTTTTATCATCTCTTTTTTTACAAATTCAGGTTTCCCGATTGCCGCAACCAGTATATCGGCATTTAATGAAAATTCCCTGATGTCCCTTGTAGCGCTGTGGCATACGGTAACAGTGGAATTCAAATCTTTTCTCAGGAATAAACTCGCCATCGGTTTTCCTACTATGTTGCTTCTGCCGATTATGACAACGTTCTTTCCTTTTGTTTCAATATTATAACGCTTCATCATTTCCACTATCCCGAATGGCGTACAGGGTATAAAACATTTATGTCCTGTCAGCAATCTTCCGACATTATGAGGATGAAAACCGTCGACGTCTTTCTTGTAATCAATTGCCTCGATAATTCTTTCTTCGTCGATGTGCTTAGGAAGCGGTAACTGGACAAGTAGTCCGTGGATGTTTTTGTCGTGATTGTATTTATGAATTAATTCGAGAAGTTCGTTTTCTTCAGTGGTTTCGGGAAGTACATTTGTTATGGAATGAAATCCTATTTCTTCACAAGCCCTGCCTTTATTCCTTACGTAAATCTGCGATGCCGGATCGTCTCCGACAAGTATGAATGCTAAACCCGGCTTTATTCCTTTTTCCGAGAATAATTTCTGCGTCTCTTCTTTTACCTCATTCTTTATCTGTGACGAAATGAGCTTCCCGTCAATTATCTTTTCACTGCTCATATTTCTGATACCCGTTTATTTAGAAATCGGACCTGCGTCGTCTCTGACAAATGAATCGCTGAATCCCTGCCTCTTTATTGTTGTAAGTACTTCGTCAGCCTCTTCAACTGTTTTGTATTCACCTATTATAACCCTGTATATGCCGTCTTTCGTCTGCTTTATCGTAACCGTCAGTCTTAACTGTTTTTTTGAATCGCTTGCAAATGCATCCGCGTTTGATTTATTCGCGTATGCACCAATCTGCACATAAAACGGTCCTCTGACTAACTTGGGATTCACGTTGTAAAGTGTATCGGTTTGCCTTACAATAGTTTTCCCGTAAATATCCTCTTCCGCGCATTCGTTGTCCGCACAGCAGGAACTGAGAACTATCGAGATAACAAAAGCAAATAAGACTAAAATTGTATTAAGCAAATTTTTCATATTCAATCTCCGTTTAATCTAATGATTTTACAAAAGCATTTTGGAAGCCCTTCGATTTCACAAAATTTAGGTAATCCTGGGCTGATGCTGCATCATTGAACTTACCAATTGTTACATGGTAAACGCTGTTCGTTTTCCTCAAATCCGGGATAGCATTGAGTTTTTCTTTCGCTTTATCCCTGAACGCTTCAGCATAATTTAATTCCTTAAATGCTGCAAGTTGTATGACGAATACAAGATTAATTTTCTGTTCGTTCCTTTGCTCTTTAATCAGAGTATCTATATTTAATACTACTGTATCTTTTAATACGTAGATATCTTCGTCATCACTTGAAGTGCAAGAGGACAACAATGAAAACAGCAGGCATGAGACCAGTAAAAACGGGTAGATAAATGCTTTTTTCATATTATAATTTTATTTTAGTATTATTATTTTTTTGCTATATTTCTCCCCCGGAAATTATAGCTCCCCATATACTACTTCGCTAAAATAATTATTTTTTAGTAAATAACAAATAGAATTTAAAGTAAACTTTTAACTTGTTATGGTTACCCAATTGTATGTAATATATTAAATAAATATACTAAATTGTAAAAAACTGATTATAATGAATAAATTTCAAACAAAGATAGAAGATTCAATTAAAAAACTCGATAATACAGATATAAACGCCATATTAAAAGAATTATCAACAAAAGAACAACTAAAGAAAGATGTCTTTAATGTGAAGAGATTGATTACTTTTCTTGATCTTACTACTCTTGAAGGTAATGATACTTTCGAAAAGGTCGGTGTGTTATGCCAAAAAGCCATAAGATCGTCTGAAAATAAAGATATTCCCTCTGTTGCGGCAGTCTGCATTTACCCGCGTTTCATAGCAAAGGTTAAGGATTTATTGAAAGGTACCGGAATTAAGACTGCTACAGTTGCAACTTCATTTCCTGCTGGTCAGGTACCTCTCGAACTCAAACTTGCAGAAGTAGACTATTGCATCAAACAGGGCGCCGATGAAGTCGATATGGTAATTTCAAGGGGCGAATTCCTTTCCGGTAACTATGAACTCGTATACGACGAAATTTTCGAAATCAGCAAACTTTGCAAAGCCGGTAATGTTCATTTGAAAGTTATACTCGAAACAGGCGAACTGAAAACTCCGGGTAATATTTATGCAGCAAGTAAACTCGCAATCGAAGCGGGCGCCGATTTTATCAAAACTTCAACAGGAAAAATAAATCCCGCGGCAACGCTCGATGCGGCTTACGTAATGCTTACAGCAATCAAAGAACATTTCGATTCAACAGGAAAGAAAATCGGATTCAAGGCTGCAGGAGGAATCAGGAAAACCGATGAAGCGCTTGCGTATGCATCGCTTGTAAAAAATATCGTTGGTGACGAATGGCTGAAACCTGAATTGTTCAGAATCGGCGCGTCTTCATTGCTGAATGATCTCGTTCTTTCAATTAGTAATTAATAATTAGTAATTAGTAATTAATCATTGGTAATTCAGTATTTGTAAAATATAGTTCTTCAATTATATTTCAGTAATTACTAATTGTTTTTAATTTAGGGTTTGTTGTTTATTGTTCTTTAATTACTAATTATTAATTATTAATTACTAATTGATAATTGAATTAGAGCCCCATAAGTATCTCTTCCAGTTCGTCCTCAGACACAAGTATTTCGCGTCCTTTGGCGCCCTGATTGGGTCCGACTATTCCTGCGGCTTCCATTTGGTCAACGATTCGCGCCGCGCGTGCATAGCCGAGTTTTAGTCTTCTCTGTAATGTGGATGTGGAACAGTTTTGAAGTTTAAGAATTAATCTCGCGGCATCGGGAAACATTTCGTCCCAGTCGCTGTCGCCGAATCCGTTAATTCCTTTTTTCTTAAGTATTGAAGGAAGTAAATATGGTTTTGAATATCCTTTCTGAGATGCAATAAAATCAACGAGCCTTTCGCATTCTTCAGTCGATATATACGCATTCTGAATCCTGATAGGTTTTGGAGACGCGGAAGAAAGATAAAGCATGTCTCCGTTTCTTAATAACTGGTCTGCGCCAGACATATCCAGAATTGTTCTCGAGTCGATTTTAGATGCGACCTGATATGCAATTCTTATAGGGAAGTTCGCCTTGATAACACCGGTGATTACGTCAACTGACGGTCTCTGAGTAGCGACGATTAAATGTATTCCAACCGCGCGCGCCATCTGCGCTATTCTTGCAATCGGCTCTTCAATGTCGCGTTTTGCAGTTATCATTAAATCCGCAAGTTCATCGATTATAACAACAATGTACGGCATTTTTCTATGCCTTATAACTTCGTTGTTCTTAAGTTTGCCGTCTTTATATTTTTCGTTATAAGCATCTATATTTCTGACGCCCGCATTCGCAAGTTTATCGTATCTCTGTTCCATTTCCATTTCAACGCTTTTAAGAATTGAAACGGCATTTTGCGGACTTGTTACAATGCTTTCATTAATATCATTAGATGTCGCGACAAAATGATTTCTAAGTTTGGAATACAGACTCAATTCGATTTTCTTCGGGTCTATCATTACAAACTTTAAATCCGAAGGATGCATTTTGTAAAGCAGCGACGCGATTATCGTATTTATGCCAACGCTTTTTCCGGAGCCTGTCGCGCCTGCAATAAGCACGTGCGGCATTTTTGAAAGGTCATCGACGAATATTTCGCCGTCAATCATTTTGCCGAAAGCGACAGTAAGTTTTTTCGTGCTATCCAGAAATTTCTGCGACGACACAACGCTCTTCACCCTTACCATCTGCGACTTGCTGTTCGGGATTTCAACACCGACTGTGCCTTTGCCGGGTATCGGAATAATCATGCGGATTCCTCTTGCCTTCATTGCAAGAGCGATATCATCCTGAAGAGATTCAATTTTCGAAAGTTTCACTTCAGGCGCGGGAACAAGTTCGTACAAAGTAACCACAGGTCCCGGAGTAGCCGCAATATCAATAATTTCGATTCCGAACTTTAGAAGTTTTTCCTGAAGAAGCCTGCCGTTATGTTTAAGTTCTTCGTCTGAAATAAGTTCGTTTTCTTCCTTCGAAGGCGATTCAAGAATATCGAGAGGCGGAGTTTTGTAGTCAAGAAGTTCTTCTTCAACAAAATCATCTTCCTGCTTGCTTTCAATTCCGTCAAGTTCATTCGAGTTTTCAGGGTTAATATCAATTTCAGTGGCGCCAACTTTTTTCGGTTCGTCAACGAGCAGAGAATTCAGGTCCTTTTTCCTCTTCTTTGATAGTTTATCTTCTTTAGGCTTTTCGATTATTTCTTCTTCAACTTCTTCTTCGGGTTCATTGGAAGCAGAATGCAAATCGCTCTTCGGGCGGTTTATACCCGTTTCTTTAATCATCGTTTCTTCGCCGTTGACCTTTCCTGTCTTCGCGCGCTTGATTTTTTCTCTCTCTTTTCTTAGTGCCGCTTCAATTGACGATTCTTCTTTCGCTTCTTCTTTTCTTACTTTCTTTTCTTCTATTTCAGTCGTTAAATCTTCTTTTTCTTTTTTAAATTTCTCTTTAATTTTTTCCCACAGCAATCTCATTCTTGCAAGCGATTTCAAAATGTTGCCGTCAACAAGCAGCATTCCGGTAAGACCTATCGCAACAACAAAAATTATTGACGCGCCGATTGAGCCGAGTCCGTAATAGAATACGGATGAAATGAAATTTCCCGTTGCGCCGCAATACGCGCCGGATATGCGTTCCGTGCCGAACAGTATTCTTGAGAGACCCGCGGTACCGGACAAAAAAACCATCAGAAGTATAAGGTAAACCGAAATTGTTACCGGTTTGTACAATCCTTTTCTTCTGAAAAGAGTGAAACCAATTATAATTATTGTAACGGGAATTATAGCGGAAAAATATCCGAACAGACTTTCAATCGAAACGTTGGCGACATACGCTCCCGCTACGCCGAGAAGGTTATTGATTTTATAAAGCGATGAATAAGTTTCTTTTCTGAATATATCGAAGAATGAAAACCTCTGCAGAGTTTGTGTATCCGCTTTGGAATAGGAAAATACCGCAATGATAAGCAGCAGACCGAGAACAGTCAGAAGCATTCCGATTAATCTTATCTTGAAGTTTTCGGAAATTCTGAATTCCTCTTTGTCTGTTTTTCTTTTCCTGCTTTCGGACGGTTTTTCCGAAAGTTTTGCTTTCATCCTTTTGTTCATTCTTTATTGCCCAGATGTAATTTATTGCTTATGTTGACTCTTTTCATCTTAGATTTTTCCGTGGCTTCAGCCTCGAATGTTTCCTTTAACTTAATCACGTTGTTTTTATAAAACGGGAGTTTATCATACACGTCCAGTTCGGAACAATATTTCATGTCATCGCCGAAACCAAGCGACGTAAGATATTTTCCGTGTTCGGAATCTTTAAGTATATTGAAAATCTTGTTCGTGTCGGGTTTCGTATTCTTATAGCCAAGAAGTTTCGCGAGTTTATAACTTATGTATCCAGAATCCAGAAGTTGATAATTCGATTTGCCCTTCAACTCCGTAAGTTTTGCAATAAGCATCCCTGCCGCGACAGCGTCTTCGATGCAGAAATCATTTAACTTGCCTGAGCATATAATCGTGAAATCTTCATCGAGTTCGGCGAGATAATTCGCGACTGCAGTAAGGTTCAGAAAACCGGCAATCACACAGTTCTTCGCGTATTTCGATTTTGTAATCGATAACGTTCCGTTCGTAGTGGAAAAAATCAATATCTTTCCCGCTATCACTTCGGGAGTGTACTCGAACGGCGAGTTTCCCATTTTAAATCCTTCTATTACTTTTCCGTTTCTTTCACCGCAAAGTATAGAGTTCCCCAACCCTTTGGATATGCGCGCCGCGACGGATACGCTTTCGGCAGGAATAATTTCCTTTGCTCCGTTTACGAGCGCCGTCAGAATAGTCGATGAAGCGCGAAGTACGTCAATAACCACCACGTTCCTGTCTTTCAGGACCATATCATCCTGAATCAAAGACTGTGATAAAAATACTGTAATGTTAACCAATTAAAACAAATTAATTTTCAAAAAATCAGGGGACTCATAATAAATCCCCCGAATAATATAATAACTTATTAAACTCTTAGTTTAAGAAAGGAGTCTTCACGATAACCGCTTTGACTCTCTTGCCTCTGACGTCGATTTCAACTTCGTTTCCGGATTTGCTGAATTCGGTTTCAACGTAGAGCATTCCGATATTTTTTCCGAGCATTGGCGATGGTGCGCCGCTTGCGACGTGTCCGACTTTCTTACCGCCGACATATACGTCCTGCCCGTGGCGTGCAACCATTTTATCTTCTACTACAAATCCGACAAGTTTCCTCTTAAGACCTTCCGTTTTCGATTTGAGTATTGCTTCTCTTCCGTTAAAATCTCCTTTGTCGAGTTTTGTAATCCACGCCAGACCTGCTTCGAGCGGGTTTGTCGTTTCGTCCATATCGTTTCCATACAGCCTAAACGCATATTCAAGTCTGAGTGTATCTCTTGCGCCGAGTCCGATAGGTTTCACATCGAATTCTTTTCCCGCTTCGAAAATCGCATTCCAGAGCGCTTCGGATTTTTGCACATCCGATGAAGAATAAATTTCAAAGCAGACTTTTTCGCCTGTGTAACCTGTATGTGAAATAATCACATCCTGTCCGGCAATCTTTCCGAATTCGAAATGATAATATTCGATTTTAGAGAGATCAGTGTCCGTAAGTTTCTGAAGAAGACTAAGGGAATGTTTTCCCTGAATCGCGAGCAGAGAAGTATCGTCTGAAATATCTTTTATAGTAACGTCGCCGAATACGTTTTGCTTCATCCAGTTGATATCCTTTTCAACGTTCGAAGCGTTAATAACCAGCATGAAATAATCGCCGCAATGGTAAACCAGCAAATCGTCTACGATGCCGCCGTCGGGCAGGCACATAGATGAATACTGGACTCTTCCTTTGAACAACTGTGATACATCGTTAGTAGTAATTTTCTGTACGAATGCGAATGCGTCTTTACCGTGAATCTGAACTTCGCCCATATGCGACACGTCGAACACACCGACTGAATTCCTTACCGCTTTATGCTCGGCAATAATACCTTCATACTGTACGGGCATTTCATAACCTGCGAACTCAACCAGTTTAGCGCCGAATTTTTTGTGAATCTCGTTGAACGCTGTTTTTTTCATATACTGTAATTTTAAAATTTTCTTAAATGACCTGTATTACGAATTAAGTTTTTTCCAGTCCGCGAGGAATTTTTCAAGTCCGATATCCGTGAGCGGATGTTTCGCGAGCATTTCGATAACTTTGAACGGCATTGTGCAGACGTCCGCGCCGAGCATGCATGCGTCTACAAAATGCATTGGATGCCTAATCGATGCGACGAGCACCTGTGTTTCATAATTATAATTCTGATAAATCTGAACTATTTGAGCGATTAAATCCATACCGTTGTAAGCGATATCGTCGAGTCTTCCGACGAACGGGCTTACGAGGTACGCGCCTGCTTTTGCCGCCAGAAGCGCTTGTGCGGGCGAGAAGCAGAGAGTAACGTTAGTTTTGATGCCTTCATCTGACAGCGTCTTGACCGCTTTGAGACCTTCCTTAATCAACGGTACTTTTACGACTATATTTTTGTGAATTTTTACGAGTTCTCTTCCTTCTTTAATAATCCCGGCGCAGTCAGTGGAAACGACTTCGGCGCTTATATCGCCGTCGACAATGGCGCAGATTTTTTCGAGCATTGTTTTAAAATCCTTATGTTCTTCTTTGGCAACCAGTGACGGATTAGTTGTAACACCGTCGAGCAATCCCATATCCGCGGCTTCTTTTATTTCATTAAGATTCGCTGTATCAATGAAGATTTTCATATGAAATGTCCTTTTCTTTAATTTTCATGAATTTATTCAAAATTTGGTTGAATTGAAATGCAATAAGAGGAGAATTTAGAATATAGAATCTAGAATCTAGTAGAAGAACTTTTAGAGCCGAAACTTTCTGACACAAATTTGCACGAATTTTCTCTAATTTGAAGAAAGAGATTTTCACTACTGAGGACACCGAGAACACGGAGAAGAACTTTTTTTTATTGCTCGCGGGAAGGAAGGGAAAGAGCGGCAACTTAAAAAGTGCAAGAACCAGCCACGAATTATCACGGATTATCACTAATTCAGAACAAGAACTTTTCTATATCCTCGCCTCGGCGAGCCTTCGGCCGCGGGAAAGAACGGAAACTTAACAAGATCAAGAGCATTCACAAATAAGAACACGAATAGCACTAACAAAAACTTCCTTTTATTACTCGTGGGAAAGAGACAAAAAATAATTAAAGAACGAGTTTGAACAAACCGAAGAAAATATTCCGGGTTTGTCATCCCGGCGAAAGTCGAAGAACTGCCTTGGCAGGCTGGGGGCACCCTCCGGGTCATCCAGGAGGAAGAGAAAAACGCATTGAGATAAAATTTATTATTTAATAAAAATAACTCTGAATAAATACCTGTCAATAATATGTCAGGAAATGACTGATTTGACATAAGGAATTTGGCGATTAAGAAAATAAGTGTATTATTATTATGGAGATAATACTCAGCAGAAAAAATGTTATATGTCATTTGTGTCAAATATGTCATTTTAAAAATATAAACACTTGATAATCAAATATTTGAGTTCGGTTCGAACATGTCATTGAGTATGTCATTTTCTTCATCTGAATATTGCGTACTCGACTTGTTATTTCCGAGTGTGCGTTATTTGCACCCGGTATGAGTGAAATGAATCTGGATTTTTGTCGGAAATCAAAAACAGAAAAAATTATCGCAAAGACTTTGCCTTGTCGGATATTCTATATTCAAATGTTTCTGCTGAAAAGCCCAAAAGAAAATTCCTATGGGGAATCTGAATGGTAAATCTGTATGAAAAATTCTTATGGAAATTCCCATATGTAACGAAACCAATCTGTCACAAAATGGGATATTACACTTGTCACAAAATGAGATAAAACATCACCAAATGTGACAATACCGACCTGATACCAAATGATACCATGATATGACAAAATACTCGATTCCGATACAAAATCGCAGTTTTATATGATTTTTCAAAAAAGGTATCATTCAGGTATCATTTCACACGATATATAATGATAAATATTTGTTTTTCCAGTTTTTACTCGATGATACCTGAGGTATCATTTCAGGTATCATTTTGTCTTTCGAAGATTAATATGTTCCGCTAATAAATTCCGGTATCTTTCGTAAAAAAAAATATTTCAAAGAACAGAGACAAAATACTGTTTGTCTCTTCAAAAATAAGAAATTATTCTTCAGATTATTCAATAAATGACCACAGGAATAAGTAAAGAGTTGATAATATGGAGATTATGAAGGAGTTGTTAAGGGTTAATAACATTTGTTTTGTAATTATCTTTTACAGCATTTTGCCTTTCCAAAAAAGGATGTCAATTATTTCTTAAAACAAGAAAACCAAGGACTAAATATATTTAATTATCAATTATTTAAAAAAAATTATAATTTTAAATAGCCAAATTCAAGAAAGTTCTCTCAAAGCAAAAATAGAATTTACATATAATTGAGTATATAAAGCAGAAAGGTGACCTTTTTTTATTTTTTCGATATTTTTATTTTCACGTAATTCATCAATTTTCTGAAAACTGTTATTTTTTAAGCATTGGATTGAACTTGTAATAGTATTTCTATTCACGTTCGCAATCTGATTTTTAGAAATAAGCGCACATAATAATCTGTCTTCATATTTGCTACTTTTGGAAACTATTGACGAAGGTAGTTCTTTTAAGTCGAATAGTTTCTGCAATTCTTCTAATCCAAGAATCAGGAAACCTATTTTGTTAGGCATTTCCCCATTAGGTATAAACTTATCTTCCAATATAACAAGTAAACCATTATCGTTCAATTTGTTATGCATACTTTTGAATATATTTTCCCACTTATTTATATCGACTTCATGCAACACATTCATCATTATAATTATATCAAATTCAAATCCAATTAATAAATCAATATCTTTCATCGAATTTTGGATTCCGATTTTCCTTAAATAATTAATATTTTCTTTATTCTGATCGACTGCAGCATAATCAACTAAATCATCTAATCTTTTATCTTTAGATATTTCTTTATATAATCTGCCTTTTCCAGATCCATAATCCAATATTCTTATCCGTTTTTCATTTTTAAAGATATTTTTGAAAAGTTCTATTTGCGGATCATTTGGCTTTGGGCTAATAATAACACTAGGATCATCAAAACACTGAATCATAAAATTTGAAAAAGCCCAATTTGATATATCAAGCACAAAATTATTTAGTTTTAAGACATTCGTATTGTTTCCCATCAATGCGTTATATGCTTTCTCAGGTATAATTGAACCTGGGATTTTTATTTCTCCATTTTCTACTAAATATATTTCATCTAAATTAAGATGTGATAAAATATTTATAGAATGAGTCGCCATCCACAATTGGCCAGTATCCCCAATAATTTCCTTAAGTTTTTCTATTAATAATATTTGTACTTCAGGATGTAAATGAGTCTCAAGTTCATCAATAATAAATATTTTGTCTTTTAATTTTGCATTCGATACTTTACCTTTTATAAATAAATAAAAACAAAACGCTAAAAGAATTTTTTGCCCAGGGGAATATTCTTTCAAATTAATCTCCCTATTATTAATTCGAAACCTTCCCTTGATTCCCCCAACATCATCAACATCTGCTTTTAAATTCCCTCGATCTATTTCGTGTTTAAGCTCATGGCCAATAAGTTCACTTATTATTTCAGACAACATCTTATAATCACGATAAGTTTTGTCACTTTTTAACTCATCGCTATTTTTGCAAATTAACTTAGACAAAGCTAATTTATTAGCAAGTACAGCTAAATAATGCATCATTCCTTGCTTGATTAATTCATCCTCGGTTTCTAAATAAGCAAAAGTATCGTGACTTAATAAATTAGTTAATTTATTATCATTTTTAGATAGTTCTGATTCTATTTTTAGTAATTCGTCAATATTAATAATATTAACATAATTGTTTATTACATTTGTTATAGATTGATCAAAATTTTCTTTTCGAATAATTAAATCTTTAAATTCTGAATTATCTGTTTGCAAAAATCGCATAATTTGCGAATTAATAATAGACAATTTCCTTTTAAGATCAGTATCTTCGCTATGGATTGTTAATAAATATTTTACTTCTTCTAATTCGGTTTCTAATTTTAATAGATCATAGATTTTTTCGAATTTAGAAATATCAAAATCATCCCTATTTGGTAAATTTGAAAAATAATCTGAATATATTTTATGAGCTGATATATTTCTAATATATATTGACAATTGATCCAATATTCTACTTTTACCTGATCCGTTTTTACCAAAGAAAGCAACTACCTTTCCAATATTTTCCAACCGGATAGGCTTCAGTCCGAAATCTTTCGTAATATTATTATCAATGAACAATTTATTAATTCTCATGTATATTATTTTAATTGGCTAAGTATCAATTTTAGAATAATTCACCTTAAATTTTTTTCTCGAAACAAATATCAATTAAAGTCTAATGTTTGCAAAACTCCTTTGGAAAGATTCTTTCAATATTTTTAATTCAATATCATGTTTCACACATATTTTAATTACCCTATTAACAACAGTGGATTTAATTTTTTCTAATATTCTCCATTTCGTAAAATCTGCAATTTTGGAATTGGCCTCTTCCCAAAATTCTACGTTTTTGATTAGCAATAGAAAAAGGGCGACTCTTGGTACTTGATTGATTATCCAGTGTTCACGGTTAGATGAATATAATTCCGGTGACTGGTCAATAAATAGTTCCTCAAATCCAGAAGGAACTAAGATATCATCTAAAATAATCCTTAAATACCCAAAATCTTTTATCAAAAAATTTATATGATTTTCACCAGTCCTACTTATTCGTAGTCTATGACCTGCAGGTAAGATTTCGATTTCGATTAATAAAGATTTACAGAGCTCAACAATAGCATTATTCACTTTATTAATTTCATAAGGAAAGTATTTACTGAAATAATTTAATAAAACTGGTTCTGTTATATCAGATTTTAAATTAAAATTTAAAAATTGCAATATCCTTACTTTAAGTAATAAAGTATATATATCTTGTTTATCTTCAACGTTAACTGGATAAAAGATGCTATAAATAAAGCGTGAGCTACTTCTGTTTTCGAATAATCCAATTTTACCTTCTATTGAATCTAGTTCATAATTATATGGATGAGAATAATGAGAATATCCTTCTAATAGCATAGGAATTACTTTATAATCCCTTTTCATAATACTTTTATAAGTATTTAAAGCATGATCATTTATTCTATTAAAGAATAGACTCCTCTCAAGTTTTAATAAATTACTCAAATTAATGACATCCGAAATTGTAATTTTTGATATACTAAGAGCTTCAAGGAACACATCATGTATAATATTTATCGCATCCATTAAGACTCTAAAATTAGTACCAATAAAATTTTTGAAGTCGCTAATTGCCCTTTTAATATCCCAAGTATCGAAATCTATTTCCTTTTCCGGCTTAATACCTTTATATAAAAAAATAAAAAATATTTCTAGATAAGAATTAAGTGTTGTAATATTATTAAAATCATCAACTTTTAATTTTTCGATCAATTCATTTGCTTTTATTTCAATATTTGATTCTGATTCATTTAGCCCTTCGTTTAGAATACTACTTCGATTTTCCAAAATTATTTTTTCATAATCGCTTACAAGCAAATCAAATCTTCTAAATATAATGTCAAATAATTTCGCTGGAATAATCTCAAGCTTCTTAAAATTCGATGATAACCTAGATAGTGTTTTTGAATTAGCTACATCAGAATAACTATCCAAAAATCGCAAATGTGTATCTTTTCGCATAATAAATAGAAATACTCCGGATCTGTTAAAATCAGAAATAATATCTTTAATATCCTCAAATTTTTGTGGGATTTCTTCTCCATTTGAAAATTGATCTAGACCATCAATTATATATATCGGAGAATACATTTTTTCAATATATTTTATAATCCCAATTTGCAAATTCTTATTGTAAGGTTCGGTTTGCTCATATTCAAAAACGGATTTATAATCTCTGTATATTGTGCTAAAATCTTCAATATCATATTTAAAAAAAGTTTTTAAATGTTTTTCGAATTCTAAAGTGTTTTCATTTGAAAGATTATCGTAAATAGTTTTCCTAAACTGTCTGGCGACTTCAAACTTTATAGCTTCTGGTATTGAAAGTCTCCTGAGGTATTGATTATTCAAATCCAAATGAAGCCAAAAAATTTTTTTCTCTCTGATTACATTTTTATATTTTGAATATATATATTTAAAAAAAGATGTTTTACCTATACCAATATCACCAATGACAAAAAATTTGGATAAATTACTTGCTGCTTTTAAACTAAATGTGGTTCTGTGTAAGTCTTTCGCTTTCTGTAATAGATTCATTAGAAAATTTTCACAAATTGTAGAACTGGCATTAATATAATCAATTGTTGATTTATTAGATAAAGGATCACTATACTCTGTATCGCGAAATTCTTCTTCTGGTGGAAAAGCATAAATTCTTTCCCAAACATTATCCGCATTTTCGGAATTTTCGAATTCAGTATATATATAATTAAAAACTTTTCTTAAAGCCCTGAATATTGGATCATTAATAAAAACAGATTCTTTTTTAATTGAGCGAGGATGAGTTTTTTTCAATGATAGTTTTTGGAAAGGCAAATCAGTAAATGTTCTTTTTAGATTAAGGTGATTATCCACAATTTCTTTAATTTCTTTTTCAATCTCGATATATTTCATATATTGAATATTTTTTTTATAATCGAATTATTGTAATAAATTGTAAATTCTAAATTATTTTGTAATGTGCATATTTAATAATTTAATGGAAATTATGAAATTGAGATGTAGGAATATATTCATTCTAAATTTATTGATATAAACGTTTCTATAAATTTTCTCCTATTTATAACATTTATTACAAATATAATTAATAATAATATCATATAAAATCAAGACTATTTTTTTATATTATTATTCGTTTTTTATTATTTTTTGATATTAAACAAGTGTGATTCCAAAGCAACACGATTATTTTCAGCAGCTTATTTTTATTGCGGGTGTTTATTGTATCGGATTAATTAACTTATATAATATTAGTTTGGGCGGTTTATATAAGAGATTTTAAAAATTGGTTCACAGAGTTTCACTGAGATTTCACAGAGAAAAGATATAAAATAATTAGTGTAATTCGTGCATAAGTTCTTTGTCATCCCCGGCCAATCTTAAACGGGGACCGTGGCTGATTCTTTACGATCTATTTTCATAATTAGATTTAATTAGCGTAAATTAGCGGCTCAATCTCTACTCTTTTTTTCCGAAGTTTTTATTGTATAATTTGGTTAAATTAAAGCCAATTCTAAGTTGTCATTCTTTCAGGTCCGGAACGTTTCAATATTTTTTGTTTGGCGTTCAAATAATGTGGATCCCCGATAAAAGCATTCGGGATGACAAGATAAAAAAGAGTTTTGATGGATTCCGTCCTGCCAAGGCAGTTCGTTGACGTTCGCCGGAATGACAAGAAAAAAGCAAGAGTGGATTACGTACTGCCAAGGCAGTTCGTTGAATTTTGCCGGAATGACAAGAAAAAAATATGCGTTGATTCCGGCTTTGAAATGAGAACCGCCTCACGCGTTCGCCGGAATGACAAACAAAAAGATTCCGCACAAGCGCGGGATGACAAGGAAGAAGAACAAAGACAGACAACAAAGAAGACAACAAAAAAACATTTTCTTATATGAGAATCAAAAGAGATGAAACCGCGGGTTTGATTATTGATATTCAGGATAGACTTTATCCGTTTATTCATGATAACGAGAACCTGACGAAAAATACTGTAAGGCTGATTCAGGGTCTTAAAGTTCTTGGAATAGATATGATTGTTACGGAACAGTATTCGAAAGGTCTGGGTCATACGATTCAACCGGTGAGCGATGCTGTAGGCGCTTTTACTCATATCGAGAAAATGTCTTTCTCCTGCTGCGGGTCGGATGAAGTTTGTTCGGCGCTTAAGAGCAGTAAGAAGAAGAATGTTATTATCACGGGTATCGAATCGCATGTGTGCGTGCTGCAGACAACGGTTGACCTGATTGCTCTGGGTTACCAGCCTGTGCTTATAGAGGACTGCGTTTCGTCAAGGAATCCGAATGATAAGATAGCCGCTATTGAAAGGATGAGACAGGAAGGCGCGATTGTTTCGACTTATGAATCGATTCTGTTTGAGTTGTGCGAGGTGTCGGGAAGTGAAATGTTTAAGGCGATTTCGAAGATAGTGAAATAGATTTAAGGGCAGAATCTAGAATCTAGAAAAAAAACAAGAGTAAGAGCAAGTTTTGAGTACAGAATCTAGGAGTCAGAATCTAGAAGTTAGGAGTTATCCCGATAAAGAACATCGGGACGCGAAGGACGCGGAATTTAGAAGAGAAACTAGAGCAAGAGCAGGTTAAAAGAGCAGAATCTAGAAGTTAGGAGTTATCCCGATAAAGAACATCGGGATGCAAAGGACGCGGAATTTAGAAGAAAAACAGGAGCAAGAGAAGGTTCAAAGAGCAGAATCTAGAATTTAGGAGTTAGAATCTAGAAGAAAAACAAGAGCAAGTTTACGGAGTCTTTTCTGTCAGGAGGTAACTCCTGACAGTCACTTTTTGGGTTACTACGCAGGAGTCATACAAGGCTGATTTTCAACATAGTAACCAGAGTAAACACGCGGATCTTGATAATCGGCAATTGAATTCCGGCTTACGCCGAATGACAAAAAGAAATAAAAGGCGATTTCTAAGATTTTGAAATGATTTAAGAACAGAATCTAGAAATTATCCCGATAAAGAACATCGGGACGCAAAGGACGCGGAATTTAGAAGAAAAACAGGAACAAAAGCGGGTCACAGAGATTTAATCTTGAATTTAGAACTTAGAAGAAAAACAGGAGCTAGAGCGGTTTCACAGAGATACACAGAGAACACACAGAGATGCACCCGCCAAACTCGCCACGGCGAGCCTTCGGGCGGCGGGCAGGCGCCGAAGACACAGAGATACACAGAGAAAAACTTTTTCTTATTTCCCGCGGGAAAGAACTGAAAAGTCAGGACATAAAATAATTAGACGTAAATTAAAAGACGATTTCAAAAATAGTTAAATAGATTTGATAAATTACATCAGATTATTTCTTATTATCATCTCGGGCGTTGTGCTGGCAACGCTCTCAATAATACTCACACCCGTAAACTGGGTTTCAAAAGGCAAAGGCACTTATTTTGTTTACAGGACTTTCGCAAGAAGCGTGCTCATTATTTGCGGAGTTAAAATGGATGTTGACGTTCGCGGGTCTTTCGATGACAATAAAAAATATCTCATAATTTCGAATCATCTGAGTTATCTCGATATTCCGATTCTTATGTGCACGGTTCCGAGAAATATTCGTTTCATTTATAAGAAATCGATTACGAAGGTTCCCATCTTCGGCTGGGCAATGTACCTCGGCGGTTATATCCCCATCAACAGGGAAAACGCCAGAAGCGCAATAGAGTCGCTGAAGCAGGCGGCAAATATGCTTACTAAAGATATTTCAATCGCAATCTTTCCCGAAGGCACAAGAAGCAGAACGGGGCAGATTCAGGAATTTAAAAAAGGTATTTTCATGCTTGCGGATTTCACGCAGGCGGATATTATTCCCGTTTCAATCTCAGGCACAAGTGAAATACTAAATCCGAACAGTCTGAAAATCACTCCGGGAAAAGTGAAAGTAGTAATAGATAAACCGATGCCTTTCGTTAAAGACAAGGCATTCCCGGAAGACATTAAAAAAGTTATTGTAAAAAATCTAATTTAACGGCATGAGCATTTCAATGGACGACATAAAGAAAATCGAGAAACACGCTAAAGGCAAATTCTCGATTGAAGACAGAAGCAAACTTCTAAAGGACATGAACGTGCTGTTCGGGTATATTGATAAACTCGATGAACTCGAATTATTCAATATAGACACGGGTAAAACAAAAAAGATTCCGCCCGTGCACAATAAAAATGCTTCCCGAGGCAAAGATGATACAAAGTCAGGTTCTGTTTCTGAAAAGAAAAGTATTTACAAAGTAACGAAACCAAACACTAAAAAGAAAAAATGATCATAACGGGAATTATACCTGCAAGATACGATTCAACAAGGTTTCCGGGCAAGCCGATGGCTGATATTGCGGGGAAGAAAATGATACAGAGAGTTTATGAACAGACGCTGAAGTCAAAACTCATAAACAAAGTTTACGTTGCAACCGATGACCGGAGAATTTACGATTTCATAAAGTCTTTCGGCTGGAACGCGATTATGACCTCGTCGAAGCACAAAACCGGCACTGACAGACTTTGCGAAGCGGCTAAAAAAATAAAGACGGATATTGTCGTAAACATTCAGGGAGACGAACCTTTCATAAACCCGCAGGTAATTGATGACGCCATCGCTCCCCTGCTGAAAGAAAAACAGTTGAACGTTTCGACGCTCGCATGCAGGTTTAAAGTGTTAACGGATGTTTACGACCCGAACAAAGTGAAAGTTGTTTTTGACGGCAAAGGAAACGCTTTATATTTTTCGCGGGCTGTAGTTCCTCTGAATTTTAAAACAATAAAAGATATTATTTATTACAAGCATCTCGGCTTATACGTTTACAGAAAAAACTTCCTGCTTAAGTTCAATAAGACGGCGCAGTCAATGCCTGAAAGAGCGGAAAGTCTGGAGCAGTTGAGAATGCTTGCAATGGGAGAAAAAATTAGAGTTGTTATAACCACAAAAGATTCATTATCGGTTGATACCGAAGAAGACATTATCAGGATTTTAAAACATATTAAATCGAGGGGTAAGAAATGAAACAAACAAAATACGTTTTCATAACAGGCGGAGTTGTTTCTTCGCTCGGCAAGGGTATCGCGTGCGCATCGCTCGGACTTCTGCTTAAGTCGAGAGGTCTGAACGTTACAATTCAGAAATTCGATCCGTATATAAACGTTGACCCCGGAACAATGTCGCCCCTTCAGCACGGCGAAGTTTTCGTAACCGACGACGGCTCGGAAACAGACCTCGACCTCGGACATTACGAAAGATTCCTCGATGAAAATATGTCAAAGGATAATAACACCACAACAGGACAGGTTTATAACACGGTTATTACAAAAGAAAGAAAAGGTGATTATCTCGGAGCAACCGTTCAGGTGATTCCGCATATAACCGATGAGATTAAGAAGAGAATGACGCGTCTCGGCAAAGACGGAAAATACGATGTGATTATAACGGAAATAGGCGGAACAGTCGGTGACATCGAGTCATTGCCTTTCCTCGAAGCAATAAGGCAGTTGTCGTTTGAACTCGGAAAATCGAATTCGCTAATTGTTCATTTAACTTTGGTTCCTTTTATAAAAGCGGCAGGCGAACTGAAAACAAAACCGACCCAGCACTCGGTTAAAACGCTTCTTGAAATCGGAATACAGCCTGATATATTGCTATGCAGGAGCGAGCACAAGTTATCCAAAGAGATGAAGGCGAAGATTGGTTTGTTCTGTAACGTTCAGCCGGGTTCGGTAATGCTGTCTCTCGACGCAAAATCAATATACAGCGTTCCGCTTAATCTTCACAATGAAGGATTCGATGACGTTATCATAAAGAAACTCAATCTTAAATGCACCAAGCCGAATCTTTCGAAATGGAATACCGCCGTACATAAAATTTTAAATCCGAAAAAAGAAGTTACAGTCGGAATATGCGGCAAGTACAATCTCGTTCCCGATGCTTACAAGAGCATAATTGAATCGTTCGTACACGCGGGCGCATACAATGAAGTGAAAGTAAATCTGAAATGGATTGACGCCGAAGAAATAGAAAAATATCCTTCGCGCATAAAAGAAATATTCAAAGACGTTAAAGGACTTCTCGTATGTCCGGGATTCGGCGAGAGAGGAATTGAAGGAAAGGTTGCAGCGGTAAAATACGTAAGAGAAAACAAGATTCCTTTCTTCGGAATCTGTCTCGGACTGCAGTGCGCCGTTATCGATTACTCAAGGAATGTATGCGGCTTAAAGAATGCAAACTCAAGCGAATTCAAGAATACGAGGCACAACGTTATCGATTTGATGGAATACCAGAAATCGGTCGTGCTGAAAGGCGCTTCCATGAGACTGGGCTCATATCCGTGTATAATCGAAAAAAATTCTCTTGCATACAAATGTTACAAACGTGAATTCATAAACGAAAGGCACAGACACAGATATGAGGTCAACAATAATTACAGAAAGATTTTAACCGACAAACACCTTGTTTTATCAGGGCTTTCGCCTGACGGCTCTCTTGTTGAAATAATAGAATTGCCTCAGAAGGTACATCCGTTCTTCATAGCAACACAGTTCCATCCCGAACTAAAATCGCGGCTGATTAATCCGCAGCCTATATTCAGGGAATTCATACGGGCTTGCAAGGGTTAATGTATATTTGAGCAGTTAACGAATGGAAATACAAGGCTTAACATCAGGCGAAGTAAGGGAGAGGCAGAAACAAGGACTTACTAACAAGTTCGCATCTCACAAAACGAAGACGTATCGGGAAATTGTCGTTGAAAACATTTTCTCGCTATTCAATGTAATCACATTAAGCATCGTCCTGATGGTAATATTCTTTTATCTGAAATATCACGATGAAAGATTATTGCTCGATTCCATCGGAATATTTTTCATTGCGCTTACAAACACATCCATCGCACTGTATCAGGAATTCAGGGCGAAGAAAGCGCTCGATAAGGTTAACCTGCTTTTGAAAACTCAGGTGAACGTTATGCGCGACGGAAAGAATACGTGCATCGACCGTGCGGAAATAGTCAAAGACGATGTAATTGAACTTACACGCGGCGACCAGGTTGTTGTTGACGGCACTGTAGTGTTTTCAAGAAGTCTTGAAATTGACGAATCGCTTTTAACGGGCGAATCCGTTCCGATTGACAAAGAAGAAGGCAATGAAGTTTTATCCGGAAGTTTCTGTGTTTCGGGAAGCGGATATTACAAAGCCGTGAAACTCGGCGATGAAAGCCATGCTAACAGCGTTACGAATCTCGCGAAGAAATACAAATTCGTACTTACTCCGCTTCAGAAACAAATTAATCTTATTTTAAAACTGCTCTTCGGCATCGCTGTATTGCTCTCGATTGCGGAAATCATTTCATATCATGTTACCGTTAATCCTTATTACACATACACCGAGCATATAAGGAAAATCGCGACGATATTAATATCGCTTGTACCGCAAGGACTTGTATTGACAGCATCGATAACATTCGCGCTTGGTGTATACAGGATTAGCAAGATTGGTGCCATTATACAGAAGTTGAATGCGGTAGAATCGTTTTCGAACGTTGAATATGTCTGCATGGACAAGACAGGGACGCTCACGGAAAACAAACTGCGCCTTCATTCATTAAACATCATCGGCAGCAAATATACGGAAGAGCAGATAAAAGAATTTCTCGGTACATTTGTTTTTCATTCTACGGAAAAGAACGCGACAATACGTTCGCTTGAAAATCTTCCTGCGATAGAAAACGCGAAATACTTAAACGAAATGCCTTTTAGTTCCGCGACTAAGCGGACACTGCTTGAACTTGAAATAAACGGCGAAAAAAAAGTTTTCATATTCGGTGCATACGACATGCTGCTTGAACATACGGGCGGAAACAAAACCGCGATAGAAAATATTTTCAGAGAAAACAATCTTGGAATATACAGGACGCTGTTGTTCGGGCTTGTGAGCAGCCCTGGCTCGCTTGAAGGAATAAACGAAAGCACTGAAGTTGAAATCGAGCCGTTATGCATTATATCAATTACGGACACTGTGAGAAAAGATGTTTTCGAAGCGATTAATCTTTTTCGGGACAAAGGAATAAAATTTAAAATACTGACCGGCGACTCACCGGAAGCGGTGAAAGCCATACTGAAAGAAATAGGATGGGACGTCTGTCTTGACGAAATGGTAACCGGTACAATGCTCGACTCGATGAACGAAAAAGATTACAATGAATCGATTTTTGAAAAGACAGTGTTCGCGAGATTAAAGCCCGAGCATAAACTTAATATCATTAAGACGTTCAGGAAGTTCAAAAAACATACTGCAATGATAGGCGATGGCGTTAACGATTTACCAGCGATAAAATCCGCCGATATAGGCATAGCGATGGAAGAAGGAAGCGCAATCACAAAGGAAGTTGCCGATATAGTTCTGTTGAAAAATAAATTTTCGCTTCTTCCCGAAATATTCAACGAGGGAAATAAGATTGTAAACTCCGTAAGTTCGATATCGAAATTATTTCTCACGAAAAATTTTCTTGTGATTTTGCTGACTGTGGTTTCATTCCTGCCGTTTATAGATTTTCCGCTTACGCCGAGGAGGATTTCTTTGTTGAATGTATTCAGTATCGGGCTTCCCGCATTCATTATCACACTGAAGAACAACAATATTTCGAAATGCGTAAATTTCACAAAGGAAGTATTCTCATTCGTAATAACTTCATCCGTTATTATGGCCGCCGTTACAGTGCTGTCGCAATTGGTTTTCCACATATATGCGGGGCTTACAAGACCGGAACTGCACATGTCGCTCACAACGATACTTGTTATTCTTGCTGTTATAAACTTCTTTATCGTGGCATCCGAATCGGGCGGTTCAAAGAAAATCTATTATACATACGGAATACTTCTTATAGCCCTTTTTGTATTCCTTGCGGGATTTAATATAGACCTGAAAGTGTTGAGAGTATTAAGAATATTTTACGAAATTATTCACTTAAACTTTATCAACTGGATATTTATTTTATGCATAACTGTTGTATCGTCAGTGCTGCTTTTCGCGGTGCATAAGGTAAGAGAAAAATATATTGGAAACACTTAAATGAAAAATATAAAATGCACATATGATCCTTTAACCGAACTGATGGCTTATTACGCAGACGGAAAAGGCGAAGCCAAAAAAATACAGGATACTGAAAATTTCACCATAGAGGAAAAACTTAAGAACAGGATTATTGACGGCGATAAAATCGGCGTGGAAAAAGACCTGACTTCGGCATTGAAGAAATATTCCGCTCTCGAGATTATAAACGACATACTGCTGGACGGAATGAAAGTCGTCGGGGAATTGTTCGGTTCCGGTCAGATGCAATTGCCGTTTGTGCTTCAATCGGCGGAATGCATGAAAACCTGCGTGGCATATCTGGAACCTTACATGGAAAAATCCGAAACGGATAGCGCGAAAGGTACTCTTGTGCTAGCAACCGTTAAAGGCGACGTGCACGACATCGGAAAAAATCTTGTCGATATTATTTTAACCAATAACGGCTTTAAAGTTATCAATCTTGGAATAAAATGTCCGCTTGAGAATATGCTCGAATCTTATGAAAAGGAAAAAGCAGATGCGATTGGAATGAGCGGACTGCTTGTGAAATCGACTGCCATCATGAAAGAGAATCTCGAAATAATGAATGAACGTTATCTCGAAACTCCGGTAATACTTGGAGGTGCGGCATTAAACAAAAGGTTTGTAGAAGGCGAACTAAGGGAAATGTACAAAGGCGATGTGTATTATGCGAACGATGCATTCGACGGACTGAAGTTCATGAACACAATTATGGAATACAAGCGGAAAGGCGAAAGACCGAAACTTGAAATATACACCGACCCGAGAACCGCCGAAATGAAAGAAAAGAAATCAAGAAAAAGACCTGAAGTAACTATTAAATCGGACGTAAAGACCGATGTTCCCGTTCCCTGCCCTCCATTTCTCGGCAGCAGGATTGTTGAGAACATTCCTTTAGAAAAAGCATTTGAATACATAAATGAAGTCGCACTTTTCAGAGGCAGTTGGAACGTTTACAAGGACAAGAAAAAATCCGACGAAGAATACGACAAACTTCTTAAGGAAGAAATTTATCCGAAGTTCAACGAACTTAAACTTAAAGCGAAGAGGGAAAATCTTCTCACGCCGAAAGTTATTTACGGATACTTCCCCTGCAATTCGGACGGTAACGATTTAATAATTTATAAACGGAAGAACTCTGAGAATTCAAGCCTTGAATGGGAAACGGATTTTGACAATCTGAAGATTGACGGCGTTGAAGAATGGCAGAGATTTAGTTTCCCGAGACAGCCTTCGGGAAAGCATTTATGCATTAGCGATTTTTTCAAATCAAAGGACAGCGGCATTTTGGATGTGGTTCCTTTCATGATTGTTACAGTCGGTCAGCAGGCATCAGAATATGCGCAGCAACTTTACAAGGAAGACAAATACACTGATTACCTTTATTTCCACGGCTTATCGGTCGAAACCGCCGAAGGACTTGCGGAATACTGGCATAAAATAATCAGGAAAGAGCTCGGGATTGACAGCGACGATTCAGCGGACATTAAGAAAATATTCCAGCAGGGCTATAGAGGCTCAAGATATTCATTCGGATATCCAGCCTGCCCGGAACTCGAAGACAATAAAATCCTTTTTGATTTGCTTAACCCGGAAAGAATCGGCGTTACGCTTACGGAAGAATGGCAGATGGTGCCCGAGCAGACGACCAATGCGATTATTGTTCATCATCCCGAAGCGAAATATTTTTTTATTAAATAATCGCATATCGATAGCAGCGGCATCGGGTTGTGTATATAAAAAAATAAAGAACTTGAAAATATTAAAGTTATATTTTACTTTTCAACATTCCCTAATTGAGCATAATTAATTTCGAAGTTGATTGATTCTGCAATCAGAACCGGAAATAATTGTCTGAATAAATGTATTTACTGAATATGGATAAAAAATACCGGGTTTCCAACCTCACAAGAAATCTGATAGTTATATTTGTCATTTCAACCGTTTTCATCATTATTGCAGGAATAACTTATTTCAAAACCGAGAAGGAACACATCAGACGGAATACATTTTCCAATCTCTCTTCGATATCCAGCCTTAAGGTCAATGAAATTAAGCAATGGCGCAGTGAACGAATTATAGATGCGATACTGTTCTCAATGAACAAAGGATTTATAGACAGACTTAAAGATTTTTACGCATCAGCCGATAAGACAAAGAATCTGGAATTAATAAAATCGGGAATCGATATATTAAAACTATCCGGTCAGTATTCAAATGTTTTTGTTCTTGACAAGGACAGTAAAATTTTACTGACACTTAATGATAAAGAACAGAATATATGTGATGAGACGCTCGAATTATACAAGAAATCAATCCCGAATAAAGCACCCGTATTCAGCGAGTTTTATAATTGCAGTTCATCCGGTAAAATTCATCTGGACATTTTTGCAACATTCTTTTACGACAATGAGTATCAGGGCGGACTAATTCTTGAAACGGACCCGGATGCTTACCTTTATCCTTTTATTCAGAAATGGCCGGTTGAAAGTTCGAGTGCCGAAACATATCTTATCAAAAATGACGGCGGGAAAATATTATTCCTTAATAATATCAGACATCAGAAAAATTCCGCATTGAAATTATCTATTCCGGACCTTCCCGAAAATCAGGAATTGGTTGGAATTAAGGCAATCAAAGGAATTAAAGGTCTTACCGAAGGTATCGATTACAGACGCGTAAATGTACTTGCAAATATATCGAATATTGAAGGTTCGGACTGGATACTGATTACAAAGATTGACAGCGGAGAAGTATTTGACTCGTTGAAAGAGGAAGGAAGAAATGTAATATTATTTTTAATATTGGTAATAGGATTCATCGGTACAAGTTTCGTATGGTTCTATCATAACAGAAAAAAATCTATAACGATAGAGCATATGAAATCGGATCTGGAAAGGAAAGTAATACATACGCATTATTCCGAGGCTTTTAAGAATGCAAATGACATGATATTTCTGCTCGAAGAAAACGGAAATGTGATAGAAGCAAACAACAGAGCGGTTGATATTTTCGGGTATTCACAAGAGGAGTTTAGAAATTTGAACATCTTCGATATCCGCGCGAAAGAGTTTAATACATCCCCCGCAAAAAATTTCAGCGAATTAATATCAAAGGGAAAAACAAGATTTGAGACTATTAATATTAAAAAATCGGGAGAGCAGTTCCCGGCTGAAGTGAGCGCAAGCATAATAGAAACGGACGGAAAGAAATATATTCAGGCGGTCGTTCAGGATATTTCAATCAGGAAAAAAATTGAAACCGAATCCGGCGAGTTTACGAATAAATTGAATAAAATTTTATCCAACATATATGCCGGGATTCTGTTGGTCGGAGAAGATGACAGGATTGAATATGTTAACAACATTTACTGCGAGCAGTTTGACCTCGAAGGCAGACAAAAGGAACTAATCGGTATGCCGGCAAAGGATTTTCTTCCAATTGTTTTGGCAAGATATGTGAATCCGGAAAAGATAGCAGAGTTAATTGCTTTCAGCATAAAAGAAAAAATCCCGCTTTACGGGGAAGAGATAGAACTGAAAAACGGCAGGATATATACTGTTGATTTCATACCCGTATCTGTCAGCGGTGAGAAGATAAGCAGAATGTGGGTACATCGGGACATTACGGAGAAAAAACACTCAGAGCAGATTATCGCGGACAACGAAGAAAAATATTCGAAGGCGTTCCGTTCCGCGCCGTATGCAATAATATTATCCGAACTGGACACCGGTATAATAAATGAAGTGAATGAAGGATTTGTGAGAAAGACAGGTTATTCTTATGATGAAATATTAGGAAAAACAGTAGCCGGTCTCAACCTGTGGTACGATATCAGCGAAAGAAATTTCATAGTAAAAGAATTATCGGAGAAAAAAGCAATAACCAACAGGGAAATTACAGTAAGGAACAAATCAGGCGAGAGAATCATCGGCTTATATTCCGCAGACGTTATAAATCTTAATAACAAAAAATACATTCTGGCAAGCATAAATGACATCACCGAATTAAAAAAAGCGGAAATTAAAATCCGCGAGAACGAAGCGAATTACAGGATGCTTGCGGAAAATATAAACGACGTCATATGGACAATAGACGCCGCAGGTAAATTTATATATGTGAGCCCGTCTGTTTTTAAATTAAGAGGATATACGGTAGATGAAGTCATGAGACAGGAAATGTCCGAAGTTGTTTGCCCGGACTCATTAAAGGTTATTAATGATTCATTCGCGGTATTTTTGAATGATTTGGAAAACGATAAACCTGATGTAAACATTACGATAAAAGAAATTGAGCAGCCGTGCAAGGACGGTACAACCGTATGGACTGAAGTTGCAGTTACGCCTGTATTCGATAAAGATAATAATTTCAGGTTCTTTCTCGGCGTATCGAGAGACATAACAGAGAGAAGAAAAGCGGAAAGGAAATTAATTGACAGCGAAAAAGAACTTCAGGTAATATTCGACAATGCACCCGCTACAATGCTTCTTCTAAACAGCAGGGGTGAAATACTCAAAATCAACAGAACGGGTAAGAATCTTTCCGATAAAGTTGAAAGCGAGTTATTGTTCAGTCAGTGCGGAGATTTACTCAAGTGTGTCAATTCGATATTAACTTCCGAAGGATGCGGATTCAGCGACAATTGCAAGGATTGTAACTTGCGGATTTCATTGATTGATACTTTGAAAACGGGAAGAGAATATACTAAAGTTGAACATTCATATTTTACATTCGAGGTTAATGCAAGACATAAACGGAAAACAGTGCTTTTCAGTACTTCCATCGCAACATTAGAGCCGCAGAAAACAATTTTGCTCACTATTGACGATATAACTGAAAGAAAGATTCTCGAAAATGAACTCAGAATTGCTAAAGAAAGAGCGGAAGAACTATACAGGGTAAAGACAAATTTCCTTGCCAATATGAGCCATGAACTCAGAACTCCGATGGTCGGCATTCTTGGATTTTCCGAAATGCTTTCGAGTGAAATTCAGGATGAAGAACAGAAACACTTTGCTGAAATGATACACAAAGGGGGTTCGCGTCTTATGGAAACACTGAACCTCATTCTTGATCTTTCGCTTGTCGAATCGGATAAAATTGATATCAAGGTTTCCAGTTTTGACCTTATCTCGGAAGTAAACGAAGTAATAGGTTTGTTTCAGAAATCCGCTTCTAACAAACGTCTTTATCTTATACACGATTCGGTTCCTGAAGAATTTATTATAAATATTGACAAGAGAATAACACGCCAGATTCTGAATAATCTTATAAACAATGCTGTCAAATACACTTTAAAAGGCGGAGTCGTAGTCAGAGTCAACAGTGAAATTCAAAACGGCATCAATTATGCCGTTATAAGAGTTGAAGATACGGGGATAGGTATTCCTGAAGACAAATGGGATCTTATATGGGAAGAATTCAGACAGGTCAGCGAAGGTTACGGCAGAACATTTGAAGGCACCGGACTGGGTCTCAGCATAACCAAAAAATTCATACAAAAACTTAAGGGTGAAATTTGTGTTGAGAAAAGTGTTGCCGACGAAGGCACAACCATGAAAGTTATGCTTCCCGCCGATATAAGCAGGATAAATAAAATTAAAACCAGAAAAAGAGATAATATTCAGGAAGAAGAAGAAAGGGATCCTTCAATTCTGCCGTCCGGCAATGATGATTTGCCTGTATTTCTTTACGTTGAAGACGAAGCACCCGCTGTTTTACTTGTAAAAAATTATTTGCGAAATATTTGCGAAATAAATGTTGCTGTTAGCAGCAAAGATGCACTCGAAAAAGCCGGCATTAAAAAATACGACGCGATATTAATGGATATAAATCTTGGCAAGGGTCTTGACGGAATTCAGACTGTTGAATTAATAAGAGCAATGAACGGCTATGAAAAAACACCAATCGTAGCAGTTACTGCATATGCAATGAAAAACGAGAAAGAAGAATTCATTAAAAGAGGATGCACGCATTATCTTTCAAAACCATTTCTGAAAAAAGATTTAGTTACACTCGTAAAAGGTATTATTAAAAAAGATCTGGTGAAATAAAAATAATTTTTTGAAGGGTTAAAGAATATTTATTTCAGAATAACCATCTTCTTTGTCTGTGCAAATCCGTTTACGTCCAATCGGTAGAAATAAATTCCGCTTGAATAACCCGAACCGTCAAACACTTCAGTATATGAGTTCGCTTTACGGAACTGAGAAACAACGGTTTTCATCAGACGTCCGAGAATATCGTAAACCTTAAGAGTCACAAATCCGTCTTTTGGAATTCTAAACGTTATCGATGTCTTCGGATTAAAGGGATTCGGATAATTCTGCAAAAGTTCGTATGAATTTGGAACCGCACTAAAAGTATTCTCAGGCGGAAGTACTGCATCCAAAGGATACCTAAAAGTTTTCCACTGGGATGAATTATAAGGATAAAACGGCTGAGTAGTCGAAAGCGCAGTAGCGAGTTCATAACCGCTTTCATTAAAAATATTCGTCCAGGAACTTCCTGCATCGGTCGAAATATTTACAGTCAGACTGTCAACGAACGTCGACAGATATACCGCGTAAGCGTAGTCGAATGACAATGTATCGTATGAAGAAACGCTGTCAAATGGAGCGCTGTATAGAGTATCTTTCTGTCCGATATTGGCGTAGTCGTAGAAAGGAATTCTAATTGAACTGTTTCCTCCAAGCGTTACTCCGTTCACACCGACAAACTTTTCGAAAGAGAGATATCCGTCGGGATTAGAAATTATCCATCCCGGAGGCGGAAATGGTCCTTCGAAATTCTGATAGTCGAAATAGGAAGACGAATCGCCCGGTAAACGGTAACTGTTCTTTGAAAAGAAATTCGCTTTCGGAAAAACTCTTTTGTCGAAATCCGGCTTTGCAATTCTGTTTGCTTTAGCAAAAGACATCGGTCTTCTTGCGGATTTCATATATATGCTTTTGGCGCAATTAATGACATCCCTGTTTTCATCATTCTGAATAAACGCTACTGTATACATCGATGTATCTTTCCACAATGAATCCACATGATATTTTATTACGAATTGCGAACTACCCGGATTACCGCTTATGGGATATCCCGCAGAATCCGGCAGCATGGCTCTGAATACATCGTAGAACTGTGATTCACCGCTTGCCCCTATCGGATTAGAATACGAAACAAGTTTTTCAATTGCCGCAATCTTTAACCGTAGTCTGTTCCCTGAAACAGGATAAAGGAAATTGACGGATATTGTCGACTGAATTGTGTCTCCGGGAAGCAGTGCGTCGGTTACGGCAATCGAAACAGGCGATCCGTTATTTATTGTATCAACGAAATAATATTTATAGATAGAAGAATCGAGAGAATAATACGGCAAAGGAAGTCTGCTTCTGCCGTTCAATACCGTGTATGGTACGGTATTAACAAAATAATAATTTCTCCTCTGGTTCACCTGGATAGAATCAGCGAGATACATCGAATCTATTCCCGGCGGGGGAAAGCCTGTATGATACTTAACGGCGCAGACACTGTTAAAATGATTATAAATAAGTGTGTCGAGGAACTGATCATTCGCGCCGCATGAAGGAGATGTTGCCGAAGTGAATTGTTCTATGAATAGATTCTTAGCAACCGCTTTAAGAAATACCGAGTTCTGTTTCAACGTATCGTTAAAGTTGTTTGAATCCGCAATCGAACCCAGATAAGCAGTCAAACTGAAATTCATACTCGTTGGAATCACTACCGAATCCATTATTATGGTTTTTGTCTGTCCAGAGAATATCGAAGAATCATACAACGTGGATGTATACTGTAGTTCGGGAATTTCAAGATTTATCGAATATATAGAACCGTAATTTGCAAGACCGAGATTTGTGACGTTAATCGACGGATGCAATGTAACACTCGCAACATTCGGAAGATATGTAGTATCTTTCTTAATATTATTTATGGAAGTAACTGCTATATCAAAATCCGGTCTTCTTCCGGAAATCACATTATCAATGTAAAGATTATTTCCGAAACCGTTCGTTGTTACAAACTGAAGCATTACGCTGTTTTTCCGCTTTACGGATAATTCTTTTGGAAACAGTAATGTGGCGGAAAAAAGAATTGCTAAAAAGAATAATATATTTAGCCGCAGATAATTCAAATTTATTTCACAGTCGTTTGTTTAAAATAGAATCTATAGAAAAAGTATTCAATAATTGTCAAAACAACAAGAGAAATAGAGTCTTTAGGAATTAACTTCCCGAATCCGTTTCCGTATAATTTGACAAAGCCGGTTAGTTTAAGGAAAAAGAGCGGGAGTTTGCCGGACGGCAGCGCAATTTCGTAACCGTCAGCGGAAATAATAAATCCGACGAACAGGTCAGAGAGCGTCCATCCGACGGTAAATAGTATCACAATAAAAAATACGTTAAGAAATGCCTGCACAAGTCCGTCGTTCTGATATGATTTTGCGAATGCCCATGCAAGAAAAACAGTGTGAGCGAAAAATATTATTACGGGTATCAATTTTTTCTTTCTGAATTAATTTATATAATCGTTTCGTTAAAAAGCGTTTTTGGAAAAAAACATTTCCTTTATTGTCTTCAGAATAATCTTAATATCGAAGACCAGAGACCAATTTTCAATGTAATAAATATCATAGTCTATTCTTGCCTGCATGGATGTTTCCGACCCCCTGAGACCGTTCACCTGTGCCCAGCCCGTTATTCCGCATTTGACTCTGTGTCTTTCGAGATATTTGCTGACAGAGTCTTTCATAATATTGACAAAATACTCCCGCTCCGGACGCGGTCCCACGATGCTCATATCGCCTTTGAGCACGTTCAGAAATTGCGGAAGTTCGTCAAGAGAATATTTTCTGATAAACAGACCTACAGGCGTGTACCTGCTGTCATCTTTCGAAGCGAATCGCGGTTTTCCGTCTGCCTCAGCGTCAATTTTCATCGAACGGAATTTAAGCATATTGAATTTTCTTCCGTCAAGACTGACTCTTTCCTGCTTGTAGAAGAGCGGACCTTTTGACGTCAATTTGACAAGCATCGAAAGCAAAACAAAGAACGGCGAAATGCATATTAATATGAATAGTGAGGCAAAGATATCAAAAATTCTTTTAACTGCCCTGTTCCATATATTGAGCGGGAATGATTTGATAATCATAAACGGTATGCCGTCAATCTCCGATATTTTCAGCCTGCTGGTCAGCACCTCGTTAAAATCAGGAACCAGCATGAACTCAATATTAATACCTTCGCACAATTTTATAATTTTATACAAATATTCGTTTTCTTCCGGTGACAGCGCAATCAGAAGTTTCTGAATCTCTAATTCTTTTATCTTTAACGGAATGCTTTGATAATCGCCGATATAAGTTTTGTTTTTGAGGAATTCTTCACCTGGAGCCGATAATGAGAAAAACCCGAGGACGTTGAAGCCCGTAAATTTATCTTTACTGAATGTTCCGTATAACTTATCCGCCATTTCATTTGTTCCGACTACGGCAACATTTTTCAGCCCGATATTTTTATTATAAAATGTTTTTTCGACCTTCAGTAAAATATATCTCTCAATTGTAATCAATATTAGTGCGATTAACCACAAGAGAACAAAAACAAGACGCGAATAAGGATATTCCCTGAAAAAGAAAATTATTCCGATTGACAAAAAAATACCGATTGATACGCATTTAACTATCTGTACAAATTCATCCCCGATAAATACATTTCTCCGCGGCTTATACATTTTAAAATTATGAAATGTAAGAACCCATACAGGCATCGTAAACAATGCAAAGTAAATATATCCCTTTAATTCAGGCAGCCCTTTTTCAATCGGAAAGAGATTTGCATAAAAAGTAAAAAATCTGACATAATACGAAATAAGGTATGCGGAAAAAATAGCAGCCATATCCAGGAGGATTGTTAGTAACGGCAGTACTATTTCGGTTTTTGATGATTTTTGCAAAGACTGTTTTATAATTTTATATTAAAATATGTTTTTTGGAATAAATACTAAATGATAAATGAAATTTTGGAAAAAGTAATTAAAATCCTTGTTTTTCAGGCAATGTTCATAAGATACATGGAATCCTTGTATTTTTTAAGCAGTTCTTTTCTAATCATTTCGTGTTCGTGCATACGAAGATGCGGGTCGCGGTCAACTATATTAAACGCAGTTTTTCTGGCTTTTTCAAGAATATCGTTGTCTTTTGCCAAATCCGTAACGGAAAAATTCAGGACGCCCGACTGCCGTATTCCGTAAAATTCACCGGGACCTCTGATTTCCATATCGACCTCCGCGATTTCAAAACCGTCAGTAGTACGGCATAATGTATCGAGCCTTTTTTTCGAAATTTCATCCAGATATTTGGCAATCATTATACAATAGGATTGATCTGCCCCCCTACCTACCCTGCCCCGTAACTGGTGCAATTGAGATAGACCGAACCTCTGTGCTTCCTCTATTATCATAACGTTCGCTTCCGGTATGTCGATTCCGACTTCTATGACGGTTGTTGCAACGAGCACATCGAGTTTTCCCGATTTAAAATCGTTCATCGTTTCTTCGATTTCGTACCATGGCATTCTTCCGTGTACCATGCCGACATTAAAGTTTTTGAAGTTAATATTTTTATGATTTAAAAAATTTTCTTCGGCAGATTTCAGGTCGAGTTTTTCCGATTCGTCTATAATAGGATAAATAATAAACGCTCTGCTGCCTTTGCCAAGTTTATCTTTCACGAAACTCCATGTTTCGAATTTTGCCGTATCCTTTACAAGTGAAGTGATAACTTTTTTCCTGTTGGCGGGAAGTTCATCGATTACGGAAACATCAAGGTCGCCGTAATACGTCAGAGAAAGCGTCCTTGGAATCGGAGTCGCCGTCATTACAAGCACGTCCGGATTAAGCCCTTTATCTTTTATCTTTGCTCTCTGCATGACACCGAATTTATGCTGCTCATCGATTACCACAAATCCCAGATTAGCGAATGAAACGGATTCCTGTATTAGCGCATGTGTGCCTATTATAATATTGGACATTCCGGATTTAATATTTCCGAGAATTTCATTACGAAGTTTCTTTTTCTGACCGCCGACAAGCAAAGTAACGGAATAATCAGTCCCTGCAACTTTATTATATTTGCCGATAAATTCCGAGATAGTATTGAAATGCTGTTCCGCCAGAATTTCGGTTGGACACATAAAAGCGGACTGACTACCGCATTTGAGGGCAATCAGCATTCCAAAGACCGAGACAATCGTTTTTCCGCTGCCCACATCGCCCTGAAGAAGACGGTTCATAACTTTTTCCGATTTCATATCGGAATAAATTTCATTAATTACTCTTTTCTGCGCTTTCGTCAAATCAAATTTCAGCACTTTGATAAAATTGCCCGCTATCTGTTTTATATCCGTCTCAAATGAAATACCTTTTATTTCATCTTTGAGATTTTTCCTTTTTAATGCAAGCAGCAACTGGAGGTAAAACAACTCTTCGAATGCCAATCTCTTCCTTGCTGTTTCAATCTGTTCGAAGTTAATCGGGAAATTTATTCTGAGAACGGCGTCTTTTTTTGAATATAAAACATTGTCATTAATTACCGATGCAGGCAAAGTATCTTCGGGAACCCCGGGGCTGCTTTTAATAACATACCTGAACGCATTAAAGACAATCTTGCTGAGAGTGAGGGGTTTAATCCATGTGGCTTTTAATATGCCGGATAATTCATAAATTGGCACAAATGAATATTTGAGAAAATCCCTGTCGGTTTCATCGGTTAAGTTTATTCTTAGGTGGTCGCGGTAATCAAGCCTTGTAGTATATCCTTTAAATGCCTCGCTCACTTTGCCGTAGAAGACATAATCTTCATCGAGCCTGAACTGTTTAGCTCTGAATTCAGAGCCGCCGAAAATCGGGATTTCAATACTTCCTGTCCCGTCTTCCAACTCTACTGTTACCGGATGCGAAGGACGCGAAGGCCTGGTTACAGAAAGAACCCTTCCGTACACGATAATATTCTCTCCGAGCATTCTGCGTGCATCTGCAATCTTAACTCTTTTGATGTGAATTCTCGGAATGAACGTGAGAAAATCTTCAAGACTATCGATTCCGATTTTTCTGAATGCCTCGGCGCGTTTTTCACCGACACCTTTTAGGAATTTAATATCCATGGCGGAAATTAAGTATTTTTCATAAAATTTTAACGCTATAAATAATTCAATGTTCAGGAATTAAACATTTTTTCAAGACAGAGTATTTTGTCTTGTTTAAATCGGATTTGAATACTATATTTAATCAGATTAATTTATCTGATTAAATTATGACAGTAATTTTTTCGAAAAAATGCGAATACGGCCTTCAGGCGGTATTGTATCTTTCAACACTTGAAGCCGGCGCAATGGCTTCAGCAGATGAGATTTCAAAGAAACTGGACATTCCCAAAGAATTCGTTTCGAAGATACTGCAAAGCCTCACTGCAAAGAAATTGGTAAAGTCAAAGAAAGGGAATTCGGGAGGATTCTATCTTGGAAAAGCAGCCGCGAAGATTAAACTGATTGAGATAGTCGAGGCTATCGACGGATTAGCCTTATTCAACAACTGCGTATTAGGATTTCCCGATTGTTCGCCCGGAAATCCATGCCCTGTTCATAACAAATGGGGGAAACTCAGGAACAGTGCATACAATATGCTTACATCCGAAACTCTGGAACAGTTCAAGAAAAAATCCATTGCGAAAATTAATAAGATAATACGGAAATAACGGATTCGGAGGAATCATGCTTGGAGGATACGATAAATATAATAAAGATGAAAAACGGCAAATTAAAGAAATTTAAAGTTCAGAACTACAGATTTATCATTCAATCGGCGTTTGCATTATTGTGTATCTGGATTGGAATTGAATTCCATCTTTTCGTAAATTATCTGGATACTGAAGGCGCTGCTTCATTTTACTCAAGACCTCCCGGCGTTGACGGTTTTCTGCCGATAAGTTCGTTCATGAGTTTTTATCTCTTCCTTAAGACAGGCGAAATAAGTCTTATACATCCGGCGGGGTTTTTTATTTTTACGGCGATTTTGGTTGTTTCGCTGATATTCGGAAAATCATTCTGCAGTTGGTTCTGTCCGGTTGGGTTCATATCCGAACTGCTTGGAGATCTCGGCAGGAAGATTTTCAAACGTGATATCAGAATGCCCCGGTTTCTCGATTACCCTTTGCGCGGAATAAAATATCTGCTGCTTGCCTTTCTGCTTTACTCTGTAATATTCATCATGAGCGGCATAGCGCTGAAGGCATTCCTTGACAGTCCTTACAATATTGTCGCAGATATAAAGATGTATTATTTCTTTGCCAAAATATCAACATTTTCATTAACGGTTATATCCATACTGTTTCTTCTGTCAATTGTTTTCAGAGGATTCTGGTGCCGGTATCTGTGCCCATACGGAGCGTTTCTGGGCATAGCGTCTCTGTTAAGCACCAACAAAATCAAGAGAAACGAATCTTCATGCATTGACTGCGGTTTATGCGCAAAGGCATGCCCGTCATTTATCAAAGTTCATAAAGTTAAAACCGTTATTTCCGACGAGTGCACTTCATGCCTTAACTGCGTGGATGTGTGCCCTGTAAAAGACACGCTTGAGTTAAAAAATATAGTAGTAAAGAAACGAATCGGAAGAAAAACCGCAGCATTCGGTGTTGTATTAATATTCGCAGCGATAACGGGAATAGGCGTAATGACCGGTTACTGGCAGAACAAAATCACAAAGGAAGAATATTTATATCAATATAAAAATGTTGAAGAATACGGGCATCCGACCGATACAAAAAAAATCAGGGAAATGAACGAAAACTACAGAGACGGCGGAGAATCTACGCTTCCCCGGTAAAGATGGAATTCAGAAGATTTAACAATTCTGTTCTGTCAAAAGGTTTCGCGATATAGTGTGTGCATCCGTAATTCAGGAATTCGTCTTTATCGGTTTCCATAGCAAAAGCAGTAACGGCAATTATTGGAACGTTTTGGTATCCGTTAAGTTTTTTTATTTTTTGAGTCACTTCAATACCCGTCATGCCTTCTCCGAGATTTATATCCATAAGTATCGCGTCGTATCTTTTTTCCTTTGTTTTTGTTAATGCATCATTGCCTTTCGCCACAATATCAATATTATAACTCCCGGAAATATATGCCCTTACGAGAACGGCGCTCACCCTGTCGTTTTCGACGAGAAGAATATTTCTCTTATCATCGGGCGCAGGAATAAGATTTACGGACATTTCATCGTCTGATTCGCCTGATGCTATTGTCATTTCCTGAATATTCTTAAGAGGCAATATGACTGTAAAAATCGAACCCTTCCCTATTGTGCTTTCAACCGTTATTGTACCTTTCAGCAATTCAACATAATTTTTGGTTAAAGTGAGACCAAGACCCGTCCCTTCGAAATTCCTGCTCAATCCTTCGCTTTCCTGCCTGAACTCCTGAAAAATAATATCGAACTTATCTTCCGGAATACCAATTCCGGAATCGAGAACTTTTAGAATCAATTCGTTTCCGGATGTGGAAACTTTAACAATCACTCCGCCCTTTTCGGTAAACTTGATTGCATTATTAATAAGGTTATGAAGGATATCCCTGATAAGTCTTGCATCAAGTTCGGCAAAAATATCCTCATCGCATATGTCGCAAGTGAGATTTATGGATTTACTTTCAGCATTCGGAACCGATAATTCTACGACTTCATGCACTAGTTGCTTTACGTTCACAACCGAATAGACAAGATTATATTTCTTTGCATCGGCTTTTGAAAAACTGAGTATAAGGTTAAGAGTCTCGAGCAATCTTTTTCCGCTCCTGTAAATCGTGGTAATCATATTCTTATGGTCGGGGTTATCCAGGTCGTCTGCCAGTATTTGTGCAAATCCCAGAATTCCATGCAGCGGTGTTCTGAGTTCGTGGCTCATGTTAGCGAGGAAATTGGATTTTATCTGATTCATCTCTTCCGCTTTTTCTTTTGCCTCGAGAAGTTCATTGACCATTTTTTCTTTCTGGGATACGTCTCTGATAGTAGTCAGAATTTTATCGTTATCATAGGCGACAAATCTTGCTTCGAAGTGATACATAACGCCTCTTATTTCCAGCGGATATTCTACAAGTTGTATTTCCCCGCTTTCAATCGCTTTTTTAAATCCCTCCTTAAAGAGATCTACCATATATTTTGGAAGAACTTCGCTCATGTTCTTCCCCATAAATTTTTCGGGACCCGAAATGAGCATTTCAGGGCTTCTTGCGTGATAATCCAGATAAACCCCGTCGTAATTCTGTACAAACATCATATCAGGCAGAGCGGAGAGCAGGGCTCTATTTTTGCTTTCGCTGAATTTAAGCGCTTCCTCGGCACGTTTTCTTTCGATAGCCATCGCTATCAGATTGGAGACAAAGACAAGCATGTGCATATCATCAGTTGTATATCTTATGCCTTCAGTATAAGACTGCACGGCAAGGATACCGATTGTCGAGTTGTTAACTTTCAACGGCACACCAAGCCAGTCAACGGATTCAGAGCCGATAGGAATAATTTCGTTTTTTGCTTCAAGTTCTTTTATAACAGCCGGAGTTGCTAGAAGCGGTTTTCCGGACCGTATCACATATTCGGTTATGCCTCTACCCGGTTTCTGAGTAATTGCAAGTTCATCATATTCGTCAATGAAGTAAGGAAAAGATATCAGGTCTTTTTTACTGTCATAAATCGCAATATAGAAATTTTTTGCCGGCATTAAAGTAGACACAATATTATGTATAGACTTGAACAAATCGTCCAGATTGTCAGATGTATGAGCAGCCTCGGAAATTCTGTACGCCGCTTTTACTAGTTCTTCGGACTTCTGTCTTTCCGATATGTCAATCTGTGTTCCCCAAATTCCGTAAAGCAAATTACTTTTAATTATTCCGACTGAATTATTGAGGAAAAATATTTTATTGCCTTCTTTACCGTTTTCTTCGGTAACGACATTTTGGACATTATAATTACTGTCGCAAAAATCATAAAATGCTTTCAGGTTCATCGGATTTTCATCATCACCGTGCATATCAATAAGTTTTTTGCCTAAAATCTCATCTATAGAATCGAATCCGTACATTTTTGCAAAAGCCAGATTGCATTCGGCAATTACACCTGTTTCATAAATCTTTTTCACCTTGACTTCGCGCGGCAATGATATATCGATTGGGCTTTCAAACTCAAGATATGAGATGCCTTCGGATGTTTGCTCTATGAAATTCTTATACTTCTTTTCATTTTCGATGAGCCTTTCTTCGTACTTCTTGTTTTCATCGATATTTGCGAAAAGGTTAATAAGGTACTGTTCGTTATCGTAATCTATATTTTTAAAATAACACTCAAGCCATGAATATTTATCCGTATGGGTTTTATACCTGAACTGCAATTTTACATCGTAATTTGCAAATTGATCTGCCGTAAGGAAATATTTTTCAACCGAAGGGAAATCGTCCTTATGAATGTTGCCTATAAAATATGAAATTTGTTTATTGGCAAGTTCCGCTTCCGGTACGTTTAAAATAACGGACGCTCTTTTGTTGGAGTAAATTAAACGGCCCTTTTCATAAATCACAATACCCTGAAGTGAGTTATCTGCAAAGACGGGTATTAAGTGCTCGGGCTTCAAAAATAATATGTTGTTGTTGTTTATATTTAAGCAATTGTAATATATTTAATTATTATTTTCAGTGTATTTTAGAATATTATATATTTTTGTATTTTACATTAAAGAAATCAAATGAACAAGAAAACAATAATTGCCGTCGGGGCACATCCTGATGATATTGAATTCGGCTGTCCTGTAACGGTCAGGGAATACATCGCAAAAGGTTACGATGCTTATTACATAATCGCCACAAACGGCGAAAACGGATTTAAAATAAAGTCGATGCGAAGCAAAGACAGGATTGAAGAACGGAAAAAAGAAGCCTTAAAAGCAGCAGCGCTGGTCGGGGTCAAAAAAATCTACTTCCTTGATTATAAGGACGGATTTCTTGAATACTCCGAATCACTAAGAAAGAAACTTACACTTATAATTAAGGACATAAGACCTGAAGTTATATTTTCGTTCGACCCTGCCAATCTGGAATTCGATAATATCAATCTTAACCACCGCGACCATAGAATAATCGGCACTGCCGTATTCGATGCGATATTTGCCGCGAAGAACGATTTTATATATCCCGATAAAAAAGGCAAGCATATGGTCAGCACGATTCTTTTTTACGGAACACACAAACCGGATTACTTTGTCGATATTTCGGATTCTATAAATTTCAAACTCGATGTTATGAGAAATTTCAAATCACAATTCCCCAATTTCGAAAATTTTTCAAAATTTCTTCTGGAAAATATAATTCCAAAAGACAATAAAGGGAGATATCAGGAAGCATTCAGAAAAATTGAAATCGTGCAGATTAGTTATTAGTGTTGAGAATATCCGGCACTAAATATTAAAAATCAAAGCACACAAAAAATTTCATTCCCTAATCAATCGAATATCTTGCGCGGGTTTATGCGATGCAAAGACGATCGATGATTTACCGAGTAACTTAATATTGATAAAGACGCACTTTAATAATGCCATGAACAAATTTGTGATGCAGCACAAACGGAGCATACCGGAATTCAAGAATTCATTGACGAAGTAAAAATCGCATAAGACAGCCGAAATTGCACAGCAAAATTTCTCTTTCAGATTAACGCAGGTTAATGTACTTGAGGCATTAATTTAAATTCAGCAACCGACTGCTGGAATATTTCGTAATAATTTTTGGCAACTGCTTTCCATGTCATTTTTCTTCCGGATTGGTAAGCATTTCTTCTCAGATTATTAAGTTTTTTATCATCATTCAGCAAATCTGTGATTGAATTTGAAAGCAATTCAATATTATTCGGTAAATATAATATCCCATTACCGTTTTTCAACAATTCTTTGGCATACCAATACGGCGTAGATATTATTGCTTTTCCCGATGCTAAAGCATAAGTAAGCGTACCTGAAACAATCTGAGCCATATTATGGTATGGTGAAATATAAATGTCGCTCATCATCAAAAATTCGAGAAGTTCCTCGGTATTTACGAATCGGTCAATAAACAATACATTATTTTCCAATCCATGCGTAATTACAAGATTCTCAAGATTTTTGCGATAGGATTCTCCTAATTGTTTTTTAACATGCGGATGTGTAGAACCCAGAACAATATAAACAACATCAGGATTTGTTTTCACTACATCGGACAAAGCATTTATTACGTCTTCTATACCTTTTCCCGGACCTAAGAGCCCAAAAGTTAACAACACCTTTTTATCAGTAAGTTTATATTTTTCTTTGTAACGCGTTGTATCTGCAAAGGGTACATCATGGGCGCCGTGCGGAATAAATTTTATCTTTTCGTTTGGAATACTATAAACATCCGAAAGAAATGATTGAGCCTTTTTTGACTGCACTACCATATGTGATGAATAGTTGTTTATTTCCCGTATTACTCTTAATTGTTCATCTGTAGGATGTTCAAGAACCGTATGCAGCGTAGTAACAACGGGCTTTCTTAAATTTTCAAGAAGGTATAAAATATATGACCCCGCATCACCGCCGTATAATCCGAATTCATGCTGAAGATTGACAACATCATTATCGGAAATATTGAGATAATGTGCCGCTTCTTTAAAATCATTTGCACTTTTATCATTAATTTCATACATAACATCATCAGGGTATTCATATCCTCCGGGATTATCATTAATCGCGGCAACATTTGTCAATAATTTCGTACCATTGATGATTTTTCTAAATGAATTCGCAAGGTCATTTGTAAATGTAGCAATACCGCAGCGTCTTGGAATATTTGACGATATAAAGGAAACTTCAAATGTTTTGTTCATGATAATTTATATTTTAATGTTTCAGTTTAGAAAAAAGGGTAACCGACAACTAAACGGAAACCCTGTTTCGATTTTTCATATAATTACTCCTTTAAATAATCTATAAAGTAAAGTTTAACCCCATAACGGCAGATATAAACATATGTGAAGTTTCTTTTTCAAACACACAATGTATTTTGGATTTTATCATCAAATCTATTGACTTTCCCAACGGTAAAATAAAACCGGGACCTGCATTTACACCAAAATTCGCAACGGAAGTACCGGGCAACACAACATCAGGTGTTCCGGGTATAGTATAATCTTTGGTTTTATATATATAAGCGCCTAATCCTGCCTCAAGAAATAATTTGGCTTTCAATTTAGGACTTGTAAAGATATACCTCGGACCCGCCGTTATTTCTATGAAACTTGCATCAGGGGCCATGACATCGCTTTTAGCCGTCATATTATAATATCCAACTTTCAGATAAAAACTTGTTTCGCGGTTGAGTCTCACTGCAAAGTCAAGACCGGCATTATAACTTGGTTTGTATGTATCATTCAATGAACCGACAGGAAATTGAACACCGGCTAAAGGACTGATATAAAATTCGGGATATATATCCTTTGTTGTTGTTTGCGCTTTCAAAGCGGTAGTATTAAACACAATTATCGATAACAGAGCAAACAGTATAGGAAAACTTTTTTTCAACATGATTTTGTTCCTTTCAATTAATAACCTTATTGGGTTATTGTTTAATTTTTTATAAAATTTTTACTTATTAATTTTTCGAAATAATCTGCCGCATTTTATACAATTAAAATACTATTTGCGGCAGATCTTTAGCGTACAACTTCGATTGCGAGGCTTTCATTTAATATTAAATCTTCAGCCTTTAGACGGCTCTAATGCTTCGGCATTGATTGCTTCTGCAAGCGCGGTAAGTTTTTCATCCGCAGCGCTTTCTTCCTTCTCTGACTCTTCCAGCAGTTCCTCAATTTCATTTAAGCCTAATAATCTGGCGTAAGTTTTTGCACAGCCATATGCCGCTATTTCATAGTGTTCAACTCTTTGGGCTGAAGCAATCAGCGCAACATCTCTGACTTCCGGTGTGCAGTCTTCTTCGATAACTTCCTTGCCTTCTTCGATTAATCCTTCCATGGCTGCGCATTTTTTGCCTGTAAGCGGTTTTCCGCCTGCGAGTTTTGCTATTTTATTCAGCCTTTCAATCTGACCTTCGGTTTCACTCAAGTGATCTTCGAATGCCGTACGTAATTCATCAGACTGAGACGCTTTCGCCATTTTCGGAAGTGCTTTTGTTAATTGTTTTTCCGCACTATAGAGATCTTTTAATTCATCCATTAAAAAATCTTCGAGTGATTTCATTTTCGCCATTTTTAAATATCCTTTCTTTTTTATGTTTTCAAAACTTTAAATGTTTTCATTGCAAATTTGACGGTAATATTTATACAGATATGAGCACTGAATTATCTTTCACGCATTATACTTTTTCCCGGTTTTTTTTATCGGCATCGTTTCTTTCGTTGGAATTTTTGTGATGTTCATTATCGAAATCCTCATCATTACCGTTTTTTTCTTGTTCATCTGTTTCCATGTCAGGTTCTTCGAGAATTGATTCATCGTCTGTTTCATTTTCTTCATCATCCGAAACGTTCTCTCTTAATCCATCTTCATTTTCTTCATCGGTTTTCGGTCTGTTCTTTCGTTTATTATCTTCGGGAATTTCATTCTCGTTTGAATAACTCTCCCTTGATGTTCTGTTATTACCTTTTTGTTTTTCGCCCGGACCATCATTCTTGTTTGATTCAAACCCGAGATCTTGCGATTTTTCATTTTCGGGTGTATCATACGTTTCATCTTCGCTGCCTCGTTTATTATTCTCAGTCAGGTTGTTCTTATCTTTTTCTTGCGTATTTCCGGCAGTTATGTCGTCGTTTTTCTTTTGCGGAACGGGAATATTAAATTCCTGCGAACGATTGTCATCGTTATTGTTTGTTTGGCTTGTATTTTCCGTTTCGCCGTTTTGATTGTTTTGTTGTGACGGATAATTTGTGTTTTTCATTACTATCTCCCTTTAACTTTGGTTATAAAAATGTTTTACTTGTTGTATATCAATTAACGCGCCAAAGTTTATACGGCAAAATTTGATTGAATTGCTGATTTTCTCGGAAGAATGTTTTTGAGTTACGACATATATGTCATTAAAAAAGCAGGCTTGAGTGCCTGCTTGCATATAAAATAATTTTTATTTATCCGGAGAGACTATTTTAATCGGTTTGCTGATAGAGATTTCCGATATAATATATTAGTTTAAACCTAAACTTTTAAGTTTTCTGTAAAAAGTCCTTTCATTCATATTAAGCAGTTTTGCAGCCCTTGTTTTATTTCCCTCCGCTTCTTCTATTGCTTTTAAAATGACATCTTTCTCAGCCTTTTTTGTTATGTCATCAATGCTGAAATTTTCAGTATCTTCCGAAACTTCGACGGGAATTTTATGATTTCCAACTTCATCGTTAATTGTAATTCTTTCCATGTTAATCCCTTGCGTTAGAAGAACCGCCCTGCGTATTACATTTCTTAATTCACGAACATTACCGGGCCATGAATGAGAAAGAATTTTCTGCATGACTTCCCCGGAAATACTCTCTACATTTCTATTGAGTTCTCTGTTTGCATCTTTTAAAAAATAATCAACAAGTAAAGGGATATCATCTTTTCTTTCGCGAAGCGGCGGGATATCGATATGAAACTCATTGATTCTATAATAAAGATCAGACCTGAAATTTCCGTCATTTACGGCTTTGGACAGCCGAATATTTGTAGCAGTAAGAATTCTAACATCGAGTCTAATAGGTTTATTTCCGCCTACTCTGGTTATCTTTCTTTCCTGTATCGCTCTCAGGAGTTTTATCTGATTAGAATCGGAAAGATTTGTAATTTCATCGAGCAAAATAGTTCCTCCGTTAGCCTGTTCAAATTTTCCTTCTCTTTGAACTTTGGCATCGGTAAACGCTCCTTTTTCATGTCCGAAAAGTTCGCTTTCGATTAATGTTTCCGGAATGGCGCCGCAATCGACTGCTACGAATGATTTCCCGGCACGATCACTGGCTCTATGAATCATATTAGCAATAACCTCTTTACCGGTGCCGCTTTCGCCTTGAATCAATACGGTTAGATTAGTGGGAGCCACAATATTTACCTGATTAAATACTTCTTTCATTATGGCGCTTGAGCCGATTATTCCATTACCTCTGTAGGAATCGTCAGATTTCTTTCTTAATATCTCCAGTTCCTGATTCAAATACTTCAGTTCGAGCGCTTTCCGAATAGTCAACAACATTCCGTCATTATCGAATGGTTTTGTTAAGTAGTCGGTTGCTCCGTTTTTGATAGCCTCTACGGCATTCTTAATATCACCAAATGCAGTAAGAAAGATAAATGGTAAATCGGGGTCGATCAGTTTTATTTCTTTCATGATTTGAATACCGTCCATTTTAGGCAGTTTCATATCACATATAACAAGATCGTATGATTTAGATTTAACCTCTTCAATTGCTTTATTCCCGTCCTCTGCCGAGCAGGGTTGATAGCCTGCTTCTTCCAGTATATTTTCAAGTGTATACCTCAGTGATTCGTTATCATCAATTATCAGAATTTTTTCCATTTTAATTATTATTTTTGATTGGAAGTTTAATTATAACATTAGTGCCTTTGCCCGGTTCGGATATTATATTAAGTATGCCGGAATGAGATTTAATGGTTTGATATGCCAGCCCCAAACCAAGACCGGTACCGGAAGCCTTTGTAGTAAAGAACGGTTCAAAAATCTTATCAATATTTTCAGCGGGAATTCCCTGACCGGTATCAATAATATCTATAACAATATCGTTATGAGTTTTATCAAGATATGTTTTAACCGATAGATTTCCGCCGACGGGCATTGCCTCTATGGCGTTTGAAATGAAATTCAACAGAGCATTTTCAATTTTAACCTTATCCGCCTGAATTTCCGGAATATCGCTGCCAATTTGTTTTGTTAATACAATTTTGTTTTCCAAACAACGCGCCTCAATACTATTCACAACGTTTTCGACAATATCCCTTATGGATATTTGTTCCAAAACCAGGTCATCCGGAGATGCGAAATGCAGAAGATCTTTAATTATATTATTTGCAATATCGGAATTCACAAGTATATATTTAAGATGTTTTTTCATTTTTTCGTCGTCAATTTTGGCTTTAGAAACAAGTTGAGCAAGTGCACTAATATTCGCAAGCGGATTTCTTATTTCATGCGCAATGCCGGAGGAGAACCTTCCCAGAGCGGCAAGTTTTTCGTTATGAATCAATTCTTTTTGCATTATAATCAATCTTTCGTTTGTTTCACGCAGTTCTTCTTCAACCATCTTTATTCTTGTAATATCCATTACAGTTCCGACCATTCTTATAATTTTACCGCCGGGTTCTTTTTCAATTTCCCCGCGTGAACTTAGAATTTTATTTCTGCCCGATGGTGTTTTATAATTCAGATAGTAGTGAAAAGATGTGCCGTTTTTAATTGCTTCATCGATAGCCTGTTGTCTTTGTATTTTATTTTCTTCGCCAAGAAGTTCCAGATATTTTTGATATGTCATTGTTTTTTCATGTTTGACTTCAAAGATATAATACATTTCTTCTGACCAAATTACGTCATCATTTATTACATTCCACACCCAACTGCCGAGTTTAGCGATTTTCTGAGCCTCTTTTAATTGTTTTTCGCTTATCCTCAAAGTTTCTTCCGCTTTTTTTCTTTCAGTAATATCTCTTGTCACTTTTATATATCCGTTTAAATCGCCGTCTTTATTATATAAAGGTGAAAATATGATATCCGCCATGAATAAAGATCCGTCTTTTTTAACGCGCCAACCTTCACGTTCATATCGTCCTTGCATTCTGGTCAATTCCAAATTTTTCTCTGGTTCTTTTTTCTCAATATCTTCTTTTTTATAAAAGACGGAAAAATGTTTTCCTATAATTTCTTCTTTCTTGTAGCCTTTAAGTTGTTCCGCCGCCTTATTCCAATTTTTAATAATTCCATTTTCATCCAGCGTAATTATGGCATAATCTTTTATATTGTCCATAATTAATCCAAATCTTCCTTTATTTTCGCGTATCTTTTCTTCAAAGTTGTTTTTCAAATCAGTATATGACATTTTTAGAATCCGTTCAGATTCGTTTTTATCCTTAATGAGTTTATTAAAAATCAAAATTGAGAAAACGAACACTACAAACGCAAAAATGCTTATTAAAACGATAAAAATGTGCGTGTGATTATAGGCGTTCTTAAAATCATCGATATTATCATAGGTGATGACGCTTAGAATTATCAAGCATAGCAAAAATATTAAGAATACCAGCGGAATAAACTTATCCAGTGACAATTTCTCAAAAAAATTATATATCGGTCTTGTATTACTGTCAGTCAAATTATTGAGTTGTTATAAAGTATGACAAAAGTGTCAGTTCCTTGTGTAAGTAAGTATCTTTTATAACACAAAAACGGCTTTAATAATTTGGCATATAATTTGAAAGTGATATATTAAACGTTTATCAATAAAATTATAACGGACATGAAAGAAAAAACAATGAATTTAAAAATAATAAGCGAAGATATCGGTTATTTAAGATTGCTCGTAGATATTTTAAAAACCGGTAAAAAACAAATTTTCAACAAAAAAGAACTTAAAATGAAAAGAATGTCTAATTTCATATCTAACGATAAAAATTAAGATGTACTTTCGGCAAAATGTTAATTGTCAAAAATAAATTATTTAATATTAGTAGTAGAAGATGATCTTTATATGAACGAAACAATTTGTGACGTTCTTGAGGCCGAAGGTTATAAAGTTGAATGCGTATTGAATGCTTCGGACGCTATTAATAAGATAAAAAGTAACGACAAAAAATATCATTTATTAATTCTGGATTACAACCTACAGTATTTGAATGGTATAAGCGGTCTGGATATATTCACAATAGCCAAAGAAAAAGACCCGGATATTAAAGCAATAATGATATCCGCGTACGGCAGGGATAAGGGAATCAAAGAGAGGGCGTCATCATTGGGAATTTCCGCGATTATCGATAAACCATTTTTGATTACGGAATTAATTGATACAGTAGATGATATTCTTAATAACCCTGACAGTATTAAAGTTTGAAACAGAGCATAAACGGATTTAAAACAAATTATAAATTAAAATAAATAATAGAGGAGATAATTTATCATGGAAGAAAGAAATTCATCAAAAGGTTTTTTAATCGGATTATTGGCGGGGGGCGTGATAGGAGGAATTTCCGCATTGTTATATGCCCCTAAGAGCGGAAAAGAACTTCGCAAAGACATACACAAGAGAAGCAAAAAGATTATGAATGATGCTGAAAATTATTTGGAAAATGCCAGAGACAAAGCCTCAGAGATTATTTCAGACGGAAGAAAAAAAGCCGAAGAATTAATAAAAGAAGCAAGAAATAAAGTCACGTCAATAGCGTCAGACAGCAAGGATTTTATAACGGATGAAACTTACAGATTTAAAGACGCGGTAAAAACAGGAGTGCATTCTTTTAAAGATAATAAAAAGGAAGATTAATTATGCAAATTCATTCAACTAAAAAAAACCTGAAGAAAAAATCCCGCCGCACGGCACATTCGGGAGTTGGATTAAAAATACCTGCAAAGCATAGGCTTAATCCGGAAGGATATTCATCCTCATGCAAACTGAAAGGGAAAGTTGCTTTAATTACCGGGTCGGACAGCCGGATAGGAAGTGCGGTTGCAGTAGCATTTGCCAAGGAGGGCTGTGATATTTCCATAATATATTTCAATGGGAAAAAAGATTTCAGGCTTACTAAAAGATCCGTTGAAGAAGAGAACCGGTCATGTCTTTTAATCGCGGGAGATGTAACGTCTGAATCATTTTGCAGAAATGCTGTGCTAAAAATTATAAAAGAATTTGGAAGGTTAGATATAATAGTAAATAATGCTGCCGTACTATTCCCGGAGCAAGACATAACAAAAATTTCACATGCACAACTTGAAAAATCATTTAAAGCAAACGTACTTTCGCAATTTTATATAACAAAACATTCATTAAAGTATCTGAATAAAAATTCTTCCATTATAAATACTTCATCCTTTACTGCACTCAAAGGAAGAGAGCATTTAATAGACTATTCATCGGCTAAAAGCGCGATTGCTTCTTATACAAATTCTTTATCGGAAAATCTTGAGAAACACGGAATACGTTTAAATGGCGCAACGCCCGATTCTATAGCGGCGTCTATAATTGATTCGACCTATCGGGAAAACGATTTATCCGCTTTTGGAAAGGATATTCTTTTGAGAAGAGACGGGCAAAGTGATGATGACGCTTCTTTTTATCTCTCAAATTCTTCTCAAGATTCGCTGCTAATGACTAAACGCGAAAAAGAAGTTATAGAACTTATTGCCGAAGGATTATCGAATAAAGAAATTGGGAATATACTACATCTATCCCCTTTTACGATTAAGAGTCATGTTCACAATATATTGACAAAAACGGCACTTCGAACGAGACTTCAAATTGCAAAGTACGCATATAGAAGCAAAAAATATAAATACGCATTCGATACCACAAATATAACATCCGATAGAGAGGAAATTATAAATGGCTAATAGGAAATCAAAAAATAACCGGCTGGAGATTTTCTTTGAGACGCTTGCAGTATCTTTAACCAGGTTTTCCGGTAGTACAACGGCTTTTGTTTTGGCAGTAACCAGTGTAATTTTATGGATAGCCACCGGACCTCTTTTTAATTACGGCGACGGATGGCAACTTGTTATAAATACAGGAACAACTATAATAACATTTCTGATGGTTTTCCTTATACAAAGAGCACAAAATAAAGATTCGCTTGCAACACATTTAAAATTAGATGAACTTATTGCTTCGTTAAGCGGTGCCAGCAACAGAATGATAGATATAGAAAATATCAGCGAACAGGATCTGGAAATCTACAGGAAACAATATCACAATCTGTCTCAACTTTTTGAAAAGGAGAAAGATATAAAGAGATCGCATTCGATTGAAGATTCAAAACCAAAACGCAAAAGAAAGGAAACCGTAAAATGAAAAAATATATTAATTCTTTCAAGCCCGTATTTTTAATAATATTATTATCATCGGTTTTATTTCCGGGCTGCGAGTTCATCGGAGATGTTTTTAAAACCGGAATATGGGTGGGCATTATCATTGTAATCGCCGTTATAGCAATAATAGCGCTGCTAATAAAGATGGTTTCAAAATGAGTTCAAATAATGGGAAAGGAAGTATTATATACAAAATCATTTCACAGATTCTATTTCCGCGCGATTAATATCAAGTCTTTTGATGTTTTGGGATTAAAAGGATTAAGATTGAAATCCGCGTAGAATGAAATTTTCTTAAATCCCGATGTTTTAAGCAAACCCGCAAGTTCGTTCTTTTTATATTCATATAAGCGCGTTGTAATGAGATTATATTCCTGATGATTATTTTTATTTATTGTCAGAATATTAAAGTTCAGGCGGTCAGTGTAAAAGTCATAGAATCTCAGAAATAATTTATCGCCGCTTCCGGTAACATTCACAATCCTTTTGTTTTCTTTTCTGATGTTGTCGTAATTTAAAACCTGTACGAGGAATTTGCCTTCATCTTTGAGAATCATGTATGCTTTCTTGAAAGCAGTTTTCAGTTCGGAAGGTTTTATGTTGGCAATCGTGTTGCCGAGAGATATTGCAAGGTCAAACTTTCCGTAATATTCTTTGCCGATTTTTCCCGCCGAAGTATTGACGAATTTTATTTTCTGCTCGTAAGTTACGGCTTTGCGTTCCGCAGATTTCAGCATATCTTCCGACGGCTCAAATCCGGTTACATTAATGCCGTTGAGCGAAAGGGCGATTGAATCGTTACCCGTGCCGCATCCGATATCCGCGGCATACTTGCAATTTTCATCTAAGAATTTCTTCAGAATATTTTTTCTTGCTTTTATAATGGAATCGGAATTTACCATTGAGTCATACTCTGCGGAAATGGAATTATAGAAATCTTTGTTCAGGTTTAGTCTTCCCATATAAACTTAAACAAAAATATAGAGACTACCGTTACTACAACGGTATACGAAATCAGAATCTGGAAATCCCCCGCCAGTTCGGAAAGCGGGACGCCTTCGGCGGATTGTTTTGTGGCGTCGATAAGCGTAAGCAGCAGCGGGAGCAAAACGGGAAATGCCAGAACGGGATAAAGCGTTCCTTTTGAATTTGCCTTTGCAATAATTGCCGCTATAATAGTGGAGGCGGATACGATTCCGAAATTTCCGAATATAACCGTCAGAAAGAAAGCGGGGAAATTAATTATCTTAATTCCCGTTATCAGATAAAACAAAAAGAAGATTACTATATTCAGCGAAAAAGTCAGAACAAAATTGAAAAGGAGTTTGCCGAGAAATATCTCCGTAGGACCTGCTGAAAGTTTAAGCGCCAGCGAAGTGCCGGTCTCTTCTTCTTTAATGAATACTCTCGCAAGCCCGCTGATTGCCGAAAAGAAAATCACAATCCAGAACAGACCCGAAAGAATGCTGTCATCGACCTTATCGTCTCCGAGCGAGAATCTAATGATTGATATTGTAATAATCACAAACATCAGGAGAGAGTTTATAACGTATCTGTTTCTAATCTCGGACCTGATATCTTTCTTAAAAATCGAATATGTCAGTTTAAGAAGCAATAAATTGTTTTTTGGAAATTTACGAAAAATTTGGACAAGATACGGTCATTAAATAAGTATGGCATTAAAAAATGTATTGAGTAAACGTCTTATTTTATCTAATTTTAATCAAATTTACCGGAGGAATAAATACAGTTGTTACACCCCATTTGTATAATGGCAAGTCCTGTTACGGGGATTTCTATATTCAAAAGCAGCATTCCTGACCCGGTATATTCATCGCACGAGAATCAAAATTCGTTAAATAATCTACTTAGTTCAAATTTAAAACATATCGTTCATGGAACCAATTTTTAACAAGCAGAAAAGGACAGGACCGGTGTTGTTTTCCGAGTACAAAAGAGGTGAAGGAATAAAAAAGGCTCTGGAAATCGGAAGAGAAAACGTGCTGTTTGAAATGAAATCTTCAAAATTGAAAGGTAGAGGCGGAGCAGGTTTTCCGACGTCTACAAAATGGATGCTAACAGCCGCTGCAAAAGCGGATGAAAAATTTATCGTTTGTAATGCCGATGAAGGGGAACCCGGAACTTTCAAAGACAGGGTTCTGCTTACAGAATATCCTGAATTGGTTTTTGACGGAATGGTTATAGGCGGATATACATGCGGCGCGAAAGAAGGATTAGTTTACCTGAGGGGTGAATACGAATATATGCTGAAATTCCTCGAAGACTATCTTGCGCAAATGAGGAAAGACAATTTGCTCGGCAAGAATATTCTCGGCAAGAAAGATTTTGATTTCGATATTAAGATTAGATTAGGCGCAGGCGCTTATGTATGCGGCGAAGAAACCGCGCTCATCGAATCACTCGAAGGACAAAGGGGTGAATCAAGAAACCGTCCTCCGTATCCTGTAAACACGGGTTACAACGGTAGACCTACATCGGTAAACAACGTTGAAACTCTCGCGGCGGCAGCGCACATTATTGTAAAAGGCGGCGACTGGTACGCGAAAGTCGGAACCGATAAATCAAGCGGTTCGAAATTGTTCTCCGTATCGGGCGACTGCAAGAAACCCGGAGTTTACGAACTTCCTTTCGGTACAAAGGTAAAAGAATTGCTCAAGATAGTTGAAGCGGAAGATACAAAGGCAGTGCAGGTAGGCGGAGCCTCCGGAATCTGTATTCCGGAATCGCATTTCGAAAGAGCCCTTGCATACGAAGATATTCCTACGGGCGGTTCTGTTATGATTTTCGGAAAGAACAGAGATATGCTGAAAATACTGAAAAACTTCATGGAGTTTTTTGTTGAAGAATCCTGCGGACAATGCACACCCTGCAGAATCGGTAATGTAAAATTACTCGAAGGTGTAGAAATGATTGAGAAAGGCGAATTCACATTCGAATACATCGGCAAACTAAAAGAACTCGGACATACGATGCAGGTTGCGTCAAAATGCGGTCTGGGTCAGTCGAGCCCGAATTCATTCATTTCGATTATCGATAATTTCAAAGATGAAATATTAAACAAAATTGAAGCATAACAATGGATAATAAAAAAACATCAAGAGCTCCCGTAAGTCAGCAGGAATTCAAGGTACCAAAACCGGTGGACACGAACACTATAGGCGGAAGCATCACTGTTGAACTTAACGAGAAAAAGGTTTCAGTTCCTCTCGGGACAACAATACTGGAAGCATGCAGACAAAATCAAATACATATACCGACACTCTGCCATCATACGGATTTATGCGTAGCCGGCGTTTGCCGCGTTTGCGCCGTTGAAGTGGAAGGCATGAGAACATTACAGGCTGCCTGTGCATTCCCCATTACAGCGCCGATAAAAGTCAAAACATCGACACCGCAGGTAAGAAAAGCAAGAAGGCACATCATCGACCTTATGCTCAGCGAGCATTACGGCGAATGCTATTCCTGCATAAGGAACGGCAACTGCGAACTTCAGTCGCTTGCGGAAGAATACGGAGTCGACGGATACACATTCGGACATTGCGACAAGCCCGCATACGAAATAGACAAATCGTCATATTCCGTAGTAAGGGAAATGAGCAAATGCATACTCTGCAAGAGATGCGTCCGTACATGCATCGACCTTCAGGAAGTAGGCGTACTCGAATCAATCGGCAAAGGCGACAAGACACACATCAGCACATTCATGGAAAGACCGCTTGCGGACGTTATCTGCATTAACTGCGGTCAGTGCATAAACAGATGCCCGACATCGGCGCTTCATGCAAACGATCCGTCGGATGAAATCTGGGCTGCAATCGACGACCCGACAAAGCACGTCGTGATTCAGACTGCACCGTCGCCGAGAGCTGCAATAGGGGAATGTTTCGGTGTCGAGCCGGGTACTTCAATGACGCAGGAACTTAACACGGCATTGAGAAGAATAGGTTTCGACGCTGTGTTCGATACCAACTTCACTGCCGATCTCACAATTTTCGAAGAAGGCACGGAATTAATTATAAGATTATACAAAGCGCTCGTAGAAAAAGATAACAGCATGGCGTTACCGCAGTTTACAAGTTGTTCGCCGGGCTGGGTTAAATATCTCGAGCATTTTTATCCCGAATTCATTCCGAATCTCTCGACTGCAAAATCACCGCAGCAGATGTTCGGCGCAATTATAAAAACTTTCTACGCACAGCAAATAGGCGTTGACCCGAAAGACGTTGTATCGGTGGCATTGATGCCGTGCTCAGCGAAGAAATTCGAATGCAACAGACCTGAAATGACATCGTCGGGTTACAAAGACGTTGACTACGGTTTAACTACACGCGAACTCGGCAAGATGATTAAAGAAGCGGGTATTTATCTGCCTGAAATGCCTAAGTCGCATTTCGACAGTCCGTTCGGCGACGCATCGGGCGCGGGATTGATTTTCGGCGCGACAGGCGGCGTTATGGAAGCGGCTTTAAGGTCCGTAATCGAATTCGTAACCGGCGTAAAGGTTGAAGATATATTCGCCGATGCCAACATTACTCCCGTAAGAGGATTTGAAGGCGTTAAGTATGTAGAACTTCCGATTACCGCGGTAGGACCTGTACCCGAAATATTACAGGGACTCGTTAAAGACTGGAACTGGCTAAAGGGCGCGACGCTTAAAGTAGCGGTAGCGCACGGAACGGCAAACGCGAAGAAAGTTATGGACGACATAAAGCGCGGCGGCAAGTTCAGCGAATGTCACTTCATAGAATTCATGGCATGTCCGGGCGGATGTATCGGCGGCGGCGGTCAGCCGATTCCGACATCGCTTGAAATAAGACAGGCGCGCGCAAGAGCAATTTACGCTGAAGACGAATCACTCGAAATGAGAAAATCGCATGACAATCCTTACGTAAAGATGATTTACGAAAAGTTCTTTAAAGAAGGACCTTGCGGACATCTCTCACATAAACTTCTGCACACGCATTACACGGCAAGAGGAAAATTTATATCATAACAAATTATTTTCAGGGGGATTAACAATCCCCCTTTTTAATTACAAATACCATGGCAAAAGCAAAGAAAAAAGCATTAAAGAAACCGGCGAAGAAAGTTGTGAAAAAAGCCGTGAAAAACGTAACAAAGAAAGTCGTAAAGAAAGTTGCGGCGAAAACACCTGCAAAGAAAGTTGCGGCGAAAAAGCCCGTGATTAAGACGGCAGCAAAAACCGTGAGAAAACCGGCTCGGATAAAAGCGGTAAAAATGTCGGTGACAAAAACAGAATATAAGCCATTCCAGATTCCGAACAGAAAAATGTTCGCGATGGAAATAACTCTCCTTGATAAACTTCAGTTCGAATTGTTCGAAGCGATAGCGCAGAAACCCGGAACAATGGATTACGAAGAAATGAGACTCTTCGTTGACAACGTATATATGACACTGAACAAAACAGCAACAATTGCAAAGGACGTGAAGAACATGATTCTCAATAAAGACTTCAAAGAGCCGATAACGGAAACGTATAATTCACCGGCTTAACTTTTCAATTAGTAATTAGTAATTGGTAATTAATAATTGAGAATTTGCGATTAACGATTAGCGAATACATATTTAAGAGTTTGTCATTCCGGCGAAAGTCGAAGAACTGCTGCGGCAGGACGGAATTTATAAAATGGCTGTCAGCAGGCAGCCATTTTTAATTACATACAAAAACAAAACTGCCACAGATTATCACGAATTAAAACGGAAAAACTGATGTGAAAAATAATTCTCAGTTGTGACATCTCAAAAACTTTTTGAAATGTGGCTCATTATGGCTCATTATGGCTCATTTTGTTTTACAGATATTCCCATACCGGAATGATACCACCGCAAAAACAAATGTGACATCGTAAAACTTTTTTAAAATATGGCTCATTATGGCTCATTTTGTTTTTCAATTGTTTCGATTCCAAAATGATACCATCGCAGCAACAAAATTTTGCTAAACATTGAAAAAACACGCGGCTATTTCAAAGAACTTAAAAAGGTATCAATTTGGTATCATTAACGCTGTTAAGTTGCAATAAGTTTTTGATTTTAAATAAGTTACAGATGATACCTTTGGTATCATTTTTGGTATCATTGGCGGTATCATCTGATTTTATTTTTTTTGTTCAAAACAAAAATATTTAATTCGACACACATATTAATACGATTTTATTATACTACAAAGATAAGAAATAATCTCTCAGATTATTCAATAAATGACCACACGCATATATAAAGTATTGATTATGAGGGAGATAATAGCTTATATTTTAAGATTGGGAAATCGAAAAACAAAATCTTATCTCGTAGCAAATTAATAAGATATATGAGATAAGTTTTATTCATGCTGTTATATACTAATTATTATTATTCCCTTAAAAAAGAAATCAACCCAACTATTGAGGATCTTATTTTCTATCTGTTATCATTATACATTTATCTTAGAATCAATAAAATCGATAATCCTTCTAAAATTGTTTATCGTTTCAGTTGACAATAGTATATTTTTCTTTGTTATAAACAATTCTTGCAGCGCTCTATTAAAATGCACTTTATTATATTTTGTGTCCTCACTGTAACAACTTTTTTGAATATCCAATAACTCCTTATTTTTAAATAAATTTTCCAACTCATAATTAGAAAATGAAATAGATACATCTGATAAATCAAATATTTTTTCTTTCACTAATATTCCGAATTCATCATTATAACGACTTTTCTGTTTCTTCCCTTCCTTATCAGAGTCCAATATAATCAAAAAATTTTTACCCCAACCAAGATAAAGCGATATCAAATTATCAAGATTACTTGAACTAGTCCCTGGTATAAAAGTAAACTTTTCTTTGCCGATTCTTATTAACTCTTGAATATAATTCAAACAATAAAAGTCATTTTTCCCCTCAAGAAATATGGCGTTATCTTTAAACTCCAAATTTGAAGGCGCGTAATCTAATATGTCCAATATTGGTTGATAATAACTAGTTTGATCAGGATATTTATTTGCAAACCTTCTATATTTCGTAAGAGTAATATTTGTTTTTTTTGAATTATATTCATCATCATTTTTATAATTTAAACCCTCGTTTTTAACAACATAAGTTCCTTCTAACCATAAAGGATTAATCATATGGTGACTATGTGTTGTATATATTAAAGAAGGTAAATTTTCAAAACTTTTTAACAATTGTGCTTGAGCGCTAGAATGCAAATTTGAGGCTGGTTCGTCTAAAAGAAAAAGGGTATTTATATTTTTTGCTTTCCTATGTTTTCTAAATTGTGTTAGCAAAAGGAAAACAAAAAACCATCGGAATCCTAAAGAACGTTCACTTATTTGGTAAAGCCCCTCTCCATCATTTACGAGAAATTCCATAAATACTTTATCATTTTCTTGGTCAATATCACATTCAATTTTTATTGATTTATCAGAAATTGATTTTTTGAAAATCTTATTCCATGCTTCGAAAATAGCTTTTGTTACACATTTTTCCATTTTCAATAAAACAGAATTCATATTTTTTCTATCATTACTATCTCCATTTCTGATTCTTTTTACAATGTGTTCCTCAATATTTAATTCATTATTCAAAGAGTCAAGAATGTCTTGAACAACCACTCTATAAAATTTATATTTTTTATCATTTTGACCTATTTCTTCTAAATAAATCTTATCGGGAAAATCAAACAAAAAATTAGGAAAATACAATATGCTTGGAATTAATTCACCAACAAACTTCATGATTGTTTGTTTAACTTCCGTACTCAACATTCTATCTTTAACTTGACGTTTCTTTTTCCCATAAGCAGCAAAATACCATACAGTTTTACTATCTTGTTTGTTATTTATTGAGTTAACAAACTTATACTCTTGTTTTATTATTATATCATTTATATCACGAGTTTTTATTATTGATAATTCTTTTTTAAGTTTATCTGATATGAATTTTTCGTCATCAGCATTTAGACTTAATCCTATTTCGATTAATATACTATCATTAAAATTGTCTCGTTTATTTATAGGGATTAAATCATGAATATTTTCTATATTATATCCTTTCAGCTCCAAAGGATCCAAGTTTTCTGATTTGTACTTTACCATATTTATTGCTTCCAGTATAGTCGTCTTTCCACTTTCATTTAAACCAACTAATGTATAAATTTTTTGCTTTGGGGAATCACTTAAATTCAGTCTAATATTTTCAATTCCCTTAAAATTTTTTATTTCAAAATATGTGAATTCCATATAATTAATTAATTAATTTAGAAAGCCGTATTCGTAAATTTTTGGAAGCAATTTTTCTTTCAAACTATCATGCGCTTCTTTAAGTCTTATAAACAGTTCCTGTGCCATATTTTGGTCTTTGAGTGCATTTCTGATTTGCCACCACCCTGCATCCCAAATTTGAATTTTAAATTTTGTAGTATTGAGGACATTTAGCTCTTTATAAAACACTTGATAAATATTTTTTCCAATTTCATAAATGGTTTCACTTTCTTTTGAGATTTTATTTTTTGAAATCCAATTTGCTACATAACGATCTTCGTCTCGATACATAGATGATTTAATATCAGCATCAGCGATTTCCCATTTCTTTAATTCTGATATTTTAAAAGGAAAAAAATGATTTTTAATTTGGTATAAATTTCCCATATATTCAACATCTCTCATTGAAACGGTTTCATTACTATAACTAAATATACTCCACATGACACAGTCATTTATAAAATCACTTGATAGTGTTTTGTTTGGTTGCATATATTGATCACGATCATTAATCCAATTCGTTTTTGGAATTCTGCGTACACTGTGAACAATCATACTTTTTTCAAAAATATCTGGAGTTATGCTATGTGCGCCTGCACTTACATATGGGCCTGACAATATTGATGTAAATTTTTGATGTTGCAAATCGTTTCCACAGCACATCAACGAACCAATAAAATTTTCGCTTATTCGGTCTCGTGAATCTAAATTATCCCTTTTTATATTTATTGCTGATCCAAATGGTGGATATTTTATTCTTGCAGGTTTCCGATTAATCCACTTACTTAGAAATATTTCTCTTTTTTCAATACGCACATTTTTTTGTGCAATCTTTTCTACATTTTCGTTAAAGACATCAATCAATATTTCTTGATTCTCTAATGCTTTTGTTTTGTTTAAATCCCATACAAGAAAACCCACTGGAAATTGAGCATTTCGGCTCGTTCCAGCAAAATTTACAGAAGAAAACATGAATCCTTTTTCGAAGCCAAATCTGAAAACTGAATCACGAAATTTTTGGTCATTAGTGGAGTTTATGTATTTTAATTTTGCAAATAAGCCAAGATGTGCTTTCCTTTTTTCAAATTCATACTTTATCCTAAATAAAAATTGTGAGAATAATTCTCTACTTACTTCTCCCAAATCATTATTATGCATTACTTTTCTTACTTTTGTATCACTGACATCTCTTTTACTTCCACCTGCAGCTCCTGCGGTACCTGCCATTTGACTTGTTGCAAATGGTGGATTAATTAATATTATCCATTTCAAACTTGAATTATTCAAATCATCAATTAGTTGCTGTGGCAATTTCCATGTCAATCCAAATGGCAAAGCTCCTTCAATAAATATATTACCAATATCGTCGTTTAAATAATCATATTGAAACACATTAGCTTCTGGAAACAATCTTTGACAATGTTCAACATCTTCTTTATAGATTGTTGAAAGATAACAAAATTGTAATGCCTCGTTTGGTAAATAATATTCTAAGTTTCCAGTTCCGGCTGCCATATCCCATAATCGATAATTGCCTTTTTCCCACCAACTTTTACCAACTACTTTTTCAATATACTCTAATCCTTTTTTTGCAAATCTAACTGGAGTAAAAAATTCACCATAAAATCTTCGCAACTTATCATCACTGAGCCTATCTATCTTTGCTAAAATACCACGAATAATCCTTTCATCTTTTACTTTTTCATATACGTCCCAGAAATATTCATAATCCTTTGCCAATATTTTTTTTGTTCTTCCTTCACCAGCCCCAAAATCAAAAAACACTTTACTATGCTCTTTGAAATATATCGTTCTTCCTTCTTGTATATCGCAAACAAAATATTTTGAAGTTTTTAAACCGTTTCTTACACTATCTCCAAAAATTCTGTTCCAGTATTCATAGACTTCTTCAAAATTATCTTCCGTTATTAATTTTTTGTCTGAAAGCCCTAACGATAGCTGCTCTTGTAGTAATGCAGATAATTTCCCAAAGAAAATCTTATATTCATTTTCATCATGAATTTTGAAAACGTGCAAATTTCTTAATTCATCTACCTTTGCAATATCATTAACCAAATTTATATCAGGATTACTGGGAGCCAAATCCCAATCATATTTTTCATGTTTATCAGTATAATACTTTCGCCACTTCTTTGTATCGGTTATAAATGCTTCATTCTTGTCTGCGATACAAACACATTGAGGAATAGGCTTTTCGGTAAATCCGTATTTTAATTTATGAAGGTAATATAATGTTTGTGCTAGAATTGCTGAACGCACTTTTAAACTTGCAAGATTTTTATCATGTTTGAACTCGAACAGCACACTGGTTGTATACAAATCTACATGATCTTTTGTATCATATTTAATATTGAAATGGCGTGCATATGCGCTTTTAATTTCCTCTTCAGTTTTTCCGCTGCTTAAATCTGACACGAAATCCTTGAATGAATTAGTTTTTCTCGTCATCTAATTATGAATAATTAAAGTGAATTTAACAGTATTTTGTTAATTATAAAATATTAAATATTTTGGACTTAATGAGGTATAAAGGTCATAAATCCCTCTCATTCAACCTGCATTCTTGTATGTTTCATAGTTATCAAACTAATTAATATATTCAGCAACTAAATTTAAAGATTTTATTAACCCTTCAATTATAAATATAATTTGATTATTAAAATAATCGGGGTAATTTTCCCTCTCTGCCATAAGTTCTGATATTTTATCTTTGTTATCAATATTCTCCAGGTGAGCATTGGTGAATTCGGTATTAATAGTAACATAATGAACAATGCTCTTTCTTTTTGAATTGAATTCACGATATTCATTATTCTTAAAATCAGCCAGCCATTTGTAATTATCTGATTCCTTTAATGAATCGGGGACAACATCAAGAGCTCTTGTAAAAATAACATCATGCTCTTTAATACTATGAGGAAATATTGACGCTAATATATCTCCTATCCTGTCCCAATAATTGTATAAACACTGATAAACCATATCCAAATACATATTATATCTTTTAGCAAACATATTTTGCATGTTAGGATAATAAGTTTTATCACCGGATACTATTTTATTTTCTAGAGGGTTGTTAATATATGGTCTATTAAAATACAGGATGGCAGTAAAATACATAATTTCATCCGAAAGAAAGACTAACTCATCAAATATTGCTTTATAATCAAAATCTGATTTATTTGATTTCCTAATTCTAGCTTCTATGGCGTAATAATATTGCATAATTTGTATACCCTGATGTATAAAATCTTGATTTAATCCACGTAGACAAGTTAATTTCTTCTCGTGATAAATTTCTATTATAGCCTTTTCATAATTCTTTAATATCTCTTTATTGTCCATGTTTAAAATAATATATTGTTGAAGATATATTGCTTCAAAGTAAAAATTCCATTACAATATAATAGTGTTACATATAATTTCATAATTAAGAATACCCCCTAATTCTCAATACATCCAGTTCCATCAATTATGTGTAGGATAAATTTATGTATAAAATAATGATTATTCGCCTATAGTCCAAAGCATCTTGTCTACAAAACGATTAAATCGTATTTCCTCTATATCATCGAAAAATCCATTAAAATTATTTTCAATTATATCGGTATATTTAGCAATTTCGTTCAAGCAAAAATCGATCTTTTTTTTGTTGTCTTTGTTTTCCTTCCAATAATTTCCTGCTTTATTATGAAATTCTTGATACACATTACCGTTATAATTCAAAGATACTTTTGCTTGGCTATCATATGGATAATAAAACGCCTTATACAGGAATAGAGTTTTTGAAGATAATGATATTAAATTATGTGGAGTAATCGGATTATTATCTTTGTCCTTAGCTTTCTTTATTACGTCTACAAGACGAATAACATCATCGGATTTTGGTTCGCTGTTAGATAAATTAATTAAGATATATTTCTTTATTACATAAAATAAATCCTTAATAATATCACCTTTGTATATATCAGCTTTAGTAAAATTTCGGTTAATACCGTATGAAATTAAAAAATTCATAAAAGAACCTGAAATATCCTTATCAAAATAAACCTCTGGCGCTTTTTCTGTGTTAGATATTTGAGTTCTGAACTCTTTAATGAAAAGTAAATCAGAATAGTAGTTAGAAAGAAAGTTACCTATTGCTTTTACGTCCTTTGAGGTCATTGTTTGATTTTTCATTCCATTTATTTGATTTGTGAGAGTATCCATATATTAATAATATTCTTGATGATTAAATATTCAATGTTTCGCATTCAAATATATGTTTTAGCATACTGAGTTAAGTTACTTCATTCACTTTACACTCTATTTCCTGTATCTCGAAACGGTGGGTTTTTCTGTCGTGAAGAGTTGAGATGTCTTTTATGTCTCCAGTATAGAATTCGGTGAGGCGTTTTGCGGATTTTTCGTTTTCCGCTTCAATTCTTACGGTGTATGCTTTGGTTAATGTTATTTCGTATTCGGGCATAGGTTTTTTCTTAAAATATATCCAGACGGGATGAAAAAGGATTATCAGGTTTTGATAATATTTTTGAACGAAAAGAGAGTATTTGGGCTAAAGCCCGAGTATGAGAATGTTCTTACTCCCCCATTCTAAAGAATGGGGTTACTAAATACAGATGCATGTTTATTTCACGATGTGGATACCGGCTTTCGCCGGTATGACAAAAATGGTTATACCCGCTTCATTCAAAACTCATACGATGTTGAACTTTCGATGTCATCGAATAATTTTACGCAGTCGTTTCCTATGGCGTCAGTATATTCAGGCATAACGGAAGGATTGGAAGGATAATTTTCCTTTATGTGTTTTAGAATGTGGTCTTTTCCGCCGCTGTGCATTACAAGGTCGTTCCAGCCCTTTGTTTTTGCGTTTAAAACAATGATAGGATATGAAACAACCGTAAATGTTTGTTTGGGTTTGAATTCGCTATTGAGCATAACTACAGTGCATCCGCCCGAACCGCAGAAATAGGAATTCGAGAATGCCACAAAATATTCGTTTCGACTGTCTCCGTTAATATCGATTGCAGAGAAATAAAATTTTCTGTCTTCTTTCGGTATTAATCCGATTTCGCTTTTGTAAACGTTGTTTACAAGCGCGTCCTTAATTTTCGAAACTATGAAAGCTTCGTTCTTTGATTTATCTGTCTGAGGAATCGTGTCTTTTTTTGACTCTGTCGTTTTGATAGTATCCTGTTTGTTCTGTGTAATTTTTGTGTTTTCTTTTGAGCATGCCGAAAACATTAAGGTAATCAGCAATATGAATATGATTCTCATGGTTTAATAATTTTCATACAAAATAAGAAGTAAAAGCAAACAAAAACAGAGAAAATTAAGAACAAGTACATTCTGCCACTAATTATCACGAATTTCACTAACTTACTGGAAGAGAATATAGCCGCTAATTTTCACTAATTGATACTAATTTAAGAGCAAGAATTTATAGCCCGCGGGAAAAAAAGAAAAAAGGATATCAGAAAGAAATTCAGCCACGGATTTACACGGATTTCACGAACCTAATTAATAAAAATATAGCCACTAATTATCAGGAATTTCACTAACTTACCGGAAGAGAATATAGCCGCTAATTCCCACTAATTTATACTAATTTAAGAACAAGAATTTATAGCCCGCGGGATTGCACGGAAAGTACTGTAGATATTTTATAATGGGGTATTCTTAAAATAAAAGAATTTGTTTACTGCCCTCCTTCGCCAAAACTCAATGAATCTTCAACTTTGCATGTATATATGAACATTGAAGATATATTTGAAAAAAAAATTTGTTATGAGAATCTGTTAATCTTTTCTTTCTATGTGCCGATTGAAGAAATACTGAATCTGTGCGAATCCGAATTATCCGCTTTTTCTGTGTGCAAAATATTTAGAAATTCATATAATAGAACGGGTTGGATTCGATTTCGATTATATTCAACAAGGCAATTGAGCATAATGAGATTATGAAAATAAGGAAAAGTACGAATGAGATTACGAATAATCTCAGGTTATTATTTTTTATGAATGCAAAAATATTTTTCATGTCAGTTTTTCATTTCAGTTTTTCATTTCTGTTTTTCATTTCAGTTTATCTTTTTTATAATACCGCATAAATATTTCAAACAGGAATTTCCCGAATTCTCTGTTGCCTTTATAGTTTAAATGAGAGCCTTTCCCCCATTGGTTTTCAGGGATAAGAAGTTTTCTGTCAGCATAATTTATTTTCATCGAATCGCATACGTCTGACATCACTTTGCTTTTTTCATCGTTCACTTCGAGCGATACAACAATGAACTTATCTCCGAATTTCTCTTGATAACGGAGCAGGCAGTCACGGAGTTTTTTCATGCTCCTGTTCAGGTCTTTGACATATTCATCGCTTATGCCGTCACTTACATCTTTCTTCGAACCCGCTACACTCATACTTGTTGAAAGCAGATTGAACACCGCAGACTTTTTTCTGAATATATCAAAAAACTTATCGGATTTCGATTGTGGAATTACTTCGCCGAAATTTTCGGGCACGGCAAAATTCAATGTGTCCGGATGTCTCTGCATATTCTGGTCAAGCAGGTCAAGATGAGTCAGAAGCAATATCACATAATCGGCTTTGTATGTTTTTTCGAAGAACATTGTCCTGAACCAGAGAGTATACGGGTCGCTGTTCGGATATCCGATGTTGATTGCTTTTAAATTCGTATCAATCGTATTGAGTTCATTCTGAAAAATCGTAACGCCTGTAGAGTCAGCAGGTACTGACGCCGCCTCGACGTATGAATCGCCGAGCACGAATATCAAAGTGGATTTATCATCGGGATAAACATCTCTTCCCGTGATTCGGAGATTGTTATATGAGTAAACCTTATTTCCGCCTTCGACAGTCCAGAATTTCGAATAGGGTTCTTTGAATTTGAGATTCTCGAATCCTTTAAAATCGGGAAGGAAAACATATTTAACCGAATCGGTTCTTTTGGGATAACCGACAATTTTATATACAATAATTTCCGATACGATGAACGCGAATACAAGACCGAGCAATATGATAATTATTTTTTTCATCTGAAGAACAGCCATCCGATAGTTACGAAAACGAAAGTAATGATTATTGAGAAAAAGTTAAACGATTTTGTTTCGGTAAATTTTTTCAGGGATTTATTTTTTCTTTTCCAGATGCTCCAAAACTGAAAGAACGAAAGTCCCGCGCCGTGGTACATCCCCCACACCGCGAATTTCATTTCCGAGCCGTGCCACATGCCGCACAGTCCCATTGAAATAATGGGGACAATAATTAGCAGCCATATTTTATTTTCGCTGTATTTGCTAAGCGGGAAAAACAAATAATCGCGAATCCAGTCGGAGAGCGATATATGCCAACTTCTCCAGAACTGCGAGATGTTGGGTTTAGTATAAGGGCTGTTGAAATTTTCCATTATCTTCAGACCGAACAAACGCGAAGCGCCGATTGCAATATCGCTGTAACCCGCGAAATCCATATAGAGTTGAATTGAAAAACCGAACAGGACTACCGCTCTCACTCCGAGCGAATGACCGCCGGGGTCGGAGTTGATATTGTTTATGATGTAACCTATCCAGTCTGCTATTACGAATTTTTTGAACAGACCGATTGTGATTCTTTCAAATCCTTCATAGACAAAGTCTTTTTTGAAATAGATACGGAAGACATTGATTTGTTTTTCAAGCCGTTCATATCTGTCGATAGGTCCCGAAAGAAATGTTGTAAAAAGTCCGCCGTAAAAGAGAAGTGTATAAATATCGGTTTTCTTATTTATGCCCCAGTAAATATCGGTCAGATAACTGATGTATCTGAAAGTTATATACGAGAGACCGAGCGGAACTAGAATTTTCTCGAACGGATGCGCGGGGTTCTGCATAAAAAAATGCGTAACGGAATGGATGTATTTATCCAGAAATCCCATATACTTGAAAAACGCGAGCAGCAATACGATTCCGGCAACGGATATTTTATGATAGAGCGATTTGAATTTCGAATGTTCTATCAGAACGGAGAAAAAGTAAGTATAGATAGTAAGGACTACCACAATTCGTCCCGCGAGTTTATCAGCCAGAAGAATAAAAATCAAACTTGCCAGACCGAGGAAGACAGTTCTTGATTTCTGGTTAGGCAGAGTCCAGTAAATTATAAGCGAGCCCGCGAGGAACGATATGAACAGGAATCCCAGCCTCATTCAATCAGAACTGATTGATGATTTCAATCATCTGACCGACCGTATCAAAAGATTCCGCAGTAATTTTCGGAGCAGGGATTCTTTTTCCGAATTCTCTTTCAATATAAGTCTGAAGAGACACAAGCGAGAAAGAATCAATAAGTCCGCTTGAGATTAATTTCGTATCTTTTGTAATCACGATATCATCGTCATCGAGATATTCTCCCTTGATAAAATTTATTAACTTTTCTTCCATAATATATGTTTTTAAATTGTGTTTAAATTCATGTTTAAAATAATAATTAAATGAAAAACATTAAAATCAAAAACAAGAGCGGAGATATATTAAATATTGACCTAAGGTACGATGAAAATTTGAAAAAGAAACTGCCTTTACTGGTATTCTGCCACGGATTCAAGGGATTTAAGGATTGGGGATGCTTTCCGTACATGATGGAAAAAATTTCGCGGGAAGGAGTTTTTGTAGTATCTTTCAATTTTTCATTCAACGGGACGGACAATTCGAAAGACAATCCGGTTGATTTTGACAGGCTGGATTTGTTCGCGCAAAATACTTTTTCAAAAGAACTCGATGATCTTGGCAATTTACTGGATTATCTTGAAAAGGAAAAAGAGAATTACAATTTTGATTTTGATAATTTAATACTTGCAGGCCATTCAAGAGGCGGAGGCATTGCGATATTGAAGACGGCGGAAGACATGAGGATAAAGAAATTAATAGCGCTTGCATCAGTATCAGAATTTGACAGGTACGGCAATGAAACAAGAAAGAACTGGAAAGAAAGAGGATTCATAGAGGCGCTGAATACGAGAACAAAACAGAAGATGAGAATGAACGTAACGCTGCTCGAGGATATAGAGAATAATTACGAACGTCTGGATATATGCGGAGCGATGAAGAAAATCAAAGTACCTGTTCTTATAATGCAGGGAACGGAAGATTTAGCAGTCGATACATCGGAAGCGGAAACGTTGTATAATTTATGCGATAAAGAAAAATCGAAACTTGTTATAATGGAAAAGACCGGGCATACGTTCGGCGGCGCTCATCCGTTCGCGGGAACGACGGATGCAATAGAGAGAGTGATTGGAGAGGCCGTAGGATTTATAAACAATTAAATGTTTTAGTTTATAAATTTAGAATTCAGATGCAGGCTCTGCCTTTAGCATACAGGTACGGGGCTAATACATAAAACTATATATTAAAATATTGCCGTCCCTTCGAAACTGCAATTTTTGATCAATAAGTTTTTCAGCAGCGAAAAAATCAATTTGATTGATTTTTTCTTTTAAATAAGCCAGCGACTTCAGTCGTGGAAAAAGTTGATTACGCAAACAAACCGTTTCGATTGAAAAGCCGCCTTGGCGAACGGTTTATAAGAGTCAAGAAATAAAAGGTTAATTTCTTCTTTTCACTACAGCCCACGACTTCAGTCGTGGGGAAAGTTGATTATACAAATAAACCGTTTTAACGGTTTTTACATTCTCAGGATATGCCATATATTTTCAGAAACCGGCTGTACTCCTCTTTGAATGTAAGTTTTGTATGGTGTGTCTTTTGGTTGGCTATATAATTTTTTACCTTATCCACTTTGTCTACACTTATAGAGAAGGCACAATAACCCGTCTGCCAGACAAATTTATGATTCGACAGGTTATTTTGATTAATCCAATGCGACGATTCGCCTTTAATATTTTGGACAATATTTTCCAACGCGAAATTTTGGCATAAACCAAATAGAATGTGTAAATGATCTTTATATCCGTTTATTTCTTCAACAACACAATTGAAATCATTTATCAGTTTATGCCTGATATGGTTAGATAATTTTTCTTGCAAGGATTCATTAATCAGCGGTATTCTGTCTTTAGTACTAAAAATAAGATGAATCCAAATTTTGACGTTTGAATGTGACATGTTATTTTTGTTTTAGAAACCTTCAGCCACGGCTGATTTTCAATTAAAACGGTTTCAATTTTTTGTTACTTCTTACCCACGACTAAAGTCGTGGGCTGTACCTAAAAGATAATTATATTTGTTTAATAATCATTGACTGAAACCACGGGCTGTACTTAAAAGATAATTAGATTTTTCTTAACAATCTTTGTTTTAGAAACCTTCAGCCACGGCTGATTTTCAATTAAAACGGTTTCAATTTTTTGTTACTTCTTACCCACGACTAAAGTCGTGGGCTGTACCTAAAAGATAATTATATTTGTTTAATAATCATTGACTGAAACAACGTGTTGTAGATATAAGATAATTAGATTTTTCTTAATAATCATTGACTGAAACAATGTATTGTAGATATAAGATAATCAGATTTTTCTTAATAATCATTGACTGAAACAATGTGTTGTAGATATAAGATAATCAGATTTTTCTTAATAATCATTGACTGAAACAACAGGATGTACCGTAAAGATAAAATATGTACGATCTATTCATTTCAATTAAAAATATTCATATCAATAAATCTTTCTCAGGAGCGAGATATACTCTTCTTTCATTTCGATGCCGCGTCTTTTCATTACGATTCTTGCTGTTTCAACGGCTTCGTTGAATTTATATTTGGTTGTTTCCTGACCGAGTATATTCCATGAGAACGAATCAATATTTTTTGCAGGGAATCCTCCGCCTGCTAAGTTTGCGAATATGCCGCAGATGGTGCCTGTATTAAGCATTGTATTGATTCCGAATTTTGAATGGTCGCCGACAATGCTTCCGAGGAACTGCATGCCGGTATTAAAGGCAGTATTGTTGAGTGTGACTTTTACTTTCGAATAATTATTTTTCAGATTGCTTGTAACGGTGTCAGCGCCGAAATTAACAAACGGGCAGGCATAAGTGTTTCCTATAAATCCATCGTGCTGTTTATTCACGCAACTGTGAAAAAGCGAACCCGATATTTCGCCCGAGACCTTTGAGCCCCAGCCGATTGAGCAGGGACCGTAAACTCTTGAGCCTGATTTCACGAGAGTATTTTTGCCTATGTAAACGGGACCTTTTATATATGAAAGAGGCTCGATAACTGCGTTGTCATCGATGTATATTTCACCGCTTCCTGTATCCAGTATAACTCCCGGGAAAACTTTAGCGGAAGGGCTTACATAGTTATTTTCGTTTTCCTGCGAAACTTCGGGATTTTTCTCGAGTCCTTTAACTTTTTCGAGCAGGTAACTTAAATCAAATGCCAGATTGAAATCAAAAAGCCGGATTACGTCCCAGGAATAATTTATAAGGTCAAAGATATTTTCGAAATTGAAATTCAGATTGTTTATATCTTTAAGACCGTCAAAGAATTTATTTTCAAGCGGGAAAGAAACTCCGGATTTTCTTTTAAGAACTTCCTGAGTTGAAATTTTAGCCGCGATGACGGTGCCTTCGATTTGAACCATGCTGTCAGAAGGCATATCGTTTACAATCCATTTCACAAATCTCTGCGAGAACACTGCCCTGCCGTTAAAGAAAACCGTTTCGGTTTCGGGCACAACGTTAACATCACATTTATTAAACGACTTTGTAAGGCCGCATAAATCCTCTCTTACAATCAGGGAGTAATTAGAATCGAGAGGGAGATAGTTTATGATACGTTCTTTAAGAGAAAAAACGCCCGCTTTGATATCCATTGAATTTCTAAGAACATTCAGCGGGTAGAGATTTTCAAACTTATTGTCTTCAAAAATAATGTAGTTCATATCGGGACATTTAATTTTTATAAAATAAAAAAGCCAGCCTCATTATGCAATTTAATAAGGCTGGCTATAAAAAATTATAGAACCAATTATGCTTCTGTGGTTTTCTTTGTCGGTCCGTATTTCTTTAAGTACTTCTCTACACGTCCTGCAGTATCGACTATCTTTTGGGTGCCTGTGAAGAAAGGATGGCACAATGAACATATTTCAACCTTTATTTCAGGTACAGTCGAGCGGGTCGTAAACAAAACTCCGCGGTTTTCTCCGCAATTGCAGATAACGTTGCATTTGTAATATTTCGGGTGAATATTCTTTTTCATAAAGCGAGCATTTCTTTAACTTATAAAACACTAAAAGTAATAAATTTCTTGTATTTATTCAAGGTGAATCTTTTTAGAATTCCTTATCGAATCAAATCGGCATAATATTATTATCGACCGGAAAACAGAAAAACTCAAATTCAGTTAATTTTACGCGATTTCATGCTAAATATTGACTAATTATCAACAAACTGAACATCGGCCGGCAGCACGAACATACTTTCCGGGACGTCTATTCCAGGTTCATACGAAATTGCTTCGAAAATAGTACCGTCGGTGCTGGTGGCAGCCGTTCTCTTAAGCATTAGATTATCCTGAAACATCCAGTAGAAAGACCCGCCGTCGGGCGCCGTCATAATAGTATATTTAAAACATTCCCTACCAAGAACAATATCGGTTCCGGACTTTATTGAAGGATTAAAAATAGTGCCGTCATTCCCGAGGTCAAGAATATAAATACCTGTCAGCATACCAACGAACGTCATTAAATCGGACGAATGCCCGAAGCCCAGTTTTATTTTTTTTGTTGAAGTAATTAAATAAGCCTTATTTTCATCCTTAAATACATAAACATCGGTAGAAATTTCATCATCCTTGCCTTTGTTTTCGGTTTTTGAAAAACGCAGTTTATTATTATTTCTGTAGAGTTTCAATCTGCCTAATTCCGAGCCTCTTATGTCTTTCATCACATATTCGGCAGTATATTTTGTATCAAAATCATTGTTCTGTGAATATGCAGGAATTAAAAATAAAGAGAGCAATAAAAAAGCAGAAGACAGGATAGTTGTTATGTTTTTCGACATAGTTTTAAATTACTTACATTTTATAACCATAAGGAAAATATAAAAGTTGCCTGCGGGTATTTGTTTCCAATAGAATTAACAAAGTCACAAACAATATTTCAAACCCGATACATGGTTTGACAGGATTTTAGAATATATTTTTAGAAGTCTAAAAAATCGAAAAGCCCTGTAAATTGGGGGTACAGGGCTAATCTGGTTGAAATTACTATTATGAATTCACGAATCCATATAATTGATTAGACGCCAATTACAATGAAAACATGCGGGATTCACAACAATTAAATGCAAAGATTAAAATATGTAATTATATATACATAATTTACGTTTTAGCAGATATACAGATGTCGGAATATGTGAAACAACTAATGGACGCATTATGGTATCGGTGTATAGGTTTTCGAAAATATTAAATTAATTTTTATGCTTTTTTATTTTTTGCCGGATTCAATAATCATTCCGGTTATAATTGCCGTACTATCGGTTCATTTGACAAGTGTATGTACGTCATTGTACCTTCACAGAAGCGTTACGCACAAAGGTGTGATATTTAAATATCCCGTCAGTCTCCTTATGAGGATATGGCTTTGGCTCGGAACAGGAGTTAATACAAAAGAGTGGGTAGCGTGTCACAGGAAACACCATGCATTCACCGATAAAACGGGCGATCCACACAGTCCAAAAGTTGAAGGATTCTGGCATGTTATGTTCGGCGGAATTTTCCTTTATCAGAAAGCCGTTAAAGACAAAGTTATGGTAGAAAAATACGGAACCGGCTCGCCGGAAGACTGGATTGAGAAGAACGTATTCAAGAGATTCAAGGGAGAGGGATTGTTCATACTTCTGGCAGTATACGTTCTGCTGTTGGGTTTTATATGGGGTCCTTTGGTATGGTTAGTACAGATTTCATGGACACCGATAAGCGGTCAGATTATAAACGGGATAGGACATTTTATAGGATACAGAAACTCCAATACAAAAGACGCGAGCAAGAACATAATTCCTATCGGTATCGGAATTTTAGGCGAAGAACTTCACAACAATCATCATACAAATCCTGCATCGCCGAAATTTTCAAAAAAGTGGTGGGAGTTCGACCTAGGCTGGGCATATATTAAAATGCTTGAATTAATAAGACTCGCAAATATTAATTATGCATTCAAACATATTTGAATTATTCGATGTCCAATAACTGTTTTATTTTCAGTTTAAGCCACAGATTCCGAATCCCGGTAATATTTTACATAAAAACCTAAGCACATCTATATAGCCGGCATTTATTTTCGAAATCGGAAACCCGAACAATTTTTCGCAGACAAATTTTCAGGTATTCATCGGAAACAGTGCTTTCATTTTTCATTGTAAACCTAAATACCGTTTCAATCTTTTCATTTTTCTGCTGCTTATAAATCATTTTACAAATCAGATATATAATCCATACGACCGGATATTTCTTACGTTAATTTATTTTATAGATAGAAAATCAACGCGTATAATTTCTTTTGTCATTGAATATACATTCGTCAATTACAAAATTATTGAGAAATAGTTTTATGCCGTAAAGCAGGCCGGCAACAATATAAATCAGATTGATGCAGAAAATTATAAAAAGCGAGTTTATATTTTATTTTTTAGTTCTTATTACATTATTTATTTCCCCTGTCTGGGCATTGCTTCTCGGTATCGTACTCGGGATATCGAACTTCCTTTATAATCCAAAGCAATTAAGCAAATACAGAAAATACACTCTCGAATCTGCAATAATACTGCTGGGATTCGGATTAAATTTCGGGCAGGTTATAAGCGTCGGTTCAAGAGGAATTTTGCAGACGGCAATAGGAATAATAATTTTGCTCGGCGTTGGAACATTACTCGGAAAATTTTTCAAACTGGACAAGAAACTCCATTCGCTTATAAACGTCGGCACGTGTATTTGCGGAGGAAGCGCTATTGCAGCGGTTTCGGGAGTAATAGATGCGAACGATGATGAGATAGCTGTATCGACGGGAGTTGTATTTATATTAAATGCCGTTGCATTATTTCTTTTTCCTTTATTGTTTCAGTATTTTAATATGTCTGCTGAAGTTTACGGTATCTGGTGCGCGCTCAGCATTCACGATACGAGTTCAGTCGTCGGTGCGGCATCTGTTAACGAAACATCACTGGCAATCGCGACAATATTAAAGTTAACAAGAACGCTCTGGATTATACCCCTTACAATATTCTACAAAATTTCGAACAAATCTTCTCAGAAATCAAAATTCCCTTACTTCATTGCCTTATTTCTTGCCGCTTCATTAATAGCGACATTTATTCCTTTTGAATTCTATTCAAACATTTCAAAGTTTGGAAAGATGCTTATGTCCCCCGCTCTTTTCATGGTAGGATACGCAATCAATATAGATACAATTAAAAAAGTTGGAGGCAGGAGCATAGGATACGGTGTGGTTTTATGGGTAGTATCAATTTTCCTTGGATTATTGATTGCTTTAAATATCTGACACGGTTAAAAAAACCGACATAACAAACAAACCGTAATTCATGAAACAAATACACACGGTGCGTTTATTAATTGGTTTTAGCCGCTGAATGGGGACAGTTTTCTAACATTTAGAGACTTTCAAAATGATTCACATTACAATTTCGATACAATCGGCGGCGGCTTAGTTTATTAATTTCTTTTTTCAATAATGAGATAAATTCGGAAACAGTGAACAAACTTTTCTAAATTATATAAATACAATACATTAATCGTTGATTCTCTGTTAATTATTTATTAGATTTTATCATTCAAGTGTTTTTCGCAGAGATATTAAAGAAGCAAAAAAGAGTTTCTTATAGATATTTATTAAAAAGAAAAACCACATCCGATAAATGAAATCAGCGATACACAAATCGGCATCGAAATCCGGGATTCATAGTACGGGACACAACAACTTTATTTTATACTATATAAAAAGACTTACCATTCATTTTTCTTTATTCACGTTTTATTTTATCCTGTGTTCACTTTCAATATTCACAGGAGAAGCAAGGTCGCAGGAAACCGACACAAATATCTACAAGACCCCCACAATTGAGGTTGATGAATTTAAGGACAATTTGAAAGTAGTGCCTTTAACATTAGAGACAGTAAAGCGGGAAACTATCTGGAATAAATACTGGATGCAGAACGTACCGATTTTTTTAAACGGATGCGCGAATATTAATGCGTATTCGGAATCGGGCGCTTCCATCGGTCATTCATATATAACGATTCGGGGATTCAACCAGAGAAGATTATCGGTTATGATTAACGGTGTTCCCCAAAATGATGCCGAAGAACACGAAGTTTACTGGGATGATTTATCGGATATTACATCCTCGCTTGAAAATATACAGGTCCAGAGAGGTATGAGCACGGCGCTTTACGGTTCATCGGAAATCGGAGGTGTCATTAATCTTCAAACAATCGATTATTTTAAAAATAAATTTTTAAATATTAACGCCGGTTACGGGACATACAATTCAAAAAGATTTTCGCTTGAATATTCATCCGGGCTGACAAAGAACAAATTCGGAATTTACGGAAAATTATCCAAGACAAGCACTGACGGCTACAGGAATCTTTCGTGGTCCGACCTGTGGTCTTATTTTTTAAGCGCCGGTAAAATTATCGGTGAAAATTCGGTTATCAAACTGAATGTTTACGGCTCACCTGTAAAGAACCATCTTGCATATACCGGAGTCACCAATAACTATATTATCGGGAAAGTAACAGGTAATCAAAGTGCAGACAGAAAATACAATCCGCTTACATACCCCGATGAATCAGACGATTTTTTCCAGCCTCATTTTGAACTTATATATAATCTTCAGGCAGACAAAGATTTATTTATCTCCAACACATTTAGTTACGTAAGGCGTGACGGCAATTATATCAACTATTATTTTACAAACAGGGGATATAATTTTTCAAATTTCCGGCTCAATTATTTTTATTCGCAGGATACCACATCATATAAGTCAAATTGTTATTTAAGGAACTGGTTGGGCAAAATTATATATGAAACCGGGAAAGGATACAGGGTGGTTCAAAGCGACATTGCTGCAAAATTAATTTCAAACGGCAATGACTTCGGATGGTATCCGAAAATTCATTTCAAACATACAGGCGATATAGGAAATCTGATTTTAGGCGGAGAGTTCAGACTCCACAACTCCGAACATTCGGGCGAAATTTTACGCGCAGACGCGCTTCCGCCCGGGACGCCCGAAAATTATCAATATTATTTTTATAACGGCAAAAAGAGTACATATTCGGTTTATCTGAATGAATTTACAAATATCGAGAAAAAGATTTCAGGGATGGTGGGTATTCAGTTCACACACCACAGATATACTATAGACAATAATATAGCACCGTATAATTTCAGCGTGGATTACAATTTAATGAACTACAGGATAGGGCTGAACTACAATTTCAATGAGCATTTAAGGGCATTTATGAATATTTCAGTCGCAAGACGCGAACCGCAATTAAGCGAACTATACGACGGTTCGGATGCAACTTTTACACCGAACTTTCAATCAATTGATACGGTAAACGGAGTTTATTCAAATCCTTTAATTGATTACGAAGAACTGAAAGATTATGAACTTGGGATAGGATACACAGGTAATTTGCTAAAAGCCAATCTGAATTTTTACCTGATGAATTACAGAAACGAGATTGTAAGCAATGGACGGCTGAATGTTTTCGGAAAACCTATTACATCGAATGCGGGAGAATCAATACACAGGGGAATTGAATTCGAATTCGAATATAACCTTCTTGCAAGCATATTAAGCAGTAAATACGAAAGGAATCCATTTATTACATTAAGCGGTAACATCAGTCTGTCAGAAAATTATTACAAAACATACATTGAACAATCAGGGATTGATGAACCGGGAAATATTGTTTACGGAGCCGATTATTCCGGAAACAAAATTTTACTGAGTCCGCAGTGCATCGGGAACCTCAATCTTAATTTTAATTACGGCAGCGGATTGAATGCATTTATAACCATGCAGTATATAGGAAAGCAATATCTTGATAACACCGAGAACGAAAAGAAAAATCCCGCTGCAAGGCTTGTTCCCGGTTATGTACATAAATTCATACAGCCCTATATAGTTTTCAATGCAGGAGTAACGCTGGATTTTATTTCATTTGTTAGAACGGGCTATTTAAGCAAATACATAAAATCTCTTGAGGCATCGGTTAAAATAAACAACATTCTGGATAGTTTTTATGAAACAACGGGGGGAATTAATTACAAAGGCTCGCCTGTCTGGATACCTGCTGCCGAAAGGAATGTTTTCTTTAATCTGAAAGCGGGGTTTTAGAGAAAAGAGTAACAACCTGTACTGCAAAATTAACTTATGCAGAATATTTCGAATACAGCAAATAATTCAACAGGGTTTTCCTGCTAACGGGAAACAATCAACCCGTTTAATTCCTTTCCAAAGACATTTTTTGTAATATTAAAAACGTAATAGCCATTGATGCTTTTTATTTCCACCGGAGGGATAGAAAACGAAGGAGTGTAATCTGCAATAAGATTATTTGTATACAGGTTATATATTAATATTTCCTTTGAGTCTGCAACAAAGGCGTATTTTTCTCCCGAATAATTCTTTTGCGGAAAGAGTTCCTTGAATCTTGTACAGAAATATCCGGGCTGAGGATTTTCTTCTTTTAAGAAGGCTGTATCCTTAATTCCTATTTTATAAAAATCCTGCGACTCGCCGATAATAATATTCCCGGTTTTAAGAATTGTGTTTTCAAATTCATCATTTACTGCCGGGAATGTGCCCTGCGGTGTGAAGCGGTCATTTATAAATTCATTCCAACTATTTTCAGAAGGTAAATCCGTAAGATTAATTTCAGATTGGTTAATTCCCGAATTATCGGTGCTGTACTTCTTATACAAAACGAGATATTTATCAATTCCGATTGTTTTAATCAAAAAAAGATTATAAAGTCCGCTGAGCGGGTAACTGATTGTTGCATCTTCGCCGATAAATTTTTGTCTGTTTAGTAAATCTTTATAATCAATAAAGCCTGATTTAGCAAGGAAAAAACCGACATTATGAATTATATACGGCTCTCTGCCCCCGCGTCCGCCCATTGCCACGGCAAACCCCTCCTGAAGGAACGGGTTTGTGAACAAAGAAATATTTTGAAGTTTGTAATTAATTAAAAGATGCGAGAGTTCGTGATAGTGGCACGGAAAAGTTGATAAGACGCAATCATAAGCAAGGTCGCACATTCCCAGCGATTTATATCCTGTAATTTTTTCTATTTCATCCTGGTCCCTGCAAAGTACGTAACGAATTTTATTTTTCTCGAGGCTGCGTTTATCTATTTGCAAAACATCGCACACATTTGAAAAGAACTTTTCAACGGCGTTTATCGCATAATTATTAATGAGACTCGAATCGCTTACAATATAGACGAAATGTGCGCTCTCTATTCTTTTCCATTCTTTAGTAAAATAAAAAATCCGCGATATCATAAATCCGTTACGGAAATAATATTTTTTAATGTAGTTTTTTTCCGGAATTGAGAATTCGAGAATCGAATAGACATCGTCCTGATTATTCAAACTAACATTATATTTCAATCCGGATTTCAGTATTTCGGATTTGATATTATCATCAATATCATTTCCTATAAGGAATTTAAATTTTACGTCCTTGTACTTAATGCCAAGAAGATTGGATATTTCCAATTCGGAAGGCAATACATAATTAGAAATATCTTGTTTATTACTGATTAAGGAATTTATAAATTCTTTGGCGCGGCTTTCATCAAGAGTCTGGGGTAAAATATCTTGCGGCAAAAAAGACAAGCACAGAAGGAAAAAAACTAAACCGAGGAATACCCGGATTATTTTCATTGTTTTTACAGGAAGTTAAAAAATTAATACGGAATTATAAATGATAATAATATATTCCGGTATTTATATGATCAATAAACCTACACCATAAAATTTGATAAGATAATTTATAGATTGAAAATGTTCTGTCAATGGTCAGCCCTAATGAAACCAATGCCCAAAACAGATTGTTTTTTGAGGTTTTTTGATTTTGAAATATTTTTTTCAATATTACGTGAAATGACTAAAAAGTTTGATTTTTGAGTGTTATATTGCATATTAGTTAGACTCGGGATGTAGCGTAGCCCGGTAGCGCGCTTCGTTCGGGACGAAGAGGTCGCTGGTTCGAATCCAGTCATCCCGACCAAAGGAGTTTCTTGAAAAAGGAACTCCTTCTTTTTTTAACCATCACTATAAATCATCTGTAATACAATTGAGAGTTTGAAATTTTACTATGAAGCAAATTAAGACAAATCAACTTCATGAATTTATCCCGAATAATTTTGTTTTATATAGGAGAATACGGCGATAAGTAAAATCTTTATGTCGGAAATATTAAAATTCAGATATTCCGATATATGAGTGCGTACAATCAAATTTTATCAGCATGGAACAGGGCATTGAATTCTTCTGGAGTGTGAGCGCTTCAGACCTTCTTAAAAAACTTAATGTAACAGACAGAGGTCTATCAAACGAGGAATCAAAAAAGCGCCTTAATGAATACGGCGCGAATCGTCTGAAACCTCCTAACAAATCAGATGTTTTTACTTTACTCATATCACAATTTAAAAGCCCAATCATACTTATACTGTTTTTTGCAACAGCATTATCTTTAGCGCTGGGAAATTTTGTCGATGCATCTATCATACTTGTAATTGTTTTAATAAGCGGACTACTCGGTTTCTGGCAGGAGCGAGGAGCATCCGATGCCGTTGAAAAACTACTTGCAATAGTACAGATAAAAGCAGCGGCACTTCGCGACGGAGCCGAAAAGGAAATTCCCGTCGAAGAAATTGTGCCCGGCGATATAGTTATTTTGAATGCCGGAGATATTGTACCAGGGGACTGCATTCTGATAGAATCAAAAGATGTATTCGTAGATGAAGCGATGCTGACAGGCGAAACATTTCCTGTCGAAAAAATTATTACCGTTCTGCCTGCAAATACTACTCTTGGAATGCGCACAAACTCGGTATGGATGGGAACGCATATTGTAAGCGGCAGCGCAAAGGCATTGGTTATACATACAGGCAAAGAAACCGAATTCGGGAAAGTATCGGAACGGTTAAAACTTAAATCGCCGGAAACCGAATTTGAACACGGAATAAGAAAGTTTGGTTATTTTCTGGGAGAAGTTACATTAATTTTAGTTGTCCTTATTTTCGGCGTTAATGTATATCTGCATCGTCCTGTACTTGATTCATTTCTATTCTCTCTAGCGCTAGCGGTAGGTCTTACGCCTCAGTTGCTGCCCGCTATAATCAGCATTAATCTTGCGCACGGCGCAAAAAATATGGCGAAGAAAAAAGTTATTGTCAAACGTCTGGCTTCCATCGAGAATTTCGGAAGCATGAACGTAATATGTTCCGATAAGACAGGTACATTGACCGAGGGAATAGTAAATGTAGAATCTACGCCGGACGTAAACGGCGCACCAAATGACAAGGTTTTTCTTTATGCTTATATTAATGCTTCTTACGAAACGGGTTTTACGAATCCGATAGATGAAGCAATCCGCAGTAAGCGAAAAATAGACATATCGGATTACAGAAAAACAGATGAAATACCTTACGATTTTTTGAGAAAACTTTTGAGTATATCGGTAATAAAAGACGGTATGCATATTATGATTACAAAAGGCGCATTATCTAATATACTCGGCGTGTGCTCGTCAGCGGAAACTAAAGAAGGAACTGTCGTAGATATTAAGTCAGTACAGGAACAGATACAGAATCTATTTACCGGATTCAGCAATAACGGTTTCCGGACACTGGGCATTGCCTATAAAAATATGCCTGACGATTCCCCTATTAAAAAGGAAGACGAATCCGGAATGACGTTTTTAGGTTTCATCACGCTTTTCGACCCACCCAAACCAAACATTAAGGAAACGATTGAACAATTGAAACTGCTCGGCGTCTCACTTAAAATTATAACAGGAGATAATCATCTTGTCGCTGCTAATATCAGTCAGAAGATGGGGCTCTCGAATTTGAAAATCATTACGGGAACAGATGTGCACCTGACAAGCGACAGTGCATTGATTAGATTAGTAAACGAGTTTGACGTTTTTGCAGAAATAGAACCGAATCAGAAAGAACGGATTATTATTGCTTTGCGAAAGACGGGAAATGTAGTCGGATATATGGGTGACGGTATTAACGACGCCTCAGCATTGCATGCTGCGGACGTTGGTATTTCAGTTGATACAGCCGCGGATGTAGCAAAGGATGCTGCCGACATCGTATTACTGGAAAAAGACCTTGGCGTGCTGATTGAAGGTGTGCGTGAAGGGCGGACAACTTTCGCGAATACTTTAAAATATGTTTTCATGGCAACAAGCGCTAATTTCGGAAATATGTTCAGCATGGCGGGGGTATCGCTTTTTATACCATTCCTGCCTCTGCTGCCAAAGCAGATTCTTCTTACCAACCTGATGACTGATTTTCCCGAAATGACAATCGCTACGGATAATATCGACAAAGAAATGGTTGACCATCCACGAAGGTGGGATATAAAGTCAATCCGCAAGTTTATGATAACATTCGGTTTGGTAAGTTCCGTATTTGATTACCTGACGTTCGGATTGCTTTTATTTATTTTGAACGCAGACGAAGGACAGTTCAGAACAGGATGGTTTCTTGAATCGGTAATATCAGCATCTTTTATAGTACTTGTAATACGAAGCCGCAAACCATTTTTCAAAAGCCGTCCCGGAAAATTTCTGCAGATTGCAACATTTTCGGTCATCATTGCAACATTAATATTACCTTACACTCCGCTCGGAAATATTTTTGGTTTTGTTCCTCTTAGTATTGGCACATATATTCTAATATTACTGATAATAGCATTATATATCTTTGCGGCGGAAATTACCAAATCAATATTTTACAAGAAGGTAAAATTATAGAAAAGCCGGTTTTCCGAATTTCATTAAAGCGGAAAATAATTAATAAACGAAGCGGCGCCTTTAATAAAGACGCCGCTTCCAATAAAGAAGGAATCGATTAGTCAAACGCAAATTATTATTTGAGGAGTACCATTTTTCTTACTGCAATTTGTTTATCGTCAGTTATCAATTTATAAAAATAAACTCCGCTAGAATATTTCGACGCATCAAACGTTACTTCATATACACCTGCTTCTTTATTTTCTTCAGCAAGCGTTTCGATTTTCCTGCCTGCCATATCATAAATTTCAATTTTCGCATTGCAGTATTCGGCAATTTCAAACCTGATGCATGTAACGGGATTGAACGGATTCGGGTAATTCTGATGAAGCATGAAATGTTCGGGAATTACTTCTGATATCTGTTTGATGCCGATTTCGGTAAGCGAACGCGACCAAACGCACTGGTCATCGGTTCCGGCATATATAGCATTGTTCGATATAAGTAATGAATATACAGCGGGTATGCTTGTAAATCCCTGATTCTTGGCATACCAGTTTGCGCCTTTATTTGTAGAAATATACACGCCGGTATTTGTACCTGCAAAAATGTTATTCCCGCTTGTTGTCAGTGAAAGTATCAAACCGCTTGAAAGAGAAGTCTGCGTCCAGTTCGTTCCAGTGTTCGATGAATAAAACACACCGTTATTATGCGTGCCTGCATACACTTCGCTGCCTGTGGAAGCAAGCGAAGTTACGTATAGATTGTTCATCGAGGTTTTTATCCAGTTAGTTCCGCCGTTCGTTGTTCTGTAAACGCCACCCGTCGTTCCGGATACACCGGCATATAAATACATGCCGCTCAATGAGAGAGCGAGTACATTTAATTTTCCGAGAGAAGTGTAAGTCCAGTTTGCACCGTTGTTTGCCGTTTTGAAAACTCCGCTGTCATTTGTTCCTGCGTAAACAGTGCTGCCGTTTAATGCGAGAGCCCAAATATTATGACCCGCCAACCCTCCAGTATTCCAGTTTGCACCGTTATCTGTCGAATAGACCATACTGCTTATGAATCCGTATGTCCCGGCGTAAATAATGTTTCCGGTTCCGGCATAACTGTATATCGTCCTTGTATTTGAGCCTGTAAGTGTCCAGTTTGCTCCGTTATCCGATGAACGGTATGCTCCGTATTCCGTTCCTGCAAGAATATAATTTCCGCTTTTAGCAAGAGCATAAGCAGCAAGAGCAATTCCGGTATGCGTCCAGTTTGTACCGTTATTTAATGTCCGGTAAATCCCGTAGTCACTTGTTCCGGCGAGCAGATAACTTCCTGAGAAGCAAAGCCCGTAAATCTGGTCGCCGCTCAGTCCTCCCTGAGTCCAGTTTACACCGTTGTTTGTTGAATAGTACAATCCGTTCGTCAAAGTTCCTGCATAAATATTAGTTCCGTTATTTGTCAGGGATTGTATATATTGAAACGACGGGCCGATCGAATACCAGTTAGCGCCTTCATTCGAAGATCTATAAACTCCATCACCATTAGTTCCTGCATAAATATAATTATTCATTACGGTAAAGGATTCTATCGTTTTGTCAGTAATGTTAGACTGAGTCCAATTAACGCCATTATTCGATGAACGCCAGATTCCGTCATAAGATGTGCCGGCAACGATATAATTTCCGATAAATGACAATGAATTCACCAGTTCGGTAAAGCCTGTATGAACCCAGTTATAGCCGAAATTTGTCGAACGATAAACCCCGTGATATCCGCCGGCAAAAACTAAATGGCTGTTTGCTGCTACAGAATATATTTCATCGTTATCAAGCGATGTATGGAGCCAGTTAACACCGGTATTTGTCGAAATATAAACTCCGCTGTCCCCTGAACCCGCATAAAAATAATCACCGCTCGAAACTACACTCCAGAACAATCTGTTATTGTAGGCTTGTAACGTCCATGATGATCCGCGATTGGTAGAGAAATAAAGTCCGCGTGTAGCGGCTACTACATTAGTTCCGCTCGAAGCCATTGAATTAATCGACAGCCCGTATGGACCTGAGGTTTGAACCCACTGCGCATTGCATTTATTTGCATTAAATGACAATAAAATTAAAGCGTAAAATAAAAGCATCACAGAAAAAATTCGTAAGGTTTTTTTCATAATCTGTTATTTTAGTTTTGTGACAATTCCGGTTTTAATAATGGCTTTTTTAAGCCCTTAGACTGCAAGAATAAGAAATAATAATTTAACTGCTGTCTATTAAAGAATTATTATCATTAATGATAAATGATTCATCGTTCCATTATACGCATAAATTGAACACATTTATCTCAGGGTTAAATATTAACAGGTCATGACAGAATGGAATTTATTCCCCCGTAGCAACATATCTGCTTGTAATTACACAACTTTACATAAATTGTTGAAAAAATCAAGAGAAAATACGGGGTCGATATTCGAATGTTAGATATTTCAAATCATAATACTCCGGAGTTTCGATTATTATTCTCTATACTTTTTTGCATCAACAAAAATTTGTAATTCAAAAAATAGGAACAGAATTTATTCCGGATGTAATTTGATATTTTGAACTTTACTATATAATAATTAATCCGATTTTAATTCCGGCTGCGGTATATAAAAAAACTTAAAGATTAGTGTATAATTTTTAAACACCTGTAAAATCAAGAAATAATTTGAAATTAATAAAATAATTAAATAAATTAATAGGTTCAAAATTTACAATTTATTAATGCAGATTTAAAATGCAGAATAAATTGTAAATATTAAGTAAGAAAGGGTAAATCTGTGATATATAGTGCATTCATTTCATTTAACTAAGGAAAATAATTTTATTCGTCCAGTATAAATTAGCATAAGTTTGTATCAGCAGTATTTATAATATAAAATCACATCTTATATTTCTTACGGCAACTTCCATTTGAAAAGGGGTAATTTCAAATAAATATTTCTAATTTTTGACGCTTAAAATAACTCGGAAGGGTAATCTGTATGAGCAGAATTTCATCTATCTTAGCAGTAATTTTATTTTTCTTTTCTTATTCTATTTTGTTATCACAAGATTCAAACAACAAAACTCCATCCACTGCACAATCAAACAATAATGAAACAAAGAAAGAGAAATATAAAATTACTAACGATAATAATACGAAAGAACATGAAAACGGGGTTAACAAATACGTACCGGCAGATGTTCTTTTAACAATGAATAAATCCAAAAATTTAATTACACAAAAGATTGCCGGAACAAATGCCAATTTAACAAGCAGACCTGACAGTATGTTCATAAACAAGGAAAAGAGAGGAATTAAAGAACCCAGAAATAAAATCCAGGTGTTCACATTAGGGAATGCCAAAACAGCAACGGACTATGTTTTCCTTCCAACAACAGGGACATACACGGAAATAACCGGGACAAATGCCGGCATAACGGGTGATGACGCTTTGTCCGCAGCAATTGATATAGGTTTCACATTTAATTACAGCGGGAATTCTTATACACAGATAAAAATATCCACAAACGGCTGGTTGTGTCTTGGTACCGCCGTAACAAATCATTATTTCAACAACTCTTTGAACAGTGCATATGTAAGTCCGATAATTGCACCGCTTTGGGATGACCTTGCATCAAACAATGTACAATATATAACAACGGGAACCGCCCCAAACAGAATATTAACGGTGCAATGGAAGAATTCACAATGGGATTACAGCGGAACAGCGGGGCAAAACTTCCAGGTGAAATTGTATGAAACATCAAACATGATTCAATTTGTATATGGCACGACTGCTCCACCTCATTCCGCTTCGGCTTCAATAGGAATAAACGATATGACTGCCGGCGCAGGGCATTTCTGGAGCGTAACACCGGGTTCAACTGCAACAGGAAGCAGCGCAACATCTAATGATACAATAAGTACAATTAATTACTTAACGACGGGAATAATTTACGAATTTCTTCCTAAAACTTACAACTTCATAACTCCTTCAACAGCGATACAAAATACTCCATATTTAAGCCAGACAGTTGCGATGTGGAATTTTAATGCATCCGCTGGAACAACTTATTCATTCAGTCTTTGCACGGACTCGGAAGATTCAAAGATTTGGATTTATAATTCCGCCGGAACACTTGCTGCTTCACTCGATGATTACGGACCATACTGCGCAAGCGCATCCGCTTCGCTTATCTGGCAGTGTTCTGCTGCAGGAAGTTATTATATAGTTTCGGGGTTCTGGAGCGGTTCGGTTTTTATAAACAATAATTCCATGATGTACACGATTTTTCCGATGAATGTAAATACGTATAGCGGATGGCTTTATCCTTCCGCAACCGTAAATACAGCGGGGTACAACTCGAACACTTTTCCTGTTTGGAGTTTCAGCGCTGCAGCGGGAACGTCGTACGGATTCAGCCTGTGCGCGGATGATGAAGATTCGCAGATTTGGATTTACGACGTAAACAATAATTTAACAGGGAATGTAGATGATATGGGTCCGTATTGTACTTCAAGTATGTCGGCTTCGCTTGTCTGGACCTGCGAAACAACCGGAACTTATTTCGTTATCGGGGGCTACTATTCGGGTTCTAATTTTACGGCTGCTTCAACTTTGTCTTATCAAACTTTTTCTTCGCCTCCGCCATATCAGACTTATTATTCAAGCACATGGAATAATACTTTTGCATGGCAGGTCAGCATAGACGGCGGAACAACGTGGGGCAGAGCGTGCGAACCCCCGTCAACAAAATACGGAAACACAACAATACTAAGTTCACATACAATTACATTAAGTTCCAATGCTGCAACAGATCAGTTGACAATAAACAGCGGTGGAAATTTAACAATAAATTCCGGATATACTCTGACTGTCAATGACGGAACAGGAACAGATTTAAATGTTAATGGAATTCTTGATAACAGCGGAACAATAACAAATAACGGTCAAATTGCCGTTAACAACGGCGGGACGTACTATCATCGAGTCGACGGCGGAACAATTCCGACAGCAGCATGGGGATTATCTTCAACATGTTACGTAACGGGAACAAAAACACAAAATCCTCCGGTTCCGACAGGCTTTGACCAAAATTTCGGTAATCTGACCTGGGATTGCGCATCGCAATCTTATTGGGGATGGATACCTTCAACGATGCAGGGAAACCTGACGCTTGCAAATGGTTTTCTTACATCTTCATACAGCGTGAACCGTAATTCATTGGTAAACGGCAGTCTTTATATGAACGGCGGAAATCTTGCAATTTCAACAGGAACAGGTATCGGCGGTTTGACCATTAACGGTAATATTTCACAAAGCAGCGGTGTATTTCAGAATATGATTGGAACAGGCACGGCTTCACTTGAATTAAAAGGAAACTGGACAAACAGCGGAGGCACATACAGCAGCAATACGGGTTCTGTGATTTTCGACGGAACTGCGAGTCAGTCGATACCTGCATTAACATTTTACTCGATGACAGTAAATAATTCAGCGGGTATTGTTTTATCCGGTGCGGTGAATACGACCGGTCTGATTCTGACATCAGGAAATATTACCACGACTTCTTCAAATATTCTTACGGTAACAGGAACAAGTCCGTCGAATATTTCAAGGACGAACGGATGTGTGTCAGGACCAATGAAGATTACGCTCCCTTCATCGCTTGTATCAGGTTCGACATATTTATTGCCTCTCGGAAAGAGCGCTTACAATCCTGTAGAACTTGTAAACCCAATAACTTCGCCGGGCGGAAGCGTTACTGTTCAGGCGGAGGTTTTTGACGGAAATTGCGGAGGCACAGCGGGACAGGGTCTTAATTCCCTTAATACAAATCGTTATTGGAACACATCTTTCCCGAGCGGAGCGGCTAATTTCACAAGCGCGTTTATAAGGCTCACTGAAACCGGAACGCTTACCGGAATGGCGATTGGAGAATCTTCAACAATAAACGGAACATACACGTGTATAGGCAAAACCGTGTCAGGGCAAACGGTTATGTCAAACATAATAAATACACCCGGATATCTTGCTCTTGGGAATTCAAATGTTTCCGCGATGAACGGTATATATTATGTCGGTTTATCATTGTTCAATAAAGTATCAGGAAAGAATTTAGTTCCGAAATCCGAAAAGCATTTAACAAAGGAAACATACCAGATTCACACAAAAGATAAAAATAATCCTTTAAGATCTGAAACCAGAACGGTTGAAACCGAGGATTACATATTAACTGAAAACGGCAATGAATATAAAGGAAGTTTATATGCCGAATCGAAAGAAGGAATCAAAGACAGTCCCGATGCAATAAGGGTTTACAGTTCAATAAGCGCCGCAATCAGTGATTTGAATTCGAGAGGCGTATGCGGTGCAGTTACATTCCTTTTGACCGATGCAAGTTTCAATTACGAGTCATTCCCAATTACGATAAATCAGGTTTCGGGTTCGAGCGCCTCGAACACAATTACTTTCAAACCTACTTCAGGTGTAACTGCTTCGATTTCGGGTTCTTCTTCGACAGGAATTTTTAATTTAAACGGGGCTGATTATATTATTTTTGACGGTTCAAATTCCGGCGGAAGCGATAAGAGTCTGACAATAGTAAATACGAATTCATCATCCGGCACTTATGGAATAAACATATACGGAAGCGCTAATTACAATGTTGTAAAAAATTGCAATATAAAATCCGAATACCAGCCGGTCTTTTTAACGAATGCCGATAATTGTGAAATTACTGGAAATAATATTTACGGCAATACATCTGGCAACACAAATACATATCAAGCCGGAATATATATAGGCGCGGGTTCGACAAACACAAAAATAAGAAAGAACATAATCCATGATTTTTATTATACAAGCACAGGCGGATACGGTACTTTCGGAATTTATTATTGTGCGGAAGCAACTTCAATAACGGAAATTTCCAACAATGTAATTTATGCCATAAAAGCAGGCGGAGATCCAAGTGCAATTTATTGGGACCCTGCGGGCATATATATAAATTCGGGCGGCAATATTCAAATTTATAACAATTCAATATATATGACAGGTGATGTATTAGGTGCCGGAAATTACAACGGGTATAGTTCTTGTATTTCAATCAATTCTTCGATAACCGCATTGGATATAAGAAATAATGCGTTAAGAAATTCAATGGGAAGACTTGCAAGCGAAACATCAAGTCCTTCGCTGTTTGTGATTAGATGCAATTCGGCAAACACGGCATTCAGTAATATCAATTACAATGATTATAATTACACAGACCAGCCGAACGTAACCGAATTCACCGGATATCTTGGTTCCAACATTGCTTCTCTTGCCGATTGGAAAACCGCTACGGGAAAAGATATTAATTCATGGGCAAGCGACCCTGTATTTATTTCGGTGTCTAATTTAATGCCTGATGCAACAAACCCAAACTGCTGGGTTCTTAACGGAAAAGGTTATCCTTTATCCGCGGTTACAACCGACATTAACGGTAATTCAAGAAGTTCACAGATTATCACCGGACCTATAGATATAGGCGCTTATGAATTTACACCATCAGGTTCAGGTATCACGCCTCCTGCTGCATCGGCAAATTTTGCTCCCGGCGGAAATGTTATCAGCACATATACACTATTCGGGAAAATAATTTCAAGAATTTACTGGTATCCGGGCGGCTCCTATCCGACTTCTATGACTTTAAGGTCTTACTCTCAAACAATTCCGCCGAATACCGGCATCAGCCATTCAAGTTTAGCCTATTGGGAAATACTGCCTGTCGGAACTTATAACTGCACTTACGACATAACGTTAAATTTCGGCGACAATGAAACATATACAGTGAGTACGCCATCCACCGGTACAAGGCTGGCAAAATATAACGGCTCGGTATGGACGGGTTATATAAACGCAGGTACCGGAAATGGTCAAAGCGATCTTGATTGGAATGCAAAAACCGTTACGGTTAGAGGATTAACGGATTTTTCAATGTTCGCTTTAACGGATCAGAATTCGCCTTTGCCGGTAGAACTGGCATCATTCTCATATTCCGTCAATAACAGGAACGTAAAACTATCATGGTCAACATCAAACGAACGGAATAATGCGGGATTTGAGATACAGAAATCAGCAGAAGCGGGTAATTATTCAGATTGGATTAAGACCGGATATGCAGAAGGGAAAGGGACAACAAATAATTTAACTTCATATAACTATACAGATACAAAACTTAACGCAGGCAAATACAAATATCGATTGAAACAAATTGACCTGAATGGAAACTTCACATATTATAATTTAGACGCGGTTGTGGAAATCAGCATACCTAAATCTTATGAATTATCCCAGAACTATCCGAATCCTTTCAATCCGGCAACAAAAATTGATTTTGCTTTGCCTTATGACGGGAATGTTAATGTTGCAGTTTATGACATACTCGGAAAAGAAGTAAAGACTCTTGTTAACGAGAATCAGAAGGCTGGATATTACTCGACAGAGTTTAACGGGAATAATTTCGCCAGCGGGATTTATCTGTACAGGATAACAGTCAAAGCGTCCGACGGGAAAAGTTTCTCCTTGACGAAAAAAATGATGCTTGTAAAATAGGCATCTGCGGATTAATGCAAGCAATGCTTTAAGGAAAGGATTTGATTTTATTATAAGGATAAGTAAATGAGTTTAGTTAGAGATTGTATTTTTTTAAATTACATTAATTTTTACATTTTAAATTATATCAGGGCATTTATGAAAAATTTGAAATTCATTTTACTTATTGTTACAATATTTTCACTTCCATTTGTATATTCCTGCAAATCCAATCCGGGAAAGACGGACAAAGATACGGCACCAAAGAAAGATACCGTTCAGAAAAAAGAAAAAGAACCTGAAGTAAAAAATTCAGTTCTCGAAGGGACATGGATTTCAACAGAGGATTCAAAATCTGCTTTGCAGGTTAAAGGAAACGATTGGACAGAAATATACGAAGGCGAAAAACCGGATACATTTAAATTCGGTTTCGGCGATTCGTGTCTTGCGAATCAGAATGCAAAAACAAATCCCAGCGGAAAATATATCACGGTATTCGATGTCGACGGCAACAGATGCTTCTATATAGTGAGCGTAAGTGACAGCAAACTGGAACTTTCATATGTGGGGAGAGGGAATACGCTGAAATACATAAAGAAGAAATAGTTATTTCAATTAGTAATTGGTAATTCGTAATTGGTAATTACAGAAACAAAATTGCTAACAGATTATTTTTAAAAAGCCCTGCCGGATAACTCCGGCAGGGCAATCTTTTATTCAAAAGGGTTTACTATTTTAAAAATATCATTCGTTTTACATCCGTGAATTTGTCAGTCTGTATCCTGTAAAAATATATTCCGCTTGAAACATTTTCCGCGTTCCAATCAATGTCATACGAGCCTGCCTTTAATTCCGTATTTACAAGTTCAGACACCAATTTTCCGGTAATATCATACACAAATAATTTCACTATACTTTTATCGGGTAAATCGAATTTTATTCTTGTTGCGGGATTGAAAGGATTCGGATAGTTTTCATAAAGTTTGAAATGTTTTGGAATTCCGGTTTCATTACCTCCGGTGTATGTAAGGACTACTCTGAAATTCCATGCAGGCGACCAAGCGCTTGTAACACATGAATTCGAAGCATTCACTCTCCAATAATATTTTGCCCCTAATTGCAGTTTCCCCGCAGGCACCTGGAATTGCGGAATGCTAAGACCGCCCGAATCTATAAGCATAGTAGTGAAAGTTGAGTCATTTGAAATTCTCACTCTGAATGTAGATGCTGATAATACGCTGTCCCATTTTAGCAATGGAGTTAATGATAATCCGTTTGAATTATTTAAGGGTGATACGAGTACCGGCGCAAGAGGAGTCGGACTTACAGTTGTAAAACTTCTCGTTGTTGCCCATGGACCCGTTCCTGCAATATTTGTTGCAGCAACTCGCCAATAATATACGGTTGAATTTGCAAGTTTATTCGCCGGAATATTCAGATTTGAGAATACTATCATGCTGCTGTCGATAATATTTGCGGTAAATGTCGATGCGAGTGACAATTGCACCCTGTAATAGCAAGAAGGAGGAAAAATATTTGTCCATGTCAGATTAGGAGTCAGCGACACACAAGTCAGATTGTTTCCGGGCGCGGATAATGCCGGCGCAGGCGGCAGAAGCCATCCGGAAGTAGTTGTGTGAATAATTGTACCGTAATCCCCGACCGCCCATCCGTTTGATGTATCACTGTAAGATATTTTGTTAAGGGCGGACGAAGTATTGCTCGCTTGCGTTAACCAGTTGACACCGCCGTTTGTAGTTGTGCGTATAGTTCCCGCCGCGCCTATAACGGTTAAATAATTTGTAAGCGGCATTGTCATGCCGGCAAACCAACTGCTTGAACTGCTTGTCTGATTTGTCCAATTGGTTCCTCCGTTAGTTGTTTTCTTAATCATACCGGATTCGCCGATTGTAAATCCCGTCAGGTCATTTATGAATTTTGTATTCTCAAGTGTATTTGAAGTACCGCTTGCTGAGACAGTCCAGTTCGTTCCGCCGTTAGTCGTTTTAATAATAGTGCCATACCAGCCGACAACATAACCCGACGTCTGATTTACAAAAAATATTCCGTTAAGATTGCTTGTGGTTCCCGTATTTAAAACCACCCAGTTTGTCCCGCCGTTCGTGGTTTTAAGTACAACACCGTACCAGCCGGCTGCATAGCCTGTATTTGAATTCAGGAAATCAACAGCGCGCAATTGATAATTTGTATTGCTGGTTTGAGAAATCCAGTTTATACCTCCGTTTGAAGTATATAGAATTTTACCGATATCGCCGACAGCCCAGCCCGTATTTGCATTTGCAAATGATACTCCGAATAAATGATTAGGCGTACCGCTGGTTTGAGAAATCCAGTTTGTGCCTCCGTTCGTGGTTCTAATTATCAAACCGCTCTGACCGACAATAGTACCTGTATTCGAGTTCACAAACTTTACGTCATTAAGGTTGTTTGTTGTTCCGCTTTGCTGTGTGAACCAGCCGTACGGCTGTGCATAAGTAAATGAACTTGCAGTAATTGTTAGAACAATAAAAAATAGAATAGAACTTGCTTTCATACACCCCCCAGTGTTAGTTAATTATAAAATATTCTGCAATTATTATGCCGAAAAGTATAAATTTGGATAGGATTTAATTTGCGTGTAATCAATATATTATTTTAAACGAGCGGCATATAATTACCAATAAGCCTTAAATATTTCTCAATTTGAGACAAAATAACACAGTTTGAGAATATTAGGTAAATTTATTCCTTATTATAAATGGTTTTTAGTGAAATTAATAAATTATAAAACGTGAAATAGCAGAAGAGTGGTTAAGAATTATGTGTTTTTCGATTACAACATTCGCTTAAAACGGAATGCATGATAATAAACTTAATGGAATACAAATCCAAAAATTAATCTGTCAACTATCATTACAATTTATTGTACTTCTATTTACTCATAATAAAATTAGTTTAAATTTATTAAAGTATACTGAATAAGGAAACATATTCCCCTTATAAAAGTATAAATAATAAACCTTAATCTTATGAAAAATTCAAAGTTAATATATCCTGTGTTCGCTGCAATTATTTTTATTTTTGCATTTACGGGAAAATCACATTCGCAGATAACTGCGGTACAATGTAAAGATTATGCGTCTTTATACAACACAATAATATCGGGAAAAACAGCATCGATAGACAAGACAACATATTTAAAAGATTTCAAAATGATTGAAGTAAGCCGGATTACAATTACACCGATAACCGAACCGCAAACAGGTTACGATGTAAATTTTAAAATTACCGACTTATACAAAGCAGACGATGCTGTAATGGATGAAAATTCGGTTATTGGTTTCATGATGACGGGCTGCAAAGAGTTCGCTAATCACTATAAAGATTTCATAAATACCTCATGCAGTTTAACTGCCGATACACCTGACGATGCCGTGAGGGCGGCTAAAAGCGGTATAGATTCAGATATCGATATGAAATACGCAATAACAGGCGACCTTGTAACCTTGTATCAGAAAACATGTTTAAAGGACACACAAAAACCAATGCCCGTTAAAAAGCCTGCAGTATATCTTTATCCCGAATCCGATATAAAGGTAAATGTGCAAATTGCCGTTAACGGAAAACTTACGTTTACGGAACCGCTTTACAAAGACGGATGGGAAGTAAATGCAACTTCAAACGGATTGATTGACGACAAATATGATTATCTATTTTACGAAGCAGACCTGAATAAAGTCGATCTTCCTTCGGAAGGCTGGATTGTAAGTTACAACGAACTTGAAAATTGGTTCAACGAAAATCTGCCGTCGATGGGTTTAAATAAAAAAGAAACAGAACAATTTAAGGAATACTGGCTGAAGAATCTTAAAAAATCTAATTATTATGAAATCAGACTTCTCGGCAGCGATTTTCTGAGTGCAAACATGAAACTTGTTGTTACTCCGGAACCGCAATCTATATTGAGACTTAATTTTCATTTCAAGCCGGTAAGTGAAAAAACACAATTGACTGCTCCTACTATTTCAAAATTCACAAGAACCGGATTCACGGTTGTAGAATGGGGAGGAATTAACGGCGGCGATTTAAAAATAACGCCGTAACAACCGATACATCGCAAATTATATCCTTTCGGGTGAACCGGAAAAACTAAATGGAAAATGGATTTATAAATCCATTTTCCATTTTTTTATTTTCCATTTTCAGATAACTATTTTCCGTTCTTATCAAGTTCCTTTTTCACAAATCCTTTAAGGAAAGAAGAGTCAGGTAGTTCTGTCGCTGCTTTACTGAAGAGTTCCGCCGCTTTTTTCTTATCACCATCATCATCGCGTTTAATATAAGCAAGGACGAGAAAACCGTAAGCCATATCCTTGCCCCAGTCGGGATAGTATGCTTCTTTCTCAACACGTTTAGCGAAGAGTTCAACCGATTTTTCAAGAATAGGCACAGCATTTTTAGCTCCGCCGCCGAACATTTCAGGCATATAATAAGTGGATATTCCGTCCATAAGAGACAATCTCGGATTATCAGATTCAAGTTTTTCCGATTTTGTCTTTGCTTCCTCCGACTGCGCGATTATGTCGTTCATTTTATCCGATTCATATATCCAGCGGTTAAAACTCAGCGCATAACGAAGAATATACGAATCGGCAAAATCATCACGGACAAGAATTGATTTTTCAAGATTGCCGAATCCGGATTCGGTATACTTTTTCACTTTATCCTTATCAGAATTTTCTCCGCCCATAGCCGAACTTGCTATGGTATAGTCTATTAAAGCCAAGTAGTAAGTAACTATCCACTCATTCTTTTTTAACTGGAGGATTCTCTCGAATTCCCCTCTCACCTTCAAAAGCGCTTTTTCGTCGTATGTATTCATTGACGCCTGAAGATTTTTTTTTGCTTTCATTATTGCATCGGTAAAATCGTCCGCTTTAACGAAATTTACACAAAGCAGTATTATAACTGCCGAAAGTAAAACTGTCTTTGAAAAGTTTTTCATAATGTTAGATTTTTATTATAATTGTAATCCCATACCGAAATAAATTGTGCGTATATTTGATGAACTCACTGCTATTTTCCGTGAATAATCAAAGTTGTAATTATATTCATACAGGTTTTTTGTATTCAGTAAATTATTAAGCGCCGCGAAAGCGACCGCAAATCTTCCGAACAAAGCAAAAATATACTGGGCGTTAACATCGATTCTCGTATAAGCCGGAAACCTTGCGCTGTTCCTCTGAGCATACAACGGAATGTAAGCATTCTGGGAAGGGTCATAAACACTGCCTATTACAGGAGTATAAGGTTTCCCGGTAGACACACGGTATGTTGCTCCCACGGTCAGATAGTCCGAAATATTATATTCGGAAACGAGCGAGAGCGTATGCGTTATATCGTAATCGGAGGAGATTTTATCCGCCCCATCATACGGAGTGCGTTTTGAATCAACATAAGAATACGAGACCCATCCGTTGAATTTGGGTTTGAGCCTGACTTTAAGAAATACATCCATGCCTTTTGCATAACCTTTTCCGTCCGAAGTATAATCGTAATAATTGATTGAATTCGAAACAAGATTTGAATAATCTTTATAATATGATTCAATGCGCAGAATGAAATCGTTGTCGCGGTTGTATTCATATCCAATTATATAATGCACAGCCTGTTCGGGTTTTAAATCAGTAGTATTCCCCTGGAGAAAATATACTAATCCCGGGTTCTGATGATAAACACCGGTCGCGGCTTTCAGGAAACTGTGCTGCGTGATTCTGAGAACAACAGAAAGACGCGGGTCTATAACAGTCTTTTTCGTCAGCGTATAATAATCGCTTCTGACACCGCCCTGAACAAGGAAATTATCGCTTATTTTATATTTTGTTTCAAGATAGACGCCTGCCCTGCCGGTTTTATCAAGATTATCGAGTGTAAAGAAAGGCGCGTCCTCACGGAGATTATAAAAATACATCGGCGCTGTGCCGTTGGCTTTGTAATCATTATATTCATATTCCATTCCGGTGGAAATGTCAACTTTTTCGCTTACCGGCGTGCCGAAATCAGTGCGCACTTTTCCGTATATTGAATTCGAGATTGTATTAATAATTCCGTATTTATCGGTTCTGTTATATGTGCTTAATGATACGCTGGTATTAAGAAGACTTACATCGGTCGGAGCGAAAGAATATTTCAGATTTGTGAAAAAGTTTTTAGTCTTTCCGGAATAATATCCGTCATACGATGGACCCGTGCTTCTTACTCCCATATCATCATAAGAATAATTCATATAATATTTCAATAAACCGGTATGCGAAGTTTTATACGCAAGAGTGCCGCCGAAATTAGATGCAGTAGGGGTGGGCGAGAAATCGGTATTATCGTTATTAATCGCAAGCATCGGTTTAATAAAAAACTGCCCCGCTGAAAAAGTAGCGCCGAATTTATTGTCCTTTGTTTTATATACGCCAGACAGTCCTGCATTCGCCAGTCCAATTATCGCGAACATACCTTTGGTCTGCGGTATATCATACGACTGAAGGTCAAGAACTGCCGAAAGAACATTTCCGTATTTTGCGGAAAATCCTCCGCTCGAGAAATTAATTCCTTTCATGCCCCACGGATTAACGGTAGAATATGAAGACGTGTTATAGTTATCGCTGAAAAGAAACGGATTGTATAATGAAGCGCCGTCAAGGAATGTCAGGACTTCCGACGGATCGCCTCCGCGTACGGCAATTCTGCTTCCTTCGTCGACCTGATTCGAGCCGGGAAAAGTAGTTATAGCGCGGTAAAGATCCGCATCCGCGCCGGGTATTCTTGTAATTTCAAGAGGTGAAAGAGTAACTCTGGAATTTTCGCCTGAAGTGAACGAACTTGCGGTAACGTTAATTTCATCGGTTTTAAATTCCGTATTGCTAAGAGTGACATCGAGAACAAATACACTCCCGGGTTCTATATCGACATCCATTTTTTTCTCGCCGAAATCGACCGCAGAGAATATAATCACCCTTTTTCCGGTTTTCCCTGTCTCAAACTCATAATAGCCCTTTTCATCCGTTGAAGTACCGTCTATTGTTCCTTCAATAACCACATTCACGTTTTCAAGAAATTTTCCGCTTTTATTTTTAACCGTTCCTTTGACAACGGAAGTCGTTTTCAAACTGTCCTGCTGAGAATAAACAGTGGAAAATACAGCAGCGAAAAAGAATAGTAAAATGATTTTCATTGTTAAAGTTTTCTCCTTAATACGAAATTGAAACTACAAAGATACAAACATTTAATCAACACGAATTGGTTTCATGAATAACAATAATTATAGGAATTTTTTGTTTTTGTAAGATAAAGTTGATATTATTCTTTAATGAATAATTTTTATGCATAATTTTAACTAATTTTATAAAACTTAAATTAATATGAAAATCATTCAGAAAGAATTTTCGTTGCTCCCCAGAAAAAGAGGTTTCCATCTTATAACAGGCGAAATTATGAACAATGTTCCCGAGATAGATGACATAAAAACGGGAATTGCACACATTATGATAAAACATACATCGGCTTCAATTACAATTAATGAAAACGCGGATAAGTCGGTAAGAAAAGACATGGAAAATTATTTCAACAATTCCGTACCTGATGAAATTGACCTCTACTCGCATGCTCAGGAGGGTCCAGATGATATGACCGCGCACATTAAATCAACTATTATCGGAAACAACATAAGCATTCCGATAACTGACGGTAAACTCAATCTCGGAATGTGGCAGGGCGTATATCTTTGTGAGCACCGAAACAGCGGAGGAACAAGAGATGTGGTTGTTACAATCATCGGAGAATAAAATTGTACTGTTCGTAAATTTTAATATCACTCATGCCGTATTGCCGGAGATTATTTTCGGTTGATATAAGCATATAATTTAGATAGATTATAAAAAATAATAAAAGAAATGAGATACGGCAAATACCTTATTTTGGCTTTATTTCTCCTGTCTTCAGGCTTATTTGCACAGGAAAATTTAAATATAAAAACAAAGGATTTTAATCCCTATAAAATCGTTCATCCTGCGGTTACTTATAACCAAAATCTTAGGGGATATACTGAATCAGGTACTTACGCAGTAACTCAATATCCAAATATCCGTGTTTATTCAAGTCCATATAATCAGACGGAACCTTCAGTTGCTATTTCCCCTGCATCTCCTTATAATTTATTCATAGGCTCCAACACCGATTTCGGAATGGGATATTATTATTCATTGAACTCCGGCTCCAACTGGTCGGGCGGCGATATTCTGCCCAACTCGGTTTATTATTCCACAAATCCTTATGTAGCCTACGGCACGGGCGGTAATATATTTTACAACTACTTTGATGACTATGTTGTAACCGACCGTTCAACAAATTCCGGCGTTGACTGGACAGGAAGAATCACAGTTCCTTCCTCTGCGCTCTTTGATATGAATTCAATTGCAGTCGATAATAATTCTTCGAGTCCTTACTACGGCAGAATTTACGTTGTTTGGAGCAACTTCGACCTCACGCAGCCGCGGGTTGTGCTTTCATACTCCGCCGACGGGGGCAGCACATATTCATCGCCGCAGAACATAGGTTCTCCGTTAGCGAATCATTATGAACAGGGTGCGAAGGTTGTTGTTTCAACGAACGGAACTGTCTATTGCGTCTGGGCAACACCTAATATTTCAAATTCGAACATAGAAGATAAAATTGGTTTTACAAAATCGATGGACGGCGGTATCACATGGAGCGCTCCTTCTTATCCGATTACAATCAACGGCATAAGAGGTTATCTGCCGCCTGCCGGAGTGCGCGTCAATTCTTTCCCTTCGCTTGCGATAGATAAGTCAACAGGCGCGTTCGACGGAACGCTTTATCTTTGCTGGGCGCAGAAAAATCTGGCGCCGGCGGGTAGCGATGCGGATATTTGTTATTCATATTCCGTCAATAACGGTTCAACATGGAGCGCAGTAACAAGAATTAACGATGATGCAATAAACAACGGCAGGAATCAGTTCATGCCATGGGTTGCAGTGGACAACATTACAAGCAAGGTTGCAATTGTCTTCTACGATAACCGAGATACATATCAACAGGATTCGTGCGATGTATTCGCGGCAATATCATCTGACCACGGAAATTCATTCACCAATATAAAAGTCAGCGACCATCCCCAAAGACCAGTTCCGTTAAGCGGATATGCGGACGGATATTATTCGGACTATATCGGAGTAACGGCTGCGAACGACGTAGTTTATCCTGTATGGACTGACAATCGCAACGGCGTTGCACAGATCTATATGGCGCGGGTTGTACTTGCACCGTACATTGTTCACACACCTTTAAAAGATACTGAAGTGCTTACCGGTCCTTATAATGTTAATTCCGTAATACTGACATTCGGCAGCACGCTTGCCGCCGGGGAAACAAAAACATTCTGGGGACGCGGTTCGATTACCGACAGCATTACAATGACGAATACAGGAAACAACTGGTCTGCGGCAATCCCGGGAAATTCAAGTCCGGCAACATATTATTATTACATTAAGACAAAAGACCAGACCGGAAGGGTATCAACACTGCCTTTAAACGCACCCGCGAATAAGTTTTCTTTTCAGACCGGTCCTGATGTTACAAAACCCGTGATTAATCACAGTCCTATTATATGGTCAGATTGGATACACTGGCCTGATACTATAAAAGTTTATGTTTCTGATAACACAGGAATTGATTCAGTGTGGGTACGGTGGTATTTAAATGACAATCCTGCAAATACAAAACAATTTAAACTCACAAGCGTTACGGGAGATTATTTCAAAGGTGTATTTAATTCAAATCTAACCGGAATAAATCCGAATGATTCAGTTTATTATAGAATAATAGCGTCCGATAACTCTTCGAACCATAACAAAGATTCAACTCAAATATATCACTTCCGTGTTAGTTCAATAGCAGAAATTAAACTAGGCAGCGGCAACATAACCACATCGTATCCATACAGAACATTTTATATGGATTCGAGGACAGATATGCTCTATACCGCTTCAGAAATATCAGCCATATGGGGCAATGGACTCGCGCGTATAATGTATTTAGGTTTTAATGTTCTTAATGCATCTCCGCAGACAATGAACGGTTATACTATCAAAATGCAATTAACGTCAAATAATACTCTAACGGGATTCACAAATTCGGGATGGACTACCGTATGTTCGGGAAATTATACCGTACCCAATACCGGATGGCAGTATTTATTTCTCTCAACACCTTTTCATTGGGACGGAACGAGTAATATACTCGTAGAGGTTTGTTACGACAACAACACGACATACATGAATTCATCCGTCGCGGCGACACCTATGACAGGCAAGACATGGCATCAGTATCAGGATTTACCGAGCGGTAACGGATGTACCGACCTGAACGCAGGCACTTCACAAACAAACAGACCGAATATATCATTTATATTTAATTCCATTATTGGAATAAACGAAGGAAATTCGACAATACCTAAAGAATACAAACTTTCACAGAATTATCCGAATCCTTTCAACCCTGTAACAAAAATATCGTTCAGTGTTCCGAAAAAATCATTCGTAACATTAAAGATTTATGATATACTCGGAAAAGAAGTTGCAAAATTAGTAAACGACGACAAACCCGCGGGGAATTATTCGGTGGATTTTGACGGCAGCAGTTTATCATCAGGAGTGTATTTCTACAAACTTGAAGCGGGAGAATTTGTTTCAACAAAACGCATGGTGCTGATTAAATAGATTATATATTATCATTAATATACAAACGACTCCGGTATATCCGGAGTCGTTTTTTTTCAGGTGGAATTATGAAAAGAGAACTAAACTTTCACTGAATAATTTTACCCTATTTGAATTTGATTTTACTCTTCTTAGTATTAGAGTACAGGCCTAACAAAGAAACAGAATCTTTAATACTCTTCCTGATTGCCGTCATTCTTAATTTCTTTTTCCGGTTCCTTCATCTTTTTCTGATTCAGCGGGTCTTTTCCAAACCTTAATGTGAAGGTAAGGAAAAGCGCCCGTGAATCACGTCTTCTGGAGAATGAATTGTAAAAATTACTCCCCCCGGAGACCACTGAAAACTTCATGGTATTTAAAACATCCGATATCCTCAGATTCAGACTTGCTCTCTTATCGAAAAATTCTTTCTTGATGGCTATGTCCATCATCTGCATCGGCTCCATACTGCCCTGAGCCGTCACCATTTTTCCCGAATAGAAATACGATACCATTAGTTCAAATAAATTCCTGAACGATAAACCTGTCATCAATTTACCTGAGAACACATCCGCGGAATTATTCATTCCGCCGGCGATGTTGCTTCCGTTAACCGTTGTCTTTGCATAGTTCAGGCTTCCGTTAACCGACCACCATTTGGTCAGGCTTCCTGAAAGAACAAACTCGAGTCCGTACGATGAAGAAGTTGAAACGTTTGCAAATGTTGTTATCGATGTGGCGCTGTCAATAACGGATACTATCCTGTTTATTGCATCGTTGACCCTTCTGTAAAAAACCGAACCCGATGCCGAAATGTACGAGAAATATTTCATGTAACCGAATTCCAGCGCGTCTATATACTCCGGTTTCAGATCAGGATTTCCTTTTCTTAAATTCTGCGGATCGCTGTAATCCGTAAACGGATTAAGCATGAATGTATTCGGCCTGTTTATTCTTCTTGTATAACTCGCCTGTAATTCATGCGTCTTAGCAATTGTCTTAGAAAGATAAATGCTCGGGAACAAACTGAAATAATTATTGTCATTGCTCAGATTCAGAGTGTACTGATTCGATTTCGTATTTGCCTGTTCTATGCGCAAACCTGCCTGATAACCTATATCGAATATTTTATTCGTGTAATTTGCATATGCCGACAATATCTGTTCCTTATATTCGAAATTATTGCTGGTAAGGTCGTTGTAAACCCAGTTCTGTGTGTTAAGATCGAGATAATTCGATTTGTAATCCGAGTTCATTTTCCTGTACGATGCCTTAATTCCCATTTCGACCTTTGCCGTATTTCCGGACACTGATGGAGCATTCGGCGGATTAGGACCTCCCGGACCCATCGGACCAGGGCCGGGGGGATTGTTGTTATTGGATATATTTGAGTTGTTATTCCCTTTCACTTCAACATTTCCAAGCGGTATGGTGAGGTCCGACTGAAAGGAGAATAATTCCATTTTATTTATCGTGCTGTCTCTTTGCGACGAAGTTACATTGTTTGAATTCACATCCGCGATAAGTCTGCTGTTTGCATCGGTAATGTTCATTTTCGAATATTGAGCGGAAGTTATTAATTCCTCTTTTGGTTTGCTGAATTTCAGCCTGTGGTTTACGTTCATGTCCATTCCGTAACCGCTCAGGCTCTTCGACATATCGTTTGTATAGGAGGATGTAACAAGACTGTTTTCTGCACCTGTATAATTCTGTGAAAATTCATGAATGTTCATCCCCCTGTAATTATAATTACCCGAAAGGGAAAGAATATTTTTACTGTTTATTTCGTAATCCATTCCGAGCGTTGCGAAATGTGAGTACATTTTGTCTCTGGAAACGCTTGTCTGGCTGGATATATAAGCCGTATCTCCAAGAATAGTTTTCTTATAAGAAGAACCGCTTCCCGTCATATTGAACAGTCTGAAATTATAATTTCCGTTAAGAGTCAGTTTGTTCTTCCTTGCTGTCAGATTCAGCGAAGAACTGTATTTATCCCTGGTTCCTGCATTCAGACTGATGCTTCCGTTAACGCCGTCGTCCTGTTTTTTCTTGAGAATAATATTAATAATACCCGAAGTGCCTTCGGGGTCATATTTGGAAGACGGATTGTTCATGATTTCGATTGAGGCAACCATCTTTGAAGGAATCTGGTCAAGTACGGTTGACGGATCGTCCCCAAGTGTTGCAGAAGGCATGCCGTTTATAAGAATTCTTACACTACTGCTGCCGCGTAGATAAACCTTTCCGTCGGAATCGACAGTAACCGACGGAAGGTTTTTCAAAGCATCGACAACAGTACCGCTTTCGCTTATGATACTCTTCTCGACATTATATACTTTCTTATCGATCTGGTTCTCCATCAGAGGCGCTTCTTCCGTGACTTCTATTTCCGGTGTTGATTCAGTTCCCTGTTTCAGCATTACGTTTCCGATATTCCTTACCGGATTTTCACGCGTGATGTTTACCGATTTTATTAAGTCCTTGTATCCTACATAACTGAATCTAATCCTGTATTTTCCGTAATCGACTTCCAGAGAAAAAATTCCTCTTTTATCCGTTGAGACTGATAGCAGCGGAATGGAATCCTTATTACTGAAAATCTGTACAACAGCTTCCTCCAACGGAGAACCCGTATCGTTGTCTATTACTGCTCCGAGAATTACTCCTTCATTCCCGGTTTTTGTTTTTAAATCTATATCCTGAGAATATGCCGAACAAACGAACAAAGTCAGGAATAACATCACTATTAATCTTTTATAATACATCTTTTTTATCAATTATTTTTATTCACCCGCTATTTGATTCAGTTTTTATCGTGGAATGAATCCCCGGGCTTCATTTTATTCTTTCTTTTGCTCATCAGATCGGTGTACTTTGTCCACTGTTCATCCGTCAGAACGAGTTTCAGATTTGCATCTTTCTCATCCATGACTTTTTTCATTTCGTCAAAACCTTCGGGGCCTTTATCGAAATTACCCTGCATTTTCTTATATGAATCTTCGAGAATCTTTTTCACGAAAGGAATCTGGCTGTCAGTAAGGTTGAGTTCCTCCGTCAGCATTTTCATATCTTTTTTCGCCATTTCTTCGGGCGGCGGCATTTTCATTCCGTCGCGGGGAGGCCCGTCCGGCGGACCGTTAGGGGGCCTGTTGTCCTGCGAATAGCCGAGACAGGTCAGAAAAGACAACAGTATTGCCGCTACAAAAATCTTCATTTTCATTTTTTCTTTTTTAAATTTTAAAAATTTTTTATTTTCTTTTAGAAACTCCCGGGCTTTTACACCCGGGAGTTAACGGGGTAAATATTTAGAGCGTTGTGGATCATTTCTCAACAAGTACCGAAATTATTTCTTCGGGAAAATTTTTCATTAATGAATCGGGATTAAAAACTCCGTGATCCCTCTTAAAGAACCTGCCCGGACCGCCGTCGGGAAATATTTCTTTTCGGATAAAATCTCTGTCCGCCTCATCGATGTTTCTTTCGAACATAGGCGGAGGTCCGGGTAGAGGGGGATCATTGAATTTTGAATTATTTAGTTTCGCAAATACAACTTTTCCGTTTATTCTGATTACTTCAATATCCTTGTCATTTATATTTTCGTTATGGAATTTTTTAACGTCTTCCTTTATCTGCTGCTTGATTTCGGAATCGGATTTGCCTGCAAATCTGTCCCCGAAGCGCATCGGCGGCGGCATATCCTTCATAATCGAATCGGGCATACGCATTTCAGGAGTAACAAACCTTCTAAGATTTCCGTTGTTAGCAACCTCTATTTCAAGATAAGGAGGTTTTTCGGGCGGCATCGACTGAATGCTTCTGTCAATCGGAATGGTTATGAAAAGATATTTCTTGCCGCTTGGCCCCTGCTTCACAACTACCCTGCTGTTTTTATACCCCGCAGCATTGAACTGCGCCGATAGTTCTTCGCCCGCCTCCTCGACGGATTTATTTCCCGCATCGACTCTTATAAATATATTCAATACCCTCTGGAACAAACTGCGGGCGCCGGACCTGTTAATCGGCTGTACTTCATAAGATAGTACGGATTTTTCATTTTTCAGGTCCTTCTCGTAATTCTCGTAAGTTTTTTCATCGTTCACTATTAATTTGAATGAAAGCAGATCGACTCCGTTAACATTTTTCAAACTTGTCACTACCTGATTATTGTTCATCCATTCATAGCGTTCAAAAATCTTTTCACTGTAATTTTCTTTCTTTACGTTCCAGTTTAATATATAACCGACCGTTGTATTATAAGACAAAGGTATATTGCCCGCGGCAATAAAGAGAGCAAGAAGCACAATTGAAAATGCAAGTCTGATACCGTGACGGTAATAAACAAAGAAATGGCGCATGCTTGTGTTCTTCTGCTTAACAGGAATCGCATTTATATTGGACTGAAGCCATGCTTTTACTTCACCGGACTTATCGTCATAGTTCGTTTTCTTCAATAACTCAACCTGCTCCGTTAGTTCGAAGTAAAAAGTATTTTCCGGTTTTTTCTTATGTTTATTTAAATACTTCATTTTCAATTTCTCCAAGTAGTTTTAAATTTTCCCTGTCCGCCGCTTTTTCATAAATCACCTCGTTATTATTGTAATTGATTATAAATGTCTGCAGTTTTGTTCTGGTTCTGTAAATCCGTGATTTTACCGTTGATACGCTTATTTCATTCTGAACCTTTTTAATGTCCTCGAGAGTAAAATCTTCAATGGCGTAAAGTATGAAAGCCGAACGGTCCCGCTTCTTGATTTTCGACAGTGCCTTCAAAAGAATCATTCTGTTCTCATCGTTTTCTTCATCCTCATAAACTTTCGGAAATTCGGAATAGCCCTTGTATTCCTTTCCGATGTCAAGAGTAGTGTGCTTCTTCCAGAAGTTTTTTCTTGAGTATGCGTAAAAAGCGCGTGTGATTATTTTAAAGAACCAGAATTTGAATTTTTCTTCATCTCTTAACTTGCTGAAATTTTCGAGAGCTATCTGAAGCGACTGCTGAAGCAATTCTTCTGCTTCAAAATTCGGATTTCCCGCTATCAAAGACCTGCAATATCTGAGCGCACTGTTATGCAAAGGCATGTATAATTCAGGAAATCTCTTTAAATCTCTTTCAGCCATATTTTATCTGATGCTCGCCATTTATTAATTAGAGAAAGTTATTGGTCAATAAGTTTCATTTATTTTCAATTGTTGAAAATTCTGCGAAAATATTCATTGTGGAATGCAGCATTAAATTAAATCGTATAATATATTAGACGCTGAAAATTCGGATTACATACTCAATATTCTTTAGAAATGAATATTTTTATGGTTTTTTCTTATAAGCAAAGAGAATATCTTTATAGAATTATGGAAATATTCACAGGATTTATTATCGGTTTGCTCGGAAGCCTGCACTGCATCGGCATGTGCGGCCCGATTGCTTTTGCCCTGCCGTCGGGTACATTCAGAAGTTTCAAATTTTTTGCCGGCAGGATAATTTATAACCTCGGAAGAGTTGTAACTTATTCATTGTTCGGGTTGATTTTCGGACTTATAGGCAGGAATCTTGCCGTTGTAGGACTGCAACGATGGGTTTCAATAGTTTCAGGTGTTGTCATAATTATTATAGTCCTTATTCCCACGGCATCGAAATCAAAAATTATTAGTAATCTTCCGTTTGGAGCATTCACGACAAAAATAAAAAACGCTTTCGGAAATCTCTTTAAAAAGGGTTCTCTGTCTTCGATGCTTTTAATCGGTATCGTAAACGGTTTTCTTCCGTGCGGATTCGTGTATGTCGGCATCGCCGGAGCGCTTGCATCAGGCGATACTTTAACCGGAGTTTTGTACATGGCAATGTTCGGATTCGGAACGATACCCGTAATGCTTGCCACTTCGCTCGCGGGTAATTTCGTCAGCCTCGGCGTCAGGCAGAAACTTACTAAGATTGTCCCAGTCCTTGCCGTATTGCTGGCTTTGATTTTTATTCTCCGCGGAATGAATCTTGGAATCATGTACATTAGTCCAAAGACGGATAAAATAATGAATATGTCGCCTGTCATTGAAAGCGACTCTACAAAAATTAAAAAAGATTGCTGCAAATAATAAATTAAAATAAAATGGATAATTTCAAAGTATCGGGAAACATAGTTGACATAAGGAATAGGAAAATATTTCCGGGAACAGTTACGGTAGAAAATGGAATCATTAAAGATATAATCGAAGACAACGGAAAATACGACAACTTTATTATGCCCGGATTCATTGACGCGCATATACACGTTGAAAGTTCAATGCTGATTCCCTCTGAATTCGCGCGGCTTGCAGTAACACACGGAACGGTCGCGACCGTTTCCGACCCACACGAGATTGCCAATGTTCTCGGCAAAGACGGCATAAAATATATGATTGAGAACGGGAACAAGGTTCCGTTCAAGTTTTATTTTGGCGCGCCGTCATGCGTGCCTGCAACGGATTTTGAAACTTCGGGCGCGAAACTCGATGCGGGTGATATAGAAGACCTCTTCGAAACATACGATTTGAAATACCTCAGCGAAATGATGAACTATCCGGGAGTGTTATTTGCCTTCCCTGATGTAATGTCGAAAATCGAAGTCGCAAAAAAATTTGGAAAACCAATCGACGGACATGCGCCCGGACTAAAAGGCGAAGACGCGAAAAAATATGTAAGCGCGGGTATATCGACCGACCACGAATGCTTTACTCTGGATGAGGCTCTCGAAAAAATTTCTTACGGAATGAAAATTTTAATACGTGAAGGCTCGGCTGCGAAAAACTTTGAAGAACTCCATCCGCTTATAAAAAGCAACATGGATATGATTATGCTGTGCAGCGACGACAGGCATCCCGACGACCTTGCCGAAGGACACGTAAACTTAATCGTCAAAAGAGCCGTGCAACTGGGATACGACGTATTTGATGTACTTCGTATTGCCTGTATCAATCCAATCGAACATTACAGCCTTGAAGTCGGAACACTTAGAAAAGGAGATGATGCCGATTTCATAGTTGTCGATAATCTGAAAGACTTCAATACAAAGGAAACTTATATAAATGGAATCCTCGTTTCAAAGGACGGCAAGACGCTCATTAAATCGGTTCATTCCGAACTCGTAAACAACTTCAACATAAAACCTAAACACGAAAAGGATTTTGAAGTTGAAAACAAAGGCGGGAAAATCAGAGTTATCGAAACGCTTGAAGGGCAATTGATAACTAACGAACTTATCCTTGAGCCGAAAATAGAAGACGGCAAAGTTGTTTCAGATATTGAAAATGACGTACTGAAAATAACCGTGATTGACAGATACAACGAAGAGAAACCCGCAGTGGGATTCATTAAGAATTTCGGATTGAAAAAAGGCGCGATTGCTTCGTGCGTCGGTCATGACTCGCACAATATAATCGCAATAGGAGCGGACGATAAAAGTTTATGCCTGGCTGTAAATTCGATTATTGAGAATAAAGGGGGAATATCCGTTGTGATCGACGGCAAAGCGGAAGTGCTTCCTCTGCCCGTAGCCGGAATAATGTCGGCGGATGACGGATTCAAAGTAGCGGAAAAATATTCCTCGATAAATAAACTGCCTGCAGAACTCGGATGCAAACTTCATTCACCGTATATGACGATGTCGTTTATGGCTTTGCTCGTAATACCGTCCCTGAAACTCAGCGACAAAGGACTTTTCGACGGCACAAACTTTAAGTTTGTGGATTTGTTTGTACGCTAAGGAGTTAGGAGTTAGTCGAAGAAATATTTTGTTTGTCATTCCCGAGCGTGCGTTCTGTGCATCCCGATTTATCGGGACTCTTATCGGGGGTCTTAAAAAAGTGAATCATAGATACAAGTTTATCCTTATGATTCATAACACAATAAACCTGTCTTTCCCGAGCGCTCTTATCGGGGATCTTAAAATAATGGATTATTGATACTACTTAGCCCGTTTGATTCAATACACATTCAACCTGTCATTCCTCCGCCTGGGCGGAATTTTGGCGTGAATCCACATTACGGCTAAGTAATACCTGCTCTTCGATATAGCCCACGTCAGCCGCGGCTGACGGTTTACAAAAGACTACTCAATCGAAAACGTCACGTTCACTACCGAAGTAATGGTCTTTTCAAGCGATGACGTATCGTTCATTCCGTAGTCGGAAACTTCGGATGAATTCTTTGCATTCACCTGCATAACGCCCGTCTTCGAAGAACGCACTTCGCCGACTTTATCACCCGTTGCTTTTGCAATCTGTTCGGCGCGCACTTTCGCGTCCTGCGATGCAAGTCCTATCATTTCGATTTTCAAATCTGAAAGTTTCGTGTAAAGGAAACTCGGAGGAACGGAGTTTATTGCAATTCCCTGATTGATAAGTTCAGTCACTTCGCGCGACAGTTTATCTATTTTATCGACATCTGCCGATTCAACCGACACATCCTGGGTGAGCCTGTAGCCCAGTATCTTCCCGCTCTGCGTGCTTCCCGCCCCTTCATAATACGAACCGGGATTGCCGCCCTTTGTTGGTTCATACAAAGTCGTAGTATTGATTGCGGAAAATTTAATCTTGTCTTCCGTGAAACCGAATGAAACGAGATAATTCTTTATCTTCGTGTTCGATTCTTTCAGTTTCGCATACGCGTCTGTCATAACGGGCGATTCATTTGAGAATCCGCCGTGCCATATACCGAGGTCGGATTTGATTTGCTTTGAAGCCGAACCGGTAACATTGATAGTAACGTTGCTCCTCGCGACTTTCTTCCATGTGTTTGAAATAATGATGCCCGTAAACATCAGTCCGAGCGCAAGAATTGTCGCAATATACAGGTAATTGTTTCTTGATGTGTTGTCCATAAGGAAAAAGTTTGGTTGTTTAAATTTATGTATAATTATTTAATTATTCCACTGATGATTATACACTGTAAACCCGAAAATGTTTCCTATAATTATCTGCCACGGATTAACACTAATTCAAACGGATTTTCTCTCGTTTGTCATTCCGTCGAAAGTCGAAGAACTGCTGTGGCAGGCTTGAATCCATATACTAAATGTATTCCGGTGAGAATTAAAGTATAAGCAGTTTTAAATGAAAATCAACCATGGCTGACGTTTATCAAAAAACCGTATCATGTATATCAGCAAAAGAGAAACAACAATATTTTACTATTATTAAACATGTTTCCGCTTTTTATTATCTTGAATCTGTTGCATAAAGATGCAATATTTCATCAAATCCACCTCATTCAACTTTAAAATGACGATTAATTGATTAATTTCTGTTATATAAAATCAGTTTGGGTCAATTATAGAATCGTAATAATATCCCTGACATTATTGATATCAGTTGTATTTGCATCCTGCCGGGACGACCAATCGACTATTACAGAGCCAAAAAATTATATCCATGTAGACACTGCCAGCAGATACGAATGGACTTATGTTCAATCATACTCCGTTAATGATTTCTGGGTGGGAGATACGTCTCACATATACATTGCTACCGGTCGTGCTCCTGCAAAATATGACGGCATAAATTTTACTTTACTCAATACCGGAAATTATTTTTACAGTTATTCTTTAAGCGGGTTAAATAACGAATGTGTTTTCTTTAGCGGTGAAACCAGGGATTTTTCCGGTACGGAAACGAAATACATTCCAACCGTAGTTAAATATTACAAAGGCAGCATCACAACATATATACTTCCTTCCGACTCAAACTCTACTATCTATGCTATCTACGCTGTAAATACCGAGAAATTCTGGTGTATCAGTTCTAAAGATGTAATTTATCTTTACGATAACGGAAATATTAAAACGATTAACTCTCCATGCAGAGATGCCGGATATTTTCTATATCCGACTCCGTCGGGTAAGTTATATTTATTCATCAATAATTACCGGATTAATTCTACAAAAGGAGCAATAATAGTTAATGAAATTATTGGCGATGAACTTGTTTTTGTATGTTCCGATACGCTTAACAGTAAGGATATGGGACTGATTTATCAGACAGGTGAAGATATTACTGCAATACGAGATTATCATGTATATTACTTTGATGGAATTCATTGGTTAAAGTTGTTTCAGGATGACTTTGAGCCTTATTTCGATAATTTATACAATATCATCGGCGGTAAATCTAAAAACGAACTAGTGATTGCACAAAATACATGTTGTTATCTATTATTATTTAAGGATAATAAATGGAGTAATGAAAAAGCTTTCGGACCTAATTTCGAGAAAACACCTAATATTAAATTTTATAATGATAGAATATATTATGACGTGTTGGATGAATATTACTACAACATTTCATACCTGTACAAGGGTAAACTTAAAACACAAAATATAAAGTAGAGTTATCTGAATATGAAAAATTCGAAACTAATAATCCCGATATCTATATTACTGATAATCCTTTGCATTATAGGATACAAAATATATTTAAAAAAGACCACTTCTGACTTTGAATTATTTGAATTAAGTGTATCGTCACTAAAAGACACATATCTGCTGGGCGAAGATGTATATATTAAATTTACAATCGAGAACAAAGGGAAACTCGTTGATTCTCTTTTCAATTTTTCAGACGGAACACTTGCTTTCAGCTCCGAAATCAGAAATGATAATAACACGCCAATCCCATATGAAGGTAACGTATCGGATATTTACTTTTATCAAAAAATCAACCCGGGCGAGAAGAAAGATATTCTCGCCAATGTCGGTGCACTGAGAGGACCGGAAGGCTCGCCTGGGTTTTCTTATTTTCCTTTAGGAAATTATACAACAAGGGGAGTTTATAAAGATGCAAACGGAAAGATCATAAAATCAAATAAAATCAAATTTAAAGTTATACAACCGGAAGGAACTGAAGCAAAAGCATTTGAGGATTTTAAATATTTCCCGAATTACTTTAATAAGTTCAGGAATAGAACAATAACAAAAGAAGATAATATTTTACTAACTGAAAAATCCATAGAGTTTCTTTATAAATATCCGAATTCTGTTTATACCGGTAAGATATTGACTCAAAATTGTTTCGCCAGATATTATGCCGATTATAAATACGACGAACAACTTTTAAAAGATATTGAATATTATATTTCGAATAATAGTCGTTCTCCTGATAATTTATCGCTATTATATCGTGCATCAACTCTCTGCGAGAAGTTAGGCGGCAAGACAAAAGCAATTGAGTATTTCGATAAACTAAGAAATAATATTAAAAGCAAAGAATTGGACAGTTTAATCGCACAATTGAAAATAAAATTGAATTATTAAGTTAGAAATTCAAAACGAAATTTATCCTTCGGAATAAAAGACAACTAAGTCCAGTTCCATTATTCTGCCGCGGATTACCACTGATTAAAACGGATTAACAAAATTTACCCGCTTTTTTCTTAGTGTTCTAAGTGACCTTAGTGGTAAAATTTCGAAAAATTACGTTCTTATCCCTAATAAAATCTTTACGTTCTTTGTCGCAGACCCGCCGTCTTGTTGGGAGGGCAAACTCCGCTGTGAATTTTTGAAATTCAAATACAGCAGAATGGATTTAAAATTACCGCAAATAGTTGTAATTTGGTTTTATGGAGAAATTATACATATACAACACTTTACACAGGACAAAGGAAGAATTCATACCCATGGAAGCCGGCAAGGCAGGCATGTATTGCTGCGGACCGACAGTCTATAATTTCGCGCATATCGGCAACCTGCGCGCATACTTTTTCGAGGATATTCTCAAACGAGTGCTGCTTTTCAACGGATATAAAGTCAAACACGTAATGAACATTACGGACGTAGGACATCTCGTGTCTGACGAGGACGAAGGCGAAGACAAGATGGAAAAAGGCGCGAACCGCGAAGGAAAAACCGTATGGGAAATCGCGGAATTTTACACCGGCGCATTTAAAGAAGATATCTCGCTTTTAAACATTTTGCCGCCGACAATTTACTGCAAAGCGACAGATAACATAAAAGAACAAATCGAACTTATAAAATGCCTGTTCGATAAAGGATATACATACACCACAAACGACGGCATTTATTTTGACACCGAGAAATTTCCCGAGTACGGGAAACTCGCATTGCTCGATATTGAAGGACTCGAAGAAGGAAAAAGAATCGCTTTCTCCGATGAAAAGAAAAACAAGACCGACTTTGCTTTGTGGAAATTCTCTCCCAAAGACCAGAAGAGACAGATGGAATGGGAATCGCCGTGGGGAACGGGCTTTCCCGGCTGGCATATCGAATGCTCCGCTATGAGCATTAAATTCCTCGGCAGGCATTTCGATATTCACTGCGGAGGCGTTGACCACATTCCGATTCACCATACAAACGAAATCGCGCAGGCTGAAGCATGCACGGGCGAAAAGTTCGTGAATTACTGGCTGCACGGTGAATTCCTTATCGAGGAAAAAGGTAAGATGTCGAAATCGGCAGGCGAATTCCTTCGCCTGAAAACTTTGATTGACAAAGGTTACTCCCCTCTCGATTACAGATATTTTCTTCTGATGACCCATTACAGGAAGAAAATTAAATTCTCATTCGAGAATCTCGATGCCGCAAGAAACGGTTTCCAAAACCTGAAAAATAAAATCAAAGAAATTAAGTCGGGCGAATTAAAAGAAGTAAAAGACTTATCGGAAAAGGCAAACGAGTATATTAAACGATTCACAGAAAGCATTAACGACGACCTGAACATTTCCGAAGGTCTTGCGCTGCTCTGGGAAGCGATGAAAGACGGCGAATTAATCGACTCTGAAAAAGTTTATCTTGCAAATGAATTCGATAAAATACTCGGACTCGATTTGAACAAGGTCGAAGCGGATACAGTTTCCGATATTCCCGCTGAGATAATACAACTCGCGGAAAAGAGGAAAGAAGCAAAGGCGGCAAAAGATTTCAAACTTGCCGACGAACTCAGACAGCAGATCAAGGACAAGGGCTTCGAACTGCTCGACAAAAAAGGCGGCGAATTCGACATAAAACCACTATAGAATGGCAAAAGCAAAGAACGATGGCAAAAAATACATAGTACCATTTTCCGCTTTCAAAAAGAAAGTGATAAAGGAAATGCCGCCCGCTATGCTTTTGTTCCTCTCCGAAAAAGTATTGCTCGACGAACTGATTAAGGAAGTCGCGGCAAAATTTATCGGGAAAGGATATAATCCGAAAAACAACCTTGTGAAGTTTTATTCCGATGAATGCGAAATAGAAGAGGTCATAAACGAATGCTCGAACCTCAGTTTCCTTTCGGATAAAAGGATTGTAATATATAAACTTGTCAAAAGAACGGGAGTAAGAGGAATTCAGAAAAGTTCTAAAGAAGGACTTTTGAATTATCTGAAGAATCCGAATCCCGACAACATATTGATAATACTTAATTCCGACAAAGAATTTACTTTCTCAAATTTTGAGGACTTCGAAGATACCGGACTTGGAATATACATTATCAACACTGACTCCGAGACAGAAATTATACAGTGGGTAAAGGATGAATTCGAGGATTACAAAATCAGCGAAGAAACAATTGAACACCTTCTGCTGTTCATGAACCCGTCTTACGATGAGATACATTCGGAAATCGAGAAACTGAAAACATATTGTATAAACGCGAAGGAAGTCACAATCACGGACGTAAACCTCTGCGTAGGCATGACGAAGAACTTCGACGAGAACAATCTCTTCGAAGCAATACTCAACCGCGATTTCAACGGAGCAATGTCAATTTACAACAGTCTCAATTCGAAACAGGAAGCCTCATACAAGGAAACCGAAATTTATTTGATTAATCTCGTCGGCTGGCTGTTCATTGCGCTACATAAACTCCAAAATTCCGAACTTGCATCAAGACCCGAAGATTTTACGCTTTTCCGCGAACTTAAAATATGGAAAGACGGGCACAGGATGATAGGATTATACAAAAAGTACATGAAGGATTTAAATGAACTTAAAATTAAAAAAGCATTTGAGTATATTTATACGGCTGACAGGTCGCTGAAAAGCTCCTCTCAGGATAAGTTGCTGGTTATCAACAATTTAATTCACAACCTGATTAATTTGTAGCATTACGGAACAATTAATCATTTTATAAAGTAAAATAATTAGTATTGCCGGGTTACAGGAGTTATACGGATGAACAATTAATACTGAAGTTTCAGGAAAACGATGTTGAAGCTTTCAATGAGATTGTATTGAGGTATAAGGACAAGGTGGTCAACTTCCTGTTCAGATATACCGGCGACAGAGATGAGGCTGAGGACCTTGCTCAGGATACCTTCGTTAAGGTTTACCGTTCGAAACACCTGTACAAGGAAATTGCAAAATTCTCAACATGGTTCTATACAATAGCCGTGAATACTGCAAAGACGAATGCAAAGAAGAAGAGCAGGATGAGCACGATTTCGATAAGCGACTTCGACCCCGAAAATGACAAGGATTTTGACCTTAAGGATTCGGGACAATCGCCTGAAGACAACGCTAACTCGGGAATTGAAAATCATTACATACAGCAGGCAATAAATTCTCTCGATGAAGATTTCAAAAATATAATTATATTACGGGACATAGAAGAACTTGAATACGACGAAATAGCAAAAATCACGGGTCTTCCGATGGGAACGGTGAAATCAAGAATAAACAGAGCCCGCGAAAAACTAAAGAAAATTTTAATTGATATATATCCTTACAAAGAAACAAGTTGAAGCACGACGAAGAACATATTGACATAAGAGAAAAACTTCTCAAACTTCCAAGGGTCAAGGCTAAAGATGGTTTTGAAAACGAACTGATGAGAAGAATCAACCTGCTTGAAACGGAAAAACAGCCCGAACGCCGTTCCGCAGGCATTTTCGATCTGCTCTTCGGGAAAAGATCTCTTGTATGGAGCATTCCCGCAATGAGCCTTACTGTCGTTGCGATAGTTGTGGTAGGCGTATATATAATTTTTTACAATAACGGCGATATAACGAAAAAACAGGACAGCAGTATTACAAAGACTGAACAGACAACCGCGCCCGTTGTTCCTCCTTCATCAGTAACTAAAACAGATGAAAACAAGCCCGGAAAAGAAATTGCAAACGACCTTGAGATAGGCAAGACACCGGGACTCGAGAAGAAAACCGAGATACACAGCGGTTACGGAGAGACATCCACGATACAGTCTGCGCCGAAGATGGAATCCGAGCGCAGCAGAGATGAACTGAAATCGACAGATAAGAGCGTTAAACAATCCGAAGAAGTGATGCAGAAGATAATCCAACCGACGGAAAAACAGGAAAGTGTCAATAAAGGCGCGATTGAAGACAAGAAGAAAGAAATGCCGAGAAAAATAGAAGAGTCAAAAAAAGACAATGCAATATCGCCTAAAAAAATAAATGAAGATGTCGAGAAATCCGAAGTGATGAGCAAGGAAACGGGAAAAGACGTGAAGAAAGACGAAAAGAAAGAAGCGAAGAAGAAAAAATCGAACAAAGAAACTGATTTAACAAAAGAAGTACTTGAATCGCTAAGTAAGAAAATAAAAGACAACCAATAACATGTACATTGCTAAGATTCTGACCACTCTCAGAAAAACCATTCTTGACCCTCAGGGAAAAGCGGTAGAAAATTCACTCAAATCTCTGGGTTATGATAAGATTACCGATACGAGAATCGGTAAGTTCATAGAGTTAAAAATTAATGCGGGAAGCAAAGCCGAGGCTGAAAAGATTGCCGAAGAGGCATGTAAAAAACTTCTTGCAAACCCTGTTATGGAAGATTACACTTTTGAGATTACGGAAGGAGAATCCTGATGTCGAAAGCAAAAGTCGGTATTGTGGTTTTTCCGGGTTCAAACTGCGACCATGATGCTTATTGCGTTTTTAAGGATATCATAGGCGCCGATACGAAATTCATCTGGCATAAAGAAGGAGCCGTAGGCGACAGGAACGTTATTATTCTTCCCGGCGGATTTTCGTACGGGGATTACCTAAGATGCGGTGCAATTTCAAGATTTTCAGGCATCATGAAAGACGTCGTCAGGTTCGCCGATAAAGGCGGAATTGTAATCGGTATCTGCAACGGATTTCAGATTCTCTGCGAATCGGGACTGCTTCCCGGTGCGCTTTTAAAGAACGAAAACCTCAAATTCGTTTGTAAAACTGTTTCCTTGAAAGTGGAAAATAATAAAAGTATCTTTAGTTATAAGTATGGTATCAAAGAAAGCATAAATTTGCCCGTTGCCCATGGCGAGGGTAATTATTTCTGCAACGAAGATACGCTTACTGAACTGATTGGCAATAACCAGATTCTCTTTACGTATAATGAGAATCCGAACGGTTCTCTGAACAATATAGCGGGTATTCAGAACGTAAAAAGAAATGTTATGGGAATGATGCCTCACCCGGAAAGAGCGTCGGATGAAAGGCTCGGGAATATCGACGGATTGAGACTGCTTCAGGGAATTGCCGAAAGCGTAATTTAAAATTTTAATTACGCGGCAGACAGGAGTTACCTCCTGACTGAATTTTAAGAATTTTTAAACAGGAGTTTTATAATGTTTGGTCTTGGAACACCGGAAATAATATTAGTAGTTATTGTAATACTTGTCCTCTTCGGAGCGAAGAAGATTCCCGAATTCATGCAGGGCATTGGCAAGGGCGTAAGGGAATTCAAGAAAGCAACTTCCGATATAGAAACTGAAATAACCGAAGCAGGAAAAAAAGAACCTAAAAAAGAAGAAAAGAAAGACTGATTCTATTTGTGAACGCGTAACACATGACAACATGATTTATGCGTTACATGTAAAATGAATTATTGGATTTAACAAAATATTGCAAAAACAATTCGCGGAATAATAATATGATTCCGCGATTTTTTTATCCGTTTCAAATCTGCCTAAAAAAATAGTTACAAAATCCTTAACTTGTGTTTTAAATCATTCATATGGAAGCGGAAAAGTTTATAATAGGAAATAAGTTTGAAAGTTCCGGAGATATCGCCGATATCGTAAATCCTTATTCGCAAAAAATCGTAAAAAAGGTTTACAAAACAAACGGCGAACAGGTAAACGAATCTTTAAATTACCTGGCATCTGCTTTTCAAAAATACAAAAAGACGCCTGCTTACCTCAGGGCTGATTTTCTTGAAAAAGTTACGGACAGGATAACGGAAAAGAAAGAAGAACTCGCAAAACTTATAACTCTCGAGACAGGCAAGCCGATTAAGTTTTCCCGAATTGAAATCGACAGGGCGATACTGACTTTCAAAATCGGAAGTGAAGAGGCAAGAAGAATCGACGGCGAAATGATTCCTCTCGACCAGTTAAAAGGACTGGAAAATAAAACAGGCATCGTGAAACGTTTTCCGATAGGCGTTATACTCGGTATAACTCCATGGAACTTCCCTGTAAATCTTGTTGCACATAAACTTTCACCTGCCCTTGCGGCGGGAAACACGGTTCTTCTGAAACCCGCTTCCGCTTCTCTTTGCAGCGGAATTGAAGTAGTCAGAATAATCAAAGAAGCCGCGGAAGAGTCGGGACTTGATTACTGCCCCGTCAATGTTGTTACTTCATCGGGTTCAGAAATCGAAAAATTTATTTCCGACGACAGAATTAAAATGGTAAGTTTCACGGGAAGTCCTCTCGTAGGCTGGGACATAAAGAAGAAACTTTCTAAACAGAAAATATCTCTCGAACTCGGCGGGAATGCGGGAGTTATAGTTGATAAATCCGCGGACGTGAAAACCGCTGCCGGAAAAATTGTAACCGGTGCATTCTATTCGGCAGGACAATCGTGCATTTCGGTTCAGAGAGTTTTTGTTCATAATAATATTTACAAAGAATTTGAGAAATTAATAATAGAAGAAACAAAGAAAGCGATTTTCGGGGATCCCGATGACGAAAACTGTCTTGCAGGTCCGATGATAAACGAAACCGAAGCAATCAGAGCCGAAAGATGGATTAACGAGGCTCTTGAATCGGGCGGGAAATTACTGGCGGGCGGAGGCAGAAAAAAAGCCGTTCTCGAACCGACAGTTATTTCAAACGCACCTGCATCATGCAATGTAAACTCAAAAGAAGTTTTTGCTCCCGTACTTACATTGCAAACGTTTGACGATTTTTCAAAGGCAGTGTCCGAAGTTGATAATTCGGATTTCGGACTTCAGGCAGGAGTTTTCACGAACAACCTGAAAAACGCTATGTATGCATTTGAGAACATAGAAGCGGGAGGAATTGTTATAAACGATGTATCCGCGTTCAGAGTTGACTCTATGCCTTACGGCGGAATGAAACACTCGGGAACGGGCAAGGAAGGCGTGAAATACGCGATAGAAGAAATGACGGAAAGAAAAATTTTAATATTATAATAATACACAATGGATAAGAAATCAAAGATAGTTGTTTTCGGCGGTTCCGGGATGCTCGGCAGTTCGGTTGTCAGAAGACTTAAGGCACAGGGATTTTCCAATATAATGGCAGTTTCCAAAGATACGGAATTTGACCTCCTCAACAGGCAGATGATAGATGATTTTCTTAAAAATATTCAGCCGGATTACGCATTCATGGTTGCGGGACTAGTCGGCGGAATACTTGCAAACAATACACGTCAGGCGGACTTTCTGTATCAGAATGCGCTGATGATTCTTTATACTCTCGATTCAATAAAAGAATATTCGCCAAAAACGAAAATATTATATACAGGCTCAACATGCATTTATCCGAAAGAAAATCCACAGCCGATAAATGAAAACAGATTTATGGCAGGACCTCTTGAAGAAACAAACAAGGGCTATGCGGTCGCAAAGGGAATGGGTGTGGTAGCGTGCGAACTTTACAGGAATCAGTACGGAATAAATGCAATCGCGGCAATGCCAACAAATATGTACGGTCCGAGAGACAATTACAATCTCGAGAACAGCCACTTTTTCGCGGCGACAATAAAGAAACTTGTGGCTGCAAAAACCGAAGGCATCGTACCGACGTTCTGGGGAACGGGAAAACCGCGGAGAGAATCATTGTTCGTAGATGACTGCGCCGACGCGCTGATTTATTTAATGGAAAACTACAACGAACAGAAAATAGTTAATATCGGAACAGGCATTGACAATACAATAGCGGAATACATTGAGACAGTAAGGAAACTCGTCGGCTATGAAGGCGAAATAAAGTGGGATACATCAAAACCCGACGGAATGTTTCAGAAACTGACCGATATTTCATATCTGAAATCCATTATGCCCGAATATTCTCCGAGAAAATTCGAAGAAGGGGCAGGCTGGATATTAAAGAATGAGTTTGGAATAGGATAGCGATTAGCAATTAGCAATTAACAATTAACAATTAGTAATTAATAATTAGTAATTTTCCCCGCTCAGTATATTATTTTTAGTTTCTGATAGGAAACTGAAAAATTAATCAATATTATATTAAATTTGGAAGATGTATCTTTTATTATATTTTACACAAAAACGTGAAAATTTAGTCAAATTTAAAGGAATTTATGCAGGAAGTTCTAAACCAATTAAAGGAATTATCTAACAATTTATACTGGACCTGGAATAATGATTTTCTGGCTCTTATGGAAGAAATAAACAAGGATTTTTGGAAATGGTCGTCAAAAAATCCAGTGAAATTTTTCGAGGCTATAGACAAGCAATATCTTTTCGACGTAATAGAGAAAAATAATTTAAGATATAAAATATATAATCTCTACAGAGACTACCGCAAATATTTAAAATCGCAGGATACATATTTCGAGAAAAAGTACTACAAAACGGATAAACCCGAAATATGTTACCTCTCGGCAGAATACGGTCTGACAAAAAGTCTGAAGTTCTATTCGGGCGGACTCGGCACGCTTTCAGGCGACCATCTTAAATCCGCATCCGACCTCGGAATTCCGCTCGTAGCCGTAGGGCTGGCATATTCGCACGGATATTTCAGACAGATAATAACAGAAGACAACAAGCAATCGGAGTTATTCGAACTCAGCGATTTCAATTCGATGCCGATGAAACTTGTTCTCGACGAAGAATACAGACCAAGAAAAATTTCAATCGACCTGCCGGGCAGAAAACTATACGCGCAGATATGGGAACTTAACGTAGGCAGAATCAAACTTTATCTTCTGGACACGTTCGTTGACGAAAACACTGTTGATGACAAGAGAATAACCGACATACTTTACGGCGGCGATATAGAGAAGAGGATTCTTCAGGAAATCCTTCTCGGCATAGGCGGTATGAGAGTTTTGGAAACACTCGGTATCGAGCCGAAAGCGTTTCACATTAACGAAGGTCATTCGGCATTCCTGACTTTCGAAAGAATTAAAAACAAAATAAACGCAGACGGCATATCATTCGTCAAGGCAAAAGACATCTGCTATTATTCGAATATATTCACAACACACACTCCCGTCCCCGCCGGAATTGATATTTTTCCGCGCTGGATGGTTGAAAAATATCTGGGCGCATATGCTTCCGAAGAACTGAAAGTTGATTTCAACACGCTTTTCAACGAAGGCAGCAACCTTTACGGTCAGTCGCAGGGTGATTACTTCAATATGGCATACCTCGCCATAAACAACAGCAATTTCATTAACGGCGTAAGCAAACTTCACGGCGAAATTTCAAGGAAGATGTGGAAACTTCCCGAATCACGCTCGCAGATAGATTCAATAACGAACGGTGTCCATACTAAGACATATCTATCCTGGGTATCCGAAAAAATTTATTCCAAAAATTTCGGTAAAGACTGGATTGATGTTGACAATATCTGGCAGAAGATTTCGGAACTGCCGGACGAAGAGTTGTGGAACCTGAGAAATCAGAACAGGAAGAAACTCGTCGAATTCGTCCGCGGACGCATCATTGACAAGGTCAAACTGCTTCACGAAAGCGAAGAACAAATCGCAGAAGCCAAAAAACTCCTCGATGAAAACGCGCTTACAATCGGATTTGCAAGAAGATTTGCCACATATAAAAGAGGAACGCTGATACTCAGAGATATAGAAAGACTGCAGAAACTTCTCGAAGACAAAAACAGAAAAATACAGTTGATATTTTCCGGCAAGGCGCATCCGAAAGACGAAGGCGGCAAACATTTCATTTCGGAAATACTCAAGTTTGCCCGTACAAACGGTTTCAAGAAAAATATAGTATTCCTTGACAACTACGACATGGAAGTGGCAAAAAGACTCGTTAGCGGCTGCGATGTTTGGCTCAACAATCCCCGCAGACCTCTGGAAGCATCGGGTACGAGCGGTATGAAAACAATCGCAAACGGCGGACTAAATTTCTCGATACTCGACGGCTGGTGGGTAGAAGGTTATGCCGAAAATACGGGATGGAAAATAAACAGCCTCGAGAATGAAGCGGGTTATTCGGATGACCAGATAAACGAATTCGAAAGCAAATCGTTATACGATACGCTTGAGAACCGGATTATACCGATGTTTTTTGAAAGAAATGAATCGGGAATACCTGTTAAATGGGTAAACATGATAAGAGGTTCTATTTCAAAACTCGCGCCTGTATTCAATACGGGAAGAATGGTAAAAGAATATCACGAAAAGTTTTATTCGAAAGTTAAATAACAAATTCGCTTTAGGAAGAATTATTAAAAATAAATTTTTACACGCTTATGGATAAGATACTTGTTATCGGAGCGGCAGGACAGATCGGCTCCGAACTTACACTTGCATTAAGAAATATTTACGGCGGAGAAAACGTATTTGCTACGGATATAAAACAGGCTCCCCAGGACATAATTGAAAGCGGTCCTTTTCAGATTCTCGACGTAATGAACGAAAAGAATCTGATACACTTTGTAATAAGAAATAAAATCACGCAGATTTACCATCTCGCAGCGGTTCTTTCCGGCAACGCCGAAAAACTTCCGCTCCAGTCATGGGAAATCAACATGCATGGGATTCTCAACGTACTCGATATAGGACGCGAAATCGGATTAAAGAAAATTTTCTGGCCTTCATCGATTGCAATATTCGGCCCGACTACACCGAGAGTGAATACTCCGCAATTGACAGTGATGGAACCAACAACCGTTTACGGAATCTCGAAACTCGCGGGCGAAAGATGGTGCGAATATTATTTCAGGAAATATAACCTCGACGTCAGAAGCATCAGATATCCCGGACTTATAAGTTATAAAACGGAAGCAGGCGGCGGTACAACGGATTACGCTGTAGAAATATTTTACGATGCCGTTAAGACGCACAGTTACGAATGCTTTTTGAAAGAAGACGCAAGACTGCCTATGATGTTCATGCCGGACGCAATTGATTCCACTATTAAACTTATGGAAGCAGATGCAGCGAATTTAACAATTCGTTCGAGTTACAATCTCGGCGGAATTGATTTCGACCCGAAAGAACTTGCCGCGGAAATAAAGAAACACATTCCTGATTTCAAGATTACATACGCGCCTGATTTCAGGCAGAAAATCGCGGAATCATGGCCTGCAAGCATTGACGATTCGACTGCAAAAAAAGACTGGAATTGCTCATATACTTACGACCTTGCGAAGATGACGGATGTTATGCTGAAGGAAACAGCAAAAAAACTCGGCAAATAATAATCACTGAAATTACATGAACCGCAGATTTATTATCTGCGGTTTTTTTTATACTGTTCAGTCAAAAGAAAAAATTTACCGCAAAGTTCGCTAAGATTTTATATTTAAAATAAAAAATTATTCATGCCGAAAGGCTTGTTTCCATGATAAGAAGAGTTTGAATATTCTTTCAAAAATACCTGCACACAGAAAAGGGCTTATATTAATATCGCTCACTGCGTTTCTTTGGAGTTCGAGCGGATTATTCATAAAGATTCTCACAATAAATGCATTTGCAATTTCATTTTACCGCTCTCTAATAGCGTCAATCACACTGCTGGCAATTACATACGCCAAAGAAAAAAGAATCAGGTTTGAATTCGACTCGCTGACTGTACTCGCATCAGTTTTTTATTCCGGAATACTTATATTCTTCGTGATAGCAAATAAAATGACTACATCGGCAAACGCAATATTCCTTCAGTTCACTGCTCCCATTTATTTATTGTTCCTCGAACCCTTGTTTCTTAAAACAAAATTCAGGAGGAAAGATTTAGTAACAATAATAATTTGTGTCGCGGGAATGTTTCTTTTCTTCACGGGAAAACTCGACATCGGGAATGTTTACGGTAATATAATCGCTGTAATCGCGGGAATATGTTTTGCGTTCTTTTCGCTTTTCATAAAGTGGAAAAGAAATCTCGGGAGGGAGAACACTATAATCAGCATGATTTACGGGAACTTTCTCGTAGCCATTATTAGTTTTGCGGTTATCGGAACGGAAATGACTATAACATCGACACAGTTTTTCATATTACTGTACATGGGAGTAATTCAAATAGGCGTCAGTTATTTCATATTCAATATCGGCATTAAATACATATCCGCAACCGAGACGATGATAATCGGAATGCTCGAAGCAATCTTCAATCCCATCTGGGTATTCCTCGGAGTCGGTGAAGTCCCCTCCCTCACCGCCATAATAGGCGGGGTAATAATCCTCACGGCTATTTTGGTGCATAATTTATCTCCAAAAAAACCATAAAATATAGTGGATAAATACGGTTTCCGATAATATTTATCTTTTTGCATTGACAGAATTTTAGGGATAAGAAAATGCTTATACCAAAATTTTTCTCTATGGGTAATATCTCTTGACTTATGCCTCTCTATTTAATAATTTATTTCAGTATTATTTAATAAGATTAAAAGATAAAATGAATTATTTCGATGATATAGAATATAATGCCGATGATAACTTCGATAGCGGAGAATTATCAAACCTTGACTCGGAATCGACGGAAGAAAAAATAAACATTCTGTACGAAAACGGTAAATTCGAAGAGGCTCTAAAACTTATAGACAGTTATTTAATGTTTTCGCCGTACTCCTCCGAAGCATACTATAAAAAGGCGCTGGTTCTCGACGGTCTTGGTCTGCACGGAGAAGCAATTGAGTTTTACGATAAAGCAATCTCGCTTAATCCCAACGATGTTGAACTTTACATTAATAAGGGGATTTCGCTCGATAACACCGGCAATTATACACAGGCTATAAACAACTTCAAACGCGCGCTCGAAATCGAATCTGGCAATCAGGACGCCATTTTCAATTCAGGTCTGAGTTATGAAAGAATGGAACAGTTCGAAGAGGCAATAGCCTGCTTCGAAAAGGTTATAGAAATCAACTACAAATTCGCTGATGCATATTACGAACTCGGATACTGCTATGATTTTCTGGACGAACTTGAAAGTTCAGTCGATGCATACGAAAAACACCTTGAACTGAATCCTCTGAACTATAATGCGTGGTACAATCAGGGCATCGTGCTAAACAGGCAGGGAAAATTCCTTAAGGCTATCGAGAGTTACGAAATGGCTATTGCCGTTAAAAAGGATTTTGCTTCGGCATGGTATAATCTCGGCAACGCTTATTCTGCAATCGGAAGGCTAAGAAAAGGCATCGAGTGTTACGAGTTTTCAATCAAATACAACAACAACGATTCTTATGCATATCATAATATCGCCAACGCGTTTTACGAACTTTCGGATTATGATATTGCAATTAATTATTTCAACGAAGCAATAAATCTTAACAACGGCAACTACGATTCTTATTTCGGACGCGGTTCCTGTTATTACAACAAAGGCGAATACGAACAGGCTATAAAGGATTACGATTCAGCCATCGCTCTGAACAAAGATTATTCCGAAATCTGGTATTCGAAAGCGGATACACTGATGTCGGTAGGCAGAATAGACGAGGCAATCGAGAGTTACAAGAAAGTAATCGCTCTTGACGATACGAATCACGAAGCCTTTTACGATTATGCCTGCGCGCTCGTAGATTCCAAACGAAACGAAGAGGCGCTTGTGCTTCTCGACAAATGCATCGAAATCAAGCCCGACATGGCTGACGCATATTATGAGAAAGCAAAGATTTTCTTCCTGAAAAAGGAAATAGAATCGGGTCTTGAAATGCTTGAGATTGCTTTTCTGCTGAGACCGCAGGATAAATTCGAATATGATTTCGAAAAGGACTGGCAGAAGATAATTGAGTTTCTCGTGAAGAGATGATTCGGGTTTTGTTATTAGAGATTTTTCCATAAAGGGCGGTTAACCGCCCTTTATCATTTTACATTCGTTTTTAAACCGTCAGCCACGGCTGATTTTCAATTAAAACGGTTACAAAAATTAATTTCATTTTCCCACGACTAAAGTCGTTGGCTGTACCGAAGAGTTCATTTTCCGTTTTAATAATAATGTGTTGTGTCAGGAATCAAAGTCCCTTTTTTTTATCCAGTAACCACAGTCGGAAGAGTGGAGTTACTAATTCCGTACAGGTTATTTGTTTGATATACTATAAATTCCTTTATCTAAACACCTAATGTGTTTTTAACTTGTTTTGATTTCCAGCATTGACCACAGAAAATATAGATGCATACGAATTAATTTGTATATAATAGCGATGAGCGGTAACAAGCACCGTGCTGTATAGAAGAGCAAAGGAATATAAACTGGAAAGAAATGTTATACTTTAATTCTTACGTCCACAACATTCCTGTCTTTAATCTGGAGTATTCTCTTATCCGCGAATTTTTTCACAATCTCGAAATTGTGCGTGGCTATAAGCAATGTGGTGCCTGTTTTGTTTATATCATTAAGAAGTTTTACGATGTCAAGAGCAACGAAAGGGTCCAGATTGCCTGTAGGTTCATCCGCAAGCAGAAGAACAGGCTCTGTTATCATTGCCCGTGCAATTGCCGCTCTCTGCTGTTCTCCTCCCGAAAGGTCATAAGGCATATCCTTCAGGTGGTCCATGAGTCCGAGTTTGGAGGAGATATCATAAACCTTTTTCTTTATATCTTCTTTCTTTTCCCCCGTGATATAAAGAGGCACTGCAATATTTTCGAAAATATTCCTGTCGTTAAGGAGTTTGAAATCCTGAAACACAATACCGATTTTTCTTCTAAGATATGGAATCTCGGATTTATCGATGTCATTCGAATTATATTCATCGAATGTAACGTAGCCCGATTTAGGAATCAACTCGAAATATATCAGTTTAAGCAGAGTTGTCTTTCCTATTCCGCTCTCGCCTACAAGAAAAACAAATTCACCTTTTTTGATATCGAGTTCTACGTGTTCGAATATCTCCTTGTTGTGGTATGAAAAAGTTGTATTATTTAATGATATCATTTTCTGTTTATTAATTTCCCTGCAAGTTTTATTGCTTCTATAGAACTTTCAATGTCTGCAATCCCTTTGCCGGCAATGTCGAATGCCGTTCCGTGTCCGGGGGAAGTTCTAATTATAGGAATTCCAGCAGTATAATTCACTCCCTTTTTTCCCGATAAAAGTTTGAAAGGTATAAGAACCTGGTCGTGATATGCTCCCGCTACAACATCGAAATTTTTATAATTGCCCGAACCGAAAAATCCGTCCGCCGCATAGGGACCGGAAATTTTAATATTTTTTTTACCGAGTGAATTCAAAACGGGATTTATAATATTGATTTCTTCGCTCCCCAGAAGACCTCCGTCGCCGTTGTGAGGATTAAGCGAAAGCATTGCAATGCGCGGCTTGTCAATTCCGAATTTTTCTTTGTATGTTTTATAAAGGAGTTCAAGACTTGTCTTCAGAAGTTCTTTTTTAAACTCTCCTGCAATGCTGCCTGCGGGAATATGAATCGTTACGGGCATAACCGAGAGTTTTTCGGAATACATAATCATAATCACGTCTTTGCTTTTTGTCAGCGCCTTGAGAAATTCCGTGTGTCCGGTAAAAGCATAGCCGGCAAGCGAAAGCGAATGTTTTGATATGGGCATGGTTACAAGTGCATCGAACTTACCGTTAAGGCAAAGTTCAGTTCCGATTTGAACAGCGTCCCCTGCAATTCTTCCGGCATTCTTATCGGATTTTCCTTCGCACACTTTCAAATCAAAATCGTGTATGAAGAGAATTTCGTCGTAAGAAGGAATTTTAAGTTTAAACTTCTTGCAATAGTATGCAAGAACATTTTCGGGAATAAGGACCTTAAGACTATACTTTTTCTTAATGTTATTGTTGCCAAGAATTTTCAGTGCAATCTCCGGACCTATTCCGTTAGGGTCACCGCAGGTAAGAAGTATTTCCGGTTTACGATGCAAAGTAAATTATTTTTTCTTAACCGTTTTGACGGGTTTGACTGTTTTTAATGTTTTGACCGCTTTTTTTCCTGGTTTTTTGGCGAATGTTTCTTCAGTAATGTTTATTATCTCGGCATCACCCCAAAGTCCTTCGAGATTATAAAATCTTCTTGTCTCCTCGTTAAACACATGCGCAACAACGTCCACAAAATCAAGAAGCACCCATCTCAATCCTGTATATCCTTCGTTTCTCCAGACATGTTCGTCTTTGCTCCGCGTTTCACGCATAATATGGTCGGCGATTGATTTGACCTGTACGTCAACCGATGCGGAACATATCACGAAGTAATCCGTGATTGAAGTTTTATCCGTAAGGTTCAGAATCTTTATATCAGTGCCTTTTTTCTGAAGCATTAATTCGGCTATAAAGTACGCCAGTTTTTCTTTATCCATTTATTATTTTTTAACTTTTTCCTGAAATGGTCTTAATTCATTATAATCTTTCCCGATTACAATTGATGCATCTATAAATTTGCTTTTATCTAACTGCTGTACAACATTTCGCTGGCTCACGCCGAGCGCCTCTGCGACTCTTTTTGCTTTGCTAATATCCCCGCATTTATCGACGACAAGAGTTTTCTCGACTTCGGTTTTGTAGTTACCCATATCCACAACATCGAAACCTTTTTGTTTGAGATAATCCCTGAATCTTGCGGCAATGCGGTTTTCGCCTGTCGCGTTAAGGATATCAATCTGTATGGAAAGATTCGGCTGGTTTGTAATCTGTTTCTTTGCAGTGTCCGTGCCTTCTTTCAAATCCCCGCGCGATTTAAAACCCGAAGTACCCATAATAAGCGAGTAGGCAAAATACAGGCAGGCGCCCGTAATAAGAATGATAGAGATATTCAAACCGTAGTTGACAATATTTTTTTTTATATCCTGTTTCATATAAATAAAAAACCGAAAGCATTATACTTCCGGTGTAATGATAAAATGATTAATATTTATTTACAAATTTACCTGTAGAACCTGTCATAAGAATAATCACCAAAATGATTATAATAGTTTAGGTCGTCCATTTTTCTGTATTCGAATTTAATAAAGGCATTATCCGAAAGTTTATAATCTACAGAAAGTCTCGAGAGAGAAAGACCGTTGAGGTCGTTCTGAAGCATCTTCGAATAAGAATTCCCCAGACTGGAACTGGCGTAAGGTGAATACGAAAGCCTGACGTCCGCTGAAACATTCAGTTTCTCGGATACTTTGTAATTCATTGAATTGACATAAGACGTAACGGAAATATTGCCGAATGCAGAACTGAGCATTGAAACTTCAAATGACTGATTCATTGTGAAGTTTTTCGGATTGAATATTCCCAGTATAAGATTATTAGTACTGCGGTTGATTCTGCTGCCTTCTTCGGGTTTTTTATATTGTGCGTTTGAACTTGCGCTCAAAACCAACAATGATATAATAATTATTGCTAATTTTTTCATGATGAATTAAAATATCAAATTTAATTAAAAACAACAATGATAGATTTTAAATTTAAGGGAATTTAAATAAATCTGTAAACCCAAAATAATTACAAATAAAATTGAGAATTTGAGTTGCTTTTATAAGTATTTTTTTCTAAGTTTTATCATATATCCTTAATTTAAAAACATTTTAAAGGAGAATTATTATGAAATTTATTTCCAGCGTTATTATTGCAGCATTATTTGTATTTGCCGCAAATTTCGCGTACTCGCAAGCGTTAAATTTGAATCCGAATTCGATTAACATCAATGCACAGTCAGATTTTGGCGTGAATTGTGTAGGCGGACAGATTCATGATGACGGCGTACCTGAAAACGGATACGGATGGAATGCTTCAGCAGGTGACCCAAGTGCATTCGCTCAAAAGTTTATTCCCACACTTTATCCTTACAAATTCAGCAAGTTCTGTATCAATCTTACAAGAACTTCAGCCGGTGTTTCTACTTTCACATTCAAGATAGTTCAGTGGAAATGCGTGAACGGAATGCCGACCGATATAATGGATTCAACAACAGTTACAGCAACCGGAATTCCGGTTTATCCGGCATTTGCATTTTATGATTTCGTACTTCCTACAACATGGGCAAACGTTACAACAGCGGGTGACAGCGTATTCTTAGGAATAAGATACAATCCCGTAACAATGTCAGCAGTTTATGTCGGTTCAGACGAAACATCAACAACACCATTATGGCCGGGCTGGGCAACAACAGCAGCAGGTCCGTGGCAAGCACCAGCAGCACTTTGGCCGTCATACAGAGCATTACTGTTCAGAGCCGAAGGCGGTTCAGCAGTACAGTATGCACACGATTACGGTGTAACAAATTTCTTAAGTTTACCGACAAATCCACTCATTAAGAACACACCTTATAACATTAAGGCAAGAGTTCAGAATTTCGGTACATCAGCCGAAAGCAACGTTCCTATTTCTTTCTTCGTAAACGGAACACAGGTCGGATCATCGGTTAACCTTTCTCTGCCAGTAGGCGGAGTTGATTCTGTTTCTTTCCCGTGGACACCGACTACAACAGGAGTCAAAAACCTTATGGTCGTATCACAGTTAGGAACTGATCTCTTAAGAGCAAATGATACAATAAGAACTACAATGAACGTAGTAGCAGGCGCGCAGGTAACAATATTCTGCGATCCTCTTACAACATTAGGCAACTGGACATTGACCTCAACAGGTGCAGTGCCGTGGGCGCTTCAGACGGCTGCTTATACCAATATGGTTATGCCTACAAACGCAGTACTTCCATGGATGGCATGTAACGTTGACGCTGCCGGTTCAGGAAGTAATTCCAATGCGGTTGCGACACTTACAACCGGTATTAACTGCAGCGGAAAAGATGGTGTCTTCCTTGAATTCGACCAGGATTTTTATGTACTGTCAGGTGATCAGGCAATAATAGATTACAGCACAAACGGCGGATCAAGCTGGATTAACATTGCAACATGGACAGCAAGTCATAGAACAGAGCATGCAACAATTCCAATGCCTGCAGCAACAAATATGACAAATGTAAAATTAAGATTTTCCTGCATCCAACCGGGATATGATTGGTGGTGGGCACTTGATAACATTTGCGTAAAAGGATATCCGGCAGATGGTATTTCATCACCGGTAACAACTCCTGTAGCATATGCATTATCACAGAACTTCCCGAATCCGTTCAACCCGACTACACAGATTAAGTATTCGATTAGAACAAACGGATTGGTTACAATAAAGGTATATGACATTCTCGGTAAAGAAGTCACAACATTAGTAAATGAAGTAAAGAATGCCGGAACTCATATCATTGATTTCAATGGTGCGAATCTCTCAAGCGGAACATACATTTACAAAATGGAATCCAATGGATTCACAGACGTAAAGAGAATGATTCTTATCAAGTAATTAGATTTAATATTTTATACAAGCCCTTTTGCTGAAAAGCAAAAGGGCTTTTTTTATAATTAATACCAAACTCCCGATACACCGGTCAATCTACGGCTAATTTCAAAATGCCTTTTTTGTTTATCTCCCATTAAATATTTTCGGTTTAGCACGATATAAAATTGAACTTCCGGTATTTCGGGCAATTTGTATGATATCGTGATATTCAAATTAAAGATTTATTATCAACTTTAAAACAGGAGTATCGGCATGAAAATTTTTTATAAATTATTTTTTATCGCTGCATTCTTTTTGGTATCAAACATTTCGCTCCCGCAGTCTAAATATGCGAATCAGAATTCGGGCAAGGATTCGCCGTTATTCACACATGATTACGGAGTCGTTAATTTCTTAAGTTTTCCTTCTGTTTTTTTTATAAACAGTACTTACAATATTAAAGCCAAAGTTTATAACTTCGGAACATCCGCTGAGACGAATGTTCCTGTTTCATTATTTGTGAACGGGACACAGGTCGGCTCCGCAGTTAATTTAAGCCTGGCTCCGGGAGGTTCCGATTCCGTAAGTTATCTATGGACACCGACAACAACAGGCAGTAAATTTATTACGGTTGTTTCTCAATTATCCACGGACCAGTTAAGGTCAAACGATACTCTAAGAGCCACCGTATACGTCGTGACAGGCGCCACAGTGACATTGTTCTCCGATCAGTTCACTACACTTGAAAACTGGACATTGGCTTCGGCTGGCACCGTACCATGGGCGCTTCAGACTTCAGCATACAACTCTATGGTAATGCCGTCAACCGCTGTCTTGCCTTATATGTCCTGTAATGTGGATGCAACGGGAAACGGTAATTCCTCAAATGCAGTTGCAACTCTAACTACGGGAATTAACTGTACTAACGTTACCGATATAGTTCTAACATTCGACCAAGATTGGTATGCATTATCATCAAACGATCAGGCAATAATTGATTACAGCATTAACGGAGGCGCGAACTGGGTTAATCTGGCAACGTGGAACACAAGCCACAGAGATGAAACTGCTGCACTGCCAATACCGGGTGCAACAAATGCGGCTAACCTGAAAATAAGGTTTACATGCATTCAGCCTTCATGGGACTGGTGGTGGGCTATCGACAATGTAACTATAACAGGCTATTATTCCGTTTTAGGGATTTCGGATCCAAAAAATACAAACTCCGACTACAAACTGACTCAGAACTATCCGAATCCGTTCAATCCGACAACACAAATTAAATATTCAATCAAAACAAACGGACTGGTTACATTGAAGGTATATGACCTTCTCGGAAAAGAAGTAACTACGCTTGTAAACGAAGTGAAGACAGCAGGTTCGCATACTGTTGATTTCAACGGTGCAAATCTCCCGAGCGGTACTTACATATACAGAATGGAATCAAACGGATTCACAGATGTAAAGAAAATGATACTCGTTAAATAAAATAGTCTACATACTTTCAAAGCCCTTTTGCTAAAAATGCGGAAGGGCTTTTTATGCTCAACGATACAAATCACTTCAGAATACATTCATCCGTGTAAATTTATCTTTTATTTTAAGATATAACTTACTATTATCAGTTAAATACGGATAAATTATTAGCCCCTTATGAACTCCATTGATCCGTAAGTTATATGAAATTTTAAATTAATTCACGAACTCCTTAATTAAATTTTGGAGATGTATTATGAAATTTATTACTTTTACATCAATTGCGATAATTATATTATTCGCAGCAAAACTCTCGTACCCGCAATCCGTTTCATTGAATCCTAACTCACTTCATGTAAAAACGGTTTCTGATTTAGGCGCAAACTGCACAGACGGACAGATTCATGATGACGGCGTACCTGAAAACGGATACGGATGGATTGCATCAGCAGGCGATCCAAGTGCATTCTGTCAAAAGTTTATCCCCCCGTTTTATCCTTATAAATTCAGCAAGTTCTGTATCAATCTTACAAGAACTTCAGCGGGTACCTCAAATTTTACATTTAAAATTGTTCAGTGGAAGTGCGTTAACGGAATGCCAGCGAATATTATGGATTCAACGACAGTTACGGCAACCGGAATTCCGGTTTATCCTTCATTTGCATTTTATGATTTCGTACTTCCTACAACATGGGCAAACGTAACAATAGCGGGTGACAGTGTATTTTTAGGAATAAGATACAATCCCGTAACAATGTCAGCGGTTTATGTCGGTGCTGACGAAACAATAACAACGCCAATTTGGCCGGGCTGGGCAACAACAGCAGCAGGTCCATGGCAGAATCCTGCAGTCCTCTGGCCAACATACAGGGCAATAATGTTCAGAGCGGAAGGCGGTTCGGCAGTACAGTATGTACACAATTACGGTGTAATAGATTTCTTAAATTTACCGGATGAATTCGTAAAGTACACTCCTTATATAGTAAAAGCAAAAGTCCAGAATTTCGGTACATCAGAGGAAACCAATGTTCCTGTTTCTTTCTTCGTAAACGGAACACAGGTTGGTTCGGCAGTAACTCTAAGTCTGCCTGCAGGCGGAGTTGACTCAGTCGGTTTCCCGTGGACACCGACATCTACGGGCAGCAAAACCCTCATGGTAGTTTCGCAGTTAGGAACCGATCAGTTAAAAGCAAATGACACGATAAGAACTGTAAAGACAGTTGTATTAGAGAATATATATTTAATATTCTGCGATCACTTTCAGACACTTGGAAACTGGACTTTGACATCCACAGGTACAGTTCCCTGGTCGCTTCAAACCGCTGCTTATAACAATATGATTATGCCTACAACCTCTGTGCTTCCATGGATGTCCTGCAACGTCGATGCTGCAGGTTTGGAAAATACATCGAATGCCGTTGCAACTCTTACAACAGATATCAACTGCACGAATCGAGATTGGATTTCACTTGAATTTGATCAGGACTGGTATGTAATGTCATCTAGCGATCAGGCAATCGTTGACTACAGTACAAACGGAGGTTCGTCATGGATAAACCTTGCGACCTGGACTACAAGCCACAGGAGTGAACATGTGACTCTCGATATGCCGTTGGCCGAAAATAGGGCAAACGTTAGATTAAGATTCACGGCAATCCAGCCCTCATTTGACTGGTGGTGGGCAATTGACAACATTTGCGTAAAAGGATATCCGCCATCCGGTATTAATAATCCCGGAACCTCGACTCAGGTAAATTATTCATTATCACAAAATTACCCTAACCCGTTCAATCCCATCACGCAAATAAAATATTCAATCAAAACAAACGGACCGGTTACTTTGAAGGTGTATGACATTCTCGGTAAAGAAGTAACTACGCTGGTAAATGAAGTAAAGTCTGCCGGTGCATATATCATTGATTTCAACGGCGCAAATCTCGCAAGCGGAACTTACTTATACAAATTAGAATCCAATGGATTCACAGATATCAAGAAAATGATTCTTATCAAGTAATAAAATTATATTTTCTTTTCAAAGCCCTTTTGCTCAAAATGCGGAAGGGTTTTTTTTATCTCCCGAAGGCACCCGGTTTTAATAATTAAATTTGACTTTTATATTTTTTGCCGGTTAAATACTTTACTTTTTCTTCGTTACTTAATATTAAAAGAATATGAATAAACTAACTATCGAAAACCTGATTGAGAAGAACCTCATAAAGGGCAAAAGAATACTCGTTCGCGTTGACTTCAACGTGCCCCTCGATGAAAACAGAAACATTTCAGACGCAAAAAGAATTATAGAAAGTATCCCTACAATTGACGCCATAATCAAAAACGGCGGCAAATGCATATTAATGAGCCATCTGGGCAGACCTAAAGGCGAAAAGAACCCTAAGTATTCGCTGAACGTTGCTGCCGAATTTCTGACATCGACTCTCAACAGAGCCGTTCTTTTTTCGGATGACTGCATAAACCCTGATAACAACAAAATTATAGCAGAGATGAATGAAGGCGATGTACTTCTTCTTGAGAATCTGAGATTTTATAAGGACGAAGAAAAGAACAATCCCGAATTTGCGGAAAAACTTGCATCGTACGGCGATATATATATCAATGATGCCTTCGGGACAGCGCACCGCGCCCATGCTTCTACGGAAGGCGTTACTCACTTCATCAAGACCTGCGCAGCGGGATACCTTATGGAAAAGGAATTAAAATATTTATCTTCCGCGATAATAAATCCGAAAAGACCATTATGCGCAATTCTCGGCGGGTCAAAAATTTCTGGAAAGATTGACGTACTTGATAACCTTCTCAACATAGCCGACAAAATACTAATCGGCGGCGGTATGTCGTTTACTTTTTACAGAGCAATGGGCTTGAACATAGGCAAATCGATACTTGAGGAAGACAAAGTTGAACTTGCGAAAGAAGTACTTGCAAAAGCAAAGCATATGAACAAGGAATTGCTTCTGCCTACAGATATTATTATAGCCGATAAATTCGAAAATGACGCAAACACCAAGGTCATAGGTTATGACAGCATGACCGATGATTTAAATGAGTGGATGGGAATGGATATCGGTCCTGAAACAATTAATAAATTCAGAAACGAGATTATTACTTCGAATACGATTGTCTGGAACGGTCCAATGGGCGTATTCGAAATGGATAATTTTTCAATCGGAACATTTGAGATTGCCAAAGCATTGGCTGAAGCAACGAAAAAAGGCGCTGTAACGATAATCGGCGGCGGTGATTCCGCATCGGCAATTGCAAAGGCGGGGCTGGAGAAGCAAGTATCGCACGTTTCAACGGGAGGCGGTGCATCGCTTGAATTTCTCGAAGGCAAAAAGCTTCCCGGAGTGGAAGCGCTTACTAATGTTTAATTTCGCATATAAAAAAAGCCCGTTTTAATTTAACGGGTTTTTTCATTCTATTAAAATCTTATTTGTTCTTTTTTCTATTTATACGGGTCTATCGACAACAACAATTGAGAATTCGCCTTCTGCGGCAAGTTCACCGCCCACATACGATTTATATGCTTTTCCTTTCATTTTGCAGAAACCCCGTCTGTATGTTGTTATTTCCATCTCGAAAATCAACTGGTCGCCGGGTACAACCTGCTTTTTGAATTTCACATTGTCCATTGAAGTAAAGAAAGCCATCTTCTTGTGGCTGTCTTCCATCGCATGCATTAACAGTACGCCGCCGCATTGCGCCATCGCTTCAACAATAAGCACACCGGGCATAATGGGCTTTATCGGAAAATGACCCTGAAAGAACGGCTCATTGAACGATACGTTCTTCAGTCCTGTAATTTTATTTGCTTCCTTGTCTATTTCGAGTATCCTGTCGATTAAAAGGAACGGGTATCTGTGAGGCAAAATCTTCATTATATCTTCTATATCAAGTACACCGTTCGAAGATTTCAGCATCTGGTATTTCTTTACTGCTTTTTTCTGCAGATACAACTTGCGAAGTATTTTCGTGAACTCCACATTTGACCTGTGTCCCGGACGCGCAGCAAGAATCTGTCCTTTTATAGGCGCGCCAATCAATGCTATATCGCCAAGCAAATCAAGAAGTTTATGCCTTGCAGGTTCGTTCTTGAACCGCAGCGGTGTATCATTTAAGATTCCCGTTGTTCCAAGTTTAACTTTATCATCGAGCCTGATTTTTTTCTTATATTCTTTAAATTCCGAATCGGTGAATTCCCTGTCGACTATCACTACAGCATTGTCAATCCTTCCGCCTTTGATGAGATTGTTCTGAATAAGCATTTCTACTTCTTTCAGGAAACAAAACGTTCTGGCGGGTGCAAACTCTTTTGCAAACTCCTCCTGAAGATTGAACAAACCCGAATGCTGGCTTCCAAGGGCGGGATTCTGAAAATCTATCATCACCGTAATTCTGAAATCATTTTTTAAAGGCAAAGCAACTATATCGACATTTCCTTTTTCGTCATGGTAATGAACTGTGTCTTCTATTACGAGATAATCCCTGTCCTCATCCTGTTCCACAATCCCTGCATGAATAAGCGTTCTAACGTAATCCTTTGCGCTTCCGTCCATGACAGGCGGTTCGTTTGTATCAAGTTCGACGATAATGTTGTCTATCTCGCAGCCGGTAATGGCGGCAAGAACATGTTCAACAGTATGAACATCCACTCCATCTTTGGCAATTGTAGTACCCCTCGAAATATCAGTCACGTGGTCTATATCGGCCGGAATCTCGGGAGAATTTTCAAGGTCAATTCTTTTGAACCTTACTCCGTAATTCGGAGGTGCGGGCTTGAAAGTCATATTTGACTTATTTCCCGTATGAAGTCCAACGCCCGAAAGTGTAGCCGCGGATGATATTGTTCTTTGTTTTACCAGCATTTACTTGTCTTTATTTAATGATTTTTCTATAATTTTTAGTTTTTCTTTTATAAACGGAATTTCCTTGATATATGCTTCTTCTTTTAAATTTTCTTTTATAGGCTTGAATCTGTAACCTGCATAAACACCCGGTTTTGTAATTGATTTCGTTACACCGACTGCCGCGCCGATAACGACATCATCGCAGATTGTAAGATGTCCTACTATTCCCGCCTGACCTGCAATGATACATCTCTTTCCAATCTTCGTAGAGCCGGCTATTCCGACCTGTGAAATAATTATTGAGTCTTCCCCTATTACAACGTTGTGCGCTATCTGTATCTGATTATCCATTTTAACTCCCCTGCAAATATGCGTCTCGCCGATAGTCGCCCTGTCAATACAACAGTTGCTTCCTATCTCAACGTCATCATCTATAAGCACAATACCGGTCTGGGGAATTTTTTTATAACTTCCGTCTTTGTTTTTTGCGAAACCGAATCCGTCGCTTCCGATAACGGTGCCGGAATGAATGATTACGTTGTTTCCGATTTTACATTTTCTGTATATTACAACGTTGCTGCCAATGTAGGAATTTTCACCGATACTAACTCCATTTCCGACAGATACATTCGAGCATATTCGCGTGTTCATTCCTACGGTGCAGTCCTTGCCGATTGTAGTGAAATCACCAATCGAAATATTCTCTCCGAGAGTCGAATTTTTCCCGACCGAAGACAAAGCGGAGATGCTTATTTCTTCGGTTACTGCATCTTTCGAAAACAACTCAAGCAGATTAACAAAACACATATACGGGTCTTCCACTCTTATGAGCGTAATATCCGTTCTGATGTCCTTTGCTTCGAAATTTTTGGCAACAATAATAGCGGATGCTTTTGTTGTCTCGTAGTATTTTGCATATACGGGATTCGATATAAAAGTTATCTCGCCGACTCCGGCATGTTCTATTTCGGCAATATGCGACACTTCCTGTTCCGGATTGCCTTCAATAGTACCGCCTAATATTTCCGCTATCTGTTTTAATTTCATGGAGTGTTATTTTCCTTCCACAATCTTTTGGACTTTTGCGGTGATGTCATACTTCTCGTTTACGTAAAGAAGGAGCAAATCACTGTTTCTGTCAAATACATAATCGTAATCTTCTTTTTTCGCGACCGTTTCTATTGCTTTAAAAACCCTGTCCTGCACCGGTTTCATGAACTCCGTCTGTTTCTGGAAATATTCTCCGCCTTCTCCGAATTTCTGAATTTTGAAATTCGCAACTGAAGTTTCCAGAGTCTTAGTATCCTTTTCGTACTGCTGTTTTAGCGCATCCGAAAGTATAAGTTTCTTCTTTTCGAAATCATCTTTGTAACGCTTAAGGCTGTCCTGCAGATTGTTTAACTGCGTCTGCCATTCTCCTACAAGATTATCGAGTTTAAGTTTGGCATCCTTGGCTTCCTGAAGGTTATCAAGAATTTTTTTCGAATCCACATATCCGACTTTCGTCTGGGATACCGCGTCGGCGAATAATCCCGTAAGCATAACAATCATCAGGGTTACAAGAACCCGGGAAAATGATTTTTTCAATTTTCTTAAATTAAAATTAATAATTAATTATTTTAATTTATCCAGGACCTTAAATGTTATATCGTATTCCTTGTCACCGTATATGAGCGAACCGTCAGCCTTATCGAATACAAAATTTATCTTGAGTTCTTTTGCACAGTTTTCGATTGCTTTCGTTATTTTTTCCTTTATAGGTTTAAACATTTCATTCTGTTTCTGCATCAGGTCTTCCTGAATCTTTTGTTTATAAACCGTTAATGCATCGTCCTGTTCCTGCAGGCCTTTTTGAAGTCCCTGAATTTCTTCGTTAAGTTTCTTCAAATCCGCTTCGGATTTTACAGTACCGGATTCAACAAGTTTTTGTGCATCTTCATATCTTTTCTTGAATGCTTCGGCATTGGATTTCAGATCTTTTTCCTTAGCCTGAATTGTATCTACATACAATTTTTTCATTCCTTCAAGTTCGGAAAGAACTTTTTGTGATTCGGGCAGTTGTTTGAGAATAACTTCACTGTCCACATACCCTACTTTGATTTGGGCGTCAGCATTGGTTGCATAGGTCAAAGCAAAAAGAATCAATAATGATAAAAATACTTTTAGCGTTTTCAAAAAAATATCTCCTTAAATTTTAGTTTAAAAATATAATTAAAGTTTTAAATTATTTCCTTTTCTACGGATAAAATCAGAATCCCTTGCCGAACTGGAAATGGAATATAAGTTTCGGATCTGAATTGTCAACTGTCTTTCTGTCAAATCCGTAACCGAGATCGAATCCTATCATACCCACTGCCGGCATTTGAAGCCTTGTTCCAATACCTACAGACCGTTTCATATTAAACGGATCCGCTTTTGCGAAATCTGACCATACATTGCCCGCCTCGGCAAAAGCAAGTATGAATATCGGGAACGGATCGAGCGACAGCGGAAACCGCAGTTCCACACCGTATTTCAGTGCAACCTTACCGCCGATTATTGAAGACGAGGAATTTTTAGGACCGATGGTCCTGTCGTCATAACCTCTTAATGCTATTGTGTTATAAGCAAGACCGTTTCCTCCCATGTAAAATAATTCCGTAGGAGGCAGATATCTGTCGTTGCCAATCGGATTCACGAGATAAAAATTAAAATTAGAATACAGTACCAGTTTCGATGCTCTGAATATTGGTGTATAGGTTTCCGCCGTAAAAATATTTTTTACAAAGTTTGTATTGCCCGGCAGGAAAGGACCGCCTGATAATTCCGTGGTATTCGCAACGCGCGTACCATACAACGGGAAAATAGGGTCAAATACAGTTGATCTTGTTATTGTCTGCCTTAAACTGAATTGCGACCTGTTGCCAACCTGATAATAGCCGCCGCCGTCGATGACGTCTGTATTCTGAAATTTAACTGACCAGTCGCCTCTGAAGAAATCATCGGGCCATTTGAATCTGCGTCCGATATTTACCTGCAAACCCGTTTCCCTTACATCGTAAGTGTATAACGTTCTTGAATCAAAAACATTGAAACCCAACAGCGTCGGCGTATCAAGGAACCAGGGCTCAGTTAAGCCGACAGAGAATGTTCTGTAAGTTCCCGCTTCTCCGAACTGCCATGAAAAATTCAGCGCCTGACCGCCTCCGCCTGAGAACGGCTGAAGTATGTCGAAATTGTTGAATGTCAGTCCAAGCGCGCCCGTGAAGCCGAATGAACCGCTGTATCCTACGGATGCATTGAATTGATCGGATGACCTTTCCTGAACAATATATTTGATATTGACAGTGGAATCATTTGCAAGAGTAATATCCTGATTGAGTTTTTCGGGATTGAAATAATTCAGCGCGTTCAACTGCTGCATGCTTCTTTTAACATTGCCGCGGTTGAAATACTCTCCCGGCATTGTGTACATTTCACGGCGAAGAACTTTTTCCTTTGTTTTATCGTTGCCTTCGAACGTAACAAGTCCAAGCCTGTACTGGTTGTTCTCCGTTATTTTAATTTTTATTTTTACTTTGTTTATATCGGTATTTGTTTCGGAAACATCCGTATTTACTGCAAGATATCCGTTGTCGTAATAAAGCGCGCTTACATCCGATTCGGTTTCGTTGCTGTAAAGGTTCTGCTGGAATTTCTTCATGTTGTAAACATCGCCCTTTTTCATGTTTATCCTCGTTATCAAAACCGAGTCGGGATAAATTTTGTTGCCTTCGATTGTAATCGTATCAATGAAAAACTGCCTGCCTTCTCTTACTTTTATCTTGAGGAAAACATCTTCTTTGTCGGGCGAGAGTTTTATGTTGGATTCCAAAATTTCGGCATCTTTGTAACCCTGTTCGTGATAGTAATCGACGATGAGTTTCTTGTCGTCTTCAAGTTTTGTCTTGTCATATCTTGCGCCGTCCCAGAATTTCCACCATACTTTTTCGGAAATGTTATCCATAGCGCCTTTGAGTTTCTTAGACTTAATATCGGTGTTTCCTTCGAAAACAATTTCCCTTACAGTCAGTTTCTTGCCTTCTTCTATTTTAATTCTGATTCTTGCTTCGTTGTTTGCAGAGATTAATTTGTCGACTTTAACGGTTGCCAGTGCGTAGCCGTCTTCTGCATAATATCTTTCAAGATTGTATTCAATGTCTTTCAACTTCTGCTCGGAAACAACCTCTCCGGTAGCCAGTCCGACCTTTTCGTCAATCTCGCTCTTTGAAAAATGGTCGTTGCCTATAACTTCGACCTTTTCAATACGGGGAAGTTCATCCACTTCGATGACAAGATATACATCTTTTCCGAACTTTTTATCAACAGCCAATGCTATATTTGAAAAAAGTCCGAGTTTCCACAATCGTTTTATCGCTTCCCTTGTTTCATCCGAAGGAATCGCAATTTCCATATTCTCCCTGAGTCCCGAATATGCTATGATTGTTTTTGTGTCATAGACTTTATTTCCCTTTACGGAAATATTTACTATCCTGTAACTCAGACTTTCATCCTGCGCGAAAGATTTTGCAAAGAACCCCGTCATAAGCAGAATCAGTAATGCTAAAAATATTTTCCTGAATTTATTACTAATCATTCTTTTGATTACCTTTTAATTAATTGTTCGCTTACCAGACCGAATCTGCGTTCGCGTTTCTGGAATTCGCGTATTGCTTCGTACAGATGCTTTCTTCTGAAATCAGGCCAGAAAACATTATCTATGTATATTTCAGTGTAAGCAAGCTGCCAGAGCAAAAAATTGCTTATTCTGTATTCACCGCCCGTCCTTATCATAAGGTCGGGATCGGGTATTCCCCCGGTTATTAAATAATCCGAAAAATTTTGTTCGCTGATATCTTCGGGCTTCATTTTGCCTTCAATACATTCCAAAGTAAGTTTTTTCACTGCATTCACAATATCCCATCTGCCGCTATAACTTAAGGCTAAATTCAGCGTCATGAGTTTATTGTCCTTTGTCTTTTCCATGGCATCGCGCAATTCCCTGTAAACAACGTCAGGTAATTTTTCGAGATTTCCGGATGCTATGAGCCGTACGTTATTTTCATTTAACCTGTCGGTTTCATTTTTCAGAGAACTGATTAACAGTTTCATTAAAATTGTTACTTCTTCCTTCGGTCTTTTCCAGTTTTCCGTAGAAAACGTATAGAGCGTCAGATATTTCACTCCAAGTTGTCCGCAGGCTTCAACTGTTTCTCTTACGGAAGTGACTCCCTGCCTGTGTCCGAAAATACGTGTCTTGCCGATTTTCTTCGCCCACCTGCCGTTGCCGTCCATAATTATCGCAATATGTTTCGGAATCTCTCCGTTTCTTTTCAGTTCGTCCTGTACAGCCTTGTCTTTTGGTTTTGGTTCTATCAATTTTAAATATAAAATTAATTATCCGATTTTCATTGCTTCGCGCACCTGCGACATTGTCTGCTTTGCAACTTCATGCGCTCTTTTCTCTCCGTCTATTAATACTTCCAGTACGCCGTTTTTGTTCTTTTCAAGTTCATTTCTTTTTTCTCTAATCGGTGCAAAAAAATCGCTTATCTTCGACGAGATTTTCATCTTGCAGTCGAAACATCCAAGTGCTCCCGAAGTGCACCCTTCCCTTATTTCGGAAATTTCTTCGGGATTGAACTTTTTATGATACGTATAAACCAGACAAATGTCCGGATTTCCTTTGTCGCCTTTGCGTAATTTATCCGGGTCGGTAAATGCTTTCTTCATCTTATTCTTAATCGCTTCGCCGTCATCCGATAGAAGTATTGTATTATCGAGCGACTTGCTCATTTTCGCCTTGCCGTCCAGTCCGGGCAGACGCGCGAACTGCGTTATTTTCGGTTCCGGCATCGGGAAAATAGTTCTGCCGTCTTTCATTTTATACTTCTCGTTGAATACACCCGCTATATGTCTCGTGATTTCTACGTGCGGAACCTGATCTTCTCCTACAGGTACCATATTGCCTTTATACAACAGTATATCCGCTGCCTGAAGCACGGGATATCCGAGATGTCCGTATATTATGCCCGTAAGTTTCATGTCCTTTATCTGTTCCTTCAGAGTCGGATTTTTTTCAAGCCTTGCTTTTGTAATCAGCATGGAAAATAAAAGGAACAATTCCGTATGCTCTTTTATCTGAGACTGTCTGAACATCGGAGATTTTACGGGGTCAATGCCGCATGCAATCCAGTCGATTGCCATTTCAATCGAATCGTCATAAACATTTGTTGTGTCGAGATTCGTCGTCAGAGTATGGTAATCCGCGATGAGATGGTAATTCTGGTAATCATTCTGCAATGAAACCCAGTTCTCAAGAGCGCCTACATAATGTCCAATATGCAGTTTTCCCGTAGGTCTCATCCCGGATAAAATCACTTTTGTCTTTTTATCGCTCATTTTGTGCTGTCAATTTCTATTTTATAAATCACTTCACCTTCTTTTGTCATGCCGAATTTCTCTCTGGCAATCTTTTCTATCTTGTCGTTTGAATTATTAAGTTCGTCAATTTCTTTTTTCAGTTCTTCCTGCTTTTTCTTTTCGTCTTCAAGTTGCTTTTCCATCTTCTTTTTATCCGACTGGTATTTCAGCCTCGTTATCAGTCCTTTGTCGGCAAATACAGAGAATAAAAGCAGCAGCGTAACAATCACCGCGACTATGAAGAAAAATTTATTGTATTTCAAAAACCGTAAAACGGTTTTAATCATACCGTCCTTTTCTTCACTATACTTATACATACTTCTTCAGCGATGCTTTTATTATAGTATCAATTAAAACGTTAAACTCCATGCCTTCCGCCCTCACAGACATTGGCACAAGTGAAAGTTCAGTCATGCCCGGCAGTGTATTGACCTCCAGACAACTGAGTTCATCATCCGCTGTCAAAAGAAAATCCACTCTTGCATAAACATCGCAGCCCGAAAGTTCAAAAGCGTTAAGCGCAATTTCCTTCGCCTTGTCCGAAACGGCAGCGCTAATCACCGCAGGACAAACATATTCCGTTTTGCCTTTTGTATATTTATGCTCGTAATCGTAAAAGCCTTCCTTCGGTTTAATTTCAACCACAGGATATGCTTTTCCGTCGACTATTGATACCGTCAGTTCCCTGCCTTTAACATGTTTTTCAACAAGAATTTTATCGGAATATGAAAACGCGAGTTTAATCCCTTTTTCAAGTTCTTTTTCGTCGCTTGCAATTGTAAGACCAACAGTGCTTCCCTCGTCATTCGGCTTAATTACAAGGGGTTTCCCGAATATTCTGAGAAATTCCTTGATATTATATTCATCTTCGCGCTTTAATGCAATCCATTCAGGAGTTGAAATTCCGTTCTCCTTAAATACCGTTTTTGCAATATCTTTATCCATTGCAAATGTAGATGCGGTGATTCCGGAACCTGTGTACTTAATGCCTCTCAATTCCAGCAGTGTCTGAATCTTTCCATCCTCTCCAAACTTACCGTGCAAACCAAGAAAAGCCATATCGATATTGTCAAATAAATCCGAATTTACACAATCCAGCATGCGTCTCGCATTGCTGCCCTGAAGTTTTTTAATCTTTTCCAGAGCAGGATAATCTTTCGATACTACATCCTGAAAAATAACATCTTCGTCAACTCTTTTATCACCGTAAATCGGGTCGATGACGATGACATTATGACCGAGACTTCTCAATGCTTTGAGAATACCCCTGCCCGAAGAAAGGGAAACTTCCCTTTCAGCCGATAAACCGCCCGTTAATAAAGCAATATTCATATAATTTCCAGTAAAACAATAAATATAATCAATATATTATAGTATAAAAACATTCATTTTTTTCTTACTTTTTAGGGTTGTTATAAAAGCAATTTTAAATTGTAAATTGTAAATTTCAAAATTGTTTTGAGTCTTTAACCTGTATGCTGCCGATAATGGAAGAACGTTAAATCTGACATAATTGAATCTATCATTTTTAGCACACCTCTCCATCACTTGCATCTTTATAATAACCCCGCAAATTAGCGGGGGAATACAATTTCTCTTATCCGGACTTTAGTCCGGTATATTGCGGACCAAATTCCGTTTAGTGTTTATTCATTTACTCCATTCTAAAGAATGGTGTTACTATTAAAACCGAACCCCTGTGTATAAACTTTGTGAAAAACCCATATGAAGCGGCGCCTGTATTCAAATTTGCATTTTTAAATATAATTTTGCGTTTTTAATTTTAAATTTCGAAATGAAAAAGCCCCGTAGGGGCGAAATCTTTGTAGCAATAATACAGATTGATTTTTAGAAACGTAGTGGCGGCATCTCATGGTAACAAATCTTTTTTTCTTTTTGACTTTCAAAACTCCCGTACCGGGCTTATTTTTATTAATTATCGGGATATTGTCCTGTCAAACAACATAAAAATTTGCAAAAAACTGACCTTCATATTCACACAAGTTTCTCCGACGGTAAACTTTTACCTGCGGAAATTCTTGAACTGGCAAAGTCAAAGGGACTCGAAGTCATCAGCGTAACCGACCACGATAATTTCGAAGGCTCTGTCGCGATGCTGAAATACGACGGCAAAGACGGTCTCCACGTTATCCCCGGTATAGAAATCAGCGCGGATTTCAACGGCAAAGAAGTTCATATTCTCGGATATTTTATGGATTTCAAAAGCAAACCGCTTATCGAGCATTTGAATTTTATAAATAATCTTAGAGTTAAAAGATTTGAGAAAATAATAGATAAACTTATTGAACTCGGCTTGAATCTGAAAAGAGAACATATGCTCGAAAAATATTCCGCCAGCAATTCTGTCGGCAGACCGCATATTGCAAACGAACTTGTGGCGCAGGGGCTGGTTCCGAACTTCAATACCGCCTTTCAGAAATATCTCGGCGACAATAAACCTGCATACGTCAGGAAAGAAAATCTCGATTACAATGTGATTATCGAACTGATTCACAATGCGGGCGGACTTGCTTTCGTAGCGCATCCCGGAAATTATTTCAGGGAAAGTTCACTGTTAAAAATGAAAGAGGCGGGAATCGACGGTCTTGAAACTATACACCCGTCACACACCTCAAATCATGTGAAAAAATTCACTAAATTTGCAGAGGACAACGGCATGCTCACATGCGGTGGTTCCGATTTTCACGGTTTTCATGAAGAGGATTACAATAATATCGGAAGATATTGCGTCGAAATGGAAGCCATAAAAAGAATGAAGAAAAAATTAAATTTATGCTGAATACAATTAAAGGCGATTTAAAGGGAAAAGATTTTAAGATTGCAGTCATAGCAAGCAGGTTCAACGAAGAAATCACATCGAACCTTATTAACGGCGCCGTTATATCACTTCAAAAAAACGGAGTCGCGGAAAAAGATATCACATTGTATTACGTCCCGGGCGCATATGAAATCCCTTCAGTGCTCGAAAAAATATGCAGGAAAAACGACGAGCATAAATACGACGGCGTTCTGACTATCGGATGCGTTATAAAAGGCGAGACCGCGCACTTCGAATATATTTCATCAGCCGTTTCGCATAACATCAATTTTATTGCTTCAAAATATTCCGTACCCGTTGGATTCTGCGTCCTTACTGCTTATACTGACGAACAGGCGGAGAAAAGAAGCGTTATAGAAAACTGTAATTCAGAAAACAACAAAGGTTACGAAGCGGCCGAATCGCTCATCGAAACCATTAACCTTATGAACAGAATATAATATGCAGCACACACGGCATTACACATTGATTGAAGCGAAGGAAACGTTATTTCTGATTCAGGAAAAACTCGAACGCCTTGTAGAACTCAAGAAAAATCTCGACGAAACCGGCTATGATATTTTCAATCATTCTTACTTCGGAGGCTTCGGACCGAACGGCACCGGAAAATTTCCGGAAGCAATGGAAGAACTCGTTCTTATCGTTAAATATTTTTCCGAACTCGGGATAATTATAAAAGACATCAACAAAGGCTTAATCGATTTCCCGCACATACGCAGCAACGGCGAAGAGGTGTATCTGTGCTACCTTCTGGGCGAATCAACAATAAATTACTGGCACACAATCCCCGAAGGATTCAGCGGAAGAGAATCAACCGATAAACTTTAGACTATGAACCCGATAAATTATACTCTCGTAAAAACATTGCCCCTGCTTCCAAGAAAACTCGTCAGAGTATTCGCGAATAAATATATCGCGGGTGATAATATAAACGACGCCGTAAGAACCGTGAGAAATCTGAATTCGAAAAACGTTATGGCGACGATTGACGTGCTCGGCGAGAGTATAAAAGACAAACACGAAGCGGAAATATCGAAAAATGAATCGCTTGAAGTTCTCGATACGATAGTGAAAGAAAAACTCGACGGCAACCTTTCCGTTAAACTTACAATGCTCGGACTTGCAATGGATTACGACTTATGCAGAGGTCTGTTCTCTGAAATACTGGATTCCGCAAAGGAAAAAAATATTTTCGTGCGCATAGACATGGAAGATTCATCAGTAACCGATATTACGATTAAGATGTACGATGAAATGAGAAAGAAATATGATAATATAGGATTAGTTTTACAGGCATATCTCCGCAGAACCGAAAGCGATATTATTAAACTCACTGAAGAAAAATCAAACTTCAGACTCTGCAAAGGGATTTACATAGAATCGGAAAAAATCGCGTATAAAGGGAAACAGGAAATCCGCGACAACTATCTCAGACTTCTGAAACTCATTTTCGAAAAGAACGCGTACGTCGGAATTGCAACACACGACGATTATCTGACAAACGGAGCGCAAGAAATAATCAAAGAAAATCATATCGCGAAAAACAAATTCGAATTCCAGATGCTTCTGGGTGTAAGAGAATGGCTGCGGGACAACCTCGTGAAAGAGGGTTACAAAATGCGCGTCTATGTTCCATTCGGACAGAGGTGGTACGAATATTCTCTCCGCCGCTTTCAGGAAAACCCGAACGTAGCGGGTCAGGTTCTGAAATCAATTTTTTCGAAATAATCCATTTGCTATAATTAGCGCTCCAAAAGTACATTTGAAAAGTACCTGCGGATAAAATTCATTCATTTACTGCGATTCCCATTAACTCATTCCTAATCATTATTCGCTAATGTAATTGTTAATCAGTAGTAACCCATCGGAAATCAAAAAAAAGAATTGCTTGTATTCTGGAAGACACATTCAGTTTAAGGTATTTTCAATATGTAATCATCGATATATAAAAACGACTAATCTGCTGGATAGGTATTTTGAAAATCTCCGAAGAAAAACAAACATAATTCCAGAATTCTTCAGCGAGAAGAGTTGTATGAAACTAACATTTGAAATACTGATACGGGTATTCGATAAATGGTTGAGAATAAAAATGCAGGAAATTGGTTGAGCGAGGTTAAGAAAAAAGAAAATGGCATATCCTTGTCTGTATATGACAATTTTGCAGGAGGTTTATTACTATCCCGACAAGCAAGATGTAGCCGGTTTTGTCTTCTTGAATAATATAGCAGGACACTGATACCCTATTGCTTCTCCCGAATTCAACTATGCCGGATATCTTGGCAGAGTTATTTGCCGGTTAGTTAAATAAAATACTGCTGTCTTTTATATGTACCATTTAATTAAAGTAAATTATCAATTTATTAATAAACAATTGATTGAATGTCTTTTATATAAAGATTGGTTTTAGAGAATTCAATCTTTGCCTTTGTACTGCCGGGTAATAAATACAACATTATTTCGTTAATTAAAATGAAGATACATATCATAACCATATATATAAACTCAATGCTAATTATCCTAATCCGTTTAATCCGGTGACCAAAATCAATTACGAACTTGAAAAACCCGGTTTCACGAAATTGGAGGTTTTTGACGTTCTCGGCAGGCTTGTCGATGTATTGGTAAATGAATATAAACAGGCAGGAAATTACACACTCGATTTTAACGGTTCGCGTTTATCTTCAGGTGTATATTTTTACAAATTACAATCAAATGATTTTGTCGATATCAAAAGAATGGTGTTGATAAAATAAAGCGTATTCATAATATTGAAGAATGGTATTAATTAAGAAATATTTTAATAGTGATTTGTTATTCATAAGGGCAAGTTTCTTGCTTGCCCTTTTTTTATTATCAACAAGTGTGTATTCCCAGTATCAGCAGCAATGGGTAAAAAGATTTTCCGGAACTCTGGTGAACGGAACAAACTACGGATATTCTTTAGGAGTTGACAGGCAGGATAATATTTATGTCGCGGGATATATTAAAAATGTTCAGACTTTGTATGATTACTTTTTGATTAAATATACACCATCGGGAAATATGATATGGAACAGGTCGTATAACGGAACGGGCAATAATTGGGACCTGTGTTATTCTTTAGCGGTAGATGATTTCGGGAATGCATACATTACAGGGACAGCGACCAATGCCAGTTCATTATCGGAATGTGTGACTCTTAAGTTTGATTCTTCAGGAAATTTAAGATGGACCAATATTTATAATTTTGGAGTAAACCAGCCCGATTACGGCAAAGTAGTAAAGATTTATAAGAATAAAAGCATATATGTGTTCGGGGGGAGCGCACTAAATGAGAATGAAAACGATTTATTGCTGATTAAAATCGATTCTTCAGGAACACAGGAATGGGTAAGGCGTAACCGCGGACGTAATGTTTCAACTGAAGCAGCGGATATGGTTCTTGATAAATCTGGGAATATCTATGTTACAGGTCTTTCAATTGTTAGCCAGACGGGATGGGATTTTATAACCGTGAAGTATTCAGGCAATGGAGACACAGTGTGGTCAAGAACTTTTGATTACGACCACCTTGTCAACACTCCCACCGCGATGGCAATTGATAGTTTAGGAAATATCTTTGTGACGGGTCAATCAATTAACAATTCTACCAATAAAGCATATTTGACAGTTGTCAAATATGATAGTACGGGGGTTTTAAAATGGTATAAAGTTTATCAGCATGATACATTAAATTTTTTCGACCTCGGAATGTGTATAGGGGTCGATAAAAATAACAATATTTATGTTACGGGATATACAAGCAATAGCGGATCTCTTCCCGATACACGTGATTTTGTTACAATCAGATATAAACAAAACGGGGATACAGCATGGGTTCGAAATTATAACGGTATTGGTAATGGTATGGATTGGCCGAGAGGATTAACTATCGACAGGCAGTGCAATGTATATGTTACGGGATTAAGCGCCGGAACCGGCGGATACTACTCTGACTATTATACAATATCTTATGACTCTCTGGGTAATACGCTATGGAGCAGCAGATATAACGGATCTTTAAATTATGGTGATACGCCGCTGTCTATAATACTTGACAATGCACAGAATGTAATTGTAACGGGCAGTGCTTGTGAGACAGGAACAGGTTCTGATGCGGTAACAATAAAATACAGCAAAAACGTAGGGATACAGAATATTGGCGAAACTGTTCCGGTAAATTATTTATTATACCAGAATTATCCGGAACCTTTTAATCCTTCAACTACAATTAAATATGCTTTACCTAAGAATGGATTTGTTTCAATAAGTGTGTTTGATATAACAGGAAGAGAAATAACAAAACTTGTAAATGAAATGAAACGCGCAGGGAATTATCAGGTGTTGTTTGACGGATCCGGTTTTGCTTCCGGTGTTTATTTCTACAGAATTGTGACAGAGGATTTTGTGCAAACGAAAAGAATGGTGATGGTGAAGTAGGGGGGGGTCTTCCATTGTCATTCCCGCGTGTGCGTTATATGCATCCCTTATGAGTAAAGCGAATCGGGATTTCCGGCGGGAATCAAAAACAGGAAGAAGAATAATAAAGTACATATGAATTGAAAATAGAGTATGGTTGAATCGAAGAAGGAAGTGTGGTTGAATTGAAGAAGGTAATATGATTTATCGGAAAACGAAATCTCTCAGATTGTCATCCCCGAGCGTTCTTATCGGGGATCCACATAACGAGCACGATTAACATTGTAAATAAATCAAACCATTATCGAACCACTTTTATCATAACGTAGCGGCGAAGGGATGACGTGAGGTAAGAGTTCTGGGATTACAAACAAGAGGAGGGAAAAGCAACGTAATGGAGGATAAGAAATATTATTACGTTTACATTCTATCCGCAAAAATTAATGGGACATTATATATCGGTGTGACGGGAAATCTTGTCGTCAGGGTGCTGGAGCACAGGCTTAAAATGAAAAAGGGTTTTTCGGAAAAATATGATTTGTTCAGGCTGGTGTACTATGAGGTTTTTGAATACATTGATTTGGCGATAAAAAGAGAAAAACAGTTGAAGAAATGGAACAGGGAATGGAAGATTGCGCTTATTGAAAAAGAGAATAAAGAGTGGAGGGATTTGTTGCCGGATATTGCGGATAAAGAACTAATAATGAACATGACGGATATGATTGTTGAGAATAAGGAAATGTATGAGGAATGAGACGATTGTTCTTTCGATTGAAATGTTAAGCGAGCGTGTAATGTGGATCCCCGATAAGAACTCGCCACGGCGAGCCTTCGGCGCTCGGGGATGACAATTGGATAGAGTGCTGAGATGACAATTGGAGAGAGTGCTGGGATGACAATTGGAGAGAGCGCTGGGATGACAATTGGAGAGAGTGCTGGGATGACAATTGGAGAGAGCGGGGATGACAATTGGAGAGAGTTGGTTCGGTTGCTAAGTTTGGCGTGCGTGTAATGTGGATCCCCTTTAAGAGTCCCGATAAATCGGGATGCAAAAAAACGCACTTTCGGGATGACAATGGGAAAAATCAACAGGGGGAAGAATTAAAGTAGATTATTGCAGGAGAAATCAATAAACGCATTATACAAAACAGTCTCTTGCCTTGATTCTTAATTCATAATTCTTGATTCTTAATTCTTGATTCTTGATTCTTAATTCTTAATTCTTAATTCTTGATTCTTGATTCTTAATTCTTGATTCTTAATTCTTGATTCTTAATTCTTGATTCTTAATTCTTGATTCTTAATTCTTAATTCTTGATTCTTAATTCTTGATTCTTAATTCTTGATTCTTAATTCTTAATTCTTGATTCTTAATTCTTGATTCTTAATTCTTGATTCTTAATTCTTGATTCTTAATTCTTGATTCTTAATTCTTAATTCTTGTTCGCCACGGCGAATCTTCGAATTCTTAATTCTAACCCGCCACGGGCGGGTATCCGATTCGTTAACACGAATCTCCGACTCCTAACTTCTATTTCACCATCCCCATCACATCTTTGAAGTGGTTTATTATCAACAGATACGGTTCATTTGAAATCGTGTTATATCCCGTGAACGGATAGTCCAGAACCAGTATAAGATAAAGCATCAGTATATTTATATACGTGAACGCTATTACGAAAAATATATATGGGTTCTTATTCTTCATTCCGAAAAGATATGAGAAACACATGGTTATTAAACATCCGACAATCATTATTACCCATATAACCGTCGGAATCGTATTCTCCATGTAAAGATACCGCAGACGTCTTGCTTCGCTGAGTTCGTTCAGTTCATTAAGGCACATTTCATATACTTTCGGGTTTTTTATTTTGCCTGTGTCCGCTTTTAAGAGAACGTCCCAGAGTTTATCGTATGCTTCTCTCGTCTTATCGCTTCTATTCAGTTTTTTCATGGCAGCGAAATCATCCCTCATTACGCTTTCTGCGTAATTCGTAACAGCCTTCATCAGATTGGTTTTCAGCGAATCGTCAAATCCCTGCGCGTTGTGGAATATATTCGACATTTGATTTGTCTCTACGTAAACCTGCCTTTGCGCTTCGTTGTACTCGCCCCAGTTGATATAAACAACGAAGGCAATTACAACAGCATACAGCAGCCCGTATGCATTGAATATGTATCCGGAAAGTTCGTGCGTTTCTCTGAGGTGTTCATAACGATAAAACTTGTGTACTAATTTCAGACCGTAATATGATACAACTATGCTGAATACAAGCAGAACGACCAGCGCCGCCCATAATGGGAGTTCGAGTAGAAACATAAATATAATTTTAAATTATATAAATATTTTGTTATTTTTTATTCTGAACCTCAAACCAGATTTTGGTGGTTTCGGGGAAAAGTTCATACATGAATTCTTTTATTGCAACCGCATATTCTCTGATTTCCCATTGTGCATGCTTATCATCGCGTAAATCGATAAAATTCATTATTGCCTGAAACGAAGCAGTCCAGTAAACTTCAGTGAACTGATTCAAAGGAAGTAAAATCCTTGCCTGCTCTTTCGCGACACCGAGTTCGAGCAGTTCTTCATAACAATCGAGTATCGTTGCCATGGCATTCCGAAAAATACTGTTCGCCCTGTCCTGTTCTTCGATTGTACCTTCGGACGCCTGCTTGTTATTTTCGGACTGCGCTCTCCACTGCGCGGGAACATAAAAATCGTTTACGGGAACGTATCTTCCGCTTATCTCATTCCATGCATGGTCTTTCGTCGGATAACTCGAAGTGGTTTCAATTCCGACAACGTGCTTGTACCACTGCCTCATTACGAATTCAGGCGCCTTTACGTGAAACTGAACTATCGAATGCCTGAACGGCGAGAAATGTTTGTTCTCTGCAAGAAATTTCACGAGAATTCTGTCCCTTTCGGTAAATTCAGTTTTTGCCTTTCCGAAAGACACTCTGGCTGAATTTACGACCGTCAAATCCGAGCCGAGATGGTCAACAACTTCAATAAATCCTTTATCAAGGATAGGTTTATATAGATTTTTTTTCTCCATTTATTAGGAACAATTTATTATAGATTTTGTATAAAGTGAAAGTTAAATTAACGGAAATAAGCATTAAATAAAATTAATTAATTCATTATGAGAATCTTTTTTGTTCTCTTCGCCTTGATTACAGTACAATTATTTTTCTTTAACCGCTTAAATGCGCAAATGAAACTCCACGATAATCTGGCAGGACCCGGCATAACGATTCTTACGGATAAATCCGCAGTTCTGTTTTCCGGATACTATGAGCACGAACTGCTAGAAACGCCTTCCGGGCTTTTCGGCGGAGGCGCTGTCGTTAAATATTCCAATCTGGGCTCTGTTGTTTTAAAGAACGCTTTTCTGGGAGGACAGATAAGTTATAGTTTCACAAAAATCAACGGCGGCAAAATTATCCCGTTTGTAGGATTAATGGCGGGAACGGATTTTCAGTTTGCAGCCGCATGGTATTGCACTCAGGCAGGCGTCAGATACTTCTTTAAAGACAATCTGGCTGTAACAGGAAGGTTCGGTTTTGGCAATAATTGGTTCATTTCACCCGAAATAGGTCTGGATTTCAGGTTTTGAAGTATTTTTGGTGATGACTTTTAAGTATATTTTTTATATATTTATTTCTTGTATTAAAATTAATAATCTATAAAAAGCGATATGGCAAAGAAAAAAGAAGGCGCAAGAATAAAAATCAAACTGGTCAGCATCGAAGGCGAACATAAAGGCAAGAGTGTTTACGTCACATATAAGAACAGAAACAATACCAAGGAAAGAATCGAACTTAAGAAATACGACAGATTCGCAAAAAAACACGTATTACACAGGGAAGCAAAGTAATAACATTTATTTTACTCTTAATTTTCCTTCCCTATTTTAATCCATTTCACATTGGTTTTTGCAACACTGCTTTATATTAAAAACCCGCAAGGCGGGTATCTTCTGCTGGAAAGATTAAACGAACCCAACAAGGGTTTGTTGTCTCCTCCCGGCGGTAAACTTCACATACATGATGCTGAATCACCATATCAGTGCGCCGTTAGAGAAGCCAACGAAGAATGCGGCATTGTTTCAAAAGAAACCGACTGGCATTTAAAAGGCATCATCACGGAAAAGAACTATCCTAAAATCGGCAACATAATGCTCTTCCTTTTTGAATACAAACACGAATTCGATATTCTGCCTCCGTCATTCAACGAGGGAAAGTTCTCATATATAGAAGAAAAAGACATACTTAATTCCAACATACCGGAATCGGACAAACTTTATATTTGGAAATTTGTTTTAGATAATGCCGGAAAATTTTTCAGCGTTTACATTGACTGCGGCAAAAGTCCTTATGAATGTACGGTTGAATCCGGCGTGTGAAAAACAACAAACCCAAATGAAAAAGTATGTTTAAAAATGAAATTTTTATTGAGGAAGGAATAAAAAATAATATGCTTCCCGATACGCAAAATCAATCAGACGCGAGAAACATCCCTATCGACAAGGTAGGAATAAAAAATCTCAAGTATCCTATAACAGTAAAAGACCGCGATAACGATATCCAGCACACAGTCGCTACAGTTTCAATGACAGTCGACCTCCCGAAAGAATTCAAGGGTACGCACATGAGCAGGTTTGTGGAAGTGCTCATGGACAGGAAAGAAATTCACATCGATTCAATTTATGAAATTCTTTCCGAAATGCAGAAGCAGTTGAAAGCGAAATCCGCGCACATCGAACTCGAATTTCCCTACTTCAAGGAAAAGAAGGCGCCCGTCAGCAGAAAACCTTCGCTCATGGACTATAAGATAAAATTCCATGCGGTTATGAACGAAGACAAGAAAGACCTGATAATGACAGTGCAGGTTCCGGTAAAAACACTCTGCCCGTGTTCGAAAAACATTTCGAAATACGGAGCGCACAATCAGCGCGGCGAAGTAACCGTTGCAGTCAGATTTCTGGACTCGGTCTGGATAGAAGATATAATCGGTTACGTAGAAACAAGCGCGAGTTCCGAACTCTTCACGCTGCTGAAACGCGAAGACGAAAAATTCGTAACGGAACATGCTTATGAAAATCCCGTATTCGTGGAAGACGTTGTGCGTAACGTTGTTCTGAAACTCAAGGACAATAAAAGCATATTATGGTATCTTGTAGAAGCCGAAAACTTCGAAAGCATACATAATCATAATGCCTATGCAATGATTGAATCGCATGAAGATTTCAGCAACGGACACCAAAAGGATTTCATGATAAAGAGATATTGAAGTTAATCTTCAGTTTTCAATCTTCAATGTACAATGAATTGGACCCGGTTAAGCCAGACGGTTAACTTGAACATCGAAATTGTTTTTTATTTAATATTTTTTAATTGCAGTTTTGGAAGAACGGGATGTTAGAACATCCCGTTCTTTTGCTTTTAATATTAAAAAACGGATAATAGATTACTAAACGTAACCGCTTAAATAATATCTTCGTAACTTTTCTATATGTTCTTGATTCCCGCTTTTAAAAGCGAGCCGCTTCGCGGTTTCGCGAGACCTTATGTTTAAAATGGTAAGTCTCAATAATATTTTTTAAATTAATTTTTCGACAAAAAATTTAAAATAAGGAGACTTACCATGGAAAAAGATAGCAAAAAATATTTTGCGGGAACA